>NZ_JBITKV010000008.1:0-298231 GCF_044461365.1 Amycolatopsis sp. NPDC049868 | reverse complement strand
CGGCGCACTCGATGTCGATGGCCGCCGTCCCCCACCGCCCGGCGGCGCGTGAAGGCCCCCTTCCCTCGGCTGAGCCGAGGGAAGGGGGCCTTCACGCGCTTAAGCGAGCCCAGCGGCACGCATTTAGAGGACTAAATGCGTGAGGGGATCAGAGAGGCGTGACGTAGGCGCCCGAGATGCCGCCGTCCACCAGGAACTGCGAAGCGGTGATGAACGAGGCGTCGTCGCTCGCCAGGAACGCGACCGCGCCCGCGATCTCCTCCGGCTCCGCGAACCGCCCGACCGGCACGTGCACCAGCCGCCGCGCGGCCCGCTCGGGGTCCTTCGCGAACAGCTCCTTCAGCAGCGGCGTGTTCACCGGCCCCGGGCACAGCGCGTTCACCCGGATGTTCTCCCGCGCGAACTGCACGCCCAGTTCCCGGCTCATCGCCAGCACCCCGCCCTTGGACGCGGTGTACGAGATCTGCGACGTCGCCGCCCCCATCACCGCGACGAACGACGCCGTGTTGATGATCGAGCCCTTCCCCTGCCGCTGCATATGCGGCAGGACCGCCTTGCAGCACAGGTACACCGACGTCAGGTTGACCTTCTGCACCTTCTCCCACGCGTCGATGCCCGTGGTGAGGATCGAGTCGTCCTCGGGCGGGGAGATGCCGGCGTTGTTGAACGCGACGTCGACCGAGCCGAAAGTGTCCACAGTGGTCTGGAACAGGGCCTCGACCTGGTCGGCGTCGGTCACGTCGGCCTGCACGAACAGGCCGCCGACCTCGTCGGCCGCGGCCTTGCCCGCCTCGGCGGAGATGTCGCCGATGACGACCTTCGCGCCTTCGCTCGCCAGCCGCCGCGCGGTGGCGAGGCCGATTCCGCTGCTACCGCCGGTGATGACCGCGACGCGGCCTTCGAAACGCTGAACCATTATTCCTCCGTGCTGATGAAAACGTTTTTGGTCTCGGTGAAGGCGTCGACGGCGTCCGGGCCGAGCTCGCGGCCCAATCCGGACTGCTTGAACCCGCCGAACGGCGTCCAGTACCGGACGGACGAATGCGAGTTGACCGACAGGTTCCCGGCTTCGACACCGCGCGCGACGCGGAAGGCGCGGCCGACGTCGCGGGTCCAGATCGAGCCGGACAGCCCGTACTCGGTCCGGTTGGCCATGGTCACCGCGTCCGCCTCCCCGTCGAACGGGACCACCGCGACGACCGGGCCGAAGATCTCCTCCGAGGCCAGCGGATGCCGCAGGTCCGGCGGGGTGACGACGGTCGGCGCGAACCAGTATCCGGGGCCGGCGGGCGCGCTGCCCCGGAAGGCGACCGGCGCGGAATCGTCCACATAGGACGACACCTTCGCGTGATGCCCCGCCGAGATCAGCGGGCCCATCTCGGTCACCTCCAGCCGCGGATCCCCGACGACGACCCCGTTCACCGCGGGTTCCAGCAGCTCCATGAACTTCTCGTACACGCTCGACTGCACCAGGATCAGCGACCGCGCGCAGCAGTCCTGCCCGGCGTTGTCGAAAACGCCGTACGGAGCGGTGGCTGCGGCCTTCTCCAGGTCGGCGTCGGCGAACACGATGTTCGCGTTCTTGCCGCCGAGCTCCAGGGTCACCCGCTTCACCTGCGCGGCGCAGCCCGCCATGATCTGCTTGCCGACCTCGGTGGAGCCGGTGAACACCACCTTCCGCACCGCCGGGTGGTCCACGAAACGCTGCCCCACCACCGATCCCTTGCCGGGAAGCACCTGGAAGACGTCTTCGGGGATCCCGGCCTCGCGGGCGAGTTCGCCGAGGCGGATCGCGGTGAGCGGGGTGAGTTCGGCGGGTTTGAGCACGACGGTGTTCCCGGCGGCGAGCGCGGGCGCGAACCCCCAGCCCGCGATGGGCATCGGGAAGTTCCACGGCACGATCACCCCGACCACGCCCAGTGGCTCGTGAAACGTCATGTTCACGCCACCGGGCACCGGGATCTGCTTGCCGCTCAGCCGTTCGGGCGAAGCCGAGTAGTACGTCAGCACGTCACGGACGTTGCCCGCCTCCCAGCGCGCGTTGCCGATCGTGTGACCGGCGTTGGCGACCTCCAGCGCGGCGAGGTTCTCGATGTCGGCGTCGACGGCGTCGGCGAACCGGCGCAGCAGCCGCGCCCGGTCGCCGGGGGCCACCGCGCGCCAGGCGGGGAACGCCGCGTGGGCGCGGGCGATCGCCGCGTCGGTCTCCTCGGCCGAGGTCGGTTCGACCGACCGCACCACCTCTTCGGTGGCGGGGTTGATCACCTCGAACGTGGTCATTCGCGCTCCTTCGCAGCTTTCACCAGCGCTTCGAAAAGCCTGATGTCGTCGGGATTCTGTTCGGGATGCCATTGGACGCCGAGCACGAACCCGTCGCCGGGCAGTTCGGCCGCCTCGATGGTCCCGTCGGCGGCCCAGCCGACCGGGACCAGCCCGTCGCCGAGCTTGTCGATCGCCTGATGGTGGTAACACGGCACCTTGGTCTCGGCGCCGAGGATCGCCGCGACGCGGCTGCCCTCGGCAAGCGTCACCGTAGTGGTGCCGAAGGTCGCGGGCGCGGGCTGGTGATCCTTGGTGTCCACCGTTTCCGGCAGATGCTGGACCAGCGTGCCACCCAGCGCGACGCTGAGCACCTGCAGTCCTCGGCACACGCCGAGCACCGGTTTCCCACCGTCCAAAGCGGACCGCAGCAGACCGAACTCGAACGCGTCCCGGTTCGGCCTCGTGTACGTCGTCGCGTGCGGCTCCCGGCCGTAACGCGCCGGGTCGACGTCCGCGCCGCCTACCAGTACGAGACCGTCCACGGCGGAGATCAGCCGATCGTGTGCCTCGCTCACCGGCGGCAGCAGGACCGGGATCCCGCCCGCCGCGACGATCCCGTCGACGTAGACCCGGTGGAGCAGCGCCGCTTCGGTCTCCCACACCAGGAACTTCGCGGGTTCCAAATAGGACGTGAGCCCGATCAAGGGCGCGCTTTTCAGAGACTCAGAGGCGTTCGAAGCCACGGATCCTCTCCCAGTCGGTGACGGCGGCGTCGTACGCGGTGAGCTCGACCTTCGCCGCGTTCAGGTAATGGTCGACGACCTCGTTCCCGAACGCGGACCTCGCGAGTTCGCTCCCGTCCAGCAGCGCCGCGGCCTCCCTCAGGGTCGTCGGCACGGTCGGCTTGGCGGAACCGTAGGCGTTGCCGTGGAACTCCGGCTCCAGCTCCAGTTCGTTCTCGATACCGTGCAGCCCGGCCGCGATCAGCGCGGCCACCGCGAGGTACGGATTCACGTCGCCGCCGGGGACGCGGTTCTCGGTGCGCAGCGAGTCCCCGTGCCCGACGACGCGGAGTGCGCACGTGCGGTTGTCCGTGCCCCACGCGACGGCCGTCGGCGCGAAGCTCCCTGGCACGAACCGCTTGTAGGAGTTGATGTTCGGCGCGAAGAAGTAGGTCAGCTCGCGCAGTCCGGCCAGCTGACCGGCGAGGAAGTGCTCCATCAGCGGCGAGAACCCGCCTGGGCCGTCGCCCGCCAGGACGGGTTCGCCCGCGACCGAGCGCAGGCTGATGTGGATATGACAGGAGTTGCCCTCGCGTTCGTTGTACTTCGCCATGAACGTGAGGCTCTTGCCCTCCTGCGCGGCGATCTCCTTGGAGCCGGTCTTGTATACGCTGTGGTTGTCGCAGGTGGTCAGCGCGTCGGCGTAGCGGAACGCGATCTCGTGCTGGCCGGGATTGCACTCGCCCTTGGCCGACTCGACGTACAGTCCCGCCCCGCCCATGTCGTTGCGGATGCGGCGAAGCAGCGGCTCGATCCGGGCGGTGCCGAGCATCGAGTAGTCGACGTTGTACTGGTTGGCCGGGCGAAGGTCCTGATAGCGCTTGTCCCAGGCCGATTCGAAGGTGTCGTCGAAGACGATGAACTCCAGTTCGGTGCCGACGTAGGCGGCGAGACCCCGCTCGGCGAGCCTGTCGAGCTGGCCGCGCAGGATCTGGCGAGGCGAGGGGGCGACCGCGCCGCCCTGCACCCGTTCGAGGTCGGCGAGGACCAGCGCGGTGCCCTCCTGCCACGGGAGCAGGCGCAGCGTGTCGAAGTCCGGGCGCATGACGAAGTCGCCGTAGCCGGTCTCCCAGGACGACATCGCGTAGCCGTCGACGGTGTTCATGTCCACGTCGACGGCGAGGAGGTAGTTGCACGCTTCGGTGGCGTGCTCGACGACCTCGTTGAGGAAGTACTCGGCGGCGCAGCGTTTGCCCTGCAGCCTGCCCTGCATGTCGGTGATCGCCACCAGCACCGTGTCGACGATGCCGTCCTCGACCAGTTCCCGGAGCCGATCCAGCGTGAGCATGCCGCGCCTGTTCGCCATCAGCCTCACCTAAAGGTTCGAAGCGGTACCTTTGCGGCTTCTTCCTACCGGGTCGACCGGACACGGTCAACTCGGCCAATGGTCTAGTTCGTTATCCATTGCTGACCGTAGTTGATCCCTGGGCGGATTGTCTGCGATGCCCGGCTGAGAAGATGCTGTGAATCCCGCCGCACCGGGAGGAGATCCGCGCATCCGGGACGTTGTACGGATCAAGAGAGGTGAGAAGGAATGACACAGGCATTCACGCAGCAGACCACGTTCACCGAGCCCCAGGGGCGGGCTCAGCTCCCGACGCTGCCCAGCGGGTGGCCGATCGGCTCCTACGAGTCGTACTCCGAAGCGCAGCGTGCCGTCGACCACCTCGCGGGAACGGATTTCCCGATCACGGACGTGACCATCGTCGGGGTCGAGCCGATCCTCGTCGAGCGGATCGCCGGGCGGATGGGCTGGAGCAAGGTGCTGACCAGCTCGGCGCTGTCCGGCGCGATGTTCGGTGTGTTCCTCGGGCTCGTGCTGAGCCTGCTGAACCCGGGCGCCGGGCTGGTGCCGATCATCGTCGGCCTGGTCGGCGGTATCGGGTTCAACCTGCTGTTCGGCGCGCTGGGGTACGCGTCGTCCAAGAACAAGCGAGGGTTCATCTCGCAGAGCCAGCTGGTCGCCCGGCGCTACGACGTCCTGGCCCAGCCGCGCAACGCCGAGAAGGGCCGTGCCCTGCTGGCCGACCTGGCCGCCAGGAGCGCGTTCAACCACTGAGCCTCATCCCACGTGAGCCGGCACCTCTTCGCGAGGTGCCGGCTCGCGGCTTTCACGGGGTCAGCCGGTGCAGGTCGCGCGGGAAGAGTGTCGCCTGGCGGACGTTGGGCAACCCGAGCAACCGGGCCGTCCAGCGCTCGAGCCCGAGCGCGAAACCGCCGTGCGGCGGCATCCCGTGCGCGAAGACGGCCAGGTAGTCCCGGTACGGCTCGGTGGACTCACCACGCGCCGCCAGCGCGGCGACGTAGTCCGCGTGCCGGTGCAGCCGCTGCCCGCCGGTCACCAGTTCCAGCCCGCGGAAGAGCAGGTCGAAACTGTTGGAGTACTCGGGCCGCGCCGGGTCCGGATGCGTGTAGAACGGCCGCTTCGCCATCGGATACCCGGTGACGAACAGGAACTCCGATCCGTGTTCGCGCAGCGCCCACTCCGAGAGCAGGCGCTCGTGCGCGGGCGCGAGGTCGGGCTCACCACGCGGGTCTTCGCCCGACCGCCGCGCGATCAGTTCCTGGGCCTCCGCGAAAGGGATCTCCGGGATCTCCTCCGGCACTTCGACCCCCGCCTCCGCGACAGCGGCGGCCATCCCCTCGATCGTCTCCCGCAGCACCGCCATGACGTCGCGATGGTCGCCGACGAAACCGAGCTCTGCGTCGAGACTCGTGTACTGCGCGAGATGCCGCGCCGTGTCGTGCGGTTCGGCGCGGAAGACCGGGCCGACCTCGTAAACCCGCTCGAAGACCCCGACCAGCGCCTGTTTGTAGAACTGCGGGGACTGCGCCAGAAAGGCCCGCTGACCGAAATAGTCGATGCCGAAGACGTTCGCACCGGACTCGGTGGCCGACGAGACGATCTTGGGCGTATGGATTTCGGTGAACCCGAGCCCGTCCAACGCCGACCGGAACCCGGCGACGCTCGCCGCCGCGATCGCGAAGGCCTCTTTCAGCCGCGGATGCCGCAGTGCGACGGCGGCGTTGTCCAGCACCGTGGGCAACGCGGCGCCCACCGACGGACGGTAGAGGTCGAACGGCGGCGGCTCGGCGGGCTCAGATAGCAGGCGGACGGACGGCTCGGTCAGTTCCAGACCGCCCGGCGCCTGAGGGTTCGCGGTGACGAGACCTTCGACTTCGACGACGGTCTCCTCCGGTGGGCCACCGGGTTCGACGAGAACCACCTGAGTGAGTCCGGAGCGGTCCCGGATCACCAGGAAGGTGACGGTTTTCAGGCGGCGCCGGCGGTGCACCCAGCCGGCGATACGGACGCGGCCACCGACGTGCCGGGGCAAGTCGGCGGCGAGGACACGCGAGATCATCACAACTCCTGAACGGACGTGTGCGACCCCTTGGGAGTGCGGGCGAGAAGGGAACTCGCGGTACCACCGCACTTTCGCCGCCGCCGGAGGAACGGCGGCCTCGAAGGCCCGTGACGAGGCCGGACGGCGGGGCATGAGGCGCGGACGCCGTTCCTCCCCGCACTCGGGAGGGTCTTCACCGAAGGGCGCGAGGCCGCCTTCTCAGCTACCGGCGGCTCTCTAGGCTCGCGTGCTCCCCTGGCTACTCGTCTCCGTCAGCGCGTTGCCCAGGAGGTTACGTCCCCTCGGGGCGTCCCGCATCCGCGTTTCGTCCTCTGAATGCGGTGGTTCGTGCTCCCAACCACCGCATTCAGAGGACGAAACGCGGGAGAAACGGGTGGAGGCGGCCCCCGGCGTCCGCCTCCACCCGGGCCACCTAGCGCGTCGGCTGGGTGGAGTTCGACGGCAGCGCCGAGGAAGAAGGCGGCGCCTGGGCGGTCGTGGAAGGCGGCACCGGCGCGCCCTTCGGGATCGCCGCGCTGAACGGAACCTCGGCCTTTTCCTGGCAGTAACCCCGGGAACCGTTGTATCCGTTGAGGTTTCCGTCGTTGTCCTGGACTCCCCGTTCGAGCCGCGGCCGCGGATAGCGGTTGTCGTCGCCGACCCTCCGCTTCTCGCCCGTACTCCGCTCGCAGGCGTACCGGGTCGTGCTGAGCGGACGGCCGTTCTCGTCGTAGAGGTAGATCTCGGTCAGCGGCTTGCCCTCGGCGTCGAACGCGTAGATGTTCTCCACGTCCTGGCTGCCGTACATCAGCTGCGGGTTGCCGTAGTTGTCGTTGTAGCTCGGCGTGTAGCCGCCGTTGTAGGAACCGTTGCTGTAGGACCGCTTCGCGATCAGATCGACCGCCGCGCCCGCCCCGCCGAGCATGCTGCCGATGACGAACGCCGAGATCGGCACGGCCAGCCACAGCAGCCGCCGGTCGGTCTTCAGCTTCGGCCCCGCCCAGACCACCGCGACGGCGGCCAGCAGCATCAGCGGCAGCAACAGCACGGCTTCGGTGTCGCGGAGCACGAGCAGGAGGCCGAAGATGACCAGCACCGCCGCGCACAGCACCCACCACGCCGGTTTGAGCGTGCGGAAGTAGTTGATTCCCTTGCTGTTCCGGTTGTTCTGGAACGAGGTCGCGATCTCGCGGAGCTTGACCACCTCGGGCAGCTCCGTGATCGGCGCGACTCCCCTGCGCACCACGTAGGCGACGCTGATCGCGAGCACGGGTGCGACGAAAAGCAGGCCCAGCAACGGTTCCACTCGCACCCACACCGCGGCGGCGAAGCCGAACAACGCGAAGCCGCCGACGGAGAACACCAAGCCCCAGAACGCGAACCGCGCTCCGCCGATCCCGGTCTTCACCTTCAGCACGGTGGTCTTGTCGCCCGCCTCGGGCGGACGCGGCGGATAGCCGCCGGACGCCCGCAATTCGGCGGCGTAGCTTTCCGGGCTACCCAGACGCTCGATCAAGGCGTCGACCTTGGGGTTCTCCCCCAGCTCCGCCTCCATCTCGGCGAGATGGGGCCGGACGTCTTCGAGGATCTCCTCGACTTCGCTCTCGGGCAGGTCGGCGAGCGCGCTCCTGACCCTCGCCAGATACACCCGCACGGCGGTCGGATTCTGCGTGCTCATGCTGCCTCTCCCAACAGGCTGTTCATTGTCGTGGCGAAAGTCCGCCAGGTCTGCGCCGACTCTTCGAGGCGCTGACGACCCGGCTCGTTGAGGCTGTAGTACTTGCGGTGCGGGCCTTCCTCGCTCGGCACCACATAGGACGTCAGCAGGCCCGCCTTGTACAGCCGCCGGAGCGTCCCGTACACCGAAGCGTCGCCCACTTCCTGCAACCCCGCGATCCGGAGTCTTCGAAGTACGTCGTAGCCGTAGCCGTCCTCTCCCCGAAGCACCGCGAGAACGGCGAGGTCCAGCACGCCTTTAAGTAGCTGACTGATCTCCACAGTCGCGTCCCTCCCAGTCTTACGCAAGAGAAGGTACCACGCATTGCACAGTAGTGCGCACGGCGGAGGCTACTTGCGTCGGACGGGTGGTTCATGGGTTACTTAGTCCAGTAATGAACCACCGCACCTGACAAGGGTGCCCGAAGACTGGGGACGGAGGTGTCGTGCTCGACGAAGGAACACCCCTGTTCGTGCAGATCGCCGAACAGATCGCCGACGACATCGCCGAGGGAAGCCTGGCCGAGGGGGAACGAGTGCCGTCAACCAACGAACTCGCCGCCTTCTACCGGATCAATCCGGCGACGGCGGCCAAGGGAATCAACGTGCTCGCCGACGACGGCCTGCTCGAAAAACGGCGGGGTATCGGCATGTTCGTCGCCGCCGGCGCGCGGCAGAAGCTGCTCACCGACCGGCGGCAGCGGTTCGCCGAGCAGTACCTCGACCCGATGCTCATCGAAGCGAAGCGCCTCGGCATCGACGACGAAACCTTGATCTCGCTCATCCGCGGGAACGGACACCGGAACGGAGGACCAGCCGCATGACGCCGACCATTTCGACCACCGGCCTGACCCGGCGCTACGGCGACCACCTCGCGCTCGGCGATGTCTCGGTCGACATCGAAGAAGGCAAGATCACCGGCCTGCTGGGCCGCAACGGCGCGGGCAAGAGCACCTTCCTGCGCATCGTCACCGCGCAGGAGTTCGCCAGCACCGGCTCGGTCCGCGTGTTCGGCGAGACCCCGGTCGAGAACGAGCGGGTGCTGCGGCGCCTGGTACTCGTCCGGGAAGACCAGCAGTTCCCGGACTTCAAGGTGCGGCACGCGCTTTCGGCGGCGTCATGGTTCTACCCGAACTGGGACGCGGAACTGGCCGAAACCCTGCTCCGCGACTTCGACCTGCCGACGAAACGCCCGATCAAGAAGCTCTCACGAGGGATGCGTTCGGCGCTGTCGATCACGATCGGGCTCGCGGCCCGGGCGGAGCTCACGCTGCTCGACGAGCCGTACGCGGGCCTCGACGCCGTCGCGCGCCAACTGTTCTACGACCGGCTGCTCGACGACTATTCGGCCCACCCCCGCACCATCCTGCTCTCCACGCACCTGATCGACGAGGTCGCCGATCTGCTGGAGCACGTGGTGATGATCGACAAGGGCCGGGTCGTCCTCGACGCGCCCGCCGACGAACTGCGCGGCACGGCCGTCACGATTTCCGGCCCCGCCCTCGCGGTGGACGACTTCGTCGCCGGCCGCCGGGTGCTGCACCGCCGCAAGATCGGGTCGCGGGCTTCGGTCACCGTCGCCACCGCGCTCGACGCCGCCGCGAAGGCGCGAGCGCAGGCTCTGCACCTGAAGCTGGAGCCACTTTCCTTGCAGCAGTTGATGGTGCACACCTCCAACGGACAGACCGCAGAGGAGGCGTCCGCATGAACACCTTGGTCAACGTCGCGCGCTATCACCTGGTGGACCGGCTCCAGTACATCGTCCTCCCGGTCGGTGTCACGTTCTTCGCCTTCGGGGTGAATCTCGCGATCTTCTCGCTGATCCCCGAAACACCCGAGGAGAACTACTCCGGCGGCCTGTTCACGCTGTTCGTGTTCATGCTGGTCTGCGGGGCCTTGAGCATGACGAAATCGCTCCCGTTCGGGCTCGCGCTGGGTGTGTCGAGGCGGTCCTACTATCTGGGGACACTCCTGCTGGTCGCCGGGCTCTCGGCCCTGTACGCGGTGGGGATCGCCGTGTTCCAGGTGATCGAAGACGCGACCGGGGGCTGGGGGCTCGATCTCAATTATTTCCGCGTTCCCTGGTTGCTCGACGGTCCCTGGTACCTGACCCTGCTCACCTCGTTCGTGTTCCTGACGCTGATGTTCGTCTACGGCATGTGGTACGGCCTGATCTACCGGCGCGCTTCGGTGGTGGGTGTCGTCCTGTTCGGTGCGGCGCAGGTCCTGGTGCTGCTGGGCGCGGTGCTGCTGCTCAGCTGGACCGATGCCTGGTCGAAGCTCGGCACGTTCTTCAGCACGTTGACCGTCGGCGGGATGACCGGGGTGCTCGCGCTGCTGGTCTGCCTCGCCGGGGCGGGCGGGTTCGCCACGATGCGGCGCGTCACCGTCTGAGAGTCCTTCCACACCAAGGAGTTCCGTCATGGACGTGGCTCGTGTGGTGCTGATCGCGATCTTCGCCGTACTGGGGATGGCGAAGGTCCTGCGTCAGCCGGCGTCGGAACTCGCGTGATTGGGCACGGAACTCGCGTGATCGGAGGCGGAACTCGCGTATCACGTCTTCGAGCACGCGAGTTCCGGCTTCAATCACGCGAGTTCGGATTCGCGGACCTGGTCCCGAATGCGCCCGACCACGGCGGACCGCCGCCAGGCGCGCGTGACCTCCACCAGCCACGCCGCTTCGGTGGCGATGTCGGGCTCGTCGAGGTAGGTCGCCGGAACGTCGTCGGGGGCGTACCGGCGGCCCGCCTCGGAGGCGGCGAGCGCGGCGGCCAAGGCCGTGGCCTCGACCGTCGCGGCCACGCGGGCTTCGGGGATCTTCGCCTTGCGTGCCTCGGCTTCCGCGAGGGGCGGGAGGTCCGGATCGAAGTAGGGTCGCAGCGCGAGATGGCCGTCCCGGATCTCGATGACCCTGCGGTACAAGGCGAATTCGACACCGCCCGGCATACCGGGGCCCGGGTCCAGCGCGATTCCCGGGACGGCTTCGCGCAGTGCGGCCCATAACGGTTCGATCCGCCGGTACGTCCGGTACATGCCGATCAGCCGGAACGGGGTGGCGAGCGCGGGCCCCCACACGCTGAGCGTCGCACCCGCCCCGGCCAGCCCGACACTCAGCGCCGCCAGGATCGCCGAGAGCGTGTCCTCACCGGCGTCGACCGCGCCGGTGGTGGCGAGGATGTAGATGTCGTCGACGTCCCAGAAAGTCCAGCCCAGCGCGGAAACCCCGCCACCGACGAGCAACCACAGCCCCGTGCGAAGCGGGCCGGGATCGGCATGCCGCGCGAAGCGGGCGAAGACGATCGAGAACGTCAGCAGGCTGATCAGACCGTAGGCGAGGAAAAGAACGTTGTACGCGACGAACCAGCCGAGCCCGCCCGGCCCGGCGGCGGTGTGCTCGCCGACGCGATAGCTGCCGGAGAGGAAGAAGAGCACGATCTCGGCGGCCACGACGGTCCAGGACAGCACCGCGTGCCAGCCGATCCGCTTGCCCTCCCCCAGTTTCAGCGAATGCGCGAACGCGACCGCGAAGGCCATCGCGCCGATCTTGAGCAGGTCGGCCGCGAGGTTCAGGAGGCTGCCGACGGGTTCTTCGACGCCGACGGCGTTCTCCATGGCCGGCGTGAGCAGCATGATGCCGCCCGCGATGCACATCCCGAAGCCGCTGAGGAACCACATCCGCCGCCGCGGCTGGGTGTGCCTGGCCTGGATCAGCTTGTAGCCGAACCCCGCGAAGGCCACCACGCAACAGAAGTACGCGATGGTCTCGGTCACGGCAGGCGCCGTTTCCGGCTGCCGAAGAGGTCGTCGACCCTCGCCAATCCGCCGGCGAGATCACTTCCGCCCTCGTGGTGCCGGGCCGTGCCGCGCACCGACGTCCGCGCGACGCGTTGCGCGAGGAGGCTGGCGAGCAGTTCGGCCTCCTGCTCCTCGACGGCGCTGTAACCCGTGCGGCCGAGGACACGGCGGACGAGTTCCGGCGCGAGGTTCGGCATGAGGGCCTTGCCGGCGGCGGCGTCGAGCACGATCCCGTCGGCTCCCGCGTCCGCGCCGACGTGACCGCACAACAGATGGCCGACCTCGTGCAGCAGGATATGCCGCCGGTGCAGGGCGGTGGTGTTCGTCGGATAGAGGATGTAGTCCGCGCGCTCCGTGCTCATCAGCAGCCCGCACGGGCCGTTGGAAGGGACGCTGACCTGCATCAATTCGATGGGACGGCCGCGTTCGAGCGCCAGCTCCGCGACGAAGGACTCGGCGTCGAAGGGTTCGGGAAGGGTGACGCCGTCGGCGAGACTCCGGCAGCGGCGCCACAACTCCTTATGGCGGCGATCCACTCACGACTCCTTCTTCGGGCCGCCCCGTCCGGATTCCCTGCGGGCGATCGCGTCGATCATGTCGCTGATGGTGTCGAGTCCGTCGGGGGAAAGCGTTACGGCCCGGAGCGCGACGTCGCGGACGCCGGCGTCGCGGAGGGCGCCGAGGAGCGCGAGTTCCTCGGCGATCTTGGCGCTCTGCTCGTCGTCGAAGAAGTACGCGGGCGAGACGCCGAAGAACTGGGCGAGCGCCTCGAGGTGGCGTTTCGTCGGGTTGTCGCGGCGACCGGTGCGCAACTGCCACAGGTACGTCGTCGAAAAGCTCTCGCCGGTGGCCTCACGGCACGCCTTGGCGACCTCTTCGTGGCTGTACGGCTCGCGATCGGGTCTCAGCACGATCTGGAACAGCTTGTCGATCTTCTCGGCGAGCGTCGTCTTACCGGGCTCGGTCGCGGCCACCATCCCACTCCCTACCTCTCGTGCCCGTTCATGCTAGTTGACGCTGCGCCCGCGCCGTACACGACAGTTTTCACCTCGCGCGTGGCTTCGGCTGGCAACGCGGGCAGGAGAACGACGACCGGTTCATGAAGGGGTCGCGCCGGATGGCCGTCCCGCACCGGCCGCAGGGCAGCCCTTCCTGGCCGTAGGCGTCGAGCGAGCGGTCGAAGTATCCGGACTCGCCGTTGATGTTGACGTAAAGCGCGTCGAACGAAGTCCCGCCGACGACCAGCGCCTCCGCCATCACCTCACTGGCGGCGGTGAGCACGGTGCGGCCGTGGGCAGCGGTGAGTTTGTCGGTCGGGCGGGCCCAGTGGAGCTTGGACCGCCAGAGCGCCTCGTCGGCGTAGATGTTGCCGATACCGGAGACGAGCGTCTGATCGAGCAGGGCGCGTTTGATCTCGGTCCGCCTCGACCGCAGCGCGCGGACGGCCTGGTCGAGGTCGAACCGCGGGTCCATCGGGTCGCGGGCGATATGCGCGATGGTGC
The DNA here is from genome assembly GCF_044461365.1 of Amycolatopsis sp. NPDC049868. NCBI lineage: Bacteria > Bacillati > Actinomycetota > Actinomycetes > Pseudonocardiales > Pseudonocardiaceae > Amycolatopsis > Amycolatopsis sp. NPDC049868. The sequence goes on along the minus strand of NZ_JBITKV010000008.1, from coordinate 284,827 downwards.
CCGGCAACGCCGTCCCGTCGACCTCGGTGAGTTCAGCGAGCGCGAGCCCGCCGAAGGTCCTCTGGTCGACGAAGCGCAGCTCCGGTCCGTTGTCGGCGAAGCGGAATCGCACGCGAAGGTGCTTCTCGTCCGGCGCATCCCCGGGCTGGACGAGCATCTGGCCGCTCATGCCGAGATGCGCGAGCATGGCCTGGCCGTCGGAAAGCTCCAGCCACAGGTACTTGCCACGGCGCCGGGCGGCGGTGATCTTCACGCCGGAGAGCCGTCCGCTGAAGTCCTCCGCGCCGAGTTCGTGGCGGCGGATCGCGCGGGCGTGGAGGACTTCGACCTCGGTGATCGTCCGGCCGGAGACATGCGCCTCGAGCCCGGCACGGACCACCTCGACCTCGGGGAGTTCGGGCATGCCGTCGATTCTCCCACCGGCGGAACGGTGAGGACGGTCAGGGAGCGAGCGGCCCGACATCCGCCTTCGTCAAGGCTTTCCGCGCCCCGCCCGGCAGCAGTTCGTCGGCCCCGACGTCGTACTTCCCGGACCGCGTCTGCAGATCGAAGTCGGTCCCCGCGTACGGGTAGGAGCCGACGCCGGCGTCGACCGCCGGGCTCCCGGAGGACAGCCGGTACAACCCGTCCTGCACCAGCTTGGGGTCGACGGCTTTGTAGCCGCCAGAAGGCATCCCCGCGGGCCCGCCCCAGGCGATGTTCCCCTCGTACTTCACGTCCGAACCGCCCGGCATGCTCACGAGCTTTCCCGTCCCCTGCAGGATGTTGTTCGCGAGCACGCAGTCCTTGGGCTTGAAGTCGCCGCCGTCGCCGTGGATGCCGTCGGTGGTCCCGACGACGGTGTTGTACGCGACCACGACCCGGTCGGGCCGGTCGTGGAGTTTGCTGTCCGGCCCGCTGTCCGCCTCGTTGCCCGAGCCGAAGACGATCCCGCGGTTCGCCGTGGTGTGCACGTAGTTGTTGACGATCTTGTGGTCGTTGCCGTGGAAGCGGATCCCGGACCGGCCCAGCAGGATGTTCCCCTCCACCACGCTGCGATCCCCATGGCGCAGCACGATGAAACCGCGGCTGTCGCGGATCGTGTTGTACCGGACGACATTGTCCGACGATTTCACGGAGATCGCCTCGGAATCCCCGTCGGCCTTTTCGAACAGGTTGTACTCGACGACCCCGCCCGCCGAGTATTTCTGGTGGTGGCTCAGCCCGAACCGGATCGACTCGCCACCGTTCGAACCGGTGAACTTGTGGTTGGAGAAGTAGTTGTGATGCACCTTGACCCGCTTCGCCATGTCTTTGGCCGGGCCGAGCACCTGCAGGAAGACACCCTGGGTGGTGCGGTTCTGCAGCACGTTGTGGTCGAACTCGGTGTCGTCACCGTTGAGCGTGACCCAGTTGCCGCCGCCGGTGAGCTGGACGTCGAGCCGGGTCAGCCGGTTGTGCGTGCTGCCCACCGGAACGCTCATCGAGCCACCGTGCCGGAGCTTGAAGCCGCGCAGCACGACATGGGAAGCGCCCGAAGAGAACGAGAAACCCGCGGATCCCTTGATTTCGGCCTTGCCGACGTGTTCCGCGGTGATCGTGATCGGCGCGTTCGCCGTTCCCGACCGTTTGATCGCGATGGCCGAACCCGCCGAGTAGCTCCCGTCGGCCAGCCTGATCTCGTCGCCGGGAGCGGCCTTGTCGATCGCGGACTGCAACGCGCTCAACGACGTCACCCGGACGACTTGGGCGGCCGAAGCCGTGGCAGGACCTGTCACCAACGTCAAAATCGTCGCTGTGACCAGGCAGAAATGACGCATCCGCCGACCTCTCGACAGGCGACCTGAATGGTCGCGTCAGTGGCGGCGGACTGCGATGAGGTTACTGATTCACCGACTCGTGCGTCAACGAGCCGTCCCGGTGAAGGGAACTCAGGTCGTCTTCGGCGGCTGCTCGATGTCGAGTTCGGCCGAAAGCTGGCGCCAGGCCGTCTCAGCGGCCTTCTGCTCGGCTTCCTTCTTGGTCGTTCCCGAGCCGTAGCCGAGTTCACGCCCGCCGACGAGGACGGTGGCGCTGAACTCCTTGCGGTGATCGGGCCCGGTGTCCTCGACCTTGTACTCGGGCACGCCGAGCCCTGCCGACGCCGTCAGCTCCTGGAGGCTGGTCTTCCAGTCCAGGCCGGCGCCACGCAGCGGCGCCTCGGCGAGCAGGTCGTCGAACAGGTGGTGCACGAGCTTGCGCGCGACGTCGATGCCGTGCTGCTGGTACGCGGCGCCGATGACGGCTTCGAGCCCGTCGGCGAGGATGCTCGCCTTGTCCCGGCCGCCGGTGAGCTCTTCGCCCTTGCCCAGCAGCAGGTGCCTGCCCAGCCCGCCTTCACCGAGGCCGCGCGCGACCCTGGCCAGCGCGTGCATGTTGACCACGCTGGCACGGAGCTTCGCGAGCTGACCTTCGGCCAGGTCGGGATGGGTGTTGTAGAGGTGGTCGGTGACGACCAGGCCCAGCACCGCGTCCCCGAGGAACTCCAGACGCTCGTTCGGCGGCAACCCACCGTTCTCATACGCATAAGAACGGTGGGTCAACGACAGCGTCAACAGCTCGGGCTCGATCGTGATCCCGAGTGCTTCCAGCAGTGGTGCGGGGTCCGCGGGTGGTCCACCGGCCGACTTGCCCCCCATGTCGTCAGCTGCCGATCAGGCGGGCTCGACGACCTGGCGACCGTTGTGCTGGCCGCAGGCCGGGCACGCGATGTGCTGGAGCTTCGGCTGCTTGCAGGCGCGGTTGGAGCAGGGCACCAGCTGAACCGGAGCCGCCTTCCACTGGCTGCGGCGCGCGCGGGTGTTGGATCGCGACATCTTCCGCTTCGGGACGGCCACGAGTAGATCTCCTTCAGACGGTCTGCCCGCGGTCGCGAGCGAACTTGCTTCTCCGGAACGAGCTGGTGCTCGTCAGGCTTGCTTTCCGGGGCCATCGGCCTGGTCATCGCCCGTTTCGTTCTCGAAACGATCGACCAGCGCGGCCCACCGAGGGTCTATCTTCTCATGCCCGTGCCCGGGCTCGAGATCGGCCCACTTGACACCGCATTCGATGCACAGTCCCCGGCAGTCCTCGGCGCACAGCGGGGCCAGCGGCAGCGCCAGCACCACCGCGTCCCGGACCGTCGGCTCGAGATCGATCCGGTCGTCCACCAGGCGGGGGATCTCGTCCTCGTCGGTGGTCTCCTCGGTCGCGGAGCCGGGGTAGGCGAAGAGCTCGGTCAGGTCGACCTCGACGTCCTCGGTGATCGGGTCGAGGCACCGCGAGCAGTGCCCCGTCGCGACGGCGGACGCCGTACCGCTGACGAGCACACCCTCGACGACGGATTCGAGCATCAGGTCGAGTTCCAGGCTGGAACCGGCGTCGATGGTGATGACGTCGGGCACACCGAGCGCGGTCTCGACGGGGATGGTGCGTTGGACGGCCTTGCTCAGGCCGGCATGACGGCCGAGCTCGCGGGTGTCGAGCACCCACGGGTTCCGGTCGTCCAGCTGCGCAGGCCTGGCCTGCGGCGACTTGTTCTCAGACATCGGTTACCAGGGTACGCAGGTCCCGCCACTCACTTTCGGGCACGGTCCGCAACGCCATGAACGGTCCGTTCCTTGCAAATTTCGCAAGGAACGGACCGTTCATGGCACGCGTGTGAAGGGCCGGGGATCAGGACTGGTAGTCGTACAGCGAGGTCCGGCTGTTGCCCGGCAGGTTGACCGGCGACCGCAGGTGGTTGCGCCCGGAGTCGACCGTCCGCAGCGTGGTCGCCAGCAGTTCGGAGAACTCGGCCAGCTTCCCGTCGACGTAGGCGTCGCAGTCGCCGCGCTGCTTGTCGGCCTCGACGTGCGCCTCGTCGACGATGCGCGCCGCCTCGCCGTGCGCGGCCTGGACGACCTCGGTCTGGGCGACGAGCCGGGCCTGTTCGGCGCGGCCGTCCTCGATGGCACGCTCGTAGGCGTCGCGGCCCGCCTGGATCATCCGCTCCGACTCGGCGCGGGAGCGATCGGTGAGGCTCTGGAATTCGGCCTGTCCGGCGGCGACCATGCGCTCGGCCTCGCCGTGCGCGTCGCTCATCATCTGCTCGGCGCGGGCGCGGGCGTCGGCGAGGATGCGCTCGGCCTCGGCCTGCGCGTCGGCGACCGTGCGGTCGGCCTCGGTGTTCGCCGTGGTGATCGTCTCCGCCGCTTCGGTACGGGCGGTCTGGATCAGCTGATCACGTTTGTCCAGGACATCCTGCGCGTCGTCGACCTCGCCCGGCAGGGCGTCACGGATGTCGTCGAGCAGTTCCAGGGTGTCCCCGCGCGGGACGACGCAACTGGAGGTCATCGGCACGCCGCGGGCTTCCTCCACGATGGTGACGAGCTCGTCGAGCGCCTCGAAAACCCGGTACACGGCCCACTCCCTACCTACTGCTACAGCGATCCCCACATTCCCTGAGCTCAGTTTGCCCTCATCGCCGCCGTAAGGGGTGAAAGCGCGCGGTACCGGGCGTGTCCCCGCCGGTACCGCGCGCCATGATCACCTCGGGGCGAACGCCGGATCCAGGACCAACGCGAGCAGTTGCTGGTCGGTCAAGGACGGGGCACCGCGGTCGCCGTCGTCCAGCGTGCCGAGATCGGCGATGTTGACCGAGCCACCGCCGCTGGGCGGGAAGGCGATCGCGCCGCGGGTGACGACCCTCCCGGTCGTGAAACCTTGACCGAGGATGACGTCGCCGTCCGATTCCGCCGACTTCGGCGCGGTTTCGGAGATCACCACGAAGTTCCCGTCCGGCTGGGGAAGTTCCACGCACCTCGTCGGCTTGCGATCCGACCCGATCGCGTCGGCCCTCTTCGCCGGGTCACACCGGTTTTCGCGCGGATATCCGTCCTTCGTGGTCACCGGACCGGCGATCGTGAGGTTGACGCCCCGCGGCCTCCCTTCGGCATCGATGTACCTGACTTCCGAGGTCTTCAGGTCCCCGTACCCCACGAAGGCCCGCACTTCGATGTCCTTCGCGCCGGTGAGCACCTTCGGCATCACGTCCTTCAGATGCTGGAGCGGGTCCTTCGGTGCGGCCTGCGACGCCGCCGGCGCCAGCGGCGCGGGGCCACCCCCGGGCGCCACGAAGACCACCGCCGCCGCGATCACCGCCAGTGTCGCGACCCCCGTGGCGACCACCCCTCGCCGGTTCCGCACTTTCTTCGTCGCCTTCCCGGCGACCTCGTCCGGGTCGAAGCCGAGCGGGGGCTCGGCCAAGGTGATCCCGCGCAGCCTGTTTTCGAGTTCGTCCATCACGCGCTCCTCCCGGAGACAGCCTCGTCGTGCTGTCTCTGCAGGGCCGCGCGGAGGACGTCGAGTCCTCGCGCGGCCTGGCTCCTGACCGTCCCTTCCGAACAGCGCAGCGCGACGGCGACCTCCGCGACCGGGAGATCGGCGCAGTAGCGCAGCACGACGGCGGCGCGCTGTTTCGGGGGAACTTCGGCGAGGGCGCGAAGCAGCGAATCCGAGATCCCGGCGTCGGCCGGGGCCACGGGCTCTTCGGGGACGACACCGTCGCGGTTCTCTCTGTTCCGCCATGGTCGTCGCCGCTCGTCGAGCCAGCAGCGCAGCAGGATCTGCCTCGTGTAGTTGTCGACGGGCCCCTTCCGGCGGACCTTCGGCCAGACCCGGTAGAGCTTGATGAGCGCGGTTTGGACCAGATCCTCCGCGAGATGCCAGTCGCCGCAGAGCAGATACGCCGTCCGCCTGAGCGGTAGCGCCTTGTCCCTGGCGAACTCCCTGAAGCTCGCATCGTCCCCAGACCGCATCGTGCCTCCTCGTCCGTGTTCCGGTGTATCTCACGGACGGGGAGGCACGAAACGTTGCACGGACGGATCAGCCGGCGAGGTTCACCAGCTTGAAGGTGACGTAGCGGTCCGGCGTGTAGACGATCTCGCCGCCCTTGCCGGAGATCACGCGGTCGCTCGTGCCCACCGGGAACAGCTGGTAGTACCCGGCGGCGCACGACGGCAACACACCTTCGCGGTTCTCGTAGACCGTCCCGGTCGCGCCGCCGCGGGCCTTGTCCACCACGGACTTCGCCGCGGACGACAGCGTCGAGTAGCCGATCTTCGTCAGCTTCGAGGTGTCGCCGCAGGACGGCGCCGGGGTGCCGTCGACGTCGATCACGGAGAAGGTCTTGTAGTGATCGGCGGTGTAGAAGAACTCGCCGCCGTTACCGGTGACGATGCGCCGCGCGCCGCGGTCGGGCGAACCGGGCGTCGGGACCGTGTACTCGTGGTAGTAGGCCGAAGCGCACTTCGGGAGGATGTTCTCCCTGTTCGAGAAGACCGTGCCGTCCTTGTCCGGGTACGGGAACGGCCCGCCCTTCTTGATGAGGTCGTAGGTCGTCGTCGCCTCGGCGGGCAGCGACGAGAGCGATACGTGCTTGAACCCGGTGAGATCCCCACAAGGGTTCTGCTGGACGGAGACCGGGGCGGCCGTGGCCTGCGCGGCCCCGACCCCGCCGAAGAAGGTGACAAGCAGAACGAGCAGCGCGGCGGCGATCCGCGATCGTTTGTTGGTCATTTTCGGACCGTAACCCGATCGTGTATTCACCAGAAGGCGTCGAGATGAACTCTTCATCGCCGCCCGCGACTGCCCGACCAACGGCTTCGGCCGTTCGGGTCAACCTCGTTCGGAGTACTTCTCCGAGAGGCGTTTGAACACTATCGGCGGCACCAGGTGCTCGATGTCGCCACCGAGCGCGGTGACCTCCTTGACCAGCGAGCTCGACACGAACCCGTACGCCGGGTTGTTCGCCATCAGCAGGGTTTCGAGCCCGGTCAGCTCACGGTTCATCTGCGCCATCTGGAGCTCGTAGTCGAAGTCGCTGACCGATCGCAGGCCCTTCGCGACCGCGATGATGTCGTTCTCGCGGCAGTAGTCGACCAGGAGTCCTTGCCAGGAATCGACGCGCACGTTCGGCAGCTTCGCGGTGATCTCGCGCAGCATGTCCATCCGCTCCTCGGTGGTGAACAGGCCCTTCTTGCTCTTGTTCACCCCCACCGCGACGACGACCTCGTCGAACAGCTTCGCCGCCCGCTCGATGATGTCGAGATGTCCATTGGTGGCCGGATCGTAGGACCCGGGACAGACCGCACGCCGCATGGCGCGGACGCTACCAAGGCCGACGGCCTCCTGCGCGCTCATCGGTGCGGCGTCACACCTGATATTCGGCCCAGTAGAGCGCCGTGTCGCCGTACCGCTTCGTCCGCGTCGGCTCGAAGCCCGGCGGCCAGTCCGGCTCGCCGTCCCGCGCCGCCCGTTCGATGACCACCAGCGCGCCGTCCGTGATCCACCGGCCCGCCGCGAGCGCGGCCATGACCTCCCCCAGGCGGGTGGAATCCACGGCGTAGGGCGGGTCGGCGAGGACGATGTCGAACGTTTCCGGTGCCGGAGCGGCCACGACGGACTCGACGGCCCCGGCCCGGACCGCGCCGCCGAGTCCCAGCGCGGCGACGTTCCCCTTGAGCACTTCGACCGCGCGCCGGTCCGACTCGACGAACAGCGCGCCCGACGCGCCGCGGGACAACGCCTCCAGCCCGAGCGCGCCCGAACCGGCGTAAAGGTCGAGGACCTGGGCCCCTTGCAGCTCGCCGGCGACCTCCAGCGCGTTGAACAGCGCCTCGCGCACACGTTCCGAAGTCGGCCTCGTGCCCTTCGGCGGGACCTTCAGCCGCCTGCCGCCCGCGGTCCCCGCCACGATCCTGGTCATTGGAGCATCGTGCCTCAACGCCTTCCGCCGTGACGTTGGCCGGGACTTGGTGAAGCCTCCGCCCAGCTCGCGTAGAGTCGTCCTTCGCCCTCGGAGGCGATAGAAGCGTTTAGGAGCGTTGCGTGTCCGAACCTCGGGTCAGACGGGCCGAGATCGCCATCGAGCAAGCCCATGTGGACACCGTCTACACCCGGCTCGCCGAACTGCGAGCCCAGGCTGAGGCCATGCGTACCAAGGGCTACGAGATCGGCCATGGCGCCGGGCGGGAAGCCATCTTCGAGCAGGCGTCCATGCTGTTCGAACGGGACATGATGGTGTACCACGCCAATCAGACCCTCCAGACCCTCGACGCGGAGTACGAGGGCCTGGTCTTCGGCAGGCTCGACCACCTCGACAACGACCACATCTACGTCGGCCGGCTCGGCATCCGCGACGCCGAGTTCGACAACCTCGTCACCGACTGGCGCGCGCCCGCGGCCGCGGCGTTCTACCAGGCGACGGCCGAGGAGCCGATGGACGTCGTCCGGCGCCGGGTGATCCGGTGCTCCGGCCAGAACGTGCTCGACGTCGACGACGACGTCCTGATCGCCGACGCGGTCCCCGACGGGATGCAGATCGTCGGCGAAGGCGCGCTGATGGCCGCGCTCGGCCGGTCGCGTGGCGAGAAGATGCGGGACATCGTCGCGACCATCCAGAAGGAACAGGACGAGGTCATCCGGGCGCCGTGGCGTGGTGTCACCGAGATCACCGGCGGACCCGGCACCGGCAAGACCGCGGTCGCGCTGCACCGCGCGGCGTACCTGCTCTACCGCCACCGCCGCCAGCTCGGCGGCGCCGGCGTGCTGGTGATCGGCCCGTCCGGGGTGTTCACCAGCTACATCTCGCGGGTGCTGCCGTCGATGGGTGAGACGAACGTCGAACTGCGCGCGCTCGGCGAGGTCCTCGACGGCCTCGAAGCCACCCGGCAGGACCCGGCCCCGCTGGCGGCGATCAAGGGATCGCTGCGGATGCGGAAGATCCTGCTGCGCGCGCTGCGGGACACGCCGGAAGACGCGCCCGAGGACATGAAGATCGTCTACCGCGGCGAGGTGCTGCGGCTCAACGCGCGCGAGCTCGACAAGGTGCGCCGCAAGGTGCACACCGCGGGCGGGCCGCCGAACCGGTCGCGGATCCGCGCCGCCGAACTGCTGCTCGACGCGCTCGCCGCGAAGGCCGAGCAGCACGCGAAGGACGACGGCCGTCAGATCGACAAGGCCGAGCTGATCACCGAGCTCGGCGAGCGCATCGAGTTCCACCGGTTCCTGGTGGTCTGGTGGCCGATCCTGTACCCGGCGCAGATCCTGCGGTGGCTCGGCACCGAGAAGCGGCTCGCCTCCGCGGCGAAGGGCCTGCTCAACCGCAACGAGATCAGCATGCTCGCGGCCGACTTCGCCGACCGCTCGCGCGGCTGGACCATCGCGGACGTGGCGCTCCTCGACGAGCTGCGCGTCCTCATCGGCACGCCGCCCAAGAGCCGCCGGGCCCGCCAGAACATCGAGGTCAACCCGGAGCGTGGCGGCGCCCCGACCCGGCCCGAGCACTACGACGAGTACTCGCACGTGGTCGTCGACGAGTCGCAGGACCTCTCGCCGATGCAGTGGCGGATGGTCGGGCGGCGCGGCAAGTACGCGAGCTGGACCGTGGTCGGCGACCCGGTGCAGAGTTCGTGGCCGGATCCGGCCGAGGCCGCGATGGCGCGCGACCAGGCGTTCGGGCTCAAGACGACCCGGCGCCGGTTCACCCTGCGCACCAACTACCGGAACTCGGCGGAGATCTTCGACCTGGCCGCGAAGGTCGTCGCCGGGCACGCCGAGGCCGACGAGCTTCCGCGCGCGGTGCGGCAGACCGGCATCACGCCGGAGGTCCGGCCCGTCGAGGCTTCCGGGCTGGAGGCGGCGACACAGGCCGAGGTGAAGGAACTGATGGGGGCCGTCGAAGGCACCGTCGGCGTGATCACCGCCATGGACCGGGTGCCCGAGGTCGAGGGCTGGCTCGCCGAACTCGCGGACGAGCGGCTCAAGGTCGTCGGCAGCCTCGACTCCAAGGGCCTCGAATACGACGCGGTCGTGCTGGTGGAGCCGAACGACCTCATCACGGAGTCGACCACCGGCCGCCGGGTGCTGTACGTCGCGCTGACCCGCGCGACCCAGCAGCTGACCGTCCTGGCGTCCAACCCCGACTGGATCCCGGCCGCCTGATCACGCGTGTCGTCCATCTGATCACGTGAGTTCGCCGCCTGATCACGCGTGTTACGTGTTCGAGCACGCGAGTTCGGGGTTCGAGCACGCGAGTCGGCGTGCCTCGACGGACGACACGCGTGATCAGCTGGACGACACGCGTGATCGGGCGGCGAACACAACGGGGCGAGCGCGAAAAAGCTGAAGGGCTCCTTCAGGACACTGGTGAATGCCCTGAAGGAGCCCTTCAGACCCCCGGTGAGTGAACGATGTGGGGACGCATCGCACGTCCAGGGGTATTTCTAGCGCCTCTTCGTTGTTCGGTGTCACGGCGATTCCACCGAACAACAACGCCGAACAACGAATCGGCCGTCGTCAGGGGCACGGAGGCGCGTAATCGAGCCCCGGCAGGTGTTGCTCCCACTCGTCCGCCGTGATCCGCGGGTACACCGTCGCGCAGATGCGTTCGGCCGCCCGCTCGGGGCTGGTCTCCCACAACCGCACGCTGCCGTCCGCGACCGAGCCCGCGAGAGTGTGCCCATCGGGGGCGAACGCCACGGCGTTGACCCGGTCGACGTCGTCGGTCAGGTTCGCCGAACCGCGGACCGATCCCGGATCGGAGACATCCCATAGTCGCACGGACCGGTCGTAGCTGCCGGTCGAGAAGGTCTTCCCGTCGCCGCTGAACGCGACCGAGATGACGTTGTCGGTATGCCCTGCGAGCAGCGCGGCCTCCCGGGGTGCCGCCGGATCCGTCACGTCCCAGAGCCGGGCCGTGCGGTCGGCGCTTCCGGTGGCGGCGAGTTTCCCGTCCGGGCTGTAGGCCACCGAGAACACCGTGTCGGAGTGTCCCTTCAGTACTGAAAGCTGCTTCGGTGCCTTCGGCACGGAGACGTCCCACAGCCGGGCGGTGTGGTCCCAGCCCCCGGTGAGCAGGGTGCGGCCGTCCGGGCTGAACGCGATCGAATGGACGTCGTCGTCATGCCCGGTGAGCGTCGCGAGTTCGACGGGCCGCCGGATGTCGGCGACGTCCCACAGCTTCGCCGTGTGCCCGGAACCCGCGGTCGCGAGCGTCCGGCCGTCCGGGCTGAACGCGACGGGGTCGATGTCGTCCTCCGGGCGGTAGAAGACGCCCACGTCGACCGGCTTGCGCGGATCGGTGACGTCGATCAGCCGCATCGTGTGGTCCCAGGAACCGGCGGCGAGCGCCCGGCCGTCCGGGCTGAACGCGAGACCGCAGACACCTTGGCCGAACCCGGCGACCTTGCCCACCTCCCGCGGGTTCCGCGTGTCGGAGACGTCCACCAGTCGCACGACGCCGTCCTGGCTACCGGTGGCCAGCAGCTTCCCGTCGGAGCTGAACACCGCCCGGCAGGCCGACCTCGCCGGGCCGCTGATCGCGGGGCCCGGCAGATCCCACAGCCGCACCGTCTGGTCGTCGCTCGCGGTCACCAGCGTGCGGCCGTCCGGGGAGAACACCGCCCAGACCACGGCCGCGGTGTGCCCGACGAGCGCCGGCTTCTGGCGCGGCTTCGCCGGATCGGTGACGTCCCACAGCCGCGCGGCGCGGTCGAAACCGGTCGTGGCCAGCGTCGTCCCGTCGGGGCTGAACGCCACGGACCGCACGATGGTCTTGTGCGTGTCGATGGTCCCCAGTGGTGACGGCGCCATCGGGTCGGCGACGTTCCACAACCGCGCGGTCTGGTCGATGCTCGCGGTGGCGAGCGTCCGCCCGTCCGGGCTGAACGCCGCGGAGTGGACACCGGCGGTGTGCCCGGTCACCACTCCGAGCGGCCTGGCCTTGAGCGGGTCGGCCACGTCCCACAGTCGCGTGGTCTTGTCGGCGCCGGCCGAGACGAGTGTCCGCCCGTCGGGGGCGTAGGCGAGCCCGTTGACGTTGCCGGTGTGCCCGGTGAGGGTGGCCGCCAGTACCGGTTTCGCGAGGTCGCGGACGTCGAACAGGCGCACCGTGCCCTCGCCGTCCGCGGTGGCGAGCACCGCGGCCTTCGGGCTGAACGCCACCGCGTTGACCCGGCCCGGATGCTCCCCGACCAGTACCCCCGGCCCGGGTTTCGCCGGATCGGCGACGTTCCACAGCCGCGCGGTCTTGTCCCAGCCCGCCGTCGCGACCGCGCCACCGTCGGCGCTGAAGGACACCGAGTTGACGTTGCCGGTGTGCCCGGTCAGCGTGGCCAGCTCGCTCGGGCGGTGGGGATCCTTGATGTCCCACAGCTTGGCCGTCTGGTCCCAGCTACCGGTCACCATCACCTGACCGTCGCCGCGCAGTGCGGTCGCGTTGACCCGGTGGCCGTGCCCTCGGACGCGGGTCGAGTACGGCGACTCGAACATCGCGAGCACGCTGCCGCGGGTGTCCACGCTCGGATCGACGCGGTACGCCGCCAGCGCGAGCTGCGCGGCCAGCGCCGGGTTCGTCATCCGCATCTCGATGGCCTGCCCGGCGACCTTCTGCGCGAGCGCGCTGTTGCGCTGGGCGGTCGCGGTCTGCTCGGCCCGGACGGCGTACACCATCGCGGCCGTCGCCAGCACCAGCAGGACCGCCAGGAGCGCGACCAGCTGACGCAACCGCCGGGTGCGGCGCCGCGCGACGGCCTGCTCGTGGTTCTCGATCGCCACGCTCGCCTCTAGGAACTGGCGCTCACGCTGGGAAAGCGCGCTCTCGTGCTCCCCCGCCCAGTCCCTGGCGATAGAGAGCCGCGCGCCGCGGTAGAGCCAGCCGTCGTCGCGGCCGACCGATTCCCACGCGTCGGTCGCCTCGGTGAGCTGGCGGTGCACGCGCAGGCCCTCGCGATCCTCGGCGAGCCATTCGCGCAGCCGCGGCCAGCCCCGGATCAGCGCCTCGTGCGCGATCTCGATGCCGTTGTCGTCGAGGGTGACCAGCCGCGAGGACGCCAGCCTGTCCAGCACGACGGCGACGTCCGGGTCGTCGGCGTCCACCTCTTCGCGGGTGATGCGGCGTTTGGTGTCCTCGGTGCCTTCGCCGAGCGCGGTCATCCGTAGGAAGATCTGGTTCGCCAGCCGCTGCTGGTGCTCGCTCAGCGCGGTGAAGGTGTGCTCGGAGGTCTGCGCGACCGACCGTTCGATCCCGCCGGTGGACTCGTAGCCGGTGAGGGTGAGGGTGTTGCCGTGGCGGCGGCGCCAGGTCTCCAGCAGCGCGTGCGACAGCAGCGGCAACACGCCGGGCTGCCCGGTCGCGTCGGCGACGAGCCGCGAGACCAGCGCGTTCTCGACGCGGTACCCGGCGTCGATCGCCGGCCGCGAGATGGCCTGCCGCAGCTCCTCGGTGCTCATCGGGCCGACGAGGATCTGCGCGTCCTGCATGGCCTCGACCAGCTCGGGATGCCGCGCGCAGTGGGTGTAGAAGTCGGTGCGGATGCCGAGGACGACCCGCGTCCGGCTCTCCGGCTCGGTCGTCGCGGTGACCAGCGCCGACAGGAAGGCGGCCCGCTCATCGACGTCCTGGCAGAGCGTGAAGACCTCTTCGAACTGGTCGACGACCAGCACGACGTCGCCCTCGCGGTCGGCGACCAGCTGCCGGGCGGCCAGGCCGAGGTTGCGCGGATGCTCGGTGAGTTCGGTGAGCAGCCCGCCCGGTGCGAGCCCGAGCGCGGCGCCGAACTGGACGGCGCACTCCTGCAGCGGCCGCGACCCCGGGGTCATCAGCATGGTCACGGAGCTCTCGGCGAGCGCGGGGAGCAGCCCCGCCCGCAGCAACGACGACTTACCGGAACCGGACGCCCCCAGAACCGCCAAGAATCGTTGATCCGAAAGCCTCGCGACGAGTTTTCCGACAAGTCGTTCGCGACCGAAGAATCGGCTCGCGTCGTCCGGCCCGAATGCGGTCAGGCCGATATAAGGTGCCGATTCCCCATTCGCCGGGGCGATCGGTGAATCACGGACTCCGCCGCGCGTCCGCTCGGTCACGTCGTGCCACCGGGCCGTCCACTCCTCCTCGGGGCCGTCGCACGCCCGGACGTAGGCCAACGTCACCGCCAAGCTGGGCATCTTCTTCCCGCCGGCGGCTTCGGAGAGGGTTCCCGCGGAGTAGTGGGCACGCCTGCCCAGCTCGCGGTACGTCGGGTTTCCGGCCTTCTCACGCAGACGCCGGAGATCGGCGGCGAACTCCAGCAACGGATCGTCCCCGGGGTCCAAAGGTCTCTCCGGACGTGGCACTCTTAATCCTTTCTTTTCAGTGGTTTTCCCACCCTCGCATTCGGGGCAACCGTACCGTGGAAACGGTCGAACTCCGTCGAGTACCGGGTACATCGAGGCGGTTAATTTCGATCGATTGACAGGTGCGGGGAAGGGTTCGGGGGCCCGCCGCGTTGTACCGGGGCGTGACCTCTTTGCCTGACATCCCGCTGTCCGTGCTCGACCTCTCGCCCGTCGTGGCCGGAGGCGGTGTGGCGGATTCGCTGCGCAACACCCTCGACCTCGCCCGCCGGACCGAAGCCCTCGGCTATCACCGGTACTGGCTCGCCGAGCACCACAACATGCCCGGTATCGCGAGTTCCGCGACCGCCGTGATGATCGGCCAGGTCGCCGCCGCCACCGAGCGCATCCGGGTCGGCTCCGGCGGGGTCATGCTGCCGAACCACGCGCCGCTGGTGGTGGCCGAGCAGTTCGGCACCCTGGAGGCGTTCCACCCCGGCCGGATCGACCTCGGCATCGGGCGCGCGCCGGGCACCGACCAGCGGACCGCGCTCGCGCTGCGCGGCCCCGGCGGACTGTCCGCGGAGAACTTCCCGCAGCAGTTCGCGGAACTGCTGGCCTACTTCGAGCACTCCGACCAGCGCGCCGTCAACGCCGTGACCGCCGAGGGCAACAAGCCGCCGGTCTGGCTGCTCGGATCGAGCGGCTTCAGCGCGCGCATGGCCGGCGAGCTGGGCCTGCCGTTCTCGTTCGCACACCACTTCAGCGCCGAGAACACGCTGCCCGCCGTGGCGCTCTACCGTGACGCGTTCAAACCGTCGGACGTCCTCGACGAGCCGTACGTGATGCTCGGCGTCTCCGTGGTGGCCGCCGAAACCGACGAGCGCGCCCAGTACCTCGCCGCCCCGAGCGGGCTGACGTTCCTCAGCCTGCGCAAGGGCCGCCCCATCCCGCTGCCGACGCCGGAGGAAGCCGCGGCGTACCCGTACACCGACATCGAGCGCGTGTTCATCGAGGACCGGGCTTCGAGCAGCATCATCGGCTCGCCCGAGACGGTCCACAAGGGACTGGAGACCTTGCTGGCGGATACCGGCGCCGACGAGCTGATGATCACGACGATGGTGCACGACCAGGCGGACCGGGTGCGGTCGTACGAGCTGGTTTCCGAACTGGCGCGCTGACCGGCTTCCCGCAGATGCCATGAACGGTCCGTTCCTTGCAAATTTCGCAAGGAACGGACCGTTCATGGCATCCGGGCTCGGTGGAGGCGGCGGGTTCGCAGGGCGCGGGAGGCGGCACCGCGGCACGTGTCATGAAAGGGTCGTTCAGGACGAAAGATGTCCTGAACGACCCTTTCATGACACGTGAGCGACCGACTTCGAAGCAGGTCGAGGACCGACCCAGAACCACCCCGCGCCCCGAACGGACCAACGCCCCACCGAACACGAAAGAACGGACAAGATCCCCGCTCGCCTTTGTCAGAAAAAGACAAGAATTAACCGGTTACCAGGACGTGACGTCTTGATCACACCGAAGTTCTTGTCACCAGGCAGGCGCGTGATTAGCGTACCGACCAGTAGCAAACAGCACGGTAACACCCCGTTGATCCTATTCAACGATTCCGTTCCGCCATTCGGAGCATAGGAATTGCGCAAGCTGGGGTGTATTCGCCGTGCCCGGAAAACGGGAGGGTCGGCGTGGGCGTGAAGACTGGCGCACCCTCATTCCCCGGCGCGGGTGCGATCAGGGAGACCGGAAGGCTCTATTCACTCGGCCTCGACGTCGTCCGCCTGACCTTCCGGCGGCCCTTCCAGGCACGCGAGCTGATCCAGCAGTTCTGGTTCATCGCGAGTGTGTCGATCCTCCCGACGGCGCTGGTCGCGATCCCGTTCGGCGCGGTGATCGCGCTGCACATCGGTTCGCTGACCGCCCAGATCGGCGCGCAGTCCTTCACCGGCGCGGCCAGTGTGCTGGCGATCATCCAGCAGGCCAGCCCGATCGTGACCGCGTTGCTGATCGCGGGCGCGGGCGGCTCGGCGATGTGCGCGGACCTCGGGTCCCGCACGATCCGCGAGGAGATCGACGCGATGGAGGTGCTCGGGGTCTCCCCCATCCAGCGCCTGATCGTGCCGCGGGTGCTCGCCGCGATGGGGGTCGCCGCATTCCTCAACGGAATGGTCAGCGTGGTCGGCGTCCTCGGCGGTTATTTCTTCAACGTCATCATGCAGAACGGGACACCGGGTGCGTATCTGGCCAGTTTCTCCGCTCTCGCGCAGCTCCCGGACCTCTGGATCAGCGAGCTCAAAGCGGTCGTCTTCGGTTTCGTCGCGGCGATCGTCGCCTCTTATCGCGGGCTCAATCCGAAAGGCGGCCCGAAAGGCGTCGGTGACGCGGTGAACCAATCCGTGGTCATCACGTTCCTCCTCCTGTTCCTGTTGAACCTCGTGCTGACGACGCTTTACCTGCAGCTCGTCCCGGCGAAGGGCAGCTGATGGTCACGACAACACCCACCCGCGCGACGCGGGTCCGCGAAGCCGTCGATCGCCGGTTCGGGTTCCTCGACACGCTCGGCGACCAGATCCTCTTCTTCCTCAAGGCACTCGCCTGGGTGCCGCGCGCGGTGCGCCGATACCTGCGTGAGATCACCCGCCTGCTGGCCGAAGTCAGCTTCGGCAGCGGCGCGCTCGCGGTCATCGGCGGCACGATCGGCGTGATGATCGGGATGACCGTGTTCACCGGCACGGTCGTCGGGCTCCAGGGGTATTCGGCGCTCAACCAGGTCGGCACGTCGGCGTTCGCCGGGTTCGTCTCCGCGTACTTCAACACCCGCGAGATCGCGCCGCTCGTGGCCGGGCTCGCCTTGTCGGCCACCGTCGGTTGCGGGTTCACCGCGCAGCTGGGCGCGATGCGCATCTCCGAGGAGATCGACGCGCTCGAAGTGATGGGCATCCCCAGCGTCCCGTATCTGGTGACCACCCGGATCATCGCGGGTTTCCTCGCGGTCATCCCGTTGTACGCGATCGGGCTGCTGACCTCGTATCTCGCGTCGCGCCAGATCACCGTCTGGTTCTACGGCCAGTCCGCGGGCACCTACGACCACTACTTCCTGCTGTTCCTGCCGCCGGGCGACGTGCTCTGGTCGTTCGGCAAGGTGCTGGTGTTCAGCGTCGTGATCGTGCTCGCCCACTGCTACTACGGCTTCCGCGCGAGCGGCGGCCCGGCGGGCGTCGGGGTCGCCGTCGGGCGTGGCGTGCGGACCGCGATCGTGGCGGTCAGCGTGCTGGACTTCTTCCTCAGTCTCGCCATCTGGGGCGCGACCACGACGGTGCAGGTGGCCGGATGAGCCGGCGCGGGCTGCGCAAAGCCGGGGTCAGGACGGCCGGGGTGCTGTTCCTCGTGGTGATGTCCGCCCTCGTGCTGCTGTCGATCAAGATCTACCGGAAGGACTTCGTCACGTCGGTCCCGGTGACGCTGCAGGCGGACCGGGTCGGCAACCAGTTGCGCACCGGCGGGCAGGTCAAGGCGCGCGGCGTGGTGGTCGGTGAGATCCGCGACGTCCGCGCCACGCCGGGCGGCGCGGAGATCGATC
This sequence comes from Amycolatopsis sp. NPDC049868, assembly GCF_044461365.1. Classification (NCBI taxonomy): domain Bacteria; kingdom Bacillati; phylum Actinomycetota; class Actinomycetes; order Pseudonocardiales; family Pseudonocardiaceae; genus Amycolatopsis; species Amycolatopsis sp. NPDC049868. Next base: position 267,108 of record NZ_JBITKV010000008.1, on the reverse strand, counting down.
TGGCCATGGAGCCCGGGAAGGTCTCCCAGCTGCCGAAGAACGTGTCCGCGTTGCTCGTGCCGAAGACGCTCTTCGGCGAACGGTACGTGCAACTGTCCATTCCGGACGGATCGAAGGCCGGGCCCTTGAGCTCGGGCGACGTGATCACCCAGGACCGGTCGGCCAACGCGATCGAGCTGGAGCGCGTCTTCGACAATCTGTTGCCGCTGCTCAAGGCAGTGCAGCCGCAGAAGCTCGCGACCACGCTGACCACGGTCGCCACCGCGCTGGAGGGCCGCGGCGACCAGATCGGCGACACACTCGCCACCGCGGCCGCGTATCTGAAGGAGTTCAACCCGAACCTCCCGGCGCTGAACGACAACATCCGCGACCTCGCCACGGTCTCCCGGCTGTACGGCGACATCGCGCCGGATCTGCTCGACGCGTTGAGCGCCTCGGCCGTCACGCTCGACACGGTCAAGGAGAAACGGGCCGAGCTGGCAGCGGTGTACCAGCAGGTGACGTCGTCGTCCCAGCAGGTCACGACGTTCCTCGCCAACAACCGCGCCAACATCATCGCGCTCGCCGCCGACAGCAGGGCACCGCTGGAGGTCGCCGCGAAGTACTCGCCGAGTTTCGCCTGCACGCTCGACGCGCTCGCCAAACTGAAGCCGCAGATGGACAAGGTGCTGGGCGCCGGAACCGACGAACCCGGCCTGCACGCGGAGATCGTCGTGACCCAGCCTCGTGGCAAATACGTCCCCGGCAAGGACGATCCGGTCTACAACGCCACCGGCGAACCCCGCTGCTATCCGTCCAACGGCCTGATGGGCCAAGGGATCGCGGCGACCGGCGAGAAGACCGCCGCGCTGCCGGGCGTCCAGGGTGACCTGGGCCTGCCGAACTCGCCACAGGAACGGGAACTGATCTCCACGCTGGTCGCGCCGTCCATGGGCGTCCCGACCGCCGAGGTGCCCGCCTGGGGCAGTGTGCTCGTCGGCCCGCTCTACCGGGGCACGGAGGTGACCCTGCGATGAGGAACTTCGTGAGCCCCCTGATCAAGGGGCTGATCTTCGTCGTCATCACGACGCTGGCCACGGTGCTGCTGGCGGTGTCCATCACGAACACCGGCCTCGGCGACACCAAGAACTACAGCGCCAAATTCCTCGACGCGACGTCGCTGAACGTCGGCGACGACGTCCGGATCTCCGGGGTGCGGGTCGGCCAGATCGAGGAACTCGAAATCGCCGACCACAGCCTGGCCCGCGTCGAGTTCTCCCTCGACTCCCAGCGCCGGCTGCCCGCCGATGTCACCGCGGTGATCAAGTACCGCAACATGGTCGGCCAGCGCTACATCGCCCTCGAACGCGGCAAGGGCACCGGCGAACTCCTGGAGCCAGGAGCGGAGATCCCGCTGGAGCGCACGACACCCGCGCTGGATCTCACGGAACTGTTCAACGGCTTCAAACCACTGTTCCAGGCCCTCTCGCCCAAGGACGTCAACCAGCTCTCCGGCGAGATCGTCCAGGTACTGCAGGGTGAAGGCGGCACGGTGGAAAGCCTGCTGGCGCACACCGGTTCGCTGACCACCACGCTCGCCGGCCGCGACAAGGTGATCGGCGAGGTGATCACGAACCTGGACACGGTGCTGAAGAGCATCAACGGCAAGGGCGACGCGCTGTCCACTTTGGTCTCCACGCTGAAAGAGCTGGTGATCGGACTCGCCGGTGACCGCACCGAGATCGGGGAGGCCGTCTCGGGGCTCGCGGAACTCACCACCGCCACGGCCGGTCTGCTCGAACAGGGCAGGAAGCCGCTCAAGGACAGCATCGAAGGCCTCGGCCTGCTCTCCGGTCAGCTGACGACCGAGGAAGGCAAGGCCGAAGTCGACCGCGTCCTCACCGTCCTCCCGGGGAAGCTGAACGAACTGGGGCGGATCAGCTCCTACGGATCGTGGATGAACTTCTACCTGTGCTCGGCCGTCCTCAAGACCACGCCTCCCCGCGGGGTCCCGGCGACGGCGGAGAGGTGCACGTCGTGAAACCCTTCAAGGAACGGAATCCGATCGTCGTCGGTCTCGTCGGCAGCGCCGTCGCGGGCGCGGTGCTGACCGCGACGCTCAACTACGAGAACCTCCCGATCATCGGCTCCGGAACCACCTACCAGGCCGAGTTCTCCGAAGCGGCCGGCTTGCAGGAGGACGACGAAGTCCGCATTGCCGGGATCAAGGTCGGCGTAGTGAGCGACGTCCGGCTCGCCGAAGACCACGTGGTGGTCAGCTTCCGGGTCAAGGACGCCTGGGTCGGCGACAAGACCGCCGCCGAGATCAAGATCAAGACCCTGCTGGGCCGGAAGTTCCTCGCGCTGCGCCCGACCGGTGGCGCGGTGCAGAACCCGAAACAGATCATCCCGCGCACCAGGACCGTGACGCCCTACGACGTCACCGAGGCGTTCAACGGGCTGGCCGACACCGCGGGCGCCATCGACACCGATCAGCTCGCGGAGAGCTTCACGACGCTGTCCGACACGTTCAAGAACTCGCCCGAGCACATCAAGAAGGCGCTCGACGGGCTGACGTCCCTGTCGAAGACCGTGTCCTCCAGGGACAGCGAACTCGCCAGCCTGCTGTCCAACGCGCACGGGCTCACCACGACGCTCGCGAACTCGAACGACGACTTCGCCAAGCTCCTCTCGGACGGCAATCTCCTGCTGACCGAACTGGACCGCCGCCGTCAGGCGATCCACGACCTGCTGACCGGCTCGCAGCAGCTCGCCACCCAGCTTTCGGGACTGGTGAAGGACAACAAGGACCAGCTCGGCGGAGCGCTCAGACAGCTCGGAGAGGTGACCGACATCCTGCAGCGGCAGAACGACAATCTCGCCAAGAGCCTCGACCTCGCCGCGCCGTACTTCCGCGTGGTGAACAACTCGCTCGGCAACGGGCGCTGGGTGGACGGCTACCTGTGCGGCCTCGTCCCGGAGAACCGGGACCCCTGCACCCCGAAGATCCCGGGAGGCCGGCGGTGATCAGCAGATTCGTCACCCTCGCGCTCGTGCTCGCGCTGGCCGTCGTCGGCGGCCTCTGGTGGATCTTCTCCGGCGCCGGGCTCGACCGCGTCACCGTGTACTTCTCACGCGCCGTCGGTGTCTACAGTGGATCGGACGTGCGGGTGCTCGGCGTCCGGGTCGGCCAGGTCGAATCGGTGAATCCACGCGGGGAACAGGTCGAGGTCGTGCTGACCGTCGACGGCGCGACGCCGATCGCCGCCGACACGAACGTCCTGGTCGTGGCGCCGAGCGTGGTGGCGGACCGGTACGTCCAGTTCACCAAGCTCACCCGCGCGGGGAACCGGCTGAACGACGGTGCGGTGATCCCGGTCGAGCGCACCGGCACCCCGGTGGAACTCGACCAGCTCTACTCCAGCCTCGACACGCTCGCCAAGGCGCTCGGCCCCAAAGGGGCGAACGCCGACGGCGCGCTTTCGGAGCTGCTGCGCACCGGCGCGAAGAACCTGCAGGGCAACGGCCGTCCGTTCAACGAGTCGGTGCGCAACTTCGCCGACCTCGCCAGGACCCTGTCGGGGAACTCGCAGAACCTGTTCGCCACCGTCGACGAGCTGCAGCGGTTCACCTCGATGCTGGCGACCAACGACCGCAACGTCAGCGAGGTCAACAAGCAGCTCGCCTCGGTGACCGGGACGCTGGCCGCGAACAAGGACGAGCTCGCCCGCGCGCTCAACGGCCTCGGCGGCGCGCTCGCGGAGATCCAGCAGTTCATCAAGGAGAACCGCGCGCTGATCAAATCCAATGTGGACAAGCTCGCGGTGACCACCGGGACGCTGGTCGACAAACGCGCCGCGCTGGCAGAGAGCCTCGACACGATCCCGCTGGCGGTGACGAACGTGCTCGAAGCCGTCGACCCGAAGACCGGCAAGCTGCAGAGCCGCGGCAACATGCTCGAATACCCCCCGCTCCCGCTGTCCGTCGCCGGCGACACCTACACCGGGGGGCGCTGATGGCCACGAAACGGGCGATCGCCGCGCTCACCGCGTGCTGTGTCGCGCTCACGGCCTGCTCGTCGGATTTCAAGGGCGTCTACGACCTGCCGCTGCCCGGCGGCGCGGATATCGGCGACCATCCGTACCGGGTGACCGTGCAGTTCGCCGACGTGCTCGACCTGGTCCCGCAGGCCGCGGTGAAGGTCGGCGACGTCCCGGTCGGCCGGGTCGAGACGATCAGGCTCGCCGACGACGGCTGGACGGCCGAGACCGTCTTGGCGGTCAACGGCGACGTCCATCTGCCCGCCAACGCCATCGCGCGGCTTCGGCAGTCCAGCCTGCTCGGCGAGAAGTTCATCGAACTCGCCCCGAGCGCGGCGAAGGCCGAGGGCAGGCTGGGCGACGGCGGGGTGATCCCCGTCGCGAGCACGAACCGCAACCCGGAGTTCGAGGAGATCTTCGGCGCGCTGTCCCTGCTGCTCAACGGTGGCGGGATCGGCCAGTTGCAGACCATCAACCGCGAGCTGTCGAAGGTGATGGACGGCAACGAGGAGGAGATCCGCTCCTTCCTGTCCACTGTGGAGCAGCTGGTGTCCAACCTGGACTCCCACCGCTCGGAGATCACCTCGGCGCTCGACGGGCTCAACCAGCTCTCGGCCACGCTGGCGAACCGGAAGAAGCAGGTCGAAGGCGCGCTCACCGATCTCACCCCCGGCCTTCAGAGCCTCTCCGATCAGCGCACTCAGCTCGTCTCGATGCTGCAGTCGCTGGACCGGCTCTCGGGGGTCGGCGTCGACGTGATCAAGAAGAGCCGCGCCGACCTCGTCGCGGACCTCACCGCGCTCGCGCCGATCCTGAAACGGCTGGCCGACGCCGGGGAGAGCCTGCCCAAATCGCTGGAGATCCTGCCGACGTTCCCGTTCACCGACGCCGTCCGCGACGGGATCAAGGGCGACTACCTGAACGTCTACGCCACGATGATCCCCGCGCCGGGCGTCGAACTCCCTCCCCCGGGCGAAGGGGTTCCGCCGGGACTCCCGACCCTGCCGCTGCCGTCCTCCGGAGGTAGCTGATGCTCACCACCCGTGTCCGGATCCAGGTGATCGCGTTCGTCATCCTCGCCCTGGCGACGACGGCGTTCGTCGGAGCGAACTACGCGGGCCTCGGCCGGCTCTTCGGCGCGAGCGGGTACACCGTGAAGCTCGCGCTGACCGACGGCGGAGGCCTGTTCACCAACGGCGAGGTGACCTACCGGGGCGTCGCCGTCGGCCGGGTCGGCGAACTGCGGCTCACCGACGGCGGGATGGAGGCGGATCTGCTGATCGACGACGGCGCGCCCCCGATCCCCGCGAACTCGCGGGCGGTCGTGGCGAACCGGTCCGCGGTCGGCGAGCAGTTCGTCGACCTGCAACCCCGGACCGGCGACGGGCCGTTCCTCGCCGAAGGTTCGGTCATCCCGCGCGAGGCGACGGCCGTACCGCTGCCGGTGCAGAATCTGCTGACCGATCTGGACTCGCTGACCGCGTCCGTGCCGACCGAGGATCTGCGGACCGTGGTCGACGAACTCGACAACGCCCTGCGCGGTTCCGGGGCGAACCTGCAGGTGCTGCTGGACTCCACCACCGACTTCACCAAACAGGCGTCGGATCACCTGCCGCAGACGGAGAAGCTGATCACCGACGGCTCGACCGTGCTGAAGACCCAGGTCGACTCGTCGCAGGCCTGGCGGCGGTTCAGCGGCAACGCCAAGCAGTTCGCCGAGCAGCTGTCCCGTTCGGACGGTGACCTGCGGCGGCTGATCGCGACGGCGCCCGACGCGGCGACGCAGCTCTCCGGGCTGCTGAAGGACAACGAGCCGGGCCTGCCGATCCTGCTGGCGAACCTGCTCACCACGTCGCACGTGTTCTCGGCGCGCACCGACGGCCTCCGGCAGCTGCTGATCAACACCCCGAAGGCGGTGTCCGCGGTCGACGCGGCCGTCGACGAGCAGTCCGGGAAGATCGGGCTGGTCCTGACCTTCTTCGACCCGATGCCGTGCACCAAGGGCTACGAGGGCACGAGGATCCGCGACAGCGCGGATCTCTCACCGCTGCCGTTCAACACGAGTGCCGCGTGCACGCTCGAACGGGGCAACCCGAGTTCGGTCCGCGGCTCGCAGAACGCGCCGAAGGGTGGCGTGCCGCCCGCCGCGATCCCCGGCGGTTTCGGCGCCGACGGCCAGCCGACGTCCACCAGCCTCGAGGAGATGTTGTGGCTGCGAAACTGAAGATCGCGATCGCGGTGTTCGCCGCGGCCTGCGCGTTCGCGGGGTGGGCCGGGTACACCTGGTTCACCGCGACGGCGTCCGAGGCCGTGTCCTACGGGAACTCGCGCGACGAAGCGCTGAAGTCCGGGCGCGAACTCGTCGCCCGGCTGACCAGCCTCGATCATCACCGCGTCGACCAGGGCATCGCCGACTGGCTCGCCGCGTCCACCGGCCCGCTGCGCGATCAGCTGGGCAAGACCGACGACGCGACGCGGCGGACACTCACCCAGGACGCGACGGTCTCGACGGGCAAGGTGCTCGACGCGGCGATCAGCGAACTCGACGACCACGCGGGAACGGCCAAGATGCTGGCTTCGGTGGAGATCACGATGGCGAAGGAAGGCGCGGCGCCGACGACGAAACGCAACCGCTTCGCCGCCGGGCTGACCAGGACGGACGAGGGCTGGAAGCTCAGCGCGCTCGACCAGCTGCCGGTGGGTGCGCGATGACCGCCACGGCCGATACCGACGCCGATGCCACTACGGAGACCGAGCCCGAGGCCACGGTCGAAGAGACCACCGAAGAGACCGCCCGGAAGCCGTCCCGCCGGCCGAACCTGTCACTGATCCTGCTGGTCGCGGCCGCCGTGCTGGCGGCGGCCGGGGTGTGGTTCACGCTGGAGGCGAAGTCGATCTCCGCGACGCCGTCGGCGGCCAACACCGCGCTCACCGATGTCGGGGCGACGGCCGAGGTGAATTCCGTGGTGACGGTGGCGCTCGACAAGATCTTCTCCTATTCCTACGACCGGACCGACGTCACCGAAAAGGCGGCGGCCGCGGTGCTCCGAGGAAAGGCTCTGGATTCCTACAACCGGCTGTTCGCCCAAGTCAGGGAAAAGGCCCCGGCGCAGAAACTCGTCCTCACCACCCGTGTCTCCTCATCCGCCGTCCAGGAACTCGGCGGCGGTAAAGCGAGGCTGCTGGTATTCCTCGATCAAGCGGCCGTCCGGGCCGACAACAATTCTTCGACGGCGGCCGCGGCGCAGCTTTCGATCACCGCGGAACGCGAAGGCGACAACTGGGTCATCACCGATCTCGTCCCCAGGTAATCCGCTTTGTAAATCAGGAGAGAAAACGAGGAGAAACCCATGTTCGGTCGAACGCGCCCTCAAACAGCCCGTCGCCGTCTCGGCACGGTCGTCGCGCTCACTTCCGCGCTCGCCATGGCGGGCAGCCTCGCCGCGACCCCGGCCCTGGCGGACGATCCGGTGGAGATCCCGGTGTCCTACACCGTCACCGGGACGACCACGGTGAAGAAGACCGGCGGCACCCTCAACCTCGGCCCGGGTCAGCTCGACGGCGCGCTGGTCATCGACGGTGACAACGTCGGCATCCGCGGTGATCTGGCCCTGCCGCCCTCGACGGCGAACATCTCGCTGGTCTCGGGGGTCTTCAAGATCAAGGCCCGCGTGCGGATCGAGCCGACCGGCCCGGTCACCGGCACGCTGGCCAACGGCGACCTGACCACCCACTCGCAGGCGAACATGCTGATCGACAACATCGTGGTCGGCCTGTTCTGGCCGGTCATCCCGCTCCCGACGGTGCCGAACGCCTGCAAGACGGTCACGCCGCTCGACCTGACCCTGGTGTCGAAGAACGTCGACCTGTTCGCGCCGACCATCCCGTCCTCGGGGACGTTCACCATTCCCGAGTTCAAGGACTGCTTCATCAACGACCTCGCGCTGGGTGCGTTGATCTCCGGTCCCGACAACACGATCAACCTGAGCATGAAGTCGAACCTGTCCTGACCTCAAGTCCGTGAAGGCCTCCTTGAGGGACCCTGGGTCGCTCAAGGAGGCCTTCACGGAACGTCAGCAGAAGTACGGCGCCGTGGGGTCGACCAGCGCGACGCCGGTGCTGTCGCCGGCGGAAACAGCGTAGACCGGAGCGCACACGCCGGAGAACTTCCAGAAGTCCGTCGGCGGTTCCGTGCTGGTGTCACGGCTTTCGGACTTCACGTTGCTGCCCCAGGCGAAGACGCTCCCGTCGGCCTTCAGCGCCACGTTGTGGTTGAAGCCCGCGTCGATGGCGACCACGCCGGACTGCGCTTCCGGCGGAACCGTGGCCTGGCCGTAGAAGTTGTCACCCCAGGCGAGCACGCCACCGTTCTTCAACGCGATGCTGTGCCGGAAACCGGCCGAGATCGCCGAAACCCCGGACGTGGCCGCCGCGGGCACGGTGATCTGGCCCTTCCCGTTGCTGCCCCAGGCGATGACGCCGCCGTTCTTCAGCGCGAGCCCATGGTCGCCGCCCGCCGAGATCGCGGTGACCCCGGAGGAGACGGCCGCGGGAACAGTGGTCCGCGAACCCCAGCTCAGCACGCTGCCGTTCGTTTTGAGCGCCAGGTTGAAGTACGCGCTCGTGGAGATCGCCGCGACCCCCGAGGTCGCGGCCGACGGCACCACGTTCTGCCCGTAGAAACCGTTGCCCCAGGCGAGAACGCCGCCGTTCTTCAGCGCGAGTTCGTGCGCCCAGCCGGCGGCGATCGCCGAGACGCCGGACGTGGCCGCCGCCGGAACCGCCAACTGGCCGTAACTGTCGTTCCCCCAGGCGATCACCCCGCCGTCCTTGAGCGCGAGATGGGTGATCGCGCCCGCGGAGACCGCACTGGCGCCGAGCGCCGCGGCCGGTATGGTCCCTTGCCCGTAGTCGTTGCTCCCCCATGGCCGCGCTTCGCCGGTCTGCGCGGCGCTCGCCGTACCGGAAAGGGAAACCGTTGCGATCATTACGACAATCGCGACGCTCGCTACCCGCCGTGATCGGATGCGTCGTTTCTCGGAAGACATGCGCGGAATATTAACCCGGCTCAACCGATCGGCCGCCTCTTTGTCATCCACGGACAAACTTCATAATCGCATTCAGCGCGCGCTGACAAGAAAGAACGGGCGTCTCACCCACTTCGAAACATGTCGACATGAATCCTTGTTACGTACATAACTCGCGGGTAACCTCGGTTTACCCCACCACCGAGAAAGCCGCTCCGAGTCGAGCATATTTGATCAGAAAAATCCGCCGAAAGGCGCATGGGGAAAGCCGCCCGAGACGTAAACTGGATCAAAGGAGATGACAGGTATGTCCCGTAGACTTGGCAAGTTGTCGGCAGGCGTCGCCACCACCGGCATCGTGCTCGGCGCCGTCGCCGTGCTCACCGCGGGCACGGCCGCCGCCGCGACCACCTACGCCACCGGCACCGTCGCCTACATGTGCAACTTCCCCGGCATCGGCCAGCAGCAGCTGGACGTGAAGGCGAGCTTCGTCGGGCCGGATTCGGTCGCCTCCGGCGGCACGGCCACTCCGTCGAGTGTCGGCGGCACGGCGACGATCAACGCGACCATCAACGCGCTGCTCAACGCCGCCAACTACGACGGTGTCCGCGGCAAGGCCAACATGCCGATCACCGCCACCAACGCCACCCCGACGTCGGCGACGGTGACCAACCTGGACGTTCCGACCCAGATCAACCCGTACGTGCCCGGCCCCCGGTCGTTCAACATCGTCCAGGACGCCGGCACCAGTGTTCCGACGCTGACCGCCGGCGCTCCCGGCTCGGGCGTGATCTCCCTCGGCACCACGATCAACGCTCCGCTGGACTTCCACAAGAAGGACGGCACCTGGACGGCGTGGAACTTCAACTGCACGGTGAAGAACACCAACCCGGCGCAGAACCGCGCGTTCAGCCCGGCGATCCCGATCACCTGATGAACCACCCGTGCGGGGCGGGGACGCCCGCCCCGCACGGTCCCCGTCCGCGCGAGGCACGAGAGGAACACCCATGACGCAGCAGGTTCGCCGGGCACTCGGGAGGTTTCCCGTTCTGGCGGGCGTCATCCTGCTCGTGGGTGTGAGCGGGGCACTGTCCTCTTCGGCCGCGACCGATCCGGCCACGCCGCCGCCGGCCCCGTTGCAAGGCGCCACGTCCGCGCACCAGAGCCTCGCGAACACCTGCGTCTTCCCGGATCCTGCCGGGGAACGGCCGGTCACCATGGACGTCCAGGCGACGCTGCCGAAGGTGGTCCCGACCGGGAAACCCGTTCAGATCAAGGACTTCACGCTGACCTTCACGATCGGTGAGGGGTCGCTCGGAACCGTCGCCGAGGTCACGGGTGGCGCGACCGTCGAGCTCACGGCCGCGAACGGGGACAAGAAGACCCCGATCCCGGTGTCCGTGACGATCCCGGCGACGAAGGTGCCCGCCACCGGCGAACTGAAGCTGGTCGCGACGGGCACCGTCCCCGACATCCTGCTGAAGGTGCCGTCCGAACTGCGGCTGAGCACGGGCGCGCCGTCGCTCGCGCTGACCGCCGCGGAGACGCCGCTCAAACCGATCACCTGCACCCAGACACCGGACCAGAACACGCTGCTCGGCAGTGTCGCGCTCCTGCCGCTCGGAAAACCCAAGCCGCAGTCCGGCAAACCCGGCGAGCAGAAGAAACCCGGCGCCGACACGCGGGCCGCGGACGACGTCCACGCCAGCGCCCTCTACCCGATCGCGTTGCAGCCGTTCGAACTGCAGGGCACGTCGTCGATCACGAAGCTCGGCGCCTTCGCCCGGCTGAAGCCCGCGTTCATGGTCAACGCGGTGTGGCACGTCGACCTGGAGAACACCGAAGGACCAGGCAAGATCACCGGTTCCGTCATCATGCCGCCGAGCAAGATGAGCTTCCTCGGTTTCGGCTTCGTCCCGATCACCGCGACCATGGAGTTGCTGCCGGAGGACTACGCGACCGGCAATCACATCATCGATGTGGACGGTGTTTCGATCCCGGAGCCGGAGGGCAGTTCGACCGTCCTCACCCCGCTCAAGGTCTACGGGAAACTGAGCGGGGTCACCATCAACGGGGTCGCCCTCGACGTCGGCGACCACTGCCTCACCGCCGAGCCGATCAAGATCAATCTCCGCGGGGAGAAGTACGGGATGTTCACCGGCGGCGTGGTGCGCACCGATCCGAAGTGGACGGATCCCGCCTATCGAGACTTCACGCTGCCCCCGTTCTCGGGCTGCGGCGCGAAGGAGGATCTCGACTCGCTGTTGAGCGGGATGGCGTCGGGACCGGGGAACCAGGCCTGTGTCGGGGTCAACCAGGTCGGGTTGCCCTGGGACCCCGAGCGCAAGTGCCCGAACGTCGATCCGCCGGTGGCGCGCCGCTGACGAGTGTCAGGAAAGGGTCGTTCAGGACGTTTTTCGTCCTGAACGACCCTTTCCTGACATCCGGACGTGCCCCTAGGACCCGCTCGGCGTCCACTGCGGACTCTTGCGCGGCGACGGCAGCACCTCAGGAAGCGCGAGACCTTCGGGCGAAGCGGAAGGATTGACGCCGGCCCGCAACGCGAGTTCCATTTCGAACCGCGCCCCCGGGTCGCGCAGGTGCTCGCCGAAGGTCGCCTGCAGCTGCCGCATGCGGTACCGGACGGTCTGCGGGTGCACCTGGAGCCGCTCGGCGATGTCGACGACGTTGCCCTGGCTGTCGAGCCACGCGCGGAGGGTTTCGAGCAGCCGTTCCCGCTGTTTCCCGGTCATCTCGGCGAGCGGGGCGAACAGGCGGTCGCGCAGCTGGCAGGTCAGCGCGGCGTCGGCGTTCACGAGCAGGGTGGCGAGATGGTCTTCGGCGCGGATCACGCGGCGGGCCTGGATGATGCCGCGTTCGGAAAGGAGCAGGGCCTCGCGCGCCCAGCGGAGGGAATCGGCGACGGCGTCCAGCGGACGGCACGGGCCGATCGACAGCCGGTACTCCGGCAGCGCGGCCTGCAATGTGGCCAAGCGGGCGATCGAGATCTCGCCCGGGACGAGCAATCGCGGCTCAGCGCAGTCGAGTTCGGCGAGGACGTCCGAATCCACCGCGTTGTGCCGCCGGGGTCTGACGGTGTCGCCGATCGGGTGCAGCACCACCGGCGTGGCGCGGTCGGGCACCGTCCAGCCGGTCAGCTGCGCGAGTTCCGCGATCGCCTTCGACGGCGCGGGCGGGGTCTCCAGCACCAGGTGCAGCAGTTTGCGGCGCCACGTGTCCAGCGCTCCGGCGGTGCGCGCCTTCGCTTCGAGGTACCCGTCCAGCGCGACGGACGCGAGTTCGTCCATGAACGCGAGCATCGCGTCGGCCAGTTGCGACATCACCGCGGACGAGAGCCCGCTGCGGCGGCCGACGCGCATGATGCGCCGCCACGAGACCCGGGCACCGACCCGGTAGGCCGACTGGAGGGTGTCGAGGCTGCGGCCTTCCCGCATCTCGTTCTGCCCCAGCCGATGGTGGACCTCGTGCGACTGTTCCTTGGAGACGGCGGGATCCGCGATCTGGGCGACGAACAAAGTGATCGCGTATTCGACGCCCGCGCGGATCGACTTGCCGTAGGGCCCGTCGAGCGGGCGCGCGTACGCGGGGATGGTCGCCCGGATCTCGTCGACGATCTCGTTGGCGAGACTGCCGAGCTCCGGTCGCAAAATGTCGGCGAGTTTGCGTGGAAGTGCCGCGGGAGGCTGCGCAGCGTGTTCGATTCCGCGCTCCACCGACATCGCAGCTCCTTTGCTCCGCCCAGCGTCCTGCCATCCCACGATCGTCGTGGGGTGACAACGAACACATCGCGAAGGCGCCCGTAAATGTGTCACCTCTCGCAGAAGAAACCGATTTCTTGTCAGCATCGTGACAAAATCACCGGGCAGCCCTGAATTTTGATGACAACTGCCCGGCAAACGCCTCGCGCGGTACGTACGAACGGCCGAAGTGGATACGACCGTGACGCAGCGTCACTGCTTTCCGGTGAGCAATTCACCGAGTACTTCGAGCACGGGGGCCAGCACGCGGACCTCGGTGCCGGCGCATTCGGTGATCCCCGCGCCGACGACCTCGAAACCGCTCAGCCCGCGAAGCATCGCCACCAGACGTTCGATCGTCAAGCCACCGGGCTCCGGATAATTCAGCCCGTCGAACTCCGCCGGGTCGAGCACGTCGAGGTCGAGATGGACGTAGACCTTGTCCGAACCGGCCAGCCCGGCGGCGACGTCGGCCGCTTCGACGACGAGCCCGCGATCGACCACGGCCCGCTCGGCGTCGTCGAAGGCCCTCGTCCCCGCGAGGACGACACGCCCCGGTTCGACCGGCGGATTCGCCGCGAACTCCGGATCGCCCTCGCCGAGCAGCGAGCGCAGCACCATGCCGTGGAACGCGCCCGACGGCGACGTCACCGCGGTGTTGAGGTCGGAATGCGCGTCGAACCAGGCGACGCCGAGCCCCGGCCCGAAGCGGTAGCGCGCGACCCCGATCGGGATCAGCTCGACGCCGCAGTCCCCGCCGATGGTGAGCACCGGCCCGCCCGGCGCCTCCAGCGCGGCGAGCTGCGCGGCCCGGTTCGCGCCGGTGAGCACCGCGCGGTTGGCGATGCCGTCGACCGCGGGCGAGGTCTCGCGCGTCTGCCGGATGTGGTGCACCGGCACGCCCAGCACGTGACCCGCGAGCTCGGCGAGCGCGACGCAGCCCTCGGGCAGCTCCGGTGCCCGCTCGGTCAATGCGCCCTGGAACTGGGGTACGGCGTTGATCAGCACCCGGTCCAGGCTAGCGGCGGCCGCAAGCGCGTGAAGGGCCCATAAGTGACTTCGGACGAGACGCGTGACTGGCGGGACGACACGCGTGACTGGATGGACGGCACGTCTGTCGTCCATCCAGTCACGCGTGTCGTCCGTCTGAGCACGAGTGTCGTCCGTCCAGGCTCGGTCCGGCGGCGCACTGTCGTCGGATGACGACGTGGTGAAGGGGCCCTTCACCGCGTGACATGCGGTGAAGGGGGCCTTCACGCGCAAATCACTCCAGGACGAGCAGCAGGTCCCCGCCTTCCACCTGCTGGACGGCGTTGATCGCGCGCCTCGACACCTTGCCGCCGGTCGACGCGGTGATCGACGCTTCCATCTTCATCGCCTCGATGGTCGCGACCGTGGCACCGGCCTCGACCTCGTCGCCCTCGGACACCTGCAGCGTGACCACGCCCGCGAACGGCGCGGCGATCTGCTTCGGGTCGCCCTTGGCGGCCTTCTCCGTCGCGGGGATGTCCGACGCGATCGCGGTGTCGCGGACCTGGATCGGGCGCAGCTGGCCGTTGAGCGTGGACATCACCGTGCGCAGGCCGCGTTCGTCGGCCTCGCCGATGGCCTCCAGCTCGATCAGCAGCCGCACACCCTGTTCCAGGTCGACCGAGTACTCCTCGCCCGGGCGCAACCCGTAGAAGAAGTCCTTGGACGGCAGGACCGAAGTGTCACCGTAGGCCTCGCGGTGCGCCTCGAAGTCCTTCGTGGGCCCGGGGAACAGCAGCCGGTTCAGCGTCTGGCGCCGGTTCTCGGCGAGCCCCTTGTGGTCCTCTTCGGACAGTTCCTGCACCGGCTTCGGCTGCGCGCGGCCTTCGAGGGCCTTGGTACGGAACGGCTCCGGCCAGCCGCCGGGCGGGTCGCCCAGTTCGCCGCGCAGGAAGCCGATCACCGAGTCGGGGATGTCGAACCTGTTCGGCTCCGCCTCGAAATCCGACGGCGAGACACCCGCGCCGACGAGATGCAGCGCGAGGTCACCGACCACTTTGGACGAAGGCGTGACCTTGACCAGATGCCCGAGGATCTTGTCCGCGGCCGCGTACATCGCCTCGATGTCCTCGAACCGCTCGCCGAGGCCGAGCGAAATCGCCTGCGTGCGCAGGTTCGACAGCTGACCGCCCGGGATCTCGTGGTGGTACACCCGCCCGGTCGGCGACGAGAGCCCCGCTTCGAACGGCGCGTAGATCTTGCGCACGCTCTCCCAGTACGGCTCCAGGTCGCCGATGGCCTGCAGATCCAGCCCGGTCGGCCGGTCCGAGTGATCAGTGGCCGCGACGAGCGCGGACAGCGACGGCTGCGAAGTCGTGCCCGCCATGGACGCGACGGCACCGTCGACGGCGTCTGCCCCTGCCTGGATCGCGGCGAGGTACGTCGCCAGCTGGCCACCCGCGGTGTCGTGCGTGTGGATATGCACCGGCAGGTCGAATTCCTTGCGCAGTGCGGAAACCAGCCGTGCCGCCGCAGGCGCCCGCAGGAGGCCCGCCATATCCTTGATGGCCAGGACGTGCGCCCCCGCGCCGACGATCTGCTCCGCCAGCTTGAGGTAGTAGTCCAGCGTGTACAGCTTTTCGGCCGGGTCCGACAGGTCCGAGGTGTAGCAGAGCGCCACCTCGGCCACAGCGGATCCGGTCTCACGGACGGCTTCGATCGCCGGGCGCATCTGCTCGACGTCGTTGAGCGCGTCGAAGATCCGGAAGATGTCGATCCCGGTCGCCGTCGCCTCCTCGACGAAGGCGTTGGTCACCTCGGTGGGGTACGGCGTGTAGCCGACGGTGTTGCGGCCGCGCAGCAGCATCTGGAGGCAGATGTTCGGCACCGCTTCCCGCAGCTTCGCCAGCCGCTCCCACGGGTCTTCGGCGAGGAACCGCAGCGCGACGTCGTAGGTCGCGCCGCCCCAGCACTCCAGCGAGAGCAGCTGCGGCGTGGTCCGCGCGACGATCGGCGCGACGGCGAGCAGATCCTTCGTCCGCACGCGGGTGGCGAGCAGCGACTGGTGCGCGTCGCGGAAGGTGGTGTCGGTGACGCCGATGGTCGGCGACTCCCGCAGCCAGCGGGCGAAGCCCGCCGGGCCGAGTTCGGTGAGCTTCTGCTTCGAGCCGGGCGCCGGTTCGAGGCCCTTGGGCAGCTTCGGCAGTTTGACCTGCGGGTCGAGGGTGCGCGGACGCTCGCCGTGCGGCTTGTTGACCGTCTTGTCGGCGAGGTAGGTCAGCAGCCTGGTCCCGCGGTCGGCGGAATGGCGCGCGGTGAGCAGATGCGGGCGTTCCTCGATGAACGACGTCGTGACGCGGCCTTCGCGGAAGTCCGGATCGTCGAGGACGGCCTGCAGGAACGGGATGTTCGTGGCCACACCGCGGATCCGGAACTCGGCGACCGCGCGGCGGGCGCGGCCGACGGCGGTCTTGAAGTCGCGGCCACGGCAGGTGAGCTTCACCAGCAGCGAGTCGAAGTGTGCGCTGATCTCGGTGCCGGAGAAGGCCGTCCCGCCGTCGAGCCGGATACCGGAACCGCCGGGCGAGCGGTACGCGCTGATCATCCCGGTGTCCGGGCGGAAGCCGTTGGCGGGATCCTCGGTGGTGATGCGGCATTGCAGCGCGGCACCGCGCAGGTACACCTTGTCCTGCGACAGGCCGAGGTCGTCGAGCGTCTCGCCGGAGGCGATGCGCAGCTGCGACTGGACGAGGTCGACGTCGGTGACCTCCTCGGTCACCGTGTGCTCGACCTGGATACGCGGGTTCATCTCGATGAAGACGTGGTTGCCGTCCCGGTCGAGCAGGAACTCGACGGTGCCGGCGTTGCGGTAACCGATCTGACGGGCGAACTTCACCGCGTCGGCGCAGATCCGGTCCCGCAGCTCCGACGGCAGGTTCGGCGCCGGGGCCAGCTCGACGACCTTCTGGTGCCGCCGCTGGACCGAGCAGTCGCGCTCGAAGAGGTGGATCACGTTGCCCGCGCCGTCGGCGAGGATCTGGACCTCGATGTGGCGCGGCTCGACGACGGCCTTCTCGATGAACACCGTCGGGTCGCCGAAGGCCGACTCGGCCTCACGGGCGGCGGCCTCGATGGACTCGCGCAGCTGCGCGGGCTCCTGGACGCGGCGCATACCGCGCCCGCCACCACCGGCGACGGCCTTGACGAAGACCGGGAAGCCGATCTCCTCGGCGGCGGCGATCAGCGCGTCGACGTCGGAGGACGGTTCGGAAGAACCCAGCACCGGCACGCCGGCCTCGCGGGCGGCCTTGACCGCGCGGGCCTTGTTGCCGGTCAGCTCGAGGATGTCCGCGCTCGGTCCGACGAAGGTGATTCCTTCGTTCTCGCACGCGCGCGCGAGGTCCGGGTTCTCGGAGAGGAAGCCGTAGCCGGGGTAAACGGCGTCTGCGCCCGCCTTCTTGGCGGCCGCCACGATTTCCTCGACCGACAGATAGGCCCGCACCGGGTGACCGGGTTCGCCGATCTCGTAGGCCTCGTCGGCCTTCAGCCGGTGGAGCGAATTGCGGTCTTCGTGCGGGAACACAGCCACCGTGCCCGCGCCGAGCTCGAATCCGGCGCGGAACGCGCGGATGGCGATCTCACCCCGGTTGGCGACCAGTACCTTGCGGAACATGCCGGTCCTTCCCATCATCGGATCGGTAGGTGAGGCACGTTACCTGTTCGGTCCCGCAGGGCGGGAGTTGTTGTCCAGGTGATGGACATCATCCCTGGTTGAGTTGCGCGCCAGGACTCTGCAGCAACCTGTTCGCGGTGCCCTCGTGGACCCCGGTCAGCACGTCGACCGAAGCGAGGTCGACGAGTGCTTTCGCGACGTCCGGCGCCGAGGCCTCGGGGTGCAGGGCCCGGTACTGCGCGGCCACCCCGGCGACGTGCGCGGCGGCCGACGACGTCCCGCTGAGCACCCGGCCGCCGCTCCCTCCGGCGTTGGGTCCCGGCACGTCGACGCCGGGCGCGAAGAGGTCGACGACCTCGCCGTAGTTCGACGTCGACCCGACCTGGTCACTGGCGTCGGTCGACCCGACGGTGAGCGCTTCGGTGACCCGGCCGGGTGAGAACTTCCCCGCGTCGGTGGCCTCGCCACCCGCCGGGAGGGCGATCGGGACGACCGCCGCGAGCGCCCGGACGGCGGCGTCGAGCTGGTCGTTGGCCGTGCCGCCGATGCCGAGGACGGCGACGGCGGGCTGCTGCGCGTTCTGCGTCACCCAGTCGATACCCGCGATGATCTTGTCCGTCGCACCGCCGCCCTGCGCGTCGATCACCCGGACCGGGACGATCTGCGCGGCCTTCGCGACGCCGAAGGTCCTCGACGCGGCGACACCGGCCAAGTACGTGCCGTGACCGTTGGTGTCGGCGGTGTCCGTGCCGCCGTTCAAGAAGTCCTTACCGGGTTTGACCCGGCCGCCGAAGTCCGGATGTGCCGCGTCGACCCCGCTGTCGATCACGTAGACCGTCACGTCCTTGGCGTCGGTCTCGTAGTGGTAGAGCTGATCGAGGCCCGTTCGCTGGTCGATCCGGTCCAGTCCCCAGTTCGGCGGGTTCTGCTGGACTTCCGTCGCGGAGGCGGGCTGCGCCACCAGCACCAGGAGCGCCAGCGCGGCCATGATCCGTACCAGTCGAATGATCATGCCTTGGCTCTACGCCTGTGCTCCCGGGGCGGCAACCCCGGAGTGTCACCCGTTCGGCTGGTCTTGGCCGATATGGGCACTGACCGTCGACTTCGGGAAGCAGACCAGCGCGTCGAACGCCTCCACGACGTCGACAGGGTTGAACAGATGTGCGTGCCGGATGCTCTGGGGACCCTCCGTGCCGCGCCGCGCGCGGAGGTCCAGCAGCCCGGGCCCCTGGGCTTCGACGCTGCCGTCCGCGGGCGCTTCCAGTTCCTGGCGGTACACGGTGAAACCGAGCCGTGCGGCCGGATCCGGCTTGAGCCCGGTGGTCTCGCCCTCGACCGCGGTGAGCCCGAGCGCGAAGTAGTCGTCGCCGAACTCGGCTGCCAGATGCGTACCCGCCGACGGTGAGGTGAGGCCGGGGAACGGCGAGAACGGCACGCGCTGGAGGTGTCCGTTGTGGAGCATCACGACGATCTTCGTGTCGTCACCGTGAAGCCGCCGGATCAGCCGGACGGTGTCTGCCATGTACGCGTCGCGCGAACCGCTCTGCAGGGCGGGCGCGTCGCCGGACATCATCGCGGCGACCTCGGCGAGGTACGCGTCGATACGCAACGCGCCTTCGACGTGGTGCTCCGCGACGGCGGTGTCCCCGTAGACGGGACGCAGCGAGGTGAGATGCGTTTTGAGCCGTGTGAGCGCCGCGGTCGCCTTGTCCTTGGCCGCGGTGTCGAGGGCGGCGTACTTGGCGGGTGCGTCCGCGCTGCTCACCGACGCGTACCCCTTGGTCGCGTCGATCGCCGCGTCGACGAGGCCCGACGCTTGAGGGTCCACAGTGGACAGGTAGGCGCGGACGGCGTCGAGCGACGGCACCGGCGAGCCCGCGGAACTCGGCACGTCGAGGCCGTAGTACCGGACGTCGCCCCGTTCGCGGAGCCACGTCAGCATTTCGTGCGCCTCGGGCGACTCCCCGAGCGAAAACGTGAAGCCGTCACGACCGATGTCGGCGACGTCACCCGGAGCGCCCTTCAGCCAGTCTCCGACGAGTTTCCCCTCGGCGAATCCTGATTCGAACGCCACGACCCGGAAGCCGTGGTGCTCGACGAGATGGCGAAGCAAACGATTGCGCAGGTCCCCGAACTCGTGGATGTGATGGTTGTTCTCACCGATGGCGACGATCCTGGCGTCCCCGATGAGTTCGGCGATCTTCGCTGGGTCTGACATACTGGCCACACTAACGCAACAGGAGTAGCAATTGGCAACCTCCGGTACCCAGCGGCCAGGCGGCCGGACCGAACGCACGCGCCAGGCCGTCCTGCACGCCACCCTCGACCTGCTGGCCGAACGCGGGTTCGGCGAACTGACCGTGGACGCGGTCGCCGAACGGTCCGGGGTGCACAAGACCACGGTGTACCGGCGCTGGTCCTCACCGGACGGGCTCGTCGCCGCCGCGCTGCAGATGGGCGCGGAGGACGACTGGAAGGCGCCCGACACCGGGTCGCTGGAGGACGATCTGTACGAGATCGCGGCGGAGGTCGTGCGGTACTTCACCGAGCCCGCGCTGAAGGAGCTGCCGACGGCTTCGGTGCTCGCGGCGTTCCAGTCGCCGCAAGCGGCCGAGGCGCTGCACGACTTCTACGCCGACCGGCACATACGCATGGCGCCGATCGCGGAACGGGCCGTCGCGCGGGGCGAGATCCCTTCCGGCACGGATGGCGACGAGCTGGTGCGGGCGGTGTGCGGGCCGATGTTCTACCGGCTTTTCCTGTCGCGGGAACGCGTCACGGTGGCGGAGGCGCGGGTCACTGCCCGGGCGGTGGCGGTGGCTGCCAGGGAAGGTGCCTTCACGGGATCGGCCGCCGTGGTCGCGAGTGGCGATTCGGGTTAGAGCCCGGGTCCGTGAAGGCCCCCTTCCCTCGGCTCAGCCGAGGAAACTCGACCTTCACACCATCCCAAGTACATGAAGGCCCCCATCCTTGCGCCTAGGTACAGGAAGGGGGCCTTCATGTACCTCAGGTTCCCAACCCGCCTCATGAGTGGCGATTCGGGTTAGGGCACTGGATTTGGCTACGGCTGATCGAGGGCCAGGTCCGTGAAGGCCTCCTTGCCTACCCTCAAGGTAGTGAGGGAGGCCTTCACGGACACGCGGCTCGCCACACTCGACCCAGTCACACCAGCAGTCACAGCGCCCAGTACATGAAGGCCCCCATCCTTGCGCCTAGGTACAGCAAGGGGGCCTTCATGTACCTCAGCTTCACGAGCCGAGGCAGTTTTACCGTCAGCGCCAGGAACTTTCCGGGCCAGACTGGTCTCTCCGTGCCACGAGAGGGGACAGTCATGACCGAGGAAGCCCGGAACCTGCCGCGGGAGATGCCGCGCCGGCTCAAGCTCGTCCGCGTTTTCCTCTGGGTGCAAGCGGTCTTCAACGTCCTCGTCAGCGTGCTCGTGACCGCCCTCGCGATCAACGAACTCGACCACGGCAACGAGGAAGCGGGCCTCGCCCTGGCGCTGGCGATCCTCGGATTCGTCGTCGCGGTCGTGCTGATCGCTTGCGCGATAAGGATTTCCCACGGTTCGCCCTGGGTGCGGCCGACGGTCATCGCCGTGGAAGGGCTGGCCGTCGTCATGGGACTGATCAGCCTGGTCAACGGCGGGGCGATCACGCAGCTGATCGGGATGGGCATCGCCGTCGGCATCATCGTCACCCTCAACAAACCCGAGGAAAGCGCCTGGTTCAAGCGCTGACGAGGTCGATCCGGTAGCGCACTTCGGAAAGCGGGACGTCCTCGCCGGGCATGGTGTCGGTCTTCGTCGCCCCGTCCGGCACCCATCCTCCGGCCGCGTAGAAACGCCGAGCGCGTTCGTTGGTTTCGAGCACCCAGAGCGTCGCCTCGCGATGCCCCGCGTCCCGCAGCGCGGCGACGGCGGTGTCGAGCAGCAGCCTGCCCAGTCCCGTGCCCCAGCGCGCCGGTTCGAGATAGATCGCGCGCAGCTCCCCGCGGACCCGGTCGACGGCGGTGAAGCCGAGGAGCGATCCGTCTTCGACCAGGACCAGGACATCGCCCCGGTTGGCGGGATCGGCGAGGGTCCGCTGCCAGCGGGCGGCCCGTCCCTCGACGGACAGGTCGCGAAGGTAGAGCTCGGGCAGCAGGCCCTGGTACGCCGACTGCCACGACCGCACGTTCACCTCCGCGATGGGCCAGGCGTCCTCGACGGTCGCGAGGCGGATAGTGGCCATCGTCAGCCGTTCACTTTGCGAGCGGCGAAACCGGTCACGATGGCCAGCGCGAGCACAGCCCCCAGCGCGATCCCCCAACCCGCGCCGGTGACGCTCGAACTGCTCGGCATCGCGTAGAAGAGCGCGCACACCATGACGATGCCGCCACCGGCCACCCCGCCGAGGAAGGCGACCCCGAAGGCCGCCGGCCGCAGCAGCGCGCCGAGCAACGTCCCGATCAGGAGCATCACCGAGACCACGAGATAGATCGCGGCTTCGTCGGCCCGGCTCGACGAGTAGTCGATCAGTTCGACGGCCTCCGCCACCAGCCCGATCGCGGAACCGGCCCCGGCCACGAGGGCCGCGATGGCGAGCCCGTCTCTCGGCTTCCCCAGCCCGAGGCGGAAGCTCCGATCACGCCGCACCGCGATCAGCGCGCAGACGGCCCCCGCCAGCAGGCAGACGTCCGTGAGAACGAGCAGCACCGGGCCGGACGGGATCGCCGAAAGCAGCGCAAGTCCGCACAGCGCGCCCGGCCCCGCCAACCGGCGTGTAGCAGGCAGGAACATCATGATCCCCACCGCGGTCGCGAAGACGCCGAGCGGTATGACCGTCCAGCCGCCGTCTTCGAAGAAATCCTCCATGCTGTCGCTGAGCGCGATGCTGATGGGCACCAGGTACACCGCGGCAGCGAACGCGAGCACACTCGCGGCGACGTCGAACGGCTCGAACTTCGGCGACGGAGCAACGGTTTCGACGGGCGGCACCGGTTTCGGGACCGGTGCGGGCGGCGGGCCGGGCTCGGGCTCGGGTCGCGCCGGCGGAACCGGCGTGGGTTCCGCGACGACCTGGCCCTCGATCCGCACCACCACCTCGCCGGTCGGTCCGGTCACCGTGATCCGCCCGTCGAACGCCCCGAGCTCCGACAGCTCCAGGGAGATCTCGGCACCGTCGCCGTCTTCGGTCACCCGCAGCCAGGAATGCGACGAGACGAAGTGGCACGCCCGCGCGATCGGCGGCCCGGCCAGCCTGATCCGCGCCACCGGGCGCGATCCCCGGACGACCTCGCCGAAGCGGACCACTTCGGACTCGGCCCGTACCCGCGCTTCCCGCCGCGCCAGGTCGGCGGCCTCGGCGATGTGCTGGATGTCGGTCTGCGCCATCGTGGTGAGGACTTCGTGTGCCCCGATGGCGACCGACAGGTTCTCGCTCGTCAACCGCCGCTGGAGTTCGGTCACCGCGCCGAGACGGGTGAACATGTTGGGATCCTCGCTCGCCGCGCGCAGATCGGCCGGGACCGGCGACGGTTTGATCCGGCGCCGCCTGCTCCTGGCCAGGTACAGCTCACCCTGCATCTCGATGTCGCGGCTCGGTGTCTGGTTCGGATTCCGCTCCCGGACGCTGTCGAACAGGTAGTCGTAAAGCTCGCCGAGCGCGATCCAGCCGTCCTCGTCGCGGTCCGCGTCGCCCGTCCGCAGCCCGTCGACCAGGGCCGAGGTGAACACCGACGGCCGCGCGTGGTCGTCGGCGAGCTGATCGCCCTCGAAGGCGTACTCGATGGAGTTCGACGCGGTGATCACCGCCCGGCCGCGGCCGCCGAAACCCCCGCCGGGGAACGCGTCGAGCACGTTGGCCTCACCGGTCGCGCGCACGGCGACCCCTTGGCTGAACGCGCCGCCGTAGCAGCAATCCAGCAGGAGGACGATGCTCCGCGACCGGCTCATCCGCATACAGCGCTGGACGAAATCGGCGGGGACGGCGGTCGACGCGAGCCGCTCCGGCCGGGTGTTGCGGGCGGCGAAGAACAGCTCACCCGACTCGCTTTTCAAGCCGTGGCAAGAGAAATGCACCAGCAGCACGTCGTCCGGCGCGCTGTCGGCGAACAGATCCTCGACCCGGCCCGCGATCACGTGCGCGGTCTCGTCGCGTACCACCTGGACGTCGAACTCGCTGACGGCGCGGTCTGCCAGGACGTCCGCGAGCGCCTCGGCGTCGGCGGCCGGGGACCGCAGCGCGCTCAGCCCGGGATTGTCGTACTCCCCGTTGGCGATGATCAGGGCACGCCGCTCGCCGGTCATGACGACGAATGCCTGCTCACGAAGAGATCGACGAGTTTGTCCTGATCGGTGAGCGTCGCTTCGGACAGCTCCAGCACGTCGCCGTCGATCTCCAGCCGGATGGTGCGTTTCACCCGTCCACCGCGCGAAAGCCATTCCCGCACGGCCGTCACCACCGAGCGCAAGCCGTCGGCGGACTTCCCCAGCGTGACCAGCAGTCCGCCCGCGGTCGCCACGTCGAAGCCCCGTGAACCGGGTGGTGCTTCGCCGGCGGGCAACGCCTTGACGTCGGCGACCCCGCGATCGATCAGTTCCCCTCGGAGGTACCCGGCGAGCCGGTCGACCCGTTCCGCGTCGGCACCGTCCTCACCGAGCTGGATCCGCACCGATGCTGTCATCCCGGCCTCCCTCGCGCGTACGGAACGAGGAAAACCCCTGTGCCCGTCCGGCGGCAAGGTCCGAACGGGCAGAGATGTTCAAGTCAGCTTTTTTCCAGGTACTCCACGCGATCTTCGTCGACGACGTCGGCGATCATATGCGCCAGCCCCAAGTAATTCCCCAATGCCGGGTCCTTTTCGACGATCTCCAACGCGCGGGCCCGCGCCTCGGCGATGACGTCCTCGTCCTGCAGCAACGACAGCAGCTTCAGCGTCGATTTCTTCCCCGACTGCGCGGCGCCGAGGATGTCGCCCTCGCGGCGCAGTTCCAAGTCCATTCTGGACAGTTCGAAACCGTCCGTCGTGGACTCGACGGCGGCGAGCCGCTCGCGGGTGGTCGTCCCGTCCAGGGTTTCGGTGACCAGCAGGCACAGCCCGGGCACGCTGCCCCGGCCGACCCGGCCGCGCAACTGGTGCAGCTGGCTGATGCCGAAACGGTCGGCGTCCATGATCACCATCGCCGTCGCGTTCGGCACGTTCACGCCGACCTCGATCACGGTGGTCGCGACGAGCACGTCCAGGTCACCCTTGGCGAACGCCTGCATCACGGCGTCCTTGTCGTCGGCGGGCATCCGGCCGTGCAGTGCGCCGATCTTCAACCCCTTCAACGGTCCTTCGGCCAGCTCGGGCGCCACGTCGAGGACGGCGAGCGCGGGCCGCTTGTCCCCCTTGTCCGAAGCCGGTTCGTCGCCGATGCGCGGGCAGACGATGTACGCCTGGTGCCCCTTGCCGCATTCCTCGCGGACCCGTTGCCATGCCCTGTCCAGCCACGCGGGCCGCTCCGCGACCGGCACCACCGACGTCTTGATCGGCGACCGGCCGGCCGGCATCACGCGCAGCGCGGACGTCTCCAGATCGCCGTAGACGGTCATCGCGACCGTGCGCGGGATGGGTGTCGCGGTCATGACGAGGACATGCGGGCTGGTCTCGTCGGAACCGCGGGACCGCAGCGCGTCCCGCTGCTCCACGCCGAAGCGGTGCTGTTCGTCGACCACGACCAGGCCGAGATCCGCGAAGGACACCGTGTCCTGGATGAGCGCGTGCGTGCCGACGACGATCCCGGCCTCGCCGCTGACCGTCTCCAGCAACGCCTTCTTGCGTTCCTTGGCGCCCATCGAACCGGTCAGCAAGGTCACCCGCGTCGCGTTCTCCGCGCCGCCGAGTTCGCCCGCCTGCCCGAGATCGCCGAGCATCTCGCGCAGCGACCGGGCGTGCTGCGCGGCGAGAACCTCCGTCGGCGCGAGCATCGCCGCCTGCCGCCCGGAATCGACGACCTGCAGCATGGCGCGCAACGCGACCACGGTCTTGCCGGAACCGACCTCACCCTGCAGCAGCCGGTTCATCGGATGCTCGGTGGACAGATCGCGGGCGATCTCGTCGCCGATCTCCTGCTGGCCCGACGTCAGCGCGAACGGGAGCCGTTTGTCGAAGGCGTCGAGGATGCCGTCCTCGGTGTGCGGGCAGGCTTTCGCGGGCCGCGAGACCAGGGAATGCCTGCGCTGGGCGAAAATCAGCTGCACGGCCATGGCTTCGTCCCATTTGAGCCGCCGGCGCGCGGAGTTCAGCGCGTCCCAGCCCGACGGACGGTGGATGCCGCGCAGCGCGCTTTCCAGGCTGGGCAGGCCGTATCGGGCGAGCAGCTCGATCGGCATCGGGTCCTCGTCGACCTCCAGCACGTCCAGCACCTGCCGGACGGCCTTGGCGATCACCCAGGTCGGGATCCCCTGCGCCGCCGGGTACACCGGGATGATCTCGGCGAGGAAGTCGTCCATCGCCTCGGCCTGTCGATCGGCGTCGAACAGTTCGTACTCGGGATTCGCCAGCTGCAGGACGTCACGGAAGGCGGTGACCTTGCCCGCGAAAAGCCCGTTCTTGCCGGGCACGAGTTCCTTTTCACGCCAGGCCTGGTTGAAGAAGGTGCACTGCAGGCGGCGTTTGCCGTCGGTGATCACCATTTCGAGCAAGGTGCCGCTGCGCGCCTTCATCCGGCGCTTGTTGACCCGCTCGATCCGCGCCATCACGGTGGCGTGCTCACCGAGTTCGAGCCCGGCGATGTCGGTGAGCTGCCCGCGCTCGGCGTAGCGGCGGGGATAGTGGCGCAGGAGGTCGCTGACCGTCTCGATCTTGAGGCCCTTGGCGAGGGCCTTCGCCGTCGCCGCGCCCACGACCAGTTTGAGATCCGCGCGCAGGTTGGTCATGCGGTCACTCCACCCCCATCAGCAGCACGGCGTCGGACTGGCCGCCGGCGTAACTCGTCAATTCGACCTCGGGATGCTCCAGGCGGAGCTGATCGGCCAGCTCACCGGGCAGCCGGACCGGCGCGTCCACGCCGGTCAGCACGGTGACCAGTTCGCCACCGAGGGCCAGCATCCGGTTCAGCACGCCGACCGCCGCCGCGACCAGGCTCGTCTCCGAGGCGGGCGCGGGCTCGATCAGCACGACCTCGCCGTCGACGAGGCCGACGACGTCACCGGCCTGCGCCCGGCCCACCCAGGTTAGCGACTCCTCCTGGGCGATCCGCAGTTCGCCACGCCTGGTCGCCGCCGCCGCTTCGGCCATCGCGACCACGTCGTCGTTGGTGCGGCGGTCCTTGTCGTGGACGGCCAGCGCGGCGAGCACCTGGACGGGTGACACGCACGGGATGACGACGACGTCGTGGTCCGCGGCCATCGCGTGACCCGCCGCCGCGTCGGCCGCCGCGGTCAGTTGCTGACCGCCGGGAAGGACGGTGACGTGATGTCCGGCGGCCTCGTTGATCAGGCCCAGCATCTCCTCGACCGTCGGCTCGCTGCCCTGCGGGACCGAAAGCACCGCGACCCCCTCCGCGCGGAGGAGCTCGGCCAGCTGCCCGCCATGGACCACCGCGACCACCGAGCGGTCGATCCCGCCGCCGACCTCGACCGGGGTGGGCGTGATCAGCGGCTCGACCCGGACCCGGCGGGGACGGCCCAGCTCGATCCCGGCCTCCAGCGCCGCGCCGATGTCCGCGCAATGGACGTGGACGGCGTACGCGCCCGCGCCGTCACCGGCGACCGTGACGCTGTCGCCGAGGCCGCTGAGGGTCTTGCGAAGGCCGGGAAGGCTGCCTTCGTCGACGCCATCGAGCAGGTACATGACCTCCCACGCGGTCGGCGCGTCGATCGTGTGGTGGTGATGCGCTTCGAGCGGGTGCTCCGGCTCGGTGAGGCCGCCGGAGATCACGCCGGAAAGGGCGTCGAGGACCGCGACCAGGCCGCGAGCGCCCGCGTCGACCACCCCGGCCACCGCCAGGACGGGCAGCTGCTTCGGGGTCTCTTCGAGCGCTTCGGCGGCGACGCCCGCCGCTGCGGCGGCGACCTCTTCGAGTGAGCCCGTCGCGTCGCGGACGGCCGCGGCGACGGTGTGGAGAACGGTCAGGATGGTCCCGGCCACCGGACGGCTCACCGCGCCCGTGGCGGCCCTGTCCGCGCAGCCGAGCGCCTCCGCGAGCCCGGGCCCGTCGAGGTCGCGGGCGGCCGCCGACTCGGCGATCCCGCGCACGACCTGCGACATGATCACGCCCGAGTTGCCCTTGGCCGCCGCGACCGCCCCCTTGGCGAACGCCGCCAGCGCCTCGGCGGTCGTCGCGGGCTCGGCCTCCGCCAGCGCGTCGCGGGCCGCGGTCATGGTGAACAGCAGGTTGGAGCCGGTGTCGGAGTCGGCGACCGGGTAGACGTTGATGCCGTCGATCGCCGGCCGCAGCACCGCCAAGCTGTGCACACAGGCCGCCGACCAAGCCGACACCGCCGCCACGTCGAGCACCCGCACCCCGTAACCTCCTACCTGTTCCAGCGAGGGTATCGACCCGGTGCCGGAGGGCTCTGAGCCACTGGTTACTATGGTCGAGTTGCCCAGCATGCTGGGCGCATCATTCTTTGTCCCAGATCCAGAGGAGTTCGACGTGGCTGCCGTGTGCGACGTCTGTGGCAAGGGACCGGGCTTTGGCAAGTCGGTCTCGCACTCCCACCGGCGTACCAACCGCCGGTGGAACCCGAACATCCAGACCGTTCACGCCAAGATCGGTCTGTCCCAGCGCAAGCGCCTGAACGCCTGCACCTCGTGCATCAAGGCGGGCAAGGTCGTTCGCGGCTGAGCCGGGTTTTTGGGGAATGGCGGGCGCTCTTCGGAGCGCCCGCCATTTTTTCTGCTCTGGTGGGCTCGGTCACGGAGTACATGAAGGCCCCCTTCCTTGCGCCTAGGTACAGGAAGGGGGCCTTCATGTACCGAGGAAGCGACCGCCTCAAGCCGGAAGTCCGTGAAGGCCTCCTTCCCTACCCTGAAGGTAGTGAAGGAGGCCTTCACGGACTTCGGCGAAACCTCAGGAGTCACAGCGGCCACTGCTGTCACACAAGACCGCAAAGCGCGTGAAGGCCTCCTTCCCTCGGCTGAGCCGAGGGAAGGAGGCCTTCACGCGCGAAAGCGGGCTTAGGGGAGCTTCCAGTCCACCGGACCGGCGCCCTGGTCGGCCAGCAGCTGGTTCGCCCGGCTGAACGGCCGCGACCCGAAAAAGCCCGCGTGCGCCGAGAGCGGGCTCGGGTGCGCCGACTCGATGCACGGCACCTTCCCCAGCATCGGCTTCAGGTTCCGCGCGTTACGGCCCCACAGGATCGCCACCATCGGCTCGTCCCGCGCCGCGAGGGCCTTGATGGCCTGCTCGGTGACGTCTTCCCAGCCCTTGCCCTGATGCGAGTTCGACTTGCCCGGCTGCACGGTCAGCGCCCTGTTGAGCAGCAGGACACCCTGGTCGGCCCACGGCGTCAGGTCGCCGTTCGACGGCAGCGGGTGCCCGAGGTCTTCGCAGTACTCCTTGTAGATGTTGATCAGGCTCTTCGGGATCGGCCGGACGTCCGGCGCCACCGAGAAGCTCAGCCCGACCGCGTGCCCGGGCGTCGGGTACGGGTCCTGGCCGACGATCAGCACCCGCACGTCGTGGAACGGCTGCTGGAACGCCCGCAGCACGTGTTCACCCGCCGGGAGATAGGTCCGGCCCGCGGCGATCTCCGCGCGGAGGAATTCCCCCATCGCGGCGACCTGCGGCGCCACCGGTTCGAGGGCCTGCGCCCAGCCTGCTTCGACGATGTCCTGCAGCGGTCGTGCGGTCACGGCGTGCGAGCTTACTCACGTCCGTCGAGCCGCCGGAGTTCGACCCGGAACCTGGCCGCCCGCTCGACATAACCGTCCACCACGAGTTTGATCAGGTCCGGCCCGAACGACGTGTTCGGCCGCGTCTTCGCCGGGACGCCGAGCGCGATCTGCCCACTGTCCACATAGGACCCGTAGGAGAGAACCGCGCCCGCGCCGACCATCCCGCCGTCCTCCACGACGGTTCCGTTCAGCACCACCGATCCCGAAGCGATCAGGCAGCCCTCGCCGATCCGCGCGCCCTCGATGTGCACGGAATGCCCGACGGCGGAGGACTTCCCGATCACCGTCGGCTCCTTGCGGGTGCAGTGCAGGACACAGCCGTCCTGGACGTTGGACCGCTCGCCGATCTCGATGAAACCGTGGTCACCGCGCAGGACGGTCTGCGGCCACACCGACGCGAACGCCGCGATCCGGACGTCGCCGATCACCGTCGCGTCGGGATGGACGTAGGCGTCGGGGTGGATCGAGGGTTCGAGATCGCCCAGTGCGTAGATCGGCATACGTCCTCCTATACCAGCGACTTGGCGTAGCAGATGCTTCCCTGCTCGTCCTTGTAGTACCCAAAGCCCGGTATCTCCCGGTAACCGGCCGACTCGTACAGCGCGATGGCCTCCGGCTGCTTGTCCCCGGTCTCCAGCACCATGCGCAGCCGCCCGGCCTCGGTCGCCGTCCGCTCCAGGTCGGCGAGGAGCGCCCGCGCGAGGCCCCGGCCGCGCGCCGAGGCCATCACGAACATCCGCTTGATCTCGGCGTCACCGGGCAGCAACGGGTCCGGCCCGTCGTGTGCCCGCCAGGCACCGCACGCGACCGGGACGTCGTCGAGGTAGGCGGCCAGGAACAGTCCCCTCGGCGAGGCGAACTGCGCCGCGTCCATGGGCGTTTCGTCTTCGCCGCCGTAGCGGGCGGCCAGCTCGAGCTGGGCTTCGGCCAGGAGTTTCACCGCGTCGGGGTGGTCGTAGGCCAGCACACGAAGGTCCATGAGCGCGAGATTAGCGATCGGCCGTGGCCCGGGGAAAGCAGAATTGGCCCATGCGGATGTGAGGTGATCGGCACTGTCGCCGAGGCCGATCCGCGCCTTAGGTTCTGATCATGTCGATCGAAGCCGGGGCGCCGCTGCGCCAGGCCCGCAACTCCGCCGCTTTCTGGGCCGCCACCGGCCGGTCCCGCGGCCACGAGGTGATCCATCGCCGCGGTTTTCTCGCCGTCGAGGGCGACGAGCGCGCGGGACTGCGCGTGCTGATCCAGGAGCCCGACCTGACCGCCGACGAGTTCGCGGAGATCGCCGAGCTGGCAGCGCGGGCGAAGGGTCCGGTGGACGCCGAGGATCCCTTCAGTGTCACCGATCTGAGCCACCTCGGGGATATGCGCAGCTGGCGGATGCCCGTCATGCTGCGCCCTCCCTCCCCGGTCGCCGAACCCTCGATGGAGGTGGTCCGGGTCCACGGGGAGGAAGAGCTGCGAGCGGCCGAACGCGCGGTCATCGAGGGCTTCGAACTCGCCAGGTTCGAGCCCTACCGCGCCGGAGAGATGTTCCCCGTTCCCCTGCTCCGGGAGCCGGGGGTCGCCGTGTTCATCGCCCGGCTCGACGGCGAGGTCGCCGGGGCGTGCGTCACCGTCGTCGAGGACGGCTTCGGCAGCCACTACTGGGTCGGCACGCCGGACGCCTTCCGCTCACGCGGCGTGGGACGCGCGGTGATGCTCGGCTCCCTCGCGCCGTTGGCCGGGCTGCCGGTCACCCTCACCGCGTCCCGGCTGGGCAGGCCGCTCTACGAATCCCTCGGGTTCACCGTCGCCGGCGAGTCGACCTGGTGGGCCTCACGTTCCTAACGCCAGTGCTGCCAGCCGCTGTCGTGGCCGTACCGCTTCCCGTCCACCGTGACCCCCGAATCCGGCATGGTGACCACGCCGATCTCGGTCCAGCCCTCCGGCAGTTCGGCGAACGAGGGGAAGGTGGCCGCGAACGCGTGGTCCTCGCCGCCGGTGAGCACCCATTTCAGCGGGTCGGCGCCGAGCGCGGTGCCGACCTCGGTCAGCCTGCTCGACACGTCGAGAGCCGCCGTCCGCACGTCGATCCCCACGCCGGAGGCCTCGGCGATATGGCCGAGGTCGGACAGGAGGCCGTCGGACACGTCGATCATCGACGTCGCGCCGCCGTCGGCCGCGCGGATGCCCGCCTCGTAGTCCGGCTCGGGGCAGCGCTGCGCGTTGACCACGCTGACCGGTGACCGGAAACCCCGGCCGAGCACGGCGAGACCGGCGGCCGCCCAGCCGAGCCGTCCGCAGACCGCGACGACGTCGCCGGGCCGCGCGCCGGACCGGGTCACCGGTTCCCGGCCGCCGAGGTCACCCAAAGCGGTGACACTGATCACGATCTGGTCGGCACGCACCATGTCGCCGCCGACGATCCCGACGCCCGCGCGATCGGCTTCGAGCCACATGCCCTGGGTGAGTTCGGTGACGAGTGACGTCGGAGTGTCCGACGGGCAGGCGAATCCCATGAGGACGGACGTCGGGCGGGCGCCCATCGCGGCGATGTCGGTGAGGTTCACCGCCACCGCCTTGCGGCCCACCTGCTCGGCACTGGACCAGTCGAGGCGGAAGTGGACGCCCTGCACGAGGACGTCGGTGGACGCCACCGTCCGGCCGTCCGGGGTGGCCACGACGGCCGCGTCGTCCCCCGGTCCGAGCAGCGTCGACTCCGGCTGTTTCCGGCCTGTCGTCACCGCTTCGATCAACCGGAATTCACCGGTCCCGGCGACCGTGCCGTCGTTCGGTGACACCCGTCACCTCCACTTTCCCTTGTCCGGACAAATATCGATCACCGATAGTCGGAAGCCCTAGGTTTTTCCCGGGGCTGGCGATACGTTGCTACAACGTTCCTACCTTGAGCCGACTTTTACGAAGGGGCGCGCCGTGGTCCACGCATACATCCTCATCCAGACCGAGGTCGGCAAAGCCGCAGCGGTCGCCGCGGAGATCTCCACCATCCCCGGCGTCACCAGTTCGGAGGATGTCACCGGACCCTACGACGTCATCGTCAAGGCCGCCGCCGACACCGTCGACCAGCTCGGTCAGCTCGTGGTCGCCAAGGTGCAGAACGTGGAGGGCATCACGCGTACGCTGACCTGCCCGGTGGTGCATCTGTAAGAGGTGGTGTAGTGGTCCGGTGGCTGACACGGACACCGGCGCTCCTCCGAAACCCCTGCTGATCGCGGCCGCCTGCCTGGCGATCCTGCTCGTCGCGGGCGTGGCCGTCTTCGGGCTGACCCGAGGCGCGGAATCCGACGCTCCGGCGGCGGACGGCCCGCTCCCGCTCGTCCCGGTCCCGGCGCCGCAGTCGGGGTCACCCGAATGCGCGAAACTCATCGGCGCGCTCCCCCACGAGCTCACGTCGTCCGGCACCACGCTGGTCCGGCGGACGCTGGCCGATCCCGCCCCCGAGGCGACGATCGGCTGGGGCACCGGCGATCCGGTGGTCCTGCGGTGCGGTCTCGGGAAACCGCCGGAGCTGACCAAGACCTCGCAGCTGCGGACGATCAACACCGTCCAGTGGCTGCAGGTCGAGGGCGAGGGCACCGCGACGTGGTTCGTGGTGGATCGTCCCGTCTACACGGCGCTCACCGTGCCGAACACCGCGGGGACGGGGCCGCTCCAGACCGTTTCGGACGTCATCGCCGCCAACCTCCCCGCGGTGCCGCTGCGTTTCTGAGCACTCAGGGCAGGAGCAGGCTCTTCCCGGTGTACCGCCGCGCCTCGATGTCCGAGTGCGCGGCGGACGCCTCCGCCAGCGGATACGTCCGGCCGATGACCGGGGTCAGCGTCCCGTCGGCCGCCAGCCGCAGCACCTCCCGCACCCGGCGCGGGTTGTCGGGCCAGAACCCGACCAGCTGCGCCATGTCCACAACGGACAGCCGAGCGCGGTCGGCGTCACCGATCACGGTCTCCGCTCCGCTGGACATGCCGTAGCCGGAGAACCGGCCGCCGTTCCCCAGCAACGCCAGGGAGGCGGCGCCCAGTTCGCCTCCGACGCCGTCGAAGACCACGTCCAGCCGGTGGCCTCCCGTGCGGGCGAGGACCTCCCCCGTCCAGTCCGCCGCCGAGTAGTCGACCGGCTCGGCGCCCAGTTTCCGCGCGATCGCCGCCTTCTCCTCGCCGCGGACCGCCGCCAGGACGGTCGCGCCCGCCGCGCGGGCGAGCTGCACCAGCACGCTGCCGAGTCCGCCCACGCCCGGCACCACCAGGATTCGCTCGCCGGCGGTGACCGGGGTCTTCTCCAGCAACGCCAGCGCGGTACTGCCGTCGTCGAACAGGGCGACCGCGTGCCGGGGATCCAGCCGCTCCGGGATCGGGAAGGTGTCGTCCGGCAGCGCGACGACCGTGTCCGCGTATCCCCCGCCATAGCCGCCCGGCGCGTGGGTGAGGACCGACTTGCCCAGCCAGTCCTCGTCGACGCCGTCGCCCACCGCGTCGACCTCGCCCGCCACCGCCCCGCCCGGCACGTAGGGCGGCTCGACCGCGAACACGTCCGGCCCGTCGCCTCGTCTGATGAGGGTGTCGAGCCAGCCGACCCCGGCCGCCGTCACCGCGACGCGGAGCTCCCCCGCACCGGGTTCGGGAGTGGACACTTCGACCTGCTCGAGGACGCTCGGATCGCCGAACCGGGACACTCTGATCTCACGCATGAACGCAAGCTATGACCTCCAGCTTGGTCGAGGTCAACCGAGCACGGGGATCAGCGGCTTGAGCGCGGAATGGAGCGCCTCGCGCGAGCAGCCCGCGTAGCCGATGAGGTTCCCGAACACCGTCGGCGTCCCGGCGAAGTGCCGGGCCAGCCCGTCGAGCCGGATCCCGGCGCGTTCCGCCGCCGCCATCCGCGCCGCTTCCTCGTCCGCGGATCCGCAAGGGACGACCAGATGCGCGCCCGCGTCGTCGCCGAGCACCGGGATCCCCGCCGACGTCAGCGCGGCCGACACCAGTGACCGGCGCTCCGACAGTTCTCGCCGGAGCTTCCGCAGATGCCGGCCCAGGTCGCCGTGCCGTGCCAGTTCGGCGAGCACCCGCTGCCCCGCGGGCGACGGTCGCGTTCCGGTCGCTTCGCGGTACTCCAGCACCGCGGCCGCGACCGGGGCGGGCGCGACCATCCAGCCCGCGCCCAGCGCCGGGGTCAGGATCTTGCTGGTGGTGCCGAGATGCGCGACGACGTCGGGCGCGAGCGCGGCCAGCAGCGGCAGCGGCGCGACGTCGAACCGCAGCTCGCCGTCGTAGTCGTCCTCGATCACCAGCATGCCGTGGGCGCGGGCGAGTTCGACCAGATCGACCCGGCGCGACGCGCTCATCCGGCTGCCGAGCGGATACTGGTGCGCGGGCGAGCAGTACACCGCGCGCACGTCGGCGGGAACGGCGTCCGGGCGCAGGCCCTCTCCGTCGACCGGGACAGGCACGACCTCCATCCCCGCCCGGCGGAACGCCTGCACGGCCCGCTGATAACCCGGCTCTTCGATCGCGACGCGATCACCGCGCGAGAGCAGCGCGCCCGCGAGTTCGATCACCGCGGCGGTCGTGCCGCCGGTGGCGAGCACCGTTCCGGCCGCGAGCCCGCGGTGCCGCAGCAGATGTTCGGAGACGGCGTTCCGGTACGCGAGCAGCCCGGCCCTGTCCTCGCGGTAGGTCGGGCGCGGATCGGCGGCGGCCCGCCACGCGCGGCGCCACGCGGCCTTCTCGACGCCGTCGGCCCACGGGACCCCAGGGGTGAGGTCGACCAGCGTGGGCGGCGCGGCGGGGGTGCCGGGCGCGGGCCCCTTCGACGGCCTGTCCGCGGGCGGCGTGGTGGTGACGTACGTGCCGGACCCGTGGCGGCCGGCGATCCAGCCCTCCGCGTGGAGCTGCTCGTACGCGGCCGACGTCACCGTGCGGCTGACGCCGAGACGGCTCGCGAGCGCCCTGGTCGAGGGCAGCCTGTCCCCGCCGCGCAGATGCCCGTCGCCCGCGGCCGCGCGCAACGCGTCGGCCAGCTGGACCGCGAGCGGGACGGCCGAATCGCGGTCGAGACTGACCGGCAGGGCGGTGTCGGACATGGATTACTCCACACTGGAGGGAAGTGGCCTTCTCAAGTATAGGAGAATTGGACATTATTACAGGCCACTCTCGCGGGTGAGACTGATCGCATGTCCACCCCGCTCTCTCCCACCGACCGGACCACCCTCGGCCGCAAGAAGAACCGCGCGCTCACCGACCGCTCGGCGCTGTACGCGGTGCTCGACGAAGGCCTGATCTGCCATCTCGGCGTCGTGCGCGACGGCGTCCCGCTGGTCATCCCGACCGGCTACGGCCGCGACGGGAACACGCTCTACCTGCACGGATCCACCGGGGCGAGGAGTATGCGCGACTCCGACGGCGCCGAGGTCTGCGTCACGGTGACCCTGCTCGACGGCATCGTCTACGCGCGCTCGGTCAACAACCACTCGATGAACTACCGCAGCGCGGTGATCCTGGGCAAGGCGGCCGCGGTCACCGATCGCGAGCGGAAGATGCACGGCCTCCACGTGCTGACCGACCATCTCGCGCCCGGTTCGTGGGAACACGCGCGGGACATCAACGCGAAGGAGTTCGCGTCCGTTTCGGTCCTGGAGCTCGACCTCACCGAGGCGTCGGTGAAGATGCGCGGCGAAGGTCCCGATGATCCCGAGGACGAGGTCGCGGCCGATCTCTCGTGGGCGGGGGTGCTGCCGGTGCGGACGGTGTTCGGGGAGCCGGAGCCGTCGGTGGACCTGGTCGGTGAGTGGACGGTGCCGGACCATGTGAAGCGGCGCGTCGGGTAGCTCTCGCCAACGCTATGAACGGGCCGTTCCTTGCAAATTTTGCAAGGAACGGACCGTTCATAGCACGCGGAGGGGCCTTCACGGACCACTCACGAGCGGTGACGCGGCAGCCGCACGGTGAACGTCGTCGCCCCCGGCACACTCTCGACCTCGATCCTCCCGCCGTGCGCCGAAACCAGCGAGAGCACGACAGAGAGCCCGAGACCGGTCCCGCCGTTGCCGCGCGTGCGAGCGGTGTCCACCCGGTAGAACCGGTCGAAGATCCGCTCCCGCGCTTCCGGCGGGATCCCGGGCCCGGCGTCGCTCACCCGCAGGACGACCTCGGAATCCGAGGCGGCGGCCGACAACGTCACCGCGGTCCCGGGCGGCGTGTGCACCGCGGCGTTGGCGAGCAGATTGTCCAGCACCTGCCGCAGGCGCACCGGATCCGCTTGCAGGGCAACACCTTCCGGTAACGCGCCGACGCTCAGCGGATGCTCCGGGCGCCCGGCCGCGAAGGCCTCCCCCGCGTCGGTGATCAGCTCGGCGACGTCGACGTCGACCAGCCGCAACGGCGCCTCGGTCTCCGGCGCGTCGAGGCGCGCGAGGAGCAGGAGGTCGTCGACGAGCACGCTCATCCGCTGCGTCTCCTCCCGGATCTTCGACAGATGCGCCTCGCGTTCGGCGGGTTCGTTCGCCGCGGCGTAGCGGAAAAGCTCGGCATAGCCCCGGATCGAGGTCAGCGGCGTGCGCAGTTCGTGGGAGGCGTCGGCGATGAACCGCCGCAGCCGTTCGTTCGCCTCCCGGCGCGCGACCAGCGAGGAATCGAGGTGCGCGAGCATCACGTTGAACGCGGTCCGCAGTTCCTCGACCTCGGCGCCGCCGCCACTCGCCTGCGCGCGCACCGGGAGATCGGCGTTCGCGGTGAGGTCGTGCGACGCGATGTCGTGCGCCGTCCCGGCCATGTCGCTCAGCGGCCGCAGCCCGCGCCGCAGCACCAGCCGTCCCGCGATCACCAGCACCGCGAGCGCCAGCAGGAACGCGACCACCTCGACCATGATCAGCTGGCTGACCGTCCGATCCAGATCCGCCTGTGGCGCGGCGCTGACCAGCACGATGTTATGCGCCGGTTCGATCGGGCAGGCCCGGACCCGGTACGTGCCCTTGTCCTCGATGTAGACGGTGCGCAGAACCTCGGTCCGCGTCGCGTCTTCGGCGACCTTTTCGAGCGCTTTCGTGTCCGGCGGCAGAGAACCGCCCGCCTGCGGCAGCGCGTCGCCGTTCTGCACCGCGAAGACGGCGGAGAACCAGCCGTAGGCCTGCTGCGGTTTCCCGCCGTGCGTGGTGCGCAGCGACGGCACCTGGCTGATCTGGGTCTTGGCGAGCTGTTCGTCGAGCCGGTCGTTCAGATAGCCCTTCATGATGCCGACCATCACGGTGCCGACGACGGCGAACACGACCAGCGCCAGCGCGCCGAGCCCGAGCGCCAGCCGGGTCCCGAGCCTCGACCGGCGCCAGGCGTCGTACCACCGGCACAACATCTTCATCTCGCCGCCCGCCGCACGACGTAGCCCACGCCGCGCACGGTGTGGATCAGCGGCTCGTCGCCCGTGTCGAGTTTGCGGCGCAGATGCGAGATGACGAGTTCGACCACATTGGACCGGCCGCCGAAGTCGTATTCCCAGACGTGGTCGAGGATCTGTGCCTTCGTCATCACCGAAGGCGAATGCCGCATGAGGTAGCGCAGCAGTTCGTACTCGGTCGGGGTCAGGTCGGCCGGTCGGCCGTCTCGGGCGACCTCGCGGGTGTCCTCGTTGAGGGTCAGGTCGGCGACCCGCAGCACCGCGGCCTTGGCCTGGTTGGTGCTCCGCCGCAGGACCGCGCGCAGCCGCGCCATCAGTTCCTCGACGGAGAACGGCTTGACGAGATAGTCGTCACCGCCCCGGGTGAGCCCGGCGACGCGGTCCGCGGTCGCGTCCTTCGCGGTGAGGAAGACCACGGGCACCGCCGTCCCGGCCTCGCGGAGCTTGTCCAGCACGGTGAACCCGTCGATCCCGGGCAGCATCAGATCGAGCACGACGATGTCGGGCGCGAATTCGGCCGCCTTGGCGAGCGCGGCCTCGCCCGATCCGGCGGTCACGGCCTGCCAGCCCTCGTAGCGGGCGACGGTGGCCACCAGATCGGCGATATGCGGCTCGTCGTCCACCACCAGCAGGCGGACGGGGTTCTCGGTGTTCACGAAAGCCATCCTCCGTGAACGCGCGCGCGAGGGCGAGGCGGGAGCCCACACGACAGCAAGCCGACAGCTTCCGCCAAGAAAGGTCACAGGTTGGCACAGCAGGCTCAGACCTTGAACCGGACCGGAAGGAACCACGTGTGACCACCATGACGCAGACCGCCGTGAGACCGCGCCCGGCGATCCGTCCCAGGATCGCCGCGCGCGCCGGGCTCTTCCTCTTCCTCGGGGCCAACGTGGCCACCGTGACCGCGCTCTTCTTCGCCGCCGGGCCGTCGGACAACGTGCTCATCAGCATCGGCAGGCTCGCCGGGCTGTACGGGGCGCTGACCATGGCGTTCCAGCTGCTGCTGGTCGCCCGGCTGCCGTGGCTCGACCGCCGCCTCGGCATGGACCGGCTCACCGGCTGGCACCGCTGGACCGGGTTCGCCCTGCTGTGGACGCTGCTCGCCCACTTCGTGTTCATCGTCTTCGGCTACGCGCAGGTCGAGGACAACGGCGTGGTGGACGAGTTCGTCACGATGGTGACCAAACTGGAGGGGATCCTGCGCGCGGTCGTCGCGTTCGCGCTGATCCTGCTCGTCGGCGCCGTTTCCGCCCGGTTCGCCCGGCGACGGCTGGCGTACGAGACCTGGCATTTCATCCACCTCTACACCTATGCCGCGGTCGTATTGGCGTTCACGCATCAAATCGCGTTGGGCGGATCGTTCGCGTCTTCGCCGGGGGCCCAGGTCTACTGGTGGGCGGTGTGGGGCGTCGCGCTCGGCTCCGTCGTCGCCGGCCGGGTGGTGCTGCCGCTGGCGCGGAATCTGCGTCACCGCTTGAAGGTCGTCGCCGTGGTCCCCGAATCCCACGACGTCGTCTCGGTGTACATCTCCGGCAAGGATCTCGACAAGATGCCCGCGAGGGCGGGCCAATTCTTCTTGTGGCGCTTCATGACCCGGGATCGTTGGTGGCAGGCGAATCCGTTCTCCCTCTCGGCCGCGCCGGACGGCCGCACCCTGCGGCTGACCGCGAAGGCCGCCGGGGACGGCAGCGCGTCCTTGCGGTCGCTCAAGGTCGGCACCCGCGTGTTCGCCGAAGGCCCGTACGGCGCGTTCACCACGATGCATCAACAGAAACCGGACGCGCTGCTGGTCGCGGGCGGCGTCGGGATCACCCCGATCCGTGCGCTGCTGGAGGAGATCTCCGGGCATGTCGTGGTGCTCTACCGCGTCCGCGACGAACGCGACGCCGTCCTTCTGCCGGAGCTGATCGGCTTGGCACGGGCGCGCGGCGCGGTCGTTCGAGTCCTCAGTGGACCGTCCGATCAGGCCGGACCGGTACTCGGCGCCCCCAATCTGCGGCGGCTCGTGCCGGATATCGCGGACCGGGACGTCTTCGTCTGCGGCCCGCCCGGGATGACCTCGGCGACGCTGCGCAGCCTGCGGGAACTGCGGGTGCCGGGCAGTCAGGTCCACGCCGAACGCTTCAGCCTCGCCGCCTGAACCAGGGAGATCCGATCATGAAGAAGACCATCGTCGCGGCCACGGTCGCGCTGTCGGCCGCCGGCTTCCTCGGTGTGTGGCTGTACGAACCCGGCCCGCTCGGCTCGGAGACCGTCGCCGTCGCGGCGCCCGCCCCGACGTCGTCCAGTGCGGACGGTGGCGCGTCCGAAGGCGCCGAACGCACCATCGACGGCTCGGTGGAGAGCAACCGGTACGGCACCGTCCAGGTGCGGCTGGTGATCTCGGCCGAGGACAAGATCTCCGAGGTCCGCCTGCTGCAACGGCCGACGAGCGGCCGCGGGGTCGAGGCGATCCCGATCCTGCAGGAGGAGACGCTGACCGCGCAGAGCGCCGACATCGACACCGTCTCCGGGGCGACGTCGACGAGCGAGTCGTACGTCAAATCGCTGCAGGCGGCGCTGGACGCCAGATGAACCGCGTCGAACAGGTGATGGGGCTGCCGGTCTCGGTCGACGTCCGGGCGGGCGGCGACCTCGTCGGCCACGCCATCGACGGCGTCTTCGGCTGGCTGCGGGAAGTCGACGCGCGGTTCAGCCCGTTCAAGGCCGGCAGCGAGGTCTGCCGCTACGACCGCGGCGAACTCTCGCCTTCGGAACTGAGCGACGACCTCCTGGAAGTGCTTTCGCTGTGCGACCACTACGAACGGCTGTCCGGCGGGGCGTTCACCGCCCGGCTCCCCGGGCGGCGGCTCGATCCGAACGCGGTGGTCAAGGGCTGGGCGGTGCAGCGGGCGGCGGACCTGCTGGTGGCGGAAGGACTGGACGTCTTCTGCATCAACGCGGGCGGGGACGTGATCACCTCCGGCGAGCCGGAACCCGGCCGCGCCTGGCGGGTCGGCATCCGGCATCCCGAACGGCCCGACGCGGTCTGCGCCGTCGTGGAATCGTCCGGCGGCGCGGTCGCGACCTCGGCCGAATACGAACGCGGCGCGCATATCCTCGACGGCCGGACCGGACGCCCGCCCGTCGGGCTGCTGAGCGTCACGGTCGCCGCCGACGACCTCGTCACCGCGGATTCCCTCGCCACGGCCGCCTTCGCGATGGGGACCGAGGGGATCGCCTGGGTCGCGTCGCGGCCAGGCTGCCAGGTGCTGGTCATCGACGCGGAACGGCAGGTGCACCGGTCGCCGGGGCTGCGGCTCGTTTAAACCATTCGCCCGGTTTCGCGGGCTCAGGCAGACTGCGACGTCATGACCTCTATCGTGCAGAACTTCTTCTTCGATTGCGCCGACGCCTACGAGCTGGGCCGTTTCTGGAGCAAAGTCGTCGGCAAACCGATGGCGGACGACGATCAGCCCGGCGATCCCGAAGCGATCATCGTGATGGACAACGGTGTCACGCTGTTCTTCGGGCAGGTCCCGGAGCCGAAGACGGTGAAGAACCGGATCCACCTCTGCCTCGAGCCGGACATCCCGCGCGACGAGGAGGTGGAGCGCCTGCTGAAGCTCGGCGCGACCCTCCAGCACGACCGGCGCAATCCGGACGGCACCGGCTGGGCCGTCCTCGAAGACCCCGAAGGCAACGAATTCTGCGTGCTGCGCAGCGCCGCCGAAAAAGCCGCGACGTCGTGACGGATTACGTGTCGGTCAACCGGGCGAACTGGGACGAACGCGCTCCGGCGCACGCCGCCTCGCCGGACTACGGCTACGAACGGTTCGTCGCCGACCCGACACACCTCAGCGGCGTGGTCACCTTCGACCAGCCGCTGCTCGGCGACGTCTCCGGTGCGCGCGGAGTCCACCTGCAGTGCCATATCGGCACGGACACGCTTTCGCTGTCCCGGCTCGGCGCACGGATGACCGGCCTCGACTTTTCCGCGCCCGCGCTGGAGATCGCACGGCGGCTGGCCAAGGAGGCCGGCACGGAGATCGACTATCACGAGTCCGATGTGTACAGTGCCGCCGACGTGCTGGGCGCCGGGGAATTCGACCTCGTCTACACCGGGATCGGCGCGCTCTGCTGGCTGCCGGACATCGCCCGCTGGGGACAGGTCGTCGGGAAGCTGCTGAAGCCGGGCGGACGGCTGTTCATCCGCGACATGCATCCGATGCTGGGCACCCTCGACGAGACACAGCCGCTGATCACGCCGCGGTACCCGTACTTCGAGCAGGCCGAACCGCTGGTGTTCGACGAGCCGGGGACCTATGTGGACACCGACGTTTCGTTCCAGCACAACCGGACGCACGAATGGAACCACGGGCTGGGCGAGATCGTCACTTCGCTGCTCGACGCGGGGCTGACGCTGACGCGGCTGGTGGAGCACGACAGTGTGCCGTGGAACGCGCTGCCCGGGTTCATGACCCTGAACGAGACGACCGAGGAATGGCGGCTGACCGAGGATCCGCAGCGGCTGGCGGCGAGCTTCACGATCGAGGCCGTCAAGGCGCGGTGAGCCCTGTCCATCCCAAGTACATGAAGGCCCCCTTCCTTGCGCCTAGGTACAGGAAGGGGGCCTTCACGTACTGCAAGCGCGGCGGTGGCCTCACGAGTTTTTGGGAAGATGTCCGTATGAGCGTCTCCCCCGAGAAACGGCCCCTTGTCGCCGTCGCCGCCCTGGGCGGCACCATCTCCATGGTCCCCGGTGACGGCGAAGACCACGCCATCCCCCGGCTCACCGCCGCCGACCTGCTCGGCGGCCTGGGCGAGAACCTCGAGATGGACGTCCGCGCGGAAACGCTCGCGGGGATTTCCAGCGCCTCGATGGACTTCGCGACCCTGATCAGGACACGGGACTGGGCCGCCCGGGCCGTCGACGAAGGCGCTGAAGGCGTCGTCGTGGTCCAGGGCACGGACACGCTCGAAGAGACCGCGTACTTCTTCGAGCTGACGTGGGCTTCCGAGGCGCCGATCGTGATCACCGGCGCGATGCGCAACCCCAGCCTGCCCAGCGCCGACGGCGCGGGGAACATCCTCGCCGCGCTGACCGTCGCCGCCGATCCCCGCAGCCGGGGCCGCGGCTCGCTGGTCGCGTTCAACGACGACGTCCACGCCGGACGCTGGGTCCGGAAGACGCATTCGAGCCACGTCGAGGCGTTCTCCTCGGCTCCCGCCGGCCCGCTCGCGCTGGTCAGCGAGGGTTTGGTGCACTACTTCCACCCGGCGGCCGCCCGCCCGGCGGCGTTGCCGCTGGAGAACGCGGACTTCTCCGGGCTGGTGCCGATCGTCGAAAGCGGAGTGGAGGACACCGGCGAACTCCTGGAAACGCTGGTCAAGGCCGGGGTCAAGGGAGTGGTGCTCGCCGCCAACGGCGCCGGGCACGTTTCGGCGGGGTCCGCCGACGTGATCGAGCGGGTCCTGCCGGAGGTGCCGATCGTGGTCGCCGGCCGCACCGGCGCCGGGCCGACGTTCCGCGGCACCTACGGTTTCCGGGGTTCGGAGTCGGATCTGATCGCGATGGGCGCGACGATGGCGGGCTGGCTGGACCCGCGCAAATCCCGGCTTTTGCTGCACACCCTGCTCGCCACCGGCGCATCCCGGGAGCGCGTCGAGGCCGAATTCCGCCTGCGCGGCGACCTCGCCTGAACCTCGCGTTAGTCCCGGATAGGGCCGGTGACGGGGTCCAGGTGGTACGGCCGCATGGTGCGGGGCCGGTGCCGGTAGACGTGCACGCTGACGGCGGGATCCGGCCCGTCGTTGCGCACCTCGTGGACGTAGCCGGGGCCGAAGACGCGGGACTGCCCCTCCGACAGCGAGTGCAGCTCGGTCACGGCCCGCCCGTCGACCGCGCGCCGGGCGACGGTCTCGCTCAGCTTCCCGCTGACCACGGTGAACGCGCCCGCGGCGAATTCGTGGTCGTGCAGGTCGGTGTGCTGGCCGGGCAGCCAGCTCATCAACCAGATCTCCTGCAGTTCGTCGGCGTCGACGAGAGCAGAGAAGCGCTCGTCGGGGTCGTAACGCAGCAGGTGCCGCCAGCGGTCACGGTCCGCGGCGAATTCGAGCGCGACCCGCACCGGGTGGCGCAGGGCGGGGTTTTCGGGAATGACGAGCGTGTTGTCCGGGACGGCGAACATGGAGGTGTCCTCGCAGAAGAAAGAAGATGTCGAACTGGGCCGGGGCTGGGTTCACCGACAACAGCGACACGCGCACGCGACCGCACCAAGACCCGAGAGGCCCCGCGACACAGTCATCCCACGTGCGAACATGCGCCCAGCGAACCAGTGCGGAGCCCGGCGGTCAACAGATCTCATACCGTGGACCGTGAGTTCTGCACCTGACGTCCATGCTCGCAACACGGATCCGCCCCGGTCTGTCGCGATATTGCGCTCTTCCTCAGGACCACTCGTGCTTCTGCGACCGCCCGAGCAGCTCGGCGCCCGCACGCCGCGGGTCGACGCCTTCGTGGCACACCCGGTGCATCGCGTCGGTGATCGGCATGTCGACACCGAGACCCATCGCCAGTTCCCGGATCGACGTGCACGACTTGACGCCCTCGGCGACCTGGCCGCCGGTG
The DNA here is from genome assembly GCF_044461365.1 of Amycolatopsis sp. NPDC049868. Lineage (NCBI taxonomy): Bacteria > Bacillati > Actinomycetota > Actinomycetes > Pseudonocardiales > Pseudonocardiaceae > Amycolatopsis > Amycolatopsis sp. NPDC049868. Next base: position 222,804 of record NZ_JBITKV010000008.1, on the reverse strand, counting down.
GCCGCCAGCGCCTGCTCCAGCGTCTCGCCCCGGCCGAGCCGCTCGCCGAAGGTCCGGTTGCGCGACAACGGCGACGAACAGGTCGCCACCAGGTCGCCGACACCGGCGAGCCCGGCGAAGGTCAGCGGGTCGGCGCCCAGTTTCGCGCCGAGCCTGGCCATCTCGGCCAGTCCGCGGGTGATCAGCGTGGCCACGGTGTTCGCGCCGAGCCCGAGCCCCGCCGCCATCCCGCAGCTGAGCGCGATGACGTTCTTGCACGCCCCGCCCAGCTCGCAGCCGACGACGTCGGTATTGGTGTACGGCCGGAAGTACTGGTTGAAGCTCGCCTGCTGGATCGCCTTGGCGTTGTCGTGGTCGGTGCAGGCCAGCACCGCCGCCGCGGGCTGCCCCAGCGCGATCTCCTTCGCCAGGTTCGGCCCGGACACGACCACGATCTGCCCGGCGTCGACCCGCGCGATCTCGGCGATGACCTCGCTCATCCGCTTGAGCGTGCCCAGCTCGACACCCTTCGCGAGGCTCACGAGGATCGCGTCGGACGGCAGCAGACCGGACCACTCCGAGAGATTGGTCCGCAAGGTCTGGCTCGGCACCGCGAGGACCACGGCCTGCGCGCCGTCGAGGGCCTCGGCCGGATCGGCCGTCGCGGTGATCCGCTCCGGCAGTTCGATACCGGGTAGATAGGGCGAATTGAGATGCCGCTCCCGGATCTCGGCCGCGACCTCGGGCCGCCGGGCCCACATGGTCACGTCGCGCCCCGCGTCGCCGAGCACCTTGGCGAACGCCGTCCCCCACGATCCGGCGCCGAGTACGGTGACCCGCTGGACCTCGGCCATCAGGCGTCGTCCTCCGGCTTCTTCGCGGGCGGTTCCTCCTGCCGGATCTCCGCGAGCAGCGCGGTGATCTCCGTCATCATCAGGTCGGTGACCTCGCGCAGCTTGGACGCGCTGCGGGTCGAACCGGCCTTGTAGGCCGAAAGGTCCATCGGCTCGCCGACCAGGTGTGTGATCTTCTTGCGCGGGAGCGGCGTGAACTTCTTCGTGTAGCCGTTGAAGATGTGGTTCGTGCCCCAGCGGGCGATCGGGATCACCGGCACGTCGGTCTCCAGCGCGAGCCGGGCGGCCCCGGTGAACGGCTTCTTCGGCCAGCCGTCCGGGTCCTTGGTGATCGTCCCCTCCGGATAGATCACCACGACCTTGCCGTCACGCAACGCCTGGTGGGCGGCCTTGAGACTGTCGCCGGCGGCGGCCGAACCGCGGGACACCGGGATCTGGCCGGCGCCGACGAAGATCTTGCCGAAGATCGGCGTCCTGGTCAGGCTCTCCTTGCCGAGGAACCGCGGCACCCGCTTCTGCCGGTGCACGAACACCGCGTCCACCGCCGGGTCCATGTGGGACACGTGGTTGAGCAGGAGCAGCGCGCCGCCTTCGCGGGGGATCCGCTCGGCGTTGCGGTAGACCCGCTTGCCGATGGCCGTCGCCGGGTAGAACAGTGCGGCGGCGATGCCCACCCAGATGCCGCCCTTCTCACGCCGGGCCAATTCGTCCTCCTCGAAGTCACACGTGTCGTCCCAGACCACTGATCCTGCCGCGCGCGTACGAGCGCGGTCCAGGGAGGGTCGGGTAAGAAGTGAGATGTGGACCGTGTGGGCTTTGACCTGATAGTGCCGATGAAACGCCCCGCCGAGGGCAAGTCGCGGCTTCGCGGCGCCGTCGTGCCCGAGCGGCACGCCGAACTGGTGCTGGCGCTGGCCTACGACACGTTGTCCGCGGCGACCTCGGCGGACGGGGTCCGGCGGGTGCTGGTGGTCGCCGCCGACCCGGCGTCCGTGGCGGATCTCACCGAGCTCGGCGTCGAGATCGTCACCGAACCGTCGCGCGGCGGATTGAACGCGGCCCTGCGCCACGGCGAGGAGCTGCTGCGCCGGGACTCGCCGACCGCTCTCGTCGGCGCCCTGCAGGCCGACCTGCCCGCGCTGCGGACCGAAGACCTCACCGCCGCGCTGGCCGAGGCCGCCGGACAGCGGGCGTTCGTCGCGGACCGGCAGGGAACGGGCACCACCCTGTTGCTCGCGGGTGCCGGCCAGGCACTGACGCCACGATTCGGCACGGGTTCCGCGCGGGCGCACACCGCCTCCGGTGCGACCCCGCTCACGATCGCCGCGGAATCGCTTCGGGCCGACGTGGACACCGCGGATGATCTCGCTCACGTCCGCACCCTCGGTGCCGGAAAGCGCACTTCAACGCTGTTGGGAACACCCTGCGTCGTGATGTGACGAGAGTTCACCCTGGCGACCCGCGCGCGGCGCACATAATCGCGCCGAGTGGTGAACAATGAAGCCCGTGAGCACAAATGACGGCGGCACCTCGAACTCGGCAAGGAAGCGGAAGACCTCCGCCGCGAAACCGGAACCGGACAACAGCACGGCGAAACCCGCCCGGGCACGGAAGACGAACAGCTCGGCCCCGCGCACGGCCGTCCGCGCGACGCGCGGTGGTTCGGCGAGCCGTCCCGCGCAGGAGTTCCGCGCGCTGCCCGCCGCGCCGCCCGCGGTGACGTCGGCGCCCACGGCCGTCGAGAGCCTTCCCGACGACCGGTACTTCAACCGTGAGCTGTCGTGGCAGGACTTCAACGCGCGCGTGCTCGCGCTGGCCGAGGACGAGTCGCAGCCGCTGCTGGAACGCGCCAAGTTCCTGGCGATCTTCGCGTCCAATTTGGACGAGTTCTACATGGTGCGGGTCGCCGGGCTGAAACGCCGCGACGAGACCGGCCTCCCGGTCCGCAGCGCGGACGGGCTCACCCCGCGCGAACAGCTGGCGTACATCGCCAAACGCAACCAGGACCTGGTCGAGCGGCACACGAACGCCTTCGAGCTGCACCTGCGGCCGCAGCTGGCCGACGAGGACATCCACATCGTCGGCTGGAACGACCTGACCGGCGCCGACCAGCTCCGGCTGTCCAACTACTTCAGCGAGCAGATCTTCCCGGTGCTCACACCGCTGGCCGTGGATCCCGCGCACCCGTTCCCCTACATTTCCGGCCTTTCGCTCAATCTCGCGATCACCGTCCGGGACCCGGAGGCGGGCACCGAGCGGTTCGCGCGCGTCAAGGTGCCGAGCAACGTGCCGCGCCTGATGCGCATCGAGCAGCAGCCGCGTGAGGTCCGCACCGCGACCTTCCTGCCGCTGGAGGAACTGATCGCCGCGCACCTCGGCGAGCTGTTCACCGGGATGGAGGTCACCGAGCACCACGCGTTCCGGGTCACCCGCAACGCGGACTTCGAGGTCGAAGAAGACCGGGACGAGGATCTCCTCCAAGCGCTGGAACGTGAACTGGCGCAGCGGCGGTTCGGCCCGCCGGTGCGGCTCGAAGTGGCACAGGACATGAGCGAGCACATGCTCGAACTGCTGCTGCGTGAACTGGAGGTCGACCCGCGCGACGTCGTCGAGGTGCCGGGTCTGCTGGATCTGACCTGCCTGCACCAGTTGTCCGGCGTCGACCGGAAGGAGCTCAAGGATCGCCCTTTCGTTCCCGCCACGCATCCGGCGTTCGGTGAGCGCGAGACGCCGAAGTCGGTGTTCGCGACGCTGCGCGAGGGCGACGTCCTCGTGCACCATCCGTACGACTCGTTCTCCACCAGCGTCCAGCGGTTCATCGAACAGGCCGCCGCGGACTCGAAGGTGCTGGCGATCAAGCAAACGCTGTACCGCACCTCCGGCGACTCCCCGATCGTCGACGCGCTGATCGACGCCGCCGAGGCGGGTAAGCAGGTCGTCGCGCTGGTCGAGATCAAGGCCCGGTTCGACGAACAGGCCAACATCACCTGGGCCCGCACGCTGGAACGCGCGGGCGTGCACGTGGTCTACGGGCTCGTCGGGCTGAAGACGCACTGCAAGGTGTCGATGGTGGTGCGCCAGGAGGGTTCGACCATCCGCCGCTACTGCCATATCGGCACCGGCAACTACAACCCGAAGACGGCGCGCCTGTACGAGGATCTCGGCATCCTGACCGCCGACCCCACGATCGGCGCGGATCTGACGGATCTGTTCAACGTGCTGACCGGGTACTCCCGCCAGGACACCTACCGCAACATCCTCACGTCGCCGCACGGGATCCGGCGCGGCATCGTGCGCGCGATCGGCGAGGAGATCGAGCTCGCCCGCGCCGGCCAGACCGCCGGGATCCGGATCAAGTGCAACTCGCTCGTCGACGAGCAGGTGATCGACGCGCTGTACCACGCCTCACAGGCCGGTGTGCCGGTCGACATCGTGGTGCGCGGGATCTGCGCGCTGAAGCCGGGTGTGGAGGGGCTGAGCGAGAACATCCACGTGCGCTCCATCCTCGGCCGCTTCCTCGAACACTCGCGGATCTTCACCTTCCTCGCGGGCGGCACGCGATGGATCGGCAGCGCGGACATGATGCACCGCAACCTGGACCGCCGGATCGAGGCGCTGGTGCGGGTCAAGGATCCGAAACTGACGGCGCAGCTGGACTACATCTTCGAATCCGCGCTGCACCCCTCGACCCGGTGCTGGGTGCTGAACTCCACCGGTGAGTGGACCCCGTTCCCCGCGTCCGGGGACGACGTCCGCGACCACCAGGTCGAACTGGCGAAGCGGCACGGGGCGGCGGGATGAGCGGGGTCGTGCGGGCGGCGGGGGCCGTTCTCTGGCGCCGTCAGGGTGACCGGATCGAGGTCGCGCTGGTCCACCGGCCACGCTATGACGATTGGTCGCTGCCGAAGGGAAAGCTGGACCCGGGCGAGACCATCGCGGGCGCGGCGGTCCGGGAGATCGGCGAGGAGACCGGATTCGAAGCGGTGCTCGGCCGGTATCTGGTCCGGACCGAATACACCGTGGCGGGAGCGCCGAAGACCGTCGACTATTTCTCCGCGCACGCGGTTTCCGGCGCCTTCGCGCCGAACGAGGAGGTCGACGAGCTGCGCTGGCTCGACACGGAGTCGGCGGAGAAACTGTTGACCCGGCCAGGGGACGTCCGGGTGCTGCGCGAGTTCTCCGCGCTGCCGCCCGAACTCACCACGGTGATCCTGGTGCGGCACGCCAAAGCGGGTAAACGCGACGAGTGGAACGGCGACGACGACCTGCGGCCGCTTTCGGACGCGGGCCAGCGTCAAGCCGAAGCGCTGCGTTCACTGCTGCGGCTTTACGCGCCGGGCAGGGTGCTCTCGGCGCCGCGGCTTCGCTGCGTCCAGACGGTGAGCGGGCTCGCCGAGGATCTCGGGGCCGAGATCCGGCACGAGCCGCTGCTGGCGGAAGAGGGCTACTGGCCGGACCCGGTGCTCGGTGTCGCACGGCTGCTCGCCATCGCCGGTGACGGCGGGACACCGGTGATCTCCAGCCAGGGCGGGGTGATCCCGGACGTCGTCAGCGCGCTGGCCGACCGCGACGGCGTCGACCTGACCGTCGCCCGCGGCGGTGTGGTGCCGTCGAAGAAGGGCTCGTTCTGGGTGCTGTCGTTCCGGGCGCCGACCGAAGAGGACGGGCCGGTGCTGGTGGCCGCGGACTACTTCGCGTCGCCTTTGCCCACGCCCGCTCCCGCACATCCCTGAAACCGGATCACGCGTGTTTGGAGCCGGATCACGCGTGTTTGGAGCCGGATCGCTTCCAATCACGCGAGTTCCGGCTTCAATCACGTGAGTTCGGTGTCCAAGCACGGATGAACGTCGTGCGGCTCCCCCACGTGGGTGACGTGCCTACTCCGGCTGTGTCGAGGCGAACCGGCGCTCGTCGCTCCACTGTGGAGCCTGGCACCGGGACGACGCGTCCATCGGGGTGACGGTCGAAGCGGATTCTTTTCCGCTGACTTCCCCTGGCAGCGCGAGAATCGCATCACATTCGTCCACTGGGCGGCCGCGGATCCACCGCGGGACAAGATCCCCGGAGACCGCGCGCGAGCGCGTCAGCGCCGATCACGGCCCCGGAAATGCGGCAAGGCCCCGCGCGGTGCGCGGGGCCTTGCCGTTGGCTCACTCGTGGAGAGGGAGCTTACTTCTTCTTCGCGGCAGCCGAAGTCCGCTTGGCCGGAGCCTTCTTCGCGGGAGCCTTGGCAGCGGTCGCCTTGGCGGCCGGCTTCGCGGCGGCCTTGGTGGCGGTCGCCTTCTTGGCCGTGGTGGCGCGAGTCGTGGCCTTGGCGGCGGTCTTCGGCGCGGCCTTGGTGGCGGTCGTCTTGGCCGCCGCCTTGGTCGCGGTCGCCTTGGCTGCCGGCTTCGCGGCGGCACGCGTCGTCGTGGCGGCGGCGCGGGTCCGCGTGGTCGTGGAACGCGTCGCGGCCGGGCGGCTGGCGGCCGTCCGGGTCGTCGTCGCGCGGGTGGTGGTGGCACGAGCGGTGGTGCCGGCGGTCGCGCGCTTCACAGCGGTGGCCTTCGGCAGCTTCTTCGAACCACTGATGACGTCCTTGAAGGTCGTGCCGGCGCGGAACGCGGGCACGTTGGTCTTCTTGACGCGAACGGTCTCACCGGTGCGCGGGTTCCGCGCGGTGCGGGCGGCGCGGGCGCGCTTCTCGAACACACCGAAGCCGGTGATGTTCACCTTCTCGCCCTTGTTGACCGTCCGGATGATGATGTCGACAAGGCCATCGACGGCCTCCGACGCGACCTTCTTGTCGCCCAGGCGCTCCGACAGCGCCTCGATCAGCTGGGCCTTGTTGGCCATTCCAGTCCTCCAAGAAGAACTACTTGTACACGGCCCCGTCGGCCGACTTAGCGCACACGGTATTACCAATGCAGCACAAATTCCAAACGACGCGCGGAAATTTCCCTTGTCTCGGGGGCTGTTCCGCCTCCCGAGGGACCCCTTCAGGGCCTCTCGAGGTGCCGTTCGGTGTGGTTTCGGGGCTGTGTGAGGCAGTCCCGGCGGGGGTGCGGATTCCCTGCTCAGCAAGGGAATCCGCCCCCTTCGGCCGGTGCTAGGAGGAGGCCGCCGGGAGGGTCACCGGCTTCCAGGAGGGGCGCTCGGTCTCGAAAGTGTCGATCTCCTCCGCGTGGCGGAGTGTCAGGGCGATGTCGTCGAGCCCTTCGAGGAGCCGCCAGCGGGTGTAGTCGTCGATCTGGAAGGGCGCGGTGAAGTCCTTGGCCCGTACCGTCTTCGACTCGAGGTCCACCGTGACCTCCGTCCCGGGCTCGTTTTCGAGCAGCTTCCACAGCAGTTCGACGTCCGCCTGCTCGACCTGAGCGGCGACGAGACCCTGCTTGCCCGAGTTGCCGCGGAAGATGTCCGCGAACCGGGAGGAGATCACGACCCGGAAGCCGTAGTCCATCAAGGCCCAGACCGCGTGCTCGCGGGAAGAACCGGTGCCGAAGTCCGGGCCCGCGACCAGGACCGACCCGTTCTTGAAGGGCTCGTGGTTGAGGATGAACGACTCGTCGGACCGCCAGGCGGCGAAGAGCCCGTCCTCGAAGCCGGTGCGGCTCACGCGCTTGAGATAGACCGCCGGGATGATCTGGTCAGTGTCCACGTTGGACCTGCGCAGCGGGACCCCGACGCCGGTGTGGTGGGTGAACGCGTCCATGTTGGGAACTCCTTCGCGGATGTCAGCGATGTCAGTGCCGTCAGTGGGAGGCGGCGGTCTGCAGGTCTTCGGGGCTGGACAGCGTTCCCCGCACGGCCGTGGCGGCCGCCACGAGCGGCGAGACCAGATGCGTCCGGCCGCCCTTGCCCTGCCTGCCTTCGAAGTTGCGGTTCGAGGTCGACGCGCTGCGCTCGCCCGGCTTGAGCTGGTCCGGGTTCATGCCGAGGCACATCGAGCAGCCCGCCTGACGCCATTCCGCGCCCGCTTCGGTGAAGATCTTGTCCAGCCCCTCGGCTTCCGCCGCCTGGCGGACGCGCATCGAGCCGGGGACGACGAGCATCCGGACCGAATCGGCGACCTTGTGCCCGCGCAGGACGTCCGCGGCGGCCCTCAGATCCTCGATACGACCGTTCGTGCAGGAGCCGAGGAAGACGGTGTCCACCGCGATCTCACGCAGCGGCGTGCCCGGCTTCAGGTCCATATAGGACAGGGCCTTTTCAGCGGCGATGCGCTCGTTCTCGTCGCCGATGCGCTCCGGGTCGGGCACCTCGGCGCCCAGCGGGAGACCCTGGCCCGGGTTCGTGCCCCAGGTCACGAAAGGCGTGAGCTCGTCGGCGTTCAGGCGCACCTCGGCGTCGAAGACGGCGTCGTCGTCCGTGCGGAGTTCGCGCCAGTTCTCGACCGCGGCGTCCCAATCGGCGCCCTGCGGCGCGTGCGGACGGCCCTTCAGATACGCGAACGTCGTCTCGTCCGGCGCGATGAGCCCGGCGCGCGCGCCGGCTTCGATGGACATGTTGCACACCGTCATCCGGGCTTCCATCGACAGCTTTTCGATGGCTTCGCCGCGGTACTCGAGGACGTAGCCCTGCCCGCCGCCGGTGCCGATCTTCGCGATCACCGCGAGGATGATGTCCTTCGCCGTGACGCCGGGGCGCAGCCGCCCGTCGACCGTGATCGCCATCGTCTTGAATGGACGGAGCGGCAGGGTCTGCGTGGCCATCACGTGTTCGACCTCGGAGGTGCCGATGCCGAAGGCCATGGCGCCGAAGGCACCGTGCGTCGAGGTGTGACTGTCGCCGCACACCACGGTCATCCCCGGCTGGGTCAGGCCGAGCTGCGGGCCGATGACGTGCACGATGCCCTGCTCGGCGTCGCCCATCGGGTGCAACCGGACACCGAACTCCTTGCAGTTGGCACGAAGGGTGTCGACCTGGGTACGGGAAACGGGATCCGCGATCGGCAGCTCGATGTCGATCGTCGGGACGTTGTGGTCCTCGGTCGCGATGGTGAGGTCCGGGCGGCGCAGTTTCCGGCCGGCCAGGCGGAGTCCGTCGAACGCCTGCGGGCTGGTGACCTCGTGCAGCAGGTGGAGATCGATGTAGAGCAGGTCGGGCTCGGCCCCCTCGCCGCGCCGCACCAGGTGCGACTCCCACACTTTCTCGGCCAGTGTCCGGGGCATTTCCGGCTCCTCACATGCGATGGAATAGGTACTTCCCACCATCTGGACATCTCAAACTTCGGGAAGATAGTATCGGCTTGTGGGACAGCATAGCGGTATCGGAGTACTCGACAAGGCCGTGGCCGTGCTTCAGGCCGTGGCCGAAGATCCTTGTGGCCTGGCGGAACTGTGCACGCGGACCGGTTTGCCGCGCGCCACGGCGCATCGGCTCGCGGTCGGCCTCGAGGTGCATCGCCTGTTGCGCCGCGGCCCCGACGGCCGCTGGCGGCCGGGGACCGCACTCGCGGAACTGGCGGGCGGCTCGACCGACCCGCTGCTCGACGCGGCGAGTTCGGTGCTGCCGAAACTGCGCGACATCACCGGCGAAAGTGTTCAGCTGTACCGTCGCGACGGTGTCCAGCGCGTCTGCGTGTCGACGGCGGAACCGCCGAGCGGGCTGCGTGACACGGTGCCGATCGGTTCACGGCTGCCGATGACCGCGGGCTCCGGCGCGAAGGTGCTCGCCGCGTGGTCGGATCCGCATACGCAGCGCACGATCCTCACCGAGGCGGTGTACGGGGAGCGCACACTGCTCGAAGTCCGCCGTCGCGGCTGGGCCCAGAGTGTGGCCGAACGGGAACCGGGTGTGGCGAGTGTCTCGGCGCCGGTGCGGGATTCGACGGGCACCGTCGTCGCCGCGGTGTCGGTTTCCGGGCCCATCGAACGGATAGGGCGTAAGCCGGGGGCACGCTGGGCCGCGGACCTGCTCGCCGCCGCGGACGCGCTCCAGGAGCGCCTCTGACCCCTCGAAACGAGTGAAGGCCCCCTGCGGCGCAGGGGGCCTTCACTGTTCCCGTCCCGAAAGGACGGGCCGGATCAGAACTCGTCGGCCTTGGTCAGCTCGTGTTCGAGGGTGTCGGCACGCGCGACGAGGGCCTTCAGCGGATGCTCGAACTCGTTGACCAGATTCAGGTCGACCAGCGGGATCGTGTGCTTGAGCAGCGCGACACCGTCCACCACCGCCGCTCCGCCGACCGAATCACCGCCCGCCAGTTCGAGCAGGCGCCGCAGGTCGATCTTGTCGGCCCAGCCGACCGGAGACGAGATCTCCACCCACTCCGCGCCGTCGTGGTCGGGCAAGTGGTGCAAGGACACCTGCTGGCCGCGGCCGTCGCCGGTGTCGACGCGGAACCGGAGCCAGCCGTCCCGCTCTTCGAGCACCTCGTACCGCGCCCGGACGAAATTGATCACGCCTGCCCAGATGGACACCCTCGTCACCTCTCGGTTTCGCCGCCTCGTGCGCTGTCGAGCATGGCACATCCGGGGCGGGTTCGGCCCGGGGGATGGCCCCCTTCCTTGTGCTGGGTGTAGTGGCCTGTGAGGCATCGCTTCTCAAGATGGAACAGGAGGAGCGGGGCGAGCGTGGCATGGTCGGCGCGGGGATTCCCTCAGCTCACTGCCAGGTGTCGTCCTCCAGCAGCTGCAGCGATCCCGTATCCGACTCGGCGGTCCGCCGGTGGCCGGGGATGGTGAAACGGGCCCCCTCGGCATCGACCGCCCTGCCACGCAGTGCCGAAGCCACACCGTCGGTCCCCAGCGCGGGCCGCTGATCCTCGGACCGCTCGTGGGGATGCTCGGCCGCTCCCGGTCGCACCGTTCCTTGCGTCGCCGCGGCGTGCTGCGGCATCCCCGGCGGCATCATCCCGCCGCCGGGCGCGGACTTCGAGGAACCGATCGTGCCACCCGGCGGGATCTCGGTCATCGGACTGGTGGCACGCTTTCCCGCGCCCGCCCGGGACGCCGGAATCCCGCCTGGCCCACCGGCGGCGCCGAGTGTCCCCAGCGGCATCGGCGGCAGTGAAGCCAGGCCGGACGGCGGCATCCCGCCACCGGACAACCCGCCCAGCGGAGCGCCCGGGAGAGGACCGGGAGTCAGCGCGCTCGGCGCCAGCCCGGCCAGTGTCAGCCCGCCCCCACCGGGATTCGACGCGGACGGCACGTCCGAACCGGTCCAACCGTCGAGAAGACCGGATGAGTCCGGCAGGGTCCCGCCGGACCCGACACCGAGGGACTCGGTCAGGCTCTGCACCTCCGTGAGCAGGTTCACCGCGGCGTCGGCCGTCTTCACCGCGTCCGCGGCGGAACCGGTGATCTGGGGGAAACCGGGCAGGATATCGGCCGGATTCGCGATCCCGGCCGCGGTGCACATGGAGAGCATCGCCATGTCGAAGCGGGTGCCCAAGGTGGAAAGGGTCGCGCCCGCCTTCTGCTGCGCCGCGAACGCCGCCGGGAAGTTGAGCGTGAGCATGAAGCCCTCGTACTCGGCGGCGAGGCCCAGCACGACCGCCTCCGCCCCTGGAAGGCTGGCCGCCAGCTCGGCCAGCTTCTCCGATACCTGGGAGTCGTCGATCCGCTGACCCCACAGCGTCAGATCGGCCAGCGACAGTTTGGTCTTCTCCTCGAACGCCCTGCCCGCGTCGTCGGTCCAGTCCGGTGCCAGGTCGTTCGCGCGGGTCTGCAACTCCACCTTGGCGTCCTCGACCCAGCCACGCGCCTCCTTCCACATCCTCGACTTCTCGGTGAGGACCGGGATACAGGCCTGTGTCTGCGAGATACACCCGACAATGACTTCCATCGGAAGTACGCCATACGGGAACAAGAGAGGCTCCTTAGGTCGTCTGCGCCGAGCCGTCGCCAGCGGCGGACCCGGTGGAATCGGTGGTGCCGGACTGCGAACCCCCGGCACCGGTCACCTGTTTCGCGACGCCGATCACCTTGTTCCCCAGCTTGACGCCGGAAGTGGCCAGATCGAGCGCGCTGGTGATGTCGGCGAGCGAGTAGGTCGCGGCCGCTTGTTTGACCTTCGCGCCGTAAGTGACCATGTCCGCGGTGACATAGCCCAGATAGGCGTTGATCTCGGCGGTGACGGCCACGTCCAGAACCGACAACAGCGCGCTCTCGACCATCCCGGACAGATTCGCCTGCGTGGCGAGGCCCGCGGTCACCGATCCCGGTATCGGGGGTGCCTTGAGTTGCTGTGAGTACGCGAACATCGAACTGGGGTTACCGTCGACGACGTCGGACATATGCCCTCCTCCTAGTATCCGGTGCGGTATTTCGGTTGATCGGTGGCCGGGTTCACTTGCCACAGGTCTTCGTCGAGAACGTGCACGACGTCGTCCTCGACGACAGGGCGCCGCCTGGCGACCGGCGGCCGGGGCGGCGTTCCCGCCCTGCCCCGGAGTGCCACCCCCGGTTCGCCGTCGGGTTTGCGCGAACGGACCGCGTTGACGTGCTCGGCGGCTCCCGGCCTGATGTCGCCGCCGCCCGCCGTTCTACCCGCGCCGCTCTGCGGATACATCGGCATCATCCCGGGGCTGCCGCCCATCCCCGCCGAACCCGTCCCCACCGAGGTCCCCGGCGTCCCGGCGGCGAAGCCTGCCGCGCCCGCGAGGGGTGAAACGGCACCGGACATCGGCGAAACGGCACCGCCAGGGCCGATTCCGCCCGCGCCCAGACCGCCGCCGATCCCGCCGCCACCGCTGTCGAGACCGGCGAGACCCGGCAGGCCCAGCGGATCGCCCGCGCCCGGGATGCCACTCAGCGTGGGAAGATCGGCTGGTTTCCAGCCGTCCAGCGGATTCGGCACGGTGGCCGGATCCGGCACGCCGGCCGAGCCGGTCCCGCCCGAGCCGAGCAGCTGGTCCGCGACCTTCCCCGCCAGGTCGACCGCTTTGCCCGCGACGTCGAGCCCCTGCGACGCGAGATCCAGCTGTTCCGCGAGTGTGAGTGGCTTTTCCTCTTCGGGGGTCTCCGGTGTTTCGCCGGGATTCGGTTGCTGGGTCTCACCGGGGTTCGGCGCTCCCGTGTCTCCTCCGGTGGTACCCGGATCCCCCGGAACCCCGGTGTCGGCGGGTGAATCGGATTTCACCAACGGGACCACTTCGCTGCGCGGCCCGGTCCACGCCAGGCCTCTGGCGTCGGGCAGCGCATTGCCGGTCACATCGTTGTAGTGGCGCGCGAGGTTGTCGAGCGCTGTGCCTGCTTTCTCGCGGTAGTCGTTCTCGACGGCCATCCTGTCTTCAGCCTGCACGCCAGGTTTGTTGTCGAACAAGTCGTGATAGTCGCGGTGCAGGGTGTCCACGTAGTCGAACGTCCGCTGGATGTCGCCGGCGAGCGAGCGCAGCCGCTCGACCACATTGGACATCGTGATGCCGTGCGAGGGACGGGTCAGTTGTGCTTGGAACCCGCTCGGCAGCATCGGGAGAGGCACGCCGCTCGTCACGGGGATCTGCGCGTCCGGGGTCTGTACCCAGGAGCGCAGGGTGTCGATGTCCCGCTTCGCCATGGCACGGAACGTGTCCCCTGCGCGGTCCGGCCAGTGCGAAACGAGGTTCTCCACCTGCTGGTTGAAGGAAACCGCTTTGTCCGCTATCCAGGTGGCCGCCTCGCTCCACATATCGGCCGCCGCATGGAGTCGCTTGATATGCGGGAGTTCGGCCGTGATCTTGGCGTGCTGCTCGTCGAGCCTGAAAACGGTGTACCCGAGGTCGGGCCACACGCCTCCACCCATGTCAGCCTCCTACTTCGGTTGCGACGTGCCGGGCACCCATGCGGGGAGCGCCTTCGTGATGTCCGGGAGCCCCGCCCCCCGGTCGTCGCGCCAGCGCTGAAGAAGGTCCGCCGCGGCCGCTTCGTCCGCATCGCGGTAGGCGATTCCGGAGCTCTGGGCGAACTTCCCGTAAGCCGCGATGCCGTACCTGACGTTCTGGACGAAGGTCTGCAGGTTGTTCGTCGCATACGCGTCGGCCTGCGCGAGCGGACCGCACTCCTGCAGGCCACCGCCGCACGCGGCGTCGACGGAACGGCCCATCAGGTTCGGGACGTCCTGCACGACGCTGTTGAAACTCTGGGCTGCCTCGATCATCACCACGGTGTCGCCGTCGACGGTTTCGCCGGATCCCATGTCCTGCTCCTCGTATCTGTTACGTCTCAAGAAGGCAACCACGCCGACGACGTGGCGAGCGGGCCGCGACAGGAAGCGGCCACGCGATCGGTCATTCCTTCGGCGGCAGCCAGGCGACCTGGGTCAGGCTCTTGCCGCCACGCCGGTCGACCAGCCAGCCACGGCCGGGCGGGAGCACCTGAGGCCGCATTCCGCCGAGCAGCGGCCCTTCGTCCCGGTCACCGGACATCATCAGCCCGGACGCGCCGACGTCCCGCAGCCTGGCGAGGAACGGTTCTCCGAGGCCGAGACCAGCACCTCCGCTGCGGCGGGCGAGCACGACGTGCAGGCCGATATCCGACGCCTGCGCGATCAGCGGGAAGAGCGCGAACAGCGGGTGATCCTTGTGCGTCGCCACCATGTCGTAGTCGTCGACGAGCACGAAGATCTCCGGGCCGGTCCACCAGCTGCGGTTGCGCAGTTGCTCGGTGGTGACGTCCGGGCCCGGCAGTCGCGCGGTGAGCTTTTCGGCCAGCTGTGCCAGCAGCTCGGAGCTGTGGGTGTCGTTGACCCCCATGCCGATCAGGTACTCGCCGTCGACCTCGCCGAGCAGCCCCCTGCGGTGGTCGATGAGGACGATCTGCGCCTCTTCCGGTGTGTACGCCTGGCAGATCCGCCTGGCGAGCACCCGGAGGAAGTTGGTCTTACCGCTGCGGATATCCGCCAGCACCAGGAAATGCGGATCGTCGGCGAAATCGAGGCGCAACGGGCTGAGATCGCGCTCGTGGATGCCGACGGCGAACCCGGCGTCCGATCCCGACGGCTCGTCGGTGGCGGGTAGTTCCAGATAGGGCAGGACCGCCGGCAGCAGCCGGACCGAGGGCGCGGACGGCCCCGGCCAGGCCTTCTCGACCGCGTCGACCATGGCGGCCACCCCGGTCGTCAGATCCTCGGTGCCGGAAACCCCGTCCACCCTCGGCAGCGCGACCAGCATCTGGTGCCCGCTCATCGCGACGCCCCTGCCCGGCGAATCGGGCGGCACGCTCATCGCGGCCCGCCGGTCGATCACCGAATCGATCGGATCGCCGATCTTCAGCTCCAGCGTGCTGACGAACAGATCCCTGACGTTCATCCGCAGATCGAAGGCGCGGGTGGCACCGGCGATGACATGGACACCGAAGGCGAGGCCGCGCGCGATGATGTCGTTGACCGTCTCCTCGAGATCCATGAAATCGTTGCGCAGCGTCAGCCAGCCGTCGATGACGAGGAACACATCGCCGTGCGGGTCGTCGGCGAATCCGCCTTCGGCCCGGAGTTTGCGGTAGGTGGCCATCCCGTCGATCCGGTGCTGAGCGAAAAGCCGTTCCCGTTGAGCGAGCAGGGTCGCCACTTCGGCGATGGTGCGCCGGACCGCGCCCGTGTCGAGGCGGCCGGAGACGCCGCCGACATGGGGCAGACCCGCGATCGAAGCGAGTGTGCCACCACCGAAATCGAGGCAGTAGAAGGTCGTTTCCCGCGGCGTGTGGGTGAGCGCGACGCTGCTGACGATCGTGCGCAGTGCGGTGCTCTTGCCCGACCGGGGTCCCCCGAGCACCAGCACATGCCCGGCGCCGCCGGACAGATCCAGCACCAGCGGGTCGCGCCGTTGCTCGTACGGCCGGTCCACGATGCCGAGCACCGGGCGCAGCGCACCGGCGAGCTCGGCCGAATTCGAGGTCATGCCGCGCTGCGCGTGGACGATCAGTGAGGGCAGCACCTGGTCCAGGGTCGGCGACTCGCCCAGCGGTGGCAGCCACACCTGGTGCGCGGGGGTCCCCCGCCCTTCCAGCCGGTCCACCAGGATGTCCAGCAGGGTCTCGCCGGAGGCCTGGTCGGGATCGCCGTCCGCGGCGGGTTTCTCCCGCGGATCCTCGTCGAGGTCCGGGGCGAGATAAGCGGTCGTGTACTCGTGCAGCGCGAACGCCTCGGCACCCGCCGACGGCGCGGGCACCCCGGTGGAGCGCTGGTACACGCCGGACACATAGGCGGACCGGAAGCGGTCCATCGGTTCGGTGCCGACCTTGACGAAGCCGTGGCCAGGAGCCCTCGGCAGTTTGAACGCGTCCGGCACACCGAGTACCGCGCGACTGTCCATTTCGGAGAAGGTGCGCAGCCCGATCCGATAGGACAGGTGCGCTTCGAGACCGCGCAACCTGCCCTCGTCCAGTCGCTGGGAGGCGAGCAGCAGATGCACCCCGAGCGACCGCCCGACGCGGCCGATCTGGACGAACATGTCGATGAAGTCCGGTTTGGCCGAGAGCAGTTCGGAGAACTCGTCGCAGATCACCAGCAGCGTGGGTACCTCCGGCAAGGGCGCACCCGCGGCCCTGGCCTTCTCGTAGTCGCGCAAGGAGGAGAAGTTCCCCGCCGCGCGAAGCAGTTCCTGACGGCGGATCAGCTCGCCGTTGATCGCATCGGTCATCCGGTCGACCAGATGCAGTTCGTCCGCCAGGTTCGTGATAACGGCACTGGTGTGCGGGAGGTTGTCCAGCCTGCTGAAGGTGGCGCCCCCCTTGAAGTCGACCAAGGCGAAGTTCAGCGAGTTCGGCGGATGGGTGACCGCCAGCGCCAGTACGAGCGTGCGCAGCAGTTCCGACTTCCCCGAGCCGGTCGCGCCGATCAGCAGACCGTGCGGGCCCATCCCGTCCTGGGCGGATTCCTTGAGGTCGATTTCGATCGGGTTCCCGTCCTCCCTGATCCCCAGCTTGATCCGGAGCCGGTCGCGGTTGGGCCGGGGCACCCAGGTGTCATCGGGGTCGAAGTCGAAGGGGTCGCCCAATTCCAGCAGCTCGGCGAGGCCGAGTTCGCTGCTCATCGGCGCTTCCCCGCGCTGGCCCGCGGTCAGCCGCAGCGGGGCGAGCTGCCTGGCGAGGCCTTCGGCGGCCACCGCGCCGAGCAGATCGGCCCGGCCGAGGGGAACCGCGCCGTCGACGGTCTCGCTGATCAGGTCGCCGTCCCCGGCGACGTCGAGGAGCACGGTGGCCCGGTCGAAGGCCCGGGGCGGCGCGGTGCTCAGGTCCACCACGGTCACTCCTTCGACGCCGCCACCGGTCATCAGGTGATCGGAACCGGCGACCGCGCCGCCGTCCAGCACCACGACCAGATGAGGGCCGGGCAAGCGGGTGCCCGCGTCCGGGTCGAACCTCGGCCGCCTGGTCAGTTCCTCTTCGAGCATCGACTCCAGCGCGGGGATGGTCGCGGCGACCAGGCGCAGCGGGCCGAGTGCGTCGGTGCGCTCCGGGTGCAGGGCGTGCGGAAGCCATTTGACCCATTCCCAGTCGACACGGCGGTCTTCGCCGACGCAGACCGCGACACGCAGATCGTCCGGGGATTGCATGACGGCCAGCTGGGCCAGCATCGCGCGCAGCATGCCCAGCACGGCGTCGCGATCGCCGCACGCGTGGATCCGGCTGAAACCGTTGACCGCGATGGCGATCGGGAGCCGGTCGAGAGTGGCGTAGGTGGTGACGAACCGGCGCAGCGCCAAGGCCGACAGCGGTTCGAGCTCCTCCAGTGGTTTCGTGTCCGGGGCGACCACGGTGAGCGCCGGCCGTTGCCGTCCACGGGCGATCCGGGCGACGGCGAAATCGGGGTCGTCCTTGCGCCGCTCCCAGAGCCGGTAGCTGACGGCGAGTGACCACAACGAGACGGGATCCGGGTGCAGGTACTCCATCGCCGCACGCTGTTTGCGGGCCGAGCGGCGCAACCGCAACCGGTGCTGTGAAAGGTGCCGCAAGTACTTTCGTCTGGCGTAACCCATTTCCCGTTTACTCGGGCCGCCGCCCTGCAGGAAACCCATGGCGACCATGCCGAGCATGCCGACGCCCATCAGTCCGTAGACGACGAAGCGCATGGACCCGCCGATCGAACCGGAGTACATCAGCAGCATCGCCGCCATCATGGCCACCATCGGCAGCACCATGAGGATCTGCGCCCACTGCCGCGACGGCGGCGGCGGGATCTCCGGCGGTGGCTGCAGAAGCAGCTCTCCGGCTGGCATGTCCGGAGCAGGCCGGCGGGCAGGCCTTTTCACGACGACTGTCGACATACCCCGAATCGTCCGTGACCGCGCGGTCGTCGGGACGGCGATGGCAGGAAGATGCCTGCCGCCCGAGTACGGGCTCCACGCCGCCTACTTTCGTTGAGGACGGGCATCGATCGTCGATCCGGCAAAGGAAGGAGAGCCCCTTGACGAATCCAGAAGTCGACCTCGATCTGGTGGCGGGCCAGCGCCACGTGTCGTTCATGAACGACTCGGTCAGCCAGATCCAGGACGGCCAGCAGCGGTTGAACGGCACCACCGAGGCGATGATCGCGATGAACAGCGGGCGGATGAACATCGCGGCCAACGACGCATACGGCGTTCTCGGCACGAAGGTCACCAAGGTGGGCACCGACTACACCGATACCGCCGACGGTATCCACTACGGCCTCCAGGTGCACGGCTCCGCCGACGCGGAAGCATCGGCCGGATTCAACTACGGAAGGTAGGAAAATGGTCTTCAGCACCGACAGGGTCACCTGTCACGTGAGCAGCAGCCTCGACGCCGCGCAGACGACGAAGGCGACCGGTACGGCGGCTCGGGACACCACCGATCTCATGTACGTCCGCGCGCAAGGGTTCAATGAAGAAGGCGCGCAGGGCCTGTACGGCGGAGCCGTCATGGAGGCGGATCGCCGCAACCGGCGGCTCGCCAACGAGCAGTGGGACGGCCACGACCAGATGAGCTGCGCCGTGTCCAACGGCGTCCACCGGCTGAAGGACGCGTGCGACCAGTCGATCGTCCGGTTGGGCAACACCGTCTGAGTCTTCGCTCCGCGGTACACGATGGCCCCCTTCCTTGCGCCTGGCGCAAGGAAGGGGGCCATCGTCACGCCACCCCCGTCCTTGCTTGCGCCTGGCGGAGGGATGGGCGTCTATCCGCTGGTCAAGTGGGCAACGGAGGGGCTTTTCACGGTGACCTGCCTCCTTCCCAACTGTCCACAGGTGACACTTTTCGGGTTGCTCATGCCCGATTGACCCCCATCGAAAACCGCACATATATACATCAAACAGACAAGCATCCAGGCACCTCGCGTCCTTTATGGACACCCGCGACCGGTTCTGCCGCCCTTGGTCTCATCGCGCCTGATCAACGCTCGCTCGCCGGCCTTGAATAAGGCAACAGCATCACTCAACGTCCCGATTCCCACATCGTCACCACCAGGCATGCCAACCCTCGTGCTGGTCAGGTGATTCGAGTGTGGAGGATTCGGGACGCTCAACGTCCCAATTCCTCCACACCCGGCC
This sequence comes from Amycolatopsis sp. NPDC049868, assembly GCF_044461365.1. Lineage (NCBI taxonomy): Bacteria > Bacillati > Actinomycetota > Actinomycetes > Pseudonocardiales > Pseudonocardiaceae > Amycolatopsis > Amycolatopsis sp. NPDC049868. The sequence goes on along the minus strand of NZ_JBITKV010000008.1, from coordinate 203,568 downwards.
GTGCCGCGACGAGCCTCCGATGTTGATCAAGATCCGAGACCCGAGTGCGCCCTCGACGACCCGTCACATTCGCCCCGCTCAGACATGGGTAGGCAAATACCGGGTCGTTCTAACGACGCGAAACACGAGTCAGCGTTCAGGGATCAGGAAGACCTGCTCGGGCGGTTCCGGCACTCGCGGCTCGGTGGGCATCGAGGCGGTTCTGCCCGGCCGCCAGCGGCGCTTGTTCCCGCGCGGGATGATCGCCGCCGCCAGCCCGGCCAGCACCAGCGCGGCGGCCACGGAGGCGGTCAGCCATTTCGCCGTCGTCCCCGTCTCCTCGGTTCGCGCGGCCTTCTCCAGCCTCGTGAGGTCCGGTGGCGGCGGCAGGTAGGCCGGCATCGCAGCGGGTTTCTCCGGATCCAGGCCGTCGGTCACCGCACGGTAGGGATCGACCAGCCCGGCGCCGTAGGCGTCGCTGCCGAGTCCACCTCGCGCCGGGTCGGCCGTGGCTTTCAGTCGCTGGATCACCTGCGCGGCGGACAACCGCGGCCACGCCGAGCGCACCAGTGCCGCGGTCGCGGCGACGAAAGGCGCGGCGAAACTGGTGCCGTCGACCTGGGCGTGCCCGTCTTCCCTGGCCGTGGTCAAGATTTCGGCGCCAGGCGCGACGATGCCGACGTACGGGCCGATCTGGGAAGAGCCCATCCTCGCCCCCGCCCGGTCCACCGCGCCGACGCCGAGCACGCCGTCGTAGGAGGCCGGATAGGACGGCAGCCCGGCGGGTGAGTTCTGCTGCGAATTGCCCGCCGCGACCACCACGACCGCGTCCCTGGCCACGGCGTGCGCCACTGCCGCCCGGATGACGGGGAAATCGCTGAAACCCGCCAGCGACAGATTGATCACCCGCGCACCTTGATCGGCCGCGTAGCGGATTCCGGCGGCCACCGCGTCCGGGTTGATCCGCAGCGACTCGCCCCGGTCGCTGATATCCCGGTCGGTGATCCGCACCGGCAGTATCTCCGCGTCCGGCGCCAGACCGTGGAAACCGATACCGGGCAACGGATCAGCGGCGATGATGCCGGCGACGCCGGTGCCATGGGAGACGCAGTCGAAGTTTCCCGGCAACGCGCCGGGCAGGTAGAAGTCCCGGCCCGTACGCACTTTGCCGGGTCTGCGCAGCTGGGGATGATCGGCGTCGACACCCGAATCGACCACGGCGACCAGCACTCCCGCACCCCTGCTGCGCGGCCAGACCCGTTGCGGATCCAGGGTTTGCTGTGCCCATGGACGTACCTGGACCCGTTCGCGGGCCGGTTCGGGATCGTGACACACCCCCGCCGGAGGAGCCGCGTACGCCGGAACGGCCCCGCCGACCAGATGTATCGCGGCCAGCGCGCCGGCCGCCGCGAGTGCCGCAAGTCGTCTCATTCCGGCAATCGTCGGGCAGACGGCCCTGGGTCTCGCCGCGGTGGCCGCAACCTGTCACGACGCCTCACGGCCCCTTCGCCCCGGCGACACTCGTACCGGATCGAATCGAGGAGGCACGGTGGGCGACCACGCCGACAGGAAAGCTGGATACGCGAGGACGGAAAAGGGGCTCCGCGAACAGCAACGACGGATGGCGGAGATCCGGGCGACGGCTGAATCCGACGACGAGCTGATCAGCGCGACCGTCGGCGGCTACGGCGAATTGGTGGAGCTGCGCCTCGACCCGAGGGTCTTCCGCACGCCCGATTCGACAGGACTCGCGCAGGCCATCACGAAGACCGTCCAACGGGCTGCCGAACTCGCCCACGAAGAGGGTTTCGGCGTCATCTCGGATCTGTTCCCCGCCGGTGTCACCGCGGAGGAGGCCGATCTCCGCCTCGGCCCCGTACTGCACGAACTGGACCGGCGGATCGCGGGAGGCGAGCGATGAGCGCGGACGACGGCGTCAGCATGGACGGCGACGGTGTGGTCGACATGTACACCGTCGACACCGCCCAGCAGATGACCGTGCTCGACGCGGAGGGCGTTCATCTTTCGACCTCGTGGACCGGTATCGAGGGCACGCTGGCCGCGCCCAACACGTTCGGCCACGAGTTGCTCGGCGCCGTGTTCAACGAACGAACACGCGAAGCGGACGCTTCGATCCGTACGGCGGCTCCCTCGGCACCGCGTTTCTACCGCGACATCGCCGCGGCCGGCCGGCTACTGGTGAAGGCCTACGAAGCGCGCGACGCCGAGGCCGCCAACGACATCCTCATCCAGCTTTCCTGAACGGGGTCCGGCGAGTATGGCCGACGGCGACGTCCAGCAACCCGACTGCGATCTGTGGCACGCGGTCCGCAAACTGCTGCCCGCGAACGCGGGATGGCCATCGGACAGTGAAACGCTCGCCGAACACCAGTCCGGCCAATGGACCAAGGCCAAGGACGTGTTCAACGCCTCGATGGACATCGTCGACTCGGCGGCGGCGAAGATCCACCCGCCCGGAGGAGCCGGCGGTACCTGGCCGGACCCGGCAGGCGGGTTCATGCAGCGCGTCATCGCGAAGGCGAACGGCAAGGAGGGTTTCCGCCAGATCGCCGACGCGATGCAAGGTATGGCCGCCGAGTACCAGTACTACGGGGCGATCCTCAGGAGCACCAAAACCTCGATCAAGGACTACGTCGAGGATCTGAGCTGGCAGTACACCGCGATGGGCTTCGGCGTGCCGAGCCAGGCGAAGCGCAACCAGGAGGACTTCGCCAGGGGGGTGGCGTCCAACGTCCTCAAGATAGTGGAGGAGCACGCCGGGTGGCTCAAGGACCCGGACACTCGCCCACAAGCCGAGGACCCCAGCAACAATGTCTTCAGTGGACTCTGGAAGTCGGCGAAGGACCAGGTCAAAGCGCTCGCGGGACTGTTCGGCCGCGGCGAGGACGGCAGCTGGTCGGTGTTCAACGCCCAGGTGGCGTGGGGTCATATGGACAAACTCGTCGCCGGGCTGGCGTTGTACTCCCTGCCGGGCGGTCTCGGTATGGAGATCGACAACCGTCTGCTCAACGGTGTGCTGGGCGAGTACCTCGCCGACGCGGGCAAGGCCTTCGTCGACTACGAGAACTGGGACAACGCTCCTCTACACGCCCTCGGTTACACCACCGGCATGGTCGCCGGGCTGCTCGGCCCCACCCGGGGTGTCGGCGCCGCGGTCAAGCTCGCCGGAAGAGGACTCAAAGCCCCGAAGGTCATCAAGTTCGGGGAGGGCATCCAGAAGGCCACTCTGACCAATGGAGTCTTCAAGTCCATCGGCAAACTCGACGACACCCTCAAAGCGCGGAGGATCGCGAAGGGGGACGAGTTCGTACTGCACCCCAGTGTCACCCCCGAAGTCGCGCGCTTGATCCACGACCGTCCCCCGGAGCCTCCCACCGCGGGCCCGCACGGCCCCAGCACCCCCGAACCGCACGGACCCGGCCCCACCAAACCACCCTCCACGCAGACGCCGCATCCCGAAGTCCGGCCCGAGCCGACTCCACCGCGCGACGGCAATCCGCCCTCGCACCAACCGACGCGGGAGCAGCACTCGACGCCACCCAGCGGTCACGGTGAACGACTCGCCGGTGAGACCCCGCGAGCCGAACCTCGGGCCCCGCACGGCGACCAGACTCCGGTGGCCAAGGGCGATGGTCCCGAGAGTCTCAAACGAGAGCCGGGCCCGTCCGCAACCGAACCGCCCGCAGCTCGCCACGACCCGTCCCCCGAAACCCCGGAACCGCGACAGCCACGACTACATGACGCTCTCGACGGCACGCCGTCACCGACCGCGGACCACGCGCCCGCCACCAGAGCCGAAGGTCAGCCGTCGAGTCATGGGGCCGAGACCGCGCACACCCGGAGTGCCGATACGCCGTCGGGCGCGCCGGGCCGGGAGGCGCCCACGGCCACGCCGCCGCTGCATACGACCGTGGGGGATTCCCCGGCGAACGCGGCGAAACGGGCCGACACGGGCGGGCCGGAACGCGGGACGCCGGCCAAGCCGTCCGCCGAGGAGCTCAGGCGGCTGTACGAGAACCGCGAACTGGCCCGGATGGAGCGAAAGCTCTACGAGGAAGCGCAAAAGGCGGACGGAGGCGCCGTCTACCCCGACCACGTCGTCAAGGCCTGGTCCCGGCACGCGGCGCATTCCGAATCCATCCGGACCGGGCACGAGACGCCCGGCGAGACGACGGCCCGGCCGCGGACAGGTCTCCGTTCGGGCGAAATACTCCACAACCGCGGAGCACACCCCGAACCGGAAACCGGCCGCCCGCACAGCAACGACAAGAACCCAGACGGAAAACCCTCCCGGAACGACGAACACGGACGCCGGGACACACCGGAACCGGACCGGCCGGGGCCGGAGAACGTCCGGAACTCACCGCGGCGGCTCGGGCTCGACGAGTTCGCCAGGACGCACTTTCCGGACGAGTACCGCAAAGCCCACGGGGACGACGGCGGTGGACCACGGGACGAAAGTCCATCCGGCACGGGAACCGGGAATCCCGATCGGCCTTCGCCAGGGCCGTCCGGCTCCGGGGGCGCCGCCCAGGCCGAGGCCGCGCGAGGCGGCGTCGCGCTCGAAACACGGCCACCCGCCGTTGAAAAGGCTCCGCAACCGGCCGGCGCGCCCGCCGCGGCCAAAGCCCAGGTCGAAGCACCGAAGCCCGAGCCGCGGACCGCTCAGCCCATCCCGAACAAACCGGTCATCCTCCATCCGGACGGCACCCCCGAACCTCTGCGCCCGATGACGGTGACCCCGGTGGAGATTCACCCGGATCCCGTCACCGGTCCGGGAAAGCCGGTCGACCCTGCCGTGCCCTCGCGTATGAACCCCGGGTGGGCCGAGCCACCCCGGTTCGGCGACCCCGAACCACCCCGCTTCGGCGACCCCGAACCACCCCGCTTCGGCGATCCCGAACGACCCCGGTTCGGCGACCCCGAACCACCCCGGTTCGGCGACCCCGAGCGGCCGAAGGTCGGCTGGCCGGTCCGCCCGGTTCCGGGAGAGCTGCCTGCCCGGCCCGATCGTGCGCCCGATCCTTCGCCGCCCACCCTCCCGCGGACCTTCCCGCCCGCGGAGAAGCCCGAGCTTCCGGCGCTCCCGGAAGTCCCGGAGGTTCCGGAAATCCCGGAGCTGCCCACGGGACCGGAGATCCGGGAGCTGCCGACGGATCCCGAAATCCCGGTGACTCCCGAAGGCGCCAGGATCACAGAACTGCCGACGGATCCCGAAATCCCGGTCTTGTCCAAGGAACCGGAGATCCCCGAGCCGCCGAGGGAACCCGAGATCCCCGCGAATCCGCTCCAGGCGGCGCGAGAGAAGCCCGCCCCCGAGTTCCGGCCATGGGACAAGTGGTACGACCCTCGGTGGGAGACACCCTGGCCGCAACCGGAAGGTGTCCAGGAGTACATCGACGGTGCCATCGAACGAAGCGCCCAGCGGGCGGAGGCCGAGGCCGCCTGGGAGGAATGGAACGCCGCGGTCGAATCCGCCGCGCGCGAGGACCCGCGTGAAGCGCATCTCGACAATGTGGCGTTCGGGATCGCCGGCGACAAGGAGCTGACCCCCGAGGAGTGGGCGAAAGTCGCGGCGATGGACGACTACGCCCCCGAACTTCCCGAGCTCCGCGCCAAGCTGGACCAGGTGCGGGCGAGCGACCCGGAGCGCCATGCCGGTCTGCTCGAGCTGCTCTCCGATCCCGGGTTGTCGTTCGACAAGAAGCTCTTTTACGCGACGACGTTCCTCATGCCCGCCATGCCATCGAGCCTTCCGGCACAGATCCGGTCCGCGGCACCGGCGGTCCGGGACCGGCTGGAGCGAGCCGTGGCCGACGGCATGATGCCGCCCGAGGAGTTCCAGCGGCGTATGGCGGCGTGGGCGGACTTCGTCGTACGGGCCGACGGACTACGCGAATCGATCGACGAGGCGAACCGGACCGACGACGTGCGGCCGGTCCTCGACGAACTGCGCGCGTTCAGCGAAGCCTTGCGTGAATACGCCAGAACGCACGCGGATTCCGCCGTCCCCGCGTGGCGCGAGGTCGTCCGGTTCGATCTGCTGGACCCCCATCGCCTGCGGACCCTCCGGCCGTCGGTCACCCAGGAGGGCCACTTCGACGTCGTGACCCAGGCGATCGTCGCGCATTGGTTCGACTCGATATTCGGTGCGCCTGGACTGGACTACGCCACCAGGGCCGCCGCTCTCGCGGTGCCGCTGGACATGGCGGCGCTGAAGCGGCGCTTCCCCGGTGTGGACATCGACGAGGTCTTCGGAGACCTGGTAAGGGTCGACAACCCGCTCGACGGCATGTTCATGACGGAAACAGGTACCGGGTTCCTCCGCCCTCAGCTCGGGATGGCCGATTTCATCACCACCATGCTGCACGAGTTCGCGGTGCACGGATTGCAGGATCCGGCTACCGTCCCCGTCGGCGAAGGCGCCGCGGGGCTGTGGGCCGACCTCCTGTTCCGGGTGGCTCATGAATTCCAGGGCCGGAGCGGGGAAATCCTCGTGACCGAGGCGATGCGTGCCGAGGCGGAGAAGTCGATCGTGCCGCCGGAACTGCGCCGCGACATATCGGATCTGCCGCGGTTGTCACCGAAGGCACGGGATCTGCACCAGCTCGAGCAGGTGATCCGGATCGAGTCCGGTGATCTCGCCCCGGCGTACAAAGCGGCACTGTTCCAGCAGCTGATGGCGATCGGGGTGAGCCACGAACGCGACCTGGCCCGGATTCGCGACGCCGTGGCGGGCGGCCCGAAGATCCAGAACCCCGTCGTCGAAGCCTTCGAGGCCGATCCGCACGGATTCACGACCAGGTACTCCCTGCCCAAGCCACCGGATGAGCCCGAACCGCCGGACGCGCCGTCCCCGGGACCCGTCGATCGCCCGACTCCGCCTGGGCCGGGGATGCCGCCGTCGGCGGCTTCGCCGCAGCCGGACACACCCACGGATCCGTCCGGTCCGGTGACTCTCGGCGACCGGCCGCGCCCTGGCCCGGATGTCCCCGCCCGGCAGCCCGAATCCGGGGTTCCGGTGGGCACACGGCCGCCTTCGCCGCTGCCACCGCCGGGAATCCCCTTCACCGTGTGGCGGGAACTGAGCGCGACCGAACGGCTCGCGCTCGCGACCCTCCACTCCCGCGGGCTGAATGCGGCGGGCACCCTGGCGGCGACCGTCGCCCAGGTGCGGAGCAAGACGAAGCCCACCGCGATGCGGAAACTCCCCCGGCTGCTGGGCAAAATGCCCGCGGGGCGGCGCGCGGAGGTCGAAGCACGGCTGACCGGCTTCACGATCGAGGGGCAGGCGCCGTCGTTCCCCCCGCGCTACCTCGACCGGACCGGCGATCTCAGCGGTCCGGCCACCCTGACCGCCGCCGACCACGAGAGCCTGGGCCGGGTCGCCACTCTCGACCGGGAGATCGGCCGTTCGTGGGCGAACCCGTGGCGACGGCGACGGCTGCTGGACGAGCTGAGCGGTCTCCTGGACGAGCTGGGCCTGAACCCGAACCACCGCGATTTCGCGCACCGGGCGGCCGCACTGGAGAACCATCCGGTCGCACCGGTGGTATGGCGCCGGCTCGGTCCGCTCGACGATCAGCACGGGCTCCCGACCACCTCGGACAACCTCGTCACCCAGCTCAGCGGGACGATCATCCCCGGTACGGTCCCGAGCGCGGTGTTCATCGCCATGGGCAGTGTTCAGGCCGGTATCGCCTACACGCTGACGACATTCCTCGCCGCGGTGACCGCCGGTCTGCTCACCCGCCGTCACGAGATCGGGGACGACGCGGCCATCGCCGCACGGAGGAAGGAACTGGACGCCCTGCGGCAGTACGAGCGGGTCTTCATGCCGACCGACCGGCTACGCCTGCATCTGCGACGGCTGGGACTACCCGAAGACCACGGCCCGGACCTGGCCGCGGTCAAAGCCCCGAAAGACCCCAGCTCCTCCGGCACGCAGAAACTGCGGCACTTCTACCTGCGGTACGGCGTCCCACCGCTGACCGGGGTCGGCGTGGCTACGGCCCCGGTGCTGGACCTGGCGGCGTCGGCCCGGTGGGGGCTCGCCATCGGCGGTGGCGTCGCCGCCATCGTGGCACCGCTCCTCCAGTGGAAACGGGCGCGCGCCAAGGTGAACACCGAACTCCGGGCGGGCGAGCGCAACGCCCGCGCGCTCCTGACCGAGGCCGCACACGCCGAGGACGTGGCCTACCGCGAACAGGTACGCGCGCTGAGCGGCCGCCCGGTCCCCGGTCCGGACGCCCCCGGCCCCGCGCCGGAGCCGGTGGACCCCGGCCTGCCGATGAGCGCCACCACGACCGAGGGCGTCGAAGGGCTCGTCCAAATCGGACGGCGGGTGGTACCGCCGTCCGAGCCGAAACTCCTCGACCCGAACGCGGCGTTCAAGGTCACCCTCTACGAAGCCATGATCGACTACGGCATCGCCAAGGCGTTGCTCGTCCTTCCCGCGATCCCGTTGGTCAGCCGCGCCGACAAGATCGAGATGATCAACAAGGTCGCCAGGACGGCGGTCGACAAAAGGGCCAAGTTCGAAGCGGAGCAGGCGAAGGAGCGAGAACTCCAGGCTTCACAGGTGGCCGCGCTGGAAGCCGCCCGTACCGCGGCGGCCGATGCGGTGGCACCGCGCCCTGGCCTGCTCCGCCGATTGTTCGGCAAACCACCCGCCAGTACGGCTCCGGTTCCGGCACGCCCGGCGGAGACCGCGCCCCCGCTGTCGCCGATTCCCGCCGAGAGGCCGGGCTCGGTGACGAAGACCGACTACAAGAACATCCAGCGTGCGCTCGCCGTCGTCGGCGCCTTCGGCTCGGCCGCCACCGCGCTGGCACTCGGGCTGGACGTCGCTTACGCGGTCGCGGCGCTGACCGGGGTGGCCACCGGCGGCTGGGTCGGCCGGGACAAATGGCGGCATCGGCAGGTCGAACTGGCCGCGAGGAACAAGAAGGCCGACGCCGACGCGGTGACAGGCTTGGAGGATTTCGAGCATGACGCCACCGCGCTCGCCGACTTCCTCACCGAACGGCTGACCGATCCCCTTCTGTCGATCGCCGAGGACGCGACGCGGGCGGGCCGCTCGGATGTACTCGATCTGCTGGCGAAGGTCTGGGAAATGTTGACGAGGAACGTCGAGGCCGGGCCGGCGACGGCACCGCCGCCGGCCTCGTTCGACGACCTCGGACCGCTGCCGATCGAAGGCGACCGCTGGCACGATCCGATGGTGCGGGACCGGGCGCTCGCCGCGCTCGAAGAGATCCGCCGTTCGGCCATGGCCGAACGGCTCGGACTGGCCGTCCACTCCGGCGATTGGTCCACGCTGCCCAAACGGCTCGGCCTGCTGGCAGGTGTCCTCGACCTCGCCGCCCGGGCGGTGACGCATCTCGGCCGCATCGGGGAGAACGGCGCCGGGCCGGTTCAGACGACGGTCGCCACGCTGAACGACGCCGTACACGAGTACCAGCAGAGCGGGCCGAGGTACCTCGAACCACCCGATCACGTCCAGGCGATCCGCGCGAATCTGTCCGAAGTGGACAGTGCGGCCGCCCGCTATCTGGACCGGAGCGCACCGACGTGGCGACGTCCCCGGACCGCTGACATGCGGGCCGCGCTCGACGCCGTGGACGCGGCCATCCACCGGTACCGGCAGCCGTCCGTACCCGGCGAGCACTCGATGGGCGAAGAGGCCGCGGTGCACAAGGCCATCGACCGCTATGAAAGTCTCCGGGGTCCGAACCGGCACGAGCCGTCCCCGCCCGTGATGCGGGCCGCGGTCACCGAACTGCGGAACGCGATCGACCGGCACCGGCAGGAGACCGCGCCGGGCTGGCGATGGCCTGAGTCCGCAACCGACGAGGTCACAGCCGCGCTGACCGGATTGAAACACGCGATCACCCGCCATCACCAGCTCAGTGCCACGCATCGGACGAACCCTCGCGCTGGGAACGTCACCGCCGCGCTCAACGAGATCGAGCGGATCATCGACCGCTACCGGCGCGAAAGCGCGCCGAAATGGCGTGAGCCCGCCGGTCAGGACGCGAAGCTCGGCCAAGTGCTCGGCGAACTGCACTGGGCACTCCACCACTATTGGCTCCTCAGCGCCCCGCGTGGACGCGCGTCCACCGGCTACGACAAGGCATTGAAGGCTGCGGACAAGGACCTGAAGAAGGCGGTCTACGCCGTCAAGAAGCTGGATGTCGCCGGGCTGAAGGGGAAACCCGTCGAGACTGCTCCCCCGCCTGCTCGGCGCGCGCTGAGCACCGGGCAAGAAGTCCACTACGCGGCGTCGGGAATGTCGGTCGGGCACGCGGCGGAGACGCATAAGGCACATCTGCGGACGATGCTCGCCAACCGGCCGGATCCCGCCCAGCCGTACGTGGTGACGGTGCACGACGACGGCGCGCTTCCCAGCCCCGAGGAACTCGCCGCCGCGACGCTGCGCAGCGAGTACTACACACCGGGGCGGCCGGTGCGCCTGCATTCCTGTCGTTCGGCGACGTGGGCGCGGCGGTTCGCCATCGCGCTGGGCGCCCCGGTGGTGGCCCCGGTCGCCGATCTGCACGTGCTGGGCCGTCGCACCGAACTACCGGACGGCACCGTGCTGCCGTTCGGCCAGGAGGTCGTCGAGGGGTACGCGATCGGTGACGGCTGGGCGGAATTCCCGCCGAGCGGGAAAAGGCCGGTCATGCTCCGCTCGGCGGCTGGATCGCGCCCGATCACCCTCGACGAACTGAACAGCGCGAACCCGGTCGGGCTGGGGCGACCCGACGATTTCGCGAAACTGTTCAGGAGCACACAACTCCACGAACTGAGCGCCCTGCACGCCGGGACCGCGCGGCTGCGTCCGGTGGAGGTCAAGGCGTACCTCGATGAGTTCCATCCGCAACTCGACAAGGTCAATCCCGGCTATCACGGGGAAGACGCGGCGGAGCGCGGTTACACGACGAACTGCACGCGGGCGGTGGTCTACCACGAACGCCGCCGTCTCGGCGAAGACGTCACCGCACCGCCGCTCCGGCCGGAAGACGCCGCGCTGGGGAGCCTGGGTTACGTCTCCGACCGGCTCGGCGGCGAGTGGGACCACAGCCACGGCACCAGTTATGACAGCGTGATCTCCGCGATGCTGGACCGGCCGGTGGGCGCGATGGCCGTGATCGCCGTCGACTCCAAAACCCCCAAGGGCACGGAGAACAAGCATGTCGCGCTGGTGAGCAGGGACCGGCACGGGGTCGTCTTCCTCGATCCGCTGGACGGCACGCTGATGGAATTGCCGTTGAGGCCGACGAAGATCTCCCTGCTGCCCTACATGGACGTGAACACGCCGTCCGGGAACCTACACCTGCCTGAACCGGGGAGAACTCGTGTAGTGGGAGAAAAGGTCGTCACGACGTCTCCAGACGGCGGCGCCGTCTACCGATCATTGACGGAATTGTCTTCCGACTTCGGTTACAACGGGCATCCCGCCTATGACCGGTACCCGCCCTCCCCGGAATCCGGGCCGGAGGACGGCTCGGCGTTGTTCCGCGCGACGCCGCTCCATTCGTTGCCCGCGATGGACGCGGACACTGTGGACGGCCGCTGGAGAGAGGCCGTCGCGTTCATCATGGAGCACTTCCCCCAGCTGCCCGAGACAAATCCCGGCTACTACGCGGACTGGGCCGCCCAACTCGGCTTCCACACCAACTGCACGCGGTCCGTGGTCTATTTCGTCCGGCGGCTGCTCGGTGAAGACCTGACCGCACCGCCGGTTCCGGTGGAACTCAAAGACGACATCGCCACGCTGGATTACGTGTCGGACAATCTCGGCGGGCAATGGACGGAAATCGACGACGCCGGCTACGACGGTGTCATCTCGGCCATGCTGGCCCGTCCGGTCGGGACGCTGGCAGCGGTGAACTTCCTTTACCAGAAAGACAAGAAGACGACCGGATCGCATGTGGCACTGGTCGCCCACCATCCGGGCGGAGTTGTGTTCCTCGACCCGCTGACGGGCTGGCTGACGCTGCTGGAGGAGATCCCCTTGCAGATTCTGCTGCTCCCCTTCCCTGGAAAACGAGGTGTCTAGTGCAGGCGCAGGAAGCGGCCGCGAAGGTCGAGGAATGGCTGCGGACCGGCGGCGAGTACGCGGTACGGGTCGATCACGCGAACGTCCTGCGCGTTCCCGAGGGCTGGTTCGTGCCTTACGACACGATCCGCGCGCTGGACGGCGGCGACCGGCTGGCCTCACTGGTTCCGAAACCGGCGCTGATCGTGCGTGAGGACGGGGAATTACGCCGTCCGGACACCGGCAGGGAGGGGACGGGACCGAGCAGCCCGGTACCGGTGGCGGGCGAGGACGACTGGCGGGAGATCCTGGAACCCGAGTTCCGTCGAAGCGGAGTCGCGTATCTAGGTGTCCGGCCCGACGCGGTGATGGCGTGGCGCAAATACGCTCCCGACGGCTCCGCGACTGAGGAGATCCGGGTCAATCCGGACTACCGGCCCGGTCCGGAACGGCTGGGATACCCGCCCATGGACACCCCGACGGACCGCCTCCTCGGTTACCTGGCCGCGGAGCGGTACGACCGCGCGCGGTATCTCGCCGGTCTCCTGTGCTCGGAAGTGCTTCTCCCGCTCGACTTCCGGACAGAAAAGGTGCTTCCGGCGCTCTGGCAGGAAGAACCGCGTGCGCTGCGGGTCTTCGGTTCGCGGCGGCGGTTGCCACCCGGTACGGAGAAGTGGTTGCGCCTGGACGTCCTTTCGTTCGTCCGCGAGTTCCCCGGAGTCGGTTTGTCGATCAATCCCGGTTCGTTCCCGTCGGATACCGTCGACGCGGCCGAACTGGCGGACGCCGTGCCGCGGTGGCCTGAATTCCTGGCCACCACCAGGGAAGTAGAGGTCTCACCGGAGTATTCGGAGTCCGTGCTGGTCGCGGCCGAGCGGATCAGGAGGGAACTGGGGCTCGCCGGACCCGTCACCGGACTCGCGGAAGCGGCCGCCAAGGCACGGTCGGCCGGTTTCGAGCTCTCGGAGAGGGAATGCGAGCTGTTCGTCCTCGGCAGGGCGTGGGAACAGCGCAACGACGTGCCGGACGCCCCCGCCGGACAGCACTGGCCTGACGACCTCCACGCCAACGGGCTCGCCGCCGGATACGACGAGGCAGGCCGGGTCCGCCCGCACGCGGCGACCTTCGGCAAGTTCTTCCGCCATCCGGCGGACGAAGGCGAGTCCGCCTGGCATCGCGTCGCGGGAGCGTTCACCGGGTTCGCCCTCGGCGAGTCGCTCGGCTCGGCGGTGGACATGCTCACCTGGGCGGAGATCGTGGCGCGCTTCGGTGAGAACGGGATCAGCGGGCCGTCCGGGGCTCTCCGGCTCGGCCCGCTCACCCGACGGTTGCTGTTCTGTACGGAGGGCTTGCTGCGAGCGCTCCCCGGTCCGTACCAGGGCGCTGTGCCGAGCGGGCTGATGACCGTCGGCGTACGGGCCAGGCGGCGCGAACAAGACGGCTGGCTCAGCCAGGTCCCGGAGCTGCGCGCGCTCCCGCCGGAGGCGCCGGGTCCCGGTGACGACGCCGGTTTGCTCGTGCCGGGCATCGTGGCCGCGCTGTGCGGTCGCCCGGCCCCGCGCGTCGCCCGCCTGCTGGTCTCCGGCGATGGCGCCGACGAAGTGACCGCCGAGGCCGCTTCCGCGGTGGCGGGCCTGTTCGCCGGGCTGTTCCAGCGCGAACCCGCGCCACCGCACATCCTGGTGCGGCGGCTGATCGACTCGGGCACGACGACCGGACCGGTGGCCGGGGTGCTGGCCGCCGCGCTGGACCTCGGCACCGGCCTCAGCGACGGCGATCCCGTGCCGGCGGCGGACACGTCCGCTGTGGACACCCTGGGGCAGTCCATGACCGCGGTGTTCCGGCATTTCTTCGATCCACAACGGACGATGCTGGCCGCGGTCAACCACTCCGGCCGCAGCGCGCTCACCGGTGCGCTCGCCGGAGCCGTCGCCGGATCGCGAGCCGGGATTCCCGGACTACCACCGAACTGGCTCGCCCGGTTCGCCGCGCGCGATCTGGTCGAGACCGTGGTGAGCGACGCCTTCCGGCACTTCTCCGCGCATCCGCCGTCCGCGGACGAGTGGGCGAGGCGCTATCCGCGAGATCTATGACAGCGGCTGCGCGTGAAGGCCCCCTTCCCTCGGCTCAGCCGAGGGAAGGGGGCCTTCACGCGCCATTCAGGGGCAAGCCTCAGGAGGAGTCCGGCAGGCCGAAGTGCCGCAGGAGGTCGGCCAGCTGCTCGTACGGTGGCCGCGGGCCGCCGTCCAGCGTGCACCAGGCCGCGGACCCGAGGATCTCGACCCGCGCGGCCGGGGCACGCTCGGCGTGCTCCACCCCGCGCACCGCGACTATCTCTTGTCCGGCAAGGAGTCCGTAAGGCAAAGCGGGACGACTCGGCGCGCTGGAACGCGAACCGCCGCGCCGACCGGGATGCACCGCGACGAGCATCAGCCGCGCGGTCCCGGCGACCTGCCCGGCTAGCGCGGCGACGTCGTCCGGGCGCACGGTCCCGGCCACAGGGCCGCTGAGCAGCGTCTCCTCGACCAGGCCCCGATCCGCGGGCGAAACGCGCAGCTGTCCCGTCATTCCGGGGCCGACCACGAGGAGCTGGGTGTGCCCTGGCGCCCGGTTCCGGCAGTATTCGGTGACCTCCTCCGCCGACCAGGGCTGAGTGGCGGGCTCGGCGTTGCCCCATCCGGTGGGTGCTTCGCCGGTCAGCGCGCGCAGCGCCGCTTCGACGGCGGTCCCGAGCCGGAGCGGCTCCCCTGCCGGATGCACGATGCTGATCCGCATCTCCAGGTCGCCGGAGTCGATATCCGGCTCCACCGGCAGAGCGGCCCGCCTGCCGGGATCGCGGGCGAAACGCGTTCCGGTCCAGCTCATCGGGACACCACGGATCCCGTCGCGGTAACGGCCGTCGTCCTCCTGCACGATCCACTCGGCCGCGGCGTCGGAGAGCAGCAGCTCCATCGGATAGGTGATCCGGCTTTCCCCCGGCGTGAGCAACTGGAGAATCCTCTTGCTCCGCAAGGCGGATCGCGCCGCGTCGAGCACCCACGAGGAAGCGGGCACGACACCACGGGACTGCTCGACGATCAACGCCTCCGAGGTGGCCCAATCAGCGGCCGGATGCCCGGTCACCTGCTCGACCACGACAATCCTCCCGTCCCGCCCACCAGCGTGTCGGTGAACGCCCTCGCGACGGCCTCCGCCTCCGGGTCGCTTTCGGGTGCGCGGCACTCCACCCACCACACCGGATGCGGTACCTCGGTTTCGCCGCCGATGCCGAGCACCCGCCGTACCTCGCCGGGGACGCGCACCAACCGGGCCTCCTCGATGCTCAGCAGCAACCGGCCGTCGGGATGGCACAGCTGAACCAACGGCCGCCCCTTCGCCGTCGACGCGGTCAGCCCGCCACTCAGCGGCAGGACCGCCGCTATGGCGGCCGCCGGATCCGGCCGTTCCGCGCACAGACCGATGATGTCGAAGGTCACGAAGTGATTAGACGTCCGCCAGGATGGCCGTGACCGCCGCTGGCCGGAACCTGCCGCCCCTGGTCAGAGCGGCGCCATCCGGTACCCGGATCCCCGGACGGTGTGGATCAGCGGCGGGTCCTTGAGCTTCCGCCGCAGCCGCGCGATCACGACGTCCAGCACGTTCGACGCCGGATCGGCCATCTCGTCCCACGCGTACCGGATCAGTTCCCGCCGCGAGACCGGCCGCCCGGTCGCGGCCATCAGCCGCTCCATGACCAGATACTCCTTGCGGGTCACGGTGAGCAGCACCCCCGCCCGCGAGATCTGGTGCCTGCCGGTGTCGAGTTCGACGTCGGCGCAGCGCAGGACCACCGCCTGCCCGGCCATGTCCCGGCGGCACAGGCTGCGCACCCGCGCGATCAGTTCCGGCATCGCGAACGGCTTGACCAGGTAGTCACCGCCGCCGACGCGCAGACCGTCGATCCGGTCGGCGACGCTGTCGCGGGCGGTCAGGAACAGCACCGGCATCGGCCAACCGACGCCGCGCCGGTTGCGGACGTACGCCAGCGCGTCGCCCGAGGGCAGCATCCGGTCGAACACCGCGCAGTCGTAGGCGTTCACCATCAGCGCCTCGTCGGCGCCGGGCAGATCGGCGGCGGTGTCCACCGCGAACCCGTCCCCGCGCAGCGCGAATTCCAGCGCCACCCGCAAGTTCTCGTCGTCCTCGGTCACCAGCACCCGCACACTGGCCACGTTAGCGTGTACAGGTGAACCCGTGTCCGCGACCGACCTTCCGCAAGGCAGCAGTGTGTACAGGTGAACCAGTGTCCGCGACCGACCTTCCGCAAGGCATCAGCGTGTGATCGCCACCGCCACGTCGGCCACGTGCAACCCGCGCAGTTCCTCGACGGTCGGCATCCGGCCCAGCAGCCGCAACCGTTGCGATTGCGCCTTGCGCGCCCCTTCGAACAGACGGCGCGCGTCCCTCGCGTTGCCGAAATTGACGTCGCCGGAAACACGCTGGAAGTGCTCGGTCAGCACCGGGGCGGCATCAGGATCGAGTTCGTAGTCACCCGCGGTCACCATGCGCCCGAAGATGGAGAGCAGCTCGCCAGGACTGTAGTCCTCGAACTCGATCGTCTTGCCGAACCGGGACGCGAGACCGGGGTTGGCGGCGAGAAAATCGACCATCTCGCCGGTGTACCCGGCAACGATCACCGCCACTTCGTCGCGATGCTCCTCCATCAAGGGGACCAGGGTATCGATCGCCTCCTGGCCGAAGTCGCCGCCCGAACCGGCGAGCCGCGAAAGCGTGTACGCCTCATCGATGAACAGGACGCCCCCTTTGGCCTCCTCGAACACGGTGGCCGTCTTCTCCGCGGTATGCCCGATGTACTGCCCGACGAGATCCCGGCGAGAGACCTCGCGGAACTGCCCCCGCGGCAGGATTCCCAGTGCCTTCAACAGTTTGCCGTAGATCCGCGCGACCGTCGTCTTACCGGTGCCCGGCGCACCCGCGAAGATCAGGTGATGCGCGGCGGCGCCGATCGGCAGCCCCGCCCGGCGGCGCCATTCGTTGACCTGCAACTCGTCGACGAGCGCGTGTACCTCTTCCTTCACCCCGGGCAGGCCGATCATGGCGTCCAGTTCGGCCAGCATCTCGTCGAGTTCGAAGTCACCGGAACTCGCACGTCCCGCCGGATCCGCCGCCGCGGTCACGGTGGCGGTCGCGCCGTCGGCGATCGCGATCCCCGGTTCGGCGGTGTTCTCGACCCGGCAGGCGGTGACGGAGCCGCCGCAGCCGGCGCCGAACACGATCCCGGCACCGCCCACTTCGCTGACGGTGCATCGCTTCAACACGGGCGCGCTGTGGTGCGCCACGGCGATACCCTCATGGCCCGCGTTCGAAATCGCGCAGCCTTCGAGAACGGGCCGGGCGTACTGGTAGACGTAGAAACCACGCAGCCCGCATCCGGTCACCGTGCAGTTGCGGACGACCGGATCAGCGCCGGATCCGATGGTGATCCCGTCACCGGTCACGTCCTCGACGGTCGTGTCTTCGATCCTGCCCGGAGCGCCGTCGACGGCAATCCCCTGCTCAGCCGCCGAGATCACACAGCCGGTCACGGTGAAGGCCGCGGTCCCGCGGAGAGTGACCGCGGGACCGCGGCCGCCTGAGACGGTGCAGCGATCCATGACCAATTCGGTGTCGTCGGTGACGACCGCGGACGACGTGTCGGCCAGCAGCTCGAGCCCGTTCAGGACAAGCCCTCCGCCGGTGGCACGGACGACAGGCCGGTCGGCACCGCGGCCGTCGATGACCACGCTGGCACCCCTCGCCGCGGCAAGGGTCACCCGGAGACCGGTCACTTCGATGGTCTCCGGGTATTCCCCTCCCTCGATGGTGATGACCGCGCCCTCGGACGCTTCGAGCAGTGCGTCGCCGATGCTCGGGAAGGCACCGGGCCGCCGCGCGACGAGCATCGCGCGGCCGGGGATCGAGGTGGTCATCAGCCCGCCTTCGCCATCAGCCAGCCGCGGTCGACGGCCTTGGCGCCCGCCTGGAACCGGCTGCGGGCACCCAGCCGGTTCATGATGTCGGCGACCATCCGGCGCACCGTGCGCACCGAGACGCCGAGCCGCGCGGCGGCGGATTCGTCGGTCGTACCGGAGAAGAGCAGCGTCAGCAGCTCCTGTTCGCGGCAGGTCAGGATCGAAGCGTCCTCGGGCCGCGGGATGTCGAGCGGCACGAGCGGGGCGGCGGTCTGCCAGATCCGCTCGAACAGCCCGACCGTCGCGGTGACCACGCCGGGCAGCCGGAACACCGCGGAACCGGCCTGCCTGCCTTCCGCCGGAAGAACGACCGAAGTCCGGTCGATCACCAGCGCGTCCATCGGGACCTCGGCGTCGGTCCGCACCTCGGCACCCGCCCGCGACATCCGGTTCAGCGCGCCGGACATCCGCGCGGAATCGGGGAAGAGCACCTTGTGACGTACGCCGGGACGCACGTTCGCGAGCGCGATGCGCTGGAACGCGGTGTCCGTTCCCGTGCTCATCACGAGCACCTCGCCGGTCGCTTCCGCGAGCAGCTCGCCGAGCCCCGCCCGGTCGCCGCCCGAGCCCGCTCCCGTGACCAGACTGAGCTGGCCGGTCTGCACGGTCATCGCAGGTACCTCCCTCTTCCCCCCGGCGCGGTGCCGCCGACGACGTCCTGTTCATGCCAGTTCCCCGCCGCCCGGGCGGTCACGGGCACCCGACGCGTTAGCGTTCAGGGGCACCGGGAACTGCACGCGTCTACTTTCGCTGTCCGAACATGAGGTTTTGATGACACGGGTGATGGTCGTCGAAGACGACGAGAATCTGCGGCTCGCGCTGGTCACGCAGCTGCGCGCGGCCGGCTTCGCCGTCGACGAGGCGGGCGACATCGCGACCGCGGACCGGCTGCTGCGCGGGACGCACCACGACTGCGTGGTGGTGGACCGGATGCTGCCGGACGGCGACGCCATCGAATACGTCCACATGCGACGGCAGCTGGGCTGGCGGGCACCGGTGCTGTTCCTCACCGCCCGCGACACGCTCGCCGACCGGGTGGCGGGTTTCGAGCACGGCGGCGACGACTACCTCGTGAAGCCGTTCGTGATGGCCGAGCTGACCGAGCGGGTGGCGAACCTGTGTCACCGGTCCGCGTTCGACCGGCCTTCGGTGTTGCAGCACGAAGACCTGGTGATGGACTGCGCGCGGCGTGAGGTGCGCCGCGCGGGCGTGCTGCTCACCTTGACCAACAAGGAGTACGCGGTGCTCGAATACCTGCTGACCAGGGCGGGCCTGCCCGTGCGGCGGGCCGACCTGATCGAGCACTGCTGGGACGCTCAGGCCGATCCGATGTCCAATGTGGTCGATGTGGTGGTGAAGCGGTTGCGCCGCAAGCTGAAGGAACCCGAGCTGATCCACGCCGTTCGCGGCCTCGGCTACCGGCTGGGCGCCCGGTGAACACCCACTCCTCGGCCGACCGGCTGCGACGGCTGCGCTGGACGCTGACCGCGTTGTTCACCGTGATGAACACGCTCGGGCTGGTCGTCTTCGCGTGGCTGCTCATCAACGAGGACGGAGACCAGGGCGATGAACGGATCGACGCCGCGCTGACCCAGGTCACGTCGTCGGTCAGCAGGCTGGTCGAATTCGACGGCACCATCGGCTTCGGTCTGGTCAACACCGACGTGCTGAACGACCGCTGCCCCCAGTTCGCGATCCTGCCCGGCGGAGCGCCCGCCTTCCAGCCGCACTTTTCGCGGGCCAACTGCGTCCCGATGAGCGCGCAGCTGTTGAACAGCCTGGCGACCGAGGCGATGAAGACCGGCAAGCTGGTGCAGGGGCACCAGAAGGCGACCGACGGCGCCATGGTCAAGGTTCGCGCCGAACCGCTGCGCGACAGCGACGGCAAGACGTTCGCGGCCGTCGTCGCGGTGCAGTCCATCGAGGCCGAAGACGCCGCGCACACCCGGTTCACGTTGCTGGTGATCGGCGGCACCGTGCTGCTGGTCGCGATACTCGGCTTCGCGGGCCACCTGCTGTCCGGCCGCTCGATCCGCCCCGCGGCCGCGGCCTTGCAGCAGCAGGAGGTCCTGCTCGCCGAAACCGCGCACGATCTCCGCACCCCGGTCGCCGCCCTGCGCGCGCTCGCCGAAACCGCGATGGCCAACCCCGCGCAGTCCGCGGAACTCCTGCCGCGCACCGTCCGGCTCGCCGCGAGAATGGGCGGGATCATCGACGACCTGCTCGTCCGCGCCCGGCTGGCCGCGGGTGTGGAACAGCTGAGCATCCAGCCGATCTGGCTCGATCAGCTGGTGGTGGGCATCGTCGAGGACACCGCGACAGAAGGCGCCGAAGTCACCGTCACCGCCGCGCCCACGAAGGTCAACGCCGATCCCGCGCTGCTGCAACGGGCGATCGGGAACCTTCTCGACAACGCCATGCGCTACGGCCGCCACCCGGGTTCGAAGGCGTTCGTGCACCTGACCGTCGCCGGCGGCACCGTGACCGTCGCCGACCACGGCCCGGGGATCGACACGACGATGGCGGGCGACGCCTTCGACCGGTTCGCCAGCACCGGCGGCTCTTCCGGGCTCGGGCTGTCGATCGTGCGGTGGGTCGCGCAGGCGCACGGCGGCACGCTCGCGGTGTACAACGCCGACGAGGGCGGCGCGATCTTCGAACTGCGGTTCCCGGTCAGCCCGAACTGACTTCGCCGTCGGCACCGGACTGAAGGGAGCTTCCCCGCATCACCATGCGGGGAAGCTCCCTTAATTGCGTCAGACGCGGGAAAGTCCCGTCAGCCGCCCAGTGTCTGGCGCCGCGCGGCCACGGGATCGAGGCTCGGCCCCTCGGGCAGCCGCGCCACCAGACCGGCGGGCAGCCGCACCGGACGCGCCGACGGATAGCCCAGCATCTTCAGCACGTCGGGGGAAGCCAGCGGATAGCGGCGCCCCATGTCGGTCACGACGGTCAGCGTCCCGGCAGGCGCCTGCGCGGAGGGCATCGCTTCGACGACGATCGCGCTGCCGGGCGGCACGTGGACGCGGTCCGCGAGCGGGGTCCCGGAGGCGGTCCGGCGGGCGGTGGTGGACATCGGATCCGCGGGCGGGATCGAGGGGTCGACGGTCAGGGCGGGGGCAGCGGAACCGTCGCCGAAGGTCGCGCACACGGTGGTGTCCTGGTCGCGCAGGCGCGCGATCGCCGGGCGGGTGGCGGGTGCGGCGCCCGCGTCGGCCTGAACGGGGTCCAGTTGCCGGGACATGGTCGCCAGCGAAGGCGGCAGCGACACGGTTTTCGGTTCGCTGCCGGGATAAGCGGCGAGCATCTGGGCGCTCGCGCGCTGGACGTCGTACTGCAGTTCGCTGATCGGCCGCAGGGCGTCCCGTTCGGCCAGGTAGTACTGCTGTCCCCCGCCGGAGGTCCGCACCATCAGCAGCATCCCGTTCCGGATGTCGGTCCGGCCCGGTACCGCGGTGGACACCTCGCCCGCCGCCGCCACCGGCAGCGGGCCGATCGGCGTGCCTTCGGGGAGCACGTCGAGCCATGCCCGGCCGACCCGCGCCCACGGTTCGGCGGTCAGCGCGAGCCCGGTGCCGACGGCGCCGTAGTCGTTGATCCGGTGCCGATGCCCGCGCCAGACGACGAACCGGTCGCCCGTCGACGTCGATTCCACGAGCAGCGCCTGGTCCCCCAGTTCCGCACCGCCGGACGGCGAGGCGCCCGCCAGCAGCACCGATTCCTCGATCCGGCTGCCCGCCAGATCGCTCGCGGGCGCGGAGCACAGCGACCACGATCCGGTGAGCAGTTTTTCGGGGCCGGGCAAGCCGTCCGGAGCGTCCGCGATACCGATCCTGGGCCCTCGCGGGACTCCGGCGAGGGATTCACGCGAAACCCGTTCCGTGGTGCCGTGTTCGCCGAGCAGCAGCAAGGCGGAGGCGTAGTTCGCGACGGGATGCAGCCGTTCGTCCAGGTAGACGTACCGGGTCCCGCTCTCCTTCTCCACGATGACGGCGGCGTTCTTGCGCCAGGCGTTGTTCCCGCCGGGCACGATCATCCCGTAGACCCCGACGCACGCCAGCGCCACGATCGCCAGTGCGACACTGGCGAAAGCGGCGCCGGACGGACGGCGGAACGGCGGCTGCTCCGGATCGGTCTCCCTCGTCACGAGCGCGGAGATCGCGCGCTGCACCAGGAATTGGTACGCCTGCAGTTGATCCCGTTTGGACGCCATGGTTTCAGCCCCCCAGTCCGCGCACGTAGCCGTACAGGCCGAGCACCGAACACGCCACCGGGACGACGGCGATCGTCACCAGGATCTCGAAGTACTCGGCGATCCTGCCGAGATACGGGTTGGCGGCGCGGGTGCTCAGCACGACACCGGAGGCGATGACACCCGCCGCCACCGCCAGGGAAAGCGGTCCGGCCAGGACGAGCAGCAGCGAGCGGTCCGCCATGAGCGGGCCCGCCAGCAGGCATCCGGCACCGAAGATCCCGGTCACCAATATCGGTGTCCGCTGCCGCAGGATCGGATACAGCCGTGCCCGCACCAGGAATCCGGCCGCGAGGAGGGCGACGAGGACGACCGCGGCCTCGCTGTCGCCGCGGATCAGCTGCAGCTGGCAGTACATGGCGACGATCGCCGCCCCGCCCAGCATCCCGGTGAGCAGCGCGTCCGCTCTGGCGACGGCGGCGTGCACGAGGTCGAGCGGTGGCTGTGGATCGTCGCGGACCAGATCCGCGGTCGACCGCGGCAGCACCGGCATCGGCACCCGGCCGAGCCGCAGCGACAGCGGCGCGAACGTGGTCGAGAGCACGAGCACCCCGCCGCCGATCACCGCCGCCGACCGGTAGCCCGCCAGATCGTCGAAGGTGGCCAGCCAGCCGCCGAGCACCCCGAGCAGGCCGACGGTGGCGGCCCCCGAGAACAGGGCGGGCGCGGCGGTCACCCCCAGGTGGCCGACGACGGCCGCGAGCAGCAGCGCCGCGCTCGCCGACAACAGGTGCCCGGCGGACAGCTCGCCGATCGGGTCGTCGCCCGCCAGCAGCAGCCCGCCGCCGGCGAAGGCGAACGGGAGTGCGACCGCGGCCAGCACCGCCCCGGCCCCGGCGTCGCGCAGGGCCCGCGCGAGCAGGACACCCGCCGCCAGCAACAACGCCGAGACCGCCAGCGCCCAGGCCGCCGGCAACGTCCAAGGCGGACCGGCGCGCAGCACAGCGAGCAGACCGAAGGACATCGCCACCGCGCCGACGGCCAGCCCGGCCTGCCGCGTGTGGCGCGGCCCCCAGGCCTTGCCGGTGCGGCCGGAGCCGGTGGCGATCGCGTCGACGAGGTCGTCGTACTCGGGCTCCGGCCATTCGGCGCGGCGCGGTGTCAGATGGAGGATCTCCCCGTCCCGGACCCGGTGCGCGCCCAGCGTCCGGTCCAGATCGAAGGCCGTCCCGTCGGCGCGGCGCAACTGCCAGCCGCCGCCGGCGACCCCGTCGTCAGCCATCCCTTCCCCCGCCCGCGCGAGCAGGCCGGGGAGGATTTCGGCGACGGACGCGTGTTCCGGCAGCGCCATGTCGATGCGCCGGTGCGGAGTGGTGATGGTGACCCTGACCAGGCCGGCAGTCTGCATGGGAAAAGGGTCGGCCAGCGACGGGTCCGCCGGGTACCGGCGGCAGGAACCTGCCGCCGGGAAAGTGCTCCGGATCCGGACTTCTTGCGCGACAATGGGGTCATGAGCATCGAGACAGGAGTCGGCGGACCGAGGCTGCTCGCCCAGGGCCCCATCGCCACCGTGTACGCGGGCAGGGATCCCGCCACGGGCAACGACTTCGCGATCAAGATGTTCCCCGGCGGCTTCGACCGCGAGACCTCCGCGTGGCTCGAACGAGAGCGGAAGGCGCTGGCCGCCGTGCGCTCGACGCGCTCGGTCCTGCAGATCGACGACGTCCTCACCCATCCCGACGGCCGGTCCGGTATCCGCCGCGAACTGTGCCCGGGTTCACTCGCCGGTGTCCTGGATTCCGGTGCCCGGCTGGGTGTTCCCGACGTGCTCGCCCTCGGCGCCGCGATCGCGTCGGCACTCGCCGCGGCGCACGGCGCGGACGTCCTGCACGGCGGAGTGAGCCCGCACAACGTGTTGTACCGGGCGTCCGGCGAGTTCGTGCTCGCCGACTTCGGGGTGGCCCTGCGGCGGCGATTCCCGCGCGACCCGATGTACGCGGTCGAGTACACCGCCCCGGAAACCCTGCGCGACGACACGCTTTCCCCCGCGTCCGACCTTTATGGACTCGGCGCGGTGCTCTACGTCGCGTTGACCGGAACGCCGCCGTTTCCCCGCCACACCGGGCAGCAGCCCGGCGAGCGGATCCTCCAGGTGCTGCGGGAGCCGGTCGCGCCGATCCAGGATCCGGCCGTCCCAGGCGAACTCGCCGCCACGATCCTGCGGTTGCTGGCCAAGGAACCGGCCGACCGGCCGCAGGACGTCGCGTCGCTGGCACGGCTGTTCACGAAGCTGAGCCGTCCCGGTGGCGAGATCGTCACCGGCGATTCCTCGGACCTGCCAAGCGAAGAAGAAGACGCCGAAGTCGAATTCGACGACTTCGCCGAGGTTCACCGGCCCGCCGCCCCGGTCCACGCGGCCCCGGCGCCGGTCCAGGTGGTGCAGGCGCCGCCGAGGGGCGGCCGCACCCTGATCCGCGAGTTCAGCGGTCCGCTCAAAACCGAACGCGGGCTGCCATGGAAGCCCGTCGCGCTGGCGGGCGCCGGGGTGCTCGCCGCCGGGCTGGCCGTGCTGCCGCTGGTACTCGGACCGGCGGAGATCGGCGGGCAGGCCGTTCCGGTGGCGGCCGCTATCCCGTCGCCCGCAGCGGCTTCCGCGCCGGCGCCGGACGTCAAGCTGGCCCTCGCGCCGCCGCAGGACCAGAGCGATCACGTGCAGCTGACCTGGACCGCGGAAGGCGAACTGGACTTCGTCGTGATCATGGCGGGCGAGCGGCTCGAGACGAAACAGCTCGTCGCCCACCGGCAGCGCAGCATGGACGTCCCCGTCGACCCGGCGCGCCGGTACTGCTTCCAGCTCAGGGCGACCGACGGGCGGCACATCTACACCACCGAACCGGTCGCGATCCGGGGCGCCCGCTGCAACCCGTGAGATGAAGGGAGCTTTCCCCGCATGACATGCGGGGAAAGCTCCCTTCAGCCCTCTTTACGTCCCTTGATCGGGACCAGGGTCCGCGGCTCGAGTGCCGCCAGCACCCGAGCCGCGAACGGTCTGGTGGCCAGTCCCCGGCGTACCTCGCCGACCTCCTGCCACGCCCTCCGGACCGAACCGTCGCCCACCGGGACCCCGGACCACAGTGTCACGTCCAGCACCTTGGCCAGCCGCGCGACCGGTTCGCGGATCCCTTCCCCGGCAAGGGATCCGGCCGATTCGGCGAGATCGCGCGGGGTCATCCCGATCCGGAACGGCACGCCGTGCGCGCGTAACCGGTCGCGGATCTCGTCCCACGCGCCGAGCACGCCTTCGGCACCGGACCGTCGACGCCGCCGCCGGGCACGGACGACCTTGGCCGCCGGAACCCCGGCGAGCCAAAGGAGTCCGAAAAGGACGATCGCGGCCACGAGCGACGGCCACCACCAGCTCATCCCCGCTTCGGCGCTCTGGTCCTCGCCGGTTTCCGCAGGCGTGCCCGGCGGGAGCTGGGGCGGCCGCAGTTGCTGTTCGGCGGGCAGCTGGGCCCGCGCGCGGGCGACCGCCTTGCCAGGACCTGCCTGGTTCCGCTCCGCCTTGCCCGCCGCGGCGGTCGGGTCGAGTGCCACCCAGCCCGCCCCGTCGACCGCGACTTCGGGCCACGCCAGGACATCGCGGTTGCGGACGACGTGCATCCCGCCGTCGGTCTCGGCCGAACCCCGGAACCCGACGACGAGCCGGGCCGGGATACCGCTCATCCGCGCCAGGACGACGTACGCGGCGGCGAACTGCTCGCTCGTGCCCCGCTTGCTTTCCAGCAGGAAGTGCCTCAGCTGCGGCCAGCCGTGTCCGGTCGGCAGCTCCTCCGTACCCGTCGCGACCTGATAGTTCGTGCTGAGGAAGCGTTCCAGCTGCAAGGCGGACTGGAACGTCGGGCGCAGACCGCGCACGGCGTCCTTCGCCACGTTCTCCACGTCGGGCGGCACCGCGCCGAGTCCGCCGAGCCCGCCCGCCCGCGGGTCGATCTCCCCGGAACCGAGATCGACCTCGGGTGACGACCAGCTGAGCCGGTAGTTCCGTTCCTGGCCCGTCGACGGCGATTCCGTCATCAAGGTGCCCGCGGCCTGGTCCACCAGCGGGGTCAGACCGTCCACACCGGTCAGATCCTGATGGCTCGGCAGCCACGGTCCCGACAGCCCGCGCACCTTCAGCTCGGCGGTTCCCCCCACGCCACCGGGGGCGCCGTCGAGTCCCGCGCCGAGCCTGCGGAGCCGGGAGTCGGACAGCCAGTTCGACCCGTCGAAACCGTTCAGCACGATCAGGCGCCACTGATCGACCGGGGTGTCACCGCGGTAGCGGAACACCTCCTCGCCCGGCCGGATGAGCCGCTGGGCGATCTCGTCCAGCGGGTTGCCGACCCTGCTCCTCGGCGGCGGCGCGGCCTGGGTGTCCTTGAGTGTCATCGGATCGCGGCCGACCGGGTCGAGCCAGGCGAACGCGGCCGCCCCGGCGACGAGAGCGACCACAGTGGACAGTGCGGGCCAGACCGCCGAGCCGGTCACCCGCCAGGAGAACCGAGGGCCACCGGGTGCCCGGCCCACCGACCGGACGCGACGGCCCGACCACAGCAGGAGCCCGGCGGGCAGCGCGTAGGCCAGCGCGGCCACCACCGCGAAGCCACCCGTCAACGCCTGATAAGCCTGAGCGAGGCAGGCGACGGCCAGGCTGGGCACGAGCGCCACGAGCGGCTTCTTGAGACGCAGCAACAGTTCCAGGCCGAGTACGACGGCGAGCAGCACCGAAAGCGGGACGAACAGCAGCTGTTCGGGGATCGGCCGCGCGGGCCAGGTGGACTGCAGCGTGAGCCGCCAGCCTTCGGTGAGGCCGCGCGCCAGCCCCTGCACCGAAGCGCCGGTCGGCAGGAAGGCGAGCGTGGTCGACGTCAGCACCGTCTCGATCAGCCCGAGCAGGCCGAGCAACGCGACGAGCAGCGGCCGGTAGGCGGTCAGCTTGGGGAACTTCGCGGTCAGTTCGGCACAGCCGTACGCGACGAGGACGACCACGAGCACCGGGACGAGCAGCGCCGCCCAGCCGAACACGGGCGCGAACAGCAGTCCGGCGATCCCGGTCGCGCCGAGCAGCGCGGCGACCGCGATCCGGTCGAATCGGTCGCTCATGACTTGCCCACCAGGGAATTCCACTGTGCCGCGGCACCGGCGGCGTCGACCGCGACGATCAAGCCGCCGGAGCCTGCCGACGGCCGGAGATCACCGAGCCGGACCACGGTGTCGGGCCGCCAGCGGGCGGCGTGACCGAGATCGGCGTCGGGACCGGTGACGAGCACCAGCACCCCACCGGGGCGTTCGGCGGCGGCCAGCGCCGAGGGCAGCAGCGGCGCGTCGTCCGCCGCGTCCTGGGTGACGAGCGCGAGTTCGTCGAGCAGCGTCCTCGCCGCACGCACCCCGCTGTCGGTCAGCGTGTCCGCGCCCGCGGACGTGATGAAACGGCAGTGCTGCCCCGCCGACGCCGACGCGTAGAACAGGGAGGCCGCCACCTCGACGGCTTCTTCGAAAACGGCCGGGCTCATCGACGCGGGCCGGGTGTCGAGTACGGCGGTGAACCGGGGCTGGGCCGGGTCGGCGTACTCGCGCACCATGAGCCGCCCGGTCCTGGCGGTCGCCTTCCAGTGCAGATGCCGGACCTCGTCGCCGACCACGTACTCCCGCACCGCGCGCAGATCCGCCGAACCGCGCAGCGGCGGGTCGGTGATCGGGCCCTCGTGGTGGTGGCGCGGATGACCGGCCTGCGCCGCGCGCACGGCGTGCCGTCGCGGGTGCACCCACAACCACGCGGAGCTCCCGACGGTCTGATCGCCGCGCGCGAGATCGAACAGGTCGGGCCGGTGCGCGACGAGCGGGCCGACCCGGAGTTTCCCGCGGGTCGTCGTCGGAAGTTCGTAGTGGTACGTCGCTTCCGCGCCGGGGGCGAGCGCGCGGACCCGCAGGCTGTGCGTTTCGCCGCCGATACCGTCCGCCGCGGCGAAACCGCCGTGCCGCCGCGAATCGGTGTTGCGCACGACGAGCGAGGCCAGCGCGGGCTTGCCGCGTTCGACCCGATCCGGCTGGACGGTCCGGCCGATCTCCACCTTCGGGCGGAACCTGGTGGTGGCCAGCGCGATCAGTACCGCGCCGGCCGCGATCCCCGCGAAGGCACGGAAAAACGTGTATCCGGCCAGCTCGCCGAGGGCGTAGAACCCGGCGGCGAAGGCCAGCACGATGACGCCGCGGCGGGTGAGCCGCACGCCTACCTCCCCATCGCGGCCATGGGAGCGGCCGTCGCGCCCAGGAGCTCGTCGACGATGTCGGCGGTCCGCCGCTGGTTGAGTTCGGCGTCGGGGGTCAGCACGAGCCGGTGGTCGAGCACCGGATGCGCGACGTCCTTGACGTCGTCCGGGGTGACGAAGTCGCGGCCGAAGGTGGCGGCGAGTCCCTGTGCCGCCCGGATCAGCGCGATACTGCCGCGCGGGCTCGCGCCGTAGCGGACGTCGGGATGCGATCGGCTCGCCGCGGCCAGGCGGACCGCGTAGTTGACGATCTCCGGTGCCAGATGGGACTTCCGGACCTCGTCGATGACCGACTGGACGTCGGCGATGCCCAGTACCGGCTTCAGTTCGTCCGGCGTCACCCCGGCGCAGTCCCCCATCACCACCCGCATCTCGGATTCCAGATCCGGGTAGCCGACCGAAATGCGCATGAGGAACCGGTCGAGCTGCGCTTCGGGCAGCCGGTAGGTGCCCTCCAGCTCGATCGGGTTCTGCGTGGCCACCACGAGGAACGGCCTCGGCACCGCCTGGCCGACCGAATCGACGGTGACCCGTCGTTCGGCCATCACCTCCAGCAACGCGGCCTGTGTCTTGGGCGTGCCCCGGTTGATCTCGTCCGCCAGCACCACGTTGGCGAAGATGCCGCCGGGGTGGAACTGGAAACGTTCGTTGTTCTGGTGGTAGACCATCACGCCGGTGATGTCGCCGGGCAGCAGGTCGGGGGTGAACTGGATCCGGCTCCACCGGCCGCCGATGCTGGCGGCGACGCAGCGCGCGATCGTCGTCTTGCCGACGCCGGGCACGTCCTCCATCAGCAGGTGCCCTTCGGCGAACAGCGCCGCCACGGTGAGCCGGACGACCTCCGGCTTCCCGCGCACCACCGATTGCACGTTCTCGGCGATCTGCTCGAAGGCGACCCTGGGTGTGAGCGTCACAGAAGTTCCTTTTCCTTTCGTCGGCGCAGGCCCACCAACGCCATCGGGCCGAGCCAGACGAGCGCGCCGCCGTTCACCGTGGGCACACCTCGCCAGGTGTCCGTGGCGGTACCCGCGGAGGTCTTGATGGTCGCGGTGATCGTGATGGAGCCGATCCAGGCGACGTTGGAGATGGTCAGGGTCGTGGCTCCGGAACAGGCCGTCGGCTTGGTCTCGCTGAAGAACTCGGCCGTGCAGGTCGCGGAGACACCTTTCCCGTTGGCGTTCACGGAAACGTACAGCGCGTTGTCCTTGCTCCGCACCTGGGTGATCGTGATCGTCGGCGGCCCCGAAGCCACCGGCACGGTGACCTTCCGGCTCCCGGCGGCACCGTTGATCGCCGCTCCCGAACCGAATTTCGTCACCGCGCGGACCGTGACGGTCGCGGTACCGGTGACCCCGGTGAACTCCGCGGACGTGGCCGAAACCGTGCGCTGGCCCTGGCCCGTCACGCTCACCAGGTAGTGCACCAGCGTGCCACCACGGAGGTCGGGCTGGGTCCAGCTCACCGAAACCTTGCCGTCGGCGGTGGCTTTCGCGGTGACGACCGGCGCCCCGGCAGGCCGGTTCGCGGGTCCCGGGATGACCGCCTTGGCGCTGGCACCGACCCCGAGGCCCGCCGAGTTCTCCGCGACCACGGTGACCACATACGGGGTTCCGTTGGTCAGCCCGGAAATCGTGGTTCCCCTCGACGATCCGCCCACCCTGGTCGAACCGCCGGTCCAGGTCACCCGGTAGCCGGTGATCCGCGCGCCGTTGTCCGCCGCCGGGCTCCACGAGACCTTGATCGAGCCGTCCCCCGAGCTCGCGCTCACCTTCCTCGGCGCACCGGGCGGAGTCGCCTTCGCCACCGGTGGGGGTGCCTGCTGGGTGTTCGGCGGCGCCTGCTGTCGCTGGTCCTGCTGAGGCGGGGGCTGGTCGCCGGACGGTTCCGGATCGGCCGACGGCGCGCCGGCGGTCTGGGTGTTGGCCGCCTTGTCGACGTCGACGTCGACCACGGTGCCGTCCTCACCGTTGACGACCAGCACGTGCGAGCCGTCGGAACTGTCGACGTAGATGCGGTTGTCCTCGCCCTTGGCCAGCCTCGGCGGCGTGCCCTGGCCCGGCACCTTCGCGGTGGACTTGAGCTTGCCGGCGACGTCGTAGGTCAGCACCTCGCCGCGGGTCTCGTCGACCATGGCGACGACGTTCGAGGAGGAGAGCGGGCCGTTGAACCGGCTGCCCTTGGTGAGCTCGACCGAAATCGGCTTCGCGGAAGGGCGGTCCTGGTCGAGGCCGCTGATGTCGATGAGGTGGAGCTGGTTGCGCTCGGGGTCGGCGATGGCCAGCCGGTCGCCGACTGCGCTGTTGGCGACCTGCGCCGACGGCGAAAGCTTGATGCCGAGCGGAAGGCCGTCCCCGAGCCCGTCCGGGCCGACGCGGTGGAGGCTGTCGCCGGTGGTGTCGAGCACGACCGGCCGGTCGCCGACGAGCGTGAGCCCGCCGCCGTGCCCGGGCGGGAGCTGAGCGGGACAGGTCATGACGGCGGCGCCCTTGGGCAGATCACAGATCGAGCCGTTGTCGACGCGGTGCGCCCACACCGTCCCGTCGGTGGTCGCGACCGGCCGGGACAGTGGCCCCCCTGCGGGCACCGTCGCGGCCGGGTCGCCGAGCCGCACGATCTGCCCGGCGTTGCGGTAGACCAGGTACGGGCCACCCGCGATCTCCATCACGAACGGCGTTTCCGGCGCGGGCGGCGGTGTGGACTCCTCCACGCTCAAGGTCGCCTTGTCGAACTCCGTGATGCGGTTCCGCCCGACCACGTAACCGGAACCGTCCCCTTGCGCGACCTGGCTGCCGTTCGCGCCGGGTACGTCCGCGCGCGCGTCGACGCGGTTCGTCGAGCCGTCGACGTGGAACGCGGACTGGGCGGCGTCGTTGTAGACCCAGTGGCCGACCTGGACGAACTCCAGCCGTTCCGGGGTCGCCGCCTGTCCGGTCACGGCCAGCCCGACCAGCGCCAGGCAGCCGGCGACCACCAGCGCCACGGCCATTCTCGTCCTGGCGACCACGCTGAACCGCTTCGTGCCCCGCTCGTCGGTGTTCACGCGATCAAGCTAGAGAGCGACCATGAAATTTCGATGAAACAGCCTGTCCCGTGCTCGCGGACGCCGTGTCATCGAAACCTCATGTTCGCCGGGCAGGCTGAGGCGACCCGGTTCGAGGAGGCACGACGATGACCGATCTCGGCGCGGCGAGGACGGACGGGCGGTACCCCGCACCACCCCCGCCGCTCCCCCAAATCGCCCCGGCCGTACCGCGGACCCTGGCCGCGCCCGATCCGCTCGCCTACGCCGCGCCCGCCGCGCGGGCAGCCGCCCGTGAGGCCGCGCTGGCCGCGCTCACCGCGGCTCGCCAGGCGGAGCAGCGACCGCGATGGTCCGCGGCGGCGCCGGTCCCCGCCCCCGCGCCCGGTCCGCCGCGGCCGAATCCGCCGTCGCCCGGCCGAGGACGGCGGCCCGGCCGGATCGGCGGGATCGGGGTGGCGCAGATCGTCTGCTGGCAGCTCGTCCTCGTCGCGCTCGTCCTGGTGGCGGGGCGGCCCTGGCCGCTGGCGGCCGCGGTGGTCACCGCCGCCGTGGTGGTACTCGCGCTGACCGCCGTGCGGATTCGCGGACGCTGGCTCTACGCCTGGCTCGGTTCGGCGGCGGGTTACCTGACCCGCGACCGTGACCGGGATCTCCGGAGCTCGGGCGAGGCGGGCCGGGCGCTGCTGCGCCTGCTGTCGCCGGAAGCGACGGGGATCACCGGCGAGATCGGCGACGAGACGGTGTTCATGGTCAGCCGCGCCGACGGGATAGCCGCTGTGCTGCAACCGAAATCCGCCGCCCGCGAGCAGCCGATGCCGTCGCCGCCGTCCTTGCTGCCGCCGTCCCGCGAGCAGGCCTTGGACGTCGCCGCGCAGGTCATCCACCATATCGGCGCGGACCGCTCCCGGCCGCCGCGTGGCTGGGTCGCGCTGCAGGCGCTGCGCACCGCCGACGTCCACCGCGACGCCGATGTACGGCAGGCACTGGGGAACACGGTCAGGCGCGTGCGGCGGCAGCTTCGCCGCGACGGCCTGCCGGTGCGGGCACTCAGCGAGAACGAGGTCCTCGGCACGCTGGCGTCGCTGGCGCACGTGACGGCGGGCCGGGCACGGATCCGCGAAGACTGGCGGTTCTGGCACAGCGGGCCGATCTGCCAGGCGACCTTCCGCCTCGACGGCTGGGACGCGCTTCCCCCGGCGCTCGCGGCGGATCTGTCACGCCGTCTGCTCGCCGCCGCTCCCGGATCCGCGGTGACCCTGGCCGTGACCGCGCGCCGGAGCGCCGCCGAGACCGAACCCCGCGTCAGCGCCGCGATCCGGATCGCGGCCGCGGGGGCGCAGGCGGTGGACCACGCGGTGCGGGACCTGGAACTCGCCGCGCGCCGGGGCGGGATCACACTGGACCGGCTCGACGGCAGGCACGCCAAGGGAGTGGCCGCCACGCTGCCGATCGGGGCCGGTTGAGCCCGAGGAGTCCACTGTGGACAGAGCGGGCGCGCGCTCAAAACCTGTCGCTTCCACCCCGGGCGGGGCCTTACGATCTTCACGCGATGAACGATGACACTTTCCTTGCCCACGTGGCCGACGGCCTAGCCGCCTTGCCCGCCGTGCACGCCGTCACCCTCGGCGGATCCCGCGCCCAGGACACCCACGGTCCTGACAGCGACTGGGATTTCGCCGTCTACTACCGCGGCGGCTTCGACCCGGCCGACCTGCGCGCCGCCGGCTGGGACGGCGAAGTCTCCGAGATCGGCGCCTGGGGCGGTGGCGTGTTCAACGGCGGCGCCTGGCTGACGATCGACGGCAAGCAGGTCGACGTCCACTACCGCGACCTGGACGCCGTCGAACACCATCTCGCCGAGGCACGGCAAGGCCGGTTCCACTGGGAGCCGCTGATGTTCCACCTCGCGGGCGTCCCGAGCTACCTGCCCGTCGCGGAACTCGCGGTCAACCGCGTGCTGCGCGGCGATTTGCCACGGCCGGACTACCCGGAAGCGTTGCGGGAGACGGCTCCGGAGATGTGGCGGGGCCGCGCCGAGCTGACGCTGCGGTACACCCGCGGCGCCTTCGTCCCGCGCGGGCAGGCCACGGAGGTCGCGGGCGCGCTGGCCACCGCCGCCATGGAGACGGCGCACGCGGTCCTCGCCGCCCGCGGCGAG
This sequence comes from Amycolatopsis sp. NPDC049868, assembly GCF_044461365.1. NCBI lineage: Bacteria > Bacillati > Actinomycetota > Actinomycetes > Pseudonocardiales > Pseudonocardiaceae > Amycolatopsis > Amycolatopsis sp. NPDC049868. The sequence goes on along the minus strand of NZ_JBITKV010000008.1, from coordinate 169,834 downwards.
TGGGTCACCAACGAGAAACGGCTGCTGGGGCGCGCGGGCCTGCGCGGGATCGACACGATCCTCACCGGTTTGCGCGCGGACCCCGGCGTCCTCGCGAAGGCGGTGGACGACGCGGAAACGCTGTTCCGGACGGTCTGATCCCTGTGGCGCGGGTCACGGAATGACCGGCGATCTTCAGCGCTACAGAGAGATGAGACCAAGTTCCGTACCGAGGGAGAGACATGTCCGCCACCGCCACGCCGGAAGAGACCGCCCTGGCCGTCCCCGCGCTCGACGATTTCGACTTCCCGCTCACCGACGGCGCCGCCTGCCGCATCGACGACCCGGACTGCGAAGCCTGCCAGTAGCGCACTGGCCGCGATGCGCGCTCCGGCCGAGACGCGTCGCGAAAGCCACTTTCGGGACGTCAGACGTCGCGAAAGTGGCTTTCGCGACATCGTCACCGTGAGGATTGGCGATCCCGCCGGTCGTCGACGGCGTCCCGCCGGACCTGCTCGGTGTGCATGCCGATCTCGCCGAGCCGTTCGGCGAACCCGGTGTGCTCACGCGGCAATCGGGCGCGCAGGTCGGCCAGCGGGGCGAGGAGACCGGTGACGTCGTCCTCGCCGAGCACGGCGCTCAGCCTGTCCGCGCTTTCCCTGGCCTCGGCGTCCAGCCCGGGCAGCGCGCCGGCCTGACCGGCGAGTTGCCGCAGGATCGCCGAATTACGCCGAGCCCACTCCGCGACCGCGCGATCGCCCGCCCGCCGGTCACGTTCCGCGTCGACCCGCGCCTCGCCCGTGCTCTCACCACTGACGGACGGCCGCAACCGCAGGAACCGCCGCTCCGCCGCCTGACGGCTCGCGACCCCCAATGCCGGAGCGAGCGCCGTCCAGCTGATTCCGCCCGCGCGAGCCGCCGCGATCAGCTCCGGCTCCCACGCCGCCAGTTGTTCACGTACCTCTTTCAGCGCCGCCAAAGCCGCCAGCAGCCGCTGCGGTTCCGCGACGCCGGAGCGGGCCTCTGCCACGACGTCGCGCACCGCGCGCACGGTCCGGGCGGGGTCTTCGTCCATCTTTGTCATCCCATCGACGACTTGGTGGTTGTCATCGTTTCGATGACATGTTAGAACAGTAGTGCGTGTTGACACCAGAGACAACGGACCCAGGAGGTGGAACCCGATGTTGATGCGCACAGACCCGTTCCGCGAGCTGGACCGGCTGACCCAGCAGATGTTCGGCGCCGCGAACCCCGGGACATGGTCCAAGCCGGCCACCATGCCGATGGACGCCTACCGCGACGGCGACGAGTTCGTCGTCTGCTTCGACCTTCCCGGCGTGACCGCGGACGCCATCGAACTGGACGTCGAACGCAACGTCCTGACGGTCAAGGCGGAGCGGCGGCCAGTGCCGGGCGAGGACGTCCAGATGCAGGTTTCCGAACGCCCGCTCGGCGTCTTCTCCCGGCAGCTGTTCCTCGGCGACACCCTCGACACCGACCGCATCGCGGCCGGATACGAAGCCGGCGTGCTGACCCTGCGCATCCCCATCGCGGAGAAGGCCAAGCCGCGGCGCATCGAAATCTCCGGCGCCACGTCCGACCGCAAGGAGATCCAGGGCTGAGTGTCCCGTCCGGTGATGGAAAGGACATCCTCGTTGCTCACCATGCCTGTCCGACACCCGCACACCCGTGACACCGTGTGGGGCTATCTCGGCGAGATCACCGAGGTCCTCGGCGTCGGCCTCGAGTCCTGCACCGTCGACCTCGACGACCCGGTTTCGGCGTACGTCGCGCTCGACGAGCGGCTCGCCACTCACCCGGAGCGCGACGTCGCCCTGCTGTGGGACGAAGTCCACGGCTGGGCGGTGGCGATCGAGACCCATTCCGGCGAGGACCTCATCGTTCTCCGCTACCTGGGCGGGAAATCCGCCACGCCACGCCCAGCCGAGGTCGCGCGCTTCGTCAAGGCCGTCCGCGAGGACGACCATCGCGTCGGGCAGCTCACCCCGCCGGATTTCCGGGTCCTGCCCGCCGAATGATCGCGGCCCGCGCCGGGTACCTCCGAAGGGCGCCGACCTGGAAGGAGTGAGCCGTGATCGGCCTGCTGTACCCGACGCGGGACTGCGGCGAGGACGATTTCCTCGCGTGCGCGCGAAAACTGGATCCGGACCTCACCGTGGACTTCGCCTACGTCCCGTGGGGCGAGAACATCGGCCGGGTCGACGACCTCGATCCGGCCGGTAAGCACGAAGCCGTCCGCGAACTCGGGGCGCCGGAGAGGCTCTCGGCCGCCGCACGGTTCGGCACGGCGCCGGATGTCGTCAGCTGGGCCTGCTCCAGCTGCAGTTTCACGCGCGGCCTCGCCGGCGCGCGTGAACAGGCGAACGTGCTCGGCGAACGGCTCGGCGTTCCCGCGCGCAGTACTTCCTTGGCGTATCTCACCGCGCTCGCCCACCTACGGGCCGGGCGAGTGGCGCTCGCCTCGGTCTATCACCGCGACACGACCACGAGTTTCGTCGATTTCCTCGCCGAGGCGGGATTCGTCACCGTTCATTCGGTCTCCGCCGACGCGCCTTCCGACCGAGCCCTCGCGACCTGGGACCGCCGCCGGATCACCGAACTGGCGACCGCGGCCGATCACGAAGACGCCGAAGCCCTGCTGATCCCCGAAACGGCCCTGCACACGACACCGCTGCTCGAAGACCTCGAAAGCGGCCTCGGCAAACCCGTGCTGACGGCCACCGCGGTCACCCTCTGGGACGCACTGCGCGCACTCGGCACCCCACCGGTCCGGCAGGGGCTCGGAACGCTGTTCAGGAGCTGAGCCTGCCGCGCAAATCCTGCAAGATCTTCGCGAGCAGGCGGGAAACGTGCATCTGGGAGATCCCGACGCGTTCGGCGATCTGGGATTGGGTCATACCGTCGAAGAACCGCATCGTGACGATCGCCCGTTCCCGTTCCGGCAGCCGGTTGAGCAGCGGGACCACGGTGTGCCGGTCCTCGATGTGCTCGAACCGGGAATCCAGTCCCCCCAGTACATCGGACAAGGGAAGCGAGCTCTCGCCGTCGTTGACCGGCCGATCCAGCGACGAGGTCTGGTAGCTGTTCGCGGCGAGCAGGCCGTCACGGACGGTGTCGACGTCCACGTCGAGATGCCCGGCGAGTTCGGAGGGGGTCGGCGCGCGGCCGAGGGTCTGGGTCAGTTCCGTGGCCGCGCGCGAAAGCCGGGTGCGCAGTTCCTGCATCCCGCGCGGGACGTGCACCGCCCAGCCGGTGTCGCGGAAGAACCGCCGCACCTCGCCCATGACCGTCGGCACCGCGTATGCCAGGAAATCCCCGCCCTGTGCGGGATCGAACCGGTCGATGGCCTTCATCAGGCCGATCCGCGCCACCTGGATCAGGTCTTCCCGCGGCTGACCCCGTCCACTGAACCGGACGGCGATGTGCTCGGCGATCGGCAGCAGTTCGAGGATCAGGCGTTCCCGCAGGCGCCGCCGGTCCGGATGGCCGTCGGGCAAGGCGGCCAGCTCGTCGAACCAGGGGCCGCAATGCGAATAATCGTCCTTCCCCCGTGTCCGGCGATCCCGAGGGGCGGGCATCCTCGGCTCCCGTGAGACGGGCCGGTCGACGCCTTCCATGAGGAACGGCGCGCTCATCGAAACAACCTCCGTCCCTTGTGGACTGAACATGGGCCGTCCGTTCGTTATCCGGTTGATACCCGGAAGCCGGCGAGGGCAAACATCGGGCCGCCGGGCCCGCCTGCCCGACCTGGACGGGTGATCTTTGGATTCACCGGCGGGCCGAGGGGGTATCCGCAGGTCACGACGAAGGAGGAGCCGTGCCTGAACAGAGCTGGAGCGACAAACGCGAACGTCAGTACGAGCACATCAAGTCGTCGCAGAAGAAACGCGGCGCGAGCACCGGACGCGCCGAGGAGATCGCGGCGCGCACGGTCAACAAGAACCGCGCGCGATCGGGTGAATCGAAGACGGCGAGCAAGACTTCGACCAAGGACACCTCCCCGCAGAAGCGCGGCGGGCAACGGTCCGGCAACCGGAAGGGGCCCGGCGGGCCGACCAAGGACCAGCTCTACAACGAGGCCAAGAAGCGCAACGTCAAAGGCCGTTCCAGCATGACCAAGAAGGAACTGCAGAACGCCCTCGGCCGCTGATCGGAGGCACGATGGACCACTCGCGCGCACCGGTGCTGGAAGCCATCGAGGCCTACCGCGGCGCGGGCGGGCTGGCCTTCACCCCGCCCGGTCACAAACAGGGCCGCGGCGCGGATCCGCGCGTGCTGGACCTGCTCGGCCACGACGCGTTCGCGTCGGATCTGCTCACCCTCAACGGTTTGGACGACCGCAGGATGTCCCGCGGCGTCCTCAGCCGGGCGCAGGAGCTGATGGCCGACGCGGTGGACGCGGAGCACACCTTCTTCTCCACCTGCGGGAGTTCGCTTTCGGTCAAGAGCGCCATCCTCGCCGTCGCCGGCCCCGGCGAACGGCTTCTGGTGTCCCGCAACGCCCACAAATCCGTCGTCGCCGGGCTGGTGATCAGCGGTGTGCACCCGGTCTGGGTCCGCCCGCGGTACGACGAGGAGCACCATCTGGCACATCCTCCCGGCCCGGAAGAGGCCAAGGCCGCGCTGGCGGAAGCCCCTGACGTCAAAGGCATGCTGCTGATCACGCCGACCGACTACGGCACCTGCGCCGACCTCCGGGGCGTCGCCCGCGTCTTGCACGCCGCGGACAAGCCGCTGATCGTCGACGAGGCGTGGGGCGCGCATTATCCGTTCCACGACGACCTGCCGACCTGGGCGATGGACGGGGAAGCCGATCTGTGCGTCACGAGCACGCACAAGATGGGCGGCGGGCTGGAGCAGGCCTCGGTGTTCCACCTGCGGGGCGACCGGGTTTCACCGGACCTGCTCAAGGCCAGGGAGGATCTGCTGGGCACCACGAGCACTTCCGCCCTGCTGTACGCCTCCCTCGACGGCTGGCGCAGGCAGATGGCCGAGCACGGCAAGGAACTGTTGAGCAAGGCGCTGACGCTGGCCGCCCGGGCACGCGAAGAGATCGAAGGCATCTCCGGTCTCCACGCGCTGGCCGAGGAGTTTTACCCACTGGCCTTCGAACACGACCCGCTCAAGATCGTGATCGACGTCGCCGGCCTCGGCATCACCGGTTACCAGGCGGCCGACCATCTCGCCGAACGCCATCTGCACACGGGGTTGTCCGATCACCGGCGGATCGCGGTGCAGCTCACCCACGCCGACGACGAGGACACCGTTTCCGCCCTGCTGCACGGATTGCGGGGGCTGACGAACCATCGCTTCGAGCGCCGGCCACCGGTCGACCTGCCCTCCGGGGCGGACCTGACACTGGAGATGCGGATGCTGCCGCGCGACGCGTTCTTCGCCGAGGCCGAGCACGTGCCGCTGGACAAGGCTGGGGGACGGGTCAGCGCGGAGATGATCAGCCCTTATCCGCCAGGGGTTCCGGCGATCGCTCCCGGCGAAGTGTTCAGCGGCGCGATCATCGATTATCTCCGCACCGGCGTCCGGACGGGCATGTTCATCTACGACGCCGCGGATCCCGAGCTGGACACGGTCCGCGTCGTCGCTTAAGCCACCCTCAGCGTCGGCAAGAGCCCGGTGAGCTCGATGGCCCGGTGCACGACCTTGGACGGCGCGAAACTCAGGTCGATCCCGGAGTCCTGGCAGTGCCGATTCAGCTGTACCAGCACGGAAAGCCCCGACGAATCGCAGAAACCGACACCGGTCATGTCGATCACCGCGGCGCCGGGGCCGTCCGCCAGCATTTCGAACAGCTCGGCCCGCAGCCGGGGGCTGGACGAAATGTCGATGTCACCCACCACCTCGACGGTGATCGTTTCTTCGGAGCGGGCCGCCTCGGTCACGACGAGAGGAGCGGCCTGCTCGGCTTCGGAGTCGATCGCCATCCATCGACGGTAGAAGGGTGCGGTGCGGTCCGCAACCGTCACGAGGACTTGGCCACCTCACGCGCGATCTCGTCCTTGTCCATCTTCGAAGCGCCCGCCACACCCGCGTTGTGCGCCTGGGCCAGCAGTTCTCGTTTGGTGGCCTCACCGGGACGGTCGCCGAGATGCGAAGTCCGGCTGCTCACGAAAGCCTTCCCCAGCTCGCGCCTCCGCCCTTCGTCCAGTTCGCGCCGCATCTTCGGCAGGACGGTGGATTCCTCCTCCTTCACGTGATGCCGCACGGCCTCGACGAGGTCGGAGAGCACCTTGTCGAACTGCTTCGATTCGGGCTCGGTTTCGTTCAGCTCGGCGAGCAACTGCTCGGCTTCGGCGTGTTCCTTCTGACCGTGCGCGACGTCTTCGGCCTCGTCCGCTTCGCCCTTGGCGGCCGGGTACACCTCGGCCTCCTCCGCACGGCTGTGCGCGGTGAGCAGCGACGAAAGCACCGGGACGAGCAGCGGCCGTTTCTCCGGATGCCGCTCCAGTTCTCGGAAGAGCCGCTCCACCTCGCGATGGTCCTGCATGATCAAGTCAACGACGTCGCCGGCCACGGCCGCCTCCTCGGTTCGGGATCAACTCGACGTCCCCGGATACCCGGTCCGCGCGGATTCATCCGCCGAAACCGGGCTATCCTCGCGGCATGGCCTGCCGTATCACCGAACTCATCCTCGACTGCGCCGATCCGGTCAGGATGGCGGCCTTCTGGTGCGAAGTGCTCGGGTACGTCGAGATCGGCAAAGACGGCGAAGACATCGAGATCGGCCCGCCCGGCGTCGGCTTCGGCGGCCCGCAGCCCACGTTGATCCTGAGCCGCAGCGACGATCCGAAACCGGGCAAGCTCCCCTTGCACATCGACGTGAACCCCACCGACCGCGACCAGGAGGCGGAGCTGGAGCGGCTGCTCGCCGCCGGAGCACGGCCCGCCGACGTGGGCCAGACCGGGGAAGAGTCGTGGCACGTGCTCGCCGACCCCGAAGGAAACGTGTTCTGCCTTCTTCGCAAGCGGGTCGACCCGTAGAACTGTCCACACAGGACGTTCCGGCCGCCGGTTGGCCGACGGCGAAGGCGGGTATCCGGCGAAGGACACCGAACCCGACCGGGATGGTGAGCTGATGGCGGACGAAGCACTGTGGCAACGCGACAAGGACGAATTCGGCTCCGGCGAGTGCCCGCCGGCGGGCCCGCTGGCGGGCCAGTTCGTCGAACTCACGCGCCTGCTGCTGGCCGCTTCGACGCCTGCCCAGGTCCTCGAACAGATCGTCGCCGCCGCGTACCGGGTGGTCCCGGGCGCGGATCTGGTGTCGGTCACCCTCCGCGCCCCGGACGGGACCTTTCACACCCCGGTTTCGACCGGCGAGGTGGCACTGGAACTCGACGAGGTGCAGTACCGCGCCGGAACGGGGCCCTGCGTCGACGCGGCCGACAACGGCGGCCCCGGCTACATCCGCAGCGCGGATCTCAAAGCCGAAAAGAGATGGCCGGACTTCTCCGCGGCGGCCGTGCGGCACGGTTACACCGCGATCCTGTCCACCGTGCTGACGCCCGACGCGAGCCCGCCCAGGGTGCCCGGCGCGCTGAACATCTACAGCCGCCGCCCCGGCGCCCTCGGCCCGCCGGCCCAGGACTCCGCGCTCCTGCTGGCCACCCACGGCTCGCTCGCGCTGGCGAGCACCACCGCCGTGAGCCGGGCGGAGCTGGAGGCGGGCCATCTCCGGCGGGCCGTCGAATCGCGCGACGTCATCGGGCAGGCGAAAGGGATCCTCATGCAACGCCGCGGCCTGACCGCCGACGAGGCCTTCGACCTGCTGCGCCGGACCTCCCAGGACCTCAACGTCAAACTCGCCGAAGTCGCCCGGACGCTGGCTACCCGGCATGGGGAGCTCGACACCCCTTGAAGCGCAGCGCCGGGATTGCGGAAGCTGTCGTGCGCGGGCTGAAGGCTCCCTTCGTCGCGTCTGATGCGGCGAAGGGAGCCTTTGCCCCGAAGGGGACGCGACGGCGTCAGTCGAGGTCGAACCGGTCCAGTTCCATGACCTTGGTCCACGCCTTGGCGAAGTCCGCGGCGAACCGCTCGCGCGCGCTCTGGCCCGCGTAGACCTCGGACAGCGCCCTCAGCTGGGAGTTGGAGCCGAAGACGAGGTCGACCGCGGTGGCCGTCCACTTCACCGCGTCCGTGGCGGCGTCGCGGATCTCGTAAACGTTCTCCTCGGACTCCGACACCTTCCACCGGGTGCCCGGGGAGAGGAGGTTGGTGAAGAAGTCGTTGGTGAGCACGCCGGGCCGGTCGGTGAGGACGCCGTGCCGGGTGTCGCCGGCGGTGATCCCGAGCGACCGCAGGCCGCCGACGAGGACGGTCATCTCGGGCGCGGTCAGGTCGAGCATGTACGCGCGCTCGACGAGCAGGACCTCCGGCTGCAGTTTCTCCCCGGGGCGCAGGTGGTTGCGGAACCCGTCGGCACGCGGTTCGAGCAGCGCGAACGACTCGACGTCGGTGTCCTCCTGGGTGGCGTCGGTGCGGCCGGGGTGGAACGCCACGGTCACCTCGGTGCCGGCGTCGCGCGCGGCCTTCTCGACGGCGGCCGTGCCCGCCAGCACGATCAGGTCGGCCAGCGAGATCTTGGCGCCACCGGCTTCGTTGAACTCGCGCTGGATGCCTTCCAGGGTCTCCAGCACGCTCGCGAGCCGCTCCGGCTGGTTGACCTCCCAGTCACGCTGGGGCGCCAGCCGGATGCGGGCACCGTTGGCGCCGCCGCGCTTGTCGGTGGACCGGAAGCTCGCGGCGGACGCCCAAGCGGTACCGGCCAGTTCCGCGACCGTGAGCCCGGATTCGAGCACCTTCGCCTTGAGTGCGGCGATGTCGGCGTCCCCCACGAGCTCGTGGTCGACGTCCGGCACCGGGTCCTGCCACAGCTGCGGTTCGGGCACCCACGGCCCCAGGAAGCGGCTGACCGGGCCCATGTCGCGGTGCAGCAGCTTGTACCAGGCCTTGGCGAACGCGAGCGCGAAGTCGTCCGGGTTCTCCAGGAAGCGGCGCGAGATCTTTTCGTACTCCGGGTCGACGCGCAGCGCCAGATCCGTGGTGAGCATGGTCGGCTTGTGCTTCTTGGCCGGGTCGTGGGCGTCCGGGATGATCGCCTCGGCGTCCTTGGCGACGTATTGCTTGGCGCCGCCGGGGCTCGTGGTGAGCTCCCATTCGTAGCCGAAGAGGATCTCGAAGAACCGGTTGCTCCACTGCGTCGGCTTGTCGGTCCACGTCACCTCGAGACCGCTGGTGATCGCGTCGGCGCCCTTGCCGCTGCCGTGCGTGCTCAGCCAGCCGAGGCCCTGCGTCTCCAGCGGGGCGGCTTCGGGCTCCGGGCCGACGTGGTCGTCGGCGATACCGGCGCCGTGGGTCTTGCCGAAGGTGTGGCCCCCGGCGATGAGCGCGACGGTCTCCTCGTCGTTCATCGCCATCCGGGCGAAGGTCTCCCGGATGAAGTGCGCCGCCGCGGCCGGGTCCGCGTTGCCGCGGGGTCCCTCGGGATTGACGTAGATGAGGCCCATCTCGGTCGCACCGACGTCGGGGACCATCTCGGTGTCGCTCGCGTAGCGCTCGTCACCCAGCCAGGTGTCTTCCGGGCCCCAGAAGATCTCCTCGGGCTCCCAGGTGTCCACGCGGCCGAAACCGAAGCCGAACGTCTTGAACCCCATCGACTCCAGCGCGACGTTCCCGGCGAGCACGAGCAGATCGGCCCACGAGATCTGCTGGCCGTACTTCTCCTTGACCGGCCACAGCAGCCGCCGCGCCTTGTCGAGGTTGGCGTTGTCGGGCCAGCTGTTGAGCGGCGCGAACCGCTGCCCCCCGTCACCGGCCCCGCCACGGCCGTCGTGGATGCGGTAGGTGCCCGCGGCGTGCCAGCTCATCCGGATCATCAGGCCGCCGTAGTGGCCGAAGTCGGCGGGCCACCAGTCCTGCGAGGTGGTGAGCACCTCGGTGATGTCCTGTTTGAGGGCCTCGACGTCGAGCTTCGCGAACTCCTTGGCGTAGCTGAAGTCCGCGCCGAGCGGATTGGCCTTCGACGAGTGGACGTGCAGCACCGAGAGGTCGAGCTGGTTGGGCCACCAGTCCTTGTTGGTGCGCGGACGGCCGCCCGACTTCGGCGTCGGCGAGTCGATCGCCGGGTTCTCGCTCTCGCTACCGTGCGCGGTCACGGAGTCGTGGGCCACCGGGCAGCCCTTCTCCGGGTTGTCACTCATTTCTTTCCTTCCGGGCAGGCGAATTCATCGCTGGACAGGTTCGGCCGCGCAGCCGGGGCACAGGCCCCAGTAGACGACCTCCGCCTCGTCGATCACGAACCCGTGATCGCCCGAAGCGGTGAGACAAGGGGCGTGGCCGACGGCGCAATCGACGTCCGCGATCGCACCGCAGGAACGGCACACGACATGGTGGTGGTTGTCCCCCACCCGGGTCTCGTACCGGGCGAGCGCGCCGGCGGGCTGGATACGCCGGATCAGACCGGTTTCGGTGAGCGCCCGCAGCACGTCGTACACCGCCTGGTGGGAGACCGTGGGAAGTTCGGCCCGCACCAGCGTTATCACCGTTTCGGTGTCGACGTGCGGATTATCGCGCAGCGCCGCGAGCACGGCCAGCCGAGGCCGCGTCACGCGCAACGAAACCGCTCGCAGCTGTGCCTCGAAGTCGGACATCACCAAGGACGATAAGAGCGTCTTTGGAACGGGTCAAATCAAGTAACCACAGGAGTGACGCCGGTTTCGAACGGGACGGCGCCGGGTAGCCGTGGACCGAGCCATGACTTGCGTGAGGTGAGTTCATGACAACGACCGGCCGTATCGGTATCGCCGAAGTCGAACGTTTCGAAAACGCCGTCGACGTCCTCCGCGCACTGGACTACCGGCAGGGCGGTGCTTTTTCCCACGACGCGGTGCGAGTCGTGCGGTCGGTCAGCCTGCTGCTCGATTGGGGCGCGATACCCGGCGGGCTCCGGTCACGACTGCTGACCATGCTCGCCGATCTGCACAATCTGCTCGGCTGGACGGAATTCGACATCGGCCGCCGCGTCGCCGCGCGGCTCCGGTTCGACCGCGCGCTCGGTCTCGCCGCCGCGGCGGGCAACGACGGTCTCATGGCCAACATCTGTTACCGCCTCGGCAGGCTGGCGCTGCACCATGACGACGTCGAGGGCGGGCTGAACCATCTCCGCCATGGCCAAGCCGCCGCTCACCGCTCCGGTTCCCTTCGGGCACAGGCGATCCTGACGATCAACGAGGCGTGGGCGCTGGCCAAGGCAGGTGACGAGCGCGCCGCTCTCGGGAGCCTGGCGCGGGCGGAATGTCAGTTCGAACACGCGGACGACTGGGCGACGGCACGACCTTGGGAAGCCTTCTTCGGTACCACGGACATGGCCGCGATGCGCGGGACCGTCCTGACCGAATTGGCCGGGACGGTCGCCTCCCGGTACAGCGAAGAGGCGATCGCGCGACTACGCGACGCCGTCGACGGCTACGGCGCCGAAATGTCCCGCAGCCTCGCGCTCACCTTGATCATGCTCGCGCAGAACCACGCGCTCCAGGGCGATTTCGACGAAGCCGTCCACACCGGCACCAGGGCGATGGACCTCGCGCGCGGCCTCGGTTCCACCCGCACCAAGGACCGGCTCGCGCCGCTGGCGGCACTCCTGCGCGAACACGCGGACGATCCCGCCTCCCGCGACCTGCTCGCCCGGATCGACAGCTACCGCGCCGAACCGGCCCCTTGACCGGCGAACCGCCGCCCGAGCAGGACCGCGGTCGCCGCGAAGCCGAGGCACAGACCGGCCCAGACTCCCCAGCCGCCCCAAGCGAACACGTAGGCGCACAGGAACATGGCCGGCACGCCCACCGCCCAGTACCCCACGAGTGTGCAGCGGAGGCCGGAAACGGTGTCGCCGAGCCCGCGCAGCAAGCCGACGAGGATGTTCTGCGTTCCCTTGCTGTACTGCTGCGCGATGGCGAACACCAGCAGGGCCGACGCCGTGCCGAGCACCACCGTGTCGGCCTCGTCGTGCAGGAACGGCCACAACAGCGCCCGCGGCACCAGCAGGTACGCCAGGCTCACCACCGCCATCAAGGACCAGGAGAGGATGAACGCCTGGCGGGCGATCACCGGCGCCCGCCCTCGTTCGCCGTGGGCGACCGCACGACTGACCAAAATGGACGATCCTTGCGACAGCCCGATGTTGACCTGGTAGACGATGTAGGCGAGCTGGTTCGCGACATTCGACGCGGCGAGCATCGCCGGGCCGAAGGCACCCATCAGCATCGTCGCGATCGAGGTGATCGCCGCTTCCGACCCGTAGGTGAAACAGATCGGGGTCCCGTGCCGGACGATACGCCGGACCACCGCCGGATCCGCGCGCCACAGCGCGAGCGACACCATGGGGCGCAACAGCGGATCCCGCCGGAGGGCCGAGGCGAACACGGCGAGCGTGAAGAACTGGACCAGGGTCGTCGCCAAGCCGATTCCGGCGACTCCCAGCTCGGGCAGGCCCACCCAGCCGTAGATGAAGGCGGCGTTGAGGGCGGCGTTGACCGCGATCGACACCAGCGTCACGGCGAGAAGCGAACCCGGACGCCGCAGCCCGACGGCGAACTGGCGCACGACGTTGAGCCACACCATCGGGAAGAGCCCGCCCGCCAGCGCGAACATCATCGCACCGGCGAGCGCCACGATCTCCGGTTTCTGGCCGAGCAGGGGCAACGCGGCGGCAAGTCCACAAAGGACGGCCGCACCGATCGCCGCGGTCAGTGTCGCGACGAGCAGCGCCGACCGCAGGAGCGACCGGATCTCGTCCCGTGCGCGCTCGTCGAGTTCACCGGTGCCGGTGCGGAGTTCCCCGGCCCCGGCCGCCGTCGCCACGAGGTTCCCGACGCCGGTGACCATGCCGACGCACATGGTGCGGATCTGGTTGTAGAGCAGGATCGCCAGCCCGCCCGCCGCCACCGCGGTCACCCCGAGCAGCCCCAGCATGGCCAGGTCGACGCTGGTGAGCGCGACCTGCGCCAGCTGGATTCCCGCGATCGGCGCGGCCAGCGCGACGAGCGCCCGATAGCCGCGGGTCGTCACCGCCGTGCTCATCCGCCCACCGCCACCGGCGTCCGGCACACCGCCCGATCGCGCGTGGCGACCCGCACGGACTCGGCGTAGGCGGCGAACCAGCGGTCCATCCGGCGGTGGGCCGGTTCGTCGAGCACGCCCCTGGCGCGCAGCCATTCGTCGTCGTACACCGAATCGAGGTACTTCTCCCCCGCGTCGTTGCACAGCACCACGACGACACTGCCGGCCGGATACGCGTAGAGCCGCCGGAGCGCGACCTGGATCGCGCCGCCGGTGGTCCCGCCGACCAGCACGCCGGTGCGCCTGGCGACGACGCGGGCCCCGGCGAACGCGTCGCTGTCGGACACGCGATGGGCTTCGCCGATCACCGACCGGTCCACGTTGTCCCCGATCGGGAAACCGGCCGGGCTGCCCGCCCCGGTCTGGTGGTAGATCCCCGGCGCGCCGCCGAAGATGATCGAGCCGACGGGTTCGACCGCCACCGCGAGGGTGCCCGCTCCCGCCGCGCGCAGGGCGCGGGCCGTGCCGCACAGGGAACCGCCGGTGCCGATCGCCGCGACGAGCACGTCGACGTCGCCGAGCTGCCCGAGAAGTTCCCGCGCCAGCCCGGTGTAGCCGTTGCCGTTGCCCGGATGGTTGTGCTGATCGGGATGGTAGGCGCCGGTTTCCGCGGCGATCCGGGCCGCGACCCGCCGCCGCTGGACCGAACTGACGCCGCCGTCCGGCGGGCATTCGACGAACACCAGTTCCGCGCCGAGCGCGCGCAGCATCCGGAGCTTCTCGCGGGCCGCGTGGTGATCGACCACGGCGGTTAACCGGTAGCCGCGTTCCAGCGCGACCAGCGCGAGCCCGTTCCCGGTGTTACCGGAGGTGGGTTCGACGATATGCCCGCCCGGCCGCAGCCGTCCTTCGAGCTCCGCCTCGTCGATCATCTGCCTGGCCATGCGCACCTTGCACGAACCGGTGGGGTTGAGCTGGTCGAGTTTGAGCAGCAGGCGCGTCCCGGTGCCGGTGCGCGCGAGCTCCAGCAGCGGCGTGTTCCCGATCAGGTCGGACGCGCGCCGGACGATCGTCATCGGATCTCCTGGATCGGGTGGTCGGTGTCGACATGCCAGCGGTCGCCGTCGGCCACCACTTTCGGCGGTAACGGAAGCTGGTGGAAACCGCTTTCATTCTTGTCCATCTGGTAGCCGGCCGTGTTGGGGTACACGAGCAGGTCGCCGGTCCTCGGCCGCGCGGGCAGCTCCACCGCACGCCAGGTCAGCACGTCGTACTCCATACAGCTCGACCCCGCGACGATGGTGCGCACCGGCGTGCCGCCCGGCCCGTCCCGGCGCACGAGGAGCGGGTCGGGCAGGAACTCGCTGCCCTTCCACTGTTCGGACAGGCTCATCGACAGGCCGGCGACCGTGGTGATCAGGTGGTCGTCGGCCGGTTTGCAGCCCAGCACCGGGAACACCGAGAACCCGGCGCCGTCGACGAGGGCCCGGCCCGGTTCGAGCAGCAGCTCGATCCCGGCCGCGCGCAGGCGCTCCGCCAGTGACTTCCCGGCGATCTCGTGCCGGAGGATCGCGGTCACCATCGCGGCCCCGGTCGGCGCCTGGTGGTACGGGTACGTCCTGGCCGGATTGCGACCGGCGTGGAACCAGCCGTCGTGCCTGCCTGCCTCGAACCGCGCCCAGTCACCGGCGTCCACATAGGACACGGCGATCCCGCCGCCGGCGCTGATCTTCGACGCGGGATGCCCGAGCGCGCGGGCGTCGTGGCACAGCTCGATCAGGTACGCCGCGAGTTCCGCCCTCGGCACGGGGTCATAGCCGTCGAGGTGGAACGAGAAACCCCGCAGGACGACCGGGCCGCCGCACCGGCGCACGGCCGTTGCCAAGGCATCGGGCGCGAAACCGAACCGGCTCTCCGGCGCGGACGGCGGCCGCACCCGCAGCAGCACTTCGGCGGTCTCCCCGAGTTCGGCGGCCAGCCGGGCGACGCGTTCCAGCTCGTCGGCCGCGTCCACCGCGATGAGGCAGCGATGCCGCAGGGCGAGCCAGAGCAGGCCGTCGGGTTTGGCGGCGCCGGTGACCCCGATCGACTCGCCGCGCAGGCCGTTTCCGAGGGCGTGCACCAGTTCGGGCACGCTCGCGACGTCGACTCCCGCGCCGGGACGCGTGCACTCCCGCAGCCACGCCGCCGCCTTGTTCGCCTTCTTCCCGTAGTAGACGGTGCCCTCGACGCGTTCGGCGGCGAGCGCCGCGACCATCCCTGCGAGGTTTTCGGCGAAAGTGGCCGGATGGACCACGTGGAACGGGCCGCCGCCGACACCGCGGGCGATCTCCCACAGCGTCTCCGAGTCACGCAGCCGGCGCGCCCAAGGACGTTCGAGCGCGGGCAGGGGCGGGGACAGGGTGTCGATCAGGTCCACAGGGCCACCTCGCGGCCGCGGCCCGCGGCGATGGCGCGGGCCGCCAGCGCGTGCGCCACCGGGATGTCGGTGATGATCATGCCGCTGCTGAAGGCGAACACCCGGTCTTCGTCGCCGCGACGGCCGGGAGCCCGGCCCGCGAGGATCTCGGGGAGTTCGGCGTCGATCCGGAATACGCCGTCCGGACCCGCCATCCGCTGCCCGGTCACCTCGACCTGCGCGCCGCTGGTGGCCACGGTGTAGCCGGCCTCGGCGAGGGTGCCTTCCTGGACTCCCTTGCTGGCGACCGAGATCAGCAGCCCGCCCGGCGGCAGCCAGCCGAGGCGGATCTTCGGGTGGGCCGCCCGGCCCGACGCGGCGACCACGATGTCGGACTCGCGCGCCGCGGCCTCCACGTCGTCGACGAGTTCGACCTCGCGGTCCGGGAACCACTCCTTCACTGCGGCGACGCTGTCGCGAAGACCGTCGGGATGCGTGCCGAACAGCCGCAGCCGCTCCAGCTCCGGCAGCGCGGTGAGCAGGTACGGCAGCGTCCGGATCCCCTGCGCGCCGGTGCCGACCATGAGCGCGGATCGCGCGCCCGGACGGGCACACGAACGCGCGATCAGCGCGGTGCTCGCCGGCGTACGGGTGGCGCCGACGCGGTGGCAGTCCATGAGCGCGAACGGCAGGCCCGTGGTGTCGTCGTAAAGGGTGATCGTCGTGTAGTACTTCTCGGCCGACGTGCTGCCCTGGCGGTAGCTCGTCTTGAACGCGGCCTGTTCGAGGGAGCCGTCGTAGCCGAGCATCGAGTAGGCGACGGCGTCCCGCGCGGGATCCGGCATCGGCACCATCAGCTTCGCCGGGTTCCGCGAGGCTCCGGCCGCGTAGGCGAGGTAGCCGTCTTCGACCATCGTGATCGCCTCGCCCGGGGTGAGTTCGAGGCTGTGCAGATCCGAGCGCGTGAGAATGTGCAGCGAGGGACCGGAGCTCATGGACGATCGACCTTTCTTGTGGGAAGGTGGCGCGCCGCAGCTTAATGAAAATGATTGTCTTTATCAGTAACTGTGCTCCTTGTCACGCTAGGCTGGCGGCCGTGAGCGGACCCTGGAGCGCCGAGAAAAGCCGTGCGCGAGCGGAAGAAGTGCGGCATCTCAACGCGATCGGCCGGCTGGCGCCACCCGGCCGGGCGACGGCACCGACCGGCCCGCTCACCGGGATCCCGTTGGTGGTCAAGGACAACATCCACGTCGCCGGTATGCCGAGCACCGCGGGGACCCCGGCGCTGGCGGACCACGTTCCGCGTGAGCACGCGACCGTGGTCCGGCGGCTGACCGACGCGGGCGCCGTCGTCGTCGGCAAGGCGGCCATGCACGAACTCGCCCTCGGCATCACCTGCGACACGACCCCGCTCGGCCCGGTGCGCAACGCCCACGACCCGTCCCGGTTCGCCGGGGGCAGCAGCGGCGGGACCGCGGTCGCCGTCGCGGCGGGCATCGTGCCGGCCGGGCTGGGCACCGACACCGGCGGTTCGGCCCGCATTCCCGCCGCGCTCAACGGGGTTTGCGGTTTCCGGCCCACCACCGGCCGGTACCCGTCCGACGGTATGACGCCGTTGAGCGGCACGCGGGACACGGCCGGGCCGATCGCCCGCACGGTCGCCGATCTCGCGCTCCTCGACGCGGTCCTCGCGGCGGAAGAGCCCGCGCCCCTGACCGAGAGCCCGCCGATCCGGCTGGGTGTGCCGCACGGTTTCCTGACCGGCGACCTGTCCGAGGACGTCGAAGAACTCTGGACGGCCGCGCTCGCCCGCCTGGGCGCGGCAGGGGTCACCCTGGTGCCGCTGGACGACACGCCTCTCGCCGAACTCGTCGTCGATCAGGGAATGCCGCTGGTGATCCACGAAGCGGGCACCGGGCTCCGGTCCTACCTCGCCGAGTACGTACCCGAGGTCTCGTTCGAGCGGCTCGTTCGCGAGATCGCCGCGCCCGACGTCCGAAAGATCTTCACCGAGGCGGTCGTGCCGGGCGTCGAGTCGTCCGTCTACGAGGCGGCCCTCGCCACCCGATCAGCCTTGCACCGCGCCTACACGAAGATCTTCGACGAGAGCGGCATCGACGCGCTGGCCTTCCCCACCACACCGGCGACGGCCCGGGACTTCTCGGCCGTCGGGAGTTTCGTTCACCGCGGCCGCGACGTCCCGACCTTCCCCACCTTCATCCGCAACTGCCAGCCCGGCAGCATCGCGGGCTTCCCCGGCCTGACCGTCCCGATGGGGCGCGCGAGCGACGGGCTGCCCGCCGGGCTGGCCCTCGACGGTCTGGCCGGCGAAGACCGGAAGTTGCTGGCCGTCGGGGCTTTCGCCGAACGGGTTCTGCGCTGACCGAACTCCTGCACGCCCTGTCGCCCCCCGTGGGCCGTCGGCGATCGTGTCGCGAAAGCCACTTTCGGGACATCAGACGTCGCGAAAGTGGCTTTCGCGACTGGGCAGGCGAACGTCGATCACGGGTCAGGTCCGTGAAGGCCTCCTTGCCTACCCTGAAGGTAGGGAAGGAGGCCTTCACGGACACGATGATCGCCACACTCGCCCCAGGTACGCCAGCAGCCACAGCGGTCACAAGTGCCGCGCGTGAAGGCCCCCTTCACTCGGCTCAGCCGAGGAAACTCGACCTTCACACCTTCCCAAGTACATGAAGGCCCCTTCCTGTACCTAGGCGCAAGGAAGGAGGCCTTCATGTACTTCAGAGCCGGATGCTGGCCTGCAGGGCGTCGATGAGCGCGGCCGCGGCAGGCGGGTCGGGCGGATCCCCGTAGGTGGCGGCGTAGATCTGACGGGGGTCTTCGGCCAGTTCGGTGGCGTGGACGCCGGGCATCCGGTGGGCGCGCAGCGCCAGCCGGGGCAGCGTGGTGACCCCCATCCGGGCCGCGACCAGCGCCTGCATGACGACGATGTCGTCGCTGACCAGCGAGATACGCGGGGCGAACCCGGCCCGCCCGCAGATCGTGACGAGTTCGTCCTGGCAGCGGGCGCAGCCGCCGATCCAGGTCGAGTCACGATGATCGGCGATGGTCTGCCCCGGTTCGCTGGTGAGCAGGTAGATCGGGTCCTCCAGCAGATGCACGAGCCGGAGTCCCTGCTCCTCACGTGGCGTGTCCGCGTACCGGAAGATCAGGGCGACGTCGATCCGCCCCTCCCGCAGCATGCGCAGCGCCTCGCCCGGATGCTCGTCCACCAGCCCCAGTTCGAGTCCGGGATGCGCACGGGCCAGCGCGGCGGCCGCGCCGGGGACGATGGTGCTCAGGATCGACTGGAACCCCGCCATCCGGACCCGCCCGGCACGCAATCCCACCTGCGCCGCCAGCTCGGCCTCGGCGCCTTCGACCCGGCCGACGATCTCGGCCGCGCGGGCGGCGAGCAGTTCCCCTTCGGGAGTGAGCCGGATACCGCGGCCGATCCGCTGGACCAGCTTCGCGCCCGTCGCGGCCTCCAACCTCGCGAGATGGTGACTCACCGCCGGTTGCGTGTAGTGCAGTTCCTTCGCCGCCGCGGTCATCGAACCATGGCGGGCGACAGCCGCCAGCACCGTGAGCTGCACCAGATTCAGCATGGATAAAGAATATCCATATGAAGGAAAGAATGTCGTCATTGGACGACGGCCGGACAACGGGCCACGATGAGAAGCGACGAGAAGGAGGAGAACACAAATGACCGTCACCACCCTCAGACCCGGCCTCCCCGAGCTGATAAAACGTCTAAGCCAATGCACCGGGAGGCCGTCCGAACCCCTTGTCACCGCACAGGCCGCGGCGACCGTTCTCACCGAACTCCGGCCGACTCCACAACTGCTCACCGCGGCGGAACGCACCGGCTCCCCCGAGGGATACACCCGCACCACACTGCACGCCGAGTCCGCCTTCTCGATCGTCGCACTGGTCTGGCGGCCCGGCCAGCTCACCGAGATCCACGATCACCTGGTTTGGTGTACATACCTTGTCCTGCAAGGAACCGAGACCGAGACCATCTTCGACATCGACGGCGACCGGCTGGTGCGGAAGGCCCAGCGGCAACGCCCGGCGGGATCGGTGAGCGGCGTCGCGCCGCCCGACGACATCCACCAGGTGCACAACGCGGGCGACACCATCGCCATCACCTTGCACGTGTACGGCGCCGACCTCAGCAAGGGAACCAGTGTGCGCCGCAATTACCGGATGCGCGCCACCGCGCGGTAAAAGGCGCAATAGGTGGGTCCATTTCGCCTAGCGCGCCCGGCACCGATATCATCGCGCAATTCCCGGCATCGCGAATTGGCATACCCCGCCGACGGCTCTATCCGGCGTTTTAGCGCCGCATGCCGATGGTTCCGGGAGCGGTCTCGACGAACCCGTGGCGCCGGTAAAGCCGCCATCCGGGCGGATCACCGAGCAGATTGACGTACGCGCCCGGCGCCGCGGCGTCGATCGCGGCGAGAAGGGCCTCAAGGACGGCGTCCCCGATGCCGCGGCGCTGATGGGCGGGCAGCACGGCCATGTCGACGATGTGGAAGTACCACCCGCCGTCGCTGATCACCCGGCCCATCCCCACGGTCTCACCGGTGGGCCGGTGGATCACCAGTACCGACGCCCAAGCTCCGCCGACCCCGCGCTCCGCCTGCTCCTTGGGCGGTTCACTGAGGCCCGCCTCGCGACGCAACCGCAGGTAGTCGTCGACCGACGGGGAACCTGCTTCCAGGCGGTAAGAGTCGTCCATGACGGGCTTGCCCTTTCTCTCGCACCAACGGCCTACAGCGTCTCACCGGCCCTTGGCCACACCGATCCGGTCGAGGTCCATGACCGCCCCGAGAGCTCCCGTCAACGCGCCGACGCACATGTCACGAAGGACGGCACGAGAGAACGCCTGGTTCACCAGCCAGTCCACGCAGAGGGCCCGGACGAACACCAGCCAGCTCAGCAATACGGCCGACACCGGGCCCCTCAAGTCGTCTTCCAATCCGGCGGCGTCGAGCAGACGCCGTCGCAGCACGGCCAGTTCGTCGTCGATGACGGCTTGGATCATCGGGTCGCCCGCGAGTGTCCTGTTCGCGGCGAGCACGGTGTTCCTGTTCGCGACGAAGTAGTCGATGTGCGCGTCGAGACCGACGGTCACCTGCTCGAGGACGGGGACGTCCGGGTCGAGCTCCGTTTCCGCCAGCAGCCGGTCCGCGGCCTGCCGGTAGACCGCGGCGAACAGGTCGCGTTTGCCCGGGAAATGACGGTAGAGCAGTGCGCGCGAGATGCCGGCCCGCTCCGCGACCTCCTCCATGAACACCTCGTCGTACGCCTTCGCGGCGAACAACCGCGCACCGGCGTCCAGCAGCTGATCGCGGCGCTCGGCGGGGGCGAGCCGATGACGAGTGGCCATGCCGCCACCCTACTTGACAGGTGTCTACCAACGGTCCTACCCTCCCGCTAGTAGACACGTGTCTACCAACGCGACGGGGGTCCGGACATGGCCAGGCTGCTCAAGGCGCTCATGCTGATCATGGGGATCGCCTGCGTGGCGATCGGCGTCTTCCACTTCGCCCTCGGCGTCGATTCCGTACCCGGCGAGGCTTCGGCCGGGCCGACCGTGGACAGCCGGGAGCGCTACTACGGCGCGATCTTCCTCGGCTACGGCCTCGCCTGGATCTGGGCGGCCCGCCGGTCACCGATCTCGCCGACGGCCGTCCGGTGGCTCGCCGGCGTCTTCCTGCTCGGCGGCGCCGGCCGGCTCCTGTCACTGGCCGTCCACGGGGAGCCGCACTGGTTCCAGATCGCGCTGACGGTCATCGAACTTGCCCTGCCGCCGCTGTATTTCGTGCTCGCGACCGCCGACGAGAAGGCCTCCGCGCGAACGAACGAGATCAAGGCGAGTCCGGGCGTGTGAGCAGTTCGCGGGAGAGCGCTTCACCCCACCACTGTTCGACCCGGTCGGGCGTCCAGGCCCGCTCGACGGTGAGCGTGGTGTAGACGTCGATGTTGCACAAGGCCGCATAGCTGTCGACGGCACCGGGAATGTCCAGCCCCTGACGCAGGACTCCTCCCGGCCACGAGGAAAACACCTGACGACGGATGCCGTCGGCCTCCCGCCGGGCCTGCCGATAGACGCCGTCGAGATCGGGCTCGGTGCGCCCGGCTTCGCGCACCAGCAGGATGAGATCCCCCGCTCGCTCGAACAAGCGGCGGTCGTAGGCGGCCATCGCCGCCAGCTGCCGCGCGGGAGCAGGCTCGCGATCCAGCTCGGCCAGCATCCGCGGTGGATCCGCGGACAGGTCCGCCGCGTCCGCCAGCGCCCAGACGAGCCCCGTCTTGTTCTGGTAGGCCGCGTAAACGGTGGGCACCGAGACACCCGCCTCCCTGGCGACGTCTCGCACAGTGGTCGCCGCCCAGCCCTGGGAGACGAACAACCTGCGGGCGGCGTCGGCGATCTCGGCCCGGGTCCGGTTCGCCTGCGCCAGCCGGCGCGGCGAGTCGTACGAACGCGCCTCCGACCGCTCTTCCATGTTTGCCTCCAGCCTTCCGCATGCTGTATTGAATATAACATGCGTAAACCAAATATCGGGGGTCCGTCATGAGCTTCACCGGCATCGCCGGACTCGGAGGGCTCGGGTTCGTACTGGTGGCGATCACGGTCAACGTCGTCTACGTCCGCGCCCGGCTCCCGCTTCCGGTGTCGGACAAGGACCTTGAGGCGATCACGGACGACTTCGCCGCCGTCGGCGACGCGCTGAAGCGCCCGTCTGTGATCGTCCCGGCGTCGTGGCTGTGCGCCACGGTCTTCGCCGCGGGCCTGCTCTCCGAGCTGTGGAGCGGCGGATCCGGGCCGGGCGCGTGGGCTCTGGTCGGCTTCGCCGGGGTGCTCCTGCAGAACGCCACTTTCACCTGCGTGGAGGCGCTGCGGTTCGGCATGGCCGCGGCCGCCGCCCGCGATCGCGGCTCGGTCGCCGGGCTGTGGGGACTGAGCAACGTCCTGTTCGGGTTCAACCAGGTCTTCCTGGCGATCGCACTGCTGGGTTTCACCGCCGCCGGCTCGACCGCGGGCCTCTTCCCCACCTGGCAGACCTGGCTCGGATACGGCAGCGCCGCGCTGCTGTTCGCCGCCTCGTCCGCCGCCCCCTACAACGTCGGCGGCACGAACCGGTTCGCGCCGGTAGGCCTGATCGGCTGGCTCGGCTGGATCATCTGGATCGTCAGCGGCAGCGTCACCCTGATCCGGCTCTGAACGCCTCGACGGCACCGACGAAAGGAGGCCCACCTCGTGGCCACCATGGAAATCACCCGCCTGCACCACGTCGGCCACGTCGTCCGCGACCTGCCCGCCGCACTCGACCTCTACCGGCGCCTGGGTTTCGCCGTACCGGCGCCTGCCTATCCCGCGATGCCTCCACGGGAAGGCGCCGAGCCCGAGCCGTTCGGCGCGGCCAACACCCACGCCGACTTCGCGTACGACTTCCTCGAACTGGCCACCGTCGTCCCCGCGGACGGTCGTGCCCCGGCCGGCGCGCGGATCGTCCCGCTGCAGGCCCCGCCCGACGTGTTACCGACGCTGCTGGAGCGGATCCACGCCACCGCGGCGAAGCTGACCGAATGCCTGAACCGCTTCGAGGGCTTGCACATCCTGATGTTCTCCTCCGCGGACATCGACGCGACGGCCGCGCGATTGACCACCGCCGAAGTGCGGCACGGCGGAGTGAACACGGTGCGGCGTCCGGCGGGCGCCGGGATCGAGACCGTCCGCTACCTCGAGATCGAGGGCGAAGGACCGGGCGTGGCGGCGGAAGGCAGAGTGGGCGTCGTCGCGGACCTGGACCCGGCGATCCAGGCCACCCGGCGGATCGATCACCCCAACGGAGCCGTCGGCCTCGTCGACGCCACGATCTGTACCCCCGACACCGAACTGGACGCCGTCCGCGCACGATACGAGCGATACCTCAGCCGGACGCCCAGGACAGCAGGCCCCGCCCTGGTCTTCCAGCTCGGCGACGCGTCACTCACGCTGGTGCCCGCCTCCGGCCTCGACACCCTGTTCCCCGGCGAGCGACCTCCCGCATCGCCCGCGCTCGTCGCGTGCACGGTCGCCGTCCACGACCTGGACGCGACGAAGAATTTGGTGCAGGATGGCGGCTTCGCGCTGCACCGGACGCCGCGCGGAGACGTCTTCGTGCCCGCTTCCGCCGCCCTCGGTGCGGCTATCGCCTTTCGGCAGGCGAGCCGTCATCCCCACGATCTCGCCGGTCGAGCCCGCGTTCCGCACACTTCGTCCGAAGTGGACTGACCGCACCGCCTTCCGGAAGACCACAGTGGACATACGGCGATCGCCATATCATCTGAGCGGGTCCGAAGAAAGGACCCGGCCCCGTCGGATCATCCTTCTCCGTGAGTGGCTCGGCAACACAACGAGGTTCGGCTTTCCACGTGTCCGGTGCGGCGCGTTGGGAATCTGTATCCCCGTTCCGCCGTCCGGCCCAAATACGGCTACCCGCGTGGCGGCTTTTCACCCTTGTCACCCGATTGCTGGTCCTCACCCGCGCGGATAAGCGAGAAGATCAATGCCGGACCGCGACGAAAGAGGATTCGGCCAATAATGAGTACCGACGTCGCCGCGACGGTCGGTTCGACGGATCGCCCGAGCGAGCGAACCTGTTCTCGGCGAATGCGAGCGCCGCCCGGCCAGGGGCCGACCATACGGCCCGGGCCACACCGGGCGCCCGTCGATACCCCAAGGGGAACCATGAACCGCGTCACCACGCTCGTAGTAGACGATCAGCCCCTCATCAGATATGCGCTCAGCAGGCTGTTGCGGGATTCGGCTGGAGTGGAGGCGGTGACCGAAGCCGCGAGCGAACCGGAAGCTTTGTGGCAGTGCGAAAAAAGCCACCCCGACATGGTCATCACCGAGCTTTCGATCTGGGGTGAGCCCGCCGGGACCGCGATCTGCCGGTTCGTGAAGGAACAGTTCGAAGATGCGACCGTCCTGGTCTTCGCCGGTGATTCGTCGCCCTCCGCCATCGCCATGGCGCTGAACGCGGGCGCGGACAGCTTCGTGCACAAGTCGGCCAGCGGCGGGCAGGTGATGTCGGCGGTGCGCTCCACCCTCGCCGGCCAGCGGGTATGCCTGCAGGCAGGCGGAAACCCGCCGCCGGTCACCGAGGCCGTGCGCTACGCGAGCGCGATGACCAGGCGGGAGGAGGAGATCCTCGCGCTCATCCTCTACCGCTGGTCGAACGACGAGATCGCCGAAGAACTGCATCTCGCGACGCAGACCGTGAAGAACTACGTCAGCCGGATCCTGCAGAAGCTGGGCTTCGGCAGCAGGCGTGACCTGTTCCGGACCCTGCGGTTCCGGCCGGGCGGCAACCCCCTACCGCGGCTGGAGACGACGCCGTGCGAAGGCGAGTTGCACACCGTGGATGGGCTGGCCGGGCATCGGGGCTAGACCGGCCGGGTGAGCGATGTACCGGAAGTACCGAGACCGGATGAGGTTCGGTACCCGCCGTATCCTGTGGCACCGAGATCGGTTTTCTAGCGTTGCTGTCATGACGAAGCCAGGTTCCCTGCTGCTGCTCCTCGCGCTCGCCGGAACCCCCGCCCCGGACACCGTGCGGGCTTCGTCGGTCAAGATCCACGAGGTGCTCGGCGGCCCGGCAGGTTACATCGATCTGCACAACACCGGCGCCACCACCCTCGACATCGGTGGCTGGTCCGTTCAGGCGTGCACGGGCGGAGCCGCGCCCGTCGAGCTGGCCACCATGCCCGCCGGAAGCGAGATCCCCGCCGGTGACCACTTCCTCATCACCGCGCAGGGTTTCGGCGGGAGCGTGCAGCAGCTGGTCGTCGAGGCGATCGTCGGGGACGGCGAGACATTGCTGGACCGGCGCGGGGCCAGGATCGACAGCGTCGGATGGACGCCGTCGTCGCCCTGCCGCGAGAACCAGGCCGCCGTCGCCTGTCCTGGGCTCGCCCAGGCGAGGGACGCCCTCAGCCGCGACACCGACAACAACAAGGCCGATTTCGGCTGCGTACGACCACTTGACTGAAAGCGCTCCGCCAGAACGAGAAAGGTGCGGTCGTGGCCGCGAACAGCGAACGCGGGGACGCGACCCCGCTGTGCGAACTGCTCGCCGAACAACGAATCGCGAAAGGATGGTCACAAGGTGACCTGGTCGTGAAGTTGCACACCCTCTCCGGTAACGACAGCGTGACCCGAGAAGAGATTTCCCGGTGGGAGCGAGGAAAACGAATTCCCGGTCCGTACTGGCGGCAGTGGCTCAGCGATGTGCTGGACACGTCCAGCCGGGACCTCGAACTCGCCGCCGCGGTCGCGAGAAGACGCCGCCGGACAATTCCCGTGTGACGGGAAAGTACCGGAAAATTGGCCCCTTCCCGGCGGCACCCGAATCTCGGATGATTGTTCTGTCGGCACCGGAGGAAAGAATTCCGGCCCGACGGAACAAAACCCCCGGAAACCAAGTTGAAAGGAATTTCCCGTGCGACGAATTCTGGGCGCTTCGGCGGTATTCGCAATCCTGGCGATGGGTATGGCCGGTGGTGTCGCGAACGCGGCAGGCGACAGCGAGGGCGCCGAGGCCGCCCCGCTCGTCTCGTCCACCGTGGTCGTCAACGAGGTTTCGACCCGCGGCGTGAACGGTCTGCTCGACGAGTACATCGAGCTGCGCAACGTCTCGAACCAGCCGCAGGACATCAGCGGCTACGTGATCCGCATCTACTCGCCGACGAACGTCGTGACCGACACGATCGTCCTGCCGGCGGGCACGATCCTGCAGCCGAAGGGCAACACCGGCCAGTACGCGGTGCTGGTCGGACAGAACTTCTCCGGCAACGTCGTGGACCAGACCTACGTCATCCCGTTCACGCTGGCCGGCGCCGAGGGCATCCCGACCGCCGGTGGTCTCTCGTTGCAGAACATGGCGAGCGCGAAGATCGATGGTGTCGCCTTCAGCAACGCGGTCGTGACCCCGCGTGAAGGCCAGGCCGCGATTCCGGAGAACGCCGTCACCGATCAGCTCAACGCGGCGAACACCCGCAACATCCTGAGCACCGACACCGACAACAACCGGCAGGACTTCTCGCTCCAGCTGCGCACTCCGGGTCTGTAAGTCTCGTAGGACGGACCCATCTCGACCGGGCCCGGGCCGCCGTCGGCGGTCCGGGCCCTTCCACGACGGTATGGCGGTATCTCGCCAACGGCGACATACCGCCAACGATAATTGTGTTCATCCGGCAACTCCTGCCTCATCCTCGGGAAACTCCATCTTCGCGGCGGCCGTGTCCACGGCCGCTTCTCACTATCCGAGGAGAGTGAGGCTCGATGTTCCCCCGTTCCCCTCATCTGACGAGACACCCCTGGCACCCGGTGGCGATTCTGGCGGCCTCCGCACTGGTCGCTCTCACCCCTCTACCGGCGATCGCGACCGCCGCGACCGCCGCCGAGTCCGGCCCCACTCCCGTCACCGGGCGGCCGGACGTCCATCGCGTCACGTTGCTCACCGGCGACGTGGTGACCTACGAACGAGACGGTGCCGGGCACGGCACCGCACAGGTCGAACCGGCGGTGCGGCCGGACCGGCCGAGCCCCGCGTTCCAGATCACGAGCACGGCCGAAGGGCTGATGGTGTATCCGTCGGACGCGCTTCCGTTCGTCGGCAAGGGGTTGCTGAGCCCCGAACTCTTCAACGTGACCACACTCGTCGAAGAGCGGCGTGACGACGCGGCGAGCGCCACGATCCCCGTCATCGTGCACTACGGCGACCGGTCGGGGCTGTCCGCGCAGTCCTTGGACGCGAAGGCGAAGACACTCCCGCAGACCCAGCGACTCACCCCGCTCGTCACGGCCAACGGCGTGGGAGTACAGGTCAAGAAGGCGGGGACCGCCGAGTTCTGGCGTTCGCTCGTCGCCTTCGATCCTGGCGGGAAACCCGTTCTGAACCAAGGGGTTTCGCAGGTCCGGCTGGACAGGAAGGTCCGAGTGGCACTGGACAGGAGCACCACTCAGGTCGGCGCGCCGTCGGCGTGGAGCGGCGGGTGGACCGGGAAGGGGACCACGGTCGCGGTGGTGGACACCGGGATCGACGAGAACCATCCCGACCTGGCGGGCAAAACGGTCGCCTCCGCGGATTTCAGCGGGGAAGGCGACATCGTGGACCGCCACGGTCACGGCACGCACGTCGCGTCGATCATCGCCGGTACCGGCGCGGCCTCGGGTGGCCGGTACAAGGGCGTGGCACCGGACGCGAAGCTCGTGGTGGCCAAGGTTTTCGACGCCTCCGGCGAGGGTGACACCGCACTGGTCATGGCCGCGATCGACTGGACCGTCGCACAGGGCGTGAAGATCGTGAACCTCAGCCTCGGCGCCGGCGTCAGCGACGGAGCAGACCCGTTGAGCGAGCAGATCGACAAGCTTTCGGCGCAGTCCGGCACACTGTTCGTGGTCGCGGCCGGGAACTCCGGACCGGGCGACCGAAGCGTCACGACACCGGGGGCGGCGGCGTCCGCGCTCACGGTCGGAACGGTCGACAGGGACAACAAGATCGCTTGGTTCAGCAGCCGCGGCCCGCGGCTGCGGGACGCCGCGGTCAAGCCGGAGCTCGTCGCGCCGGGGGTCGGGATCGTGGCCGCCCGGGCCGCGGACACGGCCATGGGCGAACCGGTGGACGACTCGTACACCGCGGCGTCGGGCACTTCGATGGCGACCCCGCACGCGGCCGGCGGCGCGGCGATCCTGCTGCAGCAGCAACCGGGGCTGACCGGCCAGGCGCTGAAGAACACGCTCGTCACCACGGCCAAGGACATCGGCCTTCGCTGGTACGAGCAGGGGGCCGGACTCCTCGACATCGAGCGGGCCGTCTCGCAGAAGACGACCGGCACGGCCGTCGCGAGCTTCGGCCGTAACGAGCGGACGGCCAACGCCGCGGCGCAGGTCGTCCGGCAGCTGTCCTACACCAACACCGGGGAGCAGCCGCTGGTACTGAACCTGAAACTGGCCGTGCGGCCATGGGACGGCGG
Source organism: Amycolatopsis sp. NPDC049868 (assembly GCF_044461365.1). NCBI lineage: Bacteria > Bacillati > Actinomycetota > Actinomycetes > Pseudonocardiales > Pseudonocardiaceae > Amycolatopsis > Amycolatopsis sp. NPDC049868. The sequence continues at coordinate 141,327 of NZ_JBITKV010000008.1, read as the reverse complement.
CGCCGCACCGGGCACCGGGATGCGCCTGGCGAAGACGGACCTGACGATCCCGCCGAAGTCGAGCACCACCGTCGACCTCGCCATGAACCCGAACGAAGGAACGGCCGGCGTCTACGGCGGCGCCGTGGTGGCCACGACCGCGGACGGGACCGGCTCCGTGCGGACGGCCGTCAGCACCTACAACGCGGCCGAGCTGTTCCCGGTGACGATCCGGGTACGGGATTCGGCGGGTGGGCCCGCTCAGTCCGCGTCGGCTCAGCTGATCGACGACGCGGCCGGTGCGGGTAACCGCAACGACCCGTTCCTCGACCAGGTCAGCCAGCAGATCGGCCTGGTCGACGGGGTCGGCCGGGTGCTCGTGCCCGCCGGACGCTATTCGGCACTCGGCTGGGTGATGGAGCGCGGGCTGACGGTGCGCCGCTGGTCGGCGATGAGCGCGGCGCAGGTCGCGGTCACGGGCCCGGCGGAGATCGCGCTGAACGCGGCGAGCGCCGTCCCGGCGGGGTTGATCACGCCCACTCCCACGGATCTGCGGGACCGCACGGTGATGCTGCGGCGCGTGATCCCCGGCGGACCGGGCGTGAACGGCTATGTCGGCGAAGCCGGGCTGGCCTCGGGCGCGGGCTGGGAAGTGCGCGTGACACCGGCGGCGGCCACCTCGGCGGGTGCGATTTCGTTGCAGGACAGCGCGACACTGGCCCAGACCGCGGTCGAGATGCGGATCGTCGGCGGCGGCTCGGCCGTGCTGAACCCCGCGTACGACGTGCCGACGTTGACGGCGAAGTCACCCGGTGAACGAACGCTGCCGGTCGTGTTCGGCGGCGCGGGTGGCGCGAATGATCTCGCCGGTCTCGACGTCCGCGGAAAGGCCGTCCTGGTGCGGATTCCGGTCCAGGCCGGGGCACCGGATCCGGTGGGTGCGGTCACCACCGGCATCGCGAACGCGGCACGCGCGGTGTCCGCCGCGGGTGGAGCGGCGTTGCTTCCGTACGCCGGTTCATCGGGTTCGCTGAGCATCCCGGGCCTCAGCAGCGCGGTGGTGCCGACCCTGTCCCTCGACTGGCAAGAAGGCGAAAAGCTGCGGAACGCCGGCGACGTCTCGGTGCGTTTGCTGGTGCGCGCGGCTCCGGACGTGATGTACAACCTCAGTCACCTCGACGCCAACGGTGTGCCGAAGGACCTCGTCCGGCGGGTCGACCGGACGAGCCTGGTCGCCACGAAAACCGGCTATCACGCCGAAAAACCCGGGCTGACCGGGCAGAAGAACTGGTACGCCTTCCCGACCGGTCTGTGGAAGACGCAGGCGGTACTGGGCACGAAGATCCCGGTTCCCGGCACGTGGACCGAGTACACCGGCCCGGCCGACGATCGGCTGGTCTGGAAACGGGTCGTCACCCTGGCAGGCAACGACGCCTCGGGCCGTCGCGCCTCGCTGAGCATGTACGCGCAGAACATCTATCGCGCGGGCGAGCGGTCGAGGCCGGACGAGCACTGGTTCCGCGCACCGCTGCACAGCGGCACGGTGGAACTGCCCGCCGACCATCCGGCTCGCTATCCGGCGACGGCCAACGGCTGGGCGGTGCTGTGCTCGATGTGCCGTGGCGGTACGGATCCCGACCTGTTCATCCCCGGCTTGCAGTGGATGGACGGTACGGCCGGTACCGGTTCAGGCGGGCATTACTCGAATCCCTACGAGAACGCGCGGTACTTCGCGGCGACCACGGCGCGGCTGTACCGGGACGGGACCGAGATCCCGCGATCCAATGCGAACGATCCGCTCGCGCTCATCCCGGAGTTCCGGCTCGCGCCGGCTCCCGCCACCTACCGGCTGGACGTGACCGACGTGATGCCCGGCCAGGCGCAGGTCGGCATCCCGAACGGGGCACTGTTCCAGAACGCCACGAGAACGGATACCTCGTGGACGTTCGCCTCGGCACGGTCCGACGCCGCGGCGCCACACGGGTTCGCCTGTCACAACTCGGGCAAGTCGTGTTCCTTCCAGCCGCTCATCCAGCTGGATCACCGGTTGCCACTGGATCTCGGCGGCCGCGCCCCGGCCGGGCGCCCGTTCACCTTCGACGTGTTCGCCGGCTCGCACAGCGGCGCGCGGGGTGGCGGGCCGGTGACGCGGCTGCAGGTGTCGGCGTCGACGGACGGCGGGCGCACCTGGACGGCGGCGACCGTCCGGCCGGGCGGGAACCGGCTGTGGTCGGTGACGGTGGCCCACCCGCGGCTCGACACGACCGACGGGTTCGTCTGGCTGCGCTCGGAAGCACGGGACAGCTCCGGCAACACCGTGACGCAGACGATCCAGCGGGCCTACGGGCTCACGGAGGTGGCGAAGGCGAACCCGCGCGTTCGCTGACGTCCTCGTCATGCGTGGGTTGGGTCGCCGGCAAGGTGACCCAACCCCGGGTGGCGACCTGAAGCCCGGCTTGGAACCGGGTCGTCGCGCCCAGGGTGGTCATGAGATCGCGCAGGCGTCGCTGGAACGTCCGGTAGCTCATGCCGAGCTGCTTGGCGATACTCCGGTCCGGCAGCCCCGTGGTCAGCAAGGCGAGCAGGCGGGCGTCGTCGGAAGGTGCGACGTCCGCCAGTTCGGCCGAGCCGGGCAGGCGCAGCGGAAGCCCGCTCTGCCAAAGGAAGTCGAAGACCGCGCTGAGCGCGTCGAGCAGCGCGCACGGACGGATCACGAGCGCCGCGCCGACCTCGGGGAGATCGGAACGCAGCGGCACCAGTCCGACGCGCTGATCGACCAGGATCATCTTGAGCGGGGCGATGGTGACCACGCGAGCTTCCTCGCCGAGGGCGAGGCCCGCTTCGAGGTCGGATGACAGGTCGTGCATTTCCAGCGCACTGCGCTCGTAAACCCCGCGAAAGCGCACGCCCCGGCCGAGGAGATCACGTTCGGCGGGGTGCAGCACACTCGGTGTTTGCGCGTAAGGCGGTTTGTCGACGAAGGCGACCTCCCGCTCGGCCGAGCGCAGCAACTGATCGGCCCTGTCGGCGATGAGCGCGTCTCCGTGGATCACCTCGATGAGATCGATCGGACGTTCGCCGGCCGTCGCCCGGTACCGCTCGCGCAACCGATCGGCGACCAGCCGCGCGCTCGCGAGTTCCTGCTCCTTCAGCCGGAGCATCGCGTCCAGCGCGATCTCCGGTCGCACCGCCGAATACGCCTCCGCCGGGCCGGGAAGCTTGACGAGTAAACCCTTTTCGGTCAGCACGCGCAGAACCCGGAGCAGCCGCTGCCGGGGTACCTCGGTCCGGCGCTGGATTTCGGCGACGGTCATCGAACCGGTGCCGGCGAAAGCATCGTAGACCTCGACGTCGATTTCACTCAGACCGATGATGTCCAGCAAATTCTCTCCCACCGCAGCCGCGGTCGTCTTCGTCCGACCATACCGCTGGACTCCGGCGGGCAAAAGGGACCACGTCGCGCACCGTCCACTGTGGTCAGTCGTGATCGGGGATTCCGTGGAGGTGGTGATCGGCCGCGTTCATGACCTCCGCCAGCAGGCGCCGGACGTGCCCGCCGCGGGCCCGGTAGAGGATCCGGCGGCCGTCCCTGCGCTGAGTGACCAGTCCGGCCAGCTTGAGCTTGGCCAGGTGCTGGGACACCGCCGGACGCGCGATGCCCACCGCGGCCGCCAGCGACGCGACGTCGTACTCCTCGCCGCTGATCAGCCACAGCATCCGCATCCGGGTCGGATCCGCCAGCATCCGCAGCGCCGTGGACGCGGTTTCGACCTGGTCGTCCGGTGGCAGGCTGGACCACTGGTCGCCTGATTCGTCATGTGCGTACATGAGCACCTATCATGGAAGGGGCGCCGAGCGAGAGGAGCCGTGAAGCGTGTCGCTGTTCGGTCATCGTGACTATCGGCATCTGTTCGGGGCGCAGCTGGTCGCGCTGGTCGGCACTGGACTGACGACCGTAGCGCTCGGGCTGCTGGCCTACGATCTGGCGGGGTCCGGCGCGGGCGCCGTCCTGGGCACCGCGCTGGCCATCAAGATGATCACCTATGTCACGGTGGCCCCGCTCGCCGTCGCCTACGCCGACCGGGTGCCGCGCCGCTTCTTCCTCGTCACCCTCGACGCGATCCGCGCGCTCGTGGTGCTCGCCCTGCCCTTCGTCGACCAGGTCTGGCACGTCTACGTCCTGATCGTGGTCCTCCAGTCCGCGTCGGCCTCGTTCACCCCGGCGTTCCAGGCCGTGCTCCCCGACCTCCTTCCCGACGAACGCGACTACACGAGGGCACTGTCGCTGTCCCAGCTGGCCTCGACGATGGAGAGCCTCCTCAGCCCGCTCCTGGCCGCCGCGGTGCTCAGTCTCGTGTCCTTCCACTGGCTGTTCACCGGCACTTCGATCGGTTTCGCGGTCTCCGCCGCGCTGGTGCTGAGCACCCGGATCCCGGACGCGGCCCGCGGCGACCGCGGCGGGGCCTGGGCTCGCACCGTGGCCGGGATCAAGGTGTACGCCGCGACCCCGCGCCTGCGGGGAACGCTCGGCCTCGACCTGGTGGTCGCGGCGGCCGGATCCGTGATCATGGTCAATACGGTGAACTACGTCCAGGACACCCTCGGCGGATCACAAGCCGACGTCGCCCTGTTCCTGGCGGCCAACGGCGCCGGCACCATCCTGGCCGCGCTCCTGCTCCCCCGCGTACTCGACGGGATCCCCGACCGCACCGTCATGCTCACCGGCGGTGGAACCCTGCTCGCCGGGCTGGCCGGCGCCGTCGCGTTGTCCACAGTGGACTCCGGAGACTGGCGCGGGGCCGCCGCGCTGACCGTATGGGCCGTCATCGGGCTCGGCACCGGACTCGTCCTCACCCCCGTCGGCCGGGTACTGCGCAGATCCAGCCGTCCCGCCGACCGGCCCGCGATCTTCGCCGCCCGGTTCTCCCTTTCCCACGCCTGCTGGCTACTCGCCTATCCGATCGCCGGCCGGCTCGCCACCGACGCCGGATTCACCGTCACCTGGCTCGTCCTCGGCGCACTCGGCCTCATCGGCCTCGCCACGGCCGTCCACGCCTGGCCGCGACGCGACCCCCGCTTTCTCGAACACACCCATCAAGACCCCATCGATCCCGCGCACCTGACCGATGCCGTTCAAGGCGAAGACGGCACCTGGAGCCACAGCCACGAGTTCGTCATCGACCAGGACCATCCCCGCTGGCCCGCGCACGCGAAAACGGGATTTCGAAACCCGTAACGACCTCTCCGAGCCGTTCGACTCATCGGATGATGAACGCCACCGGGCACAGGAGTACGGCATGCACGTTATTGCTCGCACTGTTGTTTTCCCTCACGGGTTCCCTTGACCGGTCGACGGCCGCCGCATCCGAGACATCGACACCTTCGACGCCATCGAAGCTCTCCCGTCCGCCGTACGTGCAATTCGACACTCTCGACGACCCGGGCAAGCTCCGGGCGGTACGCGTGGAGACGAGCAAGGACGAGATCATCGATGTCGCCGGGCTGGACGTGGATATCGCCTGCGCTCGGAAATGGCAGTTCAAGGGCACACCCGATTCGGCGAGTATTCGCGTCGACCTCCTCGAACTCGGCTGCGCGAAACTGGCATCGGCCAACCCGGTGGAAGCGGAGAAAGCCGCTGAAGCCAAAGCCAAGCAGGACAAGGTCGGCTTCTGGAGCACGCCCTCGGCAGCCACCTCGACGCCGAGACCGTCCGGTATCGGCACCTGGAGCCGATTCACCGACTGGGTCGCCCAGAACTGGCTCGCGCTCCTCGGTCTCTTGCTCGCGATAGTGAGCGTTCCTTGGCTCGCGAAAGGAATCGATCGATGGCGGCACCGCTGGCGGGTCGATGTGCTCCTGACCGGTGTTCCCGGTGCCGGCAAGACCGACCTCTGGACGGCATGGCGGGACAACATGGCACCGAAAGCGGACGCGAAGCCGACCACCGCCATCACGCCCTCCAACAGCCTCCGGCCTGTGCGGTACGGGGATTACACGATGGAGCCGTGCGTCATAGACGGCGCCGGATCGGATCCGGCGAGCATGCTCAACTCCATCAGGAGGTCACGCCGCCGGAATCGGCGAGTGATCGTTTTCGTGGTGTCGGCACGCCGCCAGAACACGGCGACAGGGGCCGCCTACGATCATGACTTCGTCGCCGAGCAACGAGGTTACTCGAACTTCCCGCGAGCCATCCTCGGCGCGCAGGACAAACGCCTGAGACCACGGCTGGCCGTTCTTTTCCTGACGAAATTCGATCTTCTCTCCAGCCATGGCCCGTGGGACTCGAACAGCGAAACCGTCAGGCTGAAAGCGGAGCAGACATTCGACGAGGTCATTCGCGCCATGCGCAAGGACTGCCAGACCGCGGAAGTTCCCTTTCACTTCATCATCGGCAGCTCGAAACGAGGATGGGGTATCCAAGACCTGCGAGACAGTGTCGCCAGATCCCTCGTCACCGGCGAGGGTGAGTGATGCCGGTGTTCGTGAACCCGGTCGTGTTCGGCTTCGCCGGCGGCACCCAGTTCGAATTGGTCGCCGGCGACCACGGCCAGTGGAATCCCGACATCATCCGCCATGTGACCGGCTTGGCCGGGTCCCTCGCGGCCGACGTGCAGGACACCTGCGTCGTCACGGGGCTTGCGGAACGCCGGCACCAGGTCGAGACCTGTCTGGTGGCGATTCCCGTCGAACAGGTCGAGACGGCGACCGGTCGCGACGGCCTGAGTGTCGTGCTCGGTGTGGTCCTCGCCCGCAAGCTCCCCGTCGAGGCTTCACTGCCCATCCACGCCGTCGCCCGACTCGAGCACGTCCTGATCGCCTTCGGTCAGGGACGCGGGCTCCAAAGCGCCGCGGAGCTGCTGACGCGGACCCTTCAAGGTGAAGACAGCGCCAAGGCGCGAGCCTGGCTGGGAGCCGAGGTCGAAGGACTGTCCCGTCGCCTCACCCACCTGCTCCAGGGATACGAACGCGCACGGAAGCCGTTGTCCGTCAACGCGGCCCCCTATGCCCTCTGCCAAGAGCCACCCGCGACACTGCTCCGGCTCCTGGCGCATGGCCTGTACAGGTCCGGCACCGACCTAGGGGGGCGTTACGTACCCGACAACGCCACGGCACCGGCCGAACCGAGCGGGCTGATCGTCGACCAATACCTGGCGCACGGCGGCACGTATACCTGTTTCCCGAGGACCGCGCCGAAACGCGGGAGGTACTTCGGGTCACTTCGACGGAAGTAGGCGGGTATGGCGTAGCGGCCGTCCGTGAAGGACCCCTTCCCTCGGCTCAGCCGAGCAAACTCGACCTTGCCAGGTACCTACCGCGTTTCGAGCCAGAACGAACCAAACACTCAAGACCCGAGCCGGGCCCGTACCTCCTTGGCTTCCTTCAAACGTGGCGCGTACGCGGGATCAGCCGCGGCCAGCTGCTCGTACAGGTCCACCGCTTGCTGAGCGGGCTGTTTCGCCTCGTCGTTCCGGCCGGCGGCGATGAGGAATTTCGCCAGCTGGAGGGCCGCGTCGGCCAGCTGCGGGCGGTACGCGCCACCGCTGTCGAGAAGTGCCTGGTAGATCTCTCGCACCTCCTTCTGCGCGGCCGCCGCGTCGGCGGGCGCGCCCGCCGCGGAGTACCGGTACGCGAGATTGTTCAGCGCCCACGCCAAACCCGGTTTGTCCCCGAGTTCCCGATAGACGGCCACGCCGTCACGGCCGGCCTGGATCGCCTCCTCGTGCAGCCCCGCCTGCTGGGCGAACGACCCCAGGACGACGTATGCCGAACCCAGCGACGGCTTCTGCGCCGGATCCGCCGCGGCCAGCTGCCGGTAGAGATCCCGGCTCTCCCGCTGCGCCACCACCGCGTCCAACGCCTTACCCGCCGCCGAGCACCGGTAACCCAGGTTGTTCAACGCCCACGCCAAACCCGGCTTGTCCCCGAGTTCCCGATAGACGGCCACGCCGTCACGAGCGGCCTGGATCGCCTCGTCGTGCAGCCCCGCCTGCTGCGCGAACGACCCCAGTACGACGTGGGCCAAGGCCAACGCTCGCAGTTGCCCCGGATCCGCCGCGGCCAGCTGCCGGTAGAGATCCCGGCTCTCCCGCTGCGCCACCACCGCGTCCAACGCCTTACCCGCCGCCGAATACCGGTAACCCAGATTGTTCAACGCCCACGCCAAACCCGGCTTGTCCCCGAGCGCGCGGAACCGGGCGACGCCGTCCTGGGTCACGCCGATCGCTTCGTCGTGCCCGCCCGCGTTGGTGAGGAACGAACCGAGGCCCACCAGCGCACGGGCCAGGTCGGCGCCGGAGTCCGCCAGCGAGCGCCACAAGGTCACCACCTGGCGTTGCGCATTCACCGCGTCGGCGGCCTTGCCCGTCCGGGAGAACTGCACCGCGAGCCGGTTCAAGCGGCCCGCGAGGGTGACCATGCCCGCGCGCTCGCCGGGACCGGGCTGGTATCCGGGTTTCGGCCACTCCGTCGTGGTGACCGGGCCACCGGCGAGCGCCCTCGTCAGGAACCGGTTCTCCGAAGGCCGCACCACGGCGGGGTCGGCCTTGCCGTCGCCGTCGTAGTCCGCGGGGGCCGGCAGGTCTCCGACGCGCCCGAGGCTCGTCGTCCGCTCGGGTCCGCCGGTGGACGGCCGCACGGTCCAGGTGCCGTCCTCCGGCCGCCAGAAGGCGGTGTCCTCCTTGCGATCGCCGTCGTAATCGGCGTCGACCGCGATCTTCGCGGGAACGGGGTCGATCGGCGGGCCCACCTCGGCCGTGGGATGAATCGTCTTCGTGACCAGCCACAGGTTCCGCACCTGGTCGCGGACGTCCGGCAAGGCCTCGTCCGATTTGTCCTTACGGGCCTTGAACGCCACCGCGTAGCGCTCGGTCAGTTTCGCCAGCCTCCCCCTGCCGTCCTCGGCAACGCAGGCCAGCAACGGGTCCTCGGTCCGGACTCCCTCGGGCCTGGCACACGGTGCGTCCCGTTCGGACAGCAGTTCCTGTTTCCAGGCAGGGATTCCGTGCGCCAGGTTCGACGCGGCGGTCTGGTAGATCTGTGACAGCTGGTTCGGCACGAGCTCGTCCGCGGCGTTGGTGAAGATACCGAACGCGCCGTAGAGCAGACCCCGCAACGTCATGTCGGATTTCAACGATTGCGGCAGGCCGAGTTCGGTGTACGTGCGCAGCAGCACGGCCTGGAGGTTGAGTTCCGCTCCCCGGAGCGCGGTCTTGAGGTAGTTCGCGTTGTCGAGGTAGTAGTTCGTCCGGGCCTGTTGCAGGAACGTGGTCATCCGGTTCACCGCGTCCTGCTCGGTCTCCGCCCGCTCGCCGATCCGTGCGTTCGTGTCGAACGCCTGGTACAGACCGGTCTTCCAGCCCTTCACGACCTCCTCGAACTGGTTCGGCCGAGTGGTGCACGTCCCGCCGCCGGTCTCCAGGTTGGTCTTGCAGTACTGGAGCTCCATCCCCTTCTTCACCGTCGCCGTCCCCCATCGGCTGGGCACCGACGGCGCGTCGGACCACTTCAGGTCCTGACGGAAATCCACCTCCAGATCTCCGTGGGTCCAGGTCTCCTTGCAGCGATAGTTCCTCGGGTCGCCCTCGCACCAGCCGGTCCGCTCGGTCACCCGCTCGTCGATGAACCGCGAGGACCAGCAGACGCCGTACTTGGGCGGGTCGACGTGCACGTTCCTGGCGAACATCTGAGCCGGGCCCAGGAGCCTGCCCTTCATCTTCTCCGGGACTTCGATGTACTCGTCGAGGTTCCCCGAGTCGCATTTCATCACCTTCGGACCGCCGTCCAGGCCGCTGCGCTCGATGAGCGCGGCCTGAGCCGGCCCGCCCCACAGGTTGTAAGCGCCCTTCGTGACGTCGTGTTCCCGGCCCTGCGCCTCGTTGACGAGCCCGTCGAGCTTGGTGCCATACACGTTGAGAAGGCTGGAGAACAGCGTGTTGATCCCACCGTCCGGCTTCGGCGTGCTGAAGGTCTTCGCGGCTTCGAGGATCGCTCTCCCCTGGCCGATGACGTGGCCGGGCCGTTCCCAGCGATTGCCCGGCTGCCCTGGCGGATTCACGCCGGGTTTGGCCGCCCAGTTCGGGTTCTGCGCGGAGAGCAGGGTGTACGCGGTCGCGCCGATCTTCCACATTTCGGGGTTGCCGGTCGGGCCGACCTCCGGCACACCTTCGTTCCAGCCCTTCCCTACCATGTAGCGCGACAGGTACCGGATCATCCCGAAAGTCCCGAAATTGCGCAGGTTCTGCAGAACCGAACCATCCTCTGTGGACGTGCTTTCGGACGGAACGTACGCGCCTTCGGACTTCGGCAGATTGACACCCGCCGGGTGGAACTCCTCTTCCGCCTGTTTGTACATGTCGTAGGTGAACTCGTCGCCGGGGTGGTAGCGCAGGTAGTCGATCTTCGAGTCGGCCTGCTTCCAGGCGCCGTCGGCGTACAGACCGGCCAGCGCGGCGGTGACATTGACGCCGATGTTGTCCACCCGGTCCTCGATCCTGGTGAGCTGACCGGCCACATCCATCAGGTTGTTCTTCACCGTCGCCACGTCGCCGGTGAGCCGCTTCAGCTGGCCGACGATGTCGGTGTACATCGCGCTGAGGCGCCGGTCGATGGCGTCGAAGCGCTCGTTCATGTTCTCTTTGAGCTCGTCGAGTTTCTTGTGCAGTTCCTCGATCTCCTTGAGAATCTGCTCCTCGATGCTCGGTCCGGCCGCGCCGAACAGCCCCACCAGCGTGCTGACGGCACTGAGCACGTTGCCGGTGAAGGCGACCGTTGCCATGGAGAACACCGCGTCGATGGCCTTGAAGGCGGTGATGCACTCGTTGACCGCGGTGGCCACCTGGAGCGCGCCGCTGGCGAACGCCTTGAGATCCCGTTCGGCGGCGGGATCACCCACCGCGCCGAGGAAGAACGCATAGCCGTCGAGGGCGCTCTTCGCACCGTCGATCCACTTCTGGCGTTCCTTTTGCTCCGCCTCGAGGTCTTCCTTGGGCTTGGCCGGTTCCGGTTTCGCGTTCTTGAGTTCGTTGAACCAGAGGTTGCGCTGCTCCACCGTCTTCCGGATGGTTTCGGCCATCGCCTCGTCGGTCACGATCCGGAGCTTGTCCGGCTTGGTCTGCACCTCCAAGAACGGCTCGATCTTCAGATGGTGCTGAAGCACGGTGGTGTTGCTCAGCTGCACCGCGGAGGCTCTCGCGCTGATGCCGATGTCCTTGCCCGCGCCGTCGTCCCAGGCCGCGGTGAATTTGGCATCGCTCCGTGCGGTCTTGCCCACGCCGGACCACACGGAAGCCTGGGCCGACTCCAATCCGGCCCGCCAGGAGGAGATCTGCAGCGCGCTGTCCAGCCGGTCTTTGACCGATCCGGTCGGCGGCACGACGTCGCGGGCGATCAGGGCCGCCAGCAGTTTGCCCACCTCGGGGCCGCGCACGGCCGCGTCCGGCACGGTGTGCAGCGCTGACAACGCCGCGCCCGCGATCTCGTGGTCCTCGGTGAGCGACGCCCGCTCCGGCAGGGCGTCATGGATCGCGCCCTGAACCAGTTTGAAGTGATCGGCCAAGGTCTTCTGATCGACACTCGGATGGGTGACGTGCCAATCGAGCAGTTCCGCGCTCGCCACCAGATGCCTGGTGTAGGTCTTCGTGTCGTCGATGGTGCGCACGTAACCGGCGAGCAGCACATCGGCCAGCTTCGCGGTGTCCACGGCGGATACTTCGGCGATCGCGGGCGGCGCGGTGACCAGGGTGATCCCGGTCGTCACCGCCACGACCGCGGCGAGCAACCGGCGTCCTGAACGAACCCCCATGTGTTTCCCCCTGTGCCTGCCGAGTCCTCGGACCAGCACAGCTTGTCCGGATGATCGATTCCGGTGCCATACCGGTGGGACGGCTTTGCGGGCGATGATCACCGCACGAAGAGGCAGGGGCCGAAGTGTCCTTTCCCCGCGAACGGGTACCCGGGACGTTGACCGATCCGATCATCACGAGGAAGAAGATCATGGTGCCTTGCGAAGTATGCGGTAACGACTACGAACTGGTCTTCGAGATCCACACCCAGGACGGTGCGGTCCACACCTTCGACTCCTTCGAATGCGCCATCCACCGGCTGGCTCCGCTCTGCGAACATTGCGGATGCCGTGTCGTCGGGCACGGCGTCCAGGTCGAGGGGCGGTTCTTCTGCTGCGCCCACTGCGCACGGCAGACCGCCGTCGTCGGCGCCGAACAGGCACGCGACTCCGTCGGCGCCACCCGGCGGTGAGTGAAATGACGACGACGCGGACCGCTGCCCGCGAGACCGCACAAGAGCCCGCACAAGCCCGGGAAGAGGCCGGCGGTGCTTCCGAATTCTCGATCGGGCTCGTCCTGCTGGCGGGCGTGTACTTGATCTTGTCGCCATGGGTTATCCAGTTCACCGGCACTTTCGGGATGGCCGCGACCAACATGATCAGCGGGATCGTGCTGGCGCTCTTCGCCGCCGGATGCGCCCGCTCCACCGGTTTGCGCACCGTGGCCTGGGTGATTCCGGTCATGGGCGCCTGGGTGATCAGCTCGCCATGGGTGATCTCCCGGGGCCGCGGCCTGGTGCCGCTCGACTACCCGGGCATGCCGGAACTGAACACGGCGACCTGGCTGAGCAACGTGATCGCCGGCGCGATAGTGCTGGCCGCCGGAATCGCGCTGACGCTGTCGACTCGGCGCCCGGCACACCGGTGAAAGTCACGACCCTTCCAGGTCGAGTCAAGAGTATGCCATACTTGAAAGCAAAGTTCGTCATGCCTAAACTTTGGATCAGGCGTTCCGACACCTGCGAGAGGCAGGTCGCATGGCTACGACCGAGGTCGTCCGGCTGAGACCGGCGACGGCGAAGAGGGGCCCCCGATGAACTGGAGCCAGCTCCTCGTGCCCGTGACCAGCGGCGTGGCCGTCGCCCTCATCGTGGCGACCGTCAGGTTCCTGTGGCGTCGCACCCGCCTGCCGACCGGGCTCTCCCAGCGGATGACCCGGCGGAACTACTTGGCGGAGATGCTCGTCATCTCCAAGAACGACAACGTCGACCGGCTCGACGCACTGGTCCCGAATCTGATGCCCGCGGAAGGCTCTCCGGTACTCGCCGAGATCCAGGAATCATGGGCGCAGCTCAACGGCCGCCGCGGGGTACGGGTGATCACCCGTACCGAGCCCTCCTCCCTGACCGCCGGAGCCGAGCTGCTCGGAGCGGGGATCGAGGTCCGCGTGTCCCGCGCACTGACCGCGGGCCACCTGTCGTACCACGTGTTCTCCGGCTTGGAGCACCACACGGTGCTCAACCGGCGCAACGGCGGGAAGGACCGGCCCGAACGGCTGGACGAGATCTCCGCGGCCAAGGTGTTCCGCAGCCACTTCGACGAGATGTGGAACGAATCCGAACCCATCGAATCGTTCCTGGCCGGGGAACTCCTGGCCGGGAGCAACTCGGGCAGCGGATTGTTCCGCCTCGCGGACCCGATCCGGGAGCAGCGCGCGGCGTACCAGCTGTCGGACAAGGCCGAGGACGCGGTCCTGCGGCATCTGGCGTTCCGCCACCGCGCGCCGGTCATCTTCGTCACCGGCCTGCCGGGTGCCGGCAAGTCACTGGTGCGGCGGGCACTCGCCCAGGAGCTTCGGCGGTGGCGGATGCAGGTCGACGAGCTGAACGACTACGTCTACGCGTTCGAAGAATTCCTCCACGCCTTGATGCTCCTCGGCGACGGTCGCGGTACGGGCTTCACCGCCCAGCAGGGCGGCGCGTTCCAAGTGGAGCGCGAGGACGATCTCCGGCCGGCCCTGCACACGCTCGGCCATCGTGTCTGGGAAAACCGCCGGAGCAACCCGATCACGATCGTCGAATTTGCCAGGGCCGACACGATCGGAGCGCTCCAGGTGTTCGGCGACGAGGTCCTGGCGGCCTCGCAGATCGTCCACGTCCGCGCCTCCGACACCAAGCGCGCCGCCCGGCTGGCCAGGCGGGGCGAGCCACCGAAGATCTCGGTGGCGGGTCAGTCGATCAGTCTCGAAGTGTCCGACGAGCATCGGCTGCCCAGCAACGCCGCGGACACCCTGTACAGCCGGGACGATTTCGCGCTGCTGAAGGCCCAGAAGGGCATCGCCGGCCGGCTGTTCCTCATCGAGAACGACTCCGAGGAGAAGACACACATCAACGAGCAGATCGCGGCGTTCGCCGAAACGATCGTGCGCCCCTACCGCGAACTCGCACATAGCTAGGAAAACGCCAGGGGCATCACCGGCCCTCACGCCGATCAGGCCACTGTGGACAGCGCCGCGCCGTCGCAACAGAAAAGGTCACTGACATCGCGCCGGTCCTCGAAATAGCAAAAAGCGCCGATCAAATGATCGGCGCTTTTTGCGCTGTACCCCCGACGAGGTACGAGCAGCTTCCACCCAGGCTGACAAGCGCCCTGACCTGCAGATTTCCGCTACTGTAGAGCTGCCACGTCGCGGCCGCCGCCGCGCGGGAGGCCTCGCGTGAGCGCCGTCTCCCTCCGGATCCAGTGCGCGTGCACAGCCCTGGTCGCCCTCGGCGCCGCCTACGCCTCCTACATCCACGGACGCCAGTTCGCCCTCCGCTTCGGCGCCGACACCATGACCGCCTCCATCTGGCCCCTCATCGTCGACGGCCTTCTCACCACGGCGACCGTCGAACTGTGGAAACCGAACCGCGACGGCTCCAGCCGGTGGGCGGCCTGGGCCGCCTTCCTCTTCGGTATCTCGCTGTCGCTCTGCGCGAACATCGGCTCGGCGCCGGTGACCGGCGCACTCGGTGTGGCTGTCGCAGCTTGCCCACCCCTTGCCCTACTGCTGGCCGTCGAACTTCTCAACCGTGCCCTCAAACGCCACCGCGTCGAACCTGTCGCTCCAAAGTCTGAGGCGCCCGCTCCGGTCGAAGTCCCATCTGCGGCACCCTCACCGCTCCCCAAGTTGACCGCCGAGCAGATGATGCGAGCCCACTACGAGCGCGAGCGTGCCCAGGGCCGGACGCCTTCCGGCGCAGAACTGGACCGCATCGCCGGAACCCACAACTACGGCCGCCGCATCCTTCGGAAATGGCGCGAAGAAGGTCTCGAACCGGCCTCATGACGCCGGCCCGAGACGGCTGGTCATCGACCGGGGTGTTCGCAGCGCGGAGGATCGCTGCAACGTCGCGGTGAGCACGTTGCGGTGATACTCGGCGTCGGCTCCGGCACCGATGCAGCTCTGCTGCAGGCTGAGCACTTCGAGGACGACCCCGTGCTGAGGGAGCGCGGCGATTAAGGCTTTCACCGGCCCCACGCCGCCGCCATGAACGCTGCCTAACTTGGTCCCCGTCGATCTCGACGGGGACCGTGGTGTCGGCATCCGTCACGTCGAACGCGAGCAGCACCGCCGCGCCCCGGATCTGCGGGCCGGCCGAGGTACTCGATCCGGAGATGTCCCAGAGCTCGACCGAAGTCACCTCGCGGCCGATGTCGTCGGTGTGCTTCCGGACGTGGCGGGCGAAGTCGATCTGGAGGCGGCGCAGCAGATCGACACCGCGCTCGGTTTCCATCAAATAGGCGATTCCTCCCTTGCCGGACTGGGAGTTGATCCGGATAGCGGCGTCGTAGTCACGCCCGATGCCAGCCGGGTCGATGGGCAGGTAAAGCACCCGCCACTCGCTGTCCCGCTCCGGGCTGTCCTCTGCTGCCGTGCGGGCGCAGTGTTCGGCGAAACCCTTCTTGATCGCATCCTGATCAGTGCCGCTGAGCGCGGTGCGCACGCGGGTTACCGACGTACGGATGCTGCGGGCGCACGTCGATGCGGTTGCCGTGTTCGACCGTACGGCAGATCTTGTCGATGCCGGAGAAGTCGATCACGGGGTCGATGCCCTGGAGGGTGAGCGCGAGGTGGCTAGATCGACGTTCTCGGTGCGCTGGCCGTTGCCGAAGAGACAGCCTCGACCCGCTGGCCACTCGCGAGGACGGCGAGTTCGGCACAGGTGATCCCGGTGCGGCGGCCGTTGTGCAGATGCACTGACAGGAAGACCAACGCGGCGTAGCCGCCGCCGTCGGTCGCCCGGTAGGTCATCCGGAAGAGCCGCTCCACCGGAACATCCGTGATCAGCATCGCCCCACGCAGCCTCGTACCGCCACGCCCCACCAAGGGGAGCACGTGAACCAGCCCCCGGACGCACCGGTACCCGACTCCCCCGCGCCGCGCCGCGCGGGGAAGTCGGTGAGCGGGACTTGGCAGACGCTCGTCGCGCTTAAGGACCGCATGATGACGACGGAGACCCTGTCAAGCTTTACCCGGATCCGACCGCAACGGATAGTAAACGCGAGGTGGCTCCCGGGACGTGCCAGGGACGGCGATCCAGAGGATCCATTCGTCCGGCTGCTGAACTATCCGTACGGCCTGCTCGAGCCCGGCGACGAGATCCAATGCGGTGACCGTCTCGTCGAGCAGGACCACGAAAGTCCCATCGTCAAGGTAGCGAGTGATCAAACCGCTCGTATGTCGGACCTCAAGATCTCGCCAGGTCACGCGGACGTCGCGCTCCTGCAGCCATGCCACCAGCATCGGGATCTGCGTGTCGGCCACGATCAGATCCGCGGTCCGTGCCACATCGACGCCGAGCATCGCATCTTCCACTTCGTCCCGGTCATCGTCGTCACGCAGATATGCGTGTTGTGTGTCAGAGCCGCACACAGCGCATTTCCGCCAGACGTAGCAACGTCCGAAGGCGGATCGGCGGCCGTCGACCTCCTCGACCGGCGCTTCGCCCCAACCGCTCCAGTCACTGACCTTTCGCGTTTCCCCACATTCACAGCACAAGGCAAGATAGGGTTGTTTCCTCCTGGCCATCAGTCGTTCCCAGCTGGAGACAATTCCAGCAGCTTCCGATCCTCGACCACCTTTTCACCGACTCGGGTGATGAACAGGTGTTCCCGCGAACGATGAACGAGCGCTTTTCCATCCAGCACATCAAGCGTCCTTTTAAGGTTTTTCCCCATGGTGGACGGGACCCATTCCCGAAGATTTCGAAAGGTGGCACCACCAGAACCGACGTGGTAGAGCAGGACCAAGACCACCTCGCCGGCCCTGAGGTCCGCACGTACGACGCGCGGTTCGTCCCGGAAGACCTGCACTGACGGATACTTCCGGGTCACCAGATCATCGACCAATTGTTGAGCCCCTTCCGCAGTCGCCTTGCCACTCAGCCGGATCAGTTCCGCGACCACCCAGTCGAGCACTGAGACCACCAAGGTCGCGTCCTGCAGGTTGGGATCGATACCGTCAGCGATGTGTCCGACAGCCCTGTTGTTCCGAATGTCGTAGACGACACGGAGCGCTCGCGGCAGGTATACGCGAACCGACTTCGGATATCCGGCCGCCGGGAGCGCGGCGAGCCTCTTCGCCACTTTCTCGGTGTCGAGAATTCCTCCGATGGGTGTGAACCTTCCGACGGCCATGGATTCCAGTATCCGATAGGCCGCCTCGCAAAAATGACCTCCTTCCACTGCGCTGAGCCTGTGGCCACCCAGTAGGAAATTACGCTTTGCTTCACTGTAGGCCTGCAGTAGTTTGTCGACCAGCTTCCGGTCGTACGCGGACTCCAGTATTTCGCGTGCACCGGCCATCATTCCTGCTCCTGGCCATTCAAGGCTTCTTTCCTGCCATTGCCCGAACTTCGCTTCGCGCGGTACCCGTGTTCCCGTGTCGCCTCCTTGACGGCGTCACGCGCGGGAAGCGCCTTGACCACCGCCTCGCCACGCACTGTCAGCTGCTTCAGTCCGGTCCCAGCCGAGACGATGTAACCGCTTTGCCGGTCCGCGTTGTCGATGTCCCGTGAGAGGTGCCCTAGTCGCTGCCCTGCCGCTTCAGTATTCAAGGCGTCGATGTCCTTCGCCTTGAAGTGTCGAACACCGCGGTGGTACGTGAGATAGTAGGCGAGGCAAGCGATACGTTCGGTCTGAGTCTGCGGCTTCTTCGCTCCCATGAACGCTCGCGGGTCAAGGTCATCTTCAGCCGAGTTCCTCACGGACTCGGTTCCGGCATGAGAAGCAGCTCCAGTCGCGGCCAGATGACCCCGGAAGAGCCCCTCAAGCTGATAACTCTGGATGATCCACAGGATTGATCGCACCTTTCCTTCGTCGGACAGCGGGTGAAGTGCGCGATAACACTCGGCCATCGCCCTGAGCTCAGAAACACCACTGTCCGCGTCTTCGTAATTTTCGCGCCTAAGAGGCTGAAACCCTCGGGAACCTCCGGTTTCGAGAGCCCGAATCTTTGGCTCCTCCGCGGGCTTTTCCTGATCGTCCGGAACAGACATCTCTTCCTCCCTTTCGCTGGGCGATCTCGTCACTCGACGGTAGCGCCGACGGAGGTCACCGATGTCGCACTTAAGTCGCGGGCATTCCCGGACAAGCCACCTCGAGAACCCTTTCCCCAGGTCAACACCCTCACGACGATCACCCGAAAGAATGATCAGCCCCGATTCGACCATTGCTATAATGACCGGTTGCTCTCATAAGGAAGGTGGTCTCCTGTGGTGAGGTCCAACCCGAACGCCGAAACCGCTGGACACGTTCTTCGCGATCTATTGATAAGCAACGCGCGATACCGGACTCGCTGGAAACTCGAGGTGAAGCGCGAACGCGGCGAATTGAATCAGGCCGCGATCGCGAAGGTGATCACCGATTTCGCTTGGGAAAACCAGTACCGGCGCGAAATATCCGATGCCAGGGCTTTAAAGGACCTCGTCCGAAGGGCTTTCACCGGCGAACACCTGACCCTGCCCACCCTGGCCCTGTTCATCGCGGCGTTCGACATGGACGACGCCGACAGGGATCGTCTGTGGCGAGCGCTCGCGGGCCCGGACTCCGCGGTGCCCCGCAACGCTGGCCACACTCCGGCGCGCGGCCGCGAGATGATCTTTCCGCAGCGTCATCGCACGGTGAACCTGGTGGAACGTTACGTGGTGGAGGAAGGTCGCTACCTGCGGAGCAGGCACACGACACAAACGATACGCGCGGTCGAAGACAACGTCTGGTTCTACTTGTTCAACCACGAGCCCGAAGCACACGGAGTGGACGTACTCCACGGCGGGCGACCGGGCCGCAGTCATCAATACGGCAGAGGCCTACGCGGTATCGAAATCGAACTGGAGCGCCCCCTCCGCAGGGGAGAGACAGCGGCTCTGGACTATCGCACGCACTTCGGCAGGCGGCGCACCCACCGGACCGAGGTACGCCGACCTGTTCACGCCCGGGTTGAGAATGTCGACGTGGCGGTAGCGTTCACTGGGCGGCCACCCCGGCGGGTGTGGTGGTGCGTCTGGACCGACCACCTCGCCGACGAACCGGCCGAACAGCTTCCGGTCAGGATCGACGGCGGAACGGCGAGGTGCTTCGTTTCGTCGCTCGATGCCGAGGCCGGCTTCAGGTGGGTCCCATAAGGCGGCGGTCGGCATCGTGAACGGCGCGACGCACACAACTTCCGCGAGGACAACGGGCACATTTCAGAATATTCGTCCCGAGGAGCAGCTGCTCAGGCAGGTCCGTGCTGGCAAGATCCGACGCGACCAACGACCACGACGCCGTGATCCCGAACCGCGACGGTCCTCGTATTGACCACAGCGCGGTTCGGCTGACACCGCTACAACCGACAAGCCACTCTTCCTTGAAGTCGTAAACAGTGGATCGCTGACCATAAAGGACAACAGGCCGAGACGGCCGGGCTCAGCCTGGCCCGCTTCGTCTTCGACATCTCGCTGTCGCACTGCGCGAACATCGAATCGAAGCCCGTGACCAACGGGGTCGACGTCGCCTCGCGGCTTGCCCGCCCCCTTGCCCTACTGCTCGCCGCAGAGCTCCCCAACCTGGCGTTCAAGCGTCACCGAACAGATCCGAAACTTCAGCGGCCAATCCCGCTACGCTGTCTCCGATCAAGCCTCCGCAGGCGGCACACTCGAGGATCTCCCCAAGCAGACCGCCGAACAATAGGCGAGCCCACTACCAGCGCGAACGCTCCCAGGTCGAACGCCGTCCGGAGCGGAACTGGACTGCGTCGCCGGAACTCACAACTACGGCCGCCGCATCCTCAGGAAATGGCGCAAAGAAGGACCCACCTTGGATACACCCCCGACTGGGCCCGAACCACACTCTCCACCCGAAACGCTGCTCCTGCCCCACGTGGCGACATCGCAGGCTCCACGCCCGCACACCGGCGCCCCACGGCACGAACTCGCCGAATCGACATCATGCCACCGAGAGCACAGCGACGACGGTTCCGTCACCGATGTGAACTGCAGCCGACTTGTACCGGTCCGCAACGGATGTACCGAGCGGGCGGTCGCCAACCTCGCCGACCACGGACCTTGACCACAAAAGAATGAATCCTCGACTGGCAGACGACGACATGTGGCCTCATTTGGCAGGGAGCACGATTGCTGTTCCAGCCCAGCGCGCTTCGAGCCGATTCCTGCCGGTGGCAGCAGGCATGCTGTAAGGGGTGAGATAGGCGATGGACCGAGAGACATCCGAAATGGAGTCTCCCCGTGCAACCGTGCCCGTTTACCGCCGCCAAAAAGAGCGCCGATTCGTCCGCTCCCAAGATCGAAGATGCTCCGACGTGTAAGTAACGCGTGAGTTTTCGCAGGTCGATCGGCTGATTGAGTCATCGGTTGCTATCTGTCGTACGACCGGTATTCACGCCTCTCACCGGCAACAACGCGGGTACGGTAAGCGGTCGAATCCGGCGACGAACGGACGTCCTCCTCACCGCATGAACATCTGCATGTGCAGATGCGCTCCACAACTGTTCGGTACCGAACAGTTGTCGCTCACCGCGCAACGCGATAGTGAATTCACCGCACGCATGTGAGTGACCCCAGGACACTCAATTACTTTTTTCGAGTACGTCTCGGTATCACTCCACCGCAAAACAGCCCGCGCCGTCACGCGACCGGGTGAAGACCATCCGCGCTGATCACCCCCGGTGAAGCCGCATGGACCGCTGACCGCAGCAACCGCGAAACCTCCTGGTTACTGACCCGTAAGCCCACCGGGTCGTCCACAATGGGCACTGAGGCCCAGTTCACGCTGCTCACAACACGGGCGGCCACAGCGGGACCTCACGAACAAAGAAAGCGGCCCCCCATGCCCGGGGAGCCGCTTAAAAAGGTTCAACCGTCCACCAAACCGCGATAGCTTCATGGAGGCATCACCAATGACCAGCGTACCGCTGGCTTCTGGCGACACGCCAGAAGAAACGCCCCGCGAGCAGGAAAACAACCTGCCCGCCATGCAGAATCACCACCGCGAGTGTCACCCAGCCGAAGTCAGCCTCGACGAACTACTCGACCTGACCAGCGAACCCGTCGGCATCATCACCGACCCGGCCTGCCGACACCTACGCCGCGGACCCCGCAGGCTCGACCTCATCCACCACACCCTGTTCGGCAGCTGGGACCACGCCCGGCGAGCCCTGCTCTACTGGTTCGCCGTCATCGGCGCGCTCGTCGCACTCGTGCTCGCCGCCACCCCGGCTATCCAGGCCGGCGCGCTCGGCCTGGCCGGACTGTGGTGGCTGCACCGACGGCACACCACCGACACCCCGCCGAACACGGAACAGCCAGAACCCACCCCCGCGATCGCTGTCTAACCCACAGCCAGCGAAGAAACAGTAACTAGAACGGGTGCGCATGCCGCTGAAGATGGCAGCGGCATGCGCACCCCAACCCGGACCAGTTCCTGGGTGTGGAGCCGAACCGGTTGGTGGCCGGTTCGCGAAGATGCAACGCTCCGTCGACACGGCCATGACGTGCCAAACGGGTGACACACCATCGAGCACTTCTAACGCGTAAGGAGAAAGGTTTTCAACGACAGCGCAACCCAGCCCGCCGCACGTCAGATCGCGGCTCTGGTCAACCACACCGCCCCAGTAGCATTGCTGCTCGCACGGATTACGGCAGGCCCGTCCATCCGATGAGGGGACACTGAACCAATGCGACCCGCACGTCCGGTCGGTCCGAGGATCGGGATCGTCGTGGGGTTTCTTCTGCTCGCCGTCAGCGTCGTCGCCATTGTCAGCGGCGACGGATTGGAAGAAGCCGACCAGCGCGCCAGCGTGGTGGGCGCCGGGGCCGGCGTCTGTGCACTAACACTCGCGCTGTTTCAAGAACTGCGTGCGCGGCGAGATCGGCGCACACGTCAACCAGCCGATCTCAATCACCTTGCCGACCAGCTGGCCGAGAACGTGGCCGTGCAATGGCAGGGCGAGGAACGCGTTCGCGAAATCCATGCACCGTTGCCGATGCCGCTGCGATGGACCAACGCTGACCATCTAGCCGATGAGTGGGCCGCCATCCGACGCGCACCAGCAGACAACACCTCGATCGACCTGACCGGCTGCTTGGAGGACATCGCGGACGTGTTTTCCCGCGTCCCGTCCCACCGGCTGGTCGTTGTGGGCAAACCCGGCGCGGGTAAAACCATCCTGGCGACCCGGTTTGTCCTCGACTACCTCGCCAGACGGCGCCAGTCATCACAACCCGTGCCCGTCATCTTCTCCCTCGCCTCCTGGGTCCCCACCGAGCGCGGATTTCGAGACTGGCTCGCCGACCAACTCGCCACCACCTACCCGCAGTTGGCCACCCCCACCGGCACCGGGACCACCGCGGCACACCGACTCGTCGCCACAGGACGGATCCTCCCTGTTCTCGACGGATTCGACGAAATCAACCACGCCCTGAGAAACCGAGCCCTCGACGACATCAACCGGGCGCTCAATCCTCACGATCCACTTCTGCTCACCAGCCGCCACGACGAGTACGCCACCGCAACCCGAGTGATCACCGGCACTGCCGTCCTTGCGGTGCAAGACCTCACCGTCGACGACATCGGCCACTACCTGCGCCTGGCAAGCCGAGACAAAACAACCATCAACCGCGGGAGGTGGGACCCACTCCTTGACCGACTTCGCGTCCGCGGCCAGGACCCAGCCGCCGACACCCTCACCGCAGTTCTGTCAGTCCCGTTGATGCTCTTTCTTGCCCGCACCATCTACGACACCCCTGCCGCAAACCCCGCCAGTCTCCTCGACATCGCCGCCACAGGGGACAACCCCCAGCAGCGGCAGCGGCAAGTCGAATCTCACCTGCTGAGCAACTTCATACCCGCCGTCTACCATGATCGCCACGACACGGGCGCCCGCACCTGGCATCCGCGCCGTGTCCAGCGATGGCTGCCCCTGCTCGCCCACTCGCTCCACCAACGAGCCACCGACGACCTAGCCTGGTGGCACCTCGGCCACACCCTGCGCAGCCCTCGCATGACCGTCAGCATCACTTTCGGACTCGCCGCTACAGTCTTCACAGGAGTTTGGGCCGGAGTGCTCGCAGCATTCCCCTACACATTTCAACCACATCTCGCAGCCGGTCTAGACACCGGATTCGTGGCCGCCATCGAATCCGGACTCGCCGCAGGACTCACGTTCGGCCTCCCCGCTGGTATCGCTGCCGCAGCCATCGCCGGCAGCACCCTCTTCGCCAGCCCCCACTCCCGCTGGCCACGATTGCGGCTCCGCAATCTCGTCACCGGACTCACAAGCTGGCTGATCTGCTGGTCAGCATTCAGCATCGGACTTTCCGTTGGGATCGACGAGGACCATCTCGCCTACCTTCCAGCAGCGGGGTTCGGCTATGCACTTATCGTCGCGCTCAAAACCACACCCTCGACCAAGGCGGCCGAAGCCGCCAACCCCGACCACCTCTTCCGCACAGACCGCAGCGTCACCCTCATCCGCACCATGACGGTCGCTCTCGCAGCCGGGGCCGCTGCCTGGCTCGCCTTCAAGCTCATCGCCGACGAAGGCGACGCTCTTCTCCTCCTCACCTGGACATTCGCGGTCGGAAGCGCAGCCATTGCCAGCTCTTCGACCGCCTGGGGACATTCCCTCGCGATCCGCGGCTTCCTCGCCGCTACTGGCCGCCTCCCGTGGTCATTGCGCGCCTTTCTCCGCGACGCCCACCATCGAGGTGTGCTACGCCAAGTCGGCCCCGTCTACCGATTCCGCCACACCCAACTTCGCGACCAACTCGCCCACGAACACACCCTCACGTGTGGACGTGGCTGAGTCGAACAGCGCTACACCGACCCGGACCAGTCTGCTGAACCGAGCCTCAAGTGCCTGGTACGGGCACATCGACGATCGGACCAAGTTCTCGTGCCATGTCACCGCACTGGGGAGGGCGCCGAACCAGCCGGCCCGATAGGCTTTCTCCAGATTCAGCGCCGCCGTCGTGGTAATTGACGCGCGAAAGCCATCGAGGGCTATTTACCACTGTCGCAGGAGCCGGCGGCCGCTCCGCACCCGATCCCGCCCGGCGACCGCGACCGGTGGTTAGGCTGCGGTCCCACACCCTGTTGGGAGTTGTTTCCCTCAGGTGTTGGGGGGGGCATCGCAGCGTGCCTCGGCGCGCCGCGATGTCAAGCGGCGGCCGGGAACTTTGCGCTTCCTCCGTCTCAACCATGGTGGCCTCTCCTCACTATCGAGGGTTAAGCCGGGCGAAAACTTTCCGGGCCACGAGCGCTGCTTGACATCCCTTTGCTCGCGCCGAGCTGCGAAAACCGCGCCCCCACCGCTAAGGGTAACCACGTGAGGAGAGAACAATGAGCAACGACGACAACCAGTAGCAGCAGACTTTCGGTTTCTACGGCTGGGAGATCATTCACTCCTACACCCGAGCTGACGCACTACGAGACGGCGAACTCATCGCAGCGGACCCCGAACTACTTGAACGAGCTGGCTTCCGTTTGCCTCTGGCCTACACCCGCTCGGTCTTCGAAGGCTGCATCAACTGGACCGACGGCCGACGGCGACCGCACGCGAACCCGCGAGATCCGCCAAGCCCGTGAACTCGTCCTCCTCACCACACTTCACAACGCCATCCGCGCCCACTCCAAACCCCAACGACCGAACTCTTACCTTCACCGTCCATGCCGCGCCTCGCGTCGGCCACAGCCTCGAACAAGAGCACGTCACCCTCCACGCTGTCTTTGGCCCCGGCGACGACGCAGAGCCCGTGGTGACGGTCCTTTCTGGCCTCACCGAACTCTGACCTCACAGCAGGGAGCCCGCACCCCGCGCGAGCTCCCGGTCACCACCCCTTCAGGCCACCCAATGAGCGGCCACGACACCATCCCACGAGGAGAAACCCTTAAGCCGCAGCGACTCCCGTACAAGGTCGGTGATCCGGTCACCTGCCTGGTCTACTGCGCCACCCTCAGCACCGGACACATCACCGCCATCAACTCTCTACCCGACGGCAGCAAACGCGTCCATGTCCACCACTCCCGTGGCGACATCAAGTACCGCATCAACGCCACCGGCCGATGCGACTACTTCACACCCGGACACCGACCAACCCATCAGCCACGACCAGCAGTATGTCGCGCGCACCGCGGCCGCCCGGGTGACCGAGTGCCTGCGTCGCCAGGTCACCGCCTGCTGGTTTCAGACGATATGGGAGTGACACGTGCGCCTAGCGATCTCCGCGTCCAGCGGGCTCATGCCGTTGCTCACCGGGCCGATGGTCGCCACCATTGGAAGCCCAACGCTTCGTCATTCACGACTAGCAGAGGCGCAGCCTGGAGCTGAACCCGGTAGACAGCAAGCAGTTCCCGACGCGCCGGCTTCACGCGGTCGAACTCGGCAATCGCAGCGAAGGTCAAGTCAACCCCGTAGATACCGGTCTCCTCGCGCAGTTCCCGCACCGCGGCCTGACGTGCGCTCTCTCCTGGCTCTCGTGTTCCCACTGGCAGCTCCCACTGCTTGCACCAGCTATCGAACATCATCAGGACGACGTCCACATGAACGACAACAACCAGCGACGCGGGCATGGCTGCCTGCTCGGTCAGGCTCGCCAGCTCTTGTTCCGCGACGAAACGAACGGTGACCAAGGTGTTGCCGACACGATCACGGATGGGAAGCGCAGCCATGAAGCTCAACCAACCGCAACACCGGCAGGGACGCGCCCTCCACGTACCGTCCGTCCACGCTGTTCACACCACTGCACCGAGCGCTTGGCCGCCCGCCTGGCCCGCTCACTAACGACATGCTCGCCGAGGTGATCACGACGGGAGTCGCCGAAACCGACAACCTGGACTGGAAGAAGCCTCTACCTGAAGCCAAAGAGTTCGCTAACAGCGACGTGTCAAAGGACCTCGCCACGATGGCCAACCATGGCGGCGGCATGCTCGTCTATGGGGTCGAAGAAGAACACAAACGCGCGAATAAGGTCGTCGTCGGACTCGACAAGCTCTCACTGAGACCTACAAACGCACCTACCGTGCGGTGGCGGGCAGGAGCATCCACCCTCCGGTGTCCGGCTTGCGCTTCTATCCGCTCGGCGACAGTGACGAGCGCGCGCTCGCAGTCGTGATCCCGGCCAGTGTCGACGTTCCGCGCCTGATCTACTGGGGCGAGTACTTCGGAGCGCCGATCCGCAACGACGCCGACACCGTATGGATGCGCGAACAACAACTCGCACGACTGTAAACGAGCACGCCTGGACGGCCGCCGCAACGCCGGTCAGCGACTTGACCAGGACTACCAGCACACCCGCAACCAACATCGTTCCGATGACCGCGCATGGTTAGTTAGTTGCCGAGGCCGTTCATAGTGTTGTTGATCGTCGCCACTAAATCGCTCCCAGTACCGGGCACCATCACGACGTGACCGTCCCCGCTGGCATAGGTCACCACCCGCCCGCCGTCGTCGGCGAGGTCGATCGCGGTAATCGGCGAACTCCGCAGCCGCTCGCCGTTGTCGCGGCGCGCGGTGTAGACCTGGTGCACCGCCTGCCGAGGACGGGCGAGCACCTGCGCGAGGTGGTCACGGTCTCGCGTGTCGACCGGTTCAGCCAGAGGATCGGCGCGGTCGTGCTCGGGATCATCGTAGAACTCCCGCGACATGCTCACCGCCCGCACCTGTGCCCCCGGAACATCTGGCAGCGTCTCCACGAGTGCGGTGGCGTGCCAACGATCCTCAACCGGCGTGACCGCGACCACCTTATCGCTGATGATCAGGCGCAACGCATCCCCGTCATGGGAGGTGATCAGGATCGAACAGCTTTTGCCGCTGTTGAAGACACTGAACGCGTACCACTCGCGGTCAGGGCGCCCAAGCGCCGTCAAGCTGTTGCGCCACATAGGATTCAGCCGCCCGTTGCGCGCCAATCCCAAGCTTTCTAGGGACGCAAGCGCACAGTTTTCCAGCATCCGGCGAGCGTCACTTGTACTCCAGTAATGCAGGTTCGTACCAAACGCCGGAGGCAGTTCGCCGGTATCGATCATGTTCCACGCGGACAGAAACATCATCTTGGGCAGGACAACGGGACGATCAAGGACAGCCACGATATGCACACTCCGGCATAACCGATCGGATAACAGGACAACCCCAGTCAGGCGAGGACCGGTAAGGGGTTATGTGCCGATCGTTGGCGGCACTGGCGGCAGTCCCGTGTTCGGGTCTACATCCTTCTTGTCCGTCTCCGGGAACAAGCTCTCGTCCTGCACAAATTTGCGCACACGTTCCTTGTCTTCTCCCTTCGCTTCACGTCCCATCCCCGGAGCCATCCCGGCAGGGCTACCCATCAGACGATTGCCCGCACCGCGGCCTGCACCAGCACCGCCGCGGCCGGGTTCCTCAACAAGGCCGCGCGTACCGGTTTGACGACCACCACCAGGCACACCACCAGCGTCGCCGGGCTTCCCGACACCGCCAAGGCCACCAACAGCGCCCGGACCGCCGAACAGGTTCACCCCGCCCGTCGTCGGACCACTGCCACCGCCCAGGCCGGGAACATTCGGACTCGGCACATTCGGCAACGGCAGACCGGTACGCGGGTCGAGCGGGGTGTAACCCACCGCCATCGTCCCATCGCTGACATGGCCACCGCTCGCGGCAGGCACCTTGACCGAGCCAGGACCGCTCACCTGGCCAGTACCGATATACCCAGGATCAGCAATCGAACCCGGAGGCGGCGAACCACCTACCATCGGCGTCACCGAGTGGCCACCCGACCATGCCGGAGAACCAGCACCACTATCGCTCCGTTCACCGAAACCACGCACCGGGGACGGATCAGATACCGAGGATTTCTCGTAACTCGGGGCTATTTCCCCATAATCGGCGCGCAGCCCGGTTCCGTGCGAGTCCAGTTGTTGGGCATAGTTGTCGTAAACCTCGACATTGCGCTTACCCGCCTTATTATAGGCGTTGATCGCATCTTCGGTGTCGGTGTCCCATGGCGAGATGACATCAAAGAAGCCCTTATCCGGAGGCGGCGACACCATCGGCACGAAGGAGTTTTTCGCATGCACGAAACTTCCCGAGGAATTCGACACGTTACGACTGTTGCCCGCGAGCGCGTCTCGTGCCGAATCCATCACTTCGGTGAAGTACCTCGTGCGACCCCGTGCCGCCTCAGCAGCGCTGCCCGTCCACGCCGGTTCCAGATTGTTGAGCATCGTCGCGAGATTCATAGAAATCTCCGCATGCTGATCCGACAATGAGCGAGCCTTCGCGGCGCTCTCGTCCCAGCTTTCAGAGTTTCCGTTGATCATCTGCTGCACAACTTCAGGGATCGGCGCGGCTTGCGGCTGACTGCCTACGTCCCCGCTCAACACGACTCGCGCCCACTCGACGCCGTCGCGCACAGTGTCCACGATCGCGGTTCCGACCTCTTTGTCCTCATTCAGCAGAGCTTTCGCCGCTTTTCCTAACTGGTCAAACGGAAACATCGCTACGCCCCCGCCTTCGCCTTCAACGTGGTCACCACAGCCTCCGCCGCCTTGCCTGCGGCATCGCAGGGATCGACCGTGCCCTGCTTAGCGGGACCGACGACTGCAGAGATATCGAAAGCGAGATCATCAGCTAGCCCTACCGA
Source organism: Amycolatopsis sp. NPDC049868 (assembly GCF_044461365.1). Classification (NCBI taxonomy): domain Bacteria; kingdom Bacillati; phylum Actinomycetota; class Actinomycetes; order Pseudonocardiales; family Pseudonocardiaceae; genus Amycolatopsis; species Amycolatopsis sp. NPDC049868. The sequence continues at coordinate 112,404 of NZ_JBITKV010000008.1, read as the reverse complement.
AACCTGACAGAAATCAACGGGATCCTTTTGGCCCGGCTGGCCGGTATGAGCCGCGCCAGGGAAACCCTCAACGCTGGTCAAGGGCCTCCACACAGCCGACTGCGGCTGAGTGTTTTGATAAACCTTGCTCAAACCTTGGCCAGTGGTGATGTCATACGTGATGAAAATCCGGGAGCCGGTGCCGGGATTCGACCATCCACATGCCGGGCCGATCCCTGGAGTGCTGCTATTGGTCACTTGCAACGGTGAACCAAGAAGGAAGCTTGTCTGTGTCGAAGTGAGCGCGTCTTTACAGGGATCGCCTGCGAGAACCGACGCAGGAAGCGGGTTGGTCACCTTTGGCGCCCCCGCATAGGGAAGCGCCGACGGCGCCGAGGACCGGGGCGCATCCGCGGAGGTGACCGAGCCAGACGCAGCCGGATCTGTAGGCGATTTTCCTGTGCAGGCGCTCACTGCTCCCGCTACGGCCACCAGTGCCACTGCGGTCGCTATAGAACGGTGACCCATCAGATATATCCCCCTGTGGTCGGCTGCGATGACGGTGTGAGCGGTTGATTTCCGACTTTTCGGATTTCGTCTTCGGCGGTCGCCTCGCGCCCATTGATCTTCGCGAACGCTTCTTTGATCTTGTTTTTTAACTCGTTGAGGTAGGCTATCTCTTTATCAATCTGCACAAGGCCGTAATCGAAGACGCCACCCGAGCCATTCGTCAGGCGAGCATTGTAAGTCGTACTCGCCGGATCCGGCGCCGGAGGCCGAACGCTTTTGAGGACTTCAGCTTGATGCTTGAGTTCGGTCAACTTTTCTAGAGCTAGCGCCGCTTGCTTGAGCATGTCGCGGGCTTCCGCAGGGTCGAGCGTGTAGCCAGCCGCCGCCTCAAGCGACGTCGCACCGTAGTCGACGGTCTCCTCATAGGTGTGGCCAGGCTCCGCAATCGCGAAGTCGACCCCCGTCCACGGGCTGATCTGTCCGTCTGGTTGTGTCACGGCTGCTCGTATCCCCTCGCGCCTTGCCCTCAACACTTCGTCGCGACCGATCAGCCCTTGATCAGCTGGGCCGATCAGCCGCACCGATCACCGTAGCGGATTGCTCACCCCGAGTGGAGAGGGTTGCAGTAAACCCGCAGGTAACAAGCCGCTCCCGAACAGAACAAATAGGCAGCCGTGCCGAAACACCGTCGATAACGCCGCCGCCAACGCGTCAGGGTGCCTATTCTTCTATTTGCGCCAGTAAGTTCGGGTAAGTGTCGACATTCACGCCGGGAACCGTGCGCGAGCGGCGCGGACTGGTTGATGCTTAAGTGTCAAGGGTCTCTCTCGAGAGCTGCCTTGAGCAGCGGAAATCCCTCGATCCGTCGGTGAGGGCAGAGGAGCGCTTCAGTTGATCACCACGCCGGTCGACTCAAGCCGCCATGGCTACATCCGCTATCAACCCGATCGATCTCTACGAGACCGTCCGCAAACACTGGGGAGCGTTCAGCCCCGGAGACAACAACAACGCCTATTTCGCCACCTACACGATGGGTGAGATCGCGAACTATCTGTGGGGCGCACTGCCGGACAAAACCAGCGAACTCTATGACGAAATGATCATGCAGCTCGCGCAAACGCTGCGCTACCTCGGACTTACCCTCGATGCGCTCCCGTCCGACGCGCCTTACGAAGGTGCGGAACTGACTAGGGCGTGTCCTGTAGGTGATCTAGCTGCGGTTCGGTTGGATTGTGGGCGTGGTTGGTCGTGGTGAGTTGACGGACAAGGCATGGGCGGTGATCGAGCCACTGCTGCCGCCTCGGCAAGGTGGTGGGCGGCGGTGGCGGGATCACCGTCAAGTCATCAACGCGATCCTGTGGAAGCTGCGCACTGGTGCGCCCTGGCGTGACCTGCCTGATCGTTACGGGCCCTGGAAGACAGCGCATGAACGGCTGCGGTTGTGGACCAAGGACGGCACCTGGGACCGGATCCTCGACCGGGTGATCGTCAAAGACGACGCCGTCGGCGACCTCGAATGGATCGTTTCCGTCGACTCGAGCGTGGTCCGGGCGCATCAGCATTCCGCCGGCGCCCGAAAAAAAGGGGATGCAGCGACGGAACCGAAGCCCTCGCCCTCGACGGGGAAGGACTCGGGCGGTCCCGCGGCGGGCTGAGCACCAAGATCCATCTCGCCGTCGACGGACGGGGCCTGCCGATGCGGTTCCTGCTCACCCCCGGCCAAGCTATCCGGCGACAATGCCCCTTCACGACGAGTCTTTGCTATCTCGTGACGAAGTCCTCTCTCAGGCCGACGTGGCAAGCGCCGAACTGGAGGTCTTCCTCACCGGCCTGTTCGCAAGGCGCCGCCGCGATCCCACGGAAGATCTCGTCTCGGCGCTGGTATCGACGCATCACGAGGACTCCGGTCGGCTCCAGCCGGACATCCATGCCGAGCGCGTAGCCGATGTCCCATGTGTGCACGACGTGGTCGATGGCCAGGAGGGTGACGATGCGCCTGAGCGGGATCTCGCCGAGTTCTGGGATCGAAATCGTCCAGCCTAGTTGTCTCCTCTGTGAGCGCGGCTACCGACGCTTCTCGCGCCGCGCGCCAAACTGCGACCGGGGCTGGGCCTGCGAGCACTGCCGGATGCGGCGCCCCCGGTGCGCCGGCCCGCTCCGCGTAGTCGGTCCCGGCCGCCCACGCGCCAAGCTGACGATGACCCGAAATCGCGTGCCCGACGACGTCCCGGACAGTCCAATCGACACACGCCGACGGAGCTTCCCGCTGGTTCGTCCGAATCGCGGACAGCACTGCTTCGAACTCGTCGAGTGCGCGACGGGTACGCCTGCAGGATGTCCATCGCCGTTCCTTTCGTTCTGCGCTGCAACGTTAATTTCTTAAATTGAACCAGGGTAACTTTTCGGATGTCGAGTACTGTTCTGAACGATGGTCGACGATCACATCGCTTCCTACTCGCATCCTGGCATATGCAAGCAGCTCTCGTTCCGATGGCCGCCACTCCGACGGTGCGCTCAGGCGCGTCAGCTCCTTCTCTCAAGCCTTCGCAGCGTACTGAGAGTTGGGCGGCGACGGAAGGCATCCGTCACCAAAGTTGAAACTGAACACTCAAGGCTTGGGACAACGTAAAGCCCGGAGGGTGCGAAAGCTGGCCGATCGGCCAGCTTTGATCGAACGAGAATTGATCGCATGGAGAGCGCGTGACGGGCTGCGGACGTATACCGTGCAGAAATCCCTTGGTCGTTGCTTCATTTGCACTCTGTGGAGCCTGCATGAGACACCAATATACCGGGAAGTCATCTGCCTCCTACACCAGCTTGTTCACCGGAAACTCGGAGGTCGAGGTCGGGCGACTTCACCTGATGGCGCAGGTCTTCGACGAACACAGTGTGAGAGTGCTCGAGATGGACGGACTGGCGAAAGGCATGCGCTGCCTGGACGTCGGAGCGGGAAGCGGAACGATGGCCAACTGGCTTGCCGACCGGGTTCACCCCGCACAGGTCATAGCGCTCGACCGCAACGTAAGCCAGTTCTACGGGCCTCCCAGGCGCAACGTCGCCGCCGTAGGTGCGCGGTATCGCGGTCGACCAGGGCCGGGGGCAGGCCGGCGATGCCAACGTCAAGCCGGACCCCGGCCGCGAACCGGGATCGCGAATAGACCCTCGTTCACAACGGAACTCCCTTCCTCAGGTGAAGTGCGCCAGCGCGTTCTTCGTCTGAATCACGTCGACGACGCGGATCGTCGCCGGTTCACCGCGGAGCTTGTCATGACAGTCGTCCCCGCAGTAGAGCAACTCTCGCCAGACCGCGCAGCCTGTGCCGAATCCGCACTCCTGCACGAGCTTGTGAAGGCGGCGCAACGCGAAATGCGACAGAGCCGCCAGAGCAGGGGGAGCGGCAGCGCAACGAATCGGCTGCTGACACAGATCTATCCGAGGATCGAAAGCTACTGCCGTCGCCGGCTTGGCAGGAGCGATCAGCGGATCTTGTCCGCGGAGGATGTCGCCCAGGAAGTCGTCATCGCCGTACTCGGCGCGATACCGAAGTACGATGACAAGGGGTTTCCTTTCATGGCTTTCGTCTATGTGCTCGCCGAACGGAAGCTGATCGACGCGTGGCGGAAGAATTCGCGCGACCACAGCAGCCCGGTGGCGTTGGTGCCTGATAGTTCCAGTGGTGCAGCGCTGCCGGAGGAACGCCTCATGTCCCGCGAGTTGGGCTCCTATCTGGGCAAGCTGCTCGAGATCCTCCCCGAGAAGCAACGTCGCGTCTTGTGGCTGCGCGTCGCCGAGGACTTGACGGCCGCTAAGACCGCCATGCGGATCGGATCCACGCCGAGCTCGGTCCGAGTCATGCAACATCGTGGTCTGTCCACGCTGCGCAGCAGGCTCGCGGATCAGCGTGAGCAGTTCAGGCACTCGACCGACGGCGTGCTGAGACAAGAATCCCTCCTGCAGCCGTGGCCCCACGCGAGTGGCATGAGAGGTCGACGGGTCCACGGTGTCCGATCCGGACTCCTTCGCGGAGGTTGTAGCGCGTTGTGTCGAACAGCGGACCCCGGCAGTGCCGGTTTCCGAGACTCGAGCAGTAAGTGCTCGGCTGATCGACGGCGATCCGCCCGGTTTCGCAATGAATCCCCCTCCGGTTCCGAGGGGCGAAACTTTGCCAAATATCAGCGGGCCACCTAGGTAGAGTCCGAGAAGTCCTGCACCTCACGTGAACTCGGACCGCGTCAGTCTGGGCACGTGCGCCGAGAGGGAGAGTGATTGTCTTGGACCAGGATCTGGTACCGCTGCTCAGCCGTTCCTTCATGCGCGACCCCTACCCCACGCTCGCGGCACTGCGGGAAAGTCACGCGGCAGTGCCTGTCGAGAACGGCGGCTTCCGCATGTGGGTGATCACTCGATACGAGGATGCGCGAACCCTGCTGGCGGATTCCACCCTCCATCGCGATCTGGTCAAACACCGTCACGAGGTCGTCGGGCAGAACTTGGTCGACGTCGAGCGTAGACCGAAGCTGCCACGCGACCTGCGACGCAGCATGCTCGATCAGGACGGTGCGGATCACCGGCGGATGCGTTCCGTGGTCGCGAGGTATTTCACTCCGTCCCGGCTGGCCACACACCGGCCGAGGATCGAGCAGGTCGCCGAGGAGTTACTGAGTCGACTACCGGTAGGTGAACCTGTCGACATCATCGACGCCTATGCGCGGCCTCTGTCAGCCACCTGCCTGTCCGAAATGCTCGGTGTTCCCGAAGGCTCACGCAGTGAGTTCCCAGTATGGGAAACAGCGATCCTCACAGCGCCGAGGAAAGCCGAGGTGGAGGACGCCGGGCGCCGGATGCGGAGTTTCGCCGAGGAGATGATCGCACTCAAACAAGCCGAACCGAAGGACGACCTTTTCACCACGGTGGTCGAAGCGGGCTCGGAAGGAGCACTGAACAGCGCCGAACTGATCTCCATGATCACCCTTTTGCTGATCGCCGGGCTTGAGCCCGCCAGCGCGATCGGCAGTGGCGTTCGTGTGTTGCTGGGTCATCCGGACGAGCTGGACCGGTTGCGTGCCGACCCGAAGCTCATCTCCGCCTGCGTCGAGGAGGTCCTTCGGTTCGAGACACCGTTCCGGATGCTCACTCCACGCTATCTGGACCACCCGCTGGAGCTGAATGGTGTCACCGTCCCCGCGGGCGAGCTCCTTCTGATCTCCACTGGAGCCGCCAACCGGGACCCCGCACAGTTCGCTGATCCGGACCGCTTCGACATCACCCGTGACACGACCAAGCATCTGGGGTTCAGTCATGGCCGCCACCGGTGCCTCGGAGCTGGACTCGGCAGACTGGAGACCGCAGTCGGACTTTCGACACTCTTCGCGCGTTTCCCCAAGGTCCAGCTGGCGAGGCGGGACGACGATATCCGCTGGAGGCCAGGGATGTTCATGCGGAGGCTCGACTCACTGCCCGTCGTGATCGGATGACCACGAGGGCGATAAGGGGCGGCTTTTCCGGGACGGTACCTGTCATGTCAACTTTCTCAAGTACGGAATTCGGGCTATGAGTCAAATGATCAAGGTTGTTGTGGTCGGCGGCGACGAAATCTTTCGCGCTGGAATGTGCAGTGTGCTCAGCATTCCCGGCACCATCCAGGTGGCGGCGCAGACCGGGAAGACGGAACGGTTGTCCGCACTGGTCGTCACTCATCGACCGGACGTGGTCGTGGTCGATCTGACCACAAAGGACAGAACACTGGTCCGCGCTATCCGGAACCTGCGCGGCGAACTCCCCGCCACGCGCATCGTCGTGATCACTCCGGTGGGGACCAACGAGGTCGCGTACTTCTCCCTTACCGGTCGGGTGGCGGGCCTGCTCGAGGGGCCGGTACCGCCGCGGGAACTGATCAACGTCATCAAGGCCGTCGTCGCCGGGGATTCATTGATCATCTCACCGTCTATCGCCCAGCGCATGACCGACGGATTTCTGCGGTACGACAGGAACCGGGCCTGCCACGCCCAAGACCGGATCGATGCGCTCACCAGCCGTGAACGGGAAGTACTGGCGTATATCGTCAAGGGATGCGGAAACGCGGAGATCGCGCAGCGGCTGTACATCAGCGAGGGTGCGGTCAAGGCACACGTGAGCAATTTGCTGACCAAGATGAATTGCGCCAACCGCGTCCAAGCGGCGATCGTCGCCTGCGATTCGGGACTGTTCGAGCCCGTTCCTGATCAGCGCTCGTCCCTTGCTGCCAATCTTGCCCCAACAGCCGCGATTCCCCAAGGCCGCGCGGCGAGTGTCATCCCTTAACGACCCGCTCTCGCGGACGTCAATCGAACAGGCAACGCGGTCAACTGGTTCATGATCCCCACATCTTCCCATTCCAGTTCGACGGCAGGCACCGCAAGCTCGATCCGCTCGAAGCGGTCCAATAGTGTCATAAACGCGATCTCGGCTTCTGTCTTGGCCAGATTCGCGCCCAAGCAGCGATGAATGCCGTGACCGAATGCCAAGTGCTGATTGTCCTGCCTGCCCATATCGAACCGATCCGGGTCGGCGAAGCGCTCTCCGTCGCGATTTGCTTCCGTCACGGAACACATCACGACATCGCCGGCGGCGATGGTGGCGCTCTCGATCTCGATGGGCTCGACAGCCATCCGGAACGCCGTCACGCGTAGCGGCGGGTCATAGCGCAGCATCTCGTCGACCGCACTCGGCAAGGCCGACCTGTCACCACGCAAGCGATCGAGTTGATCGGGATGGGTCAGCAGCAGACTCATCCCTTTGGCGATCAGCTGTGTGGTCGCGGTCTGACCCGCCACCAGTAACAGGAACACCATCGAACTGACCTCGTCGTCGTCAAGATCCGCGGTCAAGCGCGAAATGAGGCCATTGCCCAGGGCTGCCCGCCGTCGTCGGGCGAGGTCTTTCGCGTAGTCGTTCAGCCACATGATCGAAGGCCGCAGAGTGTCCTTGATCGGTAGAAGCCCAGCTGCGAAGACGTCCGACCAGCTGCGCACCTGTGCGCACTCGTCGGCGGGGATTCCGAAGATCTCGCCTAGCACCAATGTCGGTAACGGCACGGCGAAATCGGCGACCAGGTCCACCTCGGCTCCCGTCCGCAGCTGCTGCGCCAGCTCCGTCGCCATACGTTCGATGGCAGGCCTTACGGCGGCGACCGCACCCGTCGTGAATCCGGGCGCTGCCAATTTGCGCATCCGGGTGTGTACCGGCGGATCCTGGCTCAGCATGTCACGTTCCATGATCCGCCTGACATCAGTGGGCAGCGATGCGAGTGGAGCCATCGCGCCCATTGTCGACGAATCGCTGGTGAGCCTGTGGTCGCTCAGCATCCGCCGCGCCAAGCCGTGCTTCGTGACCATCCACACGATGCGGCCATCTGGCAGCTCCACTCGGGTGACACCGGGCGAACTCACCATCGCAGTGCTCATTGGCTCAGTCTTGCCGAGAACATCCCTTGCATTCATTAGCCGTTCGTCTACTTTAGCCTAGACGATTTGGTATCGACGGCGCCGGTGGACCTACGGATACGGTTCATGCGCAGGAACCAGTCCACAACAGGGTTTCTCTCAAGGGAGAAATTCGGATCCGGAGCCGTCATGAAGCGACGAGAGCTGGGATGTAGCGGTATCAAGATCTCCCGGATGGCGTTGGGAACGGCTACCTGGGGCCTCACTACAGACCGCGACGAAGCCGCCAAACAGCTCGAAGAGTTCGTAGGGGCGGGCGGCGACCTTCTCGACAGCTCTGACGTGTACGGCGCGGGCGCGAGTGAAAGTGTGATCGGCGAATTACTCGGAGCGGTCGTGCCGCGCTCGTCGGTGGTACTCGCCACCAAATCCGGGGGAGTTCCGGGAGGCAAACCGGGCGACGCCGACACCAGGAGGGACTCGTTGCTTGCAGCGCTCGACGCGTCACTCGCCAGGCTCGGGACGGACTACGTCGACCTGTGGCAAATGCACGTCTGGGATGACCGGACACCGATCGACGAGACGTTGTCCGCGATCGAAACCGCGGTACAAAGTGGACGCGTCCAGCACGCCGGCATCTGCAACTACTCGGGTTGGCAGACCGCACTCGCGGCCAGGAAGCGGCTCGGCGGCGGACCGGCTCTCGTGAGTACGCAGGTCGAGTACTCATTGCTGGAACGCGGCGCCGAGCGCGAGGTGGTCCCGGCTGCCGCGGCGCTGGGGCTGGGTGTGTTGCCGTGGGCCCCCCTGGGCCGGGGAGTGCTCACCGCCAAGTACCGGTCAGGTGTGCCGCAGGAGCGGACCAAGAGTCCGTTCTTCCGGTGGTACGTAGGCCATCACCTCGACGCACCCCGCACCGACGAGATCGTCGACGCGGTCGCGTCGGCGGCCGCCGAGCTCGATGTCGCCCCGGTCGCGATCGCGCTGGCGTGGGTCCGGGATCGGCCGTCGGTGGTCGCTCCCGTGGTCGGAGCGCGCACCGTGGAGCAGCTCAGAGACTCTCTGGCCGCCGAATCACTCGAGTTGCCGGAGGAGATCAGGACCCGGCTGGACGAGGTCTCGGCACCGTACATCGGCTATCCCGAACGGCTTGCCTGACAACGAGGGAGTGACAATGGGCCGACGATTCGGCGAGTTCAAGCACCTTCCCATCAGCCCGGTGTTGCGCGAGTACGTGCTGCGCAGTGGCACACCACTGGACCCGGTGATGACGAGTCTGGTGGACAGAACCCAGGAGGTGAGCGAACTTTCGGTCATGCTCGTGCCCGAAGAGCAGGCGAATCTGATGACTTTGCTCACCAAGGTGCAGTCGGCTGAGACTGTACTCGATCTCGGAACGTTCACCGGCTGCTCCGCGCTCGCGTTCGCCCGCGGCGTCCCGGCCAGCGGCCGGGTGATCACCTGCGACATAAGCGACAAGCACCTCGACGTGGCGCGTCACCATTGGCAATGGGCCGGTGTCGACGACCGGATCGATTTCCGGCTCGGCCCGGCTGAGGCGACACTCGAAGCACTCGCCGCGGAGGAGACCCGGATCGATATCGCGTTCCTCGACGCGGACAAGGAAAACTACGGTGTCTACTTCGACCTCATCGAGCCTATGCTGCGCCCCGGCGGCCTGCTTCTGGTCGACAACGCGCTGTTCAACGGATATGTGGTCGCGCCGGAACTCGCGCCCTCGGAACTGATCCAGGGCGCGTCGGCCGCCCTGCGCGATCTCAACGCGCGCCTGGCCGTTGACGATCGCTTCGAAACCGTCATGCTACCGCTGTCCGACGGTTTCACCATCGCCCGCAAGAAGGACCGGGGGCAGGAGTGACAGCGGTGGACGCGGACGTCTGGGCCTTCCCGTTCGACGAGGGAGGCTTGGAACTCAACGCGTCCTATAGCCAGGCTCGCTCCACCGAAGGCCTCGGCCGGGTGCGGCAGGCCTATGGTGAGGCCGCCTGGCCGGCCACCCGCTACGAGGATGTCCGGCTCGTGCTCGCGGATCCCCGTTTCTCCAGGGCCATGTCGATGACCGAGAACTGTCCACGTACGACAGAAGGAGTGCCAGGCTGTCTGCTCTTCATGGATCGCCAGGACCATGCCCGCATCCGCGGACTGGTGGCGAAGGCGTTCACAATGCGTCAGGTCGCCGCCCTGCGACCGAAAGTCCACCAGCTCACCGCCACGCTGGCCGAGCGAATCGCCTCGACGACACCGCCGGTCGATCTCGTCGAGGACTACGCCAAACCAGCACGGTCGACCGTCATCTTCGAACTACTCGACATCCCACCGGAAGACCGGAACGGCTTCCGCTCGCTCTGCGAGGGAGTGCTCTCCTCCGGTGCGATGTCCGCCGAGGAGTTCGGGGCGAACCACGTCAAGCTGAATGGCTACATGGCCGAGTTGGTGCACCGTCGCCGGCGTGAGCCGGGCGACGACCTCATGACCGCCCTGATCGCGGCCCGTGATCTGCAGGACCGGCTCAGTGAGGACGTGCATCGACATCCTGCCGCCTGCCTACCAGAGCCAGGTGCCGAATTTCGTCACCGCGCTGATGCGGCAACCAGGCGCGTGGGAGAAGCTGGTGGCCGAACCGCATCTGCTTCCGAATGCCATCGAGGAGCTGGAGCGGTTCGTGCCGCTCGTCGAGGGCGCGCCGTTCCCCCGATACGCCATCGAGGATCGAGGGCGGCCGCGTCCTGGTCCGAGCCAGAGAACCTGTTCTCGTGTCGATGGCCTCGGCCAACCGTGACTCGTCCGTGTTCGCTGACGCGGACGGGCTCGTCCTGGGCCGGCAGGACAACCGCCACCTGGGTTTCGGGTACGGCATTCATTTCTGCCTCGACGCCCGGCTGGCCCGCATGGTGTTGTACGAGGAACTGGCCGCCTTGATCAGGCGGATACCCACACTTCGTCCGGCAGGCGAAGCGGTATGGAACACCGAGATGGGCATACGCGGGCTACGGACCATGCCAGTCGGATGGTGACCGTCCGCTCCTCGTGAAGGTGATCACTGCGCGGCAAGATCAGAGAACGGAGCTTCGATGTCTGTGGATGTGAAGGTGGCCCCCGATAGAACGCCGGAAGCCGACGCGCCAACCGTGATCGACGGGAACACGTTGACTCTCGAAGACCTGCACTTTGTCGCGGTAGAGGGCGGTAGAGTTGAGTTGCAGGTCGAGTGCGTCCGGGCGATGAGCCAGTCACGTGATCTGAAGGTCGAGCTCGTCGCTGATGGTCATGCGATCTACGGCGTGACCACGGGTTTCGGGGACAGCGTGATCCGGCAGATCGCGCCGGTGAAGTCGTCGGAACTGCAGCACAATCTGATCCGCTATCACATGAACGGAACAGGGCCGTCGACGCCGCCCGACGTGGTACGCGCGACCCTGTTGATCCGGGCCAACTGCCTGGCCAAGGGCAACTCCGGAGTACGGCCTGAGGTCGTCACGCGCCTGGTGGAACAGCTCAACCTAGGGATTCTGCCCCGCCTGCCGCAGCGTGGCTCCCTCGGCGCCAGTGGTGATCTGGTGCCTTTGTGTCACCTCGCTGCGAGCCTGCTCGCTGAGGGGGACGTCACGTATGAAGGGCGACTGCGGCCGACCGCTGAGGTACTCACCGAGGTTGGTCTCGCGCCGTTGACGCTGGAGGCCAAGGAAGGTCTGGCGCTGATCAACGGCACGTCGTTCTCGTCGGCGTTCGCCGCGCTGGCCTGCCTGGGGGCGACCCGGCTGGTCCGGATCGCCGAGCTGAGCACGGCGATGGCCTCCGAGGCATTGCTGGGCAACCGAGGGCACTTCGCGGAGTTCATCCATCAGGCCAAGCCGCATCCCGGCCAGCTCGAGTCCGCGCGAGAGATCGCCCGGTTGCTGGCTGATTCGGAGCTGGCGCTGGACCACAGCCAGGTCATCGAGTTGACCGGAGGGCTGGGAGGTAGGGAGTACGCGGAGCTGAAACGGTCCATTCAGGACCGGTACTCGATACGGTGCGCTCCCCATGTGGTCGGAGTTCTGCGGGACACACTCGGCTGGGCGCGCCGCTGGGTGGAGATCGAAGTCAACTCCTCCAACGACAACCCGCTGTTCGACGTGGCCGCACGGGAGGTGCGCAGCGGCGGCAACTTCTACGGTGGGCACGTCGCGCAGGCGATGGACTCACTCAAGGTGGCCGTGGCGAACATCGCGGACCTGCTGGATCGCCAACTCGAGCTCGTCGTGGACGAGAAGTTCAACAACGGGCTGACGCCGAACCTGATTCCCCGCCATACCTCGACGGACTGGCGCGCCGGACTGCACCACGGGTTCAAGGGAATGCAGATCGCGTGCTCCTCGATCACCGCGGAGGCCTTGAAAACGAGCACTCCGGCGAGCGTGTTCTCCCGGTCCACCGAGGCGCATAACCAGGACAAGGTCAGCATGTCCGCGATCGCCGCACGGGACGCCTTCCAGGTCATCTCGATGGCCGAAGAGGTCGCCGCGATCCACCTGCTCGCACTGTGCCAGGCCTTGGATCTGCGCGGGGTGGCGTTGGCTTCGAGCCGGACGAAGGCCGCTCACGCCATCGTCCGGGAACGGGTGCCCTTCGTCGAAAACGACCGGGCGATGGAGAGCGATATCCACGCGGTCGTCGACCTGATCAGATCCGGTGCGCTGATCAGCGCCACGTCGCCGGCCGTCGCCGGACTCCACAGCTACAGAGACGACCGATGACCGAAACCGACGCGACACCGCAGCCGACGGTCCAGGCGGAGTTCCCCCTCAAGGCTCGCTGGGACCCCGGTGACGTTTTTCGGCTCAGGTTGTCTGTACACGCCCCGCCACGACAGAGGAGTCTTGATGATCGTGCCTAGGCGCCGCTGCGCTCGGCGCACAACGTCGACCAGGCGGCCTGTGGGCGAGATCGAAGCGTGGGTGTGGACCCTCCCTTTCGGTGCGTTCGCGCTGTTGTGGAAACGAGATTCCCCGCAGGCCAAAACCACAGTCCTGAAGACCGACAATCCTTAGGGAGGGAATCATGAGCGACTTCCCGTTGACCGGGCAAATCTGGCGTATCGACTACGGCGAGATCGCGTTCGAGCACGACTACCGGGTACCGGGCAAGCTCAGTTTCGTGCTGCCGACCGACGGCTCGACGATGACGGTCGATTTGGCGGTGACAAAACTACGCGACGACCTCTATTTGCTCTGGTTCGAAGACGGCGGGTATGCGTCCATGGTCGCCATCGAAGATCTCGCGGCGAACACCGTCAACACGACGATGTTCGTGCACCATGACTCCTCGATGATGAACTTCACCGGGAAGATCAGCAGGGTCGACGGCTGATGTCGGCGGTCAGCCAGATCGAGCTACCTGATGGGCGAAGCGTTTGGATGGTCACTAAGTACGCTCTCGCGAAGAAGGTGCTGAGCGACACCACGCTGTCCAACGACACCTCACGAATGGCTGAGAAGGCACCGCTCGCCGCGCTTCCCGCGTCCGTTCGGGAAGTGATGGCGCAGGACATGCTCAATACCGACCCACCGAAGCACACCCGGTTGCGGCAGCTGGTCACCCAGAACTTCACCGTTCGCAGTGTGCACGAGATGAAGCCGCTCGCGAACGAGATCGCCGACCGTTTGCTGGCCAAAGTGGATACTTCGGCAGAAGTGGACCTCGTCCCGGAGTACGCGCAGCCGTTGCCGACCCTCGTTCTCGGAGCACTGATCGGGATCCCGGAAGAGGACTGCGCGGACGTCCAGTACTGGTCGGACACCTTTGTCTCGGAACTGTTGCTGATCAGTGACAAGCTGCAGGCGTCGGCGGAGTGGTTGAGCCAGTACGCGACCGAACTGGTACGACGCAAGCGCCTCGTCCCTGGCGACGACCTCTTGTCCCGGTTGATCGCCGCCGGGCTGGACGACGACGAGCTGAGTTCGATGGTGTTCGTCCTGCTGATCGCGGGACAGACCGCGGCGAGCCAGTTGATCGCCAAAGCGGTGCACCTACTGCTGACACATCCGGATCAGCTGGCCGCGGTGCGGGCGGACGAGTCACTGCTGCCCGGCATGGTGGACGAAGCGCTGCGGTTCGAATCACCACTGGACGTCACCGCGTTCCGCATGACCACGGAACCGTTCGAACTCGACGGCGTCACGATCCCCGTCGGTGAAATCGTCATCTGCTCGATGCCCGCCATCAATCGAGACCCTGACCGATTCCCCGATCCGGACACCTTCGACATCCGTCGCATGGACAACGCGCACCTATCGTTCGGCTTCGGTATCCATCGCTGTCTGGGCGCCAACCTGGCACGCGTCGAGGCGGAAGCCGCCGTCTCCGCGCTACTTCGTCTCCACTCCTATTCGGATATCACGGTGCACGAGGAGGGAGTCCGGTGGCAACCGGGTGGCATCATGCATCTACTCACTTCGCTGCCGGTACGGTTCGCTTCTACGGACTGACAGGAGGGCTCGTCTCGGCCCGCTGCCGGGCGGAGCGTAGTCCCGTCGCCACGCCACGGGCCACGATAAGAGTGCTGACGGTAGTGGCAGCACCGCAGACGACCGAGGCCGCGGTGAACAACATCGGCACTGCCGACGCGAACAGGTACACGTGTCACCGGGTGAAACACCTTCTCGGCTTTGTTGAGGGTGCCCGGTTCCGGGGGTCCTCAACAAAGCCGTGGACATTTGTGGCGGTTTGTCAAGCATCTTTCTTAGCGTCTCTGAGGTTGCCCCCCGGGAACCGGACACCGGGGTTTATGCCACGAGGGCGAGGTCTTGACGATAGCTTATGCGGGTTTCGTGGGGTGTTCGGTAGTCGAGTGTCGAATGTAGACGGTCGTGGTTGTAGTAGCCGAGGTAGGCGAAGACGGCTCGTCGGGCGTCGTCTCGGCTGGCCCAGACCTGGGTTCCGATCTCGGTTTTGAGGGTGGCGAAGAACGACTCCGCGACCGCGTTGTCGTAGCACGAGCCGATACGCCCCATCGACGGACGGATGCCCGCGGTGTCGAGTGAGCGGCGGAACTCGGCCGAGGTGTACTGGGTGCCGCGATCGGAGTGAAAGACCGCGTCTGCGCTGCTCAGGCCTCGGCCGGTGGCGAGCGTGATCGCGTCGCAGACCAGTTCTGCGCGCATGTGCCCGGCCATTGCGTGGCCTACCACTTCGCGGCTGTATAGATCGATCACGGTGGCCAGATACAGCCAGCCTTCCTGGGTGGGCAGGTAGGTGATGTCGCCGACGAACCGCTCGCCGGGCGCGTCGGCGGTGAAATCCCGGCCGATCAGATCCGGTGCCGGCGCGACGGCCGTGTCCTGCTTGGTCAGCGAGCGACGCCGGCGCCGGGTGATGCCGGTGATCCCGCGCTTGCGCATGATCCGCTCGACGCGTTTGTGGTTGACCCGCCGGCCACGGCAACGCAGTTCGACGGTGACCCGCGGACGGCCGTACGCGCCACGATGCTCGGTGTGGACCTCGGCGATCTCCATGGCCAGCTGGTCGTCCTGGGCGGCCCGTTCGGCCCGTGCGGGGGCTGCGGCGAGCCACTCGTAGAACCCAGGGCGACGAACATCGAGGACTCGGCACAGCCGGGCGACGCCGAAAGTGGCGCGGTGTTCGGAAGATGAACCTGTAGCTGCGGGTCAACGACCCATCTCCTTGGCGAAATAGGCGGCCGCCTTACGGAGAATCTCCTTCTCCAGCTCCAGTTCCGCCACCCGCTTGCGCAGCGCACGCAGCTCGTCCTCCGACGCCGCCGAGGCCGCGTCGGACGGCTTCGCCTGGGCGCGTTCAGCGACCTTGCCCCAGTTACGCAGGGTCTCATGGTTCACCCCGAGCTCGCGGGCGACCTGACGCAACGGACGATCCGAGGAACGGACCAACTCGACCGCGTCCTTGCGGAACTGCTCCGGATACTTCGACGAACGTGACACGGGAACATCCTTCCCCAGACCACCGTCTGGGATCAGGGTGTCCGGTTCACAGGGGCAACCTCACTCTTGCGCTGAGCATTACGTGACAGGCCTATGACTCGTACGTGCGTCGTTCCTCTACGCGCAGGGGTAGTGTGGTCAGCTTGGCGAGTAGCGTGGTTTCCTTCCAGTTCAGATCCGCGTCGGGCACGGCGAGTTCGATGTGGTCATAGCGCTTTAGCAGGGCGCTGATCGCGATCTCCGCCTGCAGTCTGGCCAGGTTGGCACCGACGCAGCGGTGGACGCCGTGGCCGAACGCGAGGTGCTGGTTGTCGCTACGGTCGATGTTGAACTGGTCTGGTGCGGAGAACTGGGCGTCGTCGTGGTTGATGTCGGCCAGCGAGCACACCAGTGTGTCTCCAGCATGGATTGTCACGCCGTCGATGTCGATCGGCTCCTTGGCCATGCGGACCAGGCTGACCGGCAGCGGTGGGTCATGGCGCAGGCATTCGTCGACAGCCTTGGGCAACAGAGTGGGGTTCGCCCGCAGCCGGGTCAATTGGTCACCGTGGGTCAGTAATAGCCGAACGCCTCTTACGATCAATTGGGTCGTTGTGCTCTGGCCGCCGATCAACAACTCGAACACCAACGATGCGAGTTCCTCCTCATCAAGGTGCTTCGCCAACTGTGAGATCAGACGGTCGTCAGGCTCGGCCAGCTTGTGGCGGGTGAGCCTTAGCGTGTAGTCCCGCAGCCACAAGCAGGCGGCAGTCAGGCGCTTGCCCGACTCAAGATAATCGCTGTTCGGTTTCAACTCCGAGGTGTAGACGTCGCAGTGGTGGTGGATGGCGAGGGCGTCTTTCAATGGGAAACCGAGGTACTCGGCCAGTACCAGAGTCGGCAGCGGGGCCGCGAAGTCGGCGAACAGGTCGACCTCCGACCGCCCAGCCACCTCGTCCAGCAACTCGCCCACGATGCGCTCGACTGCCGGGCGGATCGCGCTGATCGCATGGTAGTTGAACGCTGACATAACGATCTTGCGCATCCGGGTATGCTGGGGAGGGTCCCCCAAGAGCAACTCACCCCTGAGAGCCTCTGCCACCGCCTCGGGCAGAAGAGGGTCCATAGGGCTGCTGTCTCCCATCAAGGACGGGTTGCTCGTGAACCGCGTGTCGCTGAGCAGTGTGCGCGCTTGACTGTGCCGGGTAACCCACCACCTCTGATGACCGTCGGGCATTTCGATCTTCCTCAGGACTTCGTTCACGACCTGATCACCTCCGGGTCGAATTATCGATCGAGGACCGTTTACAGGGAGCCCGACAAGGTTAAAGGGCCGTCCCCGGCCGAAGGATGTTGGTGAAGTTCGCGCGGAAAGCTAAGTTCACGTCCTCAGAGACCGCCTGCAAGGTCCGGCGAACTTTCAGCTGGGTATTCGAGTGAGATTTCCGGCATAGTGCATAGTCCTCCCCTCGGGAAGGACTATGAACGATTTCATGGTGTAAGCGACCAGGTTTGCAATGGCAATTATTGTTGATTCTTGATCTCTGAAACACAAGGCAAAGACGTTGTCATCGACCTGCGTGACGAACAGGTCCGTGGTCGCGGTTCCGTCGGGCAGTGGAAAGCTGATTCTCCCCGGAACCCGATAGTCATGCTGCATCACCCGATCGCCATAGTTGATCTCCCATATCTGTCCAGTGAGCGGGAATGCGGAATTTGTGCCGGCGATGTCCATGCGCTTACTCCATCTTGCGGCGAACCGAACGGCCGAAATAGATTCGCAGGTCGGTGAGCAGGGTTCGAACCCGGTTCGCCACGGTGCTGGCATAAATTTCGGGCATGGTGGACCATATGTTGAGTTGCCCATTGAATGTGGTGATTATGTGACCCCCCGAGAGGCTTGTCGTGACGAACTGTGGCTTCTGCGCGTATCGGGATATCAGAAAATCCTCAATCGCGATATCCGCCGGACTGTCGAGTGTCGGAATTTTTCCCAGGTTCGTCGACCATAGCGGCAGGCCGGGCATCGCGGGCAATGATCTCATGTAGTCGCCAATATTGTGGAAGTAGAAGTGTTGAACCCCGCCGACGGCGAGATCGGAGGAAAACTTGGCCGTGACAGCACGCGCAAGAGCTGCAATATCTTTCCCCGCACTGACATCTGCGGTGAACTGAGCTATGCCCAGTACGTTCGTTCCCTCCGCAGGGCCGACCGGAGGGATCAGCCGGCGCCGTAGGTTCACCGAGTAGGTGTAGACCAGTTCACCGATGCCGATGTCGAGAGCTTCCGTCGTTGCCATGAGCAGCGCGGCAGATACCAGGCTGTTGATGGTCGCATTCGTTCGATGTCCGAACGTGACCAGAGCGTTCGTCGCCTCGACGGTGAGGCGGGTGTCCACTGTCATCATGCTCAGGGTAGGTGGCTGGTCCGCTCCGGGAGCCTCGGCGGGGTCCACGGTGAGGCTCCGGTCTGACAAGATTTTTTCGATCGATTGAGGGTAGGGGTGGCTGCATACAACTATCTCGCGATCTTCGACAACGTCTGCGTAGAACGACCACAGATCGACCAGTAGTTGAATACCGTGCGCCCCGTCGGCTATCGCGTGATGAATCAGCAAGGTTACCCATGAGAGATCAGCGCCACGTCGCACTACGTGCACGGCGGTCACGCGGTCTCCCGGATCAGGGAAACCCGCAAGCGGTTCATCGCTTTGCGCCCCGTGCAGGCTGGCGACTATTGAGACGTCATCTTCTGAGCCTATGGAAGTGCCGCCCATTGCGTCGCGCGTGATGCTGCAGGACAGAACCGGGTAGGTCTTTCGCAAGAACTGGAACGCCGCTGACAACGCGGCCTGGTCCAGTTGTCCGCGAACTCCGGTTGTGTAGCCGGTATAGAATCCGGACGCAGTATGCATCGCTTCACTGGGAGCGAGAGTTCGATTAAATGGCACTGGCGACGACCTAACCGTTATGCTATGTTGTTGTGCACAGCTGGCAAGGTCGCCTGACAGCACTTTGCCTGGCGGCCTACCGGTGTTGTTTCGATCGGCCTTGATTTCCGTACCCGTATCCGGATACTCGGCGGCAAAGTCTGCAAGATCACTGTGCGCGAGCCGCCGGTTCGACATACGCTACTCCACATTCGAGGATCACGAGTCGGAAGTTATTAGATTCAGGCACGCGATTCTAGCCATTGGCCGCGACCGCTGTCGACAGTCGATCGTCTAGCGAAAATAGTCGATCGACCAGTGGACAGCGCGGTAGTACGCACTTACTGTCTCGTCGGCTCGTACGCGATCACCCTGATCAGGTAGCCCCTCGGCGGGGTCGAGACCGGCACCGGCACGGGCTCGCTCCCGGCGCGGACCGCGCAGCTTCAGGTTCACCACGACCAATGCTGCTAAAGGAGGAGAGGAGATTGCTGACCAGGCCTTACCGTGCAAGTAGTCGACTACCTGCGCCCGTCTCACGAACCACCAGGGCTGGTCCGCAACAGGGGATCCTGGCGCGGCATCGACCACCACGGCGAACTCGGCCTGTCTTTAGTGTTATCGGTCAACTGGTCAATGGTCTATTCTTTGATGGAGGAATAGTCATATGTGGTTTCAGCACGGTGAAGATACGCTTCATGGCGCGAAGGCAAACATCCTCGAGCAGAGGACGGCATATGAAGCAACGGACTCTTGGGGCAGAGCAAGTTCATCTTGTCACGCCTTGGGCTCGGCACCTCGACCTGGGGACTTGCCATCGTGCGGGACGGCGCCCTCAAGCAGCTACCGAATTCGGTGACGCCGGCGGTAACGACATCTGGCACACGATCGCCGTCAGGCGAGTGACCGCAGCTCTGGAGGTCAGACGGTGACCGACACGAAGACCGGCGTGTGGGATTTCCCGTTCGAGGAGGAGGGCCTGGAGGTGAACGACGCCTACCGAGTGGCTCGAGACCTCACTGGGCTCGCGCGGGTGCAGCTGCCCTACGGAGAGCCCGCTTGGCTCGTCACCCGGTACGAAGACGTCCGGTTCGTCCTGGGGGACAGCCGGTTCTCGCGCGCGAAGGCCACGACCGAACGTTGTCCCCGCACGACGGAAGGCGTCCAGCGCGGCGGCCTTCTCTTCATGGACCGCCCGCAGCATTCTCGCTTGCGCACGCTCATCGCGAAGGCGTTCACGATCCGGCGAGTGGAGGAGCTGCGGCCGAAGGTCCACCGGGTTGTCGCCGAGATGATGGCGAAGATGAAGGCGACCGACGTGCCTGCCGATCTCGTCGAGGACTACGCGAAGCCTATTCGCACCACTGTGATCTGCGATCTGCTGGGCGTGCCGTCCGAGGACAGGGGCAGGTTCCGCACTTTCTGCGAAGGTGTGCTCTCCACCGCGGCGCAGACACGCGAGGAGTTCATGGCGAACCACATCGCCCTGCGTGAGTACATGTCGGAACTGGTCCTGCGGCGCACGCGGGAACCCGCCGACGACCTGATGACGGCGCTGATCGAGGCTCGTGAACTCGACGACCGGCTGACCGAGCCCGAGCTCGTCGACGTGTGCATCGACATCCTCCTACCGGGCTACCAGAGCCAGGTGCCCAACTTCGTCTACGCCCTGCTGGAGCAACCGGGTGCCTGGGATCGGCTGGTCGCCGAACCAGAGTTGCTTCGCCGTGCCATCGAAGAACTGGTGCGGTTCGTTCCGCTGGTCGAGGGTGCTCCCTTCCCGCGCTACGCCACCGCGGATGTCGAAGTCGGCGGCGTGCTGGTGAGGGCGGGGGAGCCGGTTGTCGTTGGCATGGACGCGGCGAACCGGGATCCGCTGGCGTTCGACCGTCCCGACGAGATCCTCTTCGACAGGGAGGGGAGCCACCATTTCGGCTTCGGGCACGGAATCCATTTCTGCCCGGGTTCCCAGCTGGCCAGGATGGCGCTGCGAGAGGAGATGGGGGCATTGCTGCGGGAGATGCCTTGCCTGCACCTCGCGGGCGAGGCGGTCTGGAACATCGAGATGGGGATACGCGGGCTGCGGCGTATGCCGATTGCTTGGTGACCCGTTCGTGGTCAGGTGCCAAGTAGTTTCTCGGAGAGCGTCCAGAGGCGCTCGGCGCCGTCCGGGTCCAGCGCGTAGTGGGCGACACCCTGGAGCGTACCGGTGCGGCGGTCCACCGTCTCCGCCTCATTGCAGTCGGCGAAGTAGCGTCCGCCCACGCCCTCCAGCAGGGGAGAGGTGGCGAGCAGGATCGAGGTGGCTGCTCCTTGCTCGACGGTTTTGATCAGTTCGGCCGGGATTTTGCCGGCGCTGTCGCCGCCCATGTGCCGCAGGATGTTGGTGTAGACCGCGCCAGGCATCACGGCGTTGGCTGTGATGCCGTCGCGGGACCAGCGTCGGGTGGCCGCTACGGCGAACAGGATGTTCGCAGTCTTCGACTGGCCGTAGGCGAGTCTGCGATCGTAGGGGCGGAAAGCGAAGTTGACGTCGTCGAAGACTACCGGCGAGGCCTGGTGGCCCGCCGAGCTGACCATCACGATCCTGGCTGCTCCGCCCGCGGCCAGAGCGGCGCGCAGCCGCGTAGTCAGCGCGAAGTGTCCCAGGTGGTTGACGGCGAACTGCCACTCCCAGCCGCGCTCGGTGTACCGCTCAGGGCAGGCCATCACCCCCGCGTTGTTCACCAGCACGTGCAGGGGCCCCTCCCAGGACGAGGTGAACGCCGCGATCGACGCCAGATCGGACAGATCCAGCCGCGCCACGTGTGGCGCGGTTCCGCCGGTGCTCGCGGCGACGTCCCTGGCGACGCGCGCACCTGCGGCGATGTCGCGAACCGCCAACGTCACCTCGGCGCCGGTCGCGGTCAGCGCCCGTGCCGTCTCCGCACCGATACCGGAGGACGCCCCGGTCACTATCACGCGCAGGCCGGTTAGGTCGACACCCGCCGTGACATCCGCCGCGGTGCTGGTGAAGCCGAAAGGAGTGCGAATCAAGCTCATCCTGACCAGTCTCATCCTCAGTGGTGGATTCCGTGCGAGACCCCGGCGACGTTCATGGACACGTCACTGACCGGGCAGATCCAGGTGCTCGCGGAGCGTTGTTCCCTCGTAGGCGGTGCGGTAGACGCCGCGTTCCTGGAGTTCGGGTACCAGCTTGTCGACGATCTGGTCCAGAGAGAACGGAATGAGGTGCGGGCTGAAGTTGAACCCGTCGACGGCGCCTGTGGTGACATAATGCGCCCACTCGTCGGCGACTTGCGAAGGCGTACCGGTGAAGTTGTGTTCGCGTAACTGCACGCGGCGGGCCAAGTCGTGGATAGACAGGTCCAGCTCCTCTGCCATCTTGCGCCACTGGCGAATGCGTTCGTGCTTGCCAGTGCGGTGCGCCAGCAGGATCGTGCCGCGCGTCTGGTCCAGCTCACCGTCGGAGGGCTCGATGTCGGGTAGAGGCCCGTGGGGGTCGTAAGCCGAGAGGTCGTGTCCCCAGTGCTGTTCGAGGAAGGTGATCGACCGCTGCGGGGTGAACTGCTGCTGTTCGACCCACACCGCGCGTTCCCGCGCTTCTTGGGGGGTGTCGCCGAGCACCACAGTCGCGCCCGGCACGATCCGGACGGCGTCGGGAGGACGGCCATACGTGGCGAGGCGGGCACGCAGGTCGCGCGCATACTCCACAGCACTGTGGTATTCGCAGTTGTTCGGTGCCGAGAAGACGACGTCGGCGTATCGGGCGGCGAAGTCACGACCGACCGACGAGTCACCGGCCTGAAACAGCACCGGGCGGCCCTGCGGGCTGCGCGGCAAAGTCGGCGTCACCTTCAGGTCGAGGAGGTCGGTGTGCCGATCGATGTCGTGGATCGACCCTTTCCGGGCCCAACTCGGTGCCGAGTGGGAGTCTGCGATCGCGTCGTCGGCCCACGAGGCCCAGATGTCCGTGGCGGCTTCGACGACCTCGATCGCCCTCTCGTAGCGGCGCTCGTGGTCCAACCAGCCCCCGTGCCGGAAGTTCTCGCCAGTCCAGGGGTTGTCGGTCGTCACAACGTTCCATCCCGCCCGGCCACCGGACAGAAGATCCAGTGTCGACAACCTCCGGATCAGGTCAGCGGGGAAGTTGTAGGTCGTGTTCTGGCTCGCCACCAGGCCGAGCCGTTCGGTGGCACCGGCGAGCACGGCGAGCTGGCTGATCGCGTCTGGCCGTCCCGCGACGTCCAATGGGTAGATCTGGTCGCGGTGCTCGCGGATGCGCAGGCCCTCACCCAGGAACAGATAGTCGAACAGCCCGCGCTCCATCGTGCGCGCGACCGCTACATACGTCTCGAGCTCGGTGTGCGCCGCGTTGGACGGCTCGGCCCAAAAGAACTGGGGGCCGATGCCTGGGTAGAAGAGCCCGAGATGGAGTTGGGGCTTACCAGTGTGGCGATCGGTCATGGTCACCCCTTCATCCCGGTGGCGGCGAAGCGATTGGCCGGCAGGGGCAGTCCCAGTGTGTCGCGCAGGGTGCCCCTCGATTCGTGTAGCGGTGTCGCGGGCAGCACCGAGTCAAGGAGCACCGGAAGGTCCCGGCTCAGTACAGCCGGGTGCAGCCACACGCCGTCGGCGACCTCGCCGAGTCGTGTGAGCAGCCTCGCCAATTCCTCCGCCCTTCCGACGTGGCGGAATCGTGCCGAATTCCACGGCGTGGCCAGATCCAGCGCCGCCATTCGTTTTTCCGCCGGCTCGTCGGCATCGAGAACGACGTCCATTGCGATGAAGACGAGAGGGGCCCCGGAATTCCGGGCCGACCGCGCTTTCGCGGTAATCGTGGGCAGATCCGGTCCCGTGATCACCACGATTTCTGCGGAGATTCCGAGCGAATCGTTGGCGATCACCACCGGCTGACCCTGCGGTGGCCGTGGCGTGATGAGCGGACCCTTGATGGTGAACGCGGCACCGGTGAAATCGACGTGGTGGATTTTGTTCGGATCGAGGTAGCGGCCCGTCTCCACGTCCTTGATGACCGCGTCGTCTTCCCAGGAGTCCCACAGGTGCCGCACCGCTTCCATGAAGTCGGCGATCTCGGACGGTGCGACGTCTCGCGGCCGGTACCCGATCGTCGCCAACTCCTCGGCGTTCGCCTCGCCGACGACCCACGCGGACCGGCCGTGCGTCGCGTGATCGATGCTCGCGAGCTGGGCAGCGGCGTGGAAGGGTTCCACGATTGCGGGATGAATGGTAGGCGCCAGACCGATCCGGCTGGTCTGGATGCTGAGGTAGGCAGCGCGCCCCACCGCATCCAGCCGGCCGGCGACGTCCGCGCCCCGGCTCGGCGGTAGTGGCGAGTCGGCGAAGGTGACCAAGGTGAACCCGCCGGCCTCGGCGGCGCGCACGGTGTCGCGGATGCGCTGGGGGTTCAGCACGTCCGAGGGGGCCTGGCCGGAGAACCGCCAGGCTGCCGGATGGGCGCCGGCTCCGTCCGCCTCGAGTGCGAGATACAGTCCCATCGCCGACTCTTCTCCCTCATTAGACGTGGTCGTCGACCCGGATGAGTTTCCCCAGGTAATGCTCGGTCCGATCCGGGAAGATCATGAACGAGTTGGCGGTGTGCGCGGACAGATCCTCGATGGCGAGCACGGTCGCGGCCACGCCCTGGAACCAGAGCACGTAGACGTCCTCGCGCACCTGCGCCACTGAGAGGTCGGTGGTGGCGACTCCACCCTCCGGCAGGGGAAAGCTGATCTTGCCGGGAACCCGGTAGTCGTGCTGCATCACGAGACCGCCGTAATCAACCTTCCAAATCTGGCCAGTCAGCGGGAAGTCGGTCATTTCGGCCTCCGTGTCCACAGAATTTGTTCAGACCTGACGGATCACTGTCGTTCGATTTCTTAGGGAGCATCCGGGATGCTACTGCGCAAAGGCTACCCGCCGATCGTCTAATCTTTGTAGACGAAGGCTTACGTCGTGCAACAGTGTTCGATGGTAGGTTTGCTGCGCAAACGGTCGCGCATTATGCGCTCGGCAGCGTTTTATTGACAATGTGTTGCGAGTTCTTTGTCCGTGGCGTTCGGAGAGGGCTGCTGATGGCTTCTGAGTCGCCTGTGTCTTTGTCGGTGCTCGACCTTTCGCCGGTGGTCTCCGGCCAGACAGGGGCAGACGCCCTGCGCAATACGGTCGACCTCGCGCGGCGGGTGGAGGAGTACGGCTACCGCCGGTACTGGGTCGCCGAACACCATATGGCACCGGGCATCGCTTCCGCCGCCCCCGCGGTGCTGATCGGCCACCTCTTGGACGCCACCACCCGGATCAGGGTCGGTTCGGGTGCCGTACTACTCGGCTACCACGCGCCCGTGGCGGTTGCCGAACAGTTCGGCATCCTTGCGCATCTGCACCCCGGCCGGGTCGACCTGGGCCTCGGCCGGTCGGGCGCCGCCTTGTCGCGTGACCTGGTGGAGCGGTTCGCCCAGTCCGAGGACTCCCCGGACGAGACCAGGGTGGTGAACGGCCTGTTGATACCGGGAAAGCCCAAGATCAGGTCCAAGGAGGCCTTCGAACGCCTGCGCATCCACAACGAGCTGCTCGGGGCAGCGTCCACAATGGAGTATCGAGACCAAGTCGACCAGATACTCAAGCTCGTCAGCGGCGAGTTCCGTACCGAGCAGGGTTTCCCGCTGCGGGCCCCCGTGGCGGAGGGAAGCGACTTCGAGGTGTGGGTTTTGAGTTCCAGCGCGGGGCCGAGTTCCGCCACCGCGGCTGAGTTCGGCCTTCCGTGCGGGGTGAACTACCACATCAGCCCGTCGTCTGTACTGGACGCCGCCGCGGCCTACCGGAAGGCCTTCGTCCCGTCGAAACGCCTCCGGCGCCCTCACCTCCTCGTGTCCGCGGACGTCGTCGTCGCAGAGGACGACGCGACCGCGCGGGAGATCGCCAGCCCCTACGCCCGGTGGGTGCTGGGCATCCGCACCGGCGAAGGCGCACTTCCCTTCCCCAGCCCCGCAGAGGCCGGCGAGTGCTACTGGACCGCCGAGGACCGCGCGCTGGTGGCCGATCGCGTCGACACGCAAATCGTCGGCGGCCCGGAGGAAGTCGTGCGGCGACTCAAGATCCTGCGCGACGTGACCGGCGCGGACGAGTTGCTGATCACGACCGTCACCCACGATCACGCGGACCGCGTTCGTTCCTACGAACTGCTCGCCAAGGCATGGTAGATGGCCGCGTCACGGTGCGGGCTCCCAAGCCTTGGGCCGCGTTGCTGACGCTCTCCGTCGGCACCTTCATGTTCATGCTGGACGCCACGATCGTGTCGATCGCGGTGCCGACGATGCTGCGGGAGCTGTCCGGGAACCTCAACGCGGTGGTCTGGGTCACCAGTGTCTACCTGCTCGCCTCCGTGGTGCCGATGCTGGTCGCGGGAAAGCTCGGTGATCGGTTCGGACCTAAGCGAGTCTTCATGGTGGGTCTGGCGTCGTTCACGGCGGCTTCGCTGTGGTGCGGTATGGCGGGCGATGTCGGCACGCTGATAGCGGCCCGTGCCGCGCAGGGGGTCGGCGCCGCGCTGATGACTCCCGCCGCGCTGGCGTACATCAGCCACCTGTTCCCGCCCGCCAGACGCGGGGCGGCGATGGGCGTGTGGAGTGCCATCGCGGGACTCACGATGCTGTCCGGCCCGGTGGTCGGTGGTGTTCTGGTGAGTAACTTCGGCTGGCCGTGGATCTTCTACGTGAACGTGCCCGTCGGCATCGTCGCGTTGGTGCTGGCGTTGTTCCTGGTACCTGACTGGCGGCCCGGCAACGCCCGCTCCTTCGACCTGCTGGGAGGGCTGTTGTCCGGGGCCGGTCTGCTGCTGTTCGTGTTCGGCCTGCACAACGCGCAGCAGTACGCCTGGGGTGAGATCTGGGCCGGTATCACCATCGTCGAGGTCCTGGTGACCGGTGCAGTGCTGCTGGCGGCCTTCGTGGCGTGGCAACGGTTCACCACCCGCGACCCGCTGGTGCCACCCGCCGTGTTCGCCAACCGCAATTTCTCTCTCGGCGCGCTGATCACGACGGCCTATGCCTTCAGCTTGACCGGCATGTTCTTCCCCTTGGTGATCTATATCCAGACCGTGCTGGGCGTGTCACCGGCCATGGCGGGACTGGTGACCGCGCCGATCTTCGCGGCATCCAGCAGCCTCGCACTGCTCAGTGGGTGGTTGTCCGACCGGCTGGAGGCCAAGTACCTGCTGATGTTCGGCCTGATTGTGCTGGCGGGTGGCCTGGTGGCGGTCGCCGGGCTGGTGAGGTCGGCCACCACGGTTTCCGCGCTCGTGCCCGCGCTGCTGGTGTGCGGGGTGGGCATGGGCTTCGTGTTCTCACCGATAAGCAATCTGACGATGGGCTCGGTGCCGCAGAAGCTGGTCGGTGCCGCCTCCGGGATCTTCAACACAGTGAGCCAGGTCGGGAGCGTGCTGGGGAGCGCCGTAGTCGGGGGACTGTTGCAGGCCCGCATCGCGGCCGCGATGACGAGTCCGGGCGGTGTCGGGTTGTCGACCGCAGTGCGGGAGACGCTGTGGCTGCCAGTGGGCGTGCTGCTGCTCGGCGCGCTGCTCGCCGCGGGCATGGAACGCGCCAGTCAGGTTGCGGAGTCGCGGTGATGGTCATCCAATGCGACTGAAGACGGCCGGTCGATCGTCGCTGCGTGCCGGATCCGAGCCGGTCAGGCAGGGTCAACGCATTTGATGTGATGTTGCTCGACTGCGGGCGTGTTCGATCCGGAGCATGTAGGAGCGCAAAGGGCCCAGCGTTTCCCGGACAGCAATATCTGCCATGGCATGGTGACGTATGGGATAAATAGTGCGATGGACGAGCTCATTTATTTAGTGTCGGGAAGAATGATTCGGCCATGCGTTGGCGCGTAGGTGATATCGTCGAGAATTTTCTCGCAGGGCGCCGTCAGCATCAGGTGAAGCCGGTCTGCCAAGCATCAGTTGAACCTCGACAAAGGCTGCTGATCCGCTTGTGTCGAGAGTTTCTTTCTTGTTCAAGGCGCGGCCTGGCGGCCGGTCCCCGGACCCGCCCGGCAGCGACACGGAAGCAGCCACACCAGGCCGACAGCTCGAGCCGTCAGTCGAACGGGTGGACGCGATCCCACCCGCTGCCGGCAACCGCGCGGACGACACCGCCAGGCTTCCAGTTGGTGAGCAGCCACACCTGGCTCAACCGGCCCTGTCATGACTTCCGTGTAAGCCACGGATGATTGTGTGGTTATTTTAGTGGATTGGCAAGCGGCCGGGGAAGAGTACGACGAGTGCGCTGAGTGCTTGTTTCCATCCCCAGGTTCCGGTTCCTGATGGTCCTCCGCGGTGGCTGGTGATGTTCCGGAGTCCGAGGTAGAGGAGTTTCATGGCGGCGGCGTCGCTGTCGAAGTGACCGCGGTTCTTGGCGAGCTTCCGGAGCTGGAAGTTGATGTTCTCGATCAGGTTTGTCGTGTAGACAACTCGGCGCAGCTCGGCTGGATAGTCCAGGAATGGGGTGAAATCTTCCCATGCGCGCTGCCAGACTTGGACTGCGGCGGGGTATTGGGTACCGAAATCTTTGTCGAAGTTCTTGAGTGCGATCTCGGCGGCCTCGAGCGTGGGCGCGGTGTAAATGGATCGCATTCCGGCGGCGACTTTCTTGCGGTCACTGTAGGAGACGAACCGCATCGCGTTTCTGATCACGTGGACCACGCACGTTTGGACCACGGTATCGGGAAAGACGCCGCGGATCGCGTCAGGCAGTCCGGTCAGCCCGTCGCAGCAGGCGATCAGGATGTCCCGCAGGCCCCGATTCCGCAGGTCGGTGACGACCTTGGCCCAGAACTTCGCGGCTTCGCTGTCGGCGATCCACAAGCCGAGGGCATGCTTGCGACCTTCGACGTCCACGCCGACGGCCAGGTGGGCGACCTTCGTGGTCACCACGCCCTTGTCCTTGATCCGCAGGCGGATGCCGTCGACGTAGAGAATCGGGTAGACCTCATCCAGTGGACGCGTCTGCCACAGTGCGATCTCGTCGGCAACCACCTCGGTGACGTTGGAAATCAGTTCCCGTGAGGCATTCACGCCATAAACTTCATGAAGGTGTGATTCAATATCATGGGTCGTCATTCCACGGGAATACAGCGACAGGATCACCTCGTCGATATTCCCCAGGCGACGCGCGCGTTTCGGCACGATCGCCGGTTCGAACGAACCGTTCCGATCGCGGGGCACCGCCAGCTCGACCGGCCCGTTGGTCGTGGACACCGTTTTCGTCGACCGGCCGTTCCGCGAGTTCCCGCTGCCGTTTCCGGCGGGATCTCCTTTCTCATATCCGAGATGATGGGTCATTTCGGTATCCAGCGCGCGTTCGAGCACTGCTTTCGTCATCTGATTCAGCAATTCCTGCACACCCAAAGAACCGCCGCTCGCGTGCGCTTCTTTGACCAGCGCGTCCAATACCTCCGGCGGAAGCGCTCCGGCAAGCACTTCAGCCGACGACGAGCCGGCCGGGCATGATGTGTTCTCCGTCACAGAAAGGGCCTTCCTGGATCGCCAACAACGATCCGATCTTGGTCCATCCGCGGCCTACACGGTTGTCATGACACGGCCGCTCAAAACCCGCCAGGAAGCGTCGGCTCCTCCTCGGGGAGTGGACGGTTCATCGACAACGCGTCGTAGACCGGAAAACTCATCGCGGACGGGCGGACCAGCAGAAACAGGTGCCGCTCGGCCAAGCCAGTTGCCGCAAGTTTCGCGAGCTTCTTCTGCATCTTGCCCTCAGCCAGGATCTCATCGAGTTCCGCAGGCAGTGTGCCCGCGCCCCGGTCGATGAAACCCCACAGCCCGTTCTGCACTACCCAGATCACCGGCGGCTCCGCCGCAGCATCCGTCGTCGCGAACGCGGTCACGTTCTGACGGACCAGCTTCTCCGCCTGCCCGCCGGCGGACCTCAAATCCGAGATTCCCTGCTGATCACTGCGCAGAATCACCTCATCCAGGACACGCAGATTCTGCCGATGGAAGCTGGACGGCACCGATGCGATCCACGACCTTGTCAACCCCTCAACAGCACGGCGATTCTCCCGACGTCGCGCAAGCACATTCGATATCCGCGCCTCATCCTCCGGCCCGATCGACGAGACCTCCAAAGCAGCGATCCGGCCATCCGCGTAATGCAACAGCGCATCGACAGCTCTCTGCTGTTTGCCGATGTCATACTCCTGTACCCGCACCCCCAGCACGCGACGCACCGTCTCGAACGCGAACTGCTCTCACAAGTAGGTGGGTCTGCCGCTCCGGAGCCCTCCTACGTAAACTCACGTCGTGCGCCAAGCCGTCGACGTCTAACCGCACCGTCGCCGTGATGTCGGCGTTCGCGCCCTGTCCGATCGCCTGCATGGAACACCCCGGCCAAACGCATGTCTTCACCATGAACGGTGAAGAAGACGTGCTGCCCAGACGTGCGTGGACTCCACGGGAGGCGGCGCACCAACTGGGCATCCCCTATGAGACAGTCCTGCGGCTCATCCACGACGAGAAACTCCACGCTGTCACCGCCGGGCGCTACTACCTCATCCCGGACTCGGCGCTGGAGAGTTTCCTGAACCCTCGCGCGAGAAAGTGAAGACATGGGCCGTCCTCCTACGCCGATCGGCGCCTATGGTGTCATCTCCACGCTGAAGCTGCCACCGACGAAATCCGGTCAGACCCGCCATCTGGCCCGGACGTACTTCAAGGCACAGGACGGATCGCTGCGTCTCGTGGGCAGGCAAGCGGCCACTAAGACCCGAGCGATCGCCAGGCTCAAGGAGGCACTGGTCGACTTCACCGCGGAAGCGACCGGCGAGGACATCCACCCAGACACCCGTTTCAACACCGTGGCGGACCGGCATCTCGAGGAGATCGAACTCGAAGCGAAGCTCGGCGCCCTCTCCCCCGGCACGGTCAGCCTGTACCGCCGGGCGCTGAAGAACTGGGTGCGTCCGGCGCTCGGGCAGCTCCGCTGTCGTGAGATCCGGGTATCCACCTGCGACCGTGTCGTGAAGAACGCCTTGCAGAAACGCAGCTACGAGACGGCGAAGCTCGTCAAGGCCGCCTTGTCGGGCGTCTGTGACTTCGCGGTGCGGCACGATGCCATGGACACGAACCCGGTCCGCTCACTGCGACGCATGACCACGGGTGGCAAGGAGGAGATCCTCGCCTTGACCGCCGAGCAGCGCGTCGATCTCCTGACCAAGCTTCGCGCCTACGGGCCCACGCGCCAGACCGACTCTCGCGGACGTCCACTGGGTGTCCGCGGCCGGATCTGGCTGGACCTGCCGGACATCATGGAGGCCATGCTGGCCACCGGCGTCCGGATCGGCGAACTACTCGCCATCCTCGGCACCGACATCACGTCCACCGTTGCCGTGACGCATCACGTCGTCCGGGTGGCCGGGCAAGGTCTAGTACGGCGGCCACTCCGCAAAGGCGGAGTCGACGGCTTGGTGCTCGCGGTCCCGGAGTGGTCGATGCCGATGTGGGAGCGACGCCGCCAGGCTGCCGGCGACGGCCCGTTGTTCGCTTCGTTCGCCGGAGACCTGCTCGATCCGTCGAACGTGGTCAACCGGATCGAAGAGGCGATGAATGCCGTCGGGTACGGATGGGTGACCAGTCACGTGTTCCGCAAGACCGTGGGGCTGGTGCTCGACGAGGCGGACCGTCCGACCACGGCGATCGCGGATCAGCTGGGCAACACCCTCGCCGTCACCGAACGGCACTATCGCAAGCGGAGAGCGTCCAACCAGGCCAACGTCCCGGCACTGGAGGGCATGTTCGATTCTGATGGGTAAATCATGTCCCGAGCCCGGAAAACGAAGAAGCCCAGGTCATTGACCTGGGCTTGTGCTCCCCCGCTTGGACTCGAACCAAGAACCCTCCGGTTAACAGCCGAATGCTCTGCCAGTTGAGCTACAGGGGATTGTGCTCCGTACCAGCCGGATCGCTCCGACCGATGAGAGAACTTTAGCCCATGCCGTCCGGCGGCCGCACACCCACCCCCCACTTTCGACATCACCTCGTCAAGCTCGCGTTTTGAGGGACAATGACAGCCGGAGCAAGATCGAACGGAGGCGTGGACTCGGATGAAGATGTTCCTGCTGGGTGCGGCCGCGGGCTATGTGCTGGGCGCGAAGGCCGGCCGCGGGCGGTACGAGCAGATCGTGCGGACCTACCGCAAGATCGCCGACCACCCCATGGTGCAGGGCGCCGCCGGGGTCGCTCGCGCCAAGGTCGGTGAGCGGTTCGGGCGGCCTCAGCGCTGACACTGGACCGAAAGGGCCCTTCACCGCGTCGGACGCGGTGAAGGGCCCTTTCACCGCGTCAGCCCACGACGGCGACCACGAAGACACGCCGGAACTCGAACCAGGTGGTCCCGTCGGGGCGTGGCGGGTAGGCCTCGTCCAGCTTGCGGGCGACCTGCGCGCGGAACTGGTCCCAGTCCTCCCCCGAGAGGGCCTCTTTGACCGGCCGCAGCGACGTGCCGGTGATCCATTCGAGCACGGCGTCCTTCCCGGACAGCCGCTGCAGATACGTCGTCTCCCAGGCGTCGACGGCGCATCCCGCGTCGGCGAGCAGATTCCCGTAGCCGAGCGGGCTGTCGACGGCTTCGTTATCCCGCAGGACGACGTCGGCGAGGCGCGGAGCCCACTCGCCGGTGCGCGCGAGGGCGCGGACCAGGGCGTGCGACGGGGCGTCGAAGTTGCCGGGGACCTGGAACGCGAGCGTCGCCCCGGACGGCAGGAGACCTGCCCAGCGGCGGAGCAGGTCACGATGTTCCGGGACCCACTGGAGCACGGCGTTCGAGATGACCACGTCGGTATCCGGTTCGGGCACCCAGTCGTTGACGTCGAGCACTCGCGCGTCGACACCCCGTGACCGTGCGGCTTCGACCATTTCGGGTGAACTGTCGCTCGCCTCGATGATCGCGTCCGGCCAGCGTTCCGCCAGGCCGGCGGTCAGATTCCCGGGGCCGCAGCCGAGGTCCGCGACGCGCCGGGGCGCCTCGGCCGGTATCCGCCCGACGAGGTCATGGAACGGCCGGGCCCGCAGGTCGGCGTAGTCGAGGTACTTGACCGGATCCCACATGGCGCCTCCCAGCGATACAGTACGAGCGTACTGCTAGCTGTTCGGCTTCGCCAGCTTCCGTGACGCTTCCTCGGCGATCGCCTTGACCACGTCGACGTCCGTGCCCGGATCGGGTCGCACCTGCAGCACCGTGCCGTCCTGACCGGGGACCTTGCGCTCGACGAACCACGCTCCCCCGGTCCCGAGGTCCTTGCGGTATCGCCCCCGGACCGAGCCGTCGACCCGCTGACGCACCAGGATCGGGACCTTGCCGGGCCGGGCGAGCTCGAACCGGACCGGGGTCTTGTCGGCCAGCAGCACGGCCGTCCCCGCCGTGCCGGTCTCCTCGGACTCGGTCAGGGTCAGCACCCCGGCGGACCACGCCGCCTTGCCGACCAGATGCCAGCCGACCCGGCGCGGCCCGGGGATCCACAGTCCCAGCGGCGTGACCAGCAGATATCCGCCGCCTTCGACCGCCGCGCTCCCGACGACGTGCTCGCCGTCGTCCAGCGAGCCGTCGAAATCCGCCGGGACACGGTCACCCAGCAGGTGACGCAGCCAGCCCATGCTCAGTCCAATCCGCCGATGGCCTGTTCCTTCAGCGCCTTCCGGTACTGCTCGAGCGCGACGAGGTCACCGAACAGCGCGCGGTAGTCGTCCGGCGCCTCGACCGGGGAAAGCCGCTGGAGTTTCGACTTGATCTCGTTGATCTGGCGGCCGACCAGGCTTTCCTGCACCGCCGCGAGCTGCGCGGAGATGTAGCGCGAGTCGACCTCGCCCTTGGCGCGCAACGGTTCCACCGAAAGCTCGCTGAGCACGCGCCGCACCGTGCCCTGCGGGCAGTGCGGGGCGGCCGCGTCGAGCAGGGCGGGCCCGGTCAGCCCGGAACCCGCTCCCCCGGCGGACAGCAGCGCCTTGTGGATGGCGACGTAGACCGGATGGGTGAAGGCGTCCTCGGGCAGCGCGTCGTACTCCGCCCCGGCGAGCATCGGCTGCTGCAGTGCCGCCTTGAGCGCCTCACGCTGCGCGATGAACCGCGGATCACCGGGCGCGGGCCTGGGCAGATCCTCTTCGGCGGCGGCAGCGGTGGCCGCGGCGGCCGGCCGCCGGACCTCGACGGTGGCGGAGCGTTTCGCCACCGCCCCGGCGCTGCCGCGCACCCGGTTCACCACCTGCGCCGCGTCCTGCCAGCCGACCCACCAGGCGAGTTTCGACGCGTAGCCGTCGCGGCTGGCGCGGTCCTTGATCCCCGCCACCATCGGGACGGTCTTCTGCAGCGCCGCGACCTGGCCGTCGACGGAGTCGAGGTCGAAGGCCTTGAGCATGCTCTTGATCGCGAACTCGAACAGCGGGATCCGTCGCGCGACCAGGTCGCGCACCGCGGTGTCGCCCTTGGCGAGGCGCAGTTCGCACGGATCCATGCCGTCGGGGGCGACCGCGATGTAGGTCTGCCCGGCGAAGGTCTGATCGCCCTCGAAGGCCTTCAACGCCGCCTTCTGACCGGCTTCGTCACCGTCGAAGGTGAAGATCACTTCGCCGCGGAAGGCGTCGTCGTCCATCATCAGCCGCCGGAGGACCTTCATGTGGTCCTCGCCGAACGCCGTCCCCGACGACGCGACGGCCGTCGGAACCCCGGCGGCGTGCATCGCCATCACGTCGGTGTAGCCCTCGACGACGACGACCTGGTGCCGCTTCGCGATCTCGCGTTTGGCCAGGTCGAGGCCGAACATCACCTGCGACTTCTTGTAGATCGGCGACTCCGCGGTGTTCAGGTACTTCGCCGAGACACGGTCGTCGTCGTAGAGGCGCCGCGCGCCGAACCCGACCACCTCGTTGCCGACGTCGCGGATGGGCCACAGCAGCCGCCGGTTGAACCGGTCCATCGGCCCGCGCTGACCCTCCTTGGCCAGCCCGGCCGTGAGCAGTTCCTTGACCTCGAACCCGCGGTTGAGCAGATGTTTGGTGAGCTTGTCCCAGCCCGCCGGCGCGTACCCGCAGCCGAACGTCTGCGCGGCGGCGGAGTCGAAACCCCGTTCGGACAAAAAGTCCCGCGCCGCACGCGCGTCCGGGGTGAGCAGCTGCTCGGCGTAGAACTCCTGGGCCGCGCGGTGCGCCTCGATCAGCCGGGCGCGGGTACCGCGATCACGCTGGACGCTTCCGCCGCCGCCTTCGTAGGTGAGCCGGAAACCCACGCGATCCGCGAGCCGCTCGACAGCCTCCACGAACGAGATCAGATCCATCTTCTGGATGAACTTGATCACGTCACCGCCTTCGCCACAGCCGAAGCAGTGGAAGGTGCCGTGCGTGGGGCGCACGTTGAACGACGGGGTCTTCTCGTTGTGGAACGGGCAAAGCCCTTTCAGGCTGCCCCCGCCCGCGCTGCGGAGGGCCACGTAATCACCGATGACCTCGTCGATCCGGTTGCGCTCGCGCACCTCCGCGATGTCGCTATCCCGAATCCGTCCTGCCACGCTCATCACTCTAGTTCTTCGTCTCGGGGCACTGTGCGGCACACTCGGGGAATGAGCACCGCCCTGGACGAACTCGCCGGGAACTTCGCCGCGTTGCGGCCCCACCTGGTGTCGGTCGCCTACCGGCTCACCGGCGCGCTGTCCGACGCCGAAGACGCGGTCCAGGAGTCGTGGCTGCGCCTGAGCGGCATGGACGAACGCCGCCGCTCCGCCATCGAAGACCACAAGGGCTGGCTGACCACCGTCGTCAGCCGGATCTGCCTCGACCGGCTGCGGTCGGCGGTGGTGCGCCGCGAACGGTACGTCGGGGAATGGCTGCCCGAACCGGTCCTCGGCCCCCTGGGCACCCCTCCGTCGGAGGACCCGTTGACCGTCGCCGTCCGCGACGACGGCATGCGCATGGCGGCGATGGTGGTCCTCGACCGGCTGACGCCGGAGCAGCGCGTCGCGTTCGTCCTGCACGACGCGTTTTCGGTGCCGTTCGGCGAGATCGCCGAGATCCTTGGCTGCACGACGGAGGCCGCGCGCCAGCACGGTTCCCGCGGCCGCCGCGCGGTCGCCGACGCCGATCCGCCGCCCCGGACGGCGCTCGCCGAGCAGCAGCAGATCATCGAGAAGTTCATGACGGCGATGCTCACCGGAGACATCCAGGCGGTGGCGGAGGTCCTGCACCCCGACGTCGTCCTCGTCGGCGACGGCGGCGGCAAGGCGCGCACCGCGGTGCACACGGTCGCCGGGTTCGACAAGGTCACCCGGCTGTTCCAGGGCCTCATGCGGATGTACGACCCGGCGGGGATGGACCAGGCGAGGCTCGCGCTGGTCAACGGCGACCTCGGGGTCTACCTCCCGCCGCAGCCCGGTTCCGAGCGGTACCGGGCGCTCGACGAGCACGTCGACGCGTTCGCCATCCGCGACGGGAAGATCGTGGCGATCTACGACATGGCGAACCCGGACAAGCTCACCACCGCGCGGACCCGCGTCGGCCTCTGAATGCGCCTGGGCGCATTCAGAGGACTAAACGCGGGTCAGGGAAGCGGGATCTTGCAGGCATCGCCCGAGGTGAAGCCCTGCGCGGTGATGTCGAGCGCGCTGTTCATCCGGGCACGCATGTTCTCGAGGCCGATCTGGTAGGTCAGCTCGATGACGCCCTTGCGGCCGAACTCGCGTTCCAGTTCGGCGACCTGCTCGTCGGTGACGGTCACCGGGCTCGCGGTCATCGCGTCGGCGTACGCGAGCGCGAGCCGTTCCTGGTCGGTGAAGGCGGGCGACTTCGCGTAGTCGTCGATGTTCTTCAGCCGTTCGATGTCGAGACCCTCGTGCAGTTGCAGCATGGTCCCGAAGTCGATGCACCACGAGCAGCCGAGCTGGGTCGCGACGCGGTACACGGCCAGCTCGCGCACGTTCGACGGCAGTGTCTTGCTGGCCTTCTCCGCCATCATCTCGTGCATGCCGTTCGCCCGCAGCAGGGGCGGGTGGTGCGCGTAGACGGCCATCGGCTCGGGCACGGCGCCGAAACGCTTGCCGGCGAATTTGTAGAACAGCTTCAGCAGGAAGCCGGCTTCGGCGGTCTTCACGGCGGGAATGCGCGGCATGGTGTCCTCCTCGTGCGGTTGCGATCACCGTGTGGACGAGACGGCGCGCGCGGACGTGACAGCCGGTCTCCGGTGACGCGCGCCACGCGGCGGAAAGGGCCCCGGTTTTCGCCTTTTCGCCGGAACCCCCGTCGGAACATCGAAGGTAGGCTGGCGAGTCGGCACTTTTTTTCCTTCCACCGAGGAGGACCGATGCTCGCCGTCGAGGATCCCGCCACCGGACAACGGATCACGACCGTCCCCGACTGCGGGCCCGCCGAAGTCGACAAAGCGGTACGCGCCGCGGCGGCCGCTTCCCCCGCTTGGCGCGCCGCGGACCGGCGCGCGGCCTTGATGTCGTGCGCCGTCGTCGTCGAGGAGGCCGCGCCCGTGCTGGCCCCCGTTCTCACCGAGGAACAAGGGAAACCGCTTCGCGAAGCCAAAGCCGAGTTCGCCGGGGCGGCGGCGCGGTTCCGGTCCTTCGCCGGGTCGCCCGGCCCCCGGGCCGCCGGCGACGGGCCGGTCGCCGCGATCACGCCGTGGAACTTCCCCGTACAGCTGGCCGCCGCGATGCTCGCGTCGGCGTTCGCCGCGGGGAACACGGTGGTGCTCAAGCCTTCGCCGCGCACCCCGCTCACCACACTGCACCTCGGCCGGATGCTGGCGGAAGTGC
Organism: Amycolatopsis sp. NPDC049868; assembly: GCF_044461365.1. NCBI lineage: Bacteria > Bacillati > Actinomycetota > Actinomycetes > Pseudonocardiales > Pseudonocardiaceae > Amycolatopsis > Amycolatopsis sp. NPDC049868. Next base: position 74,799 of record NZ_JBITKV010000008.1, on the reverse strand, counting down.
TGCCGCCGGGTGTGCTGACCGTGCTCACCGGCCAGGATCCCCTCGGCGAGCTTCTGGTCGCCCATCCCGGGATCCGGAAGGTCGACTTCACGGGTTCGGCCGGTACCGGGAAGCTGGTGGCCGCCGCGTCCACGTCCGCGTGGCGGCGGCTGAAACTGGAACTGGGCGGCAACGATCCCGCGATCGTCCTTCCCGGCACCGACCCGGCCGCCATCGCGGAACGGCTCTTCTGGAGCGCTTTCGCCAACTGCGGGCAGATTGGCGTGGCGGTCGAGCGGGTCTACGCCGTCGGGCCGGTCTACGACGGCGTCGTAGAGGCGCTGGCGGCCATGGCGACGGAAGTCGTGGTGGGCGACGGAAGGACGCCGGGGACACAGATCGGCCCGGTGAACAACCGGCCGCGCTACGACCGCGTCACCGGTCTCACCGACGAGGCGCGGGCGAGCGGCGCGCGGCTCGTCAGCGGCGGACCGCTCGACGGGCCGGGGTACTTCTTCGCACCGGCGATCCTCGCCGAGGCGCACGACGGGATGAGAGTGGTGACCGAGGAGCAGTTCGGGCCGGTGCTGCCGGTCGTCCGATGCTCCACAGTGGACGAAGCCGTCGGGCTCGCGAACGCCACGGCGCCCGGCTTGTGCGGATCGGTGTGGGGCGCGGACGAGGAGTACGCCGCCGAAGTCGCGGCACGGCTCGTTTGCGGCACGGTCCGGGTCAACGAACACCGGGCCGCGTCCGCCGACGAGCCGTTCGCCGGCTCGCGGTGGTCCGCGAGCCGGGCCGAGCTCAGGGAGTGATCGTCCGGACGTCCCACACCCAGACGCCGTCGATGAATTCGGCGGGCTTCCGCAGCAGAAGGTCCACGGTGGTCCGGAAAGCGTCCTGGTGTTCGCGCGGGATCAGCACGAGCACGTCGGCGTTCCAGTACCGCAGATCCGCCAGCGCCTGCACCCGCTGCGACTCGGTGATCGTCGCCGGCACGCCGGTCTGCTTGATCTGGTCGAAGATGATCGACGTCGGCCGCTGGATGGCGCCGTAGCGGCCGCGTTTGTCGTCGGGCCCGCTCGGGCCGACGAAGTAGCCTTCCGGCATCGAGTAGCCGAGCCCCGCGTCGATCTGCCAGTGCAGCGGTTCGGATTCGCCGGAACTCGGCAACGGCACGGGAACCACGGTCCCGCCGGGCGCGACGTAGCTCCGCCAGGTGCCGTCGGCGAGGAATCTGGGGGTCGGCGGCCGTTCCTTGACGATCAGCTGGGTCGGCGCGATCGGCAGCAGGACCGCGATGACGACGCCGATCCACAGCAGCCGCAACGGGAATCGCCGCTCCCCCGGCACTTCGGGCAGTTTCGACGCGACCGTGTAGACGCGTTCGGTCGCCAGCGCGAGCAAGGCGCCGATGAGCGGGATGCAGCCCATCGCCAGCCGCGATTCCAGCAGCGACTCGAACAACGGCAGTTCCGAAAGGAGCTTCCACGGCCCCGGGATCCCGGTTTCCTCGTGCACCACCACGATCTGCACGCCGAGCGAAAGCCAGGCCATCACGAACATCGAGATCGCCAGCGCCCGTGCGAACACCTCGCGCCACAGCCAGGCGGTGATGACCACCATCAGCACGATCAACGGCCAGCCGAAGAAGGCGTTCTCCTCGGTGCGGTTCATCGACACGTCCGCGGCCGCCTGCGGCTGCCCGGCGACGGACTGCGTCGCGAACCGGGTGAACGCGGCCGTGTCGTTCCCGACGGGGCCGTGCTCGATCGCTTGATAGCTCTGCGGGCCGAAGAACTGCCACCACAGCGGGAAAGCGCACAGCACGAGCGCCACGAGAACGCCGATGCCGACGCCGATCCCCAGCGGTTTCGCCATCGGCGGGAACTCGCGGTAGTTCGTCGCGAAGTAGGCGATGGCGAAGATCGCGAACGCCATCGCGAAGATCAGCAGCGGTTCTTCGCCGAGGAAGATCTGGTACGCCGCCAGCAGGCCGAGGAAGATCCCGTTGCGGACCGGGCGTTCGCCGCGGGCGATCTTGAAGACCAGCAACGCGATGAACGGCAGGACGAACCACGCGACGAAGTTCGGGTGCGCGTTGCCGTGCGAGATCATCGGCGGGGCGAAGCCGACGAACGCGCCGCCGATGGCCGCGCCGACCCGGTGGGTGACCAGATGCCGGGAGAAGACCCAGTACCAGGCCGCCGCCGTGCCGGCGAGACCGCCGGTGAGCGCGATGGCCCAGGTGACCGTCGGGCCGAAGGTGAGCGTGACCGGCGAAAGCGGGATGCCGATGCCGAGCATGGCCGTGTTGGCCATCAGGTTCACGCCGAGCGGATGGTTCTGATAGTGCGAACTGAGCGGGTTCCTCAGGTGCAGCACGTTGTCCGCGGTGACGGAGAAGAACCACTCCCACAGGTTCTGATCCGACGCGCTGTTCCAGAGATAGCCTTCCTTGAGGTCGAGCCAGAGCCCGTTGTAGAGCAGGAAGGCGAACAGCAGGAAGCCGCCCATGATGGCGGCGTCGGCGGCGGCGAACCGGCGGGGTCTCGTGGGAGTCTTCCCGGCCTCCACATCCGCCGCCTCAGCCTGGAAAAGACTCACTGACCGTCCTCACGGCTCGACTACGCGGGCGAGAAAGTAGATCACACCCGTCGAGGCATGCCTCACGAGCAGAAGGAAGGGACGATCGACGACGACCTCAAGGGGTTCGTCGACGATGAGCGACGTCAGCCGCATCAGCACCGCCGTCGCGGCGGCGCCTTCGAGGCCCTGCTCGTCGATGCGGAGCACGGACTGGTGGAGGACGTCGGACACTTCGAGCCGGTCGTCGTCGGCGAGCCCGGTGAGGTCGGCGTCGGCGGTGAACATCGTCCGCACGCCGAGATCCTGGAGTTTCGCCGTCAGCGGGCTGTCGACGTCCAGGTCGAGTTTCGGCAGGGACAACGCGATCGTCTTGGACCGCGTGTTCTCCAGCAGGCCCGCGAGCTTCCCCGCGTCGAGCTCGGCGTCGTCGAGGTCGCCGTCCGGCAGCAGGACGATCGCCTCCACCCCGCCCTCGGCGCCGAGGCGGACGACCTGCCAGCCGTCCTCGTGGGTGTGGTCGAGCTGCTTTTCGAGCCACATCGTCGGCACCGTACGGGTGCCGGACGGTGCGTGGAAGTCCGCGGGCGCGGTGTTGTCACGCGAGAACGGATTGGTCCAGGCGGTTTTGAGATACAGGGCGTTGACGATCGCGGCGACGGTGTCCGGCGCGACGGTCCCCGGCTTCAGGAGTTCGGGGATCAGCTCACGCGTGGCCTCGGCGACGTCGGCGTTGATCAGCCGTCGCGCGGCCTCCGGATCGTCGCCGAACGGTGCGCTCTCGACCTTCCCGCCCGGCCAGGTGGCGAGTTCCTCGCGGAAGGAGTCCTCGATCGGGAGCCGGTCCCAGGCCCAGAGCGTGTTCGCGACCGCGAGTTCGGGACCGTCTTCGAGCAGTGACGAGGCCTTGCCCAGCAGGTCGGCGAGCTCGTCCGGGTCGCCGAGCAGCGCGATCAGTTCCTCGCGGGTCTTCCCCTTGGCGGCCTGGGTCACCAGGCCGAGCGCGCTCGCGATCGAGTACGGCGAGAAGCACGCGTTCTCCGCGCGGCTCGCCAGCACCCGATAGAGGTCCAGACCAAACCGGAGGTGGCTTTCGACGGCTCCCATGCCGCAGACCGTACCGTGCACGGGCCCGTGCGTCTCCTGTCCGAAAGTTCGGACTAGCCGTGGCGGCCGGTGTGCCAGGCGTGCCACGCGTACGCCTGCGCGTCCGTGAGCGACGCCACCTGGTCGACGACCACGCGCAGGCGGGCCGCGTCGTCCGCGGCGGCCTCCCAGGCGGGCAGGAACAGGCCGTCCAGCGCGTCCGGGGCGCGGCGGCACAGCGCGCCGACCAGTTCGGCGAGCGTCTGGCGCTGGCCGTCCTGCATCGCGAGGCGCCGTTTGTCGCTCATCACGTACCGCAGCGCGAGCGCCTTGAACAACGCGACCTCGGCGGCGACCTGCTCCGGGATGACCAGGCGCGCGGCGTAGCGGCTCAGCGGCCCCTCGCCGTAGACCTCCCTGGTCGCGCCGACCACCGCCGTCGCGAACCGGCCGACCAGCTCGCTCGTCAGCCGTTTCAACGCGACCTGCGCCTTGAGCGATCCGTCGAGCCCCGGTCCGGTGAGCTCCGCGACCACGGGCAGGTCGAGCAGCTCCTTCGCCGCTCCTTCCAATGTGGACTGAGACTGGTGCGAAAACCTGCGCGCCGCCTCGGCCACCGCCGCGCGTTCCTCCGCGTCGGCCAGTACCCGCAACGAGATCCGGCCCGCCAGCACCCCGTCCTCGACGTCGTGCACGGAATACGCGACGTCGTCGGACCAGTCCATGATCTGCGCTTCCAGACAGGTGCGGCGGTCCGGCGCTCCTCGCCGGACCCACGCGAAAACCTCGGCGTCGTCGGCGTAGACGCCGTACTTCGGATTGCCTTCTTCACGGAGCCACGGGTACTTCGTCGAGGCGTCGAGACAAGCGCGGGTGAGGTTCAGCCCGCCGGCCGCCCCGCCTTCGAGCAGGACCTTGGGCTCCAGCCTGGTCAGGATCCGCAAGGTCTGCGCGTTGCCCTCGAAACCACCGCACGGCTGCGCGACCTCGTCCAGCGCGCGCTCGCCGTTGTGCCCGAACGGCGGGTGCCCGATGTCGTGCGCCAGGCCGGCGGTGTCCACGAGATCCGGGTCGGCGCCCAGCTCGTCCGCGATCCCCCTGCCGATCTGGGCGACCTCCAGCGAATGCGTCAGCCGCGTGCGGGGTACGCCGCTGACCTCGGCACCTTCACCCGGGCCGACCACCTGGGTCTTGCCCGCCAGCCGCCGCAGGGCCGCCGAGTGCAGCACGCGTGCGCGATCACGGGCGAAGGCGCTTCGCCCGTCTTCCGCGCCCTCCAGCGCCGCGCCCTTGGGCCGCTCGGGCAGCAGGCGCGCCCTGTCGGCCTCGGTGTAGGTGTCGCTCACCAGCCAAGCTTAAGCGCGATCACCGACACTTATCGGGTTCAGACCTCCGCGGGGAACCTGGTGAGGCGGTAATACAGCAGCGCGCCGGTCTCGCGGACGATGTAGCGCGCCTGCGTCTCGCGGGCCTGCACGATCGGACCACGATGCGTGGGCGACGTCCAGGCGTCGAGCCCGAGGTCGTCGGCCATCACCCGCGCGCGGAACGAGTGCCACGGGTCGCTGACCAGCACGGCGGTCTTCCAGCCCCGCTGCTGCACCTGCTCGGCGACCGCGCGGAGGCTGCGCAGGGTGTCGCTGCCCTCACCGACCGGCAGGGTCGCCGACACGGGCACGCCCCGTTTACGCAGCCACTGCGCTCCCGCGTGCGCCTCGGTGTAGTTGTCGTCGGCCTTCTTGCCGCCCGCGGTGACGATCACCTTGGCGACGCCCCGGTCGTACAGCGCCTTCGCCTTCTCCAGCCGGGCCCGGAAGATCTCCGACGGCCTGCCGTTGTACTGGGCCGCGCCGAGCACCACGATGACGTCGGCCCGGTCGCGCACGTCCTCCCGCGCCACCTGCCAGACCCGGAACGCCGTTCCGCCGATCAGCGCGACGAGCACCAGCAGGAACCCCGCCAAGGTCCGGCGCACCCAGGTCGCACGGGTGGGTTTGGTCCGTTCGGCGGTACTCACGGTGGTGATTCTCGCAGAGCGGCGGGGTGATCTCAGAGCCAGCCGTGCTCTTCCGCGAGCCGCACCGCCTCGGCCCGCGTCCTCGCCCCGGTCTTGCCCATCGCGGCCGAAAGATGGTTGCGCACGGTGCCTTCGGAAAGGTGCAGCACGCGGGCGATACCGGCCACCGTGCTGCCGTCCTTGGCGACCTTCAGCACGTCGTGTTCGCGTCCGGTGAGCGGGCTCGCGCCGGTGGCGAGCGATTCGGCGGCGAGCGCGGGATCGACCACCCGGAGCCCGCCGTGGACCCTGCGGACGGCGTCCACGAGCTGCTCCGGCGGCGCGTCCTTGACCACGAATCCCGCGGCACCCGCCGCCATCGCCCGCGACAGGTAGCCCGGCCGCCCGAAGGTGGTGCAGATGATGATCCGGCACAACGGAAGCGCGCCGTGCAGTTCGGCGGCGGCTTCGAGACCGTCCTTGCCCGGCATCTGGACGTCGAGCAGCGCGACGTCCGGGGCGGTCTCCTTCGCCCGCTGAAGCACTTCGTCGCCCGAGCCGACCTGGGCGACCACCTCGATGTCGGCTTCGAGGCCGAGCACGGTGGCCAACGCCCCGCGCACCATCGCCTGGTCGTCGGCGAGCAGGACCCGGATCACGCGCAGCCTCCAGCGGGTTCGGAGAGCGGCGCGGGCGCGACGCTCCGCAAGGCGGACTCGGGTACCTCCGCCCGGACGAGCCATCCTCCCCCAGGCGGCGTGGTGGCGGTCAAGGTCCCGCCGACCGCGTCCAGCCGTTCGGTGAGGCCTCGCAGGCCGTTCCCCGCCATCGCCTCGCCGCCATCGCCGTCGTCCTCGACTTCCAGCCAGGTCTTGCCGAGCCGGACCTTCACGCGCTTCGCCCCGGAATGCCGGAGCACGTTGGTGACCGCTTCCCGCAGCACGTAACCGAAAGTGCGCTGCAGGGCCGGGTCGACGTTGTCCACCGCGTGCGGCAGGTCCGCGTCGATCTCGGCCGCCCGCAACGCCGCCCGCGCCCCGGCGACCTCGGCCGACAGCGACACCTCGCGATATTCGGACACCGTGGCGCGGATATCCGAAAGCGCGCTGCGGGTCAGGCCCTCGACCTCACGGATCTCCTGCAGCGCGCGGGAATCGTCCTTGCCGCTCTCCAGGATCCGGCGCGCGAGCCCTGCCTTGACCGTGATGGTGGTGAGGCTGTGGCCGAGGATGTCGTGCAGATCCCGGGCCAGGCGCTCGCGTTCCCCCGCCACCGCGAGCGTCGCGATCTCCCGGTTCGCCGCCTCCAGTTTCCGCACCGCGCGGACCAGGTTCGCCATGAAGAACATCGCCGCCGTGATCGAGGTGACCGCGATGAGATCGCCGAAGTCGTCCTTCCCGACGGCCAGGTGGACGCCCAGCACCAGCAGCAGCGCGCCGCCGTCCAGGATCAGCGCCCACGCCGGCGGCAACGTGAAGGCCAGCACCGCCGTCGCGTAGATCAGGATGTACGGGTTGTTGTCGTGCAGGAACACCAGCGCGAGACCGACGAGCAGCATCAGCACCGAGAAGACGTAGGTCGTCTTCCGCCGGGAAGGCCGCAGGCTGAGCGGGAACAGCACGTAGCAGGCACCGTAGAAGATCAGGAGAGCGGCGATCACCAGCTCTTTCCCGGTCACCCCGTCGGTGGCCAGATCGACCGCCGCGGGGATGAAGCTGGGCAGGATGAAGGCGAGGCCGAGGACGGCCCACCGCCCCGGCCGGGGACCCCTGCCGGTCCGCGGCGGCATGTCCGCCCACCAGTTTTCCCGGCTGTTCAAGCCCGTCTCGACCCTGCCCGGGTAGTCCTTCACCTGGTCACCCTTTTCTCAGACCCGCGCACTGTCCTTACGGTAACGCCTGATCACCAGGGTCCCGAGGACCGCGGTCCACGCCGCCAGCACACCGAGCGCGGCCGAGAGGCTCACCGTCAGATGGTCGGTGACCACCGGGCGGACCAGCTGGATCAGCCAGTACGTCGGCGTCACCTGGGCGATGTCGGCCATCCACGACGGCATCCCGTCGATCGGGATCCACAGGCCGCCCAGGAAACCCATGCCCATCATGACGATCATGTTCAGCGGCTGCATCGACTCCGGCGTGCCGAACTGGCCCAGCAGCAGGCCGAGCAGCACCAGCGGGATCGCGCCGAGCCAGATGCCGAACACCAGCCGCAGCCAGCCGGCGGCGTCGAGGTGGACGCCTTGGAACAGGACGCCGACCAGAGGGACGACGAGCAGCGACGGGAGCGCGACGAGCATCGCCGAGAGCGCCTTGCCGCCGAGATAGCCGGCGCCGGTCAGCGGGGTCAGCCGCAGCTGGCGCTGCCAGCCCGTGGACCGCTCGATGGCCAGTTTCGCGCCGCTCGTCATCGCGGCGGAGAAGGTGCCGAAGGCCATCATGTTGACCATGATCACGCCGGCGATGTTCATCTCCGCGGAGCCGAAGACGTTGGCCTGCAACAGGAACATCAGCACCGGGAAGGCGACGGCGAAGAGCACGAACCGGGTGGAACGGAAGGTGCGGACGATCTCGGTCTTGAGGTAGGTCGGGTTCATCGGACGGTTTCCTCGGTGGCTTCGGTGGTCAGGGAAAGGAACGCGCCTTCGAGGCCGACGGCGCTGATCTCGATGTCGCGCGCTTCGGGCACGTGGGTCAGCAGCGCCCGCAGCGTGGCGTCGGAATCGGAACTGGAGATCGCGGCGCGGCCGCCGCGGAGTTCGAAACCGGTGACCGCGGGCAGCCCCGCGATCACCGGCTCCGCCGCCGCGGGCACCACCGCGCGGATCGTGCGTCCCCCTGCCAGCGCACGGACCTGCGCGACCGAACCGTCCGCGACGATCCGCCCGGACCGCATCAGCACGACACGGTCGGCGAACTCTTCGGCCTCTTCGAGATAGTGGGTGGCGAACAGGACCGTGCGGCCGGTGTCCGTGTACTCGTACATGGACTTCCAGAACTCGCGGCGCGTACCGACGTCCATCGCGGCGGTCGGCTCGTCGAGGATCAGCAGATCGGGGTCGCTCACGAGCGCGACGGCGAACCGCACGCGCTGCTTCTGCCCGCCGGAAAGCCTGGTGGAACGCCGGTTCGCGAGATCCTCGATCCCGGCGCGGCGCAACGCCTCCCGTACGGGCATCGGCTTGCGGTGCAACGCCGCGACCATGCCGACGGTCTCGGCGACCGTGAGATCTTCGACGAGCGCGCCGCCCTGCAGCATCGCGCCGATCATCCCGTCGCCGACCGCGTCCCCCGGCGCGCGTCCGAACACGGTCACCGTGCCGCTGTCGGGCACGCTCAGGCCCAGGATCATGTCGACGGTGGTGGATTTGCCCGCGCCGTTGGGGCCGAGGAGCGCGACCACCTCGCCCGGCGCGATCGTCATGTCCACGCCGTCGACGGCGTGGACGTCGCCATAGTGCTTACGCAGCCCGGAAAGCCGGACCGCCGCCCCCGCGGTGATGTCTTGTTCTCGCATGACTTGAGCTTGTCGCACGGAGGCGTCGCGGCCGTGGGCCGCGCGTCATGACCTGAGGGTGACACTTGTCAGGGTGCGCCGCTCGCGCGCGCTATGAAAGGTCCTTTCCTTGCAAATTTTGCAAGGAAAGGACCTTTCATAGCGTTGGTGAGTGGGCACGGGGCGGCGCGCGTACGGGCTGAAGGGGCCCATCACCGCATCCGATGCGGCGAAAGCTCCCTTCACCCAGCTCGCCTTCCCTCGCCTTGCGCACTCACGACCGCTTCAAGTGTCATGAAAGGGTCGTTCAGGACAAGAAACGTCCTGAACGACCCTTTCATGACACTCGGCTCGACGGAGCCGCGCGAGTACGTGAAGGCCCCCTTCACTGCGTCTAACGCAATAAAGGGGGCCTTCACGTACTTCCGAAAAGCGGAACTCAGGCGCCGATCAACCGGCCCGCCAGGTACGACTCGAGCTTGTCGATCGCGACCCGCTCCTGCGCCATGGTGTCGCGCTCCCGCACGGTCACCGCGTGGTCGTTGAGCGAATCGAAGTCGACGGTGACGCAGTACGGCGTCCCGATCTCGTCCTGCCGCCGGTAACGGCGGCCGATCGCGCCGGCGTCGTCGAAGTCGACGTTCCAGTGCTTGCGCAGCGCCGCCGCGACGTCGCGCGCCTTCGGCGTGAGATCGGCGTTGCGGGACAACGGGAGGACGGCGACCTTGAACGGCGCGAGCCGGTAGTCCAGCTTGAGCACCGCGCGGGTGTCGGTGCTGCCCTTGGCGTTCGGCACCTCTTCCTCGTGGTACGCGTCGACGAGGAACGCCATCATCGACCGGCCGACACCGGCCGCGGGCTCGATGACGAACGGGCGGAACCGCTGCTTCGTGGCCTGGTCGAAGAACGACAGGTCCACACCGGAGTGGTTCGAGTGCGTCGTGAGGTCGAAGTCGGTGCGGTTCGCGATGCCTTCGAGCTCGCCCCACTCCTGGCCCGCGTTGAACGCGAAGCGGTACTCGATGTCGACGGTGCGCTTCGAGTAGTGGGAGAGCTTTTCCTTCGGGTGCTCGTAAAGGCGGAGGTTGTCCGCCTTGATGCCGAGGTCCTTGTACCACTCGGTGCGCGCGTCGATCCAGTACTGGTGCCAGGTCTCGTCCTCGCCCGGCTCGACGAAGAACTCCATCTCCATCTGCTCGAACTCGCGCGTGCGGAAGATGAAGTTGCCCGGCGTGATCTCGTTCCGGAACGACTTGCCGATCTGGCCGATGCCGAACGGCGGCTTCTTGCGCGCCGCGGTCTGCACGTTGAGGAAGTTGATGAAGATGCCCTGCGCGGTCTCCGGGCGCAGGTAGTGCACGCCTTCCTCGGACTCGACCGGGCCGAGGTAGGTCTTGAGCATCATGTTGAAGTCACGCGGCGCGGTGTACTGCCCGCGAGTGCCGCAGTTCGGGCACGGCACCTCGGACAGGTCGTCCTCGGACACCTCCTTGCCCGAGCGGGCGGAGAAGTCCTCGGCCAGCTGGTCGGCACGGAACCGCTTGTGACAGGAGAGACATTCGATCAGCGGGTCGGTGAAGACGTCGAGGTGACCCGACGCGACCCACACCTGACGCGGCAGGATCACCGAAGAGTCGAGGCCGACGACGTCGTCGCGGCTCTGCACGACGGTCTTCCACCACTGGCGCTTGATGTTGTCCTTGAGTTCGACACCGAGGGGCCCGTAGTCCCACGCCGACTTGGTACCGCCGTAGATCTCTCCACACGGGAAAACGAAGCCTCGACGCTTGCACAGGCTGACGACGGTCTCAATGGTGTTGGCGGGCACTCCACGCTCCGAAGCATGCGGGGACGGGTATGGGCTAGAAGGACAAGACTAACCGCCCGTCCCCGCGCGACCTCCGGCGAGGTCGGACCGCTCAGGGCCTGCTGACCAACGAGGCGGTGACGATGCGGTTGTCCTCGTAGCCGTCGGTCCCGCCGACGTACTCGCCACCGCAGGTGACCAGCACCAGCCGATGCGGCCCGTCCGGCCCGAACAGCTTCTCCGACTGTTCGGCCAGCTTCGTCTTGTGCACGGTGACGATCTCGCCGATCTTGTACACCCACTTGCCGCCGTCGGTGTCGACGACATTGACCTCCTGACCGGTCTTGAGCCGCCACAATTCGTCGAACGGGCCCTTCTTGCCCTTCCAGTTCACATGCCCGGAAAGCAGGGAAGCGCCCTGGTCGGCGCCCAGTTTCGCGCCCCACCAGGTGGCTTCGTCGAGGCCCTCGGGGATGGGGAGGGTCCCGTCCGCGGTCAGTTCCTTGCGGATCAGTTTCGCCGTGCCGCCGCCGGGGAGTTTGACCGTGCCGGGGGCCTGCCCCAGGTCGGCCGGGGTCTGGGGCGCCTGTGCCGCCGAAGTGGTCGCCTGGTCTTGCGCGGCCGCGACGACCGGATCACTCTTTCCAGTGAAAACCACCACGGCGACCACGGCCGCCACCACGAAGATCGCGGCGCCGATGAGGATCAGCCCCAGGCTGGAGCGCTTCTTCGGCTGCTCCTCACTCGCCGCATCGTCGTCGAACTGTCCCACCATCGGGTATTTACTCCTTGCTCGCATCTAGCCGGTGTCGCTAGACACGCGACGCGAGCCGAGAGAGGTTGCACCGACTTCAAGCGGGCGGACCCGAAACGGGGGTCGCGACGATCACCCGGTTGTCCCGGTAGCCGTCCGTCCCGCCCAGGTAGTCGCCGCCGCAGGTGACCAGGACCAGCCGGTGCGGCCCGCTCTGCGCGAACAGCTTCGCCGCCTGTGCGGGCAGGTCGTTCTTGTGCACCGTGACGACCTCCCGCACGCGATAGACCCAGATGCCGCCCGCCGCGTCGCTGACGGCCACCTCCTGGCCCTCCCGCATCCGCCACAGTTCGTCGAACGGCCCTTTGACGCCGCCCCAGTTGACGTGGCCGGAGATCAGCGCCGTACCCGCTTCGGCGCCGAGCCGCGCACCCCACCAGGCCGCGTCGCCGAGCCCGCGCGGGATCGGGAGGACACCGGTGGAGTTGACCTCGGAGCGCACGAGTCTCGCCGATCCGCCTTCGGGCAGGCGGATGGTGCCGGGCCGCTGCCCGCGTTTCGAACTGTCGGCGGGCAGCGCCAAGGGAGCGCCGTCCTCACCGGGCACGACCGCGGGTTCCGTGAACGACACCGTCTGTTCCGGCGGGATCCAGGTCAGCACGATCACGCCCGCGGAGATGGCGAGCGCGGAGACGACAGCGGACAGTGCCGCCAGCCATGGCCGCACGGGACGGCTACTTCTCCCGCACCGGAACGGGCTTGCGACGGCGGAAGAGCAGCATGGCCGCGGCGCCGATCACGATGCCGCCGCCCAGCAGCCCCAGCCCGACCACGGTCCGCGTCGAGTCGGCGGTCTGCGGCGGGATACCGCCCGCGGGCACCGTCCCCGGCACCGCGGGCTGCTCGGGCGCCGCGCCCGGCCCGGTACCACCGGCGGGCTTCGCGACGAAGTTCTTCGGGATCGAGCAGCTCACGCCGCCGAGCACGAGCGTCGTGCGGGCCTCGCGCAGATCCTTGCCCGCCTCGTCGCGCACATGCGTGGCGATGTCGACCTTCCAGCCCGCCACCGCGGTCACGTCGCCGCTGCGCCAGCCGTCCTGCCGGATGAGCTGGTCGAACGCGGTCACACGGGACACGGTCAGGTCGGAGGTGGTCTTGTCCTTGCTGGCCGTCTTGTCGATCTCGCCGGTCGAGGGCGGGCCGAGCTTGAGCCCCTTGACGTCGACGCCCGAAGCGCCGGACGGTTTGAGCGTGCCGGTTTCGTCCCGCACCCAGATCTTGCCCACGCTCGTCGACGACGTCGCCTTGCTCGGCGACGAGCAGTCGACGGCGCTCTTCGCGCCTTCGAGCACCAGCACGGTGTTGTCGGCGGGCTTCGCGCCCCCGCGCCCGTTGTCGAGCAGGGCGTAGTTGCTCTCCGCGACCGCCGTCGGGACCGTGGTCTGCTGCAGCGCGGCGAGCACGTTGTGGTCGCGGCTGGCGATACCGGGCGGGAACGGGCTCTGAGCGCCGAAGCGACCCAGGTTGATGGCCCACTTGTCGCCGAAGGTGTTCTTCTCGCCCTCGTCACGCGGGACGACGGTGCGGTCCGGGGAAAGTTTCGACTGGCCGGGCGTCAGCGGCGAGCGCTGGGTCTCGGTGATCAACGATCCCGGGTTCCCGATGCGCACCGACGCCACATTCGCGAACGACACGGGGCCGGTCTTCTCATCCACGGCCTGCGTCGTCTGCGCCGAGGCGAGCCCCGGAACCGACGCCAAAGCGACGGCCGCCGTCGCGGCGGCCAGCTTCGTCACGAAACGAGTCATGTCTCCCCACTGCCTCTCCGGGCCCTCAGAGCGCGGTCGTCAGCGTACGAGAAGCGACGAAACGCTCCGCGACAACCTTGCACCGTTGGCGACCACATGCGAAGTGGAATGGTCATTTCTTTGCGAAGTCACCCGAATGGAGCAGTAACATCGCCGCCAAGTGGTCGCCCGGTCGGCGAACAGACCCCCGGGGGCGGGAACACTAAGATGAGCTGGACTGTTACTGGCAATGACTTCGAAAATCATGATGGACTTGGAGGCGGCGATGGCTACGGTGACCCCGGACTCTGCCGCCCCGGGCCTCACGGAAGACCCCGGACCGCATTCGTCGGCCCGTCCCCCCGCCGAACCCGCCACGTCGGCCTCGCCCGCCGTCCTCGCGGACGCCGGCGACCTGCTCAGGGCGCTCGCCGCGCCGGTGCGCATCGCCATCGTCCTGCAGCTGCGTAACGCGGACAGGTGCGTGCACGAACTGGTGGACACACTCGATGTCGCGCAGCCGCTGATCAGCCAGCACCTGCGGGTGCTGAAGACCGCGGGTGTCGTACAGGGTGAGCGACGCGGCCGCGAGGTGGTGTACCGGCTGGTCGACGATCACCTTGCGCATATCGTGGTGGACGCCGTAGCCCACGTTCAGGAGGGGAAGTGAGCATGAGTCCGACGACGGCCAACAGTTCCGCGCCGGTGCCGGGACGCCGGTCGACGAAACAGCGGGCCGCCGTGGTCGAGCTGCTCAAGGAGATCGACGACTTCCGTTCCGCCCAGGAACTGCACGACGAGCTGCGCAAACGCGGTGACGGCATCGGCCTCACGACGGTGTACCGGACGCTGCAGTCGCTGTCGGAGGCCGGCGAGATCGACGTTCTGCGCACCGACACCGGCGAGGCCATCTACCGGCGTTGCTCGTCGCACCACCACCATCACCTGGTGTGCCGGCTCTGCGGCAGCACCGTCGAGGTCGAGGGACCCGCGGTGGAGCGGTGGGCCGAGAAGATCGCCTCGGAGCACGGCTTCTCCGACATCAGCCACACCGTGGAGATCGTCGGGACCTGCTCGAACCACTGACCCCGAGTGCTATGAACGGTCCGTTCCTTGCAAATTTCGCAAGGAACGGACCGTTCATAGCATCCGGTCAGTACTCGTACGGGTCCTTCGGCGCCGGCACCTGCCGCAACGACGTGAGCGTCAGGTCCGGCATGTAGCTGTTCTCCCGCACCGCGGTCCCCGGCACGACCGTCCCGGTGACCTCCAGCCAGGTGTCGTTCCCGAAGCCCGACACGCCCTCGCCCACCAGCCGCACGGTGATCGGGAAGGCGTCGGCCGCGCAGCAGCCGATCACCATCCGCGCCAGCATCGTGTTGCCCTCGTTGTGCACGACGAACCCGGACAGCCGCACCGTCCGCCCGGTCAGCGAGCCACTGGAATCCCACCCCGCCCGGCTGACGAACTCGTTGACCTCCAGCGGCACCACGTCCCCGGCGGGCAGGGGCGGGAAGGCGGCCGCGTTGCTCGCCGAAGCGCTCTGCGGTGCCCTGGCCTCGGTACGGGTCACCGAATCGGCGCCCAGCGCGGGCGGCGCGACCAGGAACACGGCCAGCACCGGCACCATCAGCAGCCAGGCCGACCGGGTGTTGTGGTCGTGCGCGTGGACGTCCCCGGACACCACGGCGGCGGCCCGCGCGGCCAGCAGGTCGCGGACGATCGCGACCGCGCCCAGCGCGACCATCACCGCGCCGCCCGCGATGATCCACGGCTGCTGCGCGGGTTTGACGTAGCGCAGGTAGTCGCCGTTGATCGTGATCTTGAGCAGCGCGCCGCCGAGCAGGATCAGCAGGATGTTCTGGGTCTCGCGTTTCACGCGCCACCTCCGAGGATCAGCACACCCGATACGACGGCACAGGACAGCGCGACCACGAACGTCACCGGCGCGAACCGCAGCGCGAAGGATTTGCCGAAGGTGCCGGTCTGCAGGGCGAACAGTTTCACGTCGATCGCGGGCCCGACCACCAGGAACACCAGTTTCGGCAGCAGCGGCATCGCGGTCAGCGACGCGGCGACGAAGGCGTCGGCCTCACTGCACAGCGCCAGCACGACCGCGAGCACGGCCATCACCAGCACGCCGAGCACGATCTGCTCCCCCAGCACACCGAACCATTTGGCGGGCACCAGCACGTTCATCGCGGCGGCGATCATCGCGCCGAGCACGAGGAAACCGCCCGCCTCGACCAGATCCGCCCGCGCGGTCTCGGCGAAGGTCTTCCAACGCGAACCGTGCTGGACCTCCGGGAGCCGTCGCAAAGCGCGCTCCGCGATCCAGTCGAGCTTGCCCCACTTCGCCCACAGCCAGCCCATCACCATCGCGGTGGCGAGCGAACCGGCGAACCGGGCGAACACCATTTCCGGGTTCCCGGGGAACGCGACCGCCGTGGCGACCAGCACCACCGGGTTCACCGCGGGCGCGGCCAGCAGGAACGTCAGCGCGGCCGCGGGCGCGACACCCTGGCCGATCAGCCGCCGCGCGACCGGTACCGACGCGCATTCGCAACCCGGCAGGGCGACCCCGGCCAGCCCGGCGACACCGACCGCCGCACCGGCCCGGCGAGGGAGCACCTTCTCCAGCACCCGCGCGGGGACGAACGCCGCGATCGCGCCGCTGATCAGCACCCCGAGCACCAGGAAGGGCAGTGCCTGCACGCAGACGGCGACGAACACGGTCGAGCCGGTCCGCAGCGCGGGCACGTCGAACACCTGCTGGAGCCAGCTCTGCCCGAGGATCGCGATCAGCAGGATCGCGCAGAGCACCTCGATCGAGGTGATCTTGAATCGCCGGGCCGGCTTCTGCTCCGGGGCGCTTCTGGAAATGGTTTCCATGCGCGCGATGATGCCAGGTGACCCTGCGTTCCGGCGGTCACTCCCCGGGAGCGGTGCCCAGCAGGTCCGAACGCAGCTGCGACGCCGTCGAGACGACCAGCATGAGCAGCGTTCCGAGCGGCGACGGGTCCATGCCCTCGGCCGGGAACGCGTACCTCAGCGTGATGTCGATGCCCTTCTCCGAACGCACGACCCCGAGCGTCCCGAACAGGCCCTGTCCGGCGCGTTCCGCCGCCGAGGCCGCGATCGCCGGGTCGTCCGGCAGATCCCAGGCGACGACACAGGTCAGGCTCAGCACGGTCAGGCCTTCGGCCAGCCGGGTCGCCTGGATGACGCACGGGACGTCCGCGTGCGAGAAGGTCAGGGCGCCGTCGTCGTCGACGTGGACTTCGAGATAGCGCTCAAGGGCTTCCCGTGCCGACGTCAGCAACGCCGCCGTGTCCGCTGCTTCGGTATTCATGCCGCCTCCGCGGGAAAAAGTACGTCGGCGGGGGTCATGCGGTTCCTTCCGAAGCTTTGTCGATGGCCCCGCCGAAGCGGCGGTCCCGTTTCGCGAATTCGAGGCACGCCCGCCACAGGTGGGTGCGGTCGAAGTCGGGGAAGAGCGTGTCCTGATAGACCATCTCGGCGTAGGCCGACTGCCAGAGCAGGAAGTTCGACGTCCGCTGCTCCCCCGACGGCCGCAGGAACAGGTCCACGTCCGGCATGTCGGGCTGGTACAGGTACTTGCCGATGGTCTTCTCGGTGACCTTGTCCGGGTTCAGCTTCCCGTCGGCGACGTCCTGCGCGATCCGCCGCATGGCGTCGCCCAGTTCGGCACGGCCGCCGTAGTTGACGCACATCGTCATGTTCAGCGCCGTGTTGTGCTTGGTCTTCTCCTCGGCGACCTGCAGTTCCTTGATGACGCTCGCCCACAGCTTGGGACGGCGGCCCGCCCAGCGGATGCGGACGCCGATCGAACCGAGGTAGTCGACCTGGCGGCGGATGGTGTCACGGTTGAAGCCCATCAGGAAACGGACCTCCTCCGGGCTCCGCTTCCAGTTCTCGGTGGAGAACGCGTACACCGACAGCCATTTGACGCCGAGTTCCACGGCGCCGCTGGCGACGTCGATCATCACCGCTTCACCGCGTTTGTGGCCCTCGATCCGCGGCAGTCCCCGCTGGTTGGCCCAGCGGCCGTTGCCGTCCATCACCAGCGCCACATGCTTCGGGAGGAGTTCCTTGGGGATCTCCGGCGGCCGGGCACCGGACGGATGCGGCTCCGGCGCGCGAAGTTCGAATTGTGACGCCTTGTTCTCGCGTCCCCTGCGCAGCACCTTCGAGCCTCCTGATCGAGTGAAACCTGTGCCTGCGACCCTACTGCGCTCCGGTGGCGCTCTCCCGCGCACGCCTCTCCACCAGCGGCAGCGAGCGCAACTGGCGCTCCAGATGCCACTGCAGATGCGCCGCGACCAGGCCGGACGCGTCCCGCCGCGGCACCGGCAGCGACGCCTCGGCCACCGGCCACTCGCCGTGCAGGAGCGCCGCGAGCAGCGTCAGCACCTCTTGGGAGGGGTGGACACAGCCGGGGACCCGGCAATCCGGGCACATCGAACCACCGGCGGACACGCTGAACGCCTTGTGCGGACCGGGCAGGCCGCATCGGGCGCATTCGGTGATCGCGGGCGCCCAGCCGGCGTAGGCCATGGCCCGCAGGAAGAAGGCGTCGAGGACGAGGGAGCTGTCCCGTTCGCCGCCCGCCAGCGCCCGTAGCGCTCCGACGACGAGCATGTACAGCTTGAGCACCGGCTCGCCTTCTTCGGCGGACAACCGGTCCGCGGTCTCGGCGATGGCGCTCGCGGCGGTGTAGCGCTGGTAGTCGGCCACCAACGGCAGCGCGAAGGCGTCGACCGTCTCGACCTGGGTGATCACGTCGAGGGAGCGGCCGGTGTAGAACTGGACGTCGACGTGCCCGAACGGCTCCAGCCGCGCCCCGAAGCGCGATGACGTCCGACGCACGCCCTTCGCGACCGCACGGACCTTGCCGTGCCGCCGCGTGAGCAAGGTGACGATCCGGTCGGCCTCACCCAGCTTGTGCGTCCGCAACACCACTCCGGTGTCGCGATAGAGGTTCACCACCCCGACATCGTCCCACCTGGGACCGACATCGGGGTGGTGCGCCCCGGAATCAGCAGTAGCGGCCGTAGCAGCTCGGCACCGAAGCGGCCGCGACGATCGAGATGATGATCATCACGATGGCGAACAGGCAGCCGAGGCCGCCGATGATCGACGCGATCATGCACATGGTCCTCGTGGACCTCGACGCGTCCGCGGCGGCGGCGTAGTTGCCCTGCATCTTGTAGGTGTTGACCTCGTTGGACTTCATGATCGCGAAGATCGCGATGATCCAGCAGAGGAAGATGCAGCCGATCGCCCAGCCCTTGTAGTCCTTGATGGCGTTGATGTCGCCACCGCCACCGGGCATGCCGCCCGGCGCGCCGTAAGGGGAAGGCTGGCCGTACGGAGCCGGCTGGCCGTAGGGGGCGGGCATGCCACCGGAAGGCGGCCCATAGCCAGGCTGCTGTCCGTAGGGCTGCTGCTGGCCGTAGGGGTTGGTCATGAAATTGGTCCTCGTCGTTCTTTCGGCTACGGGTCGGGCTAGATGCTCGCGGCGACCAGGACGATCCAGAGAATGGAGAACAGGCAGCCGACACCGCCGATGATCGACGCGATCATGCACATGGTCTTCGTCGACTTCGACGCGTCCATGGCGGCGGCGTAGTTGCCCTGCATCTTGTAGGTGTTGACCTCGTTGGACTTCATGATCGCGAAGATCGCGATGATCCAGCAGAGGAAGATGCAGCCGATCGCCCAGCCCTTGTAGTCCGGGATCGAGTTGATGTCACCACCGCCACCGGGCATACCGCCCGGCGCGCCATACGGTGCGGGCTGACCGTACGGCGCGGGCTGGCCATACGGCGCCGGCTGGCCGTACGGCATCGGGTTCGGGCCGGAGGGCTGGCCGTACGGCGCGGGCGTGGCGCCGGACGGGGGTCCGTATCCGGGCTGAGGCTGCTGGCCATAGGGCTGCTGCTGGCCGGGGCCGGGCTGCTGGCCGTACGGGTTCGTCATCGGGGTTCCCCACTTATGTCGCGCTTCCCGGCGGGTGGATCCCGCCGGTTTCCTTACTGTTGCGGTGTTCCGGGCCCGTTCGGCCCATCCGCTCCGGGCAGCTGCTGCCTCAGCTGTTCCGGGGTGATCTTCTGCGTCGGCTCGGCTTCGTCGAACCCTGACGGTGCCTGCTGAGGCTGCTGCCCCGGGCGAAGGACCTGGGTCGGCTCGGCCTCGCCCAGGGCCGGCACAGGCTGGGACTCCGGTGACGGTGCCGCGGTTCCCTGCGGCTGCTGCCCGAACGGCTGCGGCTGCTGGGGCTGCTGGCCGAACGGGGACTGCTGCGGCGGCGCGCCGAACGGCTGCTGTTGCTGCTGGCCGAACGGTGCGGGCGGCGCGGGGAACGACGGCGAAGGCGACGGTGGCGCCGGGAATCCCGGGGCCTGACCGAACGGCGCCGACGCGGGCGCGGCATCGGCTTCGCCCGGTACGACGACGGTATTGAGGATCTTGTCGGCGAACGTCTGCTTCTTCTCGTCCCACAGCGGCCAGAGGTAACCGAGGCCGCAGACCCAGCCGTCCAGGTTGTGGCACAGATCCCGGACGAAGGCCATCAGCGGGCCGATCGGCTGACCGTCGCTCTCGCGGACGAGCTTGATCTTCACCATCTTCTTGCCGAGCGACTGGCCGGTGGTGCCCATCTTGATCCACCGGTTGTAGACGGTCCAGCCGATCCCCGCGAGGTAGCCGACAGCGGAGATGATGCCGCCGATGAGCGAATTCGCGTTCGCGGCGATGATGGCGCCGATGATCGGGAGCACGAAGATCGGCGCGAAGTCGATCAGCGACCCGGCGGCGCGAAGGCCCCAGTGGGCGTAGTCGGTCCGCGGACCGAACTGGGCGGCCTGACCGAACGGCGAGGGCTGGCCCTGCTGGCCGAACGGGGAAGGCTGCCCAGGCTGCTGCCCGAACGGGGACTGCGGCTGCGCGCCGAACGGCTGGCTCGGCTGCTGCGGCTGCTGACCGAACGGCGAAGACTGCGTTTGCTGCCCGAAGGGCGACGGCTGGTCACCCGGCGCGGGCTGCTGACCGAATGGTGAAGGCTGGTCCCCCGGCACCGGCTGCTGAGGCTGTTGCCCGAACGGCGAGGGTTGTTCTCCCGACGGCTGCTGCCCGAACGGCTGCTGCGGCTGCGGTGACTGCAGCCCGTCCCCAGGCGGAGGCCCGGGCGGCGGCTGCTGTCCCGGCGGCTGCTGGCCGTAGGGAGTGGTCATCGAAATCCCCTCGCTGGTTCCTCGCCCCTGGCGCACGGGGCCTCGTGCGGCGACCCGGGCTGAATGTACGGCATGTGTACATACCGAGCAGTCCGGTGCGCGGGAGCGTACTCGGTACCACCGACGATCCGGGCCTCGGCCCGGCACTCACACGTAGAGCGAGGTGAACGGGGCGAAGGGCAGGTTACGGATGACGAACCAGACGACGAACACGACACCGAACGCGAGTGGCGTCCAGCGCCAGTGCAGCCAGCTGTTCACCGCACGGCCGCGAAGTCTGCCGACCGCCCAGGCGGCGGTGCTCCAGATGAGCAGCAGAACGACCACAAAGGACACCGCGTTGTAGTGCAGTGCGGCGGGAATGTCCCCGTGCAGCGCGCTGTAGACCATGCGCATGCCGCCACACCCGGGGCAGGCGATGCCCAGCAGGGTTTTGGTGGGGCAGACCGGAAGCGGCCCGCCCGGCGTGGTGGGATCGCCCAGCCAGAGGACCACGCAGCCGAGGCCCGCCCCGGCCGCGATGGCGAGGGGCGGCCCCAGCGCGCGGGCCTTCGCCTTGAACCCGCGCGCCGGGAATCCCGTGTAGACGGACGTCGTCACGGCGTGAAGCTTCCCGCCGACGCGCCGATGATGACCATCACCACGATGAAGATGATGTACAGCAGGAAGAGCACGCCCGTGGAGATCGCTCCCCACATGGACCACTTCTTCGCGTCGTCGGCGGCCTTCTGGGCTTCGGCGTGGAAACCCTGCGCCCACAACGTCTGCACCTGGCTCGACTTCACGATCGCGACGATACCCAGCGGCAAGCAGCACAACACCGTGCAGAGAATGGCCCACACCAGGTTGTTGTCCGGCGGGGGACCGTAGCTCGGCATGCCACCGTAATACGGCTGCTGCGGCGGTGGCCCGCCCGGAGGCGGGTAGTTCGGGTACTGGTCGGTCATGAGGTCTCCCCCTCGAGCGCCGGGATCAGCGGTAGTTGTTCACGTCCACCGAGGCCGCGAAGACGCCCAGGACGACGACGAGGACAACGTACAGAACGATGAGGACGCCACCGACGATCGCCGCGATGATCGACCACTTCTTGGCGGCGTCGGCCGCTTCCTGCGCCGCGGCGGGCTGGCCCTGCGCCCAGAGGGTGTTCACCTGGTTCGCCTTGACGATGGCGACGATACCGAAGGGCAGGCAGCACAGGATCGTGGTGAGGATGGCCCACACCAGGTTGTTGTTGGGCGGCGGGCCGGGGTTGTTGAAACCGCCACCGCCCTGAGGGTCGCCGGAGTAGTTGGGCAGGCCCTGGTTGTCGGTCATTTACCGCTTTCCCTTCACGAATGAGATGTGGAACTCCGCCCCGGGCGCGCCGCCCGATCAGCGATCCCCGGAGTCAAGGGTTGAGACTCTAAGGTCACCCGTCCGGTTCCACATCATCAACCGGTCTCCGCGACCGAATCGAGACATTCCGTTCAGTCAGAAGCCCAGCCGTCGCAACTGACGGGGGTCGCGCTGCCACTCTTTGGCGACCTTGATGTGCAGGTCGAGGTAGACCTTCGAGCCGAGGAGCCCTTCGATCTGCTGCCGGGCGCGCGCGCCGACGTCCTTGAGCCGCTCACCCTTGTGCCCGAGGATGATGCCCTTCTGGCTCGGACGTTCCACATAGAGGAACGCGTGCACGTCGATCATGTCGTCCCTGCCCTCGTGTGGCAGCATCTCCTCGACGGTGACGGCGATCGAGTGCGGGAGCTCGTCACGGACACCCTCCAGCGCCGCCTCGCGGATCAGCTCGGCGACCAAGGTCTGTTCCGGCTCGTCGGTGAGTTCGCCGCCCGGATACAGCTGCGGCCCCTCGGGAAGGTGCCGCACCAACAGGTCCGAGAGCGCGCCGACCTGGAAACCGTCCACAGCGGACACCGGGATCAGCTCGGCGAACTCCATGACCTCCTGCAGGGCGAGCAGCTGCTCGGCGACCTGTTCGGGTTTCACGAGATCCGTCTTGGTGACGACGCCGATCACGGGCGTGCGCTTGGCGATCTTCTTGAGTTCGGCGGCGATGAACCGGTCGCCGGGGCCGACCTTCTCGTTGGCGGGCACGCACAATCCGACAACGTCCACTTCGGACCATGTCGAGTGGACGATGTCGTTCAGCCGCTCGCCGAGCAAGGTCCTCGGCCGGTGCAGACCCGGTGTGTCGATGATCACCAGCTGGGCGTCGTCGCGGTGGACGATACCGCGGATGGCGTGCCGGGTGGTCTGCGGTTTGCTGGAGGTGATCGCCACCTTGCTGCCGACGAGCGCGTTGGTCAGCGTCGACTTGCCCGCGTTGGGCCGCCCGACGAAGCAGGCGAAACCGGAACGATGCGGCTCGGCCATCAGCTCAGCACCTTGCCGCTGGGATCGGCAAGGTGGATCGGAGCGTTCTCCGCGATGTCGCGTACCGCGCGCACGGAAGCCTCCTGGAGCACGCCTTCGGCGGTGACCACGACCGCGGCCTCGATTCCTTCGGCTCCGCTCGAAACGGCGGCGGCGACGGCGGCCTGCAACGCGGTGAGCTTGAACGACGGCTGGTCGACCGTGCTCGCCGCGTAGGTGCGGCCGTCGGTGTCGCGGAGCGCGGCTCCTTCGGCGGCCTGTGTGCGGGCTCGCGCGGACCTGGCCAGGGTCACCAGCTTCTCGTCCTCGGCGTCCAGCTCAGGCATGTTCGACACTCCTGTCACTTTCATCGGGCTGCGGGACCCGGGTCCGGCGCCTGCCCTGGGCTGCGTCGGTCACCGCGTCCGCGTCGGCGGGGTGGACGACCACCGTGGTGATCCGCATCCGCCCGCGCCGGTCCTTACCGCCTTCGGCGAACAGCCGAAGTCCGGCGACCTCGGCTTCGGCCCCCGGCAGCGGGACCCTACCCAGTCGCTCGGCGAGCAGCCCGCCCACGGTCTCCACGTCATGGTCTTCGAGGTCGATCCCGAACAGTTCGCCCAGGTCGTCGATCGAGAGCCGGGACGAGACGCGGACCGCGCCGTTTTCGAGTTCCTCGACCTCGGGGCGTTCGTCGGTGTCGGATTCGTCGGTGATCTCGCCGACGATCTCTTCGAGGATGTCCTCGATGGTGAGCAGGCCCGCGGTGCCGCCGTACTCGTCGACGGCAATCGCCATGTGGTTGTGCGAGACCTGCATCTCCTTGAGCAGGTCGTCGAGCCGTTTGGAGTCCGGCACGAAGCTCGCCGGGTTCATCAGCTCCTCGACCTGCCGCTGCGAGCCGCCCTCGGCCATGTACGCGGGCATGAGGTCTTTGATGTTGACCACGCCCACCACGTCGTCGACGGAGTCGCCGATCACCGGCAGCCGGGTGAACCCGGTGCGCAGGGCCAGCGCGAGCGCCTGGCGCACGGTCTTGTCGTGCTCGATCCAGACGATCTCCGTACGCGGCACCATGACCTCGCGCGCGACGGTGTCGCCGAGTTCGAACACCGAGTGGATCATCTCGCGTTCGGATTCCTCGACGACGCCGCGTTCCTGGGCGAGGTCGACCAGTTCACGCAGTTCGACTTCGGAGGTGAACGGGCCTTCGCGGAAGCCGCGGCCGGGGGTGATGGCGTTACCGAGGACGATCAGCAGCCTGCTGAGCGGGCCGAGGATCGATCCGAGGACACGGACGGGACCCGCGACGACCAGGCCGATCCGGTACGGGTGCTGGCGGCCGAGGGTGCGCGGGCCGACGCCGATGAGCACGTAGCTCACCACGACCATCACGCCCGCGGCGACGACGATGGCGAGCCACAGCGGCCGGATCCAGCCGAGGATGTCGACGGTGACCAGCACGGTGGCGGTCAGCTCGCAGGTCATCCGCAGCAGCAGGATCAGGTTGATGTGGCGGCGGCGTTCGGCGATGACCAGCGACAGCTGACGCGCGCCGGGGCGGCCGAGCCGGACGAGGCCGTCGGCACGGGCCTTGGAGACCGTGCTGACCGCGGCGTCGGCGGCCGCGAACACCCCGGCGAGCAGGATCAGCGCGATCGCGATGACCAGCAGGGCCGTGGGACTACCCATGTCCTCGAGCCGCCTAGGCGGGGGGTTCTTCGGCGGGCGCGGCGTCGAGGCCGGCGGTGCCGAGGAGCCTGTCGTCCGCGGAGCGCTGCGCGTCGCGCTTGTTGTGCGCGGCGACGGCGGCCTGGAACTCGCCCAGGATCCGCTTCTGCAGCCCGAACATCTCGCGTTCCTCGGCGGGCTCGGCGTGGTCGTAGCCGAGCAGGTGCAGCACGCCGTGCGTGGTGAGCAGGTGCAGCTCGTCCATCAGCGCGTGACCGGCCGTCTTGGCCTGGTCCTTCGCGAACGCCGGGCACAGCACGATGTCGCCGAGCAGCGCGGGCGAGGCGTCGGGCGCGTCGGGGCGGCGCGACGAGTCGAGCTCGTCCATCGGGAAGGCCATCACGTCGGTGGGACCGGGCAGGTCCATCCACCGCTCGTGCAGGTCCTCCATCACCTCGAGGGTGACGAGCAGGATGGACAGCTCGGCGAGCGGGCTGACCTCCATCTTGTCGAGCGCGAAGCGGGCGGCCGACACGATCGAGGTCTCGTCGACGTTCACGCCCGATTCATTGGCGATTTCGATGCTCATTTCTCATCCCCGATAGTGCGCGCGACCGCTGATCCGTAGACAGACCTCCGGCCTGCCTCCGCATCAGCGGGGCCTCCGGCCGAAAACGCGCGCGCCTTGGTCAATTCGGGCGACGGGCGCTCAGTCCTCATCTCCGCTGACCCTTCCAACCGCTGCCCTGGTCCTTGCTGTCCTGCAGCGCCTGCCACTTCTCGTACGCGTCGACGATGTCGCCGACGAGCTTGTGCCGCACCACGTCCTGGCTGGTGAGCTGGGCGAAGTGCAGGTCCTCGACGCCTTCGAGGATGTCGCGGACCACCCGGAGGCCGCTCTTCTGGCCGTTGGGGAGGTCGACCTGCGTGACGTCGCCGGTGACGACGATCTTGGCGCCGAACCCGAGCCGGGTGAGGAACATCTTCATCTGTTCCGGCGTGGTGTTCTGTGCTTCGTCGAGAATGATGAAGGCGTCGTTGAGGGTGCGGCCGCGCATGTACGCCAGCGGCGCGATCTCGATGGTGCCCGCCTGCATCAGCCGGGGGATCGACTCGGGCTCGACCATGTCGTGCAGCGCGTCGTACAGCGGGCGCAGGTACGGGTCGATCTTCTCGTTGAGCGTGCCCGGCAGGTAGCCGAGGCGCTCGCCCGCTTCGACCGCGGGGCGGGTCAGCACGATGCGGGTGACCTGCTTCGCCTGCAGCGCCTGGACGGCCTTGGCCATGGCGAGGTACGTCTTGCCGGTACCGGCGGGGCCGATGCCGAAGACGATCGTGTGCTTGTCGATGGCGTCGACGTAACGCTTCTGGTTGAGCGTCTTGGGCCGGATCGTCTTGCCGCGCCGGGAGATGATGTTCATGCTCAGCACTTCGGCCGGTGACTCGTGGTCACCGGTGGAGAGCATGCCGACGGTGCGGCGGACGGTGGCCGGGTCGACCTGCTGGCCGCGGCCGGCGAGCGTCACGAGTTCGGCGAAGACACGTTCGGCGAAGGCGACGTCGGCGGGGGTGCCGGTCAGAGTGACCTCGTTGCCACGGACGTGGACGTCGGCGGCGAGGAGTTCTTCGGCGACTCGGAGGTTTTCGTCCCTGGAGCCGAGCAGGCTGAGCGCGGCGGCGTCGGGGATGGGGAATCGGGACTGGGCCGCTTCGGTGATCGCGGCCTCGTCAGCCTTCGTCGGGATGACGTCCGCGGGAACGTCGGGTCGGGCGGCTTCACCCGGTACGGTTCCGGCCACGTGGCCTCGGGCCTACTTCCTGCGCTTACGCTGCGATTTTCAACGACAGTGACAAGTTCGATGTTACTGGTTGCGGGTGGCGGCACGCAGTCCGGTTTCCGCAGGCCGGGCGCTTCAGCGCCCGAAATGCCCCAGCTGCTCGCCGCCGAGCACGTGTGCGTGCACGTGGAAGACGGTCTGCCCGGCGTCACCGTCGGTGTTGAACACCACCCGGTAACCGGACTCGGCGATCCCCTCGATCTCCGCCACCTTACGAGCGGTCGCGGCGACATCGGCGAGCAACTGCGGATCACCCGAGGCCAACTCGGCCAGATTGCGGTACCGCTTCTTCGGCACCACGAGCACATGCACCCGCGCCTGCGGCGCTATGTCCCGGAACGCATACGTCGTCGCGTCCTCGTACACCTTGTCGGACGGGATCTCCCCCGCGATGATCCGCTCGAACAACGTCTCCGCGTCACTCATCCCCTCACCCTATCGCCCACGAGAGCCCCACGCGGACGGGGCGAAGGGAGCTTTCGTCGCGTCGCATGCAAGGAAAGTCCCCTTCGCGTCCCCGCATCTCGGTCGGGGTGGTCGTGAGTGGCACCCGCACTCACGTGATCGGCGGCGGAACACCCCGAGTGCGGCCTCCAATCACGCGAGTCACGCCTTCACTCACGCCGCGCCTGTGTTCCCAAGTCCGTGATCGGCCGCAGCCAAAGTCCAGTAGGTCCTGAAGGCACCCTTCGCCCTAACCCGAAACGCCACTCACGACCACCCCGGCCGCCGACCTCACCGTGGGGGCTCGGCCCCGGGTCAACACGCGGAACCGCGCCGCGGCGCGAATTCCGGAGCGCGGCAAGGAGCGAAGCAACTTGCGGAGGGCCCGAAATGAAGATGCCGCGGCGCGGTGGACCCTGGGGGTCGGCCCACCGCCGCCGCGGCTCCGCCGGACCGAGGGGGGAGGTGCCCGGCGGGGATTCACACGCGCGACTGGGCTTCATCCCCAGTGGCGCGCCGAAACCGTGTGTTGCGCGTCAGTTAACGAGAGTAACGGCTGTTTGCGTGATCGCGCCATAACTCGCCGCAAATTAGGGGGGTGTTTTTTCACTTCCAGCGGTCGGTGAGAACCCCTAGCGCGCCGAGTGCCACGGCGGCGGCGGTGGAAGTGCGCAAAACGGTGGGGCCCAACCGGATGGCGGTAGCGCCGGCGTCGGTGAGGGTGGCGAGTTCGTCGTCGGTGATGCCGCCTTCGGGGCCGACGACGAGAAGGATGTCGCCTTGTGCCGGGAGTTCGATCTCGGTGAGCCGGGTGGTGATGCCGGATTCGAGGACGAGTGCGCGGGAAACGGTCTGGGCGAGTTCGGCGAGTTCGCGGGTGGTGGAGGGCTCGGCGACTTCGGGGACGTGGGCGCGGCGGGCTTGTTTGGCGGCGGCGCGGGCCGTGGTGCGCCAACGGGTGAGGGCCTTGTCGCCGCGGGTCCCTTCTTCCCAGCGGGCGACGCTGCGGGCGGCGCGCCAGGGGACGATGGCGTCGGCGCCGGCTTCGGTGGCGAGTTCGACGGCGAGTTCGCCGCGGTCGCCTTTGGCGAGGGCCTGGGCGACGATGACGCGCAGCGCGGGCGGTTCCTCGGTCCAATGTTCTTCGATGGCGAGGGTGAGCGCCGCGTCGCGGCCTGCCTGGACGGCTTCGACGACGCAGCGTGCCATGCCGCCTTCGCCGTCGGAGAGCACGAGACGTTCGCCGACGCGCAGGCGGCGGACGGTGGCGGCGTGCCGGGCTTCCTCACCGTCGAGGGTGGTGCGCCCGGAGCCGGGCAGCGCGGCGGTGAGGAAGACCGGCAGTGTCGTCTCGGGCACGGGTTACCGGTGGTTCTTGGTGCGCAGCTTGGAGAACAGCCCGCCGGGCTTGGAGCCGTTCGAGGACAGCGAAGGCACGTCTTCGCCGCGCTGCTGGGCGAGTTCGACGAGAAGGTCGCGCTGGGCGTCGTCGAGTTTGGTCGGCACGACGACGTCGATGTGGACGTGCAGGTCGCCGCGGCCGTCGACGCGGCCGGAGGACCGCAGCCGCGGCATGCCCTTGGCGGTGAGCACGAGTTCGGTGGCGGGCTGGGTGCCCGGCTCGATGTCGAGTTCGTAGTCGCCGTCGATGAGGGTCTCGATGGGCACCGTGGCGCCGAGGGCGGCGGTGGTCATCGGGATGCGGAAGTTGCAGTGCAGGTCGTTGCCCTGCCGGACGAACACCTCGTGCGGCGCTTCGTCGATCTCGACGTAGAGGTCGCCGGCGGGGCCGCCGCCGGGGCCGACCTCGCCCTGGCCGGAGAGGCGGATGCGCATACCGTCGCCGACGCCCGGCGGGATCTTGGCGGTGACGTTGCGGCGGGCGCGGACCCGGCCGTCGCCGCCGCATTGGCGGCAGGGATCGGGGATGACCTCGCCGAAGCCGCGGCAGACCGGGCAGGGACGGGCGGTGACGACCTGGCCGAGGAAGGACCGCTGCACGGACTGGACCTCGCCCGCGCCGCCGCAGGTGTCGCAGGTCTTGGTGCCGGTGCCTTCGGCCGCACCGGCGCCGCGGCACAGGTCGCAGACGATGGCGGTGTCGACGGTGATCTCGCGGTCGACGCCGGTGGCGCATTCCTCGAGGGTCAGGCCGAGGCGGATGAGCGCGTCGGAGCCGGGCTGCACGCGGCTGCGCGGGCCGCGGCCACGGCCGCCGCCACCTCCGGCGGCGCCGAAGAAGGCGTCCATGATGTCGCCGAGGCCGCCGAAACCCGAGAACGGGTCTCCGCCGCCGCCACGGGCACCGCCGTCCATCGGGTCGCCGCCGAGGTCGACGACCTTGCGCTTCTGCGGATCCGACAGCACCTCGTACGCGGTGGTCACCTCGCCGAAGCGGTGCTGGGCGTCCTCCGACGGGTTGACGTCGGGGTGCAGTTCACGGGCCAGTTTGCGGTACGCGCGCTTGATCTCCTGATCCGTCGCGTTCTTCGCAACCCCGAGAATGCCGTAATAGTCCCTCGCCACCGTCTTCGCCTTCTCCTTCTGACTTCGACCTCACCGCCGCGTTCAGCGGCCGGAGAGGATCTGCCCCACGTAGTTCGCCACCGCGCGCACCGCGGCGATGGTGTTCGGGTAGTCCATCCTGGTGGGCCCGACGACGCCCATCCCGCCCAGCAGCAGGTCGTCCATTCCGTAGCCGATGGACACCACCGAGGTGCTGCGCATCTGCTCGTCCTCATTTTCCTCACCGATGCGCACCGTGATCGCACCGGGGTTGCGGGCGGCCGCGAGCAGCTTGAGGACGATGACCTGCTCCTCGAGCGCTTCCAGCACCTGCCGCAGCGATCCGGGGAAGTCCGAAACGTTGCGGGTGAGGTTGGCGGTGCCGCCGAGCACGAGCCGCTCCTCGGGGTGCTCGACCAGCGATTCCACGAGCACGGTGCAGACACGGGTGAGGTTGTCGCGCAGTTCGCCCGGTGCCTTCTCCGGCAGTTCGGCGACCGCCGCCGCGGCCTCGGAGAGACGGCGGCCCGCCAGCGCCCCGTTGAGCACCGTGCGCAGCCTGCCGACGTTCTCCTCGGTGATGACGTCCCCGAGGTCGACGGTGCGCTGGTCGACGCGGCCGGAATCGGTGATCAGCACGAGCATCAGCCGGGCCGGGGTGAGCGGCACCACTTCCAGGTGGCGGACGGCGGAGTTGGTCATCATCGGGTACTGGATGACCGCGACCTGCCTGGTCAGCTGCGCGAGCAGCCGGACGGAGCGGCGCAGGACGTCGTCGACGTCGGTGCCGCTGTCGAGGAACGCGGTGATGGCCCGCCGCTCGGCCGAGCTGAGCGGTTTGACCTCGGCTATCCGGTCGACGAACAGCCGGTACCCCTTGTCGGTGGGGATACGGCCCGCACTGGTGTGGGGCTGTGTGATGTAGCCCTCTTCTTCCAGCGCCGCCATGTCGTTGCGCACGGTGGCGCTGGACACACCGAGGTTGTGCTTGTCGACGATCGCCTTGGAGCCGACGGGCTCCTGGTTGGCCACGTAGTCGGCGACGATCGCGCGCAGCACTTCGAAGCGGCGCTCTTCCGCGTTGGCCACCTGCACCTCCCTCGGCTCGTCCTCACAACGAGTTTACGGAAGGTGGAGTGCCCGGCGAGCCACCGGACTTCTTTGGGCACCTCAGCCGCGCCCTCGCGGAGAGCGCCGGCGCGGCTCCAAGGGCTTCCGGATCACCTTCACCGACCCCCACCAGGCGAAACCCGTGACGCGCAGCACCGGCGCGCCCGTCACCGGCCGCCGGCGCCCAGTCCTGCGGCCAGTGCCGAACCCGCCCATCAGGCCGATCCCCCGGACGTCGAGGGCGAAGTCCTCGGGAACGAGGATCTTGACGCCGCCCATGATCGCCACCGCCCTGATCGTGCAGGGTCCGGCGGCGATCCGGGCCTGCCGCAGATCGAGGCGCACGCTGCCCCAGAACGCGCGGCTGACGTGGTTCGGCGGCAGCGGTCCGCCGAACCGCCGCGTGGTGGCGGACATGACGGCGAACGAGCGCCGTCCGCCTTGCTCCTCGTCGCCGGCGTGGGACAGGGCGAGCGCCCCGCCGGGTGACAGATCCGCGACGACGGGTTCGAATTCCGCGAAGGTCTTGGCCGCGTAGACGGTGTCCAGTCTCGTTTCCAGTTCACCGGCGGTGATCCGTCCCGCTCCCATGGCTTCGTACAGCAGTTGCGCGACGTTTTCGCGATCGGAATCGGCCACCCGCATCGCCGATCGCTTCGGTTCTGCCATGACGGCGACGATAACCGGAATCGGCGAATTCCGGAAATCGCACGACCGCCGCACGGAAAGCCATGAGTGAAATCAGTTTCGCCACACTGACGGGAATGACAATTCGACGACCGGCCATTGACCGCCCAGCACCGGAAGGTCTTCCATCTAGCTCACGTGCGGAGTTTTCGTCCACCGGCCTCACATTCCGACTCAGCGTGGAGCGCAGTATGACTTCTTCCTTTCGCCATGTCCTGATCGCCGTCATGACCGTGACGTTGGTCGCGGTGGGCGCGCCGGCCGCGAACGCGGACACCGATTCGGTATACGTCTCCTCTTCACCGCTTCCCGCCGGCGAGAACGGTGACGTGGTCAAGTCCCAGCCCTCGACCTACAACGGGGCGAAATCGACCCGGATCCAATATCTTTCCCGGGACAACAAGGACAAGCAGGTCGCGGTGAGCGGCACCGTCCTGGTGCCGGACAATCCGTGGAACGGTCCCGGCGAACGGCCGATCGTGGCCTATGCGCCGTTCACCTTCGGCATGGGTCCGGACTGCGCTCCCTCGAAGACCCTCGCGGGCGAGGGGGCCTCGGACATGGTCTCCGGTTTCCAAGGCAGTTTCGTCAACGCGTTGCTGGGCGCCGGGTTCGCCGTCGCGCAGACCGACTACATCGGCCCATGGGTGACGGGCGGCGGCGACCACCCGTACGTCATCCGGCTATCCGAAGCGCACACGGTGCTCGACGTCATCCGCGCCGCGCAGCGGTTGCCCGGAACGGGTCTGCCCGCCAACGGCCCGGTCGGCATCGCCGGCTACTCCGAGGGCGGCAGTGCCGCCGCGGCCGCCGCCGAACTGGCCGCCACTTACGCTCCCGAACTGAACGTCAAGGGCGTCTACTCGGGCGCGGCACCCGCGGACAAGGCCGTGCTGTCGAAGTCGCTCGACGGCGGGATGTACGCCGGGTTCCTCGGTTACGCCCTGATCGGCATCAACCAGGCCTACCCCGAGGCCAGGTTGATGGACCTGGCCAACCAGGCCGGGGCCGAACTGTTCTTGAAGGCCCGGCAGACCTGCACCATGAACGCGGTCCTCCAGTTCATGTACAAGCAGACCAGCTCGCTGACGAAGGAGGGCAAGCCGGTCTCCGCCTATCTGTCCCAGCCGCCGTTCGACGCGATCGTGGCGGAGAACCGGATCGGCACCATCAAGCCCGCGATGCCGGTTCTGGTCGAACACAGCCCGATGGACGACGTCATCCCGGCGGCCGTCGGCAAGCAGATGGCGAAGGACTGGTGCGGCAAGGGCGCCAACGTCCAGTGGAAGGACTTGACGACCTTCACGCCGTTCTTCTCCCACGCGCTGGGCATGATGACCGCGCCCACCGATGCCACCGAGTGGCTGAAGAGCGCGTTCAACGGGCAAGCAGGCAACGGGAACTGCGGCCGGTTCTGACGTCCCTGCCCCGAGTACATGAAGGCCCCCTTCCTTGCGCCTATGTACAGGAAGGGGGCCTTCATGTACTTAGGCGCAAGGGGCGGCGGCAGTCAGCTGTTGCGCGGGAACCCGAGGTTCACCCCGCCCTGCGAAGGATCGGGCCACCGCGAGGTGACGACCTTCGTCCGCGTGAAGAAGTGGAACCCTTCCGGCCCGTAGGCGTGGCTGTCCCCGAACAGCGAGTCCTTCCACCCGCCGAACGAGTAGTAGCCGACCGGCACCGGGATCGGCACGTTCACGCCGACCATCCCGACCTCGACCTCGTTCTGGAACCGCCGCGCGGCCCGCCCGTCGTTGGTGAAGATCGCGGTGCCGTTGCCGTAGGCGTTGGCGTTGATCAGCTCCAGCGCCGCGTCGTAGCCCTCGGCCCGCGCGACCGCGAGCACCGGTCCGAAGATCTCGTCGGTGTAGACGGACATGTCCGGGGTGACCTGGTCGAACAGTGTCGGGCCGAGCCAGAACCCGCCGTCCTCGCCGTCGACCTCGATACCGCGGCCGTCGACGACGAGCCGGGCGCCCGCTTCGACACCGGCCTCCACATAGGACTCGACGCGTTCGTGGTGGGCGGCGGTGACGAGCGGCCCCATCTCCGAGGTGGGCCGCCTGCCGTCCCCGACGCGCAGCCGTTTGATCCGCTCGGCGATCTTCGCGACCAGTTCGTCGCCGACCGGGTCGACCGCGACCACGACCGACACCGCCATGCACCGCTCCCCCGCCGAGCCGAAGCCCGCGGACACGGCCGCGTCGGCGGCGAGGTCGAGGTCCGCGTCCGGGAGGACGACCATGTGGTTCTTCGCACCGCCGAGCGCCTGCACGCGTTTCCCGTGCCTGGTCCCGGTTTCGTAGACGTACTTCGCGATCGGCGTCGACCCGACGAACGAGATCGCCTTGACGTCGCGGTGTTCCAGCAGCCCGTCGACGGCCACTTTGTCGCCGTGCAGGACGTTGAGGACACCGTCGGGCAGACCCGCCTCGGCGAACAGTTCCGCGATGAACACGGCCGCGGTCGGATCCTTCTCGCTCGGTTTGAGCACGACGGTGTTGCCGCAGGCGAGCGCGTTCGGCACGAACCACAGCGGGACCATCGCCGGGAAGTTGAACGGCGAGATCACGCCGACCACGCCCAGCGGCTGCGAGATCGAGTACACGTCGACGCCGGTGGAGGCGTTCTCGCTGAACCCGCCTTTGAGCATCTGCGCCGCGCCGCAGGCGTATTCGACGTTCTCGATCGCGCGCGCGATCTCCCCCGCGGCGTCGGATTCGACCTTGCCGTGTTCGCTGGTGACGATCTTCGCCAGTTCGTGACGCCGCGCCGAAAGCAGCTCACGGAAGGCGAACAGCACTCGCGTCCGCCCGGCCAGCGACGTCCCGCGCCAGCCCGGCAGCGCCCGGGACGCGGCGGCGACGGCGGCGTCGACGTCGTCCTGCGCCGCGAAGGCGACCTTCGCCCGCACCTGGCCGGTGGCCGGATCGAACACGTCACCGGATCGTTCGCTCACGCCTTCGCACGGTTTGCCGTCGATCCAGTGGTTGATGCGGTCGGTCACGGGTTCCGCCTTCCTGGTCCCTGGTGCCTGCTCCCGGTCGAGTCTGGGTGCGCGCGCCACACCGACGCCATCGTCAACGTGTACGGACTCCCGGTCCCGGCCGTACAGTCTGTCTCCAGCGTTGTCGAACCGGGTGGGAGGCCGATGTACCCGACCGTCGCCGAGGTGCTCGCGCTGCCGGTGCTGCGTCAGGGCAGGCCCCATGTGGTGGCGGGGGCGGCGGGGCTGGACGCGCCGGTCCGCTGGGCGCATGTCGCCGAGGTCGCGGACATCGCCCCGTTGCTGCGGGGCGGGGAACTCGTGCTCACCACCGGGGTCGCGCTGCCCGACGACGGCGCCGCGCTGGCCAGGTACGTCGGCGATCTGGCGGGCGTCGGGGTCGCCGGGATCGTCGTCGAACTGGTCCGGCATTGGAGTGACAAGCTGCCGCCCGCGCTGGTCGACGCCGCGGACCGCCACGGTGTCCCGCTGATCACCCTTTCGCGCGAGACGCGTTTCGTGTCGGTCACCGAGGCGGTGAACGGGCTGATCGTCGACGCCCAGGTCGACGAACTGCGCGCGGCGGAGCGGGTCCACGAGACCTTCACGGCGCTGACGGTCGCCGGCGCCGAACCGGGCGACATCCTGCGGGAGGTCGCGAGGCTCACCGAACATCCCGTCGTGCTGGAGACGCTGTCGCACGAGGTCCTCGCCTACGACACGGCGGGGACCGACCCCGGCGAACTGCTGCCCGGCTGGCCGTCCCGGTCACGACCGGTGCAGGTCGGCGAGCGGACCGGCTACCACCAGGGCGCGGGCTGGCTGATCACCGTCGTCGGCGCGCGCGGACACGACTGGGGGCGGCTGGTCGTCGTCTGCGGGGATCAGCCGCCGCACCGGCATGTCGTGGTCGCCGAACGGGCCGCGTCCGCGCTCGCGGTCCACCGGCTGGTCGCCAAGGACACCGACAGCCTCGAACGCCAGGCGCACCGCGCGATCCTGACCGAACTGCTGGCGAACCCGGTGCCGCCCGCCGAACTGACCGCGCGGGCCTCCGCGCTGGGTGTCCCGCTGACGGGACGGTTGCTGGTCGGGGTCGCCGTGCGGCCCCGGATCACCGTCACCGCCAAGACCGCGCAGTCCACTCCGGTGCTGCTGCGGGAACTCGCCGAGGCGACCGTGCTCGCCGCGCGGCACGCCAAGGTGTCCGCGCTGGTGGCCACCGACGACACCCAGGTGCGTGCGCTGATCGCGCTCTCGCCGGAGGCGGGGGTCGACGCGGTACTGAGGCGGCTGGCCACCGACGTCCACGAGGCCCGGGCCGGCGCGCCCGCGGTGGTCGCGGTCGGGACCACGGGGAGCGGGCCCGCCGAAGCGCGGCGGACGCTCGTCGAAGCCGCGCAGGTCGCCGCCGCGGCGCTCGCCGAGAACGTCGAACGGGTGGTCCACCGGCTCGACGACGTCCGGTTGCGCGGACTGTTGCAGCTGCTGGCGGGCGACGAACGGATCACCGCGTTCGCCGCTCGGGAACTCGGCCCGCTGCTGAGCCGGGACGCCGCGCAGGGCAGCAGACTCGTTCAGGCGTTGAGGCATTACTGCGAGCACGGTGGCAACAAGTCGGCGGCGGCCGCCGCCGCGCACACCTCCCGCACCGCGTACTACCAGCAGCTGGCCCGGATCGAGCAGGTACTGGGCGTGCGGCTCGAAGATCCGGAGTCGATGCTCTCGCTTTATGTCGCTTTGCTCGCCCACGACATCCGAAAAGCGGACGACCACACGTCCGGGTGAGCGAATTTCACCCGAGCGTGGAACACAGTGATCGGCCCACGTCAGCCGATAGGGTTGATATGGCTTTCTTCGAACCGATCGGCGCCTGCGTGCTCGCGCTGGCCTGTATGGCCCCGGCACCGCCCGCCGAATCCACGTTCCAGCTGACCAGCCACGACACCAGGGGCCGGATCGGCACCGTCTCGCTCACTTGCGGACCCACCGGGGGATCGCACCCCACGCGCGGCCACGCCTGCGGCAAACTGTCCGAAGTGGACGGAAAGTTCGACCGGCTCCGCCCGGAACCGCGGGCCTGCACCCTCGAATACTCGCCGGTGGACGTCTCGGCGGTCGGCAAGTGGCGCGGCGAACCGGTCACCTTCCGCACCTCGTACGCCAACCGTTGCGTCGCCGACGCCGAGTCGGCCGGCGTCTTCACCTTCTGACCGGAATCACCACAAAGCGTTGCCACGAAGGACTTCCGTCCGATAAGGCCGTCGTGGCACAGGTGACCGCCGGACCTCCCCCTCGGTGGCCCGGCGGCGCCGTTCACCGCCGCCTTGATCGCCCTCACCCCCAAGAGGGCGATCAAGGCCGTGGGTCACGGCTCAAGGACGGGTCAGGTACCGGCATCCGATCCCGTCGTTCGCGGTAACGGGGGTCTGACGCGCGAGGGACCGGCTCAGGTTCCATTCGCGCCAATCATCTTCCGGGATTTCTCGCACGACCGGTCCGAGCACACAGGACCGCAGCGGCTCGGGAAGCCGGTCCGCCGACGGCACCACATCCGCGGAAAACCGTGAGAGGTAAGCGGTGTCGAGCGTCTTGCCGTGCGTGAGCCGATCGATGTTGCGGTCGGCGATGAACCGTTCCGGATCGAGTACGGCCAGCCCGAGCAGCGCCGCGACGGCGGCCCCGATGGCCGCGCGCGGCAGCCAGGCCGACCGCAGCGGGATCAGGGACGCGAGCACCAGCAGGAAGATCAGGCCGATCCAGAGTTCGCAGACCTCGACGAGCAGCCGCAGCACGGTGAACCCGTACGCCTGCTGGTATGTCCACATGCGACTCAACGCCGACGCGACCAGCACCAGGCTGAGCACGCTCAACGCGCCGAGCAGCCCGCGCTGCCAGACACGATCGGCCACCGAGGTCTTCGGCGCCCAGCGCAGCGCGGCGGCGACCAGCAGCAGGGTCAGCACGGTGATGGCGGAGAGCTGCCAGAACCCGCTCCTGGCGTACTCGGCCGCCGTCAGGCCGCTCGTGGCCAGAAGGTACTCGGTGCCGCCGAACAACACGACCAGGCGCACCACGACGAAGCTCGTGAACAGCAACACCAGCACACCCAGCGGCAACGTCCATTCGAGGCGGTGCGCGAGCCGTTTGCGCGGCGCGTCGTCGGCGGCGGGCAGCGGAGGCGCCGCCAGCAGGTAACACGCCCCGGTGACGGCCACCGCGGCCACCACGAACAGGAAACCCCAGCGCACGAAGGTCCCCGGGTCCAGCTCGGGGATCACGGTGTCGACGACGCTCGCGAACGCGGCGTCCGCACCACTCATCAACGGGACGAACACCAGTAGCAGCAAGGCGCTCGCCAGCACCGGCACGAGAAACCTCGGCCTCGGTTTCTTGCCGAGCTTCGTGAGCCCGCGCCCGACCCACGGGATCGAAAGCAGCGCTTCGATGGGGACCGCGAAGACGTCGTAGACGATCGTGTTCACGGTGCGTTTCCCGACCACCGCGAGGGATCCCGCGACGAAGGCCGCCAGCACGCACAACACGTTCAGCCACACCGACGCGCGGAACATGCCGACGGCGAGCAGCCCGAGCGCTGACGCCGCCCACACCGCGTTGACCAGCCGGAAGTGTGGTTCGGCGTCGCCTCGGGCGCGTTTGTCGGCGAAGTAGACGGCCACCGCGAAGGCGAGCCCTGCCACGAACCAGCCGGCTCCTGGGTCGTCCGGCATGACGAAGGCGGTGACCAGCCCGGCCGCGACCGCCGCGGGCAGCACGGAGGCGGGCAGCGGGACGATCGCCGACTTCGGCGGTACCCGTGGCCGCATCAGAATCGGCACCTGTGGCGCGGGCGGCATCGGCGAGGCGGGCGGCAGGGTGGTCGTCGCCGAGGGCGGCGACGCGTGCGCCTGCTTCTCCTCTTGCTCTTCGCTCATCGAATCCTCCAGTTTGCGAAAGCACATATCGTTGGCTGTGTGCGGCGCCCGGACAAAGCGGCGGAGAACTACGGAACGGGGATCACGACGCGGATGACACAGCCCGGCCGCCCTTCGGGGGTGACCACGGCGATGCTGCCGTCGTGCAGGTCGACCACCCACCGGGCGATCGCGAGCCCGAGGCCGGTGCCCCCGCCGCCCGCCCGCTCACCGCGGGTGAACCGCTCGAACACGCTGTCCCGCTCCCCAGGCGGGATCCCGGGGCCTTCGTCTTCGACCTCGATGACGACGTCGGCTTCGCGAGCCTCCGCCCGCACCCGGACCTCTCCCCCGGCGGGTCCGTGCCGGACGGCGTTGTCGAGCAGGTTGACCACGACCTGGTAGAGCCGTCCGCGATCGGCGACGGCGGTCGCGCCGGGCGGCTGGACGTCGACGGCGAACCGCACACCGCGACCGGTGGCCCCGGCTTCGGCGGCGACCTCCTCCAGCAGCAGTTCGAGATCGAACTCCTCCAGCTGCAACGGGAACGCGCCCGCGTCGATCCGCGAAAGATCCAGGAGTTCCGAAACCAGCCTGCCGAGCCGTTCGGTCTGCTGCAGCGCGGTCTTCAGCGTCGCCGGATCGGGTTCGGCGACCCCGTCGACCAGGTTCTCCAGCACCCCGTTCAGCGCGGTGATCGGGGTGCGGAGCTCGTGGGAGACGTTCGCGATCAGCTCGCGGCGGCGCTGATCCGAGGCGTCCAGGTCGGCGGCCATCTGGTTGAAGGCGTGCGACAGCTCCCCGACCTCGTCGCGGGCGGTCGCGCGGACCCGCCGGGTGTAGTCGCCCTTGGCCATCGCGCGGGCCGCGGCGGTCATCTCCCGCAGCGGCCTGGTCATCCCGTGCGCCAGGATCTGCGAGGTGACCACGGCCAGCACCATGGCGGCGATCGTGGTCCGCGGCGGCAGCCAGCCGATCTGCCAGTTGAAGAAGGCGAACGCGATCCCGCCGGAGGACACCAGCAGGATCGCGAGCTTGAGTTTGATGGAGCGGACCGGGTCGAGCGGTCTCGGCAGCGCGTCGACGACACGGCCGAGCAGCGGGCGAAGTGATCGCCATCGGAAGGCCTTCGGGGGTATTCGGCGGATCCAGGTTTCCGCTGGGTGTGTGGCCGCGAGGTCCTCGTACCGGGGTTGTACTCGGGCCTCGCGGCCACGCGTCCAGCGGGAAGCTGGGCCGTCGAGACCTCCGGAGGACTTCCGATGGCGATCACTTGACTTCACGATCCCACCTCCAGGGCGTAGCCGACGCCGTGCACGGTGCGGATGAGGTCCGCGCCCAGTTTGCGGCGCAGCGCCTTGATATGGCTGTCGACGGCGCGGGTGCCCGAGCCGGTGCCCGCGACGTCCCAGTCCCAGACCTCGCTGAGCAGCCGTTCCCTCGGCTGCACCGCCCTCGGGCGTTTCGCGAAGTGGACGAGGAGGTCGAACTCGATCGGCGTCAGCTGGGCCTGGGTGCCCGCCCGCGTGACCCGCCGCTGGTCGACGTCGATTTCGAGGTCGCCGAGCACGATCTTCGTCCCCGTCTCCTCGCCTTCGGCGCGCGTGGACCGTTCGACGCGGCGCAGCAGCGCGTGCACCCGCGCCGAGAGCACCCGCATCGAGAACGGCTTGGTGAGGTAGTCGTCCGCGCCGACGCCGAGGCCGATCAGCATGTCCGTCTCGTCCGACCGGGCGGTCAGCATGAGCACCGGGACCGGGCGGCGGGCCTGGATCCGGCGGCAGACCTCCAGCCCGTCGAATCCCGGCAGCATCACGTCGAGCACCACCAGGTCCGGCTCCCGCTCGGCGTCCGCCTCGACGCCGGAAGGGCCGTCGTGCGCCAGGTCGACAGAGAATCCCTCGGCCCGCAAACGCGCGGCGATGCTCTCCGCGATGGTCACGTCGTCCTCGACGACCAGCACCCGGCGTCCTCCCAGTTCCATGGGGATGACTGTAGGCACCGGCCGTGGAGACCATCCGGGTGAGCTGTGGAGATCCTGTGGAGATGTTTCAGCCGGTTTGCCGGATCACTACGGCCACGTGTGTGACGCAGGTCATGCACTCCGGACCCGGCGAACGCAATCGACAGTCTGCGCTCCGACGCCCTCAACAGTGAACAGTCTGCCAGTCCCACCCGTGCGGCGCGGGCGAGCACGATTCCGCAATGGAGCCGACGGCACGCGGTACGCAGCACGTGCATCCTGATGGCCGGGTGGAACTCGGCGAGGTCGAGTCCTTGAAGGACAGCCGCTTCTACAACGAAGAACTCGCCCCGGTCCCGGTCGAAAAGCGGACCTGGACCACGTACACCTACTTCGCGCTGTGGATGGGCATGGCGCACAACATCCCGTCCTACGCTCTCGCCGCGTCGCTGATCGCGCTCGGGATGGACTGGGTCCAGGCACTGCTCACGATCACCATCGGCAACCTGATCGTGTTGATCCCGATGCTGCTCAACAGCCACGCCGGAACGAAGTACGGCATCCCGTTCCCGGTGTTCGCCCGCGCCTTCTTCGGTATGCGCGGCGCGAATCTGGCGGCCTTGCTGCGGGCGTTCATCGCGTGCGGCTGGTTCGGCATCCAGACCTGGGTCGGCGGTGAGGCGATCTACATCATCGTCGGCAGGCTGGCGGGTTCCGGGTGGAAGAACTCCACCGTCGTCCTCGGCCAGCACTGGACGCTGTGGCTCTCCTTCGGCCTGTTCTGGCTGTTCCAGATGCTCGTCATCTGGCGCGGCATGGAGGCGGTCCGGAAGTTCGAGAACTGGACGGCGCCGCTGGTGTCGGTCGGCTTCCTGATCCTGCTGGGCTACGTGCTCGTCAAGGCGGGCGGACTCGGCCCGATCCTGTCCGAACCCGGGAAACTCGGCTGGGGGCCGGACTTCTGGAAGGTGTTCGCCCCGTCGCTGATGGCGATGATCGCGTTCTGGTCGACGCTTTCGCTGAACATGCCGGACTTCACCCGGTTCGGCGGCAGCCAGGGCAAGCAGGTCCGCGGCCAGATCCTCGGCCTGCCGACCACGATGACGTTCATCGCGATCGTGGCCATCCTGACCACCTCGGGCGGCAGTGTCCTCTACGGCGAGCAGATCTGGGACCCGGCGAAACTGGCCGACCGGTTCGATTCCCCGGTCGTCGTGGTGGTCGCGCTCATCGCACTGGTGCTGGCGACCGTGTCGGCGAACCTCGCGGCCAACGTGGTCAGCCCGTCCTACGACTTCTCCAACGCCTTCCCGAAGAAGATCACCTTCGCGGTCGGCGGGCTGATCACGGGCATCATCGGCATCGTCATCCAGCCGTGGCGGCTCTACTCCGACCCGAACATCTACATCTTCGCGTGGCTCGGCTTCTACGGCGGCCTGCTCGGCGCCGTGGCCGGGGTGCTGGTCGCCGGCTACTGGGTCGTCAACCGCACGCGCCTCAACCTGCGGGATCTCTACACCGAACGCGGCGTCTACTGGTTCAACGGCGGCTGGAACTGGCGCGCGCTCGTCGCGACGCTGGTCGGCGCCGTGCTCTCGGTCGGCGGCGCGTACGGCGGGCCGTTCCCCGCCGACGGGCTGATCCCGTTCCTGAAACCCCTCTACGACTACAACTGGGTCGTCGGCCTGGCGGGCGCCTTCGTCGTCTACCTGCTGCTGTCCCTGCCCGAACGCAACCGCACCACCGAAATCGAGGAGGATGCAAGTGAGCGACGTGGTCCGAGCCGGATTGATCCAGCAGCGGTGGACGGGTGACAAGGAGTCCATGATCGCGAACGCGGTCGATGCCATCGGCAAGGCCGCTTCGCAGGGTGCTCAGGTCGTCTGCCTGCAGGAGTTGTTCTACGGCCCGTATTTCTGCCAGGTGCAGGACACCGATTACTACTCCTACACCGAAGGCATCCCTGACGGTCCGACGACCAAGCTCATGCAGGAGGTCGCCGAGCGGCACGGTGTCGTGCTGGTCGTCCCGATGTACGAGGTCGAGCAGCCCGGCGTGTACTACAACACCGCCGCGGTGATCGACGCCGACGGCACCTACCTCGGCAAGCACCGCAAGAACCACATCCCGCAGGTGAAGGGCTTCTGGGAGAAGTTCTACTTCCGGCCCGGGAACATGGGCTACCCGGTGTTCGACACCGCCGTCGGCCGCATCGGCGTCTACATCTGTTACGAGCGGCACTTCCCGGAGGGCTGGCGCGCGCTGGGCCTGGCCGGGGCGAAGATCGTGTTCAACCCGTCGGCGACCAGCCGGGGCCTGTCGGAGTACCTGTGGCGGCTGGAGCAGCCCGCGGCCGCCGTCGCGAACGAGTACTACGTCGGCACGATCAACCGTGTCGGGGTGGAACCCTTGGGCGACAACGACTTCTACGGCCAGTCGTATTTCGCGGACCCGCGCGGGCAGCTCGTCGGCGAAGCCGCGTCCGACACCGAGGAGGAGATCGTCGTCCGCGACCTCGACATGGGCAAACTCGCCGAAGTGCGGGACCTGTGGGCCTTCTACCGAGACCGGCGTCCCGACAGCTACGGACCCCTCGCGGAGGCGTGATGACCACCCTCATCAGCGGCGGGCAGGTGCTGTCCACGGCGGGCGCTGCGGCGGCGGACGTCCTCGTCGACGGCGAGACGATCTCGGCCGTCGGCGCCCCCGGCACGCTGGGGCCCGCCGACGAGACGATCGACGCCACCGGGAAGTACGTCCTGCCGGGCGGGATCGACGCGCACACCCATATGGAGATGCCGTTCGGCGGAACGCATTCGGTCGACACCTTCGGCACCGGGACGACGGCGGCGGCGTGGGGCGGCACGACCACGATCATCGACTTCGCCGTCCAGGCCAAGGGCACCTCCCTGTTGTCCACAATGGACAAATGGCACGAGAAGGCCGACGGCAACTGCGCCATCGACTACGGCTTCCACATGATCGTCTCCGACGTCAACGACTCGTCGTTGAAGGAGATGCAGGCCTGCGTCGACGGCGGAGTCGGCAGCTTCAAGATGTTCATGGCCTATCCGGGGGTCTTCTACTCCACGGACGGCGAGATCCTGCTGGCCATGCAGAAGGCGCGCGAGATCGGCGCGACGATCATGATGCACGCGGAGAACGGCATCGCGATCGACCAGCTGGCCGCGCAGGCGTTCGCCGCCGGGAAGATCGACCCGGTGCAGCACGGCCTCACCCGCCCGCCGGAGCTGGAGGGCGAGGCGACCTCGCGCGCGATCCAGCTGGCCAAGGTGACCGGGGCGCCGCTGTACATCGTGCACCTCTCGGCGTCGCAAGCGCTGGCGGCGGTCGCGGAAGCGCGCGACGACGGGCAGAACGTCTTCGCGGAGACGTGTCCTCAGTATCTCTATCTGTCCATCGAGGATTTGGCGAAGCCTGATTTCGAAGGCTCGAAGTACGTC
Organism: Amycolatopsis sp. NPDC049868; assembly: GCF_044461365.1. Classification (NCBI taxonomy): domain Bacteria; kingdom Bacillati; phylum Actinomycetota; class Actinomycetes; order Pseudonocardiales; family Pseudonocardiaceae; genus Amycolatopsis; species Amycolatopsis sp. NPDC049868. The sequence continues at coordinate 31,122 of NZ_JBITKV010000008.1, read as the reverse complement.
GCCTCTCCCCCGCTGCGCGAGAAATCGCATCAGGCGGATCTGTGGCGGGGGCTGCGCACCAACGATCTCTCGGTGGTGTCGACGGATCACTGTCCGTTCTGTTTCAAGGACCAGAAGGAACTCGGCCGCGGCGACTTCCGCGCGATCCCCAACGGGATCCCCGGCGTCGAGCACCGGATGGACCTGCTGCACCAAGGTGTCGTGGCGGGCGAGCTCACCCTCGGCCGCTGGGTCGAGACCTGCTCGACCACGCCGGCGCGCATGTTCGGGCTGTACCCGCGCAAGGGGGTGATCGCGGCGGGTTCGGACGCGGACATCGTCGTCTACGACCCGGCGGCGAAACAGACCCTTTCGGTCGAGACGCACCACATGAACGTGGACTACTCGGCCTACGAAGGGCTGGAGATCACCGGCAAGGTCGACACCGTGCTCTCGCGCGGGCGCGTGGTGGTGTCGCCGTCCGGCTTCTCGGGCAGTACGACGCACGGGAAATTCCTCTCGCGCGACCTCAACCAGTATCTGAATTGAGGGGTGGCCGTGGACTTCGGGATAGTGCTCCAGACCGATCCGCCCGCGCGCGATCTCGTGCGGCTGATGAAGGCGGCGGAAGACCAGGGTTTCCGCTACGGCTGGACGTTCGACTCGTGCGTGCTGTGGCAGGAACCGTTCGTCATCTACTCGCAGATCCTCGCGGCGACGTCGTCGATGATCGTGGGCCCGATGGTGACCAGCCCGGCCACCCGGGACTGGTCGGTGATGGCGTCGACCTTCGCCACGCTCAACGACATGTACGGCAACCGGACCGTCTGCGGCATCGGCCGCGGCGACTCGGCGCACCGGGTGGTCGGCAAGCCACCATCCACTTTGGCCACCGTGCGCGACTGCATGCACGTGGTCAAGGAACTGGCCGAAGGACGCGAAGTCCTGTTGCGGGACAAGCCGGTCCGGATCCCCTGGATCCGCAACGGCAGGCTCGAAATGTGGATGGCGGGATACGGGCCGAAGGCGCTGAAGACGGTCGGCGAACACGCCGACGGCTTCATCCTCCAATGTGCCGATCCCGCGATCGCCCGGTGGACCATCGGTTCCGTCCGCGAGGCCGCTCGCGCGGCCGGGCGGGATCCGGCCGGGATCACGATCTGCCTCGCGGCCCCGGCGTACGTCGGCGACGATCTGGCTCATCAGCGGGAGCAGCTGCGCTGGTTCGGCGGGATGGTCGGCAACCACGTCGCGGATCTCGTGGCGCGGTACGGCGATTCCGGGCCGGTGCCGCGCGAGCTGACCGACTACATCCGTGAGCGGGAGGGCTACGACTACTCGCACCACGGGCGGGCGGGGAATCCGTCGACCGACTTCGTCCCGGACGAGATCGTGGACCGGTTCTGCCTGCTCGGGCCGTCTTCGGCCCATGTGGACCGGCTGGAGGAGCTGGCTTCGCTCGGTGTCGACCAGTTCTCGCTGTACCTGATGCACGATCAGCGCGAGGAAACCCTGAAGCGGTACGGCTCCGAGGTCGTCAACCGCTGACGACCGCGTTTCGTCCTCTGAATGCGTCCGCATTCAGAGGACGAAACGCGTGGGATCAGGCCCCGAACCAGGCGGCTAGGGCCTCGCGCAGGCCCTCGGCGTCGTCTCCGGCCCAAGCGATGTAGCCGTCCGGGCGGATCAGGAGGACGTCGGCGGGCCTGTCCTCGGTCTTCGCGGTGTGGACGTCGGCCCGGCCGTGCGCGAGTTCACGCAGGTCAGGCCTGCCCGCGAGGTCGAGCAGGACCGGCCGCGCCGCCCGCAGCAGCTCGGCGACGCTGGTCGCCCCGTCGTCGGTCTCCAGCGCGAGATCCGGGACGAACGTGCCGGCGAGCGCGTGCGTGGAACCGGGCATCGGGTAGCGCGTGTCGGTCCCGGCGACGTGGGCCGACAACCGTCGCGCGGCCTGCTCGTCGTCCAGCAGTTCCTGGAAGACCGCGCGGAGCGCTTCAGCCGCTTCGTCGTGCCCGCGCCGCAACGCGACCTGTGCCCGGGACTGCAGCAGCGCACGCGCGCCGGCGGCGTGCCGTTCCGCGTGATAGGTGTCCAGCAGTCCTTCCGGCGCCCGGCCCTGGATCTCGGCGGCCAGCTTCCAGGCGAGGTTGACCGAGTCGGACATGCCGACGTTGATCGCCGTGCCGGTGGAAGGCAGCAGGTGGGCCGCGTCGCCCGCCAGCAGGATCCGGCCTTCGCGGTAGCGCTCGGCCTGGCGGGCGGAGAACTGGTAGCGCGAGAGCCGGACCGGTTCGCCCAGCGGGACGTCCCCGCCGAGCACGCGGCGAATGCTGTCCCCGAGTTCGGCCAGGGTCATCGGCACGTCGTCGTCGACCTCGCCGGGATCGTCCTCCGTGGTCTGGATGAACACGATCCCCGGCGTGAGCGAACCGAGCGCGAACACGCCGGTGTCGGTGCGCGTGAAACCCGCCTTGATCCGGCCCAGCTCCGGCGTTTCGATGTCGCTGTTGTCGTGCACGGTCAGACCTTCGGGGATCTTGACCTGCCCGATCCGGTTCACCTCGGGATAGGTGGTGCCGGGGAAGCCGATCCCCGCCATCGACCGGACGGGGCTGCGCCCGCCGTCGCAACCCACCAGATACGGGGCGGTGACCTCGTACGTCCCGTCCGGGCCGCGCACCTCGGCGGTCACCGACTCGTCGTCCTGGCGCAACCCGACGACCTCGTGCCCGCGACGCACTTCCGTGCCGAGCTCCGTGGCGTGCTCCTCCAGCAGCCGCTCCAGCGACTGCTGCCGTACCGAAAGCGCCTTCAGCGGCGGCTCGTCGAACCGCGTGAGGTCGACGTGGACCCCACCGAAGGGGAAGCGGTGCGGCGGCACGGGATCGGTGACGAGCCCTCGCACCCGGTCCAGCAGGCCGCGATAGTGCAGCAGGTCCAGGATCTGCCCGCTGAGGCCATGGGCCTTCGGAGTCTTCCCCTGTTCCGGCCGCCGTTCCAGGACCAGCGGGCGCGCACCTGCCAGCCGCAGTTCGGCGGCCAGCATCAGACCGGTCGGGCCGGCACCCACGATGATCACGTCGACGTCCGTCAAATCTTCACTCCTGTTCGGCCTGTTCTGGCTACGGCCGAGGATTCTGCGGCATCACCGGGGTCTTGCCGCAAGCCCCCCGGTGCGCTATATGTTGAACATGGAGGGGTTCACCCCACCATGTTTCCGGGTACGAGCACCAGGGATCGCGCGCCCGCGAGGCGAGACGCTGGCCTGGTGACCAGAATCCGCATCGCCGCTGTGTTCACCCTCACCGCACTCGCCGCCGTCACGCTCGCGCCCGCGGTTTCTGCCGCGCCGAAAGACCTCGACTGGGGCTCCTGTCCGTCCGGCTCGCCGCCGGGCTACGACTGCGCAGAGATCGAAGTCCCGCTGTCCTATCAGGACCCTGGCGGCCCGCTGATCACCATCGCGCTCGGCCGTCTCCCGGCGACGGACCAGAAGCACAAACGCGGCACCCTCTTCACCAACCCCGGCGGCCCCGGGAACCCCGGCCGCTTCAGCAAGTTCCAGACTCCGTCGCTGCACCGGCAGTTCGACATCGTCGGCTTCGACCCGCGCGGGGTCGGCGCCAGTACGCCGGTCCGCTGCTTCACGTCCGACGCCGAAACCGAGCCGCTCAAACGGGTTTTCGGCACCTTCCCGATCACCACCGAACAGGAGACCCGGCATTTCGCCGACGTCCGCGAGGTGGCCGCCTCGTGCGGCCGCAACGCCGGGCCCCTGCTGAACCACCTGTCGACCGCGAACGTCGCCAGGGACCTCGACAGGCTGCGCGAAGCCGTCGGCGAGCCCCGGCTGCGGTACTACGGCCTCTCCTACGGCACCTACCTCGGTGAGGTGTACGCCAACCTGTTCCCGCATCGCGTCGGCGCCTTGGCACTGGACGCCGTCGACGATCCGATCGCCTGGTCGACCGGGCACCGTCCGGAGGACGCGAACGTCCCGTTCAGCACCAGGCTCGGCGGCTTCCGGGACGCGGAGCGCGCGCTGCAGGCGTTCCTCGACGCGTGCGCGGCCGACACCCGATGCGCGTTCCGCGAGCCGGGAACGGACCTGCGGGCCAAGTACGACGCGCTCCTCGACCGGCTGCAGGCCACGCCGGGAGCGATCACCTATCAGGAGGTCATCCGGCGTACCCACAACGCGCTGACCGACGAGGCCAACTCCCCCGCGCTGGCGGAATTCCTCCAGTCCGCGACGAAACCCGCCGCGGCGAAGGCCATCGCGACCCCGTTCGATTCCGCGCTGGGTGGTGGCGGGACGGTCTGCGCCGACACCACGAACCCGCGTGACCCGGCCGCCTGGCCTCGCGCGGCCAGGGCGAGCGACCGGGAAAGCCGCGGTTTCGGTTCGTACGACGCGTATCTCTCACTGCCGTGCGCCTTCTGGCCTGCCTCCGATCCGGCCCGGTACACGGGACCGTGGAACCGGCCGACCGCGCCGATCCTCTTGCTGGCCAACGGCAAGGGCGACCCGGAAACCCCGTACGCCGGAGCGAAGCGCACCGAACGCATCCTCGGCCATGCCCGGCTCCTGACGCTGGACGCGTGGGGACACGGCGCCGCGAACCGCAGCGCGTGTGTCGATGCCGCTCTCGACGCCTATCTGGCCCAGGGCCGCCTTCCGGCGCGCGGTACCGTCTGCGCCCCGGATCACGCGCCGTTCGACGCCAGGTAAGCCAGGGCGGTGTCCTCGTCGGTGAGCCAACCGGCGTAGTCGACGGGGTCGGAGAAGATGTTCGCGAACCGGCGCGCCACCTCGGGCGCCGTCCGCGCGGCTTCCAAGGTGGCCAGCACGTGATCCGGCGGCGGAGCGAGCAGATCGTTGCTCAGCCGGGTCGCGTGCTGTGCCTTTTCCCAGTATTCGGCGAAAGTACCGCGCAGGAACGGCTCGTCGAACGGGCGGTCGCCGTGGTCGAGGATGCGTCGTTCGTAGACCGCGGCCGCGTGGGCCGCCATGTTCGCGCCCTGTCCGGCGATCGGGTCGTTCGTCACCGCGGCGTCGCCCATCGCCAGTACCTTCGCCCCCGACGGCAGCGTCCCGACCGGGTCGCGCACGATCGGCAGGACGCGGCCCCGCAGGACGTCCAGCGGTCCGCTCGGGCGCGCGTCGGCGAGCGACTCCCGCACCCACGGGAACTGTTCGCGCAGCACCGTCTTCGCGAGTTCGAAGTGCTCGTCGACGTCGGTGACGCCGTCCCAGACATCCATGGGGCCGCCGGGCACGCCGAAGAACCCGAGACCGAAGACAGGCCCGCGCACGGACTGGACCGGCAGGCCGAACAGCTCACCTGCCTGGGAAAGCCCGAACGTCAGCCCCGGATACACCGGGAGCGGTTCGTCCCGGCCGGATACGAGGTACAGGATCCCGATGGTCCGCTGCGGTTCGCGGTGCGGGGAACGCGCGTCGTCACGGGAGAAGAGGGCGTCGAACTGCGGTCCCCGCCCGGCCGCGACCAGCACGAGGTCGAATTCGCGGGCGTACTCCTCCAGCCCGTCCGGGGTCACCTTGCCGATCCGCACCTCGCCACCGCGTTCGGCGAAGGCGGTCAGCCAGGCGGACACCTTGACCCGCTGATCGACCGACTGCGCGGGATGGTCGAACCGGGCCTGCCACGAGACGGCGGGCTCCGGGGAATCCCCGGCGAGCCCGAACGAAGCGCCGAGGATCTCCGGGGCCTGCCCGTCCCAGAAGTTGATGCCCAGCGCGCGTTCCCGGGTCAGCGCCGGGTGGAACACGCACTGGTTCGAGATGAGCCTGCCCGCCCGGATCGTTTCCGCGTCGTGGTCGGTGACCACGGTGACGGCGTATCCGTGCCGCTGCAGGCCCAAGGCCAGGACCAGCCCGGCTTGACCGGCCCCGACCACCACGATCCGGCGCATGGCTCCCCCTCAGTCGAGCAAGGCTTGATACACCAGGTTCCTCAATTCGACGCGGATCGGGTAGGTCGACGACGGCAGCAACTGGGTGAAGAACAGGACCGTGATGTCCTCGTCCGGATCGACCCAGAACGCGGTACTCGCCGCGCCGCCCCAGGCGAACTCCCCGGCGCTGGCGAGCGTCTTGGCCTTCACCGGGTCGTCGAGCACGGAAAAGCCCAGCCCGAAGCCGAAACCGTGGTACGGCACCTCGGAGAACCCGGTCCGTCCGCAGGTCTCCAGGTCCACCCCGCCGGGCAGGTGGTTGGTCGCCATCAGCCGAAGCGTGCGCGGGCCGAGCAGCCGGACGCCGTCGAGTTCGCCGCCGCGCACCAGCATCTGGGTGAAGCGGTGGTAGTCACCGGCGGTCGAGACCAGCCCTCCGCCGCCTGAGAAGCACGTGGGCGTGACACGGCCGACGGCGCCCATCTCGTCGTGACGGAACGGCGCCTTGGTGACCGGATGCGGCACGTAGAGCGCGGCCAGCCGGTCGAGAGCGCCGGGGTCGGCCTGGAAACCCGTGTCGTGCATGCCGAGCGGCGTGAAGATCCGCTCGGCGAAGAAGGTGTCGAGGGATTGCCCGGAGACGACCTCGACGAGCCTGCCGAGGATGTCCGTCGCGACCGAATAGTTCCATTCCGAACCCGGCTCGAACAGCAGCGGCAGCCTTGCGATCGCCTCCGAGACACCGGCCAGGTCGAGCCCCGGCGCGGTGCCCCAGTCGAAGCCGGCGTCGCGGTAGACCGCGTCGACCGGATGCGTGCGATGGAAGCCGTAGGTGAGCCCCGCGGTGTGGGTGAGCAGATGCCAGAGCCGGATCGGTTCGGTGGCGGCCACGGTCGCCTGCTTCACCGACGAACCCCCGGCGAAGACCCGCGGCTGGGAGAACTCCGGGAGCCAGCGGGAAATCGGGTCCTTGAGATCGATGAGCCCCGCTTCGACGAGCATCATCGCGGCGACCGACGTGACCGGCTTGGTCATCGAGTAGACCCGCCAGATCGTGTCGGTCTCGACCGGCAGCCCGGCCTCGATGTCGCGCTGCCCGTTCGCCGCGAGATGCGCGACCTTCCCGTTCCTGGTCACCACGGCCAGGTATCCGGGGAGCCGGTTTCGCTCCAGGTATCCGTCGAAGTGCTTGTCGATCCGTCGCAGCCGCTCCGCGTCGAAACCCACCTCGGCCGGGTCGACGTCCACCTTCAGCTCGATCATGCGACCGAGGCTACGCGTTCCGCTCGGCCTGTTTCTCCAGTCGCCACGCCTCGTCGGTCTTCCCGATCCGCCAGTATCCGGAGATCGACAGCAGATCGCGCCGCATGCCCCGGTCGTCCAGCAGATGACGCCGCAGGTCCCGGACGAACCCGGCCTCGCCGTGGACGAACGCCTGCACGACACCTTCGCGCCACTCGAGCGCGCGGACGGCGGCCGCGAGATCGTCGCCCCGGCTCCGGTGCAGCCAGGTGATCCGCGCGTCGCCCTTGGTGGTCAGCGACTGCTCCTCGGCGGCGTCCTCCACGAGGATCAACGCGTGCACGGGAACACCCGCCGGCATCGCCTCAAGGGAGGCGGCGATCGCCGGCAGGGCACTCTCGTCACCGGCGAGCAGATGCCAGTCGGCCTCCTCGCCCGGCGCGTACGCCCCGCCGGGCCCGGAGATCAGCAGTTCGTCGCCGGGTTTCGCGGCGGCGGCCCACGGTCCGGCGACCCCCTCGTCACCGTGGTGGACGAAGTCGAGCACCAGTTCGCCGAGATTCGGGTCGAAGGCCCGGACGGTGTAGGAGCGCATCCGCGGCCACTGCTCGCGCGGCAGCTCTTCGCGGACACGCGCCAGGTCGAACGGCTCGGGATAGGTGACGCCGGGCACCCGGAAGTGCACCTTGACGTAGGCGTCGGTGAAGTCGTTGGGCTGGAACGAGGCGATCTCTTCGCCCCCAGCGACGATCCGGACCATGTGCGGGGTGATCCGCTCGGTGCGCAGCACCCGCAACCGGGTCGCCGACACCGCTCTCCGCGCCTCGGCCATCCACACTCCTTCTTCCTGGCTTAGGTGAACCTAACCGAGCGTACGCCTCTCCCCGCCCGCCGGGGCACCGGCGGCCGGATCGCTCACCCGGGTGTTCTGAAAGGACGCGACGCGCCAGCCGCCGGACTCCTCGACGAGGACATACGTCAGCGTCGATTCCCGGCCAGGCTCAGGTTCGCCATCGGAGAGCGACGACCCGCCGCCGGATACGACGATCGCGACGTCCGGCCGGACGAACCGGACCTTGGGCTCGCCGCCGCCCGCGACCAGTTTCGACCCCCGCAGCGGCCCCTCGAACAAGGCGCGATGCGCGCTTTCGATGATCGCGCGGCCAGGCATGTTCATCCCGAAAAAGGTCACGTAGTCGGCGTCTTCGGTGAAATGCGAGGCGTACGCGGCCGCGTCGCCGTCGTTCCACGCGTCGGCGAGCTTGCCCAGCACCGCCAGCACTTCGTCCTGTCGTTCGGTCATGGCTTCCTCCAGTTGGACGAACAGCGTTCGTTAGACGAACACTGTTCTACAGACGAACACCGTTCGCGTCAAGTAGAGTTCCCGGCGAACCCCGGATCAGGAGGCGAACGAAGTGAGCAGGCCCCGGCGTCGCGCCGAGAAACCCGTGCTGTCCCAGGAGCTCGTGGTGAAGACGGCACTGGACCTCCTCGCCACCCATGGACTGGAAGCGGTGAGCATGCGTTGTGTGGCCAAGGCGCTGGAGACCGGCCCGGCGTCGCTCTACGCCCATGTCGCGAACAAGGAAGAGCTCCACGAGCTGATGGTCGACCACGTCCTCGACTTCGGCCCGTTCCCCGAGCCCGACCCGGATCGCTGGATCGAACAGGCGAAGGAACTGCTGCGCGACAACGTGCGCGCGCTGACGTCGGTTCCCGGGATCGCCAAGATCGCGTGGGCCATCCCCGTCCCGGTCGGCGCGAACGCCCTGCAGCAGGCGGAAGCGATGCTCGCGGTCCTGCGCGCGGGCGGCCTCGATCTCAAGCGGGCACTGTTCGCCGCCGATGCTTTATGGCTCTACGCCAAGGCGTTCGCCTACGAAGGCGCCGGCTGGCTACACGGCGACATCGACCTCGCCGAGCAGGAAGACCGCGGCAGGCGGATGGTCGAGTACATGACGTCGTTCCCGCCCGGCGCCTTCCCGAACCTGCTGGGCGCGGGCGAGTACTTCACCGCGGAGACCGCGCAGGAGCGGTTCGAGTTCGCCATCGACCTCTTCCTGCGCGGCTTGGCCTCCAGCTCCTCGTGAGGGTCAGAGCAGCGCGACCGCGGCCGCGTACTGCGGCACCAGACTCGCTCCCAGCGACGCCTTCGTCTCGGACATCTTCTTGCCGAACATCACCCGTGGCCGCCCCGTCTCCAACGCCCAGCGCACCACTTCTCCGTAGAAGTGGAAGTACAGGTTGGTACGTCCGCCCAGCTCCGGCGGGAGCGCCGCCCAGTTGCGCACGATCGGCAGGGTCGGGTGATCGAGCAGGGTCGTCATGGCGATCACCCGGCCCGTGGCGGTCTCGCGGTAGCAGATGAGGTGCACGTCGGGCTGCCGCAGCAGGGCGCTCCAGTAGCCCACGAACGCCGGTAGCGGCACGATCGGCACATCATGGTGTTTGGATTCGTTGTGCCGCAGCAATTCCGCGATCTCGACCGGATCCGCGTCGATACCCGGTACGACCCTCGCCTCGATCGAAGGGTCGGCCTCGAAGGTACGGAAGATCTTGCGCAGATTGTATTTGCGTTTCTTGGCCAGCGAGTTCACCCAGTCGTCCCGGCTCGAGAACGGCGTGACGTCGAGGACGGCGACGTCCTCGGTCCGGCGCACCATCTTCAGCCCACCGCGGACACTGTCCACCCCGGACTCGCCGACCTGGCGCACCAGCAGTCCGCGCAGACCGAAGCCGAGCTCCTCGCGCATGGCCGGGACGAAGGTGCCCAGCAGCCTGCCGACGCCACCGTCGGCGTCCTCGCCGTCGAACCACCAGCCCGGCATCGCGGCCGTACCGGGTGAGCGGACGTCGAGCCCGCCGAACCGGCCACGCCCCGCCGGGCGGGCGAACCGGTGCCGCCGCGTCGATCCGGTGACCCACGCGGAACTCACCACGCCACGCGGTTCCCCGTCATCGAGCAGGACCGTGATCGGCTGCTCGGTGCGCGCCGCCCACGCCTGGGCGGTGAGCACCTCCCAGGTCCAGTCCGCGCGCAGACCGGCCTTGGCCCGCAACGATCTCCAGTACGCGGGCTCCGCGTCGCGCCGAGGGTCCAGCACCTCGATCACCATCGGATCACCGGCCTCGGCACGACGACCCCTCGCAGCGGGACCGGCTGAAAACCGAGCGATGCCTTCAGCTCCGTGAGCCCCCGCCCCATCGACAGGGACTTCCGGTTGCCCTCGATCATGTAGCGCACGTTACGGATGACCACGTCGAAGTAGAGGTGCTTCGGCCGCCCCTCCTCCGGTGCGACCGCGGCCCAATGCTGGTGCAGCGGCGCCACCGGGTGATCGAGCACGGTGGAGAACGCGAGCAGCCTGCTTTCGCCGTCGTGGTAGGTCGTGGTGAGCACGTCCGGCCTGCGCACGAGTTCGGCGAGGTACTCGGCGGTGACCGGACCGCGCCGGTCGAACTTCACCGGCCCCATCCGCTCGCGGTGCTCCCGCAGCAGGCCGGCCAGTTCCGACGCGTCGAGGTCGGTGCGGGCGGCCTCGGTGCGGACGATCACATCCGGATCCGCGGCGATCTTCCTCGCCTGACCGCGCAGGCTCAGCCGCCTGCTCCGGCGCAGGGACGCCAGCCACCCTTCGATGTCCACGAACCGGTTCTCCAGCACCGATGTCGGCATCGTGTCGCATACGCGCCTGCCTCGCCCGGACAACATGTCGAGCGATTCCGGCGCTACGGTGCGGTAAACGACACCGACACAGCCGGGCCCGGTGAAGCGGCAGACGGCTCGCTCGAACCGGCGCATGATCTCCCGGCGGTCGGCGGCGTCGAGCCCGTCCGCGAACAACCACGGCGGATACCCCGAAAGCCACGCGTGCTGCACTTCGGCCCACCGTGGTCCCAGCCGCGCCGGACCGCGCACGGCACCGGGACGATCCGGGGAGAACGGGGCACACAGCATCGCCAGCACCGCGGCGACGATCTCTCCCCCCGCACTGATCACGGTGAGGACGTTGGGACTGCGGGAGAACCGCGACTCCACCCTCAACAACCCGTAGTCCCACGGAACCGGCGCCTGCTGGACGGCGAGGAACGCGGCCCAGCCCTCGGGTTCGGAATCGGTTCGCGGGTCGAGCACCCGCACGTCCCAGGTCATCGGCCCAGCACCGGTCTCGGCACGGCGACCGACACCAGCGACCTCGTGCCGAAGCCGAGCGCGGTCTTGTTCTCCAGCATCGCCCGGCCCGCCGTCAGTTCGCGGCGCCCGTGCGTGATCATGTGTTCCACTCCCCTGGCGTAGAAGTCGACATAGAGCCCCTTCCGTCCCCCGCCCGCGCTCGGCAGCGCGGCCCACTGGTGCAGCACGCATTCGCCCCATGCGTCGAACAGCGTGCCGAAACCCAGCAGCCGTCCGGATCCGTCACGGTAGGTACGGGTGATGACGTCGGGGCGGCGCACGAGCGCGTCCAGATAGGACGGTGCGATCGGGCTCCGGGTGTCCATGTGCAGCCCGCCGAACCGCGACCGCTGCCCGCCGGCCCAGGCCCGTTCGTCCTGCCTGGCGCGGTGGGCGTTGAGCAGGACGGCGAGTTCGTGGCAGTCCAGGTCCCGCCGGGCGGTGGCCGCCTCGGTGCGCAGGTCCCCGTCTTCCCGCAGTTCGTGCAGCGTCTTCCGGCTCTCGTCGCCGAGTGTCCGCTCCCAATCGTCCACAGTGGAGTAAGCGTTGGCCAGCACGGCGGCCGGGTCGATCTCCCGGGACATCCGGCCTCGGCCGTCCAACGCCGGGAGGAGTTCCGGATTCATCGCGCGGTAGATCACGCCCAGCAGCCCAGGGCCGACGTGAGCGCATAGTGCTCGTTCGAACACGCGGACCACCTCCCGCCGCTCGGCTTCGTCCAGCCGCTCGTCGAGCACCCCGGCGGGATAACCGCTGAGCTGCCAGAGATAGGCCTCGGCCCAGCGCGGACGGAACCGTCCACCGCGGACGGACAGCGGCGCGAACTCCCCCGCCCGCCAGCTCCGGCACACCATCACGGTGAACGCGCCGACGACCTGATCGCCTCTGCGGAGCACCGCGAGTACCGCCGGGTTCTTCGCCAGCCAGGCTTCCCGGCGCAGGACCTCGTATTCCCAGACCGGCAGCAGCTTCGCCCGGTGCAGGAACTCCCGCCAGCCCGCGGGTTCGGCCGCGCTCCTCGGATCGAGCACCTCGACCTCGAAACCGGTGCTCCTCGCCGCCACCTTCATCGTCACCATCCCAGTACCGGTCTCGGCACGGCCGCGGAATACACCGGGCGCGCCCGGAAGCCCAGCGTGGCCTTGAGTTCGGGCAGCCCGCGCCCGGCGGTGAGCTCCTTGACCCCGCGCCGCGTGACGTAGCGCATGGCGTGGATGTAGGAGTCGAACAGCAGTCCCTGCCGCCCGCCTTCGTCCACCGGCAAGGTGCCCCAATGCTGTTTCGCCGGGCTGTCCGGATGGTCGAGCAAGGTGTTCACCGCGAGCAGCCTGCCGTCCGCGCCGGTGTAGGTCAGCGTGTGCACGTCCGGCCGCCGCAGGAACCGGTGCAGGAACGCGGCCGAGGGCGGCGTCCTGGTGTCGAGCGCGAGCTTGCCGTGCCGCTCACGATGCCCCTGGATGAGGGTCGCGACCTCGGCGCTGTCGAGATCTTCCCGGCCGGCGCCACCGACGACCACCACACCGGGATCGTCGGCGATCCTGCGCCGCTGCCGTCGCAGTCCGCCCCGCCGCGACTTGGGCAGCGACGCGATCCATTCGTCTTCCGAAGCGAAGCGGTTTTCCAGCACCGCCACCGAATCGACGGCCTTCACCAGCCGCCCGCGGCCCTGGAGGTCCTGCGCGAAATCCTGCCGCAACGCCCGGTACAGCACTCCGAGCAGGCCGGGGCCGAGCTTCCGGCGCAGGGACCGTTCGAATTCCCGGATCAGCGGACGACGGTCGGCGGCGGTGACCTCCGGCGCGAACGCGAGCCCCGGGTAGCCGCTCAGCCAAGGCTGGCACACCTCGGCCCAGAACGGGCGCAGCAACCGGTGTCCCGGCGTCGGCGCGAAGCGGTATCGCAACCGGGGACGGCACACCAGCACCGAGAACGCCGCGACGATCCCGGCGCCGTCCGAGACGGTGGCGAGCACCGGCGGGTTCCGCGCGGTCCAGGCGTCGAGCCCCATCACGTCGTAGTCCCACACCGGATGCAGGCGGGCGGCGCGGAAGAACTCCGGCCAGCCGACGGGAACGGGATCGGTGCGAGGATCGTGGAAACCTGTCTTCACGTGAGTACGACCGGCGTCCCGTGTCGCGGGCACGGCGCGATCTCGCCGCGGACGCCGCCGGCCGGGAGCACGTCCACGAAGCGCGGGGAATCCTGGCGCAGCAACGTGAACGCGAGACCGCCCGTCGTCGGGCGCGCGTAGACGCGGGGCCAGTCGAGGTGCCAGCGGCCGCATTCTTCGATCGCGCCCAGGTAGCCCAGCGCCGGATCGTGGAGCACCCCGTACGGGCCGGAGTCCATTGTGTCCAGTTCCCGTCGCGGTACGGATTCGACCCGGTACGCACGGTCTTCGGGCAAGGCCGCGGCGAAGACGGCCAGCTGCTTGTCGTCGCCGACCGCGAGCACGCGACGGCCACGCCGAAGGGCGGAGGACAGTTCCGCCAGCACGCTCGGCGCCGGGACGTCGGGATCCACCACACAGCAACGAACCCCGCTCGGCAGGTCCGACGGCGGCCGCACCCCGTCCCCGCCGAGCACGACGACCAGCGCGTCTCCGCTCACCGAACGTGCCTTGCGCAGCACGGGCCCCAGGCCCCGGCTCGGCTCGATCCGTTGCGCGCCACCGGCGAGCGGTACCAGGTCGACGATCTTGTGCACCGCCTCGGCCAGTGGCGCCGCGCCGGAATCCGTCCCGGTGCGACCGGGCACCAGCACGGGATCCGTTCTGCCGTCGAGTGCCCAGCGTTCGCGATAGAACGGCACAGTCGCGAAGGCCGACCGCACCGACCGCCGGTAGGCGGCCCGCCAGGCAGCATTCACCCCCACAGTCCACATGGCGCGCAAGCCTGCGTCATCACCGGCGGTTTGGGAATACCCCGCGTCGGATTCATCCGGTTTTCGCCCGACTTCCCACCTTTTCGACTGAGCTGAAAGGACGAACTTGCGGATTCCCCTGGCGGCAGCAAAGCGAGTCTGCCTATAACACGGGAACTTTCGATCCGGCACGACCTGCCGGACGCCTGGGGCCAAGGGGACTCATGAACCGTGAAAACACAACGCGTGACGCTACGAACACAATAGCGCGCTCACCGCAGGGATTCGACAGATGAGCCGGTCGGTCCCCGGCCCCGCGGAAAGCGGACTCACCGTAGTCGTCCCGTGCTTCAACGAAGTCGACAACGTCGAGCCCTCCTACCAGGAGATCGTCGCCGAGTTGGGAAATCTCCCCCTCGAACTGCTCTATGTGGACGATGGGAGCACGGACGGGACCCTGGACGTCATCCGGGCGCTCGCGCACACCGACCCCCGGGTGCGCTATCTGTCCTTCACCAGGAACTTCGGGTTCGAAGCGGCCTTTTCCGCCGGCTATCGATACGCCGGGAAACCGTGGCTCCTGCACATGGACGCCGATCAGCAGTTTCCCGCCTCCGAGGTGGGAAAACTGATCACCGCGGCCGAGGCGGGCAACGACGCCGTTTTCGGTGTTCGCACCAATAGGCAAGATCCCTTACCAAGGCGCTGGGGCACCGCCGCCTTCCATTTCCTCGGCCGCCGCGTCCTGCGCATCGAGATCCCGCCCGGCGCGACGGCGTTCCGCCTGGTGCGCACGGAGCTCGCGCGCAAGATCGTCGATCTCCGGCTGGGCACCCCGTACTTCCTCGCCACCGTGCCGAGGCTGACCAGCCGCTACACCACCGTCCAGGTGGCACACCGGGCCCGCGAACGCGGTGAGTCCAAAGTGGGCTTCGGCTTCCTTTCCTCGCACGCCATCGAGTTGTTCGTCGGCTTCACCCGGCGGCTGACGACGGTGGCTTCGACCACGGCGGTGCTGGCCGCCGGGATCTCGGTGCTCGCCGGGATCGCGGCCGCCACCGGGCTTCTCGGGCTGACCGCCGCGTCGACGCTGACGTTCGTCATGTTCTCCGTGCTGCTGACCGTGCTTGCGTTGTCCGTCCGCTACCTGGTCGTGGTCGGCGCGGGGCAGGCGCGGCCACGGCAGTTCTACATCAGGGAAGCCAGCTTCCCGGTCGACGAGGACGACCGGCTCTACACCTCGGCCATGGCCGAGATCCATCCTGGGGAAAGGCAAGCGGGAGTGAAGAACACCGAAGACACGGCGGCGGTACGGAGCCTGGTGATCCTGGGCGGCGCCGACGGTTCGGTCAGCACGTACCACCGGGCGCGGGAGCTCGGCTTCCGCACCATCTGTGTGGACGTCCGCGCGAGCGCGCCCGCGGTGGCACTGGCCGACGAGTTCGTCCAGGTCAGCGTCCGCGCGCCGGAACAGATCGCGGCGGCGCTCGAGGGACGGGACGACATCGCCGGGGTGCTCTGCCCGGCCAGCGACGTCGGGCTGCCCGCGCTCGCCTGGCTCACCCGGCACTGGAACCTGCCCGACCCGTTGCCCGAGGCCGCCGTCGCCGCGTCCGTCGACAAGTCCGTCTTCCGCGAACTCTGCGACAGGCTGCGTCTGCCGACCTACCGCAGCGTCGGCGGGAAGCCCGGCCCGGATCTCGTGCTCGCCGCGCAGCAACTGCGGTTCCCGACGCTGGTGAAACCGGTCGATTCCTCCGGGAGCCGTGGTGTCGTCTCGTGCGCGAGCCCCGGCGGCCTCACCACCGCGTTCTCCGACTCCCTCGCGTTCTCGCCGTCCGGCAAGCTGGTCGTCGAGGAACACCTCGACGGCTCGCACTACACGATCGAAGCCCTCGCGGTCGACGGCCGGATCGTGTTCCACGCGGTCACCCGGCGCACGCTGACACCGCCGCCGTTCTTCGTGACGGCGTCGCATCTGCTTCCCGCCGGGTTGCCGCCGGTGGTCGACCGCGCGCTCCCGGTGATGCTGGCCGCGTTGTGCGCCGAACTCGGTTACCGCACCGGGCCGCTCACCCTCGACGCCGTCCTGGGCCGTGACGGGAAGTTCTATCTCATCGAGATGGGCGCCCGGATGGGCGGGAACGGCCTGGCCGAGGCGATCGAGCACAGCACCGGCGTCGACCTGATCGCCGCGGGGATCGCCGCCGCGACCGGCGGCGAGGTCGTGCTCTCCCCGCGCGACCCGCGCCCGACGCTCATCCACATCCTCGCCTCCGACCGCGGCGGCCGGATCGTGCGCATCGAGGGCGTCGACGAGGTCCGCGCCATGCCCGCGGTGCACAACCTGGAACTGTTCGCGGAAGAGGACTCCTACGTCAAACCGTACGAGCAGGCCGGTTACAAGATGGGGTACGCCGTGCTTTCCGCGCCGACCGTGCCCGACGTGCTCGCGGCGGAGGACGAACTGCGCGGCACGTTGAAGTTCCTGCTCGACGAGCAGGGTGCGGCGGTACCGCTCCCTTGACCGGCACTTCGCTCACCGGCGCCGGCACCGCGTCCATCGCGGCGCCGAAGCCGTCCATGGTGCTCCGGCTGCTCGCCGGTCGTGGCGTGTTCCGGCTGGCGATCCAGGCGATGGGCCTGGTCCTGGTCACCGCCTGGGGCGCGCACGACTACGGCCGGTTCGCCACCGCGCTCGGGCTGATGGCATGGCTCAACTTCGTGCCGTCGGCGGCGGAGAAGTCGGCGTTGAAATGCTTGCCGCGCCTGCGGATGACGCGAGACGCGGTCGCGGCCCTCGCCGTCCGTGTCGCCGTCGTCCCGGTGCTGGTGGTACTGGCGGCGATGGCGGTCGCGCTGATCGTGGCGCCGGACTCGGACGCCGCGCTGTACCTGACGGCCGCGGGCTGGTCGATTTCCGGCGGCCTGCTGATGACGGTCTCGGGCCTGCACCGTTTCACCGGGAAGTCCTCTTTGGACGCTCTCGCGTTCACCGCGGGCGCGCTGGTGGTCGGCGCCGTGACGGTGGGCACCTGGTTCGTCCGCTGGTCGCCGTTGACGCACCTCGGCCTGTTGCTCGGCGGGATCCTGCTCATCCTCGGCTTCTCCGCGGCGCTGCTGCCGAAGAAGTGGCTGCGGGTGGAAAGGATCGACGGGCACCGGCTCCTGCCCGCCTTCGGCCGGACCACCGTGCTGCTCGGGATGACCGAAGTGCTGGACGTCCTCGCGACGTCGACGGTGTTCGGCGTACTGGCGCTGGCCGGACGGACCGTCGACAGTGGACCGTTCTACGTCGCCCTGCTGGCCAGCAGCGCGTTCTGTTCGCTGCTGTTCTATCAGCTTCGCGTGCACCAGCCGGCGATCTCGGCGCGGCTGCGCGGGAGCGGGGCGGCGGCGGGCCGGGCCCGCGCGGCCGAACTGCTGAAACTGGTCGAACGGGGCGCGCTCGCGTTCCTCGTCCTCGTGGGGATCGCCCTCGCGATCCCGGCGACCCGCGCGGTGCTGACCGCCGAAGACACTGTCGGCGCGTACGTGGTCCTCGGCGTGTTCGTCCTGGTCGAAACGGTGCTGTTCGCCGTCCGGCTCTACGCGGGCTTCCTGATCGAAAACACCAACAGCAAGGTCCTCACGCTCACGGCGTCGGCCTCGATCGCCGGGCTGGCCGCCACCCCGCTGGCCGCCGCCGCACTCGTCCCGGCGATGGGACCGGTCGGCGGGTTCGCCGCGCTCGTCTTCGCCATCGGCACGCGGGCGACCGTCCTCCGGCGGCTGCTGCGCCGCCGCCACCCCGAACTCTGAACGTCGCACTGGAGAAGGAACATGTACGTACTGGGAATCAGCAGGGTCCACGACTCGGCGGCCGCACTCGTGCGCGACGGCGAGATCATCGCTTTCGCCGAAGAAGAACGCTTCACCCGGAAGAAGCACGACGGGGACTTCCCCGCGGAGGCGATCAAGTTCTGCCTGGAGCGCGGTGGGATCACCCTCGCCGATGTCGACCACGTCGCCTACTACTGGCAGCGCTGGCGCGAGGGCATCCACGCGGCGAAGGTGTTCGCGAAGTACTTCCCTGGAACGTTGGAGGTGTTCCGCAACCAGAACGGCGACGAGGGTGGCGCCTCCGCGGGCATGGTGGAGACGTTCAAAACCGGTGGCGGCAAAGGGGTCGACGACTACCACGTCGGCGGCGCGGTGCTCGCGCACATCAAACGGTCCTTCACCCTCGAACGCGATGTGAAGGAGGCCGCGGGCTGGACCGGCCCGACGAAGTTCAAGACGCATCTGGTCGACCACCACAAGGCGCACGCCGCCAGCGGGTACTTCATCTCGCCGTGGGAAGAGTCGGCGGTGCTCACCTTCGACGGCATCGGCAGCGACGGCACCGCGACCTATCTGGGCCACGGCAAGGGAAACCGGATCATCGACATCCGGCGGATCAAGTTCCCGCACTCGCTCGGCGCGATGTACGCGGGCGTCACCGGCTATCTGGGCTTCTACCCCACCCGTGACGAAGGCAAGATCATGGGGCTGGCACCGCTCGGCAACGACACCTACGTCGATGCGTTCAAGCAGCTGATCCACCTCGACGACGACGGCGGCTACGAGCTCGAACTGAGCTTCTTCGGCCACCACCGCACCGGCAAGCACGTGATGTCGAAGAAGTTCACCGACCTGTTCGGCCCGGCGCGGCCCAAGACCCGGGTCACCGCGGAGAACCCGGTGCCGCAGCACTACTGCGACATCGCCTACGCGCTGCAGGTCACCTTGGAGGAGGCCGGGCTGCACATCGCGCGCTGGCTGCAGCGGGAGACCGGATCGCGCCGGCTGTCCGTCGCGGGCGGTGTCGCGCTGAACAGCGTGACGAACGGCCGGATCCTCCTGGAAACCCCGTTCGAGGACTTCTTCGCCCAGCCCGCGGCCGCCGACGACGGCTGCGCGCTCGGTGCGGCGCTGGAGGTGTCGGTCGGCAAGTACGGCAAGCCCCGCCCTCGCGACGGCTACACCTACACCGGCCCGGACTACACCGAGGCGGAGATGGAACTGGCGCTGCAGGACGCCGGGGTCCGCTACACCAAGGTCGACGACATCGCCGCGCACACGGCGAAGAAGATCTCCGAGGGCAAGATCATCGGCTGGGTGCAGGGCCGGATGGAATGCGGGCCGCGCGCGCTCGGCAACCGCTCGCTGGTGGCCGACCCGCGTGACCCCGACTCGAAGACGCGGATGAACGAGAAGGTCAAACACCGCGAGGCGTTCCGGCCGTTCGCGCCCTCGTGCCTCGCCGAACGCGCGGGCGACTGGTTCGTCAGCGACTACCCCTCGCCGGTCATGCTGCTGGTGTTCGACGTCCTGCCGGACAAACGCGACGAGGTCCCGGCCATCACCCACGTCGACGGGACGGCCCGCGTGCAGACGGTGACCGAATCGGACAACCCGCTGTACTACCGGATGATCAGCGAGTTCGAGAAGCTCACCGGCGTGCCGATGGTGGTCAACACCTCGTTCAACGACAACAACGAACCGATCGTCGCCAGCCCGGCCGACGCGGTGGCCTGCTATCTGAAGACCGACGTCGACGCCCTCGCCCTCGGGCCGTTCTGGGCAGAGAAGGACGACCTGTGACCGCCACACTGCCCGACACCGACGGCTGGATTCCCGCGCTCTACCGGCGGCGCAAATGGCTGTGGCTGGTGGCCGCGGGCCCGGCCGTGGTCACCGCGCTGCTGATCATGGTGATCCTGCCGCCGGACCAGACGCTGGACAACGTCGCGGACTGGGCGTTCAAGCTGTGCCCGTTCGTCTTCGCGGTCGCCACGGTGGCGCTGTTCCCGCGCACCAAATGGGGTCCGGCGCTGATCGTGCTCGCGGTGTTCGTCTATATGTCCTATTTGGACACCGAACTGATCATGCGGATCCAGGCGTTCGCCAGGAACGCCGCCACCGACGAGGACGCCTTCCAGCCGGTGTACCAGTTCGAGCTGTTCATCGTGACGTTCATCGTCCTGTTCGGGCTGATGGCGTACCGGCTGGGCGGCGGCCGGACGGCGAACGTGCTCAAGGCCGGTGTCGCGTCGATCCTCGTGGTGATCTCGGGCGCGAACGACCTGACGTTCTGGGCGCTCAACGACGTCTGGTCCGCCGGGACGAAACCGACCGAGCTCAAGTGGGCTTCGCATATGATCGTGTTCCTCGGCGGGCCGCCGAGTGTCCCGGTCGCGGTGATGTTCATGCTGGTGCATCTGGTGCTGGCGGCGATCGTGGTGGCGCTGCCGGTGGGCCGGTGGGTCGACCGGGCACTGGGGCTCAGGTGAGCCGGCGCACCAGACCGTCGGCCAGCAACCGGCCGCGGTCGGTCAGCACCGCCCGCCCCTGACCGTCCAAAGCGGACTGTTCCAGCAACCCCTCGGCGGCGGCGGCGCGGGCTTCGGCCCGGCCGTCGTCGTCGAGCGCGTCGAGCGGAAGCCCTTCGGACAGCCGGAGTTCCAGCATCACCCGTTCCAGATGCCGGTCTTCGCCGGTCAGCAGTTCGCGGCCCGCGGCAGGCGACTCCCCTGCCGCGAGGGAGGCGGCGTAGCGGGCCGGATGCTTGACGTTCCACCAGCGGACGCCGCCGACGTGGCTGTGCGCGCCCGGCCCGGCGCCCCACCAGTCGCCGCCGCGCCAGTAGCCGATGTTGTGCCGGCAGCGGGCTTCCTCCGAGGTCGCCCAGTTGGACACTTCGTACCAGCGCAATCCCGCCGTGGCGAGGACGCGGTCGATCATCTCGTAGTCGGCGGCCAGCACGTCGTCGTCCGGCGCGGGCAGTTCGCCGCGGCGGATGCGGCGGGCGAGCGCGGTGCCCTCTTCGACGATCAGCGCGTACGCCGAGACGTGGTCGACACCGGCGGCCAGCACCGCGTCCAGCGATGCCTGGAGATCTTCGGGCCGCTCCCCCGGCGTGCCGTAGATGACGTCGAGGTTGACGTGTTCGAACCCGGCGGCGCGCGCCTCCTCGGCGGCCGCGACCGGACGGCCCGCGGTGTGCACGCGGTCGAGGATCTTCAGCACATGCCGCGCGGCCGATTGCATCCCGAGGGAGATCCGGTTGTACCCGGCGTCACGGATACCCGCGAAGAACTCGGGCGACGTGGACTCCGGGTTGGACTCGGTCGTCACCTCGGCGCCCGGCGCGAGCCCGAAGGTGCCGCGAACGGCATCAAGAACGCTTCGCAGCCCGTCGGCGCCGAGCAGGGACGGGGTTCCGCCGCCGACGAAGACGGTGTCGACCGCGGGCGGCTCCTTCAACACGTGCGCGGCCAGCTCGAACTCACGCTTGAGCCCTTCGAGCCACGACTGCGGCGACGAACCGCTGTCCAGCTCTCCGGCGGTGTAGGTGTTGAAATCGCAATAGCCGCAACGGGTCGCACAGAACGGGACGTGCACGTAGACGCCGAACGGTCGCGTGCCGAGCCCCTCCAGCGCGCTCTCGGGGAGCGCGGACTCGACGGGCGTGGTGGTTTCGGGCAGCAACGCGGGCACACCCCAGTGTCCCTCACGCCGTGAAGGCCTCCTTCCCGGGGGAAAGAGGCCTTCACGGAACGCGTCATCTGTCGGCGATGCGCACCCTGACCGAGGTCGAGCGGGTGCCGTCGTCGAACCGCACCCAGACGAGGGTCTCCATGTTCAGCGAGTAGTCGTTGACCACGTGGTCGACCGACCAGTCGCCCTGTTCGTCCGCGACGGCGTCGCGGCTCATGGCGACCTCGACCAGCACCGTATGGGACAGGTGTCCCCGGACGTTCGGCGAACAGCCGGCCGCCTCGAACCGGTACGAGTCGCCCTTGTGCAGCACCGCCCCCTCTTCGGGCGAGACCAGCCTGCAGCCCTGCTGAGCCCCGGAAGCGGTACCCGGGATCAGCAGGGACGCCAGCACCATCGCGGCGACCACCCATCGGCGCATACGCAACTCCTCCGTCCTCTGTGGATCGGAGACCGAAGCTAGCGGCGACGGCGGCCTCACGCGGCCTCACTCACCCGAAGCGGTACTAGGCGGTGTCACTTAAAGCGCGCTTTCGGATTTCCGTAGCCGGGCCGTGGTATCGGCTGGTCACTCGCTCAGTCGTGGCAGCGGCCCGCCTCCGCAAATCCGAGGCCTCCGGCCGCAAAGACACGCGCGCGCGTGTCCTCACCAACCAGCCGAACCTCGCTTGAGCGACACGCCCTAAGCCAACCCGTTCGCGGCCAGCCATTCCGGCGACGGCGGGATGGCCTCGATGATGTCGACCAGGAAGCCGTTCAGGTCCTCGATGTAGAAATGCCGCTGACCGAATTCCTCGTCCACGAGTTCCGTCACGATCTTGACCCCCTCCCCGCGCAGCCTTTCGTACTCGCCCGCGGCGTCGGCGACCATGAACCCGACCATCGATCCGGCCGCTTCCTGTGCTCGCCAAGGCGCCGGCGTGGCCTTGTGACCGCGCTTCACGAAGCTCATCTCGTAACCCGGCACTCCGGCGTTGAGGCTGGAGAACCAGTCGAGCTCGATCGTCACCGTCAGTTGCAGGTGCCGCTTCCACCAGGCGGTGGTCTCGGCGATGTCCTCGACGACCACGCAGGCGCCGAAACCGTTGAGTTGCATCTGGTGTTCCTCCCAGTCGAACCACTTGATGCGTAGTACTATAGCTATAGTGGTTTGACTGAGGCAAGGAGAATGTTCCGATGCGACAGAACCCGGAGCGCCGGACCGCGCTCACCGACGCCGCCATCACCGTCCTCGCCCGCGAAGGCGCACGCGGCCTCACCTACCGCGCCGTGGACGTCGAAGCGGACGTGCCGCCGGGAACGACGTCCAATTACTTCCGAAACCGGGACCAGCTGCTCGGCGAGGTCGGTGTCCGCGTGCAGGAGCGCATGTCGGCGCCGGCCGAGGTGATGGCGAACCCGCAGGCCGAGTCGCCGTCCCACGACCGGGTCGGCGTCCTGCTCGGCGAGCTCATGGGACGGCTGACCGGCCACCGGGAGCCTTATCTCGCCTTGCTCGAACTCCGCCTCGAAGCCACCCGGCGCCCGGACCTCTCGGCCGAACTGACCAAGACCGTCCGCGAAGGCATCGACATGAGCGTCGACTGGCATATCGCGGCGGGCATGCCGGGCGGGCGCGCCGAAGTGCTGCTGATGTACCTCGCGCTGACCGGGCTCACCGTCGAACGGCTCACCCTGCCGGAGGTGCTCGCGGACGTCACCGACGAAGAGGTCATCCGGATCATCGTGGACCGCGTCCTGCCCTCTTGAGTCGTGCGCGTTCTGCGTCACAATGCCGGGCCGCGAGCCCGGACTTGACCTTCAAAGGATGCCCTTGACCAGCGAAAACAGCCGCGTTCGGACACTGTTCCCAGTATTCGGACCGGCCTAGACCACATAGTGGGCGCGTGGCACGCTGAATGAATGACCCGCGCCGGAATCAGCCTCGTGGCACGCCGCCACGTGGACCTCCGTCGTGTGGCGAGCGCGCTCTGTGCGACGAACCGCTGACTCCCCGCCACCACCACGATCAGCCGGAGGATTCCCATGTCGTCGCCCACGCGCGAGACCCCTGCCCGTACGCCCCGGGTCAAACAGAAACGGGGCGAGGGACAGTGGGCACTGGGGTATCGCGAGCCGTTGAACCCCAACGAGCGGTCCAAGAAGGACGACAACCCGCTCAACGTCCGGGCCCGGATCGAGAACATCTACGCCCGCGGCGGCTTCGATTCGATCGACCCGGGTGACCTCCGCGGCCGGTTCCGCTGGTTCGGTCTCTACACCCAGCGCAAGCCGGGGATCGACGGCGGCCGGACCGCGACGCTGGAGCCCGAAGAGCTCGACGACCGCTACTTCATGCTGCGGGTGCGGCTCGACGGCGGCGCGCTGACCACCGGGCAGCTGGCCGTGCTCGCCGAGATCTCGCAGACCCACGCCCGCGACACCGCCGACATCACCGACCGGCAGAACATCCAGTACCACTGGATCCAGATCGAGGACGTGCCGACGATCTGGGCGAAGCTCGAAAAGGCCGGGATGACCACGCTGGAGGCGTGCGGTGACAGCCCGCGCGTCATTCTGGGCTCCCCCGTGGCGGGTATCGCCGCCGACGAGATCATCGACGGCACACCCGCGATCGACGAGATCAAACGCCGCTACATCGGCGACCCGCGCTACTCGAACCTGCCGCGCAAGTTCAAGACCGCGGTCTCCGGGCAGCAGGACGTCGCGCACGAGATCAACGACATCGCCTTCGTCGGCGTGAACCACCCGGAACACGGCCCCGGCTTCGACCTCTGGGTCGGCGGCGGCCTGTCCACCAACCCGATGATCGGGCAGCGGCTGGGCGCCTGGGTCCCGCTCGACGAGGTCCCGGACGTCTGGGAAGGCGTGATCAGTGTCTTCCGCGACTACGGCTACCGGCGGCTCCGCGCCCGTGCCCGGATCAAGTTCCTGGTGAAGGACTGGGGCGCCGCGAAGTTCCGCCAGGTACTGGAAGACGAGTACCTCAAGCGCAAACTGACCGACGGCCCGGCTCCCGAGGTGCCCGCCACCCAGATCGACCACGTCGGCGTGCACCCGCAGATCGACGGCAAGTTCTACGTCGGCGCCGCGCCGGTGGCGGGCCGCGTCTCCGGGGCCACCCTGCTGGCGGTCGCCAAGGCCGCCGAGCGGGCCGGGTCGAACCGCGTCCGCCTCACCCCGCACCAGAAGCTCGTGATCCTCGACGTCCCCGAGGCCGAGGTGAACGGGCTGAAGACCGAGCTGGCCGATCTCGGCCTGCAGACCGAGCCCTCGCCGTGGCGGCGCGGGATCATGGCGTGCACCGGTCTGGAGTTCTGCAAACTCGCGATCGTCGAGACGAAGGCCCGCGCGATCGAACTGGTCACCGACCTGGAGAAGCGCCTCGCCGACATCCAGGCCGAGATCGAGAACCCGGTGACCGTGCACCTCAACGGCTGCCCCAACTCCTGCGCCCGGGTCCAGACCGCCGACATCGGGCTCAAGGGCCAGATCGTCACCGACGGGGACGGCAAGCAGGTCGAAGGCTTCCAGGTGCACCTCGGCGGCGGGCTCGGCCTGGACGCCGGGTTCGGCCGGAAACTGCGCGGGCACAAGGTGACCGCGTCGGAGCTGACCGCGTACGTCGAGCGGGTCGTGCGGGCGTACATCGCCGGCCGCGAACCCGGCGAGCGGTTCGCCCAGTGGGTCCTGCGGGCCGACGAAAGCGTCTTGCAATGACCGAACGCGCGACCCCGTACTACTGCCCTTTCTGTGGCGATGAAGACCTGCGGCCCGCCGACGGCGGTTCCTGGCTGTGCTCGGGCTGCCGCCGGGTCTTCACCGTGAAGTTCCTCGGACTGTCCTTTCCGGAGGTGTCGCAAGGATGACCGCCACTGCCGACTACAAGACGCTCGCCGAACGGGCCTCGAAGGAGCTCGCGGAGGCGACCGCGACCGAGGCCCTGCGCTGGACCGCGGAGACCTTCGGCGACGACTTCATCGTCGCCTCGAATATGCAGGACGCCGTCCTGATCGACCTGGCCACCCAGGTCAAACCCGACGTCGACGTGCTGTTCCTGCAGACCGGCTACCACTTCCCGGAGACCATCGGCACCCGTGACGCGGTGCAGGCGGTGTACCCCGGCGTACGGATCGTCAACGCCGAAGCCGAACAGAGCGTCGCCGAACAGGACGCGGAGTACGGCCCGAAGCTGCACGAACGCGACCCGAACCAGTGCTGCCACCTCCGCAAGGTCGTGCCGCTACGCGACACTCTCGCGAAGTACTCGGCGTGGGTGACCGGCGTCCGCCGCGTCGACGCGCCGACCCGCGCGAACACCCCCATCGTCACCTGGGACGACCGCAACGGGCTGGTGAAGATCAACCCGATCGCGCCGTGGTCCGACGACGAGTTCAGGAACTACATCGACGAGCACGGGATCCTCGAGAACCCGTTGGTGTCCATCGGTTATCTGTCGATCGGCTGCGCGCCGTGCACCGCGAAGGTCGCTCCGGGCCAGGACCCGCGCAGCGGCCGGTGGGCCGGGCAGGGCAAGACCGAATGCGGCCTGCACGGGTGAGAAGGGACGAAATGACCACGCTCGAACCGGCCGCTGACGCCGCCCAGGACAACCTGGCGGCGCTGGAATCCGAGGCCATCCACATCTTCCGCGAGGTGGCGGGTGAGTTCGACCGGCCGGTGATCCTCTTCTCCGGCGGCAAGGACTCGACGCTCCTGCTGCACCTGGCGATCAAGGCGTTCTGGCCCGCTCCGGTGCCGTTCCCGTTGCTGCACGTGGACACCGGCCACAACTTCGACGAGGTCATCGACTTCCGCGACCGCGTGGTCGAGCAGCACGGGCTGCGGCTGGTCGTGGCGAAGGTCCAGGACTGGATCGACGACGGCAGGCTCGAAGAGCGCGCCGACGGGATGCGCAACCCGTTGCAGACCACGCCGCTGCTCGACACGATCGCCGAGAACAAGTTCGACGCGGTCTTCGGCGGCGGGCGCCGCGACGAGGAGCGCGCCCGCGCCAAGGAGCGGATCTTCAGCCTGCGCAACGCTTTCGGCCAGTGGGAGCCGCGTCGGCAGCGCCCGGAACTGTGGAACCTCTACAACGGGCGGCACCGCCCTGGCGAGCAGGTCCGCGTCTTCCCGTTGTCCAACTGGACCGAGGCGGACGTCTGGAACTACATCGCGCGGGAGAAGGTCGAACTGCCGTCGATCTACTACGCGCACCGGCGCGAGGTCTACCAGCGCGACGGCATGTGGCTGGCCGAAGGCCCGTGGGGCGGCCCGCGACCGGACGAGGTCGTCCGGGAACTGACCGTGCGCTACCGGACCGTCGGCGACGGTTCGTGCACGGGCGCCATCGAATCGACCGCCGCCACGGTGGACGAGGTCATCGCCGAGGTCTCGGCCTCCCGGCTCACCGAACGCGGCGCCACCCGCGCCGACGACCGGATGTCGGAGGCGGCGATGGAAGACCGCAAGCGGGAAGGGTACTTCTGATGTCCAGCCTCCTCAGGCTCGCGACCGCGGGCAGCGTGGACGACGGGAAGTCGACCCTGGTCGGGCGGCTCCTGTACGACACCAAATCCGTCCTCGCCGACCAGCTGGACGCGGTCACCCGCGCCAGTGTCGACAAAGGACTGTCCACTCCGGACCTCTCACTGCTCGTGGACGGCCTGCGCTCGGAACGCGAGCAGGGCATCACGATCGACGTGGCGTACCGGTACTTCGCGACGCCGAAGCGCAGTTTCGTGCTCGCGGACACGCCGGGCCACGTGCAGTACACGCGGAACACGGTGACCGGGGCGTCCACCGCGCAGCTCGCCGTGCTGCTGGTCGACGCGCGCAAGGGCGTCATCGAGCAGACCCGCCGCCACGCCGCGGTACTCGCCCTGCTCGGTGTCCCGAACCTGGTGCTGGCGGTGAACAAGATCGACCTCGTCGGCTACGACGAAGCGACGTTCACCGTGATCGCCGAGGAGTTCGCCGAGCACGCCGCGTCCCTGGGCTACGAACGGGGCTCCGTGCTCGCGGTGCCGGTTTCGGCGCTGGTGGGTGACAACGTGGCTGAGAAGTCGGACAAGACGCCGTGGTACTCGGGCCCGACCCTGCTGGAGCATCTGGAAACCGTGCCGGTGGCACCGGATCCGCACGATTCGGCGTTCCGCTTCCCGGTGCAGTACGTGATCCGGCCGCGCACGGCCGACCATCCCGACTACCGCGGATACGCGGGGCAGATCGCGGCGGGCACCGTCCGGCCGGGTGACGAGATCGTCGTGCTCCCGCAAGGAATCCGCAGCCGGGTCGAGGGCATCGACACCGCCGACGGGCCGCTCGCCGAAGCCGGCGCGGGCACCTCGGTGACCCTGTTGCTCGCCGACGACGTCGACATCTCGCGCGGCGACCTGATCGCCGCCGCCGACCGGCAGCCGACGGTGACCGACGAGATCACCGCGACCCTGTGCTGGCTCTCGGCCAAGGCGCTCAAACCGGGCGCGCGGGTGCTGGTGAAACACGGAACACGGACGGTGCAGGCCCTGGTCGGCGAGCTCCACGCCCGCTTCGACGAGCAGACGTTGTCCAGTGTGGACGATCCGGCTACCTTGGAGCTCAACGACATCGGCCGGGTGACGCTGAGGCTGGCCGAAGAGATCGGCGTGGACGACTACGGCGTCAGCCCTCGGACGGGCGCATTCCTGGTCATCGACCCGAAGGACGGCGACACCCTCGCCGCCGGACTCGTCGGCGAAAGGTTCGCATGATCCCAAGCCACACTCCGCCACTGGTCGCCGTCGCCCACGGCAGCCGCGATCCGCGGTCCGCCGCGACCATCCGCGCCCTGCTCGACGTCTCCCGTGGGCTGGCACCGGGCCTCGACATCCGCGAGTCCTTTTTGGACCTCTCTGAGCCGTTGCTCACCGACGCCCTGCGCGGCCTGTACGCCGAGGGGCATCGTGAGGTCGTCGTGGTGCCCCTGCTGCTCGGCGTGGCCTATCACGCCCGGGTCGACCTGCCCGCGCTCGTCGCCGAGGTGACCGCGGACTGCCCGGGCCTCGACGTGCGGGTTTCCGGGGTGCTGGGCATCGACCCGCTCATCGAGACGGTCGCGCTGGACCGGCTCACCGAGGCGGGCGCCGACCTGGACGATCCGGGGCTGGGTGTCCTGCTGGCCGGCGTCGGCTCGTCGAACGTCGCGGCGAACGACGCGGTCGCCGGGATCACCACTCGCTGGCAGCTGCGTCGCGGGCTGCTCGCGACACCCGCCTTCGCCAGTGCCGCGCAGCCGGACGTGCCGGCCGCCATCGCGCGGCTGCGGCTCAACGGCGCGCGGCGGCTCGCGGTCGCGGGCTGGTTCCTCGCGCCGGGGCTGCTGCCGGACCGGATCGCACGCCTGGCCCGCGAAGCCGACCCGTCGGTGATCGTCGCCGGGCCGCTGGGGCCGGATCCGCGGATCGCCGGGCTCGTCCTGGATCGCTACGACATCGCCGCCGCCCGGCTCGCCGCCTGAGTAGCATGCCTCGTCCCGTACGGGCGCTTGATGCCGATTTTCGGTGGGTTCCGTTCCCAGTTCCGTGACACCCCGCGTATGGGAACGGAGATTTCTTGACGAGTTACTTAACTTGCCGGTAACTCTCTAAACGCTGCGCAGCTCCCTCTCTCCCCCTCGAACCCCCAGGTAGGTGGAACATGAAGGCTGCCATCCGTGCCCTCCTCTGCGCTTCGGCCGTACTCGTCCCGATCACCGGTCTGGCCGCGCCGGCTTCGGCGGCGACCACTGTCGTCTTCGACTGCGAAGCGAAGCCGCCGCTGGTCGGCAACAAGTACCTCAAGCTGAGCCAGGACGCGGACGTCACCGCCCCGGCCACGGTCGCCCCCGGTGCCGCGCTCGACGTCGTCATCGACCCGGCGCCCAACACCGTCCCGGCCGAGGTGAGCGGCTACCAGGTCAAGAACATCAAGGACTTCTCCCTGAAGATCCCGATCCCGGCGAATTCGACCTGGGTGGGCGCCGACCTCGCCGGGGGCTCCGGCATCGGCTCGACCCCGCCGAAGATCACCGTCTCCGGCAGCGTCGCGACGCTGAGCTTCCCCGGCCCGATCGCGGGCGGCTCGACCTTCGAACTGCCGACCGTGACCGCGCACCTCACCGCGGGCTCGTCCGGCACCATCGAGACGAAACTGGGCGGTTCCAGCTACAGCGACCCGGGCCTGACGTTCACCGCCGTGGTCAGCGCCGGTTTCGACGTTTCCGCCCCGACGGCGTGTTTCCCGAACCCGAGCCCCACGTTCACCACGACGACGATCGGCTGACCCGCGCCTGCGCCACCGTCGGTGGAGACGGTGGCGCAGGCCACTGCCCGGCCCGACTTCGCCCGTGCGAAGGTGGGGCATGGCTGACGAACTGGTGCACTACGACGTGGTGGGCGGCACCGCCACGATCACCTTGGACTCCCCGCACAACCGCAACGCGCTCTCCGCCCAGCTGCGGCGTGAACTGAGCGAATCACTGGACAAGGCACAGGCGGACGACGCGGTGCGGGTCATCGTGCTCACCCACACCGGCCCGGTGTTCTGCGCGGGCATGGATCTCAAGGAGGCCCGCGGCGCCGGTGCGGGCGCCCAGGGCGTGAACGAGTTCCCGAAGATCCTCGAACAGCTGTGGACCAGTCCCAAGCCCGTCGTGGCGAGGCTCGCGGGCCCCGCACGCGCCGGTGGAATCGGCATGGTGGCCGCGACCGACATCGCGGTCGCCGTGCCCGAAGCGACCTTCGCCTTCTCCGAGGTGCGGATCGGCGTCGTACCCGCCGTCATCTCGCTCACCGTGCTGCCGCGGCTCAACGCCCGCGCCGCGCACGAGCTGTTCCTGACCGGTGACACCTTCGACGCGAAGCGCGCCGTCGAGATCGGCCTGCTGAACTCGGCCGTCCCCGCGGACGAGCTCGACGACGAGGTCGCCCGCTACGTCAAGGCGCTCGCGCTCGGCGGACCGAAGGCGCTCGCGGCGACGAAGGAACTGCTCAGCAGGCCGCGTCCGGCGACACCCGCCGAAGGCTTCGAGGCCATGA
Source organism: Amycolatopsis sp. NPDC049868 (assembly GCF_044461365.1). Taxonomy (NCBI): domain Bacteria; kingdom Bacillati; phylum Actinomycetota; class Actinomycetes; order Pseudonocardiales; family Pseudonocardiaceae; genus Amycolatopsis; species Amycolatopsis sp. NPDC049868. The sequence goes on along the minus strand of NZ_JBITKV010000008.1, from coordinate 366 downwards.
ACAAGCTGTCCGCCGGGTTCTTCGCGAGCGAAGAAGGCCAGGAGGGCATCACGGCCTTCGCGCAGAAGCGCAAGCCGAACTGGGTCCCGGCCGACTAGTCAGCTTCTCTTAAAGCGCGCTTTCGGATTCCCGTAGCCGGGCCGCGGCATCGGCTGGTCACTCACTCAGCCGTGTCGGTGGCCCGCCTCCGCGAATCCGAGGCCTCCGGCCGAAAAGAAACGCGCGCGTGTGTCCTCACCCAATCAGCCGACCCCGGTTTGAGAGACACGCTCTAGGGCGTGTCCTGCGGATCTTTTCCATGATCGTGTGCAGATGATGGATTGTGGTGGGTCGTGGTGAGCTGACGGACAAGGCCTGGGCGGTGAT
>NZ_JBITKV010000007.1:0-429836 GCF_044461365.1 Amycolatopsis sp. NPDC049868 | reverse complement strand
CCACTCGGTGGACGTCTTCGGAGAGGCATCGTCGCTGGACACAAAATCAACGCTACACCCCGATCGAACACCTGTGCTATAGCATATTCAGACTATATCGCCCCGGGAAATGAGCCGCAATTAGTCGACTAATTGCGGGTGTCTCGTCCCCGGAACGACGCCGACCGCGACACCGCCGGACGCGTTCACTGCCTCAGCTGCGCTGCCGAACAAGCGCCGCGCGCGCAAAGGCAAAGCCCACGCCCACCCTCGCTCTCATACTGACCGTTCAGCGGAGATGAGGAGCAGCGCATGAGCCGAGACGAAACGTCGCTCGCCAAGAACGTCCTGGGCGTGCCAGGCATCGTCTTCCTCGTGCTCGCCGCGGTCGCGCCGCTGACCGGGATGATCGTGATCGCGGCCATCGGTATCGCGGTCGGGAACGGCGGCGGCATGGTCGCGGCGTTCCTGCTGGCGACGGTCGTCCTGTTGCTGTTCGCGGTCGGATACGCGCAGATGTCGCGGGTTCTCACGAGCGCGGGCGGCTTCTACGCCTTCGTGGTCAAAGGATTGGGCAGGACACCGGGTCTCGTCGCCGGTTTCGTCGCGATGCTCGGCTACAACTGTTTCGTCGCGGGCGCGATCGGCACGAGCGGGTTCTTCACCTCCACGGCGATCGACGACGTCTTCGGCCTGAAACTCGATTGGCTGTTCTGGAGCGCGCTTTCGGTCGTACTGGTTCTCCTGCTCAGCCGTCGCGGGATCGCGGTGAGCGCGAAAGTGCTGGGTGCCTCGCTGATCCTCGAAGTGTCGATTCTGCTGATCATGGACTTCAGCGTGCTGTTCCGGCACGGCTTCTCGTTCGCCGCGTTCAGCCCGTCCGTGCTGTTCCAAGGGGCGGGCGGTCTGGCGTTGTTGTTCGCCGCCAACGCTTTCATCGGCTTCGAGGCGACGGCGCTGTTCGGCGAGGAGGCCAGGGATCCCAAGCGGACGATCCCGAGGGCGACCTACATCGCCATCGGGTTCATCGGGGTGTTCGCCGCGTTCACGACCTGGGCCGTGGTCAGTGCGATCGGCGCCGAGCAGGCGCAGGACGTGGCCGCCGCGCATCTGTCGAGCGGGGATCTCGTGCTTTCGGTCGCCCAGGAGTACCTCGGCGGCCCGTTGACCAAGCTGATGTTGCTGCTTCTGGTGGTCAGTCTGTTCGCCGCGCTGCTGGCGCTGCACAATTCGGCCACCCGCTATCTGTACGCGCTGGGCCGGGTCGGCGTGCTGCCACGTCTGCTCGGCAAGACCAGCCCGCGCAACGGCGCGCCGCGCTACGCCTCGATCGTCCAGCTGGTTTTCGGCTCATTGGTGGCGCTGGCGTTCCGGCTCGCCGGGCTCGACCCGGTCGCCGACCTCACCGCGAGCATGACCGGCTTCGGCACCCTCGGCATCCTCACCCTGCAGTTGTTCGCGGCCGTGGCGATCCTCGTCCACTTCCGCCGGACACGGGACCGCCGTGTCGTGAAGACGCTGATCGCCCCCGGGCTGGGCGCGGTGGGGCTCGGGCTCATCGTGACGCTGGCGATCCTCAACTTCCCGACACTCGCCGGGTCGAGCAACGGCGTCGTCCCCCACCTGCCGTGGCTGCTCCTGGTGGTCGCGCTGGCCGGGCTCGCGCTCGCCGGCTGGCTGCGCCGGTACCGTCCTTCGGTGTACGAGGCGCTGGAGACCGATCTGGAACGCGAACCCTCAAACGTTGTTGGTCAGTGAGAGGTTGAACGAATAGCGCGAGGCGCGGTAGACGTGCCACCCGTATTCCACGACCTTGCCGGACTCGTCGTAGGTGGTGCGGCGCATGGTGAGCAGTGCCGCGCCCGGCTTCTCGTCGAGCAGTTCGGCGTCCTCCTCGGTCGCCTGCCGCGCGCCGACGTTCTGCTGGGCGGCGTGCAGACGGACACCCGCCGACCGCAGTAACTGGTAGAGCCCCTTGTCCCGCAGTTCGTCGTCGGCCGGATCGATGAGGCCGTCCGGCAGATAGTTGTTCATGATCGCCAGTGGCTCGCCGCCGGTCGAGCGCACCCGCTTCAACCGCCGGACGTGGGCCAGGCCCGGCGTCTCCAGCTGCTCGATCGCCTCTTCGCTCGCGGGCTCGACCTGATTCACGAGGACGACGGATTCCGGCTTGTCCCCGAGTTCGCTGAGGTCGTCGAAGAGGCTGCTCAACCGCAGCGGCCGCGCGACCTTGGTGCGGACGACCTGCGTGCCGACACCCCGTTTGCGGACGAGCAGCCCCTGGTTGACCAGTGACTGGATCGCCTGACGGATCGTCGGCCGCGACAGGTGCAGCCGCGCCGCCAGATCCAGCTCGTTGTCCAGCCTGGCGCCGTTCGGCAGCCTGCCGTCTTCGATGGCGGCGCCGATCTGCCGGGCGACCTGCGAGTACAGCGGTTCCGGGCCGTTCGGATCCACCACGATCTCGCCGGGCGCCCAGGATTTCATGCGCGGAGCCTACCGCGCTCCGCCACTATGACCTTATGTCCATATGTCTTGACAAAGTCTCCTCGTGCTTGCGATGGTCGGAGGACCACGCGAGCCGGGAGGTACGAACGTGTCGGACACAGTGCGCCGGATAGTCGCCGCGAGGGTGCGGGATCCGGGGGCCGTCGCGGTGGCCGCCGCCACCCGCGTCCGGGCGAAGTCACCGTTCAACGACAAGGGCCGCACGATGATCATCGCCGCGGACCATCCGGCACGCGGCGCCAACGGCGTCGGCTCCGACCCGCTCGCGATGGCGGGCCGCGGCGAACTGCTCGACCGGCTCGGCCTGGCACTGGAACGGCCCGGGGTCACCGGCGTGCTGGCGACGCCGGACATCATCGACGACCTGCTGCTCCTCGGCGTGCTCGACGGCAAGACCGTCATCGGCTCGATGAACCGCACCGGGCTCGCGGGATCGAGTTTCGAGATCGACGACCGGTTCGCCTGCTACGACGCCGAAACGATCGAGCGGATGCGTTTCGACGGCGGCAAGACGCTCACCAGGATCTGCCTGACCGATCCGGCGACGCCGAGCGTTCTCGAGAACACGGCGAAGGCGGTCAACGACCTCGCCGACCGCAAGCTGATCGCGATGGTGGAGCCGTTCCTCTCGGACTGGGTCGACGGACGCCTCCGCAACGACCTCTCCCCCGACGCCGTGATCCGCTCGATCACCATCGCCTCCGCCCTAGGCCGCTCGTCGGCCTACACCTGGCTGAAACTCCCGGTGGTGAAGGACATGGAGCGCGTGCTGGCCGCCTCGACCTTGCCCGCGGTCCTGCTGGGCGGCGAGGTCAAGGATCCCGACGCCGCGTTCGCCGCCTGGCAGCGGGCGCTCGCGCTGCCGACCGTGCAGGGCCTCGTGGTCGGCCGGTCCCTGCTCTACCCGCACGACGGCGACGTCGCCAAGGCCGTCGACACGGCCGTCGGACTGTTGTGAACACCTGTGGAGGACAACGCGTGAAGACCATCGACCACTGGATCAACGGCGCCGCGACCACGGCAGGCTCCACTCGCACGGCCCCGGTCTACGACCCTGCCGTTGGGCACGCGCGGGCGGAGGTGCTCCTCGCGGAACCGTCCGATGTGGACACCGCGGTGGCCGCCGCGGCCAAGGCGTTCGAGGGGTGGGGCGATTCGTCGCTGTCGCAGCGGACGAAGGTGATGTTCGCCTTCCGCGAGCTGCTGGTGAAGCACGAGGACGAGCTCGCCCGGATCATCTCTTCGGAACACGGCAAGGTGATCGACGACGCGCGCGGCGAGATCGTCCGCGGCCGCGAGATCGTCGAGTACGCCTGCGGGATCGCCGACGCACTCAAAGGCGGCTTCTCCGACCAGGTCTCGCGGGACGTGGACGTGCACGACTTCCGGCAACCGCTCGGGGTCGTCGCCGGGATCACGCCGTTCAACTTCCCGATCATGGTCCCGCTGTGGATGCACCCGATCGCCATCGCGGCGGGCAACACGTTCGTCCTCAAGCCCAGCGAGCGGGTCCCGTCCGCGTCCCGGCTGGTCGCCGAGCTGTACGCCGAGGCGGGGCTTCCCGACGGTGTGTTCAACGTGGTCAACGGGGACAAGGTCGCGGTCGACGCGATCCTGGAGCATCCCGGTATCGCCGCCGTGTCGTTCGTCGGGTCGACCCCGATCGCCAAGTACGTCCACGAACGCGCGACGGCCACCGGCAAACGCGTGCAGGCGCTGGGCGGGGCCAAGAACCACGCCGTCGTCCTGCCCGACGCCGATCTGGAGTACGCCGCGAACCATCTCACGGCCGCCGCGTTCGGTTCGGCCGGGCAACGCTGCATGGCGATCTCCATCGGTGTCGCCGTGGGGCCGGCCGGAGACGGGCTGATCGAGATCCTCGAACGCAAGGCCGCCGAGATCAAGGTCGGGCCCGGCCACGAGGCGGGCAACGACATGGGGCCCGTGGTCACGGAGGCCGCGCGGCGACGGGTGATCGACTCCGTCGCCCTCGGGGCGGAGCAGGGCGCGACCGTGGTCATCGACGGCCGGGACCTGCGAGTCGCCGGACACGAGGACGGGTTCTTCGTCGGACCGTCCCTTTTGGACCACGTGACGACCGAGATGGCGGCCTACCGTGACGAGATCTTCGGCCCGGTGCTCGGGATCGTGCGGGTGTCCACACTGGACGAAGCGATCGCGCTGATCAACGCGAACCCGTACGGCAACGGGACCGCGGTGTTCACCGGCAGCGGCGAGGCGGCGCGGCGATTCCAGCGGGAGGTGAAGGTCGGCATGATCGGGGTGAACGTGCCCATCCCGGTGCCGATGTCGTACTACTCCTTCGGCGGGTGGAAGGACTCCCTCATCGGGGACAGCCCGATCCACGGCCCGGCGGGCGTGCGGTTCTACACGCGGGCGAAGGTCGTCACGACGCGATGGCCGCAGAGCGCGGCGGGCTTCAACTTCCCGACGTCCAGCTGAAACGACCGCGTTTCGTCCTCTGAATGCGGTTGCCGCGTTCAGAGGACGAAACGCGGGTTGTCAGCGCACCTCTTGCCGCTGCCGTTTCCCGACGATCCGCCAGCCGACCGCCAGTACCACGACCAGCACCGGGATCGAGTAGAACGCGATCTTCTCGGCGCCGTCCGAGAAGCCCATCAGGACGACCACCAGCGCGAGGAAGCCCAGCGTGGCCCAGCCGCTGTAGGGCGCCCACGGCATCCGATAAGACGGCCGTTCCAGCTCCCCGCGCAGCGCCGCCTGGCGCAGTCGCAGCTGGCAGAAGATCAGCGTCGCCCAGGTGGTGATCACGCCGAGCGAGGCGATGGCGATCGCGATGTCGAAGGCGTCCTTCGGCACCAGGTAGTTGAGCACCACGCCCAGCACGTAGGCGCCGGACGTGAACAGGATGCCGCCGTAGGGCACGTGACGACTGCTCATCTTGCCGACGAACCTCGGCGCCTCGCCCTTGTCCGCGAGCGCACGCAGGATACGGCCGGTCGAATAGAGCCCGGAGTTGCAGCTCGACAGCGCGGCGGTGAGCACGACCGCGTTCATCACGTCGCCGATACCCGGGATCCCGAGGCGGGTGAACACCGTGACGAACGGGCTCTCACCGCCGTTGTAGAACGGCCACGGCAGCAGCATCGCCAGCAGCAGCACGGATCCCACGTAGAACACGCCGATCCGCCAGACCACGCCGTTGATCGCCTTCGGCAGCACCTTGCGGGCGTCCTTGGTCTCGCCGGCGGCGATGCCGACGACCTCGATCGCCGAGTAGGCGAAGATGACCGCCTGCAAGGTCATCAGCGCGATGCCGACACCGGCCGGGAAGAAGCCGTTGTGGGCGGTCAGGTTGTGCACGCCCGCGGTGGTGCCGCCGATGTCGGCGCTGGTGAGCACCAGCCCGGCCGCGGTGATCAGGAAGACTACGATGGCCAGCACCTTGACCACCGAGAACCAGAATTCCAGCTCGCCGAACAGCTTCACCGAAAGCAGGTTCACCGCCAGCAGCACGCCGAGCGCGACCAGCGCGGTGATCCACTGTGGCACGTCGGGCAGCCACTTGTGCACGTAGATCGCCACGGCGGTGATCTCCGCGATGCCGGTCATCGCCCAGTTCACCCAGTACATCCAGCCGGAGGCGAAACCCGCCCACGGCCCGATGAACTTGCGGGCGTAGGTGACGAAACTGCCGGAGGACGGCTCGTGCAGCACGAGCTCACCGAGGGCGCGCATCACGAAGTACGCGGCGATACCGCAGAGCGCGTACGACAGGACCAGCGACGGCCCGACCTGGTGGAGCTTGCCACCGGCACCGAGGAACAGCCCGACGCCGATCGCGCCGCCGATGGCGATCATCTGCACTTGGCGGTTGCCCAGTGCTTTTGAGTAGCTTTCACCTTTTTCGGTGAGCAGCGAGGAATCCATGGTTGCCAGACGCTAGAGCGTGTGCGGCACGTCACCAACATTGCTAAGGAAGACTTAAGGTGTGCGGGACGTCACTCCGGCGGTTTTACGGGAATTTCCCTTTTCGATTTGACAAATTCACCGGCGAACCCCGATGGTCGCGCGCGAAGGAGCGCTTCTACGCTACGGCCGTGGACCTCGCAGCGCTGCTGGACCGGATCGCCGACGACGTCGCGCCGGAGATCGGCCGCGGCTCCGTCGCGGACTACATCCCCGCCCTGGCCAGGGTCGAACCCGGGCGGTTCGGCATGGCGGTGGCCGAAGTGGACGGTGGGCTGCACGGGGTCGGCGACTGGGAGGTGCCGTTCTCCATCCAGAGCATGTCGAAGGTCTTCACCTTGGCGCTCGCGCTCTCCCACGGCGACGGGGTGTGGGAACGGGTGGGCCGCGAGCCGTCCGGAAACCCGTTCAACTCGCTGGTCCAGCTGGAGAACGAGGACGGAATCCCCCGCAATCCCTTCATCAACGCCGGCGCCCTCGTGGTGACCGACGAATTGGCGCACCACGGCGACGCGGCGGAAACACTGCTTCGGTTCCTGCGGGAGGAAAGCGGGCGCGACGGCATCGGAATCGACGCCGAGGTCGCCGCGTCGGAGGCCGGGCACGCCGACCGCAATCGCGCGCTCGCGTATTTCATGGCGTCGTACCGGAACATGCGTCATCCGGTGCCCGCCGTCCTCGACCAGTACGTGCGCCAGTGCTCGATCGCGATGAACTGCGGCGACGTCGCGCGGGCGGCGGTGTTCCTCGCCCGCCACGGTGTGCGCAACGACGGCACCCGGCTGCTCGGGCAGAGCGCGGCCAAGCGGGTCAACGCGGTGATGCTGACCTGTGGCACCTACGACGCGGCTGGCGAATTCGCCTACCGCGTCGGGCTTCCCGGCAAGAGCGGGGTCGGCGGCGGCATCGTCGCGATCGTCCCCGGCCGGTGCGCGATCTGCGTCTGGAGCCCCGGCCTGGACCCGCGCGGCAACTCCGTCGCGGGTGTCGCGGCGCTGGACCGGTTCACCACGCTGACCGGCTGGTCGATCTTCTGACGGCTCAGCCGCTCGGCCGCCCCATCTCGTGTCCCGGCCGCCCTTCGGTACGCCGCCGGCGTTTGATCCGTTCTTCGTGCAGGTGCCGTCGCCCGCCGGTCAAGTCACCGGTGACGTCGCGCGCCATCTCGCGGTAGGCCGCGTAGTAGCCGTCGTCGTACTCCTCGATCAACTGGAAGGTCCACCGCTCCGGCAGCACGTTGAGCCCGACCAGTTCGGTCTGGATCCGCTCCGCCCACTCCGCGTGCCCGGCCTTCCGGAGGGCTTCGACGGCCTCGCCGAGCGCGAAGTCGGCGGTTCCCGTGAGGTGATGGAAGGCGTACAGGTGACCACGCGCCTGTTCGACCGTTTCGACGGCGAAGATCAGCTTCCCGACGGCGTCGACGGTCGCCTCGTCGGGTTCTGAAGATGTGTCCGGCATGCCGGTGAATGCCCCGGAGCAGGTGTTTCTACACCCCGGTGCGGTCTAGCGGTGGCCTTCCACGGCGATCCGCGCGAACGAGCGGATCAGCGGGTTCTCCCGCTCGGTCACCCACGCGACGACCAGCGGGCTCGGTGGCATGTCGGCCAGCGGCACCCAGGTGAGCCCGTCGGGCAGGGCGTGCCCGAGCGGCGCGATACCGGTCGATCCGTTCCACAGGACGGCCTGCAGGCATTCACCGACCGTGCGCACCACCGGCCCGGCCGGCCGCCCGCCGACGGGCGTCGTCCCGTTCCAGTACTCGCGCCATAGTGGATCCGTGCCCTCCGGCAGCTGGAACCACGGCCGATCGGCGACGTCTGCCAGCCGGAGCGTCGTACGGCCGGCGAGCGGGTCGCCGGTGCGCAACACCAGCCCGACCGGTTCCGCACGGAGGATCCGCACGGTGATGCCGGTTTCGTCGAACGGCGACCGGGTCAGCGCGACGTCGGCCAGCCCGGCGCGCAGGCCGGTGGTGGGATCGGTGAAATCCGCCTCACGGAAACGGATCGAGACCTCGGGATGCCGTCGCCGGAACGCCACGGCCAGGCGAGTGCCCGCCTCCCCCGCGCCGTCGGCCAGGGTGCCGACGGTGAGTGTAGCGGGGCCTGCCGCTTCCATCACCCGGGCTCGGGCGCGTTCGGCCTGGTCCAGCAGGGTGCGGGCCTCTGCGTACAGGGTGGTTCCGGCGGCGGTGGGCTCGACGCCGGCGGCCGACCGGAGCAGCAGGACGACACCCAGGTCGTTCTCCAGCTGCCGGATGGCCCGGCTCAGCGGCGGCTGCGTCATATGCAGCCGCGCGGCGGCCCGGCCGAAGTGGCGCTCCTCGGCGACGGCCACGAAGTAACGCAACAGGCGAAGCTCCATCACCAGCGATGATACCCATCAGGTATCGGGGCGTGGAGATCGGTCTTGGACGGCGCTCGGAGACCGGCGCGAAAGTGGGGTCATGCCCTTCGAACCTCTCACGCACGAACCCGCCGTCGACCCCGCCCAGGCCCGGGAGATCGCCGGCGACGTCGTGGTGATCCCGAATCTCGGCGTCGGCCTCGTCCCCAACATCGGCATCATCGGCGGCTCGCACTCGGTGCTCGTCGTCGACACCGGACTCGGTCCTCGTAACGCCGAGAAGGTGCTCACCTTCGCGGCCGAACACGCCCGCGGCCGCAGGCTTTACCTGACCACGACGCATTTCCACCCCGAGCACGCTTTCGGCGCGCAGGTCTTCGCGGATGAGGCGACCTACCTCGTCAACAGCGCCCAGGCCGCGGACCTGGTCCACAAAGGACCTGGCTATCTCGAGATGTTCCGCGGCCTCGGCGCTCCGGTCGCACGGGCACTGGAAGGCGTCGCCCTGACCACCCCCGACGTGGTCTACGACGACTCGTACGACCTCGACCTCGGCGGGCGGGTCGTGCGTTTGGCGGTCACCGGTCGCGCCCACAGCAAGGGTGATCAGGTGGTGACCGTGCCCGACTCGGGGGTGCTGTTCACCGGGGATCTGGTCGAGACCGGGCAGTTCTCGATCTTCCCGTGGTTCCCGCCGTACGACACCGATGTCTCGGGACGGCGCTGGATCGAAGTGCTGGGACGGCTGGCCGCCGCCGGACCGGACCTCGTCGTCCCTGGCCACGGCGACGTCTCCGGACGCCGGATCCTGACCGACGTCCGCGAATACCTCGAACTGCTGCGCGACGAGACCTGGAAGCGGCGCGACTCGGCTCTCCCCGAAGAGACCATCGCCGCGGAGGTCGAAGCGCTGATGATCGAACGCCACCCCGAGTGGGAAGGCCGCGATTGGATCGCGAAGGGGGTCGGTTGCTTCTGCGCCGACCATTCAGGCCATGAGACAGCAGGCGCCGGTGAAGCAGCCGAAGGCACCTCCGCTTGACGCGTTCTTCCAGTTGTCGAAGTGGTCGATCACGAGTTCGACCTCGGCCTGCCCGGCCGCGGTGACATCGATGCCAGAGTCGGTGAAGAAGCTGCGGATATCGTCGGAAACGGTGGTCTTCATGGAAGATCTCCCTCGAACCTGCGGTGTTGGATACCGAAATCGTGCAGGTTCGGGCCCCGGTGCCGACAGTGCGAAGCGACACGGACGACGTGTGGCTTTCGACTGCTCCACTCGTGTCAGACCGAGGACGCGAGTGGAGCAGCCTGCCGCGGTCGGTTACTTGAAGATCGCGATGGGATGGACGACGAGTTCCCCGGTTTCGGGGTCCCAGTCCTCGACCTTGCCGAGGCATCGCGCCCGGAACGCGCCGGCGGGCGCGGAGTCCCGCAGATCGCTGGTCACACAGGTGAACCGGATCCGCCTGCTCCGCTCCGGATCGTCCGGATTCCCGTACGGAGCCACGAAAACCGTCTCGGTGTCGGTCTGGGAGCGTTTACGGAACAGGCCCTTCACGGAGACGAACGCCTCGACACCACGCAGCCGGGTCTTGACCTGCCGGGTGCTCTCGGGACCGTCGGCCCAGCCGAGTTCCTTCACCAGCGCCCGATTGTGGACCAATTCCTGCTTCGTCAAATCGACGTAGACGATGTCGTGGTGCTTCTCCAGCACCTTCGTCACGATGCCGATCACCGTGATCGGTTCGGCCTTGCGGATGTACCGCCGGAACTCCTCGTCGGTGTCGGTGCGCTCCGATTCCCCTTTCAGCGGACCGAATCCGCCCGAACCCCAGAACCGCCAGCCCCGGCTCGTCCGCTTCTCGACCTCCTGTTCCAGCGCCTCGTTGTAGCGATGCAGCTGGTAGAGGCCCATCACGGATCTCGTGTGCAGGTAGAAGCCGATTCCCCGGATCATGCCCTGATCGCCGTCGGAACGCGCGCGGCGCCAGTGCTTCACGAAAACGACGATCGCGACGAGGAAGGCGACCACGGTCAGCACCCAGACCGCGAGCCACCATCCCCAGACGTCCCACCACAGATTATCGGCAGCCACGGGTCTCCTTGAAGGCGTCGAGCAGGGATGTCGTGTTCGCGTCGACCATCCGGCCACCGGTGGCCACGGCCGCGCGCTCCAGTTCGGCGGGATTCGCCTCGCCGAACCGGATGGTGTACGTGTGCACGCCCGGATCCCTTGGCGCGCGCAGGAATTCCTCGATGCCGGGGCCGGTGTTGCTCTCCCCGTCGGTCATCAGCACGATCGAGACACCTCTGCCGGGCTCGGCGCCGCGATGGGCGCTCGCCTTCGCGTATGCCTCGCCGAGCGCGGACCAGATCGCGGTGTTGCCGTCGAACTCGTCGGCCGCGATGAAGGCCCGCAGCGCGTCGAGATCACCGGGTCCGTCGATGGTGAACTCCTTGTCCCCCAGTATCTTCCCGCCGAACCGGAGGACCGTGAGCCGCTCGCCGCGGTAGAAGCGGTCGAACCCTCCGTCCGGACCGCCGCTCAGCCCGGCGAAGGTCGCGCGGAGCGCGGCGATACGCGGCCCCTTCATCGAACCGGAGAAGTCCAGCACGAAGATCACGCGTCCCGGCGCGCGGGAGGCGGAGGCCGCGTAGTCGTCGAGGAGTTTGTCCACAACGGCCTGTTCGTCCGGGAAGTACAGCGAGTTCCCGATCGAGGCGGGCAGCCTCGGATCGAGCCCCACTTCGCCGGTGATCGGACGACGGAGAGTCCGCTCCATCAGCTTCTTCTGCGTCTCCGGGCTTCTGAGCCAGGAGACGACCTTGTCGTACACCTCCCGTTTGGCCGGGTCGAGCAGCAGGACCGGGTAGTCGGACTGGACGATGCCGTCGCGCGGGTACACCAGTTCCAGCGGTGCCTTGAGCCTGCCGCTCGCGTTCAGTGAGAGCAAGGTGGACTCGTAGCCGATGATCGCGTCCACGTCCTGGCGCTCGGCGAACCGATCGGCCACGGCGGCCGAGGTGTCCGCGGTCAGCGTGTGCCCGGTGCGGAAGCCTTGGAGCTTGTCGCATTTCACGTCCTGGAGGCGTAGCGCCGCTCCCGTGCCCGCGGCGGCCGTCGCCACTCCGACGAGCGACGTGAGCCCGCTGGTCGACTTGGCCGGATCCGCCATCGCGAACCGGAAGCCACCGCCCGCCGCCGCGTCCGCCAGATCCGCCCACGAGAGCTTCCCGTCGGGTTTGCCGCGGCGCAGTTCCGCCGCCTTCGCCGGGGTGATCCCGACGATGACCGGCGAGACCATGGTCTTGGTCGCGAGCGGCCGTTCCCCCTTGTCCCCGGACTGCCGGTGCTTGAGCTGGAAATACCGGTCGGTGGAGAGCCAGGCGAGATCGTGCGTGGCCTTTCCCGGGGTGAGCGAGGCCCCGGCGTCGATGGTCCCCCGGAAATCCATTTCCAGTTCGATACCGGTTTCCGCGCGAAGGTCGTCGAGAATCGGTCCGAGATCGGCCAGTTCCGAGCTGGCCAGCACGCGCAGCTTCACCTTCTGCCCGCCGCTCGTACAGGCGGCGACCACCAGGAGCAGACAGCACAGGATCGCGAGGAGCCGCTTCACGGGCAGTCCCCGACCGTCTTGATCATCTCTTCAAGCACCCGGTTGTCCGGCAACGGCGTGGTGCTGTCGTCGGCGGCGATGTTCGGGGCAGGCAGCCCCTGTTCGCGGAGGAAGTCGTACAGCCGTGCGCTTTTCGTGCTGCCCGCGGGGGTCGCGACGCCGAAGCCTAGCTCCATCGCGCGGCGCTGCAGATCCGGATCGAAGGTGATCAGTTCGCCGAGCCGTTCCGCCTCCGGTTTCAGCGCCAGGAACTGGGGTTTCGTCAGGATGTCGTCCTTTGGGTACAGCAGGACCCGGTCGTGGTCCGGCCGTCCGCTCTGCGCCTTCGCCCGTAACTGCATGGCGAGATACTGATGCTCGTAGATGACGACGATCGGCTTGTCGCCCTCGGCCAGGTTCGCGTACGACTCCGACAGGTCCCCCGACGGGAAGCCCTGCGCCACCACGAGCGGTTTGACCCGGTTGGCCAGTTCCTTCACGCGCGAAAAGTTCGGCGGCCCGGCGGGGGCTCCCGCCGGCTGCGGGTCGACGACCGGGACCTGACGGCCGTTCTCCAGGAACGCCAGCAGGATCAGGTACGTCGCGCCCGAGTTGGAGTCGCAGATGTTCGAGGTCTGGGCGAGCACCCTGTTCCCGTTCTGCGCACCGAAGCGGCTGATACCGAGCGAGTCCCAGGTTTGTCCCTTCCGCATGGTCTCGATGAACTTCCCGGTGTCCAGCGTGTAGTACAGCGGCTCCTGCTCTCCCTGCGGTTTCGTGGCGATCTTGTTGCTCTCCAGCGTTTCCGCGTAGCGGCGATACGTGGCGAGGACGATCGGGCTGGTGAACGGCTGCCGCGCGCTGCCCGTCCACTGATCGGCCCTCGACCGCCGGACGAGGCTCGCGGCGGGCTCGCCCGACAGGAACGCGAAGTCGTACTGGCTGAGGTCGTGGGTGGCGACGTCCCGCGAGCCCGCCCTGGTCACGTGGACGCGGATGTGGTGGCGCATCAGGATTTCCTGGATCTTCGCGTCCTCGAAGAGATCCGATTTGGAGCCCATCTTGCCGCGCAGGACGAGCGTCTGCTGGAACGGCACCACGATCGTCCCGCTCACGAGCAGGGCGATCAGGCCGCCGACGGCCAGGGCCAGCGCGGGCCCGAAAGAACGGAGAAAGCGACGGCGCAGAAAGAACGCCGAGGGTTTCGGTCGGATGGTGAGCTGGGGTTCTTCACGAAGCGAGCTATCGGTGGTCACCGATTTCCTCCCCGAATGTCCGGCAAGGCCCATTTTACCGGGGACCACCGACGGAAAAGCACGTCTCGATCCGGCTTCGGGACCCACCCTCACCAGGCCGGGAGGCCGGACGGTTAGGCTCTTCGGTGGCGAAAACCGCCATGCACCACGACGCCGGGAGATCTGAACCGCCATGCTGGACCGAGCAGTCATCGACGCCCTCTTCCCCGCCGACCTGCCCGAGCCCGAGCATTGGGAACAGCGTTACCCCGCCCGCGAGCTGCCCGAGGGCGCCCAGGTCACCCGGTTCGGCCCCTCGCCGACCGGATTCGTCCACATCGGCGGGGTCTACGTCGCCACCATCGACCAGGACGTCGCCCGCCGCAGCGGCGGCCGCTACCTCGTCCGGGTCGAGGACACCGACCGCTCCCGCGAGGTCGAAGGCGCCATCGACCAGTTCGAGCGCGGTTTCGCCTACTTCGGCCTCGCCGCCGACGAGGACATCCACCGCGGCGGCGACTACGGCCCGTACCAGCAGTCCGAGCGCGAGCAGATCTACCTGACCTACGTCCGGCACCTGCTCCGCTCCGGCCGCGCGTACCTCGACTTCGCCACGAAGGACGAGCTGGCCGCGATCACCGCCCGGCAGCAGGCGACGAAGCTGCCGACCGGCTACTACGGCTCGTGGGCCATCTGGCGCGACGCCGACCCCGCCGACGTGCAGGCCAAGCTCGACGCCGGTGACCCGTACGTCGTGCGGTTCCGCGCGCCGGACGACACCGGCGCCCGCGCCCGGTTCACCGACGCCATCCGCGGCCCGCTGGAGGCCGAGGCCAACCGCAACGACGTCGTCATCCTCAAGAGCTCCGACCAGAGCCCGCGGCTGCCGACCTACCACTTCGCGCACGCCGTCGACGACCACCTCATGCGGGTCAACCTGGTCATCCGCGGCGACGAGTGGATCTCGTCGGTGCCGGTGCACCAGCAGCTGTTCGACGCGCTCGGCTTCGAGCCGATCACGTACGCGCATATCGCGCCGCTGATGAAGCAGGAGGGCGGCAGCAAGCGCAAGCTGTCGAAGCGCAAGGACCCGGAAGCGAGCGTCGACTTCTACATCGAGTCCGGCTACCCCACCAAGGCCGTCCTCTACTACCTGCGCGGCCTCGCCAACGGCCGTCTCGCCGAGATGCCGCTCGACCAGGCCCTTGCCGAGCCGATCAACCTCGACGAATGCGGGGTCGCCGGCCCGCTGGTCGACCTGGTCAAACTCGACGACATCTCGGCCGACCACATCGCCACGCTGTCCGGCGCCGAGATCCTGGAGGAGGTCCGGGGCTGGGCGGAGCGGTTCGACCCCGAGCTGCGGACCGTCCTCGACGCCGAGCCGGACCTCGCGCTCCGGGCGCTCGCCGTCGAGCGCGACGGCGCCGAGAACCCGCGCAAGGACCTGAAGAAGTGGAGCGAGTTCCGCGCCGTCTACGGCTTCTTCTTCCCGCAGCTGCACGCCGCCGTCGCGAGCCCCGACGACGAGCGGATCACCGCACTCGGCGTCGACCGCGCGGTCGTCCAGGCCGTGGTGCGGGACTTCGTCGGGAACTACCAGCAGCTCGACGACGGGCAGGAGTGGTTCCAGCAGATCCGCGAGGTGGCGGCGAAGCACGGCTTCGCGAAGAACGCCAAGGAGTTCAAGAAGAACCCCGAAGGCTTCCCGGGCTCCATCCGGGAGGCGTCGCAGATCATCCGGATCGCGATCACGGGCTCGACCCGGAGCCCGGATCTGCACTCGATCACCCAGGCGCTGGGGCGCGAGGAGACGCTGGGCCGGTTCGCCGGCCTCGTGGCCGAGTGACCTATCGAGTCCGTGAAGGACTCCTTCCCCAGTACATGAAGGCCCCCATCCTTGCGCCTAAGTACAGGAAGGGGGCCTTCATGTACTTCAGGGGCGAGCGCGCAGGAACTGGTCGTAGAACGCCGTCTTGATCGCGACGACCGCCTCTTCGGTCTCCCGGAACCGCTCCCGCGCCTCGCTGGAGTCGATCAGCTGCACGAGCCGCAGTCCGAGCTGGTCGGAATGCGTCAGCGAAAGCGGGGACGCGGCGGCGAGCGGGCGCGACTTCGCGTCGTGCACGTGGTGCGGGTAGTAGAAGACGGACTTGTCGCCGAGCACCGGCCCGATCCGGCGCCAGAACTCGCCGTACTCGACCGAGACCAGCACCTCGCCCCAGAACCGCAGGATGGTCAGCAGTTCGACGTCGGCGTGCTTCGAGTCGCCCGCCGAGGCGATCAGCTCCATGGTGGTGTCGAGACAGGCCGACGTGGCCAGTGACTTCCGCGACCGCACGAGCACTTCGCGCGGGACGCCCAAGGCGAGGATGTCCGCCGTCAGATCCTCGCGGTGCGAAGGTGTGCTTCCGGGCGAAGTGTTGTCCGGGTACTCCTCGCGGACGATGACCCTGGCGATCCGTTTGGACTGCTCGTCGGTGAGCAGGTCGATCGCCAGGTCGTAGGCCATGGTGAACGCCAGCGACAGGAACCGGCGCTGCACCAGGACGGCGTGGAAGTCCTCCCACGAAAGATCGGTGACGCCACGCAGCGCCGGGTGGTTCCGGAACCGCTCGATCAAACCGTCTTCGAACTCGTCGAGCTCGCGCATCAGTACACCTCTTGCTCAGAAACGGATCATGTCGATGCTTCGGTTCCAGTCGGCGAGGTCGACGTCGCGGCCGATGTCCCACAACATGTCGAGCTCACGCTGGATCTGTTCGCCGAGCACGGTGTCGTGCGTGCCCTCGATCTGGAACTGCGGCGAATTGACCGCCAATTGGCCGTGCAGGAACATGCTGACCAGGTAGCGCCCGTCGGCCCGGTACACCGAAACCGAGGCCTGCGAGTTGAACACCCGCACCTTCAGGTTGCCCTGACGCTTCGCCAGCCGCCGGTGCAGCCGGGAGAGTATCTCCAGGCACTCCGCGATCCCCGTGCTCACGAAGGGGTTGCCCGCGCCCTCACTCCGGCCCAGCGCCGCCTCTCGGAGCCCCACCAGCATCGAGTTCGGGTGCAGCAGCATGATCCGCACCTCGGCGCGCCGGGCGACGATCGCGGCTTCGAGTTCCCTTTCCAGGCGCTGCAGGTTGGGGATCCAGGTGTTCAGGATCGTCACCTGTTTGGCCTTCGCGACGTGTGCCGCGAACTCGTCGTCCGGAAAGCGTTTGTGCACTTCGACCACGCCGCCGTAGCGCGAACGGCGGAGGCTCGTGGCGATGGTGTCGATGTCGAGACCGGCGAGGCGATCGCGGATGTCTTCCAGTGCGCGCAACGGGGTCAGCTCGACGAGCAGCACCACGACCACACCGCTGACCATGATCAGGGTCAGCGTGGTGACGCCTTTCGGCGCGACTTTGTCGAGCAGGCCGAGCTGTTCCGTGATTCCGATCGCGAAGCCGGCCATCGCCAACCCGCCGAGACTGAGCAATTCGAGCCAGCGACGCATTCTTCGGAGCATTCATCCTCCGGGATCCGACAGCCTGGCCCTTATGTTCCCACGATCGGAAAGCAGTTTTGTGATCGGGGTCACCGTCTCGGCGCAATGCCTCCCTTTTCGCGGAATTCACGAAAAGAGTCGAATCCGGCGCGGGAATCCGCGGTGCGAAGGGCGCAGATCACAAGGCGGGCGTGAAACACGCGGGCCCCGACAGACGACTTACCTGATACGCAAGTACGGAAAGTTGTGGTCGATGAGCGCTGATCGCGTTGTCCAGCTGCGCTGGGAGTCCCGCCACGTGGCCGACGACGGTGGCCGCGCGGCCTTGTCGTACCCCGGGATCTCGGTGGTCCGGCGCGATGAGGGCGAAATCGTCGACCGCACTTGGATACCGGTCGGGGAAGAACCCACCTTCGCCGACGACGAGGCGCTGATCACCGCCCTGCACGCCGCCTGGCGCTGGACCAGGCCCGCCGCGTGATCCCCTATTCCTCGCCCGACTTGTACCGGCGCCGAAGCTCTTCGTCCTGTTCACGCGGCGACTTTTCCGACCAGCGACCGTGGATGAGGTCGTTTTCCGTATAACCGGCGCGCCGTGAGACCCAGCCCGGCAACATGACCTTGCGCGTCCCGCCCCGCCCTCGATCGCGCAGATCGGTGACGACGGCGACGCCGATCACCAGCAGGAGTATCCCGAGCACTATCCAGATCACGGCCATCGTCCGCTCCCCCACAGATCAGTCGGTACCGACCAGACTAGCGGCGGACGACACTCGGGCGGACCTCATTTTTCCGGTCAGGTGCCCGGCGGAACGGGGCGGCCAGGGTCGGCAGGAGATGGCGGCGGTTGCGGATCAGGGCAGCGAGCGCGATGAGCGCGTAGACCCCGCACAGGACGTAGCGCGCGGTCTGGCCGGGCAGCACGAACTGCGCCGCGAACAGGCCGAGCAGTGTCCAGGCGGCCCAGCGCGGAAAACGCAACGCGAGCAGCGCGGCGACCCCCAGCAGGGTCTGGGTCGCGGTGAGGAGGAATTCCTCGATCTGGCGGTCGTCCAGCCGCAGCGCCGATCCCCCGCCGCCGAGGACGTAGGCGATCGGCAGGCTGCCGACGAGCAGCGTCCATTGGTTGACCTTGCTGGAAAGCAGGGTGCCGATCGCCGCGTCGCCCTTGCCACGCAGCGCGAAGAGGATCGCCACGATGAACTCCGGCGCCTCCGACGCCAGCGGCGCGAGCCATTGCACGAGCAGGAACCGGTCGACGCCCAGTTCCGTCCCGACGGCGATCAGGTTGTGCGCGAACGGTTCCGCACTGGCGAGGATCACCACGGCCGCGAACACGAACAGCGCGGTCACGACGATCCGGCGGGACCGCCGGGGCAGCGCGCCCAGGATGGCGGCCGGACCGACCAGTTCGGGTTCACCCGGTTCGGCGCGGGAGACCTTCCAAAGGTAGAACACGAAGAAACCGAGCAACGCGAAGCCGAGGACCAGCGAGATCTGCCCGGTTCCGGGGATGACGAACGCGACGATCGAGGCGATCGCGAGGAAACCGAGCTCGATCCGGTACGGCGCGCCGAGGATCAGCTCGCGGACGGTGACACCGCCGCGTTTCTTCGCGACGGCGAGGGCGACCAGCACGACGGCGGACCAGCCGAGGCCGAGCAGCAGCCGGTTGGAACCGGTCATATTCGCCGCGGCGTAGGCGATGTACTCGGGATTCGAGCCGGCCGTGTAAGCGAAGTACAGGTCCACCGCGTACTCGGGAAGGACCGCGATGACGGCCAGCACGGCGATCGCGAGGCCGCCGGAGATGTCCACCTGCGCGGCTTCGGCCGCCCAGGCGAGCAGGAACGAGGCCGCCACGACGGCGAGGCCGAACAGCAGGAGCCCGGCCGGCGCACCCGGTTCGGTGCCGGTGAACCGCAGGAGAAGCGCGGGCACGGTGAGACCGGCGCACAGGCCGACGGGCCTCAGTCGGTTGAAGATCACCAACCGAGCGTCGCGGCCGCGGACGGGTTACCACAACCGTTTCCCCATCCGCCCTTCCGGCGAGAATTCCCTTGCGGAACAAGGAAAACCGAAGATCGTCATGCCGAAAACCGGAAGACGTCCCACCGGAGCACCCTGGCCTGTCCGCCAAGACGCTCCTCAGGTCTCAGCGGGACGACACCGCGCTCTCCGCACCGTCGTCCGGACACCCTGAAACCGGGAGTGCCGCTGATCACAGCGCCCGAAATGACGAACTCCCCGGTATCCACGGGATACCGGGGAGTCCGGGGGCGGTCAGCCCCGGGCGTTCGGGTCGATCACGTCGCCTGCCAGTCCGGTGGCCGCGTCGCCGAGCGCACCGGTCGAGTCGACGACGCCCTGACCGGCCGCGGTGGCCGAGTCGACGGCGTCCTGCCCCGCGGTGGTGGCGCTCTCGGCGAGGCCCTGACCGGTTTCGGCCAGCCCACCGGTCGCCTGGGTGACCTGGTCGGCGGCGCCGGAAAGGTCGACGCCGGTCAGTTCGCTGACCTTGTCGCCCGCGCCGCCCAGCAGTTCGGCGGCCTTTTCCTTCAGCGAGTCGAACAGGCTCATCAGGGGTACTCCTCGGATCGGTCTTGCGAAGGCGGCTGAAAGTTCACCGTACAGGACAAATCGGGCACGGTGCGCGATGGCCGCCGCTCGGACAGGTGAAAGACCGAGGTGCGTTCAGAGACAGGGCGGCCGGTAGCGATCGATCGAGAGGCCGCGGAAGTCGAGCTTGTTCGGTGTCTTGCCGACGAAGACCAGGCCGCGCGCCTCGGTGAGCGCCGAGGCGAAGGAGTAGCCGGGCGTACCCAGCTCGGGCAGCGTCGTCCAGGCGCCGGGCTTGAAGCTGAAGAACTTCTTCACGATCTTCCCGCCGGTCGAGGGCACCTTCGTGAGCCACTTGTCCCCGCCACTCCAATGCGAGGCGGGACGCAGCTGGACGTAGAGGTCGTCGGTCGCGCTGTAAGTCATCCAGAACCCGGCGGATTTCGAGAGATCGGCCTGCGCTTCGAACCGATTCCCCAGCCAGACGACGACCACATGCCACTCGGCGTTGAGGAAGGCCACCTTGGCCGCGTAACCGCCACGCTCGCGGACGAGCAGGCTGCCGGTCGGCGGCAGCGTGGCGCCCTCACCGGAGGCGAGCCATTGCTGCAACCGGTCGATCGACGGAGTGGCGCATTCACAGCCGTGCCCGCCGGACGCGTTCGCGACGGCGCCGGGGCCGATCAGTGCGGCCAGGAGCATCGACGAGACCACCGCGAGCGTACGAATCCAGGATCCTCCGCGCATCCCCGGAAGCTAGCACAGCGAGCACGAAAACCACCGCACAGCGCCAAAAGCGGTCGACGATGCCCCACTCAGCGGGAAATGTCCTTTATGGACAACGAATCGACCTCGGCGGCGAACAGCAGAGCGGGGTCGAACCCCATGCCGTCGAAGTGCCCGGCGAGTTCGAGTGACAGAACGCCGTGAATACGGGTCCAGAAGGTGACGACACGAGAAAACACCCGGCCGTCGTCCGCCTCCGCCGCGTGCACCCGGAGCAGCACGGCCATGATCTCGTTCGAAATCTCGGTGGTGTCGCCGGGCGCGCGGTAGCCGGGGATGGGCGTTCCGTAGACGAACAGGTATCGCTGCGGATCCGCCAGCGCCCATTCCCTGATCGCGCAGGCGACTTCGGCCACGCTGCCCGGCCTGGCCACCGCCTGGACGGCGTCGGCGAGACTTCGGTAGGCGTCGCGGACGAGGTCCGTGATCAGGTCGTCGCGGCAGGGGAAGTACCGGTACAGCGCGGGGCCGCTCATGCCCACATGCTTGGCGATCGCGTTGAGGGACAACGCGGACACGCCCGTCGTGGCCAGCTGCTCCCACGCGTGCCGCTTGATCTCCGCGCGCACTTGGGCCCGGTACCGCTCACGCGAGGTCTCCACCGGCCACCTCCTTCCGTTCAGTTAGAGGCTATCACTTTCCCTATTGACACTCACCGCTTCGGGTTATAGCTTCTAACTATCGCAATCATAGCTAACGCTAACCGGAGGAAACGATGTCCACCCAGACGCTCGACCGCGAAACCACCGTCCGCCGCGCCCCGCGTACCGTCATCGTCTCGGCCTGGGCCGTACCGATCATGGTCGCCGGCCAGTTCGCGATGCTCGCCATCGTCCCGGTCGCCCTCGTCCTGATCGGCACTTTGCGCGACACCCGGCTCAAACCGCTCCGCTGGGGCGCGATCGCCCTCACCGCGGCCTACGCCACTCCCCTGGCGCTCTGGGCGATCGGCCCCGAACGAGCGCAAAGCCTGTCCAAGGACATGCATCCCGCGTTCGCCGCGATCATCGTGGCCGTGGGAGTGGCGTTCGCCGTGGCCGTCCACGTCCTGCGCCGGAAGCAGGCTCGGTGAACGACGGAAGCACACCGTAGGAAGCCTTCCGCGAAGCCCGGCGCAACGTCGCGAGCACGGCGGGCCCCAGCACCAGGATCGCCACCGTGTTGGTGATCGCGCGGCCGGTGTCCCAGCCCGCCGTCGAGGTCAGCAGGGTGAACACGGCGAAGCGGTGCAGGTTCTCCAGCAGCGGGGCGCCGGGCACGTAGGAGATGTGCCCGTCGTGGTACGGCACTTCGGCGTCGGTGATGAACGGCCAGAACCACAGGTTCATCAGGAATCCGAAGAGGTACGCGACCAGGATCCCGTACGCCACCAGCATCGCGATCTCCGCCTTGCCGGTGACGCGGCGGGGCAGCAGTCCGGCGCCCATCCCGATCCACGCCGAGCACATCATCTGGAACGGCAGCCACGGCCCGACCCCGGCGGTCAGCAGCGCCGAAGCGAACATCGACGTACAGCCCAGCACGAAACCGAAGCCGGGGCCAAGGACCCGCCCGGCCAGCACCAGCAGGAAGAACACGGTCTCGATGCCGGCGGTCCCCGCGCCGAGGGGCCGCAGGGCGGCGTTCACCGCGGACAGCACGCCGAGCATCGCGAGGGCCTTGGAATCCATGCCGCCTTCGGACATCTCGGCCAGCACGATGACGATCAGGATCGGCAGGATCCCGATGAACACGAACGGCGCGTCCGGGCCGTGCTGCATCGACTGCGGCTCGACGCGGACCAGGAGCGGCCAGACGAACATCATCAGCCCCGCCAGCGACGCGAGGCCGAGCACCGTCGCCGAGCGGGGGCCGAGCCGGACCGCCGGGGCCGTCATGGTCATGGCACCTCCTGCGGAAGCGCCGACCGGACCTCTTCGACGGTGAGCCAGGGTTCGCCGAGGATCTTCGCGATCTGCGTGGCGAACGCCGGGGAGCCGCCGAGCACCTCACCGGTCGGGCCGTCCGAGACGACCTCGCCTTCCGCCATCACGATCACCCGGTGCGCGATCGTCGCGACGAACTCGACGTCGTGGGTGGCCACGACGATCGCCTTGCCCTCGGCCGTCAGCGAAGCGATCATCCGCGCCAACGCCGCCTTCGCGGTGTAGTCGAGGCCGCGGGTCGGTTCGTCCAGCAGCATGATCCGCGGGGCGGCCGACAGCTGGACCGCCAGCACGAGTGCGAGACGCTGCCCCTCCGAAAGGTCACGTGGATGCGACGCGGGATCGATACCCGGAGCGAGCCTGTCGAGCAGTTCCCGGCAGTGCCCCGGCTCCGCACCCGATTCCGCGTCGGCGGCTTCGCATTCGGCGGCGACGGTCTGCAGGTACAGCAGATCGCTCGCGGTCTGCGGCACCATCCCGACCAGCGCGCGTGCCGCGGCGCTGCTCAGCGTCTTCGGATCCTTGCCTCCGACGGTGACCTTGCCACCCTGCCGGGGACCGGAACCCTGTACCGCCCACAGCAGAGACGATTTGCCGGAACCGTTGCGCCCCATCATCGCCAGCACCTCGCCGGCGCGCAGGTTCAGATCGACCTCCCGCACCGCCACCTTCGGCCCGTAGCGCACGACGACACCGGACGCGGACAGCAACTCTTCGCCCTCGATCGTGCTTCGCGCGGGCGGAGCCCCCAGCGCCAGCGACGAAGCGCGCCGCCGGGCATCGCGCACCGACATCGGCAGCGGATCCCAGGCCGCCAACCGTCCCAAGTGGACGATCGGCGGCGCGATGGGCATGTCCTTCAGCACTTCCGGCGGCGTTCCGTCGATCACTCCCCCGGTGCCGGGGACGTGGATCATCCGGTCGGCGAACGGGATCACGCGTTCCATCCGGTGCTCGGCCATCAGCACCGTCGTGCCGAGGTCTTCCACCAGCCTGGCCAGCGTCGCGAGCACCTCCTCGGCCGCGGTCGGGTCCAGCGCCGACGTCGGTTCGTCCAGCACGAGCACCTGGGGATGGGTGGTGAGCACCGCGCCGATCGCCACCCGTTGCTGCTGTCCGCCGGACAGCGTCCGCAGCGCGCGCCTGCGCAGTTCCGCGATGCCGAGGAGGTCGAGGGTCTCCTCCACCCGGCGGCGCATCACCTGCGGGCTCAGGCCGAGTTGCTCCATGCCGTAGGCGAGTTCGTCCTCCACCGTGTCGGTGACGAAGCCCGCAAGCGGGTCCTGGCCGACGACACCGACCAGATGCGCGAACTCGCGCGGCGGCCGGGACCGCGTCGTCACGCCGTCGACGGAGACCGTGCCTTCGAGGTGACCGCCGGTGAAATGCGGGACGAGACCGTTGATCGTGCCGAGCAGAGTCGACTTGCCCGCCCCCGTCCGGCCCGCGAACAGCACGAGTTCGCCTTCACCGATGGACAGCGTCACGTCGGACAGCACCGGTTCGGCGCGGCCGTGATAGGTGAAGGAGACGTGGTCGAGTTCGATCATGCGTGCATTTCTTTTTCTTCGAGTGCGGCGTAAGGGGGTTCGGGGGCGGGGGTCAGGAACGCGGGCAGCACGCCGATCAGCACCCCGAACAACGGCACCCACGACAGCGACGGCCAGGACAGGCCGATCAGCGACGGGTTCATGTTCATCGGGTTCACCTCCGACGTCGTGAACAGGATGGCCGCGACGGCGACCCCGCTCAGGGCGACGACGATTTCCGGCGGCTGCCAGCGATCCGGCCGGTAACGCGTGCGCCGGACCCGCTTGCCCGCCGACCAGAACCCGATCAGCCCGATCACGACCCCGGCGGAAAGCACCGGTGCGGCCAGGTAGCGGGGCGTCGAACCGTCCAAAGTGGCGTAAACGCCGACGCAGACGCCGATCAGGCCGGTGATCATCAGCGTTCCCGTGATCAGCCTCGCCCGCGCTTCGACCATCCCCGCGCGGCCGTAGCCGCGTGAGTCCATCGAGGCGGCGAGCTGCAGCGAGCGGGAAAGCGCGTCCTCCAGCACCGGGATGAGGATGGTGTGCAGCGCCTTCACCTTCTTCTTGCCCGAACCGCCGCGCAGTCTGCGGGCCCGCCGGACCCGCAGCACACTCTCGGCGAGCTGCGGGAACACCGACAGCGCGACGATCACCGCCGTCCCCACCTCGTACAGGGCCGGCGGCATCGCCTTGAGCAGCCGTTTCGGGTTCGCGAGCGCGTTGGCCGCGCCGAGGCAGATCACCATCGTCGCCAGCCGCATCCCGTCGTAAAGCCCGCCCAGCAACGATTCCGCCGAGACGTCGCCGAAGAGCCGGATACCCGCCGCCCATTCCGGCAGCGGGATCTCGGGCAGCCTCAGCAGGATCGTGGACCCCTCGGCGCCACCGAACACGACGCGGAAGAACACGCGGATCGCGACGATGAACGCGCCGAGGTACAGGTAGAGCCGGAACGCCAGCGCCCACGGCGCCTCACCGCGGCGGGCCACGACGACGTACCCCGCGACGGCCACGATGGTCAGCAGCAGCCACGGGTTCGTCGTGCGGGTCGCCGCGACGGCGAGCCCGAGTGCCCACACCCACCACGCGGCCGGATGCAGATCGCGCGGCAGGAAGTAGGACGTCATCAAGCTCCTTGTGCGCGTTTGCGTCTGCGTGCCACCAGGAATCCTGCCACGCACAACGCCAGTACCGCGGCACCGGCCGCCCAGGGCGCCCAGTCGCTGGCCCCGGACTCGCGCTCGATGACCGCGTTGACGTCCTCGGCGTTCTCCCCGCCGGTGAACGCGACGTTCATCGACGGGTCCTGGGCCTTCGGCCGCGCCGAAGCACTCGGGCGCGGCTTGGGCGGCGGCAGCGCGCCGGAACTCGGACCCGCGGCCGGAACCTCTCCAGCGCCGGGTTCGGCACCCGTCGTCGGCTGAGACCCGTCGGCCTGCGGTCCGTTTCCCGACGGCGGTCGCTGTTGCCGCTCACCGGGGTCGCCGGTGACCGGCTTCGCCTCCTCGCGCGGTACACAGGGCTGGCTCTCGGTGCCCGGCCGGACGGCGGAAACCCGCGGGACCGGGTTGCTCTGGGTAGTGGCGTTCAGGGAGAACGACCAGCCCTCGAAACCACCCGGGATGAAGTCACGGTTCTTGACGCCCCACTGGCTGTAGTCCCAGGCGCAGTTGTTCGAGGCGTGCCAGTAGGACCAATAGGCCTGAGCCGGCGGCGTGTCGACACACGGCTCCCGGTAGTCCCCGCGGCCCGCCACGGGGATGTTCTCGGCCGCGGACGGGCGGTTCTCGACCCGGCAAACGAACGACTCACCCCAGCGCTGGACCCCGGCGATCTGGAAACCGGCGCCCTTGAGCGCGTCCAGCCCGGTGCCGCGGGTGGTCTGGGGATTACAGCGCACGATGGTCGTGCCGCCGAGCTGCTGGAAGTCGACGATGACGGTGACCCCGGTGGCGTCCTTGCAGAACCCGGGATATCCCTTGCCCTGATCGACGGCGTGCGCGGACGGCGCCGTGGCGGCGATCAGGAAGACCGCCGCCACCACTCCGAAAAGCCGTTTCACGGGATGGCCGGGTTCCTCGGCGTGACGCCGGGCGGCGGGTTGGTCGTCGCGGACTTGTTCAGCGAGAACGACCAGCCTTCGAAACCACCCGGGACGACGTTGCGGTTGAGGGCGCCCGAGCTGCTGTAGGTCCAGGTGGAACCGGAACCGTCGGCGTGCCAGTAACCCCAGTACGCGCCCGCGGGCGGGGTGGTGACGCACGCTTCCTTGTAGTTCGGGTTGGTCGACAGCGGGAGGGTCTCCGTCGCGGACGGCCGTCCTTCCAGACGGCAGACGAAACCGAGCCCCCAGCGTGCGGTACCGGCGACCGCGATCCCCGCGTCCTGCAACGCCTTGATACCCGTGCGGGCGGTGCCCGGCGCGGCGTTGGGCGAGCAGCGGGTGATCGTCGGCGCGGCGGTCCCGCCGTTGCCGTCCAGTTCCTGGAAATCGACCACGACCGTGACCCCGGTGAGCGCGTCGGCGCCGGTGCAGATCCCGTTGTAGCCCTTGGTGGTGTCGACCGCGTTCGCGGGTGCGGCGGACAGCCCGATCAGTCCGATGAGGACGGTCGTGACGGCGAGCAGTCTCTTCATGGTGTTACCCCCTTTTTCTCGGTGAAACGACGAAGTACGAAGACGAGCGTGATCGCGGCGGACAGGAACAGCACGGCCAGCCCGGCGACCACCCAGATCAGCCATCCCGGCTGGGCGTCGGACTGTGCCGCGGCCAGCACCTGCGTACCGGAGGCGGCGGAATGCGCTTCGGTCAGCGGAAGCCGGATCGCGGGTGACAGCGGCGAATCCGCCGCGGTGAGCCAAGATCGGCCCGCGATCCCTTGAGCGGCGGCCGAACTGGTCGAAAAATCGGTCTCTCCGCCGGATCCCTTGGCGAACCCGCCGTCCGCCTTGACGAGTTCGCCGAGCGATCGCGCGGTTCCGCTCGCGTCGAGGCCGGCGATCTGCCGCGCGGCGGCGACGGCCGCGCTGAGCGCGACGTCGGCCTCACCGCCCTCGCCGGTCACCATGCCCTTGGCGTCCGGCCGGACGCCAAGGGCGCCCACCGCGGAGACGAACGCCGACACGCGCCGTTCGGTCCAGCCGTCCGGCCGCCTGGTCGGCGGCGCGGCCTCGGTATGCGGACGGGCGGCCAGCGCGGTGACCGCCGCGGCGGTCGCGGCGAGGTCGCCGGAACCGCACTCCGCGGTGTCGAGGTGCTTCGGGAAGGTTCCGTCGGCACATTGGCGGGAAAGGAGCAGTTCGACCGCGGGACCGGGATCGGCGGCGGTGGCGAGCACCGCCCAAGCGTGCCGCTCGACCGTCCGGTCGGCGTCGGCGAACGATCCGGTGTCGGTGAACTCGCCGTCGGCACCGCGCAGTTTCAGCAGATCGGCGCGCAAGGGCCCGGCGACGTCCGACTTCGCGAATTCGGCGACGAGCACGAGTTTCGCGAGCGGTTCGGCGTACGACGCCTCAGCCTGCTCGTACGGCGCTCCGTGAGCGTAGGCCCGCACGGCCTCCGGCTTCAGCAGGAACTGCGAAGCGCGGGCGACCGCGTCCGGCTGCTGGTCCAGCGCCCGTAAGGCCAGCACCAGATCGGCGGTGGCGTCGTAGTCGACGTAGGTCTTGCCGTCCTCGGTGACCTCGACGTGGTCGCCGCCGACGAGCCGGTTCGTCAGGTAGGCGCCGAGGCGGGCCGCCGGTGTCGCGTCGGCGGGGATGGTGATCGTCGTCGCCGCCGTCGACACCCGGGCGCCGGTGGACGCCCTGGGCGTGACGAACTTCTTGGGTTTCGGCGCCGTGGTCTTCGGAGCGGGTTTGTGCGGCTGCGTCGTAGGAGCCGGGGTTCCCGGGACGCCCGTGGTCGGTGGCGGACCGTCGCCCTTCGCGAGCGAGTAGAAGCCGACCTGGGACAACCCGAGCGAAGCCTGGGCACTCGCGCGGATCCAGGTGTCGAGGCCGGTGATACCGGAGGAACGCGCGGCCTCGTAGGAAGCCGGGTCGTAGGCGATCGCGCCGAGCTCGCCCGCGAGCTTGTTCCCGGAGTCGGCCGCGGCGTTCGCCTGCGCGGATTTGAGGTACCGCACACCCTTGTCCACCGCCGCGTCCGCGCCGCCGGCGTCGACGAGCCCTTGGACGATCAGGCCGGTGCTGTTGGTGTTCGGCGCCTCGGTGCCGACACCACCGCCCCAGCCTCCGCCGGACGCCTGGTTCGCCTTGAGCCAGGAGACGGTCTTGGCGATCGGGGCGTCGAGACCGGCCGCGCCCGCCTTCTTCGCGGCCAGCATCGCCGAGAGGGCGAGGCCGGTGGCGTCACCGTCGGTCGGGGACAGGCCGAGCGGCTTGCCCTCGTCGCAGGTCGAGATCTTGCGGCCGTCCGGGGTGACGTGGTCGCCGGTCTCCTTCGTCGGGATGGAGGAGAAAAGGACGCGGAAGTAGCCCTCGGAACACTGCTGGGTCAGCAGCTTGTCGATGGCGAGCCGGTCGTTCACGCCCGCGGCGGCGAGGCCGATCACCCCGAGCGCCTGACCGAACATGTTCGCGTTGTTGCTCACCGCGTCGGCGAGCGCGGGATCCTTGGCGTAATCGCTGATCCGGCCCTTGTCGGGGCCCTTGCGCATGATCGCGCCCTGGGTCTCGGCGACCAGGTCGTAGCCGTCGAAGTTCCTGGGGTTCCGGCCGGAGACCTGCGCGGCGACCAGCGTCTTCGCCAAGGCGCCGCCGACG
This sequence comes from Amycolatopsis sp. NPDC049868, assembly GCF_044461365.1. Taxonomy (NCBI): domain Bacteria; kingdom Bacillati; phylum Actinomycetota; class Actinomycetes; order Pseudonocardiales; family Pseudonocardiaceae; genus Amycolatopsis; species Amycolatopsis sp. NPDC049868. The sequence continues at coordinate 401,168 of NZ_JBITKV010000007.1, read as the reverse complement.
ATGATCTTGTCGTACCCGGCGCCGGGAGCGAGCCCGTCCCAGGTGAAGTAGTCGGTGGCGTGGCCCTGGTCGTCGAGGAACTTCACGATCGGCTCGGCCCCCGTGCCTTCGCCCGCGGCGTACATCGCGAAGAGCACGTCGAGCATCAGGCCGTGGTCGGGCAGTGAGCCGCCGTTGGGGTTCTCGAGTGTGCCGTCCGGCTTCAGCTTCGTCGCGAGCCAGCGGGAATTCACCTTCGCCGCGCCTGGATCATTCGCGGCCGTCGCCGTCCCGCTGAGCGGTGCGGCGATCATGGCGACGCTGACGGCGAACGCCGACGCGGCCAGGTACCCGCGGCGCATGACTCCTCCTTGCGGTACGACGGAGGACAGCGCGGGACGCCGCAGTCACCCCTGTTTATCGCGACAGTGGTTCGGACTCTCTTGTTCGTTCATCCGCCCGTTCGGTATCCCGGCTCGCCCTGCGAAGGGCCCACGGTTGCGCGACAGCGCCGGATTTCGACCGGCTTCCCCGTCACGGGCGGCGGTGTTCAGTTGTCGAGCCAGCCGAGGTTAACACCCGATCACCTCCGGCAGGCACCGCTGACCAGGTCGGTCACCAGGATCACATCGGCATCCGGCACCCGGCGGTGTCCGGCACTCGCACGGGGTGAGAGTCTTCTCCTCGTCCGATTCAGCGCGGTCGTGGGGGAAGTCCGGTGAGAGTCCGGCGCTGTCCCGCAACGGTGTGCCTTCCAGGCGAGCCCGGTCACCCACGTCGCGCGGTGTCACCGACTCCTGTCGTGGAAATGCGGGAAAGGGTTCTCATGAGACGTTTGGTTTTCGCTGTCGCCCTGCTGTGCGGTATCGGGCTGGTCGCCGCCCCGGCGGCGGCCGCGGCCACCCGGGACAAGGCGGACGCCGCCGCGGGCTGGCTCGCCAGGCAGATGACCGACGGGGAACGGTTCGAGGCCGACTTCGGCGGCCAGAAGTTCCCGGACCAGGGCCTGACGATCGACGCGATCTTCGCGTTCGCCGCGGCCGGGGTGTCGGACACGAACGCGGGCAAGGCGATCGACTGGCTGGCGAAGCCGGAGATCACCACCGGCTACGTCGGCGGTGGCACCGAGTCCTACGCGGGCGCGCACGCCAAACTGATGCTCGCCGCGCAGATCCGGGACAAGAACCCGGCGTCGTTCGGCGGTGTCGACCTGAAGGCGGGCCTGCTTTCGCTGCTCACGCCGTCCGGCCGGTTCTCCGACCGGTCCGAGTACGGCGACTACTCCAACGCGCTCTCGCAGTCGCTCGCCCTGCTGGCGCTGGACCGCACGCCCGAGGGCGCCCCCGCGCCCGCCGTGACGTTCCTCGCGGGAACCCAGTGCGCGGACGGCGGTTTCCCGCTGAACTTCGGCGAAGCGACGTGCACGAGCGACGTCGACGCGACCGCGACGGTCGTGCAGGCCTTGCGCGCCACCGGCGACCCGGTGAACGCCGGCGAGGGCACCTCGTGGCTGGTCACGAAGCAGCACGCGAACGGCGGCTTCGGCGTCGGCACGAACGCGCCCAACGCCAACAGCACCGGCCTCGCCGCGGAAGCGCTGGCCGGCCACCGTCCCGCCGCCGCGATCAAGGCGCGGGAATTCCTGCGGTCGCTGCAGACCGGCTGCGCCGGCGCCGAGGCGGACCGCGGCGCGATCGCCTACGACGCCACGGGCCTGAACCCGTCGACCGCCCCGCGCGCGACCGCGCAGGCGATCCTCGGCCTGGCCAGGGTTCCGCTGAGCGACCTGCACGGCGGTGGCCGTCCGCAGGCCCCGGTGCTCGCCTGCCCGTGACGTGAGACCACGGGTGGTTCAGCGGAGTCGCCCGATCACCGCTGCCAGCTCGTCGAGACGCTCCAAGGTTTCGGCTTCCGGCAACGTGGGCAGGATGAGTGAGACCTCGTCGGCCCCCGCGTCCGCGAGGCGCCGCAACAGCCCGGGATCGGCCGGAGCGCCGAACACACTGATCCGGACGTCTTCACGCCCTTGATCGGCGAGCCAGGACCGGACGCGGCGCAATTCCTCCGGCGGTGTCACGGAATGGGGAAGCCAGCCATCGGCGTGTTCGGCGAGCCGCTTGAGTCCCGCGGGGCCCTGACCGGCGACGTAGATCGGCGGATGCGGTTTCCGTACCGGTTTCGGCCAGGAGAAGACCGGGTCGAAGTCGACGTGCTCGCCGTGGAACTCCGCCTCGTCCTTGGTCCAGACCTCCTTGAGGGCCTGGAGTTGCTCGGTCAGCAGCGCTCCCCTGGTCCGTGGGTCGACACCGTGGTTGCGCATCTCCTCGATGTTCCAGCCCACCCCGACGCCGAAGATCACCCGTCCGTTGGAAAGCAGGTCGAGGCTGGCGATCTCCTTGGCCGTGTAGAGCACGTCGCGCTGGATCATCAGGGCGACCGCGGTGCCGAGGCGGAGGTTCGAGGTGACCGTCGCGGCGGCGGCCAGTGCCACGAAGGGGTCGAGATTGCGGAGGGCACCCCGCGGCAGCTCACCGCCGGGGTACGGACTCTCCCGGCTGACCGGGATGTGGGAGTGTTCGGGGAGGTAGAGGGAGTCGAAGCCCTTCTCCTCCAACGCGGCGGCCAGTACGTGCGGCCGGATTCCTTCGTCGGTCACTGAGGTCGCGATACCGAAGTCCATACTCGGCTACGACCTCGGGCACGGGGCGGGTATTCCCGTTGTCGCGGAACGAGGCCCGGCCCCGGCCGAGTGAGCGGCTGCCGTCGACGGCTCACTTCGCCGGCAGCACGCGTCCCCGCACCTCGCCGAATCCGATCCTCGCGCCGTTCGCGCCGGGCGCGGTGCCGGTGATCACGACCTCGTCGCCGTCCTGCAGGAAGGTGCGCTCCTCCCCCTTGACCGTGAGCGGTTCCTTTCCGCCCCAGGACAATTCGAGGAACGCGCCGCGCTGATGCTTCTCCGGTCCGGAGATCGTGCCGGAGCCGTACAAGTCACCCGTGCGCGACGAAGCGCCGTTGACCGTCAGGTGCGCGAGCATCTGAGCGGGTGACCAGTACATCTCGCGGAACGGCGGGCGGCTGACCTCTTCACCGTTCCATTCGATGACCAGATCGATGTCGAGCCCCCATGGGTCGCTCTCCCGCAGGTACGGCAGCGGCTCCGGATCCGTCTGCCCCGGCAGGGGGATCCGCGCGGCTTCCAGCGCCAGTATCGGCACCACCCACGGAGAGATCGAGGTCGCGAAGCTCTTGCCGAGGTGCGGGCCCAGCGGGACGTACTCCCACGCCTGGATGTCACGGGCCGACCAGTCGTTGAGCAGGACCGCGCCGAAGACGTGGCGGGGGAAGTCGTCCGGCGTGATCGGGGTGTTCAGCGGGGTTCCGGTGCCGACGACGAACCCCATCTCCGCCTCGATGTCCAGCCGCGCGCTCGGCCCGAACACCGGCGCCGCGTCCGCCGGAGACTTGCGCTGACCGCTCGGGCGCACGATGCCCGTACCGGAGACCAGGACCGTGCCGGAGCGGCCGTGGTAGCCGACCGGGAGGTGCTTCCAGTTGGGCAGCAACGGTTCCGCGTCGGGCCGGAACAACCTGCCGACGTTCGAAGCGTGATGCTCGGAGGCGTAGAAGTCGACGTAATCGGCGACCTCGATGGGCAGGTGCAGCGTCACCTTCCCGATGGGGTGGACCGCGCCGTCGGGGAGCTCGCCGGAGACCAGGTCGCGGATCCGCTCGCGGACCGCCACCCAGCGGTCGTATCCCTGCGCCATGAACGGGTTCAGCGTCGGCGCGGCGAACACGTCGTCGCCGAGCGCCTCGGCCAGGTCGACGACGGAGTCGCCGACGCGCACGCCGACGCGCGGGGAGTCACCGTCGACGGAGAACACGCCGTACGGCAGGTTGTCGATCCCGAACAGGGAGCCTGCGGGGATGTCGATCGTGGTCATGCCTCTCCTCGGGGCGCCTCGAGCAGGCCGAGTCCGGCCAGTTCGGTCAGGGGGTCGGTGATGCTGCAGGTACCGAACGACGTGAAGCCCGCGCGGACCGCGGCGGCGCGATCCTCGTCCAGTGCCCGGAGCCGCTCGGCGATGACGGCGCCGTCTCGTTCGGCGAGAACGGCTTCGGCGTCACCGCCGGTGAGAACGACGTCGGTGGCGAGCATCAGATTGAGGAAACCGTGCTGTTCGAAGCCGGTCTCCGGATCGGTGTTGCGGAGGGCGTGGTGCAACCCCGCGGTGGCCTTGAACGGAACCCCCGCCTCGACGGCCGCACGGACCGCGGCGGCGAGTTCCGCTTCGCCGGGGTACAGGTCGGCCCGGACGCCGCCGGTGCGGAACTTCGCCTGATGGCTTGTGCCGGAAAGCGCGGCCAGCAGCGGGAGACGCCGCTCGTCACGCGGGATCTCGACGAAGACCGGTGCGGTGGCGCGGGAAAGCGCGTCGAGTACCTCGTCCGGGCCCATCCCCTCCGGGACGGCGATCTCGAGCGCGTCCAGTTTCACCGGGAGCTTGGCGACGGCGTCGAGTACGCCGTCGAGCTGCGCGGGTCCGCCGGGCAGGGTCACCGAAACCGGCAGCGGGGTCTCCCGGCCACCCAGCACCTCGGCGAGGTCGCCGAGCGCGGTCGCGGCGATGACCAAGGGCCCGACGAGGCCGGCGTACCAGGCGGAGACGTGCTCGTCGTGCGCCGCGACGGCGTCCGGCAGCGGGGCCAGACCGGGCGGGAACACCGCGGCGTCGTCGCACAGCCCGGCGAAGAGCGCGGGAATCCGTCCGCCGTCCACCATGGTCTCCTCCTCGCCGATTTAGTTCACGCTTTTACTATCCATCGGGCAGCGTAGTCCGGTCTTCCTGACGACGGGAAGGCCTACTTACGGCTCCGGGTGCCGAACTCGGCACGGCTGGTGATCAGCTTGCCCAGCAGCATGACGAGGATGCGCTGTTCGGTCTCGGTCAACGCGTTGGTCCAGCCGAATTCGCGCTCGTTGTGCTCGCGGAAGACCGCGACCATCTCCTCGTGTCCCGCCTCGGTCAGCGACAACCGCACCGAACGACCGTCGCGCTCGTCCGGGGCACGGTCGAGCATCCCCTCGGCGACCAGCGTCTTGACCAGATTCGACACCGCGGCCCGGCTCATCCCGGTCAGCCGCGCCGCACTGGTCGGTTCGAGCGGTCCGGCGAGCCAGACCACGAACAGCAGCCGGAACGCCGACCAAGACCGCCCTCGCGGCCGGTGCACCGCGGCTTCGAGGTCGTAGGTCACCAGGTCGGAGGCACGATTGAGGGTCAGCAGGACCTCGGTCGCCAGCTGGTGACGGAAGCCGTACTCCTGAGCCAGCCGCCGGTTCGCCAGCGCCACGAACGACCAGAAGTCCAGTCCGGCCGCCTCTACGTCTTCCATCGGCGAACACTAACCCGGCGTCGCGAAAGTGGTCAAAGTCGAAACTACTTTTACCTGGAACCCGCCTGCTTGGAGGTTTATCCAACTGTCACGCTTGATCATGGAGGTTTCTCCATGGCGAGCCAGCGGTCCGTCCCTGTTTGCTGGGGGCATGAGCAGAACGGAAGTGCCCCCAGGCACCGCCAAGGCCGTCCGCGTGGCCGCCGGAGACCTGATCCGGGTGATCGACGTCGACGGCGGCCAGGTAGGTGACGTGTTCGCCTTCCGCGACAGCGGCGGGACCGAACTGACCGAGCACCACAGCGCGGCGCACACCCGCGCCGGCGTCGACAGGCTGTTCCCCGCCGTCGGCGAGGCCTTCCTGACCGACCTGCGCCGCCCGATCCTGACGCTGGTCGAAGACACCTCGCCCGGCGAGCACGACATGCTCATCCCGGCCTGCGACCCGGCCCGGTACACCGCGCTGGGGGCTCCGGGACACCGCTCCTGCGCCGCGAATCTGCGTGAGGCGCTGGGAGAAGCCGGGCTGAGCTTCACCGGCCCCACCCCGCAGCCGATCAACGTCTTCATGCGCGTCCCGGTCGGCGAGGGCGGACGCCTGAACTGGCTCACCGCGACCTCGCGGCCCGGCGACGCGGTGACCCTGCGGGCCGGCATGGACTGCGTCGTCGTGGTCTCCGCGTGCCCGCAGGACCTCGTCCGGATCAGCGACGCCGGACTTTCCCCGCTCGCCATCGAAATCGTCCACAATGGAGGAACCCGGTCATGACGACCACCGTCGAACACCCCGCGCTCGCCCCGATCGCCCTCGGCGGTCTCGCGTTGCGCAACCGCTACGCCGTCGCCCCGATGTCCCGTGTCTCCGCGCGGCCCGACGGTACCCCGACCGGCGAGATGGCCGACTACTACGCCGAATTCGCCCGCGGCGGCTTCGGGCTGGTGTTCAGCGAGGGCACCTACCCCGACAGCGCGGCCAGCCAGGGGTATCTCAACCAGCCCGGCCTCGCGCGGGACGAACACGTCGCGGGCTGGCGGGTGGTCACCGCCGGAGTCCGCGCGGCGGGCGGCCGGATGATCGCGCAGCTCATGCACGCCGGGGCGATCGCGCAGGGCAACCCGCACCAGGATCACACCGTCGCCCCTTCGGCCGTCCAGCCGCGTGGGGAGATGATGCGCGCGTACGGCGGTTCCGGGCCGTGGCCGGTCCCCCGTGCACTGACCACCGCCGAGATCGACGGCATCATCGACGGCTTCGCGGCCGCGGCCGTGCGTGCCCGTCAGGCCGGGTTCGACGGCGTCGAGGTGCACGCGGCCAACGGGTACCTGCTCGACCAGTTCCTCACCGGCTACACCAATCACCGCACCGATTCCTACGGCGGACCGGTCGCGAACCGGATCCGGCTGACCTCCCATGTCGTGACCGCCGTCGCCGAGGCCGTGCCGGAACTGGTCACCGGCGTGCGGTTGTCGCAGACGAAGGTCAACGACTTCACCTATCGCTGGCCCGGCGGCCGTGACGACGCCGAGGTGATCTTCGCCGCGGTCGCCGAGGCCGGCGCGCGGTACCTCCACATCGCCAGCGAGGGCCGGAACTGGCTGGAGACGGCGAAACTGCCCGACGGCGGCACGATCACCGCGCTCGCCCGGCAGGTCACCGGGCTGCCGGTGATCGCCAACGGCGGGATGCACGACCTCGCGCAGGCGCACGAGGTACTCACCGGCGGGCACGCCGACCTGCTGTCGCTCGGGCACGGCGCGCTGGCCAACCCCGATCTGCCCGCCCGGGTCGCCGCGGCGGAACCACTGGCCGAGTTCGACCGGGCGATGGTCTCCCCGACGGTCACGGTGGCGAACGCGCGCCGTTGGCGGGAGAGTCGGCAGGCGTGACGGAAGCAAGCTGGCACGGCGGCGCGGCCGCGATCGCGACCCTGACCTTCGACGTGGACGCGGAATCCCCGATCCTCGCCCGAGGCCGGGGCTACGCGGACCACCTGTCGACGATGTCCCATCAGGCGTACGGGCCACGGGTCGGGGTGCCGCGCATCCTCGACCTGCTCGACGAACTGGCCGTGCCCGCGACGTTCTTCGTGCCGGGCTGGGTCGCCGAACAGCGGCCCGGCCTCGCCGCCGCGATCGCGGAACGGGGGCACGAGGTCGCCCACCATTCCTACAGCCACCGGCCGCCGACCACGATGACCGCGGCCGAGCAGCGGGCCGATTTCGACCGGGGCATGGCGGTGTTCGCGAGCCAGGGCATCGAGATCAGCGGGCATCGTGCGGCGGGCTGGGAGTCCACTTGGGACACTCCGGCGCTGGTGGCCGAACACGGGCTGAGCTACGACTCGTCGCTGATGGCCGACGACCGGCCGTACCTGATCGAGACCGGGGCGGGCCGGATCGCCGAGCTGCCGGTGCACTGGTCGCTCGACGACTGGGAGCAGTACGCGTTCCTTCCCTCGCCGCAGATCGGTTCGGTGATCACCTCGCCGGTACAGGTGCTGGAGATGTGGCGCGCCGAGCTGGCCGCGATGCGCCGCTATCGGTGCCTGTTCAACCTGTGCCTGCACCCGTTCCTTTCGGGCAGGCCGGGCCGCTTGGAGGCCGTGCGCTCGCTCATCGAGTTCGGGCTCGGCCTCGGCGACGTCCGCTTCGCCCGGTGCCGCGACGTGGCGGCCGCGGCGCTGGCCGACCCCGCCTTGCCCGTGGAACCGTTGCGGCGCCTCGAAGTCGACCCCGCGGTCTATCCGGACTGAGCCGCCTCCAAGGCCAGGAACAAGTCGACCCGGTCCGCGGTCCGCCCGACGTCGCGGCCGGTCAGCTCGGTGACCTTGGCCAGCCGGTTGCGCAAGGTGTTGACGTGCACGTACAGCGCCGCTGCGGTGGCCGCCCACTGCCCGTCGTGGTCGAGGAACGCCCGCAGGGTCGTCTCCAGCTCGCCGTCGCGGACGCGGTCGTGCTCGCGCAGCGGACCGAGCAGGGCGTCGGCGAAGGTGTGCCGCCACTGCTCGTCGTGCGACTCCAGCAGCAGCCGGTAGCTGCCCAGCTCGGCGAAACTCGCCGCGACCGGCCCGCCGCGCCTGCCCCGCAGCACACGGCAGGCCTCGCGGCTGCGCGACAACGGCGTCCGCAGTTCGGCCGCGCCCGGCACCGGGTCGGCGAGCCCGACGACCACGCGCCCACCGGAGAGCCGGTGCGACACCGCCGCCGCCAGCCGCGGCGCGAAGGCGGCAGGCGACTGCCGTCCCGAACGGAACGGCAGCACCGCGACGACGTCCTGGCTGCCCGCCGCCACGACCGCGGGCAGCCCGTCCGCCAGCAGGAAGTCGGTCACGGCCTCCGCCATCCCCGGCGGGGTCGCGGCTTCGTCACCCGCGAACGCCAGCGCGATCACCGCCAGCGGCCCGTCCGGATCCACCCCGAAGGCACGCAGCCTGCCGGGCACCTCCGCGGCCCGCTGCGCGCCGGAGAGCACCATGTCCAGCAGCTCGACGGCGAACCGCATCTCGATCGCCTGCACCGCCTGGTGCCGGGCCACTTCCAGGCTGAGGTAGCGGGCGGTCTGCTCCAGCGCGTCCCGTTCCCCGCTCGTCAGCTCGGCCACGGGACGCAGGCACAGCAGCGCGGCGTCCGCGTCGCCGATCGCGCCCACCGGGAACAACGCCGCCCGCGTGCCCGCGCCGAGATCCGCTTCCAGCGGAGGCGGATGCCCGGCCAGCGCCTCCGCCGCGGCGCGCGTCTGCCCCGCGTCCAGTGCGGCACCGTCGGACGCCAGCTCCCGGCCCATCCGGTCCACGACCGCCAGCGGGAGTTCGTGTTCACGGCGGAGGACCGCGAGTACCCCGGACGCGCCCGCGCCCCTCGACAGCGCCGAAGTCAGCTCGTCGCCCCGCCGCACCAACGACATCAGCGCGTTCTGCCGGTCGGTGGCCTGGATCGCCGCGGCGGCGCGGGTGACCGCCGTGAACGGCACCGCCACCGAGATCTCCAGCAGCGGCAACCCGGCGTCCCGGCAGGCGTCGGCGAGCGCGGGAGGGGTGTCGCGTTGTTCCACGCGCAGGCCGAAGATGATCCCCGCCGCTCCGGCGCCGGCCACCCTCGCGACGAAGTCCGCCGGATCGACCCGGTCCAGCCACAGGCCGTTGGTCAGCACGACCTCGTGCTCGCGCACGTACGGCCCCGGGTCGGGGAGCTCGGTGTTGTGCACCCACAACACCTGCCCGGCCAGCGCTCCGTCACGGCCGGGGACGACCACCCGCAGTTCCAGAGCCGGGTCCTCGACCAGCGCCGCCAAGGTCAGCATGACTGTGAATATATCCAGCCGCGCCGGTCCTTTATGGATGAACGGCCATTTCATCGTTTTGTCATGAACCCTGGTTAGCGTGCCTCGAAGACCCTTCAGGATTCGAGGAGCCCCACTGTGACGGCAGTTTCAAGCACGATCGCCGAGCGCTACACCCTGCTCGAAAAGCTGGGTGGAGACGGGACGGCCGTGCTCTGGCGTGGCGAGGACGGGCCGGACGGGCCTCGGGTCGCGATCAAGGAACTGCCGCTTCCCACGCACGAGCCCGCCCGCGTGGAGCGGCTCCAGGTCGAAGCCCGCGTCGCGGTGGATCACCCGGCGGTGGTGCCCGTCCACGATGTCGTGGTCGCGGACGGAAGCGCGTTCATCGTGATGGACCCGGTGGAGGGACGGACCCTGGAGGACCTCGCGTCCGCCGGTCCGCTGCCGCCTCGGTTCGTGGCCGACATCGGCGGACAGGTGCTCGGCGCGCTCGCCGCCGCGCACACCGCGGGCGTCGTGCACGGCGACGTGCGGCCCGCGAACATCCTGGTGGGTCCCGACGGCGCCGTGAAGCTGACCGGCTTCGGGATCGCCAAGGCCCTGGACCCGGCGGGCACGCCGGCCTTCCTCGCCCCCGAAACGATCGCGGGGCACGACGGCACGCCCCATTCCGATCTCTGGTCGCTCGGCGTGACACTGCTCAGCGCGAGCGAGGGCGGGAACTTCTTCCAGCGGGCGAACGTCGCGGCCACGCTGTACGCCGTCGTCAACGAGCAGCCCGCCATCGACCGGACACCCGGCCCGCTCGCGGACGTCCTCCGCGGTCTGCTGGCGAAAGCGCCGCACGCGCGCATGCTGCCGGACCACGCGCTCCCGCTGCTGGCCCAGGCCGCGAGCGGGATCGAAACGCCGGTGCCGATCCTTCCCGCGCCGCCGCGTCCCGGCCTGACGCCGCCCTCCGTCTTCGCGGTACTGGCCGGGGTGGCGAGCATGCTCTTCGGTTTCTATGTGCTGGTGGACGCGATGATGTTCCACGACGCGTATCTGTTGGATCTCCACTGGCCGCCGATGCTGTTCGCCCGCGTCGGCATCGTGCTGGCGGGTGCGCTGTGGGTGGCCGGTGGCGGTCTCCTGTTCGCCAACGTCCGCCGTGGGCAGGTCATGACCACTGTCGGCGGCGGGCTGACGCTGCTCAGCCTGCTTCTGATGAAGACGCTGGGTGAACAGGAATACCTGGGCGTTCCCCTGCAACCGGGTCTCACCCTCGACATCGTCGCCCTCGTCTTCGCCGTGCTCTTGGCCATCACCGTGTGGTTCGTCCCGGCGAAACGCCCTGCTGTGGGCTGATCCGCTCACAGCAGAGAAACCGGCGGGCGGCCGGGCCCCGGCGGCATGGTCGGGGCATGACCGACTACGAGAAGCAGCCACTGTTCGACCAACGGCAACGGGAACGGTTCTTCAGCCAGCGTGTGCTGGTCCTCGACGGCGCGCTCGACGACGACAACGGGACGGTCCTCGCCACCCAGCTGCTGTCACTGGCGAGCGAGGATCCGCGCAAGGACATCGCGTTGTGGATCCACTCGCCGGGCGGTTCGGTCCCGTCGATGCTGGCGATCCGGGACGTGATGCGCCTCGTGCCGTGCGACGTCGCCACCCTCGCGCTGGGGCTGGCGTGCAGTGCCGGGCAGTTCCTGCTCTCCGCGGGCACCCCGGGCAAACGGTTCGCCCTGCCGCACGCACGGATCCTGATGCACCAGGGCTCGGCGGGTATCGGCGGCTCGGCCGTCGAGGTGGAGGTGCAGGCGGACGATCTGCGCTACACGCGGGACACGGTGCTCGGGCTCATCGCCGACGACACCGGGCAGCCCATCGACCGGATCTTCGCCGATTCCCTCCACGACCGCTGGTTCACCACCGAGCAGGCCCGCGAATACGGCTTCATCGACCACATCGTCGAAAGCCTCGACCAGGTCGTCCCCGTCCGCACCCACAAACTCGGCCTCGGCACGGAAAGGGGTGCGAACGCGTGAGCACCTACACCATCCCCAACGTCATTTCCCGCAGCCCCGGTGGCGAGCGGATCATGGACGTCTACTCGCATCTGTTGTCGGAGCGGATCATCTACCTCGGGACCGCGATCGACTCCGGGGTCGCGAACGCCCTGATCACGCAGCTGCTGTACCTGGAGGCGGACAACCCCGAGCAGGAGATCAACCTCTACATCAACACCGAGGGCGGCGACCCGTCGGCGATGCTCGCGCTGTACGACACCATGCGCTTCATCAAGGCGCCGGTGGCGACGACCTGTGTCGGCCAGGCCGTCGCGGCGGGCGCGATCCTGCTGGCCGCCGGCGAGGCGGGGCACCGGTTCGTACTGCCGCACACCCGGGTGGTGCTGCATCAGCCCGCGGCGCAGGGCCGCGGCACCATCCCGGACCTCATCCTGCAGGCCGACGAGGTCGTGCGGGTGCGGACGCAGCTGGAAGAGATCCTCTCGGCACACACCGGCCGCGCCGTCTCGGATCTTCGCCACGACACCGACCGGGACCGCGTGTTCGACGCGGCGGGCGCCGTCGCCTACGGGCTGGCGGACCGCGTCCTGGACGAGCGCGCTTAAGCTGTGTCTCCTAAAGCGCGCTTTCGGATATCCGTAGCCGGGCCGCGGCATCAGCTGGTCACTCACTCAGCCATGACAGCGGCCCGCCTCCGCAAATCCGAGGCCTCCGGCCGAAAAGAAACGCGCGCGCGTGCCCTCACCAACCAGCCGAACCTCGGTTTGAGAGACACCCTCTAGGCGGCCATCAGCACTGGCCCTCGCGGACGGCGGCCGACCGCGAGGCCCGTGCTGCCGCCCCGGCTGATCGTGCCCGCGATCCCGAAGAGCAGGTCCGCCAGATCGAGCCCGAGCGCGCCGGTGACCGCGGCGATCATCTCGCTCGACGGCTCCTTGCGGCCGCGCTCGATCTCGGAGAGGTACTGCGGCGAGATCCCGGCGCGTTCCGCGACGTCGACGAGGCGGCCGCCCTGTTCCTCCCTCGCGGCGCGCAGGCTCCGGCCCAGCACGTCACGCCACAGCGGCTCCGGCTCGGGACGCTTCTGCTGAAAAGGGAGGATGTCCGCCATACGGTCATCGTGACATCGGGCCAGGGTCCCGCGTGCGCCGTTCCGCTCAAGGCGAAACCGGGCCCCGGAACGCCCGCCGGTACGCGCCCGGCGTCGTGCCGACCTGATCGCGGAAGCGACGGCGGAGGTTCACGGCCGACGTCAGCCCGACGCGGGCCGCGATCACCTCCACCGGCAGGCCGGTCTCCTCCAGCAGGGTGCGCGCCTCGGTCACCCGGCGCGTCAGCAGCCATGCCCCGGGCGTGGTGCCGAGCTGATCGGCGAAGCGCCGGGCCAGCGTGCGCGGCGAGACGTTGAGGTGCGCGGCCAGATCGCCCACCGACAACGGCGTCCCGAGGCGAGTGCCCGCCCACGCGAGGAGACCGTCCAGCTCGTCGCCGGGCGGCGGAGCCGGGACGAACTGCGCCTGCCCGCCGTCGCGATGCGGCGGCATCACCATGTGCCGGGCGACGAGGGCGGCATGCGCGGCACCGTGGTCACGCCGGACGAGGTGCAGGCAGAGGTCGATCCCCGCGCCCGCCCCGGCGCTCGTGGCGACGTCGCCGTGGTCCACGTACAGCACGTCCGGCTCCACCCGCACCAGCGGGAATTCCTCCTGGAGCTGAGCGGCGCGCGCCCAGTGCGTGGTCGCCGACCTGCCGTCCAGCAACCCGGTGCGGGCCAGCGCGAAGACACCGGAACAGATCGTGACGAGGCGTGCTCCCCTGGCGTGCGCGCGCAAGAGCGCCCGGCGTACCGGGGCCGACAGCGGCGCCTCGACCGGGGACCAGCCGGGGATGAGCACGGTGTCGGCGTCCGCCAGCGCGGCAAGGCCCCGTGTCACGGACATCGCGTACCCGGCCGTGGTCGGCACCGGGCCGGGTTTCTCCGTGCAGACGTCGAATTCGTAGTACCGCGGCACCCCGGCGCGCTCCGTGCCGAAGACCTCGGCGGCGATCCCGAGCTCGAACGTCGACTGCACCGGCCGAACCAGTGCCCTCACGCGATGCATGGCAGGAAAGTACCCCATGGTGTCTTCCCTGACACTGTCCGGCGGCCCGGCGGGCGCGGCAGCATGGGGTCATGCACTCAGAGATCCTCGCCCAAGAGGGCTACACTTCCGTCTCAGCCAAGGAATCCCCCGCGCGCGAGCTCTTCCCCGGAATCCGCCTTCGTCCACTGTGGACAGGAGCGGACGGCGCGCACGCGAACCTGCTGGAGATGGATCCCGGCACCTCGTGGCCGCACCGCGACGTCCACGAACCCGGCCCCGAAGAGGTGTTCGTCGTCTCCGGCACCTTCAACGACGGAGCTCGCGACTATCCGGCGGGAACCTTCCTGCACGCTCCGGCCGGCTCATGGCACGTGCCCGCGTCGGCGACCGGGTGCACGCTCTTCGTCTTCTACCCCGAAGGCTGAACCGACAAGCCGCTCTCGGTCGCGAGGATCCCCGCGACCGAGACGGCCTGCTCGCCGGTGATCTTCGCGCCGCGCAGGGTCAGCAGACCGCGGACGCCGGACAGCCGCGAGCCGCGGAGGTCGCAGCCCGCCGCGGCGGTCGCCGCGAATTCGGTTTCGGTGAAATCGCAGTCCACGAAGATCAGCCGGGACAGGTCGCCGGAGAACACCGTCTCCCGGAACGAACATCCGGAGAACACGACGGCGCCCTTCACCCGCTCGACCGTCACCGAGGCGTAGTCGAACCGCGCGTTCTCGACGTACAGATCGGTGGCGGAGGTGACCGCCACGCCGAGCCCGATCGCCCGGCAGCGCAGGATTTCGACCCGGCGGGCCGACAGTTCGCGGATCGCCGCGTTGGACAGGTCGACGCCTTCGAGGACCACGTCCGAGAGCGTCAACCTGTCGAGCCGGGCGTTCGCCAAGCTCACGTTCGAGACGAGGGAATGCGCGATCTCGCCGCCTCCGCGGACTCCGTCCTGCTCACCACCATCGAGATGGACGGTGTCGAAATCGAAATCGCCGCGGAACACGGCGGGTTCGCTTTCGAGGCCGTCTTGCTCGACCGAAGGCCGCCGCACCTTGATGCCGTCGAACTCCCGGAACTCCATGCCCGGACCGTACCCGCCGCCCCAAGGTCCCCCGATCGTGGCTCTCCGTGTCCCTGAATGGCCGATGTTCCTTCACCGCGTCCGGTTCTATCGTTCGGACGCATGGCAAGCGACTTGCAACGGCGCAAGGTGTCGGGGGTCTTCGCCGCGATGGACGCCGACGGCGACGGTTTCCTGGAGGAGCAGGACTTCCAGGCCTTGGCCGAACGCTGGGCCCGGCGGCGCGGCCCGGGCGACGAACGGCGCCTGACCGGCATCATGCTGAGCTGGTGGACGACGTTGCTGGCCGCCTCGGATCTGAACCGCGACAACAAGGTCTCCCTCGACGAGGTGCTGCTGGTGGTCGACAAGCTCCCGGACACGCCCGAAGCCGTGACCGCCACGGCCGACGCGATGTTCGAAGCGGTCGACGAGAACCACGACGGCCTGATCTCCGCGGCGGAGTACCACCAGTTGATCGAGGCGTGGAACGGGTGCCCCACCGACACCGACACCACCTTCCCGCTGCTGGACTCCGACGGCGACGGAATGCTGTCCCGTGACGAGTTCGCCGCGCTGTGGCTGGAGTTCTGGGCGGGCGACGACGCGGAGGCGCCGGGCACCCTCGTCTTCGGCCCGCTGGCGGTTTGACGGCTTTCGGGCGGACCCCACGTCCATACGGGCCAGGCCCGGCCGCCCGGCGCGTCGCCACCGTGCTGGCCGCTCAGGATGGCACGCGTGGACGCCGCGCTGGAAGCCGACTCGATGGTCACGAGCGCGATCGCGCTGTGCCTGCGGGACCGCTGGACGGAAGCGGCCGAACTGTTGGCGCGGAACGATTCCTGGCGCTCCGAGTCGGCGGCTTCCGCCATGCTGGGCGAGCTCTTCGGCGGCCTGGCCGAGCTCTGGGACGGCCGTTCGGCGCGGTTCGGCGCGAATCTGACCGAACGCGAGCGATGGCCGTTGAGGACGGTACCGCGGCACCTGACCGACCAGATCGCCTCGTACGTCTCCGCGTTGCTGGTACTGGGCGAACGAGCACGTGCGGAAAAGCTGCTCTCCGACGAGGCCTTCCCCGAATCCGGCCTGCGGTACAGCGAACGTTCGATGCTCGCGGCCATGCGCGGCCGATCCGCCCGGGCGATCGGCTTCGCGCATCGAAGCCTGACCGACGGTTCCGGGCCAGGGCATGACATCGGCTCGTCCGCGATGCACCTGTCGACCGTGTCGGTCCTGCTGTCACAGGGACGGTCCACCGAGGCGCGGCAGCTGCTGACCGCCGCCCGGGCCGCGGCACCGACGCTGGCGCATCTGCTCGACATCGCGGAGGCCCGAGTCGACATCGCGGTGGGCGAAACCGACCGCGCCACCCGGCGCCTCCACGCGGCCACCCGCGGACTCGCCGTCGGCACGGACATCGCCTGGGCCGACCTCGCCGACCTCGCGTTGCGGAGGAACGACCGGGCAGGGGCGCGGCAGGCACTCGACGCGCTGGAGGGCCTCGCCTCCGCGATGCCGACGGGTCGGGTGCTGCTGCATCGCCATCTGGTGCGGGCCTGTCTCGGCGAAGAGCCCGCCGGCGAATGCCTCTGGCTCGCCCGCGAACGCGACCAGCCGCTCGAACTGGCCACCGTGGCCGAACGCCTCTCCCGGAACGGCGGCTAGATCACCCCGGCCCGTACGGCGTAGGCGACGGCGTGCGGCCGGTTCTTCAGCTTCAGCCGTCCGGTGATGCCCTGGATGATGTGCTTCACGCTGCGTTCCGAGTAGCTGAGCTCACCGGCGATCTCGACGGTGTCCTTGCCTTCGGCCATCAGCCGCAGCACGTCGATCTCCCGGGTGGTGAGCCCGGCGGTGTTGACGCCCATCGGGTCGAGCACCTCGCGTTGCAGCCGTTCGACGTGTTTGAGCAGTTCGCCGAGCAGGCTCGGCGGGAGCACTCCGCCGCCGGTGGCCGCCGCGCGGACCGCGTGCGCCAGCCGTTCGCCGGTCGTGGCCGACCGCGGCAGGACCGCCACCACCCGGCATTCGATGGCGGGCACGAGCTCCGCCTCGCTGATCTGGCTCACCACGAGCACCACCGGCTTGCCGTCCTCGGCGGCGAGCCGTCGCAGCCAGAGCACGATCTCCGGAGTCAGCCATTCGGCGGCGAACACCAGTACGTCGGTCTCGGCGCGCTGCTCCCAGTCCCGGATGTCGATCCCCTGCTGCGTGCCCAGCTGGCTGGCCAGGCCGGCCGTGGTGATCGGATCGGGCGCGTGCACCGCCACGGTGATCTGTCGGGTTTCCGTGTCCACTTCGTCCCCTCCGCTTGTACGCGGCCCCAGTCGGATGGATGGGACACAGTCTGCGAAGGAGCTCTTCACGAAGTCTCCACGAGTTCTCAACGAGGCGTGAAGGACTTCGTGGCCTGCTGAAACGCCTCGACGTACTTGGGCAGCTCGTCCAGAAGCTCGCGGAGCCTGCCCTCGGGGCCGGTGTAGTCCGGGTCGGCGAGGAGGGCGTAGCCGTAGGCCAGTGTCCGGCGAAGCTCCGCGACGCGGGCTTCGGCCTCATCGGCGTCGAGGACCAGCCTGCCGTTCTGGGCGAGACTGAGCAGGACATCACCGTCGAACAGCTCCTGATCCTGGCTCACCGGCACAGCATGCACAGCCCCGCATGCCCGCCACCAGGGCAGGACGGCACTTTGCCCCTGCGAACGCCAGGGTTTGCCCACTCGCCCGTCACCCGTCCGGGCCGGGGAAAACCACATGAACGGACATCCGATAGTCCATGGATCGGCAAAATCCGGATACAACGACCCAAACCCACACGGTGGGTGTCCGATTGATTGCGAAACCCACATCGGCGCCACTAGGATTTTCGCCGAGCGGGACACACTTTTCGGCGGTCGGACGCACAGGCGGCAGGTCATGGACGAGGTTTCCTCGCTGACGGTGCGGCTGCTGGGCGGTTCCCCCGCCCGCCACGACGACGGCGAGATCGCGCTGGGGCCTGCCCAGCGGCAGGCGGTGTTCGCCACGCTCGCGCTGCACGCCGGTCAGTTCGTCTCGCGCCGGGAGATCATCGACGCCGTCTGGGGCGAACGACCCCCGGACAGCGCCACCGGCATCGTGTACACCTACGTCTCGGCGTTGCGCCGCGCGCTGGAGCCGGTCGGCGAACCGCTCGTCGCCAGCCGCGCCGGCTATCGCCTCGACCTGCCGAAGCAGCAGGTCGACGTCCACGTCTTCGAAGCCGAGCTGGACCGTGCCCGCGCCTATCGGCTCGACGGCGCGCATCAGCGGGAGCTGGAGTCGCTGCGGTCCGCGCTCGGGCAGTGGCGGGGTTCCGCGCTCGACGGGATCCCCGGCCCGTTCGCCGAGACCGAGCGTGCGCGGCTGAACGAGCTGCGCCTGAGCGCGCTCGAACGGCAGGCCGAGGTCGCGCTGCGGCTCGGCGGCCACCACGATCTCGTGGACGAGCTCGCCGTGCTGGTCGAGCGCCATCCGCTGCGCGAAGGCCTGCACCGCACGCTGATCACCGCCCTGTTCCGGTCCGGGAGGCGGGCCGAGGCCCTGGCCGCGTTCGACCGCGCCCGCGAGACGATCATCGAGCGGTCCGGTCTCGAACCCGGCGCCGACCTGCTGGACCTGCGCCAACGGATCCTCGACGACGACCCGTCACTGCACCACCGAGACCTGCAGGAACGTTCCCACCGGACACAGGCCGTGCCCGGACGACCGCCGGTTTTCGTCGGCCGGGAGTTCGAGCTCGGCCGGCTGCGACGGTGCCTGTCCGCGCTGCTGGACGAAGGTCGCGGCGGGACGGTCTGGCTCGACGGCGAAGCGGGCAGCGGCAAGAGCGCGTTCCTGGCCGAGGCGCTGGCCACGGCGAGGAGCCGGACACGCTGGGTCGAGGCCGACGAGCTGAGCGGCGCGGTCCCGCTGAGCCTCATCGCCGACTGCCTCGGGGGTGAGGCGCTCGACGATCTCGGCAAAACGGTCACCGAACTGTGCGAAGACGGACCACAGGTGCTCGTCTTCGAAGATCTGCACTGGGCCGACGAGGAAAGCCTTCTCGCCTGGGAGCGGCTTCACCGGTTCACCGAGCACCTGCCGCTGCTGCTGGTCGGCTCGGCGCGCCCGCTCCCCCGGCGCCGCACGCTCGACGTCCTCCGCTCGCGGCTCGACGGCGAGATCATCCCGCTGCCGCCGTTCGACGGACTGGCCGTCGCCGCGCTCGCCGAAGAGACTCTGGCCAGGGATCCAGGTGAGGACTTCCTTCGGTTCGCCGCCGAGTACACCGCCGGGAACGCCGGCTATCTGCGCGAGCTGTTCGCCGAGTTCGCCGACGGCCACGAGCCGGACACCACGCCGCACAGCAGGCTCGCCGCCGTGGTGGAGGATCATCTCGCCACGCTTTCCGTGCCGGGCAAGCGAACGCTGAATTCCGCCGCGTTGCTCGGCTCGTCGTTCACCGTCGCGGACCTGACGGGGGTCACCGGCCGCGAACCGCGATCGCTCACCGAAGCGATCGAGGAGGCGCTCGCCGCGCACGTGCTGGAAGCCGACGGGGAACGTCTGCGGTTCCGCGTCCCGCTCGTTCGAGCGGTGTTCGCCGCGAACACCCCGCCCGCCATCCGTGCCGTGCTGCACCAGGAGATCGCCACAACCATGGCGGACTCCGGCGCGCCCGCGGATCGTGTCGCCGAGCAGCTGCTCCAGGCAGGCGACGAGCTGACCGCGTCCTGGATCCCCCGCTGGGTGCTCGACAACGTCCGCGCGCTGTCCGCCGGGCAGGCCGTCGAACTGCTCCATTTGCTTTCCCGCCAACGGAATCTCACCGAGGAGCAGCACCAGGAGCTGACCGGCGAGCTCGCCGCGCTGCTGCTTCCCGAAGCCGACGCCGTGCCCTCCTGGCCCACCCAGCCCTGGTGCACGCCGCTGCACGCCCTCGCCCGGGTGCGCAACCCGACCGCGCCGAGGACGTCCTAAACTGCGGGGACACACACCAGTGATCCGGCCACTTTCGATGTATGACGAGAAATGGAGCCGGCGTGACGAACGGGCTGCGCGTCGAGCTGCTCGGGCCGCCTCGTGCCTGGCTCGGCGACGTCGAGCTGAAGCTCGGGCCCGCCCGCCAGCGCGCGGTCTTCGCCACCCTGGCGACGCGGCGCGGCCAGGCGATCTCCCTCGGCGAACTGATCTCGGACGTCTGGGGCGGGTCGGCGCCCGCCAGCGCCACCGGCAGTGTCCACACCTATGTCTCCGGGCTGCGCGGGGCGATCCGCAAGGCGGGCGGCGACGCGCACGAGATCCTGCGTTCGTCCGGATCGAGTTACGCGCTGCGGCTGGACGGTGAAGCGCTCGACGTCCACCGGTTCGAAAAGGACTTCGCGGCCGCCAGAGCAGCACATTCCGATCAGCGGGGCGCGGCCGCGCTGCTCACCTCCGCGCTCGGACTCTGGCGCGGCGAGGCCTACTCCGGCGTGCCCGGCCCGTTCGCCGAAGCGGAACGCGTCCGGCTCGCCGAACTCCAGCTGACCGCCACCGAACTGCGCGCCACGGCCCTGCTCGGCACCGGCGACCACCGTGAAGTGGTGGCCGAGCTGACCGCGCTGGTGCAGCGGCACCCGTTGCGTGAGTCGCTGCACGAGACGCTGATGCGCGCCCTGCACGCCAGCGGGCGCCAGATCGAAGCGCTCGGCGCGTACCGCGAAGCCAGGCGGATCCTCCGCGACGAACTCGGCGTCGAACCCGGTGCCCCGCTGCGGGATCTGCACCAGCGCATCCTCGACGGCAGTGAAAAACCCGTCACCGCGCCGAAACCGGTTCCGGTCCGCGTCGTGCCGCCGCCGGTGGCCAAGGCGATCGACCGGGGCGGCCACGGCCGCCTGCCCGGTCGCGCCCGGCAGGTCGAGCGGCTCGACGGCTTCGTCACCGACGTCCTCGCCGGCCGCGGCCGCCCGGTCTGGCTCGAAGGCGAACCGGGCATCGGCAAATCCGAGCTGCTGATCGCCGGGCTGGCTGGTGCCGCGGCGCGCGGCTGCCAGCTCGCCTGGACCGCGGCCGACGAGCTGCAGCAACGGTTCCCGCTCCAGGTGATCATGGAATGCCTCGGCGTGCACCACGGCGCGGCGGATCCGGCCAAGGCCAAGCTGGCCGGCGAGCTGCACGCCGAGCCCGCGCACGGGAACTGGGGACCCGCCGACCCGATCCTGTCCACTGTGGACAAACTGCTCACGCTGGTCGACGAGACCTGCGCGGCGGGCCCGCTGGTGCTGGTGATCGACGACCTCCACTGGGCCGACGAGGCCAGTGTGCTGCTGTGGCAGCGGCTGGCCGCCGCCACCCGCCAGCTGCCGTTGCTGCTGGTCGCCGCCACGCGCACCGGGCACGGCCGCCGGGATCTGGCCCAGCTGCGTCGCGGGATCGAAGCGAGGGACGGCGAGATCATGCCAGTCGAGGTGCTGACCGACGACGACATCGCCGCCGTGTTCGAGGTGATCCTCGCGGCGAAGCTGGGGCCGAGCCTGCGCCCGCTGGTCCGGCGCGCGGCCGGGAATCCGCTCTACGCCAGGGAAGTCGCGCACGACCTGGTCCGGACGGGCTCGGTGCGGATCACGGCGGGCGTGGCCGAGGTGACGCTGGACGGCACCGAGAACGCGCCGCGGTCGCTGCTGGCGGCGGTGGCCAGGACGCTGGAGACCCTCGACCCGGCCACGACCGAGATCCTGCGCACCGCCTCCCTGCTGGGGGCGGAGTTCGCCGTCGAGGACATCGCCACGCTGGCCGGGAAGAGCCCGCTCGAAGTACTGCAGGAGCTGGAGCCCGCCACCACCGCGGGCGTCATCGAATACGCCGGCGACAAACTCGCCTTCCACCATCCGTTCCAGCGGCAGGCGCTCTACGGCGCCATCGCCGAACCGGTCCGTGCCGCGCTGCACCGGCGCGCCGCCGAATCGCTCGCGCGGGCGGGCGCGCCGGTCAAACGGGTCGCCGAGCAGCTGGCGGCCGGGCCGGTGCCGTTCGACCCGTGGCTGGCGGGCTGGCTCACCGCCAACCACGTCGCGGTGTCCAACCGCGCCCCGCATATCGCGGCCGACCTGCTCCGCGGCGCGCTCGACAGCACGGTGCCCACCCGTGCGCAACGGGAGACGCTGATCGCCGCGCTGGTACGCGTGCTGTTCCGGCTCGAACTGGCTCCCGAGACCGAAGCCGAGGAGGCGGTGAAGACCGTCGTGGACAAGGCGGATCTGGCGCAGATGCGGCATTTCCTGGCCGCGTTGCGCTACCGCCGGGGCGACACACCCGGTGCGATCGAGGCACTCGGCGACACCGCGGACGACCCGTCGATGCCGGAACTGTGGCGCACCAGCACCCGGACGCTGCTCGCCAACTTCCGACGCGGCACCCTCGACGACCTCGACGAGACCGAACGGATCGCGCGGGGCCTGCACGCCGAGGCGGCCGCAGCGGGCGAGCGCTACCCCGCCGCGCACGCGCAGCAGACGTTGTGGCTCGTGCACTCGATCCGCCGCGAGCACGACCGGGCGCTGACCGCGATCGATGCCGCGCTGGAGACCGCGGGCCACGAGGCCGACCTGGCGACGCTGCGGTTCGATCTGCTCGACAACCGGCTCTTCACCCTGCAGAACCTCGACCGGCTCGGCGAGGCCGACGCCACGCTGCACGCCGGGTACGAGACCGCCGCACGGCATGGCCTGCCGACCGGCCCGCAGGTCTCGGCGGCCGTGCACTACTACTGGACCGGGCGCTGGGACGAGGCACTGGCCGAACTGGACTCGGTCACCGAGGACGGTCCGGCGATCACCTTCTACGGCGTGCGCGAACCGGGCGCCGCCGCCCTGTTGCTGCACGGGGTCGCCGCCCTCATCGCGGGCCATCGCGACGAACGCGTCGCCGTCCGCGCCCATCTGGAAGCGGCCGAGGCGCACTCGCCGTCGAACTCGTCCGAACGCGAGAGCTGCGACTTCTACCTGGCGGCACAGGCGATGGCCGCCGAACAACGCGGCGAACTCGACGACGCGCTGCGGTTGTTCGCGCCGGTACTGCGCCCCGACTACGCCCGGATGATGCTGCGTCACCAATGGCTCCCCGACGTCGTCCGGGTCGCGATCGCCGCCGGGAACGACGCCGTCGCACAGGAAGCGCTCGCCGTCTGCGCCGAGGAGGCGAGCCAGGAGACCGTGCCGGCCAGGGCCACCGCCGCCGCCCTGCGATGCCGGGCGTTGATCGACGGCGACCCCGAAGGCATGCTGGCCGCGGCCGATCACTATCGCGAGGTCCGCCGTCCCATCGAACTCGCGGCGGCACTGGAAGACGCCGCCGAACTGCTCGGCCGCGCCGGGTACCTCGAAGCGGCCACCCGTTCGCTCACCGAGGCGTGCGAAGTCCTCGGGCCGGTCGGTGCCACCTGGAGCATCCGCCGCGCGGAAAACAGGCTGCGCCGCTACGGCGTTTTGAGCCGCGCGGAACGAGGCCCCCGGCACAGCGGGTCGCTGTCACCGTTGGAGCTGCGGGTCGCGCGGCTGGTGGCGGCGAAACTGTCCAATCCGGAGATCGCCACGGAACTGAGCCTCCCGAGGAGGACGGTGCAGTCGCTGGTGTCCAGGGTGCTGACCAAACTGCACGCCGATTCCCGGCTGACCGTCGGCGACCAGCTGCCGAGACGACTCGCCTGAGGCGCGTTCACACGACCGAGGAGAACCATGACCCGCATGCTGGCCGGAATGACGGCCCTCGTGCTGCTGCTCACCGGCTGTTCCGGCACACCGGAAGCCGGCGGTCCGATCAAACTCACCGTCGCCACCTTCGGCGAGTTCGGATACGAAAAACTCTTCGACGACTACGAAAAGGCCCATCCGGGAATCACCGTCGAGGGCCGGGTCGCCGACTTCGAGACGCATCACCGCCAGCTCGCCACCGGGCTCGGCGCCGGGCGCGGCAGCGCGGACGTGGTGGCGATCGAAGAGCAGTACCTCCCCAAATTCCGCCAGTCGACGGACAAGTTCAGCGACCTGTCCGAGTTCGGCGCGCAGGGTCTCCGCGAGCACTGGCCCGCCTGGAAATGGGACCAGGGCACCGCCGAGGGCGGGAGGTTCGTGATGGGCCTCGGCACCGACATGGGCAGCCTCGCCCTCTGCTACCGCCGTGATCTGTTCGCGAACGCCGGGCTGCCGACCGACCGCGAGCAGGTGGCCGCGCTGTGGCCGACCTGGGAGAAGTTCGCGGAAACCGGGGAACGGTTCAGCGCCAAGGCACCGGACGACGTCAAATTCGCCGACTCGGCGGGCACCGTCTACACGGCGATGCTCAACCAGGCGCAGGAGAACTACTTCTCCAAGGACGACCGGTTCATCGCCGACACGAACCCCAACGTGCGCAAGGCCTTCGAGCTCGCGGGCGGGATGGCGCTGAAGAAGGAGACGGCGGCGGTCACCACCTTCACGCAGCCGTGGACGGTGGCGATCAAGCAGAGCCGGTTCGCGGCCATCACCTGCCCCGCCTGGATGCTCACCCAGATCGAAGAGGCGGGCGGCCCGGAGCTCGCGGGTAAATGGGACGTCACCTCGGTTCCGGGCAAGGCGGGCAACTGGGGCGGTTCGTTCCTGACCGTCCCGAAGCAGGGCGCGCACCGCAAGGAGGCGTACGACCTCGCCGCCTGGCTCACCGCGCCCGAACAGCAGAAACGGATCTTCCTGGAGAGCGGGCTGCTGCCGAGTGCGCTGGGCGCCTACCAGGACAGTGCGGTGCTTTCCCACACCAGCCCGTATTTCAGCGGTGCGCCGATCGGGAAGATCTTCGCCGCGTCCGCCGAGGCCTTGCGGCCGAACTACCGCGGGCTGCGCGACGGCGAGGTGCGCCCGGTGTACGGGCACGCGCTCGGCCGTGTCGAAGAGGGAAAACAATCGCTCGACCAGGCATGGAACCAGGCCGCGACCGAAGGCCGCGCCGCGGCCGCCAAATGAGCGGGGACGGCGTGACACGCGGGTTTCCGGCCGGGTTCCGGTGGGGTACGGCCACGGCGGCGTACCAGATCGAGGGCTCGACGACGGCGGACGGCCGAGGACCGTCCATTTGGGACACCTTCACCGCGAGATCCGGCCTGGCCACCGGTGATCCGGCTTGCGATCACTATCGGCGTTACCGCGAGGACGTCCGCCTGCTGAGCGAACTCGGGGTGCCGTACTACCGGTTCTCCGTCGCGTGGTCGCGGGTCATGCCGGACGGACGCACGGTCGAGCCACGTGGTCTCGCCTTCTACGACCGTCTTGTCGACACGTTGCTGGCACACGGGATCACCCCGATGGTGACGCTCTACCACTGGGATCTCCCGGAAGCGTTGCAAGCGGAAGGCGGCTGGCCGAATCGCGAGCTCGCGGACCTTTTCGCCGAGTACGCGCTGACCGTCCACAAAGCACTCGGTGATCGCGTGCGACAGTGGACCACGATCAACGAGCCGTTCTGCGCCGCCTTCATCGGCTACGGCAACGGAGATCATGCACCGGGCATCCGGGACGAAGGCGCGGCGCTGGTCGCCGGGCACAACCTCCTATTGGCACATGGCAAGGCGACACAGGCGTTGCGGTCTGGTGGCGGCGAGCGGGAAGTGTCCATCGTGCTCAACTTCGCCCCGGTGCTGACCGATGTGGACGACGCCGCGCACCGCGAGGCCGCGCGCAAATTCGACTTCCTGCACAACAGATTCTTCCTCGATCCACTGCTGGGCCGCGGCTACCCGCCCGAACTGATGGCGGATCTGGCACATCTCGGCACACTGGAACCGGCGATCGCCGACGGTGATCTGGAGATCATCGCGCAGCCGCTGGACGTCCTGGGCGTCAACTACTACGCGCCCGCCCGCGCGGTCCCGCTCGAAGACCCGGAGACCGACAGCAACTGCCCGCTGCCGGGCCTGCGCGGGATGGACGTCCAGCCACCCCGCGGCGAGCTGACCTCGCTCGGCTGGGAGCAACGGCCGGAATGCTTCACCGAACTTCTGCTGTGGCTGCACGAACACTGCGCCGGCCTGCCACTCGTGATCGCCGAGAACGGTGCGGCCTTCGAGGACGAGGTCGTCGAAGGCCGCGTACACGACGAAAAGCGCGTGCGATACTTCGCCGAACACCTCGCCGCCGTCCACGACGCGATCGAGCGCGGCGCCGACGTCCGCGGCTACATGGCCTGGTCGCTGCTGGACAATTTCGAGTGGGCCATGGGATATACGCAGCGGTTCGGCCTCGTGCACGTCGACTTCGAAACCCAGGAACGAGTGCTCAAGGACAGCGCCCGGTTCTATGCGGACGTGGTGGCGCGCAACGGTCTTTAGCGGTTGGTCTTGGCTGTTGCCGGAAATCGACGACGGTCTTGGGTCCGGGAATTTTCGGTGGTCGGTTGTTGCCGGAAATCGGCTACACTCCTGGGGCCGAAACTGTCGGCGGTCGGTTGTTGCCGGAAACCGGCGACAATCCTGAGTCCAGAAATTGTCGGTGGTCGGTTGTACGTTCTGGGTGTGGACACTCTTAACGCCAGTGTGGCGCTGCTGAAGGAAATCACCGAGTCGGATGCGTTCAGGGAGGTCAATGCTTCGCTGGATTCGTTGGGAGACAAGGACGCCATCGCCGCGGCAGTGGCGGCGTCGGAGGGGATCGCACGACTGGAGGCGGTCCGGTTTCGTGCCTTGAGACAGCTGGGCCGTCATCGTGACGATGCCGCCAGTGTGGTGCAGGAGGTCGCGTTCGAACTGTCCGTTGTGGATGGTCATGCGGCCAGGTTGGTGTCGACGGCTCAGGCGTTGGTGTCTCGCCTGCCCCGCACACTGGGGCTGCTGGATCAGGGGAAGGTGGGTGGCTATGGGGCGATGAAGGTCGCCGCGGCGACGGCGTGGCTCTCCGACGAGGATGCCCGCGCGGTCGACGCCGTCTTGGAAGACCGGCTACCGGACCGGAACTCCGACCAGATCCGCAAAGCGGCCAACCACGCCGCGATGATGGCCGACCGCGACGGAGCGGCCCGGCGGACCGAACACAATCGCACCGGACGTCGGCTCTCTGTCCGCCAGGGCGACACCGGAGTGGCCTCCATCGAAGTCGAGGATGGCCCCGTCGAGAAAGTCGCCGCCGCCTACACCCGCATCGACCGCGAAGCACGAGCGCTGCGGGCCGGTGGGGAGACCCGCACCCTGGATCAGCTGCGCGCCGACGTCGCCCTCGACCTTCTACTCGGCGGCCAAGGCGGGACCAGTGAACGGTCCGAAGTGTTCCTCTACATGGACCTCAACACCTACCTCGGCCTGAACGACGATCCCGCCGAACTGGCCGGACACGGCCACATCCCGGCCTCGCTCGCCCGCCACATCGCCAGCGGACCGAACACCGTGCTGCGGCGGATCATCACCGATCCGCTCTCCGGGCAAGTCCTCGACCTCGGCCGCGACCGGTACCGGCCGACAGCGGGGCTGGACGAGTTCGTGCGGGTACGGGACCGGGAATGCCGAAGACCCGGCTGCCACCGCGTCGCCCAAGCCTGCGACCTCGATCATTCCCTGCCCTGGCAGCACGGTGGCCATACCGCCGACACCGAGCTGGTCGATCTCTGCCGCCGCGACCACCGGCTGAAGGACGAACCCGGCTGGAACTACCAGTTGGCATCCGATGGGACCCTCACCATCACCACACCCACCGGGCGGAGCTACGACAGCACACCACCGCCACTGCACGAACCCCGCACCGAGCAACCACCACCGTTCTGACCCATCGCCGAAAAACGACCACGGCTCGATCGGCGCTGGCCAAGGAGCCACTACCGTCTTCAGCGTCACCAAAACGACCACAGCACCGCGGCACCGGGCGAACCTGACCGTCGCCGAAAAACGGCAACAGCCCGGCAGAGCTCAACGCCACTCAGGCCCGCGGCGCGCCCCGCATCACCCCGTCGACCACCTTCCTGGCCAGCACGATGAACAGCACGATCACGGGCAGCACCCCGATCGTCGCCGCGGTGAGCATCAGCGAGTAGTCGGTGAAGTAGCCGCTGGCCAGCCGCGACAACGCCACCTGGACGGTCGGATGCGCGTTGGGGTCGAGCACGATCAAGGGCCAGAAGAAGTCGTTCCACGCGGTCATGAAGGTCAGCATCGCGAGCACCGCGGCCTGCGGGCGGATGGCGGGCATGGCGACGTTCCAGAACAGCCGCGCCGTGGAGCAGCCGTCCACGCGTCCGGCGTCCAGCAGTTCGCCCGGGATCGCCTCCTCGCACGCCTGCCGCATCCAGAACACGCTGAACGCGCCGACCAGCCCTGGCACGATCACCGCCTCCAGCCGTCCGTACCAGCCGAGTTCGCCGACCACCAGGTACAGCGGGATGACACCGAGCTGGGCGGGCACCATGGCGGTGCCGATGACGACCAGGAAGAGCGAGTCGCGACCGGGAAACCGCAGCCGGGCGAAGGCGAATCCGGCCATACTGGAGAGCAGCACGTTCGACACGGTCACCGTGCCGGCGACGATCAGCGAGTTCTGCATCGCCAGCCAGAAGTCGACGGTCCCGAACACCCGCTCGACGTTCTCGATCAGGTTGCCGCCGGGCAGCAGCGGCGGGGTAGTCTCCCCGAGCGCGGAATTGTCCTTCGAGGACACCACGAACGACCAGTACAACGGGAAGATCGACGCGACGACGACGGCGAGCAGCAGCCCGTAGACGACGAAACCGGTCCGTTCTCTCGCCGCCACGATCACTCACCGCCCCGCATCCGGCGCACGAGCGAGAAATTGACCAGCGCGAACACGGCCGAGAACAGGAACAGCAGCCACGCGATGGCCGCCGCGTATCCGGCGTCGAACTCGCCGAACCCCTTCTCGTACAAGTACATGGCCAGTGTCTGGAACTGCCGGTCGGCGCCACCGGTGCCGTTGACGCCGGTTTCGTCGAGCAGCTGCGGCTCGGCGAACAGCTGCAACCCGCCGACGGTCGAGACGACGACGGTGAAGGCGATGGTGGGGCGGATCGCGGGCACCGTGATCGACCAGAAGCTCCGCCAGCGCGAGGCACCGTCGAGCATCGCCGCGTCGTAACGCTCCTGCGGCACGGACTGCATGGCCGCGAGGTAGAGCAGCGCGTTGTAGCCGGTCCAGCGCCACATCACCATCGCGCTCACCGCGACGTGCGACGCGAACCGGTCCGACCGCCAGTCCACCGGGTCGAGCCCCACCAGGCCCAGCGCCCAGTTGACGACGCCGTAGTCCTCGGCGAACAGCTGGCTGAACACCAGCGCCACCGCGACCACCGAGACGACGTTGGGCAGCAGCACACTGGCCCGCCACAGGGTCCGCGCCCGCAGGGGACGGTCGAGCAGGGCGGCGAGCCCGAGGGCGGCGAACAGTTGCGGGACGGTCGAAAGGACGAAGATGCTGACCGTGTTGAAGAGCGCGTTGTAGAAATGCGGATCCTGGAGCAGGACGGCGAAGTTGCCGAGCCCGGCGAATCCGGTGTCACCGTTGACCAGATGCCAGTGGTGCAGCGCCACCCAGGCGGTGTAGAGCAGCGGGAAAAGACCGAACACGCCGAAGAGGACGTAGAACGGCGCTGTCATCAGGTATCCGGCGAGCCGCTCGCCCGTACGCTTCAAACGATGATCACCTTGACGCCTGCCCGGCCGATCTCGTCGAGTTCCCGCGGTTCGGCCCCGCGGTCGGTGATCAGGGTGTCGACATCGCAGAGGCCCCCGAACCGGGCGAAGTGGTCGTCACCGATCTTGGTGTGATCGGCCAGCAGCACCGTCCGCCGCGCGGACGCGATGGCCGCGCGCTTCACCATCGCCTCGGCGGTGTCCGGGGTGGTGAGCCCCCGCTCGACGGAAAGACCGCTGGTACTGAGGAAAGCGACATCGACGAAGGTGTCCTTGAGGGCGTCGAGCGCCCAGCCGTCGACCGACGCCATGGTGTGGCCGCGCAGCCTTCCGCCGACCAGCATCAGCGTGACGCCGGGCCGGTTGGCGAGCGCGAACGCGTTCGGCAGCGAAGGGGTGACCACGGTCAGTTCACGGTCGGCGGGCACGAGGTTCGCCAGCCGGGCGACGGTGGTGCCCGCGTCCAGCAGGATCGCGCCCCCGTCGGGGATCTGCTCCAGCGCCGCGGCGGCGATACGGTCCTTCTCCGCGGTCATCACCGCGTCACGGGTATCGAGCCCGGGCTCGATGCCCTGCCGTTCGACGGGGATCGCGCCGCCGTGCACCCGTCGCACCACTCCGCTGCGTTCCAGCGCCGTCAGATCACGACGGACGGTCTCGCTGGTGATCTCGAAAGCGGCCGCGAGCGTCGCCACGTCGACACGGCCGTTCCGCCTGGCCTGCTTGAGGATGGCGCGCTGCCGCTCTTCGGCGTACAACGGTCACCTCCTGCCGTGGCGGACGAGCGGTCATGGCGACAATAGTTGGTTTCCCGCCGGTCCGACAACGGAACCCCCTCCGTCCATTGAGGACAGAACCTCTGCCCGAAACTACGACAGGACTGCCCGTTTGGCCCGCAAGAAGGCCCGCTCGGTGTCGTTGGTGGCCAAGGCGATCGCCTCGTCGTAGGCGGCGACGGCTTCCTCGGTCCGGCCGAGACGGGACAGCAGATTCGCCCGTGTGGCGGGCAGATGGTGATACCCCGGCAGGTCCAGCTCCTCGATACCAGCCAGCGCGGCCGCCGGACCGTGCACCTCGGCGACGGCGACCGCGCGGTTGAGCGCGACGACCGGCGTCGGGGCGAGCCGCCACAGCTGGTCGTAGAGCGCCAGCACCTGCGCCCAGTCGGTCGACTCGCCGTCCGTGTGCACCGCGTTGATCGCGGCCTGCACCTGATACGGGCCAGGCCGGTCGAGACGCAGACATCGCCGCACCAGCTCGTGGCCTTCGGCGATCAGTTCCCGGTTCCACAACGACCGGTCCTGCTCCGCGAGCACCACCAGCTCACCGGAGGGCCCCACTCGCGCCGGCCGTCGTGCTTCGGTGAGCAGGAGCAGCGCCAGCAGCCCGGTCACCTCCGGCTCGCCGGGCATCAGCTCGGCGAGCGCCCTCGCGAGGCGGATCGCCTCCAGGCAGAGGTCCGTCCGCAGCAGCTCACCCGACGTGGACGTGTACCCCTCGTTGAACACCAGATAGAGCACGGTGAGGACGGAGTCCAGCCGCTCGGGAAGTTCGCCGTCCCCCGGCACCCGGTACGGGATGCCCGCGTCGCGGATCTTCTTCTTCGCGCGGACGATCCGCTGGGAGACGGTCGTTTCCGGGACCAGGTACGCCCGCGCGATCTCCCCCACCTCCAGCCCGCCGAGCAGGCGCAGGGTGAGCGCCGCCCGCGCGGGCGGCGAAAGCGCCGGATGGCAGCAGGTGAAGATCATGCGGAGCTGGTCGTCGCGTACCGGCCCGGTCTCCCGGGGCTCGTCCGGTGCGTGCAGGAGCAACGCCTGCGCGTGCCGTGCCTCGCGGGTGGATTCCCGGCGCAGACGGTCGATCGCCCGGTTGCGGGCGGTGGTCACGATCCACGCGCCCGGGTTGGGCGGCGTCTTCTCCCATTTCTCGACCGCCGTCGCGAACGCGTCCTGAACGGCCTCCTCGGCGAGCGAGATGTCGCCGAGGAGGCGGGTCAGGGTGGCCACGCACCGGCCGTACTCCGCCCGGTAGATCCCGTCGAAATCCATCAGGGCCGAAGCGGTGGGTCGCCGAACGGCCGCACCTCGATCGGCTGCCCGCAGGCCAGCGCGCATTTCTCGGCCCAGGCCAGCGCCTCGTCGAGGTCCTCGACCTGGATCACCCAGAACCCGCCGAGCTGCTCCTTCGTCTCGGCGAACGGGCCGTCGGTGATCGTGATCGTCCCGCCGGCGGGCCGGACGACCGTGGAGACGTCCGAATGCTCGAGCCCACCGACGAAGACCCACGACCCGGCGGCCTTCATCTCGTCGGTGACCTTGCCCGTCCTGGCCAGCATCGCCCGGACCTCGTCCTCGGGCGCGTCCCGCTCGCTTTCGTCGAGCTGGACGGCGAGCAGGTACTGCCTCATCGCGGACTCCCTCGATCGCTGAGGCCGGAAATCATTCCACGGTGACGGACTTCGCGAGGTTCCGGGGCTTGTCGATGTCGTGGCCGAGGATCAGCGCGGCGTGGTAGGCCAGCAGCTGCAGCGGGATCGTGAGCAGGATCGGGTCGAGTTCCGGCTCCGAACGCGGCACCACGAACCGCGGCACGTCGAGATCGCCGAAGTCCACGTCGTCGTGGGTGATCGCCAGCACCTGACCCTTGCGCGCCTTGATCTGCTGCATCGCGGCCAGGTTGCGGTCGGCGAGATCGTCGGACGGCACGATCGCGACCGTCGGCAGCTCCTCGTCGATCAGCGCGAGCGGACCGTGTTTGAGTTCCGAGGTCTGGTAGGCCTCCGCGTGCCGGTACGAGATCTCCTTGAACTTCTGCGCGCCCTCCCGCGCCACCGGGAAGCCCCGGACCCGGCCGATGAAGAACAGGCTGCGCGCGTCCGCGCAGATCTTGGCGTGCTCGGCGATCTGGGACTCGGCTTCGACGATGGCCGCGACCTGCTTCGGCAGCGCCCGCAGCGCCGCGACGATACGCTGCCCGTCCGCGTTGGACAGGTCGCGGACGCGGCCCAGAGCCAGTGCGATCATCGCGAAGCCGACGGCCATGTTGGTGAGCGCCTTGGTCGACGCGACCGCGATCTCCGGACCGGCGTGCAGGTACAGGCCGCCATCGCAGGCCCGCGCGATCGTCGAGCCCACGACGTTCACGAGGCCGACCACCCGGCCGCCCTTGCGTTTGACCTCTTCGACGGCGAACGCGGTGTCCGCGGTCTCGCCGGACTGGCTGACCGCGATGTAGAGGGTGTCCGCTTCGATGATGGGGTTGCGGTAGCGGAACTCGGACGCGGCCTCCGCGTCGGCCGGGACCCGCGCCAGGTCCTCGATCATGGTGGCGCCGATCTGGCCCGCGTAGTACGCCGAGCCGCAGCCGAGGATCTTCACCCGCGCGAAACCGCGCAGATCACGGGGAGTCAGGTTCAGACCGTCCAAACGGGACACTCCGAACCGGTCGTCGAGACGGCCCCGGATCATCCGCTCCAGGCATTCCGGCTGTTCCTGGATCTCCTTGTACATGTAGTGCTGGTGGCCGCCGAGATCGAGGTCGTCGGCCTGGATGTCGATCGCGGTCGCGGCCTTGCCGGTGTCGCTCTCGTCGACGGTGAAGGTGCGGTAGCCGGTGGCCGAGACGCTGGCGAACTCGCCGTCGTCGAGGTGCACCACCTGCGAGGTGTGCCGGACCAGCGCGGACAGGTCGCTGGCGACGAACATCTCCCGGTCGCCGACGCCGATGATCAGCGGCGAGCCGTTCCGCGCGACCACGACGCGATCGGGGTGCTCGGTGTCGGTCACGGCGATCGCGTAGGTGCCGGTGACCCGGGAGACCGCCTCGACGACCGCTTCTTCCAACGTCTTCGCACCCGACCGCGCGATCAGGTGGGCGAGCACCTCGGTGTCGGTCTCCGACGACAGCGTCACTCCCGCCTGGGTGAGCTGCTCGCGCAGTGCGTCGGCGTTGTCGATGATCCCGTTGTGCACCACGGAGATCCGGTCGTCTTCGGAGACGTGCGGATGGGCGTTCGCCTCGGTCGCGGGACCGTGCGTCGCCCACCTCGTGTGCCCGATGCCGACCTTGCCCGCGAGCCGCTTGGGCAGCGCCGCCGTCAGATTCCGCACCCGCCCCACGATCCGGTGCACCTGGGCACCCTTACCGCCGAGGACGGAGATCCCGGCCGAGTCGTAGCCGCGGTATTCCAGCCGCGTCAGCCCCTCGATCAGGATCGGAGCGGCGTTCTGGCCGCCGATGTAGCCGACGATTCCGCACATGACGAGTCAACCTCACAAAAGAAAACGGACAGGCACGCGAAGACCGGACGTGCTCCGTCAGCCGTAGACGATGCGGCGCAGTTGCCGCTCGGACAGGTCGGGAGGCGCGACGAGACGGCGGCTCAGTTCGCCGGCGATCAGGGGGAAGATCTCGGGGTTCTTCCTTCCCTCCGCCTGCAACTGGGCATGCCTCGACCGGACGTACTGCTCGGCGGGCTGCCGGTAGAACGCCAGGACGTCCTCGACGACACGGGCGGCGATGGCCGTCGACAAACCTGTCGACAAGGCCACCTGCTCGACGATGTCCGCGTCCTCCACGGAGCTCATCATGCACATCCGGCTTCCGAAACGCCAGTTCTTGCCCGAAATCGGGCAAGAACTGAGCTCGCGGACCCAGTCAGAAGCCTCGGATCGCCTTCACCAGCCCGGTGGCCAGTCCTGCCCGCTCCACCATCGACTCCACCAGCAGGTATTCGTGATCGGCGTGGGCGCCGCCGCCGACGGCGCCGAGCCCGTCGAGGGTCGGGATGCCGACCGCGGCTGTGAGGTTGCCGTCACTCCCGCCGCCGACGGCCACCCCGGCGACCCCGGGCAGTAGCCGCTCCGCGACGGCGAACAGGTCCGCGGCGGCCGACTCGGGCATCGGCGGCCGGTGGATCCCGCCCCGCACTTCGACTTTCGCCCCGTCGAGACGCGGGGTGAGCGCGGCGAACCCGGCTTCGACCCGCGCCTTCTCCTCGGCGGACTCGACGCGGACGTCGACCACGACGGTCGCGGACGCGGGCACCACGTTGCCGGCCGTTCCCGCCGAAGCGACCGTCGGGGTGACGCTGGTCCCGGCCACCGGCCGATCGAGCGCGGCGATCGCCAGCACCTGATGCGCGGCTTCGGTCAGCGCGTTCACGCCCGACTCGGGTTCGAGGCCGGCGTGCGACGCCCGGCCGGTGATGACGACCTCGAACGTCCCGCAGCCCTTGCGGCCGATCTTGAGACCGCCGCCATCGGCCGCACCTTCGAAGACGAGCACCGCGCCGCACGCGCGGGCGCGGTCCTCGATGAGCGCCCGGGATTCGTGCGAACCCGTTTCCTCGTCGGCCGTCACGAGGATCTCGACCCCGGACAGATCGCCGAGTGCGGCCAGGCCATGGATCGCCTGCACCAGTCCGCCGAGCATGTCGAACACCCCCGGCCCGGTCACCCGCCCGTCGGCGACCGCGAACGGGCGGCGCGCCAGGGTGCCGACCGGGAACACGGTGTCGTGGTGCCCCAGGATCAGCACGCTGGGTTCACCGCCGCCGGACCATCGGACATGCGGTCCCGCCGCGCTCTCGATCAGGGTCGCCGTCCCGCCGAGGCGGGCCTCGACGAGTGCGGCGACCGCCCCGGCCGACGCCGTCAAAGCCTCGATGTCCCCCGAAGGCGACTCGATCTCGACGAGGGTCCGCAAGTCTTCGATCATCGCGTCGACAGTCATGCGAACACTTTCGCCTATGCGCCGGCGCGGCCGCGCATAGGATCGGGTGATGCTCGAAAACCTGCTCACGCCGGAGACCAGGACCGATCCGTACCCGTTCTACCGCCAGGTCTTCGACCGCGGTCCGGTCTTCGCGGCCGCCGACGGGTTCTTCGTGGTCAGCGGGTTCGAAGAGGCGTCCGCCCTGCTCAAGAACCCCGCGTTCGGCCACGGGGAACCGGAGGTGCTGCCGGATCCGCACGAGAACGAGCCGGTGGACGAGCAGGGCCGGGTGATCCGGTCGTTCCTGGCTCTCGACCCGCCCGATCACACACGGCTGCGGCGGCTGGTCTCCAAGGCGTTCACCCCGAGGATGATCGAGCAGCTCGCCCCGAGGATCGAGGAACTGGCGAAGGAACTCGTGGCGAAAGCGCTCGAAATGGGCGAATTCGACCTGATGACCGAGATCGCGAAGCCGTTGCCGGTCGTCGTCATCAGCGAGATGCTCGGGGTGCCTCTGGCCGACCGCGAGCGTTTCGAAGGATGGTCGCACGCCATGGGGCGCGCGCTCGACCCGTCCTTCCTGATCGCGAAAGAGACCGTCGTGGCGGCCGTCGCGGCCCGGCGCGAGTTCGTCTCCTACTTCCGTGAGCTGGCGAAGGAACGGCGGAAGCGGCCGACCGGCGACCTGTTCTCCGATCTGGTGTCGGTCTCCGACGAGGGTGACAGGCTCAGCGAGGGCGAGCTGGTGATCACCGCGATGCTCCTCCTGGTCGCCGGGCACGAGACGACGACCAACCTGATCGGCAACGGAATCCTCGCGCTGCTGAACCATCCGGCACAGCACCGGAAACTGGCCGAGGACCGGTCGAAGATCCCGAACGCGGTCGAGGAGATGCTCCGGTACGACTCCCCCGTCCAGCTGACGACACGGCTCGCCCTGCGGGACACGACGATCGGTGACGAGCTCGTCGGCGAAGGCGCCCAGGCGGTCGTGCTGCTGGGAGCGGCCAACCGCGACCCGCGCACGCACGAGAACCCGGACCGCTTCGACGTGGATCGCCCCTCGCCGAGGCATCTCGCACTGGGACAGGGCATCCACTTCTGTCTCGGCGCCCCGCTCGCACGGATGGAAGGCCGGACAGTCTTCGAGGCGCTGCTCGGTGCCGGGCGCGCCTTCCAACGGACCGCCGATCCGGTCTGGGTCAAGCAGGTGACGCTGCGCGGCCTCGAAAGCCTGCGGCTCGAATTCGCCTGAAAGTCCGGTTTTCGACCTTAGGCGGTTGTCCACCGGCGCCCGACTGCGCATGCTTTGCGCCAACCCGGTGTCGGTGGGGGTGTGCCCATGTACCAGGAACGTGAGAGCAGATCCGGCCCGTTCCATCGCGCGCTTTCCGAGGCGGTGGAGCATCGCGGCCTTTCCCTGTCCCGTATCCGCGCGCATCTGGCGGCACGCGGCGTTTCCGTGGCCGAATCGACCTTGAGCTATTGGCAGCGCGGGCTCCGGCATCCGTCGACACCGCGTTCGCTCGACGTCGTCCGCGCGCTCGAAGCGGTGCTGGGCCTGACGCCGGACAGCCTCATCGTCCTGATCGGCCCGCAGCGGCGGTCACCGGGCGACGACCGCAGGCCCTCGGTCGCCGAACTGCGGCAGAGCTGGGCCGAGACCTGTTCACTGCTGGACGAACTGAGCACGTCGCCCGGCACGGAGGGCAACGCGAAGCTCGACGTCGTGACCGTCGTCGACGTGCTGACCATGACCGGCGAAGGACGGATCTCGGAGATCACCTCGACGATGGTGGTGCGGGCGAGGGAGGCCGGCGCAGACGGTTTCGTGGTGACCCATCAGGATGAGCCCGGCACGGACATGGAGGCCACGACGGTCTTCGCCACCGACGGCTGCCGAAGAGGCAGAGTGCGCCGAAGCGCCACGTCGCCGGGGATGGTGTTCGAGCTTCTCTTCGACCGGGGCCTGGCCGAAGGGGAAACGCACACCTTCGCGTTCACTTTGCGGCTGGCCGCGTCCGTCCGCTCGACCTGCTTCCACCGGACGGTGCGGTCGCGCATGTCGGCGTACCTGCTCCGCATGCGTTTCGACGGCAGCGCGCTTCCCGCGCGCTGCGTCAAAACCGTACGGGAGCGCGAAGATCTCGCACCAGTGGTCAGCGAGCCGCTGCATCCCGGACCGGGTGCGACGGTCAGTGCCTACTTCGAGGAACTCGACGTCGGCATCGCGGGGATCGACCTCATCTGGGAGTGAGACGGCGCCGCCGCCACACCACGACCAGCACGACGCCCACCGCGGCGGTGGTCAAGCCCGCCACGATCGCGATCGGAATCCCGGTGCCGTCAGGCGGGGGAACCGGTTGTGTGAAGCCGATCCCGCCACCGCGCTGATAGTCCGATCCCGGCAGCTTG
This sequence comes from Amycolatopsis sp. NPDC049868, assembly GCF_044461365.1. NCBI lineage: Bacteria > Bacillati > Actinomycetota > Actinomycetes > Pseudonocardiales > Pseudonocardiaceae > Amycolatopsis > Amycolatopsis sp. NPDC049868. The sequence goes on along the minus strand of NZ_JBITKV010000007.1, from coordinate 363,593 downwards.
TCGGCGTAGCGGCCGTGTACTTCCCGCTGGTAGTCGGAAAGCGGGACGAGTTTCCCCACCGGCGACTGCGGCAGGCTCGCCTGCAGCAGCACCACGCCGTCGGGCCCCAGTTCGTACCAGCCGTTGATCTGGGGTTCGTTGAGCAGGACCGAACCGGGCTTCAGCCGCGCGCTCAGGGTCTCTTCGTCGTTTCCGGAGAACACGCTCGCCGCGACCCACTTCCCCGGCCCCTCCGGCATCGCCTGCAGCGTGGCCTTCTGACCGGAATCCGCGGTCGCCGTCACGGCGACGGATCTGAGCACGCCCACCGGTGCCCCCTCGACACCCCTGACGAAGTCGGGATTGAGGGTGTAGACCGGGATTCCCTTCTGCCCCATGGTGATCCGTCGCGGTTCGACGTGGTCGACCTGCCGGAAGTTCGATCTCGCGAGACCGATCGCGTCCGGCTGCCCGGCGACACGCACGGCCGCCGCGAGATCGCCGTCCGAGGGCGGGACGACTCCTTCGCTCGCCGAGGCGGGCAGCGTGGCGGGCAGCAGCGTCGCGACGGCCACGGCGAGACAGCCGGCGAACTTCCGGCAGATCGTGTTCATGGCCGCGCCTCAGCCCTTCCGGATGTTGACGATGGTGTCGTTCCAGCGGAACTGGCCGTTGCTGCGGTACTGGTTGTAGTTCCAGGTCTGGTAGCGCTGGTAGGTCGGCCACGGGTCGCCGACCATGATCGACTGGTTCGCCGAGTCGTAGCCGTAGATCACCTCGGCGTGGCCACCGCCGGAGGTCCAGTAGATGCCCGTCAGGTTCAGGATCCCGGCGTCGATCTGGCTGACGACCGAGCTGAAGCCGATCGGACCGCCCGCGTCCTGCGCGGAGAAGCCGGTGCCGCGGAAACCGCGGACGATTTCGTAGATCTGGGCGGGCTGGTTCGGGCAGTATCCGGCCGACGTGCCCTTGCCCGCGGCGCAGAACTGGGCCTGGGTGGCGGTGCCGCCCATCGACCGCTCGATACTCGAACCGTCCGCGGCCCAGCACCATTGGTTGTACTGCTGCACCTGCTGGGTGTAGTTCAGCTGCTTGGACGCGGACGTCGCGGCGACCGTCATCGCGGTCCCGGCCACCGGCGCGATCTCCCGCACCTGGGTGTGGGTCTGGGTCGTGATCAGGCCGCTGGGCCGGTCCCCGTCGCCGGACTGCGCCAACGCGGTGGCGGGCACCATGCTCAGCGCGAAGACGGCGGCTCCGGTCGCCAGCGCGGCCCTCGAAAGGCTCTTCACAGATGTCTCCTTCGACACGGGGATGGGGAGATCACCGTGCGCCGCCCTGGCTTCGGGAACAACGCCCTCACCAGGCGCGAAGGAACCGCTGTGATCGTTCACGGTCCGCCACCGGCGGAGCGCGAGCCGCCGCGCAAGATTCACGGCGCCTTCACAAAGGCTGTGAATCCACCACCGGCGTCGCGAGCGTGGTGGGCCGGGACCGGCCCCGCAAGGTGACGTCCTCCGTCGCCTTCCACTGCGCGGCTTCGGCTTCGGCGGCCGACTCGATCGCCGTCCACGAAGCGAGCAGCCGGGCTTCGACGTTCTTCGCCAGCTCGGTGAGCCGGGCCGCTTCGTTGACCGGATCGCCGATCACCGTGTATTCGAACCGCCGCGGGTCGCCGACGTTCCCGGCGACCACCTCACCCGTCGCCACGCCGATCCCGGCCGGGCATTCCGGTACCTCCGCGGCCAGCCTGCGCGCGATCGCCCGTCCCGCGGAAAGCGCCAGGGTGGCGTGGTCCTCCAGCCGCACCGGCGCGCCGAAGATCGCGAGCGCGGCGTCACCGACGAACTTGTTGACCAGCCCGTGATTACGGTCGACCTCGTCGACCACCACCGCGAAGAACCGGTTGAGCAGGCCGACGACCTCCTCGGGCGGACGGCTCGCGGCCAGCGCGGTCGAGCCGATCAGATCGACGAACAACACCGACACCGTCCGCACCGTGCCACCGAGTTCGGCCGACGTACGCATCGCCTCGCTCGCGACGTCCTCGCCGACGTGTCTGCCGAACAGGTCCCGCAAACGTTCGCGTTCGGCGAGGCCGGCGGCCATCCCGTTGAAACCCGCTTGCAGCAGACCGAGTTCGGTGCCGTCGTAGACCGGGATCTCCACGGCGAAGTCACCGGCCCGGACCCGGCCCAGCGCGTGCTGCACCGACCGGATCGGGTTCACCACGGCGCGCGCGGTGAACACCGTCACCAGCAGCCCGAAGACCAGTACCACCAGCCCGAGGGCGATCACCGAGATGGCGAGTTTCGTCGTCGACACGTCGCCGCGCGCCCACGCCAGCACCGCCGTGACCACCAGCCCCGCCACCGGCACCCCGGTGCCGAGGCACCAGAACAGCAGCATCCGCAGGTTCACGCCGCCGCTGAGCGGCCGCGCCGGCAAGGTGCCGGACAACGCCAGCGCCGCGTACGGCCGCAGGATGAACTCGCCCGCGAGGTAGGCGATCGCGCAGACGACGACTCCCGCGAACGCGACGACGAGCAGTTCGGTGAGCACGACCCGGGGCTGTACCAGCGCGGCCAGCACGCCGAACACCACGGTCGCGATACCCCACAACACCGCCTGGACCAGTGTCAGGCGCAACGGGACCCGAAGGCTCGACACGCGTTCCCTGTCGGTCGGCGTCCGGCCCTCGGCCGCCCACCGCAAGGTCCGCAGCGCGCCGCGGGTGCCCCACAGCGCGCCGACCACCACGGCGGAGACCACGTAGACCGGTACCGCGACCGCGGTCACCCGGATGAGGTCACCGGACATCCCGGGAGCGGGCATGAGCAGCGCCGCCAGCCCGACCACGACCAGCGCGCCGATGACGTTGGTCGCGATCAGCGTCCCGGTGAGCAGCCCCTGGACGCGACGGCGCAACACGGGCGCGTCCTGAGCGAGCGGGCCGAGCAGCCAGGAGCCGAACGGCCCTTGCCCTCGGCCCCGAACAGAGGAGTCGTTGTCTGGTCGCACCCGTGTCCCGCCGTTCACCCCGGTTTGAGTGAACGACTGTACACCGAAAGGGCTGTGACCGTCAGCGGACGGTGCCGGAGCCGATCAGCGTGGTGGCGTCGAGTTCGGCCAGCCCTTCGGCGCGCAAGGATTCGAGATAGCGCTCGCGCACCTGCTCGACGACGTAGGGCTCGAGGTCCGCGAGGAGTCCCCGGAACCCGGAGCCGATGACGACCAGCCAGGCGATCTCCGGCGTCATGGTCAGCCGCAGTTCGTTGACCACGACGTCCACATCGGACAGATTCCGCTCGGAAAGCCAATCGGCGTAAGTGCCCGCCTGGTCGATGCGATCGATCAGGCCCGGTGCGCGCTCCGGCGGCGGCGCGGAATCGGTCACCGCGGCCACCGCACGGCCGAGCTGACGACCCGCGGCCACCATGGCCCCGCCGCGCCAGATCGTGAACACCGCCCGGCCGCCGGAGCGGGCCCTGGCGATCAGCCGCTCGGTTCCGTCCGTCATGTCGGGAAAGAAGAAGATGCCGAGCGCGGACTGCACGACGTCGTACCCGCCGGTGTCCCACGCCGTCGCGTCGGCCTCGTGCGCCCGCAACTGCGGCAAATCGGCCGAAAGACGGCGCAACTCGCCGATCATCGGACCGGAGAGGTCGAGCGCGTCCACCACACCCCCGGCACCGACCGCGTGCGCCGCCGGAATCGCCGAAGCCCCGGTGCCGCAGCAGGCGTCGAGGACACGGTCTCCTTCGCCGAGTCCGGCGACCGCCACCGTGGCCGCGCCGATCGGCCCCCACAGATGCCGCCCGAGCGCGGCGAAATCGGCGGCCGCCGCGTCGAAGGCGCGCTGGGTTCCCACTTTGCGAGAAGACATGCCGCGACGATATCCGTTTCGCACCTCGGCCACGGATCGAGCGACTTCGGCCGGACCGATCCGGCGCGCCCGCGGCTCCGAATACCGGACATGGACCAAGGAGACCTCGCCCCGGACTTCACCCTGCCCGACGACACCGGCCGGAACCGCACGCTCGCGGAGTTCCTGGCCACCGGCCCGGTCGTGCTGTTCTTCTACCCCGCCGCGATGACCGGCGGTTGCACCGCCGAGAGCTGCCACTTCCGCGATCTGGCCGCGGAGTTCCACGAGGTCGGCGCCCACCGCGTCGGGATCAGCCCGGACGGGATCACCAAGCAGCGGGAATTCTCCACCCGGCACGGCTTCGACTACCCACTTCTGTCCGATGTGGACGGAGAAGTCGCCAAACTGTTCGGTGTCTGGCGCCGGTTCAGCCCGCTGCACGCCAAGCGGCGCACCTTCGTGATCGACACCGACCGCCGGATCCTCGCGGTGATCAAGAGCGAGCTGAAGTTCGATGTCCACGCCGACAAGGCACTCGCGACTCTGCGGGAACGGACGCCCACCACTTGACTCCGGCCCTCTTGAGTGGCGACGACGGTTCTAACCGTCCTCACCACTCAAGAGCCGGGAAAGCGCGGCGGTGCCGTCGAAGAGCGCCCGCGAGCGGGCCGTGATCCCGGCGTCCCTGGCGGCGAGCGCGGAAGCGACGTCCTCCAGCCGCCGGGATCGCCGCAGTTCCGGCATCAGCGCGCGCAGGGGCGCGACGCGGTAACCCGCCAGCCGCAGCTGATGCACGATCCGCGCGTCCCGCACCTGGGATGGCGTGTACCGCCGCGTCCCGCGCTGATCGCGGCCGGGCACGACGAGCCGTTCGGTATCCCAATGCCGCAGGGTCGACGGACGCACGCCGAGCGCCGAAGCGAGTTCGGAGACGGTCATCGAGTCCGAGCCGCGCACGTCTTCGATCGGTTCCCCGGAGATCACCCGGACGGCTTCCCTGGCGTCCCGGAGGTCCGCGCGTTCGGCGTCGAGCCCGGCGTGGGCCGCGTCGAGGAGCGCGAGTACCTCGGGGAGCGGATCCCGGTGCAGGGCGCGGACGATCTTCTTGGCCTCGACCGGCCCCACCGCGGCGGCGAGCGCGCGATAGGCCAGCGCCGACCGGAGGTGGATCTCGCCGTAGCTCCGGTAGCCCGAAGCCGTCCGCGACGCCGCCGGGAGCACGCCGTCGCGTTCGAGGTTGCGCACCTGCTGGACGGAGTACCCCGCCCGGCGCGCGACCTCGGCCGTACGCATCGATTTGAGACTTGGCACCTTCACTCCCTCGACAACGTACTCAAACCCTCCACAAGCACTTTAATGCCACGCTTGAGCACATGACCATCGAAGAGATCATCGGCCTCGTCTCGGGCCTCGACGGCGTCCTGACCCTCACCCCGGGGCCGGGTGACGAATGGCCCGAGCTCAGCTGGGGCGACGCGTTCTTCTACTACTCCCCCGACGGCGTCGTCCCGACGAACGTCCAGCCCTTCGCGACGATCGTGACCAAGAACTACCCCGGCGACGAGACCTCGCGGCTGGACCGCCCGGACACGTTCCGCGTGAACATCCACGCCGGTAAGAAGGAGTTCGCCCGCCAGCTCGGCCACGACCCCTCCGACGCCGACACCCTGATCGCCCACCCCGTGTACGGCACCGCTGGCTGGCTGGCGGTGGTGAACCCGGCGTCGAACACCGAAACGGCCACCCGCGAACTGCTCGAAACGGCCTATCGGCTGGCTCGCGCCCGTTACGAGCGGCGGGCGGATTCCTCGCGCGGCCGGTAGACCGAATATCGTGGGGTGGTGGGCCGGAACCTTCGAACCCGTGAGCGGCTCAGGCCGGTCGACCTCGCGCGCGAGCACGGCCTGTCCGCACAGGCGGTCCGCAATTACGAGGCGGACGGCATCCTCCCCGCCGCCGAACGCGGCCCGCAAGGCTATCGCACCTATACGCCACTACACGCGCAAGCCCTGCGCGCGTTCCTCGCCCTCGTACCGGGGCACGGCCACGCGAGGGCGGCGTCGATCATGCGGGCGGTCAATCGGGACGCGGTCGAGGAGGCTCTCCGGCTCGTCGACGAAAGCCACGCGCAGCTGCTCGACGACCGCCGCACCCTCCAGGCCGTCGCGGCCGCGCTCCGCGATCTCGAACCCGTGCCGCAGGAGCGGGGTGACCTGTTCGTCGGCCCGCTGTCCAGGAAACTCGGCGTCCGGCCCGCCACCCTGCGCGAATGGGAACGGGCGGGCCTTCTCCATCCCGAACGCGACCCGAGGACGGGCTACCGCGTCTACAACGCGGCCGACGTGCGCGACGCGAAGCTGACCCATCAGCTCAGGCGGGGCGGCTACCTCCTGGAGCGGATCGCGCCCGTGCTCGACCAGGTCCGCTCCGCGGGCGGAGTCGTTCCGCTCGAGTCGACGCTGCGCGACTGGCACACCCGGCTCGCGGCCAGGGGACGCGCCCTGCTCTCGGGCGCCGCCGCGCTGGACACCTACCTCGACGGCACCCGGGCGCGCTGACACTTTTGTGACAATGACACTTCCGCGCAATTGAATACGCAGGCAATTCGCATTTTCCGCATACGAAAGTAGGTCCGTGATCACGGATCCTACTTTCGGCGCTACGACGGGCCGTGCGGGCGCTCGTACTGTGCGTCACGTCGAGATGAACCGCCCGGTCCCCTGCGCTTTCCGAACATATTCCGGCGGTTCGTCGTTCCCTCCTTATCGAAGGAAATTCGCATGCGAATTCGCGGACCCGTCATGCTCACCTTGTTCAGTGTCTGTGCCGGGATCGGCGCGCTCGCCGTCCCGGCGACCGCCGCGCCGGTCACCGCCTACGACCAGACGATGCTCGAGACGCTCGCCGCCCAGCTCAAGGTCAGCCCGCTTCAGGCCGCTCAGAAGCTGGACCACGAGAAGAACCTGATCGCGTCGCTGGACAACGTCAGAAATCGTGGTCTCCACACCGACGGCGCGTACTTCGACAACGCCGGTGCCCTCGTGGTGAACGCCGACGCCGGCTCCGCGAAGGAGCTTCGCTCCGCCGGGCTGACCCCGCGTACCGGTGCCCGTGGCGAGAACGCGCTGAACGCCCTGTCCGCCAAGGTCGGCACGGTGATCGGCAAGGACGTCGCCCAGGTGCAGTCGTGGGGCCCGGAACTCGCGGCCGACCAGGTCGTCGTCACCGTGCAGCCGGGTGCCGACAGCGCCCTCGTCCGCAAGCTCACGGCGATGCCGGGCGTGTCGGTCCAGACCGGTGTCGCCAACGGGAACACCACGCAGGCCGACGTCATCCCCGGCCAGATCATGGACCTCGACCCGGGCACCAACTGCTCGCTCGGCTTCCCCGGCACCACCAGCAGCGGCAACAACGTGCTGCTCACCGCCGGGCACTGCGTCGAAGGCAACCCGGACATCCTCAACCGCAACGGCGTCCACATCGGCAAGGGCGTGGCCACCCAGTTCCCGTCGACCGACATGGGCCTGATGGACATCGACACCGAGGACACCGGCCGCGGCTACGTGGACACCCGGATGGGCACCACGGTCCGGATCACCGGCAGCTCGAAGGCGCCGGTCGGCACCACGCTGTGCAAGGCGGGCAACACCACCGGCTGGACCTGCGGCAAGATCACCGCGTACAACCAGACCGTGCGCTACAGCGGCGAAAGCGTCGCCACCACCGGGCTGGCGAAGTCGACCGTCTGCACCGAGGGCGGTGACAGCGGCGGCGCCTACATCGCGGGCAACACCGCGCAGGGCATGACCTCCGGCGGCCCCGCCGACGGCCACGACTGCGGCTACAACGAAGGTGCCAACGCCACCGGCTCGTACTCCTACTACCAGCCCGTCGTGGACGCGGCGAACAAGTACGGGGTCACGCTGACCCGTTCCTGACGAACGACGCGCGATGCCGGGGAGCCACCCGCTCCCCGGCATCGTCGTTTCCTATGAGCTCAGGATCTGCTCGCGCAGGATGTCCGCGTGGCCGCCGTGCTGGGCGAGCTCCCGCAGCATGTGCAGGTACACCCAGCGCAGCGGAAGCGGGCCGCGGCGGTTCCCGTGGAGCAGGTCGTCCAGATCGAGGGCGGCCGCGGCCTTGCGGGACACCTCGCAGGCTTCGCGGTACGCCTGCCGCACGGAGTCGATCGTGTCCTCCTCGGCGAGGATGAACGACTCGTCGGGCGTCTCGGGGAGGCCGATCTCGGTCCGCGGGCGGCAGGTGATGCCCTCGACGAACCACACCTTCTCCACGAAGGTCGCGTGCTTCACCAGACCGAGCAGGGTCGTCCGGGAGGGGACGAGCGACCGGCGGGCCTGTTCCTCGGTCAGCCCTTCCAGTGACCGGTCGAGGACACGACGGTGCTCGTCGAGGAAGGCCTCGAACTGCTCGCGGAACGGGTGGTTGAGGACTTCCAGCGTCGACATGGGGGCAGCATCGCAAAGATCGTCATTCCCGGGCAACCAGGTTGTGCTACTTCAGGAACCCGATCAGTTCGGCGCTCACGAACGCCGGATTCTCCTCGGCGAGCCAGTGCCCGGCCCTCGGCACTTCGACCGCGCGGGCCAGGTTCGCGACGCGGGGCGCCAGCGTGGCCTTCTGCGGTTCGAGGAGTCCCTCGGCGGTCATCAGCAAGGTCGGGGTGGTGATCGGTTTCGCGCCGATGTTCGCCGTCGCGTCCTGCCCGAGCGTCCGGTAGAGCTCGAAGCCTCCGTGCAGGACCTCCGGCCTGGTGTAGGTGCGCGCGTACTCGTCGATCTCCGCGTCGTCGAAGGGTGACGGCGCGCCGGGACCACCGAAGGCCGTCCCCGAGTAGGCGACCTGGGGATAGAACAGGGACAGGTACTCGCGCACGTCGTCGCCGACGACGGCTTCGGGAACCGTCTTCTGCGAGTGGAACGCGATGTGCCAGCTCAGGTTCCGGTAGGCCGTCGCGTCGAGCGCGGGCCCCGGCAGCGGCAGATCGAGGTAGGCGAGTTTGGTGAGGTCGCCGGGGAATTGCGCGGCGTACTGGAAGGCGACGGCGGCGCCGAGGTCGTGACCGGCGATCCGGGCGTCGCGCAGGCCCAGCCGTCCGGCGACGAGTCCGTGCACGTAGCGGGCGAGGGTCGCCTTGTCGTAGCTCGGCGGCGAACCGGTGCTGTCGCCGAGACCGGGCAGGTCGAGGGCGTACACCGTGAAGTGTTCGGCCAGCGCGGGCATGACCCGGTGCCAGCCGTACCAGGTCTGCGGCCAGCCGTGCAGCAGGACGAGCGGGGCTCCCTTGCCGCCGGTGACGTAATGCATCTTCACCCCGTCGACGTCGGCGAACTCGTGCCGGAACCCGTCGGGCGGGGTGGCTGCGGCCGGGGGTGAACCGCAGGCCGTCAGCAGGACGAGGGCCGCGACGAACGCGGCTGCTCGGTGGAACATGGGGATCTCCGTTTCAGCGCCCGGTGGCGCCATCGATCAGTTCGCGCAGGATGTCGGCGTGTCCCGCGTGCCGCGCGGTTTCCTCGATCAGGTGGGTCAGGGTCCAGCGCCGTGATCCCCGGCGAGGCCCCGCCGCGGCGAGGTCGTCCCAGGACGCGATCTCGGCGTTCGCCTCGGCGATGGTTTCCCGGTAGGCGGCCAGAATCGACGCCGTCGTGTCGTCCGGACCCGGGTGGAACGTCGCCTGCCAGTCGGTGACGCGGCGGCCGAGCAGCCAATGCCGCTCCACCTGGGTCAGATGTCCGACCAGGCCCAGCAGATTCGTGCCGGACGGCACGCCGGGCGTGCGAGCCCGGTCCTCCGGCACACCTTCGGCCTTGGCCAGGACGGCGGCGCGGAGATAGTCGAGGAACCCGGCGAGCACGTCCTTTTCCCCGGCTCCGGTCGACGGCGGTCCGTTGTCGCGTTTACGGTTCATCGCCCGGCCCGCCGGAGGATCAGGATGTGGTCGACGACCGTCGCGGTGCGGCCGCCCGGGCCGGTGGCCAGGCGTTCGGCGGCCTCCGCGCGTTCGATCGACCAGTCCGCCGGGTCGAGGTCCAGTTCGGCCGCCACTTCGCCGGGAGTGGCGAACTCGGCGTCCTGATCCCAAGACCACGGCGCGGCGGAGCCGTGGTCGACGACGACCAGCCGCCCGCCGGGATTCACCGAGCCCGCGGCGGTGCGCAGTACCCGCGCCCGGTCCAGTTCGAACGGCGTGTGGAAGTACTGCGCGGACACCAGGTCGAAGGTGCCCTCGGGGAAATCTTCGGCGAGGTCGACGCGGAGCGCCGTGATCGGCTCACCGCGTGCCTGAAGCGAGCGCACGGCCGCTCCGGAGATATCGGCCGCGGTCACCCGCCAGCCTCGGGCGGCCAGCCAGAGCGCGTCTCCCCCGCCACCGCAGCCGAGGTCCAGCGCGGTGCCAGGGGTCAGCGGGCCCGCGATCTCGGCCAGTCTCGCGTTCACCTTCGGCGTTCCGCCGGCCCGCCGTTCATGGAGTTCGTCCCAGAATTTCGTAGCGCTCATGATCGCCACCTTCGCCTCGGGACCGCCGGTTTGGCACGAAAACTTGCCGACCTGGCAAGATCGAGGGCATGGACGAGACGGACGAGGTGCTCGACGCGGTCGGCCCCCGGTTGCGCGCGCTGCGCAAACACCGCGGCCTGACCCTCGCCGAACTGTCGGCGGCGACCGGGATCTCGGAAAGCACGTTGTCACGCCTGGAAAGCGGCGGTCGGCGGCCGACGCTCGAACTGCTGCTCCCGCTCGCCCGGGTGCACGGAGTGCCGCTCGACGACCTCGTCGGCGCTCCCCGGACCGGTGATCCGCGGATCCACCTCCAGCCGATTCACCGCCATGGCATGACATTCCTGCCGCTCACCAAGCGGGCAGGCGGGGTGCAGGCGTTCAAGATGCTCATCCCGAGCCGGGACGCACCGGCGGAGCCCACGCCGCAGACCCACGGCGGCTACGAGTGGGTTTATGTCCTCAATGGACGGTTACGGCTGGTGGTCGGCGACCGCGACATGGTGCTCCCGCCGGGTGAGGCCGCCGAATTCGACACCGCGCTACCGCATTGGCTCGGCTCGGCCGACGGGCACGCCGTCGAAACCCTCGTCCTGTTCGGACCGCAGGGCGAACGCGCGCACGTCCGGGCGCGTTAGCCCAGCGGGTCGCGTCACGAGCGGCAGGTCCGGTCGGCCGGGAGCCGTCCGCTCAGCAGGTAGTCCCGCACCGCCGTGTCGACACACGCGTCACCCTTCAAGAACACCGAGTGGCGATATGCGCCTTCCACCGTCACCAGGCTCGATCCGGTGAGTGCCCGGCGCATGGCGAGCTGTCCCGCGTAGGGCGTCGCCGGGTCGCCGGTCGAGCCGAGGAGCAGCGCCGGCGCGGTGGTGCGGATCCGGGTGGCGGGTTCGGCGGGAGCCACGGGCCAGAACGCGCACGGGGTGATGTTGCGGGCCAGCGGGCCGAACAGGGGCTCGGCGGCGCGATGCTCCTCGATGTCCCGGTAGTAGGACATCGGGTCGCGGTCGGCGGCGCGATCGGCGCAGACGACCGGCGTCCCGGCCCGATCGGTCGCCGAGCCGGAGCCCGTCGTCAGGCCGTCGAGAAGCGCGCTCAACGCGGGCGAAGGCGTGGCGGGCTGACTGGCCGCGGCGGACCGGAGGGTCCGCACGGTGGCGGTGAACTCGGCCTGCAAGGCGGGCCTGTCGTCATAGAGGTTCGCGAAGAACACATACGGCACCGTGTGACCGTCCACTGTGTACTTTCCGACCGAGAACGGCCGCCGCTCGGCCGAACGCGCGACGTCCCGCGCGGTCGCCAGGACCTGGTCCGCGGTCTCCCCCAGCCCCTGCCCCACCGCGGTCCGTGCCCAGTTCCGCAGCGCGGCGTCGAGCGACGGCGCGGTCGGGCGGAGCAGCCCGGGCCCGTACGCCTCGGGATCCACCGCCGAGTCGAGCACGAACCGGTCGGCCCGCGAGCCGAACATCTGGAGATACACCGCGCCGAGGTACGTCCCGTAGGAGGCGCCGATGTAGGAGATCTTCCGCTCGCCGAGCGCCGAACGCACGAGGTCCATGTCCCGTGCCGTGTTGCGGGTCGATGCCTCCCGCAACAACGCGTGATCGTTGCCCGCACAGCCGCGCGCCAGCTCCTTCGCGAGGGCCACACTTTCGCCGAACGTCTTCAGGCTGGGCCCGGCCGAGCGCGTGAACGTGTCGGTCTTCCAGTCGCACCGCAGCGGCGAGCTGCGCCCGACGAACCGGGGATCCATGCCGACGAGGTCGTACCGTGCGGCGATCTCCGGCATGAGCGCCCCCGCCAGGACCAGTTCCCTCGCCGGGCCGCCCGGCCCGCCCGGATTGAGCAGCACCACGCCGCGGCGGCGCGCGGGATCGGTGGCCTTCATCCGTGCCAGCGCGACGGTGATCCGGCGCCCTTGCGGACGGCTGTAGTCGACCGGCACGGCGACGTCGGCGCACTGCGCGCCCGCCTTGTCCAGCTCCACGCCCACGCTGTCGCCGGGACCGGTCGCGCAACCGTGCCAGGTGATCGACGGGACCGCGGCAGCGGGGGTAGCCGGCGCCAACGCACCGGCGACGAGCAGTGCCACCACGACGACTGTTCTCCTTGGCAACGCGAACTCCCTGATGTCGAAGGAAAATTCCTGAGACCAGGTTAGGAGCGGAGCTTGTGCGATGGCGTCCGTCTGCGGTCGGAAGTGTCTAGCCCGCTGGGGGGGGTTAAGACGAGCGAACTGATCGTGATCGGTCAGTTGGCGATGGACCGTGTGGATTTTGGGACGTCAGATGTCCCAAAATCCACACAGTTCCACCGCCGGGCATGACGAGGCGCCCGTCGCCGACGGGCTCCTCGAGGCTCAGACGTGATGCAGGGTGTTACGCCGAGGTTGTCGGAGCGGATCCCGATACTGGGGTGGAATGAACTCCGGTAAGCCATCGGCCGCCATCCGTACTTCCCAATCACCGTGATGAATCAGCCGGTGATGGAAGCTACAGAGCAACACCAGGTTCCGGAGATCCGTCGGCCCCCCGTCCGCCCAGTGATGAATGTGGTGGGCGTGGCAGTTCTTGGGTTTCCGATGACAGCCGGGAAACGCGCAACCCCCGTCGCGGATGTTCAACGCCCGGCGTTGGCCTGGGGTGACGAACCGTCTCAGGCGTCCCAAATCCAGGGGTTCACCCGAGGCGCTCATCACGACCGGCAACATGAGGCAGTCGCAGGCCGCCAGTCGGGCTTCCCGCGAGGTCATCGTGCCCACGAAATCGAGACACGCGGTCCCAAGACCGGACTTCAGCTCCTCGAGTCCGATGGTGACGTGGACCAAGGTGCGGTAGCCGCTGGTGCCGGGCTGGTCCGGGCAGGCGATCGCCAAATCGAGGAGTTCGGCCCAGGCGTCGCCCATGCGCTCGCACTTCATCCGCAGGTCGGCTTGTCCGAATTCGTCGACTGGGCGCGGCTGGGCATAGGCCTCCAGCGCGGCGGCGGTGCGGGCACCGGTTTCGTCATCGAGGAGGCCGGTCAGTTTCCAGAACCCGTCTTTCCGTCGTTCCAGGGTGATCTCGCGGCGCGGTTCCTTCGGCTCTGGCTCCTTCGGTTCCTTGCCATCCGGATCCAGCAAGCCCAGTAGATTCGCCTCGGCCTCGGCGAGCTGCCGCGGACCGGCGCTCGGGGCAAGGTTCGCGAGGATCTGCTCCGCACCTGCCCGCTCCTCAGCCGAAACCTCGGCCGGAAGGTTCTTCAAAATCTCCAGGATCTGATCGATCCGCTCATCCCCGACCAACCCCTGAGCCGCCACCGCCGCGGTCGCGGGAGCAACAGGCGGAACCTCCGTGCCATCCAACGCGCGCGTCGGGTTCAACGCGAGGGCCCGGTTCACCACCGCCCGCGCCTCACTCACCGATAATCCCGCCATATCGGCGAACCATTTATCCGTACGGCCATACCCGTACAAGTCTTTGGCACCCCGAGCCTCGATCTCCGCCAAAAACCGCCCCAAACAAGCGGTCGCCACCCTGATCACCTGCAACGACTGCTCCACGCCATGCGCAAGCTCCAGCTTGCCGGCACGCCACAGCTCCTGCGGCAACTCGGGAAGGAAGGTCTCGGACACCCCTCCATAATACCGCAATCCAGTCGAACACGTGTTCGTAATTTTAAGCGACAATCAAACCGCGCGAACAACACTGAAGAGTGATGCCACTCCGCACGGAGATCACACAATGAGACCGTGTCGCAGTTAGTCGACTAAATGCGGCGCGACCACAAAACCAAGCGCCCCGGACCGGAGAACCCGGCCCGGGGCGACCCCCAGTTCAACCCTCGGTGTCAGCGGTCGCGTTCCTTGGCGAACAAGGACTTCGACCACAGATACCCGACAACCGAGAGCAGGACGCACCAGCCGATCGCGAGCCAGCCGCTGCCGCCGATCGGAGTACCGAGCAGCAGCCCGCGAATGGTCTCGATGACCGGTGTGAACGGCTGATAGTCGGCGAACCAGCGCAGCCACGCCGGCATGGAATCGGTGGGCACGAACCCGCTGCCGAGGAACGGCAGCAGCATGAAGATCATGGGTGTGTTGCTGGCCGTTTCCACACTCTTGGCCGCCAGGCCCATCGCCACCGAAAGCCACGTGAGCGCGATGGTCAGCAGCAACAGCATGCCGACGACGGCGAACCATTCGCCGACACCCGCCGTCGGGGAGAACCCGATGAGCAGCGTGACCCCGAAGACCACGGCGAGCGCGAATGCCGTTTGGATGAGCGCGCCGACGACGTGCCCGGTCAGTACCGAGGCCTTGCTGATCGCCATCGTGCGGAATCGCGCGATGATGCCCTCGGTCATGTCCGTCGCCACCGAGATCGCGGTGCCGAGAGCGGCGCTGCACACGGTGACGAGCAGGATGGCGGGCGTGACATAGCCGACGTACTCGGCTCTGCCGCCTCCTCCGCCGCCGAGACCGTTCCCGAGTGTGCCACCGAAAACGTAGACGAACAGCAGCAGGAACACGATCGGCTGCCCGATCAGCATGATGGTGAGCGACGGATACCGTTGCATATGCCGGATGTTGCGGCGCAGCATGGTCGTCGAGTCGCGCATCGAGAGGGACAGGGTGCTCATCGGGCCATCTCCTTGGTCGCTTCGGTCCGGTGACCGGTGAGGCTGAGGAACACGTCGTCGAGGTCCGGCGTGTGCACGGTGAGGGTGTCGACGGCGACGGCCTCGTCGTCGAGCCGGTCCAGGACGGCGCGCAGGGCGGCGACGGTGCCATCGGTCGGCACACGGAGCGCCAAGGCTTCTTCGTCCGAAGTGGACACTCGAAGCACGCGGGTCGCGTCACGCAACGAGGCCGCGTCGGGGAACTTCAGTTGCATGTGCCCGCCGGGCACGCGCCGTTTCAGTTCGTCGGGCGTACCGAGCGCGACGATCCGGCCGCCGTCGAGTACGGCGACCCGGTCGGCGAGCTGATCCGCCTCCTCCAGGTACTGCGTGGTGAGGAAGATCGTCACACCGCCGTCGACGAGGTCACGGATGATCTGCCACATCGTGCGGCGGCTGCGCGGGTCGAGGCCGGTGGTCGGTTCGTCGAGGAAGATGACCTTCGGGTCGCCGATCAGCGTCATCGCCAGGTCGAGTTTGCGGCGCATGCCACCCGAGAAGGTGGACGGCGTCTTCTTCGCGGCGTCGGTCAGCTCGAAGCGTTCCAGGAGTTCGGCGGCGCGCCTGCGGCCCTCGCGGCGCGGAAGGTGGTGCAGATCCGCCATGAGGAACAGGTTCTCCTCGCCGGTGAGCAGATTGTCGACCGCGGAGAACTGGCCGGTGAGGCCGATCGCGGCGCGGACACCGTCCGGGTCGGTCGCCAGGTCGGCTCCGGCGATGATCGCGGCACCGGCGTCCGGAGTGACCAAAGTGGACAGGATGTTGACCGTGGTGGTCTTGCCCGCGCCGTTGGGGCCGAGCAACGAGAAGACGGTGCCGGCCGGGACGTGCAGGTCGATACCGTCCAAGACGACCTTGTCGCCGTAGGACTTACGCAGTCCGGTCGCGGAAATGGCCAGGTTTCGCATGGGGATTCCCTTCAGGAACGGTGGACCACGATGTCGCCGACGGAGGTGCCGGCGTGGACTTCGACCTTGTCGGTCGTTTCGCCGGGTGCGGTGGCGGCGGTCATGTCGTTGACGACGCGGCCGAAGCCGGTGTTCACGTCGAGCCAGGCGGCGCTGCCCTCGCGGATGCCGATCTCGACGTCCCCCAGCGAGGTTTCGAGGGTGAGCGTGCCCCTGGCCGCGTCGAGCACGCGGACGGATCCGTTGGCGGTCTTGGCTTCGACGCCGCTTTCGGCCTTGTCGACGGTGATGTCGCCGTTGGCCGAGCGGAGGCGGATCGAGTCGGCGACGGTCCCCACGCTGGTGGGCCCGTTGGAGTTCTTCACCACCGCGGTGCCCTCGATCGCGCCGATGTGCACGTGGCCGGAACTCGTGCTGATGTCGGCATTGCCGTCGACATGCTCGACGACGATGTTCCCGGACGCGGTGTGCAGTTTCAGCTCACCGGTCCGGTCGAGCCGGATGTGCCCGGTGCCGGATTTGTAGCGGCAGCCGCCGATCCGCCCGGTCGCGGTCAGGTCGCCGAGGCCGGTGCTCCCCTGCACCCGGGAGCCGGCGGGCAGTTCGATGGTCACGTCGATCGACCGCGTCCGCTTGGAGAAGTCGAGCAGCCGCATCTTCGGCGCGCGGACGGTCAAGGTGCCGCCGGAGAACTCGACGATGGTGCGCTTCGCGGCGTCGATGTCGGAGTCGTTGTTCTCGTCGAGCGGGGCGACTTCGACGACCGTGTCGGCGCGGTCTCCGGCGACGATCCGGACGTTGCCGACGACCGGGTCGAGGTCCGCGAGAATGGGTTCCGGGGTGGCGAAAGTAGGCATGGTTGTCCCCTCAGAGGTGGTGTGATCGGTGTTTGTGCTGGTCTGTGCCGGTAGAGCTAGCTGACCCAGCCGGTGTAGCGCTGAACGCCGCGATGGCCGCTCGCCGGAGCGGGCGGCGCGGCCCGCTCCGCCGGATGCAACGCCGCGGACGCGGCTCGCACGAGCCACGCGTTGACCGAACGGCCTTGTGCGGCCGCCGCTTCCTCGACGCGCGTCTTGAGATGCTCCGGAAGCCGGAAGTTGATCCGGGCCGTGGCCCCTTCTTCGTCCGGCACCGGTGGCGGCTCCGGCGCGGCGGGTGCGGCAGGCGCGGCAGGCGCGGCGGCCTGTTCGACCGCGGGAAGCGTGACGGCGAAGCTGGCCTCCCCGGCACGCAGCCGGACCTCGACCGAACCCGGCGCGAGGTCACGGGTGATCTCGTCCGACGCGGCGGACAAAGCGTCCAGCAGCGCGAGACGAATGGCCGACGCGAGCGGCGCGGTCAGGCGTTCGGCGAGCGCGCTCGCCTCGGCTCCCCCCGCCTCGGCGGCGACGGCGAGTTCCCGGCGAACGTTGTCCACAAAGGGCGTCAGGTCCATGACGCCATCATGGCACCATGATGGCGCCAACGCAAGTACAAGATGGTGCCAAATGGCGCCAAGGTGGCGTCTGCGCAGGTCAGGGTCACTTTTGCCCCTTCGGCCAGTCTCGGCTGGCGGGGGAAGCAGGACACGGCCGAACGCGTTGCCGGGGTCGTTCACGGCGGGCGAGAATCGCCACGAGCCGCGCGAAAAGGAAGCGACCCGCCGTCGAGTGTGGGGGTCACCCGAGGCGGGCCGCTACCCGGTCCCACCGTACAAGAGGTCCGCTCGCGTATGCGGGCAACGCTTTTTGCCCTTGCGGCTCTTGACAAATCGAAGATCCACAGTGGACGGAAGACGGACACATGCGAGCAGTTCGGGTGAGCGTCTGCGCCCTGGACCCCATCACGAAGGCCGGTCTGATCGACCTCCTCGGGACACGCGCGTCCGTGGTGGTGGTCGAAGGCCGGGCACGGGCCGAAACCGATGTCGTCGTCGCGGCTTTCGACCGGCTTTCGGCCGACGCGATCACCGCGTTGCGTGCGGTCGCCGCCGAACTCGGCAAGCCGATCGTGCTGGTGACCGACCGGATCGAAGAGGGCGGCCTCACCGCGGCCGTGGCGTGCAAAGTGGTCGCCATCCTGCCGAGATCGGCGATGACCGACTCCCGCGTGGCCGACGGCGTCCGCGCCGCCGCGTCGGCCACCGTGGGCCCACCGCGGGATCTCCTCGGCAGGCTGGCCGACCACACCGAGCGGCTCCACCGGGAGATGCTCGCGCCGAACGGTCCGGCCGGAGCCGCACTCTCCTCGCGGGAGATCGACGTCCTCCGCCTGATGGCCGACGGGTTCGACACCCAGGAGATCGCGGCCGAACTCGCCTATTCGGAACGCACGGTGAAGAACGTCATCTACGCGGTCACCGACCGGCTGAGGCTGCGAAACCGGTCGCACGCGGTGGCCTACGCGATCCGGGAAGGGGTCATCTGAAAACGCTCAGATGAGACCTTCGCGGAGCGCGTACGCCACGACATGGGTGCGGTTCCGCAGATTGAACCGGCTGAGCAGGCCGTGCAGGATGTTCTTCACCGTCCGGTCGGAGTAGGCCACCCGCCGGGCGATCTCACCGGTGTCGAATCCCTCCGCGAGCAACCGGAGCACTTCGGTCTCGCGGGGCGACAGACCGCTGAGCGTGAGTTCGCGCGGTTCGAGGACTTCCTTGTGCAGCCGCGAAATCCCGCGCAGCAGGCTGCCGAGCTGATCGGCGGGCAGATCGCCCCGGCCGGCGTGGGCGTCGGCGACCGCCCGCAGCAACCGCGCCGGCGTCGCCTCGGAACGCGCGACGACGACGGCGAGCCCGCGCTCCACCGCGGCCCACAGTTCGGCTTGGTCGGGGTCATCGGTCACCAGCACCAGCCGGGCGGACCCGGCCGGGATGCGCCGTGGGTCGTCGCCCGCGACCGCGACGAGGACGTCGGCCTTCGCCGGGTCGTCGCGCAAGGTGATGCCGGGGCCGTCGCCGAGCGCGCTGCGCAACCCCGCCAGGACGAGCGGATCACCGGCGTGCACGGCGACCCGGATCTCCCGGCGCTCCCCGGTCCGGACGACCGGGCGGACGGGCGTCGTCATGATCGTCGACATGCCTTCCAGGTAACCGGCCGCGGAGAAGGCGGGACAAGCGGAAGCAGGGGGCAGCTTTTCGTCATCGGAAGCCTGCCGGTTGAATGGGCCGCGGTGGAGGCGAACGAGACGCGGTCGGTGTTCGGCAAGCTCCTGCTCGAACACCGGCGGGCCGCGGGATGGACACAGGGGCGGCTGGCCGAGGCCTCCGGTATCAGTGTCCGCGCCCTGCGCGAGCTGGAGCGCGGCCGCGCGCGGGCCGCCCAGCGACGCTCCGCCGAGGTGCTGGCCGACGCGCTCGGCCTGACCGGCGGTGACCGGGAGTTCTTCCTGACCGTCGCCAAACAGGGACGGCGCCGCAATCCGGCGCTGGCCGCCCAGGTCGCGGCGACCTGCGCGCTGCCCGCGCCCACCGCGGATCTGTCCGGCCGCGAAAGCGAGCTGGAACAGCTTTCCGCGAAGGTCGCCGAGGGCGGTGGCGTGGTCGCGATCGTCGGACAGGCCGGGGTCGGGAAGACCGCGCTCGCGGTGACCGCGGCGGATCTGTGGCGCGCGGAGTTCCCGGACGGGAGCTACGCGGTGGATCTGCGCGGGATGGACGCGGAACCGCTGAGCGCCCGGGCCGCGCTCGACCGGCTGCTGCGCGCGCTGGACGTCGCGCCGGGACAGGTACCCGCCTCCGAGGCCGAACGGTCGGCGCTGCTGCGGATGCTGCTCGAAGGACGGAAGGTCCTGCTGCTGCTCGACAACGCCGCCGACGAAGCGCAGATCCGCCCGCTGCTCGTCGCCGGGCAGGGCTCCCTCACCCTGATCACCTGCCGCCGCACGCTCGCCGGGCTCGAAGGCGCCCGTTGGCTGGGGCTCGAACCGCTGTCGGACGACGGCGCGACCGGCCTGCTCGCCAAGATCATCGGTGCCGGCCGGGTCCGCGCGGAGCCCGCCGCGGCCCGCGAGCTCGTCGAACTGTGCGGATACCTGCCGCTCGCGGTCCGGATCGCGGGCAACCGGCTCGCCACCCGTCCACAGTGGTCCCTCGCCCAGCTCGCCGACCGGCTGCGCGACGAAGGCACCCGGCTGCGCGCGCTCGCGGCGGGTGATCTGCAACTGCGCTCGGCCTTCGACCTGTCCTATCGCGCCGTCTCGGCCGAGGCACGGCGGCTGTTCCGCCGGCTGGCGACCGTACCCGGCGCCGACTTCGGCCTGGAGCTCGCGATCGTCGTCTCCGGCGCGGCCCCCGCCGACGTCCGCGATCAGCTCGACGAACTCGTCGACGCCAGCCTCCTGCAGATCACGGCGGAACCGGAACGGCACCAGTTCCACGACCTGATCCGCCTGTTCGCCGAGGAACGGTTCGAGGCGGAAGAGGACCCCGCCGCACGCGACATCGTGCTCGCCCACCTGCTCGGCAAGGCGGCCGAAGCGGCCAGGTTGTTTTATCCCAAGGCATCCGAGACCGGCCGGTTCGGCTCGCGGGACGAGGGCGGCCGCTGGCTGGAGGTCGAAGGCGAGAACTGGGTCGCCGCGCACCGGCTGGGCGCACGGTTGGGACGGCACAAGGAGGTCCGCGACCTCGCCATCGCGCTGCACTGGTACTCCGACGGGCGGAGTGCCCAGCGGCCGTGGTGGGAGATCTTCTCGCTCGGCGCGGCCGCGGCGCGCGAGCTCGGCGACGCCGGGGCCGAGGCGAAGCTGCTCAACTTCGTCGGCTGGGCCGCGAGCATCTGTCTCGGTGACGACAAGGGTGCCGTGGCGGAGCATCGTCGCGCGCTGGACATCGCCGTCCGGATCGGCGACCACGTCGAGCAGACCTGGGCAGCCATCTACCTCGGCCAGGTGCTGCGGTTGACCGGGCAGGGCGACGAAGCGTTCGAGTTCGCGAAGCGCGGATACGACCTGGCGCACGAACTGCCGTTCTGGGACGGGCAGACCACGGCGCGGAACATGTACGGGCGCGCGCTGCTCAACGCCGGACGGCATACCGAGGCGCTCGCCGTGCACCGGGCCGTGCTGTCCGACGCCGAACGGCTGGCCGGTGACACGTATCCCGATTTCCACCGGCTGCTGAAGGCCCTGACCCTGCGCGCCATCGGTGACGTGCTCGGCGATCTCGCCGAATGGCGGGAAGCGGCGAGCCGGTACCGCACCAGCCGGTGGCTCGCGTGGGAAGGCGGTTTCGGCGGGCTGGAAGTGATCAGCGCGATCCGCGAAGGACGAGCCTGGCGGGAGGCAGGTGCCTTCGAGGAGGCCAGGGAGTGCCTCGCCCTGGCCGTGGAACTCTCCCCCGGACCGCCGTTCGCCGCATCGCGGGAACAGGCTTTGGCCGAATTGGCGCTGCTACCCGAGTGACCCCTTCGATTCCTCGACGACTCGAGCGCCAACTAAGCTTCGGGCCGACGGAGCGGGAGGGCCGATGACCAACGCGGACGGGCAGAGCCCGCGGGAGCGCTATCGCGACCAGGTGCGCGCGGAGATCAAGCAGCACGCGTGGGAGCAGATCGCCACCGCCGGGGTGCCCGCGCTGTCGCTCAACGCGATCGCCAAACAGGTGGGGATGAGCGGTCCCGCCCTGTACCGGTACTTCGCCAGCCGCGACGACCTCGTCACCGCGCTCATCCGCGACGCGTACCGGAGCCTCGCCGACACCGTCCGGGCGGCGTTCGACGGCGGTGCCGACCTGGCCGGGCTCGCCGTCACCATCCGGGACTGGGCCCGGAGCGACCCGCAGCGCTATTTCCTCATCTACGGCACGCCCGTCCCCGGCTACCACGCGCCCGACGACACCACCGCCATTTCGCGCGAGGTCATGGCGGTGCTGCTCGAAGCGTGCCGCGCGATCACCGTGGACGGCCAGGAAACCCCGTTCGACAGGCATCTGGACGACCACCGCGACTGGGCGGGTGACGATCCGGCCCCGTCCGCGACCCTGCACCGCGCGCTCGCCTTCTGGACCCGCCTGCACGGCGTGCTCTCGCTGGAACTCGCCGGCCATTTCACCGGAATGAAATTCGACCCCGATCTGTTGATCGCGGACGAACTGGACGACCTCACGACCCGGTGACCGGCCGATCGCCCGCGCAGTGAACCTTTACCGCCTGTCGGGCGTCTTGCCCTGTGACGTTGCCGCGGTTGACATGCAACGTTGAAACGTTATAGCTTCTAAGTACCGTAAGAGCTATTAACATCGCTGCCGGGCGCTTCGGGGGGACTTCGATCATGACTCACGGGGAGAAGATCAACAGGAGGACCGAGCGCGTCAGAGTCGCCGTGCACGCCCCGGATCTGCTGGCCGGGCTGGGCACGACGAGCATTCTCGGCGCCGACGAGCGACTGGACGTGCTGCCCGACACCGACCTCGGGTCCGCCGAGGTCGTCGTGACCGTCGGCGACTCGATCGGCGACGGGGTTTTCGCCTTCCTGCGCCAGGTTCGCGCCGCGTCGTCCCTCCCGGCACCACCGAGATGCGTGATCGTCACCGACCACTTCCCGGTCCAGGTCCTGATGACGGCCATCGAATGCGGTATGGCCGCGCTGCTGCCGCGACGCGACCTCGACGGCGAGCATCTCGTGCGGACGATCCTCGCGGTCAGCCAGGGCGCGGGCGCGTTGCCGCCGCGGCTGCAGGGCAGCCTGCTCTCCCAGCTCGAACGGATCCAGGAGGACCTGCTGGTCCCCAACGGTCTCGCGTTGTCCGGACTGTCCGACCGGGAACGTGAGGTGCTCCGTCTGCTGGCCGACGGCCATGGCACGGAAGAGATCGCGACCAAACTCGCCTATTCGGAGAGCACGGTGAAGAACGTCCTCCACCGGGTGATGTCACGATACGGCCTGCACAACCGTACGCACGCCGTCGCCTTCGCGCTGCGCACCGGCTCGATCTGAAGAACCGTCCAGAGTGGACGAAGAGACGACCATTTCCCCCGCCCCCTTCAACTTATAGCGGACATGGGGGCTTGCGGCAAGGCCCCGGTCATCCCCCAGAATTGCCCGCCTGAAGCCGGAAGCTGTGGAAACGGGGAGTCGCGAAGTGCGTGTTTTGCTGACGTCGTGGGGGTCACGCGGGGATGTCGAACCCTTGGTGGGGCTCGCGGTCGAATTGCGGGAGCTCGGTGCGGAGGCGCTGGTGTGCGCGCCGCCGGACGAGGAATTCGTGAAATTGCTGGCGCAGGCCGGTGTGCCGTCGGCGCCGCTCGGCCCGACCGTGCACTCGGTGGTCGCCGGACCGAAACCGCCGACGGGGGAAGACGCGCTGAAACTCGCCCCGGCGCTGGTGGCCGCCCGGTTCGAAACGCTTTCCGCCGCGGCGGAAGAGGGGTGCGACGCGATCCTCGCGACCGGCCTGCTGCCCGCCGGCGCGCGGGACGTCGCCGAGAAACTCGGGGTCCCTTACGTGTACGCGTGTTTCCACACCTTCGGGCTGCCGTCGCGGCATTTCGCCCCGGGAGTGCGGCCGGGCACGCCGTCGCCGGAGGGCGAGACCGACAACCGGGTGCTGCGGCGGCAGGACGCCGAACGCGTCAACGCCCTGTACGGCGGGGCGCTCGACAGTCACCGGGCGGCGATCGGGCTGCCGCCGGTGGACAACGTCCGCGATCACGTCTTCACCGGCTCGCCGTGGCTGGCGGCGGACCCGGTTCTGTGCCCGTCGGAGGGGATGACGGATCTCGACCTCGTCCCGACGGGAGCGTGGATCCGGCCCGACGATCGCCCGCTCCCGGCCGAACTGGAGAAGTTCCTCGATTCCGGTGAGCCGCCGGTGTACGTGGGCTTCGGCAGCATGGCCGCGTACGCGCCGAAGGACGTCGCGCGGGTGGCCATCGAGTCCGCCCGCGCGCTGGGACGGCGGATCCTGCTCGCCCGCGGCTGGGCGGGCTTGGCGTCGATCGACGACGCCGACGACTGTTTCGTCGTCGGCGAAGTCAATCAGCAAGCGCTCTTCCGCCGGGTGGCCGTCGTCGTGCACCACGGTGGCGCGGGCACCACGACGACAGCCTCCCGGGCGGGCGCGCCCCAGGTGGTCGTCCCCCGGATCGCGGATCAGCCGTTCTGGGCCGGGCGGGTGGCGGAGCTGGGAATCGGCGTGGCACACCAGGATCCGCTGCCGACCGTCGAATCCCTGACCGCCGCGCTCACGGCGGCCCTCTCCCCCGGAACCGGCGCACGGGCGAAGGCCGTGGCCGGCACGATCCGGACCGACGGAGCGACGGTGGCCGCGAAACTGCTCTTGGACACCGTCAGCGCGCCGAACAGGCCGGCTTGAGCACCTCCTCGCACCACTGACGGAAGCTGGTCGGCGTGGTGGCCTCCGAGGTCCGCGGTTCGGCGTTGTCGATACCCGCCTCCTTCGCGGCCATCATGTCGACCATGCCCTGGGCCATCGCCGCGGACCAGCCGTGTTCGAGCTGCGTGGCGCGGAAGGCGTCCATGGACACCCGCTGATAGCGGACAGGCCACCCGAGGACGTCGGACATGATCTCCGCGAGATCGTTCTGGGACAGGTCTTCCGGGCCCAGCACCGGAACGTCGGCGACCCCGTGCCACGACCGGTCTGCCAGCACCCTCGCCGCGACCGCGGCGATGTCGCGGGTGGCGCAGGTCGGCGCCTTGAGATCGCCTGAAAGCGGGCCGAAGAAGACACCGTCTCCGCCGATCGATCCGGCCTGCCACAGGAGGTTGTCCATGAACGTGGGCATCGTCAGCGCGCGGTAGGCCACGCCCGTGCCCGCGATCAGGTCGTCCATGGCGTGCGAGGCCGACAGGTATCCGGTGTTCTCCGCGACGCCGCGGCCGAGCGCCGAGATGCCGACCACCCGTGACACGCCGTGCTTCTCGATGGCCTCGCAAGCCGGCCGGGTGAAGTCCAGATAGGCGGCTTCGAGGCTTTCGGCGCGGCGATCCGCGGCGACCAGCCAGAAAACGGTGTCGGCGCCGGCGAAGGCTTCGTCGACGACGGCGGCGTCGCTGTGCGAGCCCTTGACGACCTCGACTCGCTCACGGACGTGGTCGGGCAGACGGGCGGGATCGCGGGCGATCACGCGGATCGGTTCGCCACTTTCGAGAAGGGTGGCGAGCACCCGGCTGCCGATCTGTCCGGTCGGCGCGGTGACGACGATCATGAAGACTCCGAGGTGATAGGGGATTTCTACGTCATCCAGTCAAGCCACGGCAGCCCTCGATCTGAAGGACCGGCTCGGTCGCCATTGATACCCTGGGGATATGAGTGACCTGGAGACACGGCAGCTCAAGTACTTCGTCGCGGTCGCGGAGGAGCTGCATTTCGGCCGGGCGGCCGAGCGGCTTTCGATGGCGCAGCCGCCGCTGTCCAGGGCGATCCGGGACCTCGAACGACGGCTGGACGTCCAGCTGCTCGAACGCACCACCCGCCAGGTCACGCTGACGAATGCGGGCGAGATCTTCCTGCGGGACGCGAGGACCGCGCTCGAAGCGGTCACCGCGGCGGAACGGCGGGCACGGCAGGCGGGCCGCCCCGACCCCCGGCTGCGCCTGGCGTTGAAGGCCGATCACGACGCCGGATTGCTGCCGAAGATCATCGAGTCCTACGAGGCCGAAGAAGGCGCCCTGCCGATCGAGTTGGTCCTCGGCGGCCGGGGCGAACAACCGTCGCAACTGCGCGACGGGCGGGCGGATGTGGCGCTCGTGCCGTCCCCTTTCGACGCGCGCCGCCTGGACTTCGAACCGCTGCTGACCGAACCCCGGCTGGTGGCGCTCGCCGCGAACGATC
Source organism: Amycolatopsis sp. NPDC049868 (assembly GCF_044461365.1). Classification (NCBI taxonomy): domain Bacteria; kingdom Bacillati; phylum Actinomycetota; class Actinomycetes; order Pseudonocardiales; family Pseudonocardiaceae; genus Amycolatopsis; species Amycolatopsis sp. NPDC049868. Next base: position 337,879 of record NZ_JBITKV010000007.1, on the reverse strand, counting down.
CGCTGGCGGCCAGGTCGCGGCTGACCCTGGCGGATCTCGAAGGCCGCCTCCTCCCCGACGGCGCACCCGCCGGGCAGGGTCCTTCGGCCGGGCCGCCCGCCACCGCGGCACCCCACGGCCCCGTCTCGGACCTGACACAGATCTTCAAACTGGTCGAACTCGGCGCCATCGTCTGCTTTCTGCCGGTCTCGGTGGCGGATCGCTACCGCCGGGCCGGCATCACGTACCTGCCCGTCGACGATCTGGAGCCCACGACCCTCGCCGTGATGTGGCCGCAGGACTCCCGTTCACCGGCCGTCGCCGCCTTCGTCCGCGCGGCCACCACGGTGGTGACGACCGCGTACGCCCTCGGTCACCGCAGCTGAACGCGGCCCAGCAACCGGTCGACGACCTCGGGGAGCGGCTGCTCCTCGGGACCTTCCAGCCACAGCACGTTTCCCGTCCGCAGCGTGGCGAGGAAGGTCGCCGCGGTGAGCCTGGCCAATTCCTGGTCGAGGCCGTGTCCCCTGGCGAGCAGCACCGCGATCAGGTCGCGTTCGAGGGCGAACTGATCGCCCGCCTGCCGCGCGAGCAGCGACGGATGCCGTCGCAGCAGCCGTAGCTGCGCCACCCACTCACGATCGGGGACGGGATGCGCCCGGTACAGCTCCCGGGAGGCCGCGCGCAGCGCCTGCCAGGGCTTCTCACCCGGCGGCCTGCCTTCGACCAGTGACACCAGCAGCCCGGTGCGCTCGCGGTCGGCGTGCAGGATCGCGTCCTCTTTGTTCGCGAAGTAGTTCGAAAACGTCCGCCGGGACACGCCCACCGCGTCGGCGATGTCCTCGACGGTCACGCCGTCGAGACCGTGCTCCATCGCCAGCCGGAGCGCGGCCTCGTGCAGTGATTGCCGCGTCGCCGCTTTCTTGCGGGTGCGGAGCGTGTCGAGGGTGTCCACCAGGACAGCGTAGCGACGGGAATAAAGTTCTCACTGTGCAAGTTTGCACAGTGAGAAAGATCGCCGCTCGAAAGGACGCCATGAAGACCGAGGGAACGACGGCCGGGGCACCGTCAGGGGCGATGGGGCATCGCCAGGTGCTCGAATCGCTGTCCGGTCTGCTGCTCGCGCTGCTCGTGGCGATGATCAGCTCGACGGTCGTGTCGACCGCCCTGCCCTTGATCATCGGCTCGCTGAACGGCACGCAGACGCAGTACACGTGGGTGGTCACCGCCACCCTGCTGGCGGCGACGGCCACCACGCCGATCTGGGGCAAACTCGCCGACCTGTTCAACAAGAAGACGCTGGTGCAGATCGCGATCGTGATCTTCGTGATCGGCTCGACGATCAGCGGGTTCAGCCAGAACACCGGGCAGCTGATCGCCGCCCGCGCGTTCCAGGGCATCGGCGTCGGCGGCCTCCAGGCACTCGTTCAGGTCGTGATCGCGGCGATCATCCCGCCGCGTGAACGCGGCCGCTACAACGGTTACCTCGGCGCGGTCATGGCGGTCGCCACGGTCGGCGGGCCGCTGCTCGGCGGCCTGATCGTGGACGTGCCGTGGCTCGGCTGGCGCTGGTGCTTCTTCGTCGGCGTGCCGATCGCGGTGGCGGCGTTCATCGTGCTGCAGCGGACCCTGAAACTGGAGACCGTGCGGCGGGAGAACGTCCAGGTCGACTACCTCGGCGCCGGGCTCATCGCCGCGGGCGTGAGTGTCCTGCTGATCTGGGTCTCGTTCGTGGGCAACGGCTTCGACTGGCTGTCCTGGCAGACGGCCGTCATGGTGGCGGGCGGTGTCGTGCTCCTCGTCTTCGCCGTGCTGGTGGAACGGAAGGTCCGCGAACCCGTCGTCCCGTTGCACATCATCACCCAGCGCACCCCGGCGCTGGCGATCGTCGCGAGCCTCGCGGTCGGGATGGCGATGTTCGGCGGCGCGGTGTTCCTCGGCCAGTACTTCCAGGTCGGCCGCGGCTACTCCCCCACCGAAGCCGGTCTGCTGACCATTCCGCTGATGGGTGGCGTGCTCGTCTCCTCGACCGTGTCCGGACGCCTGATCAGCCGCACCGGTCGGATGAAGCCGTACATCGTGGCGGGCACGATCACCCTGGTGATCGGCTTCCTCGGGCTGGGCACCGTCGACCACGCCTCACCGCTGTGGCTGGTGGGAATCGCGATGGCGGTCGTCGGCGTGGGTGTCGGCATGACGATGCAGAACCTCGTGCTCGCCGTGCAGAACACCGTGCCGCTGCGGGATCTGGGCGCGGCCAGCGCCTCGGTCACGTTCTTCCGGTCGCTCGGCGGCACCATCGGCGTCTCGGTGCTGGGCGCGGTGCTCGCGAACCGGGTCACCGCCGACCTGTCCACCGCGTTGCACGTACCGGCGGGCCAGGCGTCGACGGGCAGCGTCAGCGCGCTGAACCTCAAGGCACTGCCGCCGGAGGTCCAGACGATCGTGCACACCGTGTACGGCGACGCGACCGCGCATATCTTCCTGATCTCCGCGGCGGTGGGCGTCGTGGGCGTGATCGCGGCACTGCTGCTCAAGCCGCTCACCCTGCGCACCACGCTCGACGTGGAGACGGAGTCGGAAGTCCCGGTCGCGCGATGAACGGGGCCTTCGAGTCCACTGTGGAGCGTTTCGGCCCGCCCCGGCACCACACGGGGCGGGCCATCCTGGCCGGCGTCGACGGCTCCGACACGGCGATGCGGGCGGCCGCCTTCGCCTTCGGCATGGCCCGGCGCGAGGGCGGCAGGCTGATCGTCGCCTTCGTCTGCCGTCCGGCGCTCGGCCCCGCGGTCGCGGCGACGGTGGAACTCGACACGGCGGTGCGGCTCTACGAAGAGATCCGCGAGCAGATCCGCGCGGCGGCCGAAGAGCTGGAAGTGCCAGTCAGTTTCCTGAGGACCTTCGGCGATCCGTACACCGCGCTGCGCGACACCGCTGACCGCTGTCTGGTCGACACCGTCGTGGTCGGCGCCTCACAGCAGGCCGGTCACCGGTTCGCGGGGTCGGTCGCGACCAAGCTCATCAGGACCGGGCACTGGCCGGTGCTGGTCGTCCCCTGACGACCGGCCGCCGAGGAACGACACGGCCCCCACCGCGGCGACGACGAGCGCACAACCCGCCAGCTGCAGCGGTGTCGGCCACTGGCCGAGCAGCGCGGCCCCGAACAGGATCGCGGCGGCGGGTTGCAGCATCAGCACGGCGGACCCGCCGCTCGCGGGCAGGGCGGACAGCGCGCGCCCGATCAGGAGCCAGCCGAGCACCTGCCCGGTCACGGCCAGCGCGACCAGCCACAGCAACGCCGAAACGGGCGGCGTGACGTCGAGGTTCCCGGCGAACAGGCCCGAAAGGCCACCCACACTCGCCGAGGCCGCGGTCGCGGTGGCGAGCATCGTCGTGCGGCCGCCGCCGTCGGTTCCGGAGCGGCGCAACAGGATCAGGTACCCGGCGTAGGCGACACCCGCCAGCACCGCCATGACGGTGCCGTACCAGGGATCGCTGCCCGCGGCACCGCCGTCCGCCAGTCCCCCGGCCAGCGCCGTTCCCGCCAGCATCACCGGGATGGACAGCCAGAACGCCCGTGGCGGCCGTTCGCCGAACCACAGCAGTCCGGCCAGCGGGACGAGGACCACCTGGACGTTCACCAACGCCGTGGCGACCCCCGCGCCGACGGAGAGGATGGCCTCGCTCCAAAGCACCATGTCGATCCCGAGCAGGACACCGGCCAGCACGTGCCGCCGTCGCGCGGCCGGGGCCGAACGCCGTCCTCGTTCACGCGAACGTGCCAGGATCACCAGGATCGGCAACGCGAACAGACAGCGGAAGAACGTCGCCGTCGTCGAGCTGACACCGGACAGCGCGACGAGCGGGGCGGACAGGGCGATCGCGAGGGCTCCGAGCACTCCTTGTGCCCGCGGATCGGTGAGAATTCGGTTGTGCCGCATGCCTTCGATTCGATCGCACGGCGACCGTGAGGACCAGCGAGATCCTCTTACCCCGAGGGTTAAGCTCGGCTAATGAGTGGCGATCTGTCCAATGTGGAACGGCTACGGATGCTGCACGCGGTGTGGCGGCGGGGATCGCTCGCCGCGGCGGCCGAACTGCTGCACGTGACGCCGTCGGCGATCTCCCAGCAGCTGACCAAACTGGAGCGCGAGGCGGGCACCGGGCTCCTCGTCCGGCACGGACGCGGCGTGCGGCTCACCCCGGCGGGACTGCTGCTGGCGCAACGCTCGGACCGGGTGCTCGCCGAACTTCGCGCCGCCCGCGCCGATCTGGACTCCCTGACCGGCGAGACGACCGGGGTCGTCGAGATCGGCGCCATTCCCTCGGGAGTGCACACGTTCATCACGCCCGCCCTCACCGGCCTCGCCGTCCACCACCCCGGTATCGAGGCGCGGCTGCACGAGGTCGAACCCGAAGTGGCCCTTCCCGCGCTGGCCGACGGTGTCTTCGACGTCGTGGTCGTCGAAAGCTGGGAGAACCTGCCGCTCACCCGGCCGCCCGCCACCCGCTGGACCGAACTGCGCGACGACTCGGCGATGATCGTGCTCCCGGCCGGACATCCGCTGGCCGGGGCGGATTCGGTGCGCGCCGAAGATCTCGCGGAGGAGATCTGGGTCGCCTGGGCGCGCCCCACCCTGGCGAACGCCTGGATCCGCCAGACCCTGCGCGAACGCGGGATCGAACCGATCGTGCGGCATACGGTCAGCGGATTCGGCACGCAGTTCGCCGTCGTCGCCGGGCTGGGCGCGGTCACGCTGGTGCCGAGTATGGCCACCACGATCGCGCCGCCGACCGTCGTGTGCGCCCCGCTCGAACCTGCCCTGCACCGGCAGCTCTACGCCGTGCAGCCGCAAGGGGAAACGCGGCCGGCCGTCGCCGAATGCGTCACGGCTCTTGTCGAAGCCGCGAGATCTTGGGGCTCGTGAGTGGATTTCCGGCTGCGGCCTGATCCCGGGCCAGGCCCCAAGTACATGAAGGCCCCCTTGCTTGCGCTAGACGCAAGCAAGGGGGCCTTCATGTACCTCAGCCGCCCAACCCGCCTCGTGAGTGGCGGATCAGCCGCGGCCGCAGAGCGCGTGGTCGATCACCGGCTCGATCGGATGCACCTCCGGCAGCGGGGCACCGGGGTTGTACGGCGTGAGGGTGTTCAGCGAGACCATCACGCTGCGCTTGCCGTCCTCGGTCACTCCGTTGCCCGTCAGGTACCCGGGCAGCGCGCCGCCGTGGCCCCAGTAGTCGCCGCAAGAGCTCGTCGCCTTCCGGAGGCCGAGCCCGTACTCGCCGAGCCCCTCCGCGGGGACGGTCTTCTTCATTTCGGCCAGCTGCGCGGGTGCGAGCACCTTGCCGCCCAGCAGCGCCCGCAGGAACTTGTTGCCGTCCTCGGTGGTGCTGTTGATCGAGCCGTCCGCTCCCCCGCCCATCGACGGATTCATCAGCGTCACGTCCACCCGACGTCCGAGCAGCGGCGGATTCGACCCCTCGACGACGAACCGGTCGTAACCCCGCGCGTGCGGGGCCGGGATGAACGGCGACGTGTGGGGCAGGGTGGTCTCGCGCAGGTCCAGCGGGCGGACGATGCGGTCGATGATCTCCTGCCGCCAGTCCCGGCCGGTCACCTTCTCGGTCACCAGCCCGGCGAGCACGTAGTTGGTGTTGGAGTAACCCCAGCTCGTCCCCGGCGCGAACTCCGGCGGCTTGCCGACCGCCAGTTTCACCGCCTCGGACGCGCTGAGCTCGTCGAACCGGTGACGCAGAAAGCCTTTCTCGGTGAAGAGATCGAGTTCCGCCATGTAGTCGTGCAGACCGCTGGTGTGCTGCAGCAACTGCCGGATGGTGATGGCCTTGCCGTCGTTGCCGTTGCCGCTCACCACCCCGGGCAGCCACCGGTCCACCTTGTCCTCCAAGGAAAGCCGCCCCTCACCGACGAGCTGGAGCATCGTCGCGGACAGGAACGTCTTGCTGAAACTGGCGATCCGGAAGTGGCCGTTCCACGGCATCGGGGTCCTGGTCCGCAGATCGCCGTGGCCGCTGCGCACCTTGAGGCTTCCCTTGTCCGTGCTCACCTCCATGAGCACACCGGGTGAACCGTTCGCCACGAGCGTGTCTGCGTCGCGTTGCAGTGTCCGCTGCAGCGGTGGCGCCGCGGACGCGACGGCCGGGGAAACGAGCGTTGCCGCGCAAAGTACGGCGATGACCACTGAAGTTCGTTTCATACCGGCAAAACTACGAAGCCGCGGCGCACCGGGCATCGGCTTGGAGGACGATGTCGCCTCCCTCCCCGGTACTAACCGGCCACAGGGTCACCTCAGGGTTTCAGGTCCATCCGGAGGAATACGGTGACGCGGAGGAGTTTCGGCGGACGGGTCGCGCCGTCGGGGAATTCGTCCGCCCCGACGAGCCGTGGACCGGTGAGGTCCACTTCCCGCCCGTCGATCCGAAGCCGCGCTTCCCCCGCGGCCATGATGTTGCGCACCCAGTCCGCGTCCGGGCCGTACACCGGGACGAAGAGGTAGCCGCCGTCCACGGGATGCGCGTCGAGCGGCGTGTGGTGGGTCTTTCCCGAGGTGCGGCCGACGTGGATCAGCACCGGGTACTTCCCGCCGGCGATCGCGCGGGGGTTGAAGACCCGCTTGTTGACGTGGCCCCACCATCTCGGCATCGGCATCGCGCGCTCCTTTCGATAGCCTTACGCTCGTAAGGCTGACTTACGCCTGTAAGGTTGTCAACGTGCCGCCTCGCCGATCGCTCACCAGGGAACGAGTATTGAAAGCCGCGATCGAAGTCGCCGATCGCGGCGGCGTGGAGGCGATGACGATGCGCCGCGTCGCGCAGCACCTCGGCGTGGAGGCGATGTCGCTGTACCACCACGTGCCGAACAAGGACGCGATCCTCGACGGCGTGGTCGACACGGTGTTCGCGGCGATCGAGCTGCCCGGCGCCGAAACCGGCGACTGGCGTGAGGCCATCCGTGTACGCGCTTCGTCCGCACGCGCGGTGCTGTCGCGGCACAGCTGGGCACTCGGCCTGATGGACTCCCGCCGGAATCCAGGGCCGGCGACACTGCGCCACCACGACGCCGTCTTGGGTGTGCTCCGGCGGGCGGGATTCACCCTCCCGATGGCAGTGCACGCGATCTCGCTCATTGACAGCTACATCGGCGGCTTCGTACTACAGGAGGCGAATCTCCCGGCGAGCGAAGAAGTCGCGGAGGTGGCCGACGACATCCTGGAGCAGCTGCCGCCGGGCGAATTCCCTTATCTGGCCGAGGTGATCACCGGCCACGCCCGGCAGCCGGGCTACGACCACACGAGCGAATTCGGCTACGGCCTAGACCTCATCCTGGAAGGCCTCGAAGCCCGCCGGAAATGACTCAGCGGGTCATCCCCGGAATCACGAGAGCGAGCCGTGCCACCGGCGGCAGCGGCGACGGCTCCGGGATGGCCCGGAAGGCCTGGATCACGAGCGCGGCGAACCGCCGGGACGCCGCGACCTGCGCGGCCGCCGAAGCGGCCTGGATCCCGTTGTTGGCCATCAGCATGAGGATCAGGTCGTCGAGGACGAAGTCGGAGCGCAGCTTCCCGGCGTCCTTGGCCCGGACGGCCAGCTCGGCGATCGCCTTGAGCGCGTAGTCGCGGTCCGCGGTGAAGTCCACCGCCTTGGGAAAGGCCGAGACGAAGGCGGCCGTGAAACCCCGGTCGCGCGAGTGCAGCTCGCAGATCTTCTCGATCACGGAACAGAAGCCGCGCCACGGATCGGGATCGGCGAGCCCATCGTCGACGACGACGTGGCAGGTGCGCATCTGCTCGGCGAAGGCCTCCGTCGCCAGGATCTCCTTGGTCGGGAAGTGGCGGTACAGCGTGGCCGGACCCACTTCGGCGCGGCGCGCGACTTCCCGCAGAGGCACGTTCAGGCCTTCGGTGGCGAACAGCGCGCGAGCCGCTTCGAGGATGCGTTCACGGTTGTCCAGGGTGTCGGAGCGCGGGATCCGAGGCAAACGATCGGTCACCACTCTCACTTTAGCCAAAACGGACGGGGGCGTCCGTTAACGTCGGAAAATCAGTGATCGACGACCAGGAGACGAAGAAATGCGAGCAGTCGAGATCCGGACGTTCGGCGCCCCTGAGGGCCTTGCCGTGATCGACGTCCCCGTTCCCGTTCCCGCCGAGGGAGAAGTGCTGATCGGCGTGGAAGCGATCGGCGTCGGCGGCGTCGACACCGTGATCCGGAGCGGCGCCCTGGCCGGTTTCGGTTTCGAGGAAGGGCACATCCCCGGCAACGAGGTGGCGGGCACCGTCGCCGCGGTCGGCGGTGGTGTCGATCCGGCCTGGATCGGGCGGCGCGTCTGGGCGTTCACCGGTGAGGGCGGCGGCTACGTCGAACAGGTCGCCATCCCGGCCGAAAAGGTCGTGCCCCTCCCCGAAAACCTGCCCGCCGCCGACGCGGTGGCGCTCGGAACCTCCGGCATGGTGGCCCGGTTCGCGCTCGCCCACGCCCATTTCGCGGCGGGTGAATCGGTGCTGGTGCGCGGGGCGGCGGGCAGCATCGGGATCATGGCCGTACAGCTCGCGGCGAGCGGCGGCGCGAGCGCCGTGGCGGTGACGACGTCCTCGGCCGAACGCGGCGACCGCCTGCGCGAGCTGGGCGCGACCCACGTCCTCGACCGCTCCGGCACGGGGGACGGCCCAGCGGGTTACGACGTCGTCATCGACATCGTGTCCGGTGTGGACATGCCGTCCTTCTTCGAAAGGCTGAACCCGAACGGCCGCATGGTCGTCGTCGGTGTGGTCGCGGGAATGCCGCCGGCGGACTTCGGCGCGAAGCTGATGGCGACGTTCCGGAAGTCCCTGTCGTTCGCCGTCTTCAGCGCGGACTCGATCCCCGAGCCGGATCGGCGGGCGGCGAGTGCGGACCAGTTCGCCGCGGCGGCGCGCGGTGAACTGCGGTCCGTGGTGCACGAGCTGCTGCCCCTGGAGAAAGCCGTTCTGGCGCACCGGAAGATGGACGACGGCGAGGTCTTCGGCAGGATCGTGCTGACCCCGTAGACAGCTCCATTGTGGAGCGCGCCCTGTCACCCGGTCAGTGCAAGTTTCCCCATCGCGTGCGCTCTCGCACTAGGCTGCCCACTCGTGCCCGATCCGATACCCGAGGGACCCGGCTTCACGGCGGTCGACCTACGACCGCTCACCGAGGGCGAGGGCACCGGCGCGTACTGCGTGAACGACGCGGGGACGATCGTGGGCGAGTCGGGTTCGCGGCCGGTTCGGTGGGATGGCGACGGTGCTCCCACGCCTCTGCCGGTCCTCGACGGCTGTTCCGGCGGGCGCGCGGTCAGCGTCAACGCCGCGGGACTCGTCGCGGGCTCGCTCTACGTCGGCGAGCATCTCCGGCCGGTGTGCTGGCGCCCCGACGGCCGGGTGCGTGCGCTCGAACTCCCCGACGGCGTGCTCTCCGGCACCGTCTGCCGGGTGAACGAACGCGGATCGGTGCTGGGCAACGTGATGTGGCCGGGCTACCGCTGGCGGGCGCTGCGCTGGGGACCCGGCGGCGAGGCCGTCGAACTCGACACCCTTTCCGGCGGTGGCGAGACGCAAGGGCATGACCTGAACGGTCTGGACGAGGTCGTCGGATCGGCCAAGAACGGCACGGGCACCCTGACCGCGGTGCGCTGGACGTCCACCGGGAAGATCAGCAAACTGCCTCCGCCCCGCCGAGCGACGGCCTGCGGGATCACCGACTCCGGTGCCATCCTCGGCGACGGGGTGGTGTGGAACCGTGACGGGGGCACGATCCTGCTGACCGGCGAGCCGGAGTTCTCCGCGGGACAGGTCGTCCGGATCACCGCGCGCGGTGTCGCGATCGGCTGGGGTGTGACCGCGGACCGGCGCGGCACCTGCGCGCGCTGGGCTCCCGACGGACGCCCCACCATGCTCCGGCCCTTGCCTTCGCACGACGCCAGCACGTGTTTCGACATCGACGACGCAGGGACGGTCGTCGGCGAATCCGCCGGCCAGGGCACGGTGCGGCCGGTCCGCTGGGACGCGGACGCGACGCCGCTCCCGCTTCCGTCGCCTCGCGGGCTCACGGCGATCGTGGCCCAGCACATCAACGCGAACGGCACCGTCATCATCGGCTACGGCTTCGCCGCGGACAACTCCACTTATCGCGGGATCGCCTGGCACCGCTCGTGAACGCGACGGCTCGTCACGCTGTCGCGAGGTCGATCGCGCGCCGCATGGCCTCATCGAGCGGGGTCCCGAGCCGGAGGGCGGTCAACCCGGCGGCGAAGATCGCGCCGGTGACGGCGCCGACCATCGCCGCGGCGTCGAGCTCGTCGAGCTCGCCCTCGCAGGCTCGGCACAGGGCGGCCGATAGCCGCTGCTGAGCGTCGAACGCCCGCTGCAGCATCGTCGCGCGCAACGACGGCACCGACGTGATCAGCTCCAGGCGGATCCGCTCCGGCTCGCCGGCCGGGTCACGGAGCCCGGCCCCCGCCTCGGCCAGCATCCGGAGCATCGCCCGCCGCAGAAGCCCGGCCGGCGTCTCGTCCGCCTCACGCGCCATGAACACGTCCAGCCCCGCGTCCAGGATGTGCGAGCCGTCTTCGGTGAGGAGCAGGTCCTCCTTTGTGGCGAAATGATTGAAGAACGTCGCGGTGGACACCTCGGCGGCCGCGGCGATCTCGGCCGTGGTCGTCCGGTCGTAGCCCTGCCGTGCGAAGAGCCGGTACGCGGTTTCGATCAACGCCTTCCGAGTGCGTTGTTTCTTCCGCTCGCGCAAGCCCGCCGGTTCGGTCATGAACCCAGCATACTAGATGGGCTCTAAAATTAGAGTTACTCTAGTTTTAGCGTCCACTGGGAGGAGAGGCACATGACCATCGACGCGTTCCTCGACCGGCTGGAGTACCGCGAGCCCGTCCGGCCCGATCTGGCCACCCTGCGGAACCTGCACCGCGCGTGGCGGCTGCGAGTGCCCTACGAAAACCTCGACGTCCAGCTCGGGAGGCCGATCCTGCTCACCCCGGACGCGTTGATCGACAAGTTCGCGCGCCGCGGCCGTGGCGGTCTCTGCTACGAAATGAACGGAGCGCTCGGGCTCTTGCTGAAGGCCGCCGGATTCGCGGTGACGATCGTGGAGGGCGCCATCCTGCGCTCGACCCGCGGCGAAGGCCAATGGGGCAACCACATCGCCCTGCTGGTCGACGTCGACGGCGAATCCTGGCTCGCCGACACCGGCATCGGGGACGCGTTCCTCGAGCCGCTCCCCTTGCGGGAAGGCACGCACCAGCAAGGAGAACTGCCGTTCCGGATGGAACGTCTCGGCAGCGCGACCTGGCGGATGCACCACCATCCCGGCGGCACGATCGACTCCTGCGACTTCCGCACCGCGCCCCGCGAGCTCGCCGAGTTCGCCGAACGGGCCGGGACCAGGTCGCCGGACTCCGTGTTCGCCAAGGTGCTCGTGGCGCAACATCATCGCGACGGCCACGAGCTCGCTCTTCGCGCGCGCACGGTCAGACGCGGCGACGGAGACCGCCGCACCCTGTCCTCCCTGGACGAATTCGCCGCGACACTGCGGGAATTCCGGGTCCCGTTGGAGGACATCGGCGCCGGCGAACTGGCCGCCCTGTGGACCAGGACCGAGGAACAGCACGAGACCTGGCTGGCCTTTCAGGGATTGAACCAGCGCGTCCGGGGTATGCCCTGATCATGGAAGTCGACGCCGTCGTGATCGGGTCGGGGCCGAACGGCCTGGTCGCGGCCAACCTGCTGGCCGACGCGGGCTGGGAGACGCTGGTCATCGAGGCGACGCCGAAGCCCGGCGGTGCGGTCCGGACCGAAGAACTCACCGCGCCGGGTTTCCGGAACGACGTCTACAGTGCCTTCTACCCGCTCGGAGCGGCCTCACCGGTGCTCGCCGGTCTGGGCCTCGAGGAGCACGGCCTGCGGTGGCGGCACGCCCCGGCGGTGCTGGCGCATGTGCTGCCCGACGACCGGTATGTCCTGCAGTCCCGCGACCTCGAACGCACCGCGCGCTCCGTCGCGGAGTTCGACGAACGGGACGCGGACAACCTGCGGGCCGAACACGCGAGCTGGCGGCGTCTGCGCGAGCCACTGCTGGACGCGATCGTGCGTCCCTTTCCGCCGGTTCGGCCGGGAGCGCGGCTGCTCAAGACGCTCGGCACCGCGGAATCGTTCCGGCTGGCGAGGATGCTGACGCTGACCGCTCGCGGCCTCGGCAAGGAGAAATTCGACGGTGCGGGCGCCCGGCTGCTGCTCGCGGGCAACGCGATGCACACCGATCTCGGCCCGGACCAGGCCGGAAGCGGTGTGTTCGGCTGGCTGCTGACCATGCTCGGCCAGGACGTCGGGTTCCCGGTCCCGGAGGGCGGGGCGGGCCGGTTGACCGACGCGCTGGTGAACCGCCTGACCGCCAAGGGAGGCCAGATCGTCTGCGATACACCGGTCACCGAGGTGACGCTCTCGGGCGGCCGGGCGGTGGGTGTCCGTGACGCGGGCGGACGGCCGGTCCGTGCCCGCCGGGCCGTGCTCGCCGACGTCCCCGCTCCGGTGCTGTACCGGGATCTCGTCGGTGCCGAGCATCTGCCCGCGCGGCTGGTTTCCGATCTGGACCGGTTCGTCTGGGACGACGCCACGATCAAGGTGGACTGGGCGTTGTCCTCACCCATCCCTTGGAGCGCCGCCGAAATCGGACAGGCGGGGACCCTCCACATCGGAGCGGATCTCGACGGGCTCGCCGGGATCGCCAACGATCTCGCCTGCGGGCGGGTGCCCCGCGACCCCTTCCTGTTGCTCGGGCAGATGACCACCGCCGACCCGGCCCGCTCCCCCGCCGGAACCGAATCGGCGTGGGCCTACACCCATGTGCCGAGGGGCGAATCCTGGCCGGATTCCCGGTTGCGGCGCCACGCCGACCGGATGGAAGAGGTCGTCGAGAGGCACGCGCCCGGCTTCCGGGACCTGATCGCCGGCCGCGCGATCGCCGGGCCCGCCCAGCTGCGGAAAGGAAACCACAGCCTGGTGGAAGGCTCGATCAACGCCGGGACCGCGGCGATCCAGCAACAGCTCTTCTTCCGGCCCGTCCCCGGTCTCGGCCGGGCCGACACTCCGATCGACCGGCTCTTCCTGGCGTCCGCCTCGGCGCATCCCGGCGGGGCGGTGCACGGCGCGCCCGGGTCGAATGCCGCCAGGGCCGCCCTCGCCAGGGACGGCTGGGCCGGTTCCGTCTACCGGGCGACGGTGCGTGCCGCGCACCGCGCCGTCTACCGATGAGGACGCCGCGGATGAAGATCGTCGTCACCGGCGCGAGCGGGAACGTCGGGACCGCCTTGCTCCGGGCTCTGCGCGGAGAGGGCCACGAGGTGGTCGGGGTGGCACGCCACCGGCCCGATACGAGCGCCGCGCCCTATTCGTCGGCCCGCTGGGTCCAGCAGGACGTCGGCGCGAACGACGCGTGGGAGGCACTGACCGAGGTCTTCGACGGTGCGGAAGCGGTCGTGCATCTCGCCTGGGCGATCCACCCGCGCGCGGACGATCCGGCGATGCGCCGCACCAACGTCGCGGGTAGCGCGAACGTCCTGCGCGCGGCCGCCGACGCCGGCGTGGAGCACATCGTGTGCGCGTCCTCGGTCGCCGCCTACACCCCGGCCGCCCGCCGGCGCGAGGTCGACGAGGACTGGCCCTGCGGCGGGCTCACCGGAAGCGCCTATAGCGAGGGAAAAGCGGCTTTCGAGACACAGCTGGACGAGTTCTGCCGTCATTACCCGGACATCGGCGTGGCACGGATCCGCCCGTGCGGTGTCGTGCAGCCGGACGCGGCGGCCGAGTTCTCCCGATGGCTGCTCAGCCCGCTGGCGCCGCCGTTGCCGCTCGGCTGCGACTGGCTCCCGGTGCCCTTGTGGCCGGGACTGCGGATGCAGATCGTGCACTCCGACGATGTGGCGCAAGCGATCCTGGCGATCCTCGACCGGCGCGCGACCGGGGCGTTCAATCTCGCCGGTGAGCCGGTGCTGAAAAGCCGCGACCTGGCCGGGCTGGCAGGCGGGATCAGGATTCCGGTACCGCTGAAGCTCCTGACCGCGCTGGCCTGGCCGAGCTGGCGGCTGGGTCTGCAACCCCTGCACCCGTCCTGGTTGCACCTGGCCGACAGAGCGTCCCTTGTGGACACTCGACGCGCCCGGGAGGAACTCGGCTGGCGGCCGCGGCACGACTCGGCGGCCACGATCACCGAACTCCTCGCCGCCATCCGTACCGGGCGCCGCGGCGGGAGCCGCCCCCTCGACCCGCCGCGGGACCGGATCCGGTTCGGCAGGCCGAGCCATCAAGACCAGTCCGCCGGCTAAGCCGCCGCGCGCCCCTTTGCGAGGTCCGCGAGACGTCGTAAGGATTCCCGGTTCCGCGGCACCAGGAAGAGCGCCTGCGCCGCCTCCGGCAACACCCGGCCCGGCCCGCGGGTCGCCTGCTCGGACATCAGGATCTCCGTGGTCCCCGGCTCGGTTTCCCGCAGTTCCAACCGGATCCGGGCGGTGCCGAACGGCCAGGCCCGCGCCTCGAGTTCGAGCAGCCGCGGCGGGTCGGCGACGTGCACCTTGGTGACGTCGTCGAGCAGGACGGGCCAGGACCCGACACAGTGCTGGATGCGCGTTCCCCGCGCAGGCCAGCCCTTGTCCACGTCACGGATATGGGAGGCGCCCACCACCCAGGCCGCGTAGGTCCACCCGTCGGCGAGCACCTCGAACACGCGCTCGGGAGAAGTGTCTACCGTCATCTTCACGTCGACCATGAACCATCCCGCCCCGATACCGGTCAGCCCTGCCTCACCCGGAGTGAATACCCTGCGGCGGCAAGGGCAAACCCGTACGCGCTCAGCCCACCCGGTCCAGCACCGCCCGCGTGTACGCGTCGGTGCCGGCCGTACCGCCGAGATCGACGGTGCTGACGCCGTCTGCCAGCGCGCCGAACGCGGCGGCCAACAGTTCCTCACCCGCTTCGGGGTGTCCCAAGTGGTCGAGCATCATGGCCGCGGACCACAAGGCGCCCAACGGATTCGCCTTGCCCTGTCCGGCGATGTCGGGAGCGGAGCCGTGCACCGGCTCGAACATCGACGGGAATTCCCGCTCCGGGTTGAGGTTCGCCGCCGGGGCGACCCCGATACTCCCGGCCACCGCGGCCGCCAGATCGCTCAGGATGTCACCGAAGAGGTTGGAACCGACGATCACGTCGAACCGTTCCGGTGCCAGGACGAGCTTCGCGGCGAGCGCGTCGATGTGCTCCTTTCCGGTGCGCACGTCCGGATGCCGCTCCGCCACCTCCTCCACCAATTCGTCCCAGAACGGCATCGTGTGGACGATCCCGTTGCTCTTCGTCGCCGAAGTCACGTGGTTCCGGCGGGTCTTGGCCAGTTCGTAGGCGTACTCGACGACGCGCGTGACCCCCTTGCGGGTGAACACCGCCTCCTGCACGGCCAGTTCGTCTTCGGTGCCCCGGCCGAGCCGCCCGCCGATCTCGGAGTACTCGCCCTCGACGTTCTCGCGGACCACGACGAGATCGACGTCTCCGGCGCCGCGCAACGGGCTCGGCACCCCGTCGAGCACCTTGACCGGCCGCAGGTTGACGTACTGCCGGAAGCCGCGCCGGATGGGGATCAGCAACCCCCACAACGACACGTGGTCCGGCACCCCCGGCCAGCCGACCGCGCCCAGCAGCACGGCGTCGTGCCGCCGGATCCGGTCGAGCCCGTCGGACGGCATCATCGCGCCCTCGGCGAGGTAGCGCTCGCAGGACCAATCGAAGGAGTCGTAACGGAATTCGATCCCGTGCCGCTTGCCGACGGCGGCGAGCACCGCCTGTGCGGGCGGCAGCACCTCGGCGCCGATGCCGTCGCCGGGGATGAGCGCGATGCGGTAACTGGTCATGGGTCCAGTTGACGTCGGAGCGGGCCCGTGCGTCCAAGACCCAGTTGCTGCCGCGTTGAGAGGCTGCGCCTATCTGCCGGCCACCGCCAGGCCGTGGAAGGCCGCCGCGGCCGGGCTCAGCCGCCCCGGCCTGTGCACCAGCGACACCGCCAGCGAATCGGGGCAGTCGAGTGCCCGCACGGCCGCCCCCGCCGCTTTCGCCAGCGCGCGCCAGGAATCGGTGACCACCGCGATGCCGACTCCGGCGAGGACGAGCGGCAGAACGGTTTCCCGGTGTTCCACTTCGACGGCGAACCGGCTGCCGGGAGCTTCACGAAGCACGGCGTCCGCCACGCGGCGCATCCCCGTGCCCTGCTGGCCGACGATGAGCGCGGCCCCGGCGAGTTCGGCGGGGCGGACCGGGTCCGCGGCGGGCAGTGCCGCCTCGTCGCGGGCCAGCAAGGCGAAGCGCTGGGTCTCCAGGTGCGACGCCTCGAGGCCGGGCAGCGCCGCGGCCGTCGGCGAGGCCGCGATCAGGCCGAGTTCGGCGTCGCCGGTGGTAGCATCTTCCCGACGTCGGCGGGTGTGCTCGCCGCGCGGACGGAGATCCGCACCAGCGGGTTGGCGGCGGCGAAGGCGGCGATCAGGTCGGTGAGCGGGCTGATCGACTGCGACGGCATCGAGGCGATGACCAGCTCCCCGCCGAGGAGACCGTCGACTGCCTCGACCGTCGCCCTGGCGAGCTCCAGCCCGCGCATGACCTCCCGCGCGGGCGCCACGAGCGCGTGCCCTGCCGCCGTCAGCACCAGGCGGCGGCCGGTCCGGTGGAACAGGAGGCTCCCGAGGTCCCGTTCGAGCGTGCGCAAGGCCTGGGAGACCGACGGCTGGGCGACGAAGAGCAGCTCAGCCGCCCGGTGGACGCTTCCGGCGTCGACGACGGCCAGGAAGTACTTCAGCTGACGGGCATCCACTCCGGCCTCCTCGCGGTCGATAGTCGAGGCCTATCAGCTTGCCAGCTACCCGGTCTTGGACCGGCGAGCCACCCGAAGGGCTTACTGGGTCGCTACGAGGGTCGGCACCGGCGCCGTCCCGTCGCGAGTTCCGAGGAGGGCACCGTGTCCGATGCCTGGCTCCTTGCCCACACCGGTATCGCCATCGTGGGCATCGTCGTGATGATCACCTGGCTCAAGACGCCCCCGATCTTCGGCCTGCTGATCGGCGCCACCTATCTGGGGCTCGCCACGGGGCTCGGGGTCCACGGCACGACCGAAGCGCTCGCCGCCGGATTCGGTGACGTGATGGCCGAGATCGGCATGCTCATCACCTTCGGGGTCGTCATCGGTTCGCTGCTCACGGCCACGAACACCCTGCATCGCGTCCTCGAACGGCTCTTGGGCGTCTTCGGGGAGAAGCGGGTGCCGATGGTGTTCGCGGTCTCCCTGTCGACCGTGTTCACGTCGATCTACTCCGACGTGGTCCTGGTGCTCACCGCGCCGCTGGCCCGGCGCCTCGGCGGCAGGCTGGGGCCGAGGGGTGTCGCGCTCATGGGTGGCGCGCTGACCGCGGGGATCGAGGTCGGGCTCGTGTTCGTCGTCCCCGGGGTGGCCGCGCTCGCCGTCGCGGGACTTCTCCGGGTGCCGCTCGGCGAGATGTTCCTGTTCGGGCTGGCCGTCGGTCTCCCGACCGCGGTGCTCACGACGCTCGTCTTCAGCGTGCTGCTACGCCGGGGGCTCCGGTGGAATCCGGCCGTCGACGAGCTCAAGACCGATATCGGCGGAGAAACGGCGGTCACCACCGCCTCCGCCCGGCAGCTGCCGTTGTCGCTGTCCGTCTCCCCGGTGCTGCTGACCCTGTCGTTGATCGCCCTCGGCGCGCTCGCGGACGCCTTCCGCTTCCCGTTGGGACCGGTCTCGCTGCTGAGCGAGCCGGTGATCGCGATGGCGATCGGCGCCGGCCTCGCGCATCTGCTCGCCCGGCGCGTCCTTCCCTCGCACGAAGTCAACGCGGCCGTCGGCAAGGCGCTGGCGATGGCCGGCCCCATTCTCGTGCTGTCCGGGCTCTCCGGATCGGTGGCCGAGGTGATCGGCAAATCGGGGCTGCGCGACGTGCTGGCGAGTTCGTTCGGCACCGGTTTCCTGCCGCCCTTGGTACTCGTCTGGCTGATCGCCGCCGTCCTGCACATCGCGATGGGGTCCATCTCGATCTCCGCGATCACCGCGGCGGGCATCCTCGCGCCGATCGCGGGCTCACTCGGCGTCCCGGTGGTGCTGGTGGCCCTCGCCGCCTGCTCCGGCGCGCTGTTCCTCCCTCACGTGAGCAGCAACTTCTTCTGGATGTTCCAATCCTTGCTCGGGCTGAGCACCCGGGGCACGTTCAAGACCCACACTGTCGCCATGTCACTGGCGTCGGTGATCTCACTCCCGATCGTGCTGGTGCTCGGCCTCGTCGTCTGACGTCGCGAAGTCAGTCGCGCCAACGGTTGTTGAGGAAGGCGTCGTCCTCGTCGTCAGCAGGGGCCGGGCGGGCACGAGGAGCGCGCCGAGGCGTGTCCCGCGCCGGGCGGGCGGCGGGCGGCGGCTCCGAGGTGAACGGAGCCGCCATGTCCACGGGGTCGTCTTCGAACGCCGACGCGTTCCCCGGCTGCGCGTGCGACCGGTCGGTGCTCCAACCGGACTTCGTCTTGCGCTGCCCCAGTTCCCGCCGGTGCTCGACGTACCGCTGGGCGGTCTGGACCTGTTTGGTCATGAACTCCTGCGAGCTGGCCTTGATCTCGTCGGCACGCTGATCCCGCAGTGCCCGGCGCTCCGACTGCTCGCGGACGAGACCGTCCAGAGTCGCCCTCATGGCGGCGGTGTCATCGGCGCTCATCTGTTCTCCCCTGCCCCGGCTCACCGCTTGCGGGTGACCGACTGATCCTCATCGTCCAGCAACGACCCGGTGATCCGGCCGGTGGGTTCGTTGATCTGGTCGAACACCTCGCCCTCGATCCGGTACGCGCGGTTGGTCCGTTCCTGGTCTCCGCCGCCCTGGCCACCCGCTCCGCCGGCACCCATGCCACCCATCGGAGGCATCGCGCCGCCACCGAACGACTGGCTTGCCGTGCCGCTCATCGGAGCGGACGGGGCACCCGCGGCCACATGCTGCGGCTGCTGTGTCCCGCCTCCGGTGTGCACGCCCTCGGTCAGCGGCTGACCGGCCGCGGGACTCGCGGATTCGAAGGGCATCGACGGTGCCGAAGCACCACCGCCACCGAAGCCACCACCGCCACCGCCACCGATGTCACCGCCCCGGATCCCGTCGGGGACGGTCCCGCCGCCGCCTTGATGCGGGGTGAAC
The DNA here is from genome assembly GCF_044461365.1 of Amycolatopsis sp. NPDC049868. NCBI lineage: Bacteria > Bacillati > Actinomycetota > Actinomycetes > Pseudonocardiales > Pseudonocardiaceae > Amycolatopsis > Amycolatopsis sp. NPDC049868. Next base: position 318,651 of record NZ_JBITKV010000007.1, on the reverse strand, counting down.
GCCGGCTTGGAGTCGGGCTGCACCGTCCCGGTGACGGGAGTCGCCGGATGCGATGCCTTGTCCGTGGCGGGTTTGTCCTCGCCGAGGGTGTACGTGGTCGGCTTGCCGGTGCCGTCGTCGACGGTGACGACCGTCGGCCCGGACGGGCCGTCTGGACGTTCGGCGGTGATCTTCACATCGCCGTCCTGGATGTGGATCTTGCCGTCCGGCCCCGGACGGTGGACGCCGTCCTTGTCCGGCTTCCCGTCGTCCGAGCCGGGAGTGGAGCCCAGCTTGGACTCGTCGCCGTCGCCGGTCCAGTCGAGCTTGAAGTCCTTGGCGGGCCCGGAACCGTCCCCGACCTTGATCTCCATCTCGCCGTCTTTGTCCGGCTCGGTCATCTCGAAGGTCTTGTCGCCCTGCTTGACCTTGAGGGTCTCGCGTTCGCCGTCCTCGGCCTTGTCGCCGTCCTCACCGGGTTTGTCACCGGCCAGCTTGTCGCCGCCTTCACCGGGCAACTCGTCGCCGAGCTTGTCCAAGGCTTCCGAAGCCTTCTTCTTCGCCTCGTCCGCGGACTTCTCGGCATCCTTCGAGTCGCCGTCCTTGGAATCGCCGTCGCCCATGCCGCCAGGGGCGTCACCCAGCTTGTTCAGCGCGTCGGAAGCCTGCTTCTTCGCCTCTTCAGTGGCCTTCTCCGCCGCCGCCTTGGCGTCGGCCGCGGCGTCCGTGTTGCCACCGCCACCGGGACCACCGCCGGTGCCTCCGCCGCCCGGACCGGAACCGCCGGAACCCCCGAGGTCGCCACCGGCCGGACCGTCGCCCAGTTTGCCCAGCGCCTCGGAAGCCTGCTTCTTGGCGTTTTCGGCGGCCGCCGCTGCCTGCTTCTTCGCCTCTTCGGCGGCGGCCTTCTGCTCGTCGCCGTTCGACGGCGGCGGGACCGAGCCCGAAGGTGACGTCTGGTCCTTGCTCGGGTCCGGACCGCCGCCGGGGCCACCGCCGGAACCGCCTTCGGGGATGTTCACGTCCGGGACCGGCGGGGGCTTGACCTGCCCTGCCGGACCGGTGCCACCACCCGGACCGGAACCACCCGATCCGGGACCACCACCGGTGCCGCCCTCGGGGCCGCCGCCCGGTCCACCGCCGGTGCCGCCGGTGAAGTCCGGCCCCTTGCCCGAACCACCGGGGCCACCGCCAGGGCCACCACCCGGCCCACCGGTTCCCGAACCGCCGTTGTCACCACCGGAACCACCCTGACCACCGGTGAAGTCCGGGCCCTGGCCACCGGGTCCGCCGCCCGTGCCACCGGGGCCGCCCGCGCCGCCGGCGCCGCCCTTGTCACCCGCGCCTTCGAACTCGTTCTTGACCTTGCCCATCACCTTGTCGAGTTCGTCGTAGGCCTGGTCGACGAATTCCTTGGTGTCCTTGCAGGACTTGGCGAAGCCCTCGTAGATGACGGTCCACATCTCGGGGATGAACTGCCGCTGGATCCACTGCTTGGCGAGGTTCTGGCCAGCCTTCTTGAACTCGTCGTCGTCGCAGCAGCCGTCGTTGTTCAGCTGCTGGACCAGGTTGGAGCCGAAGTTGACGTCCATCCAGCCCGCGATCGCGCCGAGGTCTTCCTTGCCGCTCTTCTCACCGGCGGCGATGGCGATGACCTTCTGCGCCATCGGGAAGTCCGCTTTGCCGACGATCTCCTTGTAGAGATCGATGACCGTGTCGGCCTTGCCCTTGCACAGCTTGAACACCGTCGCGCTGGTGTGCAGCGTCGCTTCGCTCGCGTTGTTCAGGGTCTCGGAGAGTTTCTTGGCCTTAGGGAGGATCTTCTCGTTGTAGTTGTCCGAGGAGGCGTCCGCGGCATCGCCGGTCCACGTCCCGTAGAGGGTGTTCAGCTGGGAACCGGTGTCGTCGATGGTCTTCTGAACGGTCTTCGAACCGGTCTTGAAATGGGCGGCGTCGTCGACGAAGTTCTGGAAGCTGATGCCGCGCTGCTCGTCGAACGGCTTCCTGATGTCCTTTTCGATGTCAAGCGCGCGGGTGGTGCCCCGGCAGTCTTCCGGGAGCTTCGCCAGCAGCGAGCCGAAGGTTTCGAAGACCTTGAGAGCGGGCGCGGCGGCGTCGAAGATCTCGTCCGAAGTCTTGGTCCCGGCGCCGTCGGCGGTGGGTTCCTTGGTGTCGTCGAGCTTCTTGTTCCCTTCGTCGACGGCCTTCTTCTCCTCCTTCCGGTTGAAGCTGGCCTGATCGCCCGCGCCCTTCGCGCTGTCGTAGACCTTGTCGAGGTCGTCGTCGTAGGGCAGGAACGGAAGGGCGTTGTAGGACGCCGCGTACTTCTCGGCTTCCTTGCGCTTCTCCTTGATCTCCTCCGGCTCCTGGTCCGCCGTCCACGGCGGGGGCGCCGGATGCGTCCGCATCCACGAGCCGATGAGCTTGGTCTTCTGCTCGGTGGGAACGGCCGGGTCGTCGAGGACGGCCTTGACGTCGGTCCAGGTGGTTTTGGTGGCCACTAGCGCATCCCCGTCTTGGTGATCTTGTTCTTCTGCTCGTCCTCGTTGGTGCCGTACGCGGTGCCCGCGGTGCCGAGGTTCGTGCCGAACGAGCCGAGCGTGGTGCTGTACCCCTGGACCGACGCCCACAACGCCGCCACGCCGTCGGTGTACTTCTTCGCGTGGTCGCCGTGCGCCTGGCCGAAACCGGCCGCGTTCACCGGAGTGCTCGACAGATCCGGGTTGTCTTCGAGCAACTGCTCTGTCAGCTTTCCGATGTTCTTCGACGCCGATGAAAGCGCATCGGTCGCCGCGGTGAAGCCCCCGCTCATTCTTTTCAGCGCCTTTCGTCGGATGCGTCGGCTTTACCGCCGAGTGCCTCTTCGAGCACTTCGGCCACCGACCCGATGTCGGTGAACCGGTCCAGCTGGTCCAGGTCAATCCTCACGTCGTGGTAGATCTCCAGCGCCGACAGGAGTTTTATCCGTCCCTTGGAGTCGATACCCAGCTCTTCGAGCGGCGCGTCGGACTCGATTTCGGCGGGATCAAGCCGAAAAGTCTCACTGACGACCTTCACGACCTCCGCGCGGTGATCACCCACGGGGCCGACTATAACGCGCCTTCGCCGCGGCCCGCGCGACCTTGCCACTGGAAGTGCGCGGAAGGTCACCGGAGGGAACCAGACGGACAGATCGCAGCGTCAGATCATGTTCCCGTGAAACGGCGCGCAATACCACTCTCGTCACTTCTTTGACATCCGCTTCGGCGTTCTTTGCCCATTCGGCTACCAACATCGCCCCTTCGCCCCTTTCGTCCGAGACACCGAATGCGGCGACGCGGTCGCGGCGGATCGCCGGATGCGCCTCCCCCGCCACCGCTTCGATGTCCTGCGGATGGAAATTACGGCCGTCGATGACGATGAGATCCTTGAGCCTGCCGGTGATGTAGAGGTCGCCGCGGTGGAACACGCCGAGGTCACCGGTGCGCAGCCAACCACCGACGCCGTCGAGTTCGCCCCCGAACGCGGCGGCGTCACCGCGGCCCCAGTACCCCGACGCGACGTTCGGCCCGTGGATCCAGATCTCCCCGACGAGGCCGTCGGGCCGCGCCACGCCGTCGCCGACGATCCGGACCCGCTGGCCGAGCGGGCGCCCGACCGAGACGAGTTCCTGGCCCTCCGCCACCTCGATCGCTTGGCCCTGCGCCAAGGTTTCTCTGTCGAAGACCGCGCTCCGCGGTCCCTCGACGCCCGCGCTCGCGACGTACACAGTGGCCTCGGCCAGTCCATAGGAGGGACGGTGCGCTTCGGCGCGGAACCCCCGCGGGCCGAAGGCCTCTAGGAAACGCGCGACCGTCCGCGGCTGGACCGGCTCGGCGCCGTTGAGCGCGACCCGGACGTCGGAGAGATCGAGGTCGTCCCCAGCTTCTTCGGCGGCTTCGACGGCAAGGTCGAACGCGAAGTTCGGCGCGGCGGTGAACACGGCCGGGTGATCGGCGAGCTGACGCAGCCAGCGCACGGGGCGATGCACGAATTCGGCGGGCGACATGAACACCGATCGCGCTCCCGCGTGGACCGGCAGGCACAACAGCTGGATCAGGCCCATGTCATGGAAGAACGGGATCCATCCGGCACAGGTCGTGCGCTCGTCGACGGCGTAGGCCCGGCTCGCCTGCCAGCAGGCCGCGGCCACCGCCCGGTGCGGGATCACGGCACCGGCGGGCTCCCGGGTCGACCCGGACGTGTACTGCAGATACGCGGGGCTTTCCGGCGCGACGGGAAGCGGATCGATCCCCGGCCCGGAGAGTTCGTCGACCACGATCAGGTGGTCCGGCTCGCCGGCTTCGCGCACCTTCGAGGCGGCGGCCGAAGAGGTCAGCCAAACCCTTGCGCCGCAGTCCGCCAGCACACCGGCGAGCCTGCCGCGCTGGGAAGGGCTGCCCGGCGCCATCAACGGCACGGCCACCAGGCCGGCGGCGAGTGCGCCGAAGAAGGCCAAGGGATAGTTCAGGTCCTGGCCGGTGAGCACGGCGACACGATCACCCGGCCGAGTGACCAGGCGCAGTGCGCCCACGACCACTCGCACCCGGGCGACGAACTCCGTCCAGGTGACCGTGCTGTCCACACCGGCACCGTGGTCCTGGTGCGTGAACAACGGCCGATGGTCGGCCTCACGAGCGAACAGCCGCTCGACGATCGAGGTGCGCAGCACCTGCTCCGGCACATCCTCCGGCGACGCGGTCATGTTCCGCAACGTACTGGAACCGTGGCGGGAGCGCGCGGAGGGCCCATTGGCCGACTGTCCTAAGTAGACAAAAATCGGCGTTCGCTCTTGTGAATTACGGACAGAAGACCGGACATTCCTCGCCCTTTCCCCGGTCACGGCCCCACACTCGGCGGGCAGTGTGTTTCTTTCCCCCGGCCTTGGAGGAGTAACCATGCGTCGAAGAATCGCCCTGGCACTCGGCGGCGCCGCCGTCCTGACCGCGAGTCTCACTTCAGCCGCCCTCGCCCCGGTCGCACAGGCATCCCCCGGATTGCTCGCCGCGATGCAGCGGGACCTGGGGCTCACCGCCGCGCAGGCCTCGACCCGGCTCACCCAGGAAATGACCGCCTCGCGGGTGCTGCCCGCCGCGCAGCGGGCCGCCGGCGCGGCGTTCGGCGGCGCCTGGTTCGATCCGGCGCGCGGTGAACTCGTCGTCGGGGTGACCGACCCCGCGGCGGCGTCCGCCGTCCGGGAGGCCGGTGCCGAACCCACCGCGGTCGCGATCAGCGCGGCCCAGCTCGACGCGGCGAAGGCCGAAATCGACTTGTCGGCCAAGACCCGGCCCGCCCCCGCCGCCGTCAGCGGCTGGCGCGCCGATCCGCGCAGCGGCAGCGTCGTGGTCGCGCTGCGGCCGGGCGCGCATGGTTCCGACGTCGACGACTTCCTGGCCAGGGCAAGGAAATCCGGTCCGGTCACGGTGGTCACCGCGCCCAAGGCCGAACCGTTCGCGGCCGGTACCGTCGGCGGCGACCCGTATTACATCAACGGGAACACCCGCTGCTCGATCGGCTTCAGCGTCCACGGTGGATTCGTCAGCGCCGGCCACTGCGGCGGCATCGGCAGCTCGGTCGTCGGCTGGGACGGCTCGGCGATGGGCAGCTTCGCCGGTTCTTCCTTCCCCGGCAACGATTACGCGTTCATCCGGATCGGCAACGGCTGGTGGACCGCGCCGGTCGTCCTCGGCTGGGGCACCGTGAGCGACGCGCTCGTCCGTGGCTCGTGGGTCGCACCGGTCGGCACCTCTGTGTGCCGATCCGGTTCGACGACGCACTGGCACTGCGGCACCGTGCTGGGGCACAACGAGACGGTCAACTACTCGCAGGGCGCCGTCCACCAGATGACCCGCACCAACGTCTGCGCCGAACCCGGCGACTCCGGCGGCTCCTTCATCACCGGTGACCAGGCGCAAGGCGTCACCTCCGGCGGCTGGGGCAACTGCGGTTCCGGCGGTGAGACCTGGTTCCAGCCGGTGAACGAGATCCTGCAGAACTACGGCCTGTCCCTCGTCACCGCCTGACGAATAGAGATCACGCAGTCCGTGAAGGCCTCCTTCACTACCTTCAGGGTGGCAAGGAGGCCTTCACGGACACGCGATCGAATAGGCGCGGTACGCGCATCGCCTACTGCCGTGGCAGGGCGAACAACCGGTCCAGCGCCAGGCGGCTTTCTTCGGTCATGGCGCGGTAGATCACGAGACGCTGGCCCTGATCCTCAAGAGGGATGAGCACCTCGTAATCCAGTTCGACCACACCGGCCTCGGGATGACGCATCACCTTGCGCCCGCGGCCGTTGACCTTGACGTCGCGTTCTGCCCACAGCCGCGCGAATTCCTCGTCGGCGGTGAATTCGGCGATCAGCTCGGTCAAGCCCTGATCGTCCGGATGCGCGGCCCAAGCGGCGCGCAGATGGGCGATCCCCTCCCGCACGACACGTTCACGATCCGCGTAGAACTCGTGGATCTTGGGATGTTTGAGGCACAACCACATCGAATTCCGCTGTGACGGCGGCAGAGTGCCGAAATCCACCAGCAGTCTCGCCATTTCGTCGTTCCACGCCAGGATGTCGTAGCGGTGGTTCATCAGCATGGCGGGTAGCGGCGACAGATCCGCGACCAGCCGGGCCAGCGCCGGTGCCGCGGTGGTGGCGAGCTTGCCGTCGTCGCGGGGACGCTGCCTGGCCAGATCGAAGAGGTAGGCGCGTTCGTCGGGAGCCAAGCGCAGCGCCCTGGCGAGCGCCTCCACGACGTCCGCCGAGGGCCGCAGCCCACGGGCCTGTTCCAGCCGCACGATGTAGTCGACGCTGACCGCCGCCAGTTCGGCGACCTCTTCGCGGCGCAGTCCCGGGGTCCGCCGGGACCGACGGCGCGACGGCAGGCCGAATTCGTCCGGGTCCAGGCGTTCACGCCGGGTCCGCAGGAACGCGGCCAGCTCCTGTGCCGTGTCCACGGCGGAAGTCGTCATACCGGCTCCAACAGCCAGGGTGGGACCCGTGTTCCCAGGAAGCGCTCTCCCTTATCCCTCGTTCGCGGCGGTCGCAGACTCGGCTTCGACAACGGAACACGAGCACAGGAGGACCCGATGTCGCTCCCCCTCGACACCTACCGGCTGCTGGGCCGGTCCGGGCTGCGGGTTTCCCCGCTGGCCCTGGGCGCGGCGACCTTCGGCACGGACTGGGGCTGGGGCGCCGAGCAGGATGAGGCACGCAAGCTGTTCGACCGCTACGTCGAACGCGGCGGCAACTTCATCGACACCGCCAACACCTACACGAACGGCAGCTCCGAGCGGCTGCTGGGCGAATTCGCCCGCGACCGCCGCGAAAGCCTCGTGCTGGCGACGAAGTACACGGTCTTGCGCCGCCCTGGCGACCCGAATTCCGGGGGCGGCCAGCGCAAGAGCCTGTTCGCGTCGGTGGAAGCCAGCCTGCGGCAACTGGACACGGACTACATCGATCTGCTTTACCTGCACCTGTGGGATTTCACGACCCCGGTCGAGGAGATCCTGCGCGGGATGGACGATCTGGTCCGGCAGGGCAAAGTCCTGTACGTGGGGATCTCCAACACCCCGGCTTGGGAGGTGTCGCGTATGCAGGCGATCGCCGACCTGCGCGGCTGGTCGCCACTGATCGCGCTGCAGATCGAGTACAACCTGATCGAGCGCACCGGGGAACGTGACCTGATCCCCATGGCCCGCGAGATGGGACTGGGCGTGGTCCCCTGGTCGCCGCTGGCCGGCGGGGTGCTCACCGGGAAGTACAGCCGAGGCGACATGTCCGCGACGCCGTCCGAAGACGGCACCCGCAAGAACTTCAACCTCGCCTTGGGCACACTCACCGAGCGCAACCTCGCCATCGTGGACGTCGTGAAGGAGGTCGCCGCGGACCTCGGCCGCACCCCCGCCCAGATCGGGCTGGCCTGGACCTTGCGGAACCCGGGCGTGACGGCACCGATCATCGGCGCCCGCACCACCGAGCAGCTGGAGGACAACCTCGGCGCGCTGGAAGTCGAGCTCACCGCCTCGCAGCTGGCCCGCCTCGACGAGGCCTCCGCGATCGAACTCGGTTTCCCGCACGAGTTACTCGCCAGGGACTCGACTCTCGCGCTGACCCGCGGCGACATGACGATCGAACCACGCCGCTGACCCACCTCCAGGTCGGGCAACGCCTTCAGTTGCGGATGATCCTCCGTTCCGTGGCGACGGCCACCGCACCGGCACGGCTGTCGACGCCGAGTTTGTCGTAGATGTGGACGAGGTGTGTTTTCACCGTGGCTTCGGAGATGAACAGGCGCGCCGCGATCTGCCGGTTGATCAATCCTTCCGCCACCAACTGCACGATCTCGGTCTCACGAGGACTCAACGCGGGTGCCGGTGCCCGCATATGCCCGAAAAGCCGGGCCGCGACCTGCGGCGCCAACGCGGTCTCTCCACGCGCGGCCGCGTGAATGCCCTTGAAGAGATCCTCGGGCGGCCCCGCCTTGAGCAGGTAGCCGGTGGCGCCGGCGGCCACCGCCCTGGTGATGTCCAGCTCGGCGTCGTAGGTGGTGAGCACCAGTACCTTCGGCGGATCCGGCAAGGCGGTCAGGCGTTCGGTGGCGCTCACACCGTCCGGGCCGTCGCCGAGCTGCAGGTCCATCAGCACGACGTCCGGCTTCCGGGCGGTCGCGAACCGCACGGCCTCGTCGGCGCTCGCGCACTCGCCGATCACCTCGAAGCCGGGCTCGCCGGCCAGCAGCGCGGCGATACCCGCCCGCACCACCGGATGGTCGTCGACGATCAGCACCTGGACGGTCATCGAACCTCCCTGGTGGGCACGGCGAAGGCGAGCGCGGTGCCCTCTCCCGGCGCGCTCTCGACGACCATCTCACCACCGAGTTCGGCGACCCGCTCACCGATCATCCGCAACCCGTTCCCCCGCAAGCCGCTCGCGCGGGTCGATTCCGGGGCGAAACCGACGCCGTCGTCTCGAATGTCGAGGACGACCTTGTCGGCCAGATAAGTCAGCGTGACGGCGGCCTTCGTCGCCCTGGCGTGCTCGCTGACGTTCGCCAGCGCACTCTGCGCGACCCGGAGCAGACATGCCTCCACTTCGGGTTCCAGGGGATACGGATCCCCGCTGGTCTCGAAGCGCACCGGATGCGCGGCGGCGAACGTGACCTGCTCGGCGAGCGCGCTCAGGGTCTCGCCGAGGTCGGTGCTCTCCAGCCGCGGCGACCCGAGGCCTTTGACGAACCGGCGCGCTTCGTCGAGGTTGTCCCCCGCCGCGTCGACGGCGCGGGACACGTGGGCTTTGGCCAGTTCCGGATCCGTGTCCCACGACCGCTGCGCCGCCTGCAGCAGCATCCGCAGACTCGAAAGCCCCTGCGCGAGGACGTCATGGATCTCTCGCGCCAGCCGCTCCCGTTCCTCCACCATCCCGGCCACCCGCTGGCTCTGTGCGAGGTCGATCCTGGTGCGCAGGAGCTCCCCTACGGTCTGACCCAGTTCGAGCCGGTCCCGGTCGAGTTGCAGGAACGTCATCGTGGCCATCAGCGCGACCGCGATGGGCGCGAGCACGATGCTCGGATCGAACCCGTCCGCGATCCTCAGCTGGGCGAGGATGGTCGCGACGGTCAGGAGCACGACCACCGCGATCATCATCCGCGGGCGCAGCATCTGCAGGCAGACGAAGAACAACGGCACGGCGCACCAGGCGAAACTCGGCGCGGCCACCACCAGCGCCAGCCAGACCGCGATCACCACCGTCAGCCACGCCGGACGCCACCGGTCGAGCGCCTCCCAGCTCAGCACGCCCGCCACGTAGACCAGCGCGAGCGCGCCGGTGAGCACGAGGATCAGCGGCGTGGCACCGCTCAATCCGTGCCCCGCGACGAACCGGGCCACGGACGCGGCGAGCAGCAGGAAGAACCCTGCGTGCATCGCGGCGTTCAGCCCGGTGGTCTCGCCCAGATGCGGCTTCATTCCGGCCCTCCCTTCCTCGCCGATGATCGTATGTGGGGAGGCGGGGTGCTCCGCATCAATCGTTCGGTTGATGCCCGCACCGACCGCTCGGCGTCCGATCGATGTCCACTCTCCCGATTCGCCACAGCGCGCCGGGCGGGAAAGTCGAGGGAGAACGAAACACCCCTCACCGCAAAGGAAATCCGATGAACGCCAAGCTCCCCCGCACTCGTCTCGTCCTGGGTATGACGGCCGGCCTCGCGACCGTCGCGCTGGCCACCGGCGTGGGCGCGGCGCAGGCACAACAGGACCGCAAGCCGCAGCCGCCCGCCGCCGCGCAGGCCGTGGTGCAGACCAGCGTGCTCGGTGTCGACGCCGCCACCCGGGCCGCGCAGGCAGCGCTGGACGCCGCCGAGAAGGAGGGCCAGCGGGTCACTGTGGCCGTGATCGACCGGTCGGGCGACGTCCGCGTCCTGCTCAAGGGCGATGGCGCCGGGCCGCAGACGGAGGAGTCCGCCAAGCGGAAGGCCTTCACCGCGGTCTCCTTCGGACAGCCGACGTCCGCGCTGGCCAAGAACGCCCAGGGAGACGGCCCGACCATCCGCGACATCCCCGGCACGCTCTTCCTCGGCGGCGGCGTGCCGGTCGCCGCGAACGGCGGCCCGATCGCCGGGATCGGCGTCGGCGGCGCGCCCAGCGGCGACCTCGACGAGAAGTTCGCCGCGGCCGGCCTGCGCGCCATCGGGGAACTTCGCTGATGATCGGTGAGCGGGCGATCGCGGCTCTGCTCGCCGCCCTCGTGCTCGGTGCCTGCTCCCCGCAGGCACCGGGCGCACCACCCGCGACGGCGCCGAGCACCGCCCCGCCACCCACGTCGTCCCAGCCGCCCCGCCAAGGAGTCCCCGTGAACCAACTCTTCGAAGCCGACGCCAACCGAGTCCGGCAGGCCGTCGACGCCGGCGCCGACCTGGAGACCCGTGACGATCGCGGCCGGACCCCGTTGCTCGTCGCCGTCACCGAGGACCGGCTAGAGGTCGCCGAAATCCTCGTCAAGGCGGGCGCCGACCCGAACGCGCTCGACGGGCGGCACGACACACCATGGCTGGTCACCGGGGTCACCGGGAGCGTCCCGATGGCGAAGCTGCTACTCGAAGCCAAGCCGGATCTGACCATCACCAACCGGTACGGCGGCGTCTCGCTGATCCCCGCCTCCGAACGCGGGCACGCCGAGTACGTGCGGCTGGTGGCCGGCAGCGGGATCAACGTCGACCACGTGAACGACCTCGGCTGGACCGCGCTGCTGGAAGCGGTCATCCTCGGCGACGGCGGGCCGCGCCATCAGGAAGTGGTCCGAGCGCTCGTCGCCGCGGGCGCCGATGTGAACCTCGCCGACAAGCAGGGTGTCACTCCCCTCGCCCACGCCAGGACCAAGGGTCAGACAGCCGTCGCCCGGATCCTCGGAGAAGCCGGGGCGCGCTGACCTCCTCAGATGTGAGCGACTACCTCGCGACTATTTTCTGTTATGCCAATTGACACAAGTATTTTGGGCTGGCTACGGTTCAGCCGTGGAGCAGGCACGAGGACGGGGCAGGCCGCGCAAAGACCCTGCGACGCCGGCCCGATGGACGCCTCCCGATGGATGGTCACGGCTGGTCGCCTGGATCTCCCCCGAGGAGAAGAAGGCGCTGAAGCATGTGGCCGTCGAAGCCGACGTTTCCGTGGCGGAGCTGATACGGGCGCTCGCCGGCGGGCTGGCCGTCGGCGCCATCACTCCTGAGGAACTCATCGGGCACGTCGTGAAAGGGAAGACCGTCATGGAGAAGATCCCCACGCTTTTCGAGCGCGACGAGCGTTTTCACGTCGTCGACAGGCCTCGCGCCGAGTGCGCATGGGTGTTCGACGGCGCCGGGGTGGGCACGGAGAAGCTCGACGGCACCAACGTCCGGCTCACCGTGCGCGCGGGGCAGCTGGTCCGGGTCGAGAAGCGCCGCAACCCGAGCAAGGCGCAGAAGCAGCAGGGCATCGTCGACGGCTGGTACGTCGACACCGACGGCGGAACCGCCGACGACAAGTGGATCCTCGCGGCGGCCGGGAACACCGACGTGTCCGGGTGGCCGGACGGGGAGCATCCGAGCGAGGCGCTCGGCCCGCGCATCCAGGGCAATCCCCTCGGGCTGGAAGATCACCGATGCGTCCCGTTCGATCTCCAGGCGCCGACCTTGCCCGAAGTACCGCGCAGCTACCACGAACTCCGGGATTTCCTCGACACGTTGGACAGCCGGTTCTCGCCAGGGCACGTGGCCGAGGGCGTGGTCTTCCACCATCCGGACGGCCGCCGGGCCAAGATCAAGCGCAAGGACTTCCCCCGCGCGGTGACGGCATAGCCCGCCGGCGCCGGAGGTGACCTCACATCCGGCGCCGGTGTCTCGTCGTACCCGGGACACCACACGCGACCAGGGGGGCGAAACCCATGAACGAACCGACGCTCGACCCGGGACTCAAGGCGATCGTGAGCGAGCGGCGCCAGCTGATCGGGCTCGCGTATCGCCTGATCGGTTCCCTTTCCGAGGCCGAGGACGTGGTGCAGGAGACCTACACCCGTTGGTACGCCTTGTCCTCCGCGCAGCGGGAAGCGATCGAGTCTCCCGGAGCCTGGCTGACGACGGTCGCGAGCCGAATCTGCCTGGACCTCCTCGGGTCGGCACGCGCACGACGGGAACGTTACGTCGGCGAGTGGCTTCCCGAACCGCTGCCGGGACACGTCGAACGGACGACCGGGCGGCCGCCCGCCGTCGACCCGGCCGACCGGATCACCCTCGACGAGTCGATCAACATGGCGTTTCTCGTCGTGCTCGAATCACTGACGCCGGCCGAGCGGGTCGCGTTCGTCCTGCACGACGTGTTCCGTTACGCCTTCGCCGAGGTCGCGGAGATCGTCGGCCGCACTCCGGCCGCCTGCCGCCAGCTGGCGTCATCCGCGCGCCGCCGTATCCGCGCGACGCGCGTTTCGCCCGCCCCGATCGCCACGCAGGCCGAGCTCGTCAAAGAGTTCAAGAAGGCCTGGGAAGCCAAAGACATCAACGCGCTCATCGGCATCCTCGATCCGGACGTCAAGGCGGCCAGCGACGGCGGAGGAGTCGTCACGGCCGCGCTGCATCCATTCGAAGGGAGCGAGGAGGTCGCCTCCTATCTCATCACGTTGGCGCGTTTGACGTCCGGTCTCGAACTGGTGGAGCGGGACGTCAACGGCCGGCCCGGCCTCGTACTCCGGCAGGCCGAGCTGACCGTCGCCGTCTTCGCGTTCCACGTCGCCGGAGACCGCATCCAGCACATCTGGGGGATGCGGAATCCGGAGAAGCTCCGTCCCTGGGCCGGAGCCTGACCGCTACGCCGCGAGGGCGCCGAGTTGCCGTAGCTGGGTGAGGACGTCCACGACACCCCAGATCTCGGCGACCCGCCCCCCGGCGAAGCGGAGGATGAAGATCTCGCTGTAGGAAACGGTCTTCCCCGTGGCGGGCAGTCCTCGATACTCGCCCTGGTGGGTGCCGGTGACGGTGTTCCGGCAGACGATCCTGTCCCCGTCGGCGAGCACGTCCTCGGCCGTGACCCGCAGGTCGGGGAACGCACGCAGCAGCACCGTCCACACTTGTTTCAGTGCCTGCGCCCCTGTCGTCTCCATCGGCACCGGCGCGTGGAACACCACGTCCGGCGCGACGACCTCGTCGATCGTCTTCTCGATGACGCCGAAGTCGCCGGTGTTGGTCGCGTCGTGGAAGCGGCTGAACACCGCCCGATTGCGTGCTGTCTCGGTGGTGGTCATGCGAACTGCCCCACCCGGTAGTCGCCGCCGGGGTTCTGGACGATGGCGTTCACCCGGTTGAAGGCGTTGATCAACGAGATCACCGCCACCAGCGCGGCGAGCTGGTCCTCGTCGAAATGCTTGGCGGCGTTCGCCCAAGCCTCATCGGTGACTCCGCCGCCGTCGGCCATCCGGCAGGCCTGCTCGGTCACTTCCAGCGCGGCGCGCTCGGCCTCGGTGAAGACCGTCGCCTCCCGCCATACGGCGACCAGGTTGATCCGCACGTCCGTTTCGCCCGCGGCGGCGGCTTCCTTGGTGTGGATGTCCAGGCAGACCGCGCAGCCGTTGATCTGGCTCGCGCGCATCCGGACCAGTTCCTGGATCGTGAGCGACAGCGGCGAGTCGGCCAGCCCCCTTCCTGCCGAGATGATGGTCCTCATGAACTTTCCGCCGACCGGGTTGCCGAAGTAGTCGAGCCGGGCATTCATCGCGTTCTCCTTGCGGTAGTGGATGCTTCTGCCCTACCGACGACGCGGCCGCGCGAAATGTGAGGCCGGGTCACACCCGCGCGGATCCCGCCGGGGTTCGCTCGGCCACGCGCTCGACCTTGCCGACCAGGAAGACATAGGACAGGATCCCGGCGACCGTGATCACGGTCATATACGCGAAGCCGGGCGCGAAACTGTCGTCGGTGACGATCAGGCCGATGACGATCGGCGTGGCGATCGACGACAGGTTCCCGATGAAGTTGAACATCCCGCCGGTCAGCCCGAGCAGCCGCCGCGGAGCCAGCGCGGAGACCAGCGACCAGGTGATCGACGCGAGCCCGTTGCCGAAGAAGGCGACGGACAGGATCACGATGACCATCGTGGTCGAGTCGGTGAACCCGGCCGTGACCATCACGGTGCTCAGCAGCAGCCCGGCGATGATCGGGCCTTTCCGCGCCACCCCGAGCGAGGCGCCGCGCCGCACCAGGAAGTCCGACAGGACACCGGAGACCAGCACGCCGACCAGTGCCGCGATGAACGGCAGCGAAGCCAGGAAGCCGGACTTGATGTAGTCCATATCCCGGTACTCGACGAGATACGTCGGGAACCAGGTGAGGAAGAACCAGAGCGTCGAGGTCAGGCAGAACTGTCCGAAGTAGATTCCCCACAACTTCCGGCTGCCCAGCACGGTCGCCAGATCCGCACGCGTGATGCGCGCCCGCTCCGGCCGCTCGCGCGGCAGATCCACCAGGCCACCGCCGGAACGGATCAGCTCCACCTCCGCCTCGTTGGCCCGCGAGTCGCGCGGCTCCCGGTACTTCGCGTACCAGAGCACGGCCCAGAGGATGCCGACCAGACCGGTGGCGATGAACACCCAGTGCCACGAAAGCACGGTCTGCAACCAGGACAGCACGGGTGTCAGCAAGGCGAGGCCGATGAACTGGCCCGAGGTGTAGAAGCCGATCGCCGTGGCGCGTTCGCGTTCCGGGAACCAGACGGTCGCGATCTTGCTGTTGATCGGATAGGCGGGAGCCTCGAAGACGCCGACCATCAGCCGCAACGCGATCAGCGCCACGAACCCGCCGATGATCCCCATGAAGAACGTCGCGAGAGACCACAGGATCAGACAGGCCGGATAGAGCAGCCGAGGCGGGATCTTGTCGACGAGCCAGCCGCCGGGCAGTTGCAACGCGGCGTAGGTCCAGCCGAAGGCCGACAGGAGCAGACCTTGTTCCGCTTTGGACAGGTCGAGTTCGCCGGCGATCGCGGGCATCGCGATCGACAGGTTCGAACGGTCGAGATAGTTGATGACGACGGTGATGAACAGCATCACCGCGATGAGCACCCGGAACCGGGTCGGGCGCACGGCACCTTGGACGGCAGTGGTCATCGCGCTCACCATTCCGCGAACGAGCCGTCGGCGTGCCGCCACACCGGATTCCGCCAGCGATGGCCTTCGGCCGCCCGTTCGGCGACGTACTCCTCGTTGATCTCGATACCCAGCCCCGGCCCGCGGGGGATGACGACCTGTCCGTCGTCGTAGGCGAACACCGACGGATCCGCCAGGTAGTCGAGGAGGTCGTTGCTCGTGTTGTAGTGGATGCCGAGGCTCTGTTCCTGGATCGTCGCGTTGTAGCAACCCGCGTCGATCTGCAGGCAGGCCGCCAGCGCGATCGGGCCGAGCGGGCAGTGCAGCGCCAGGCCGACGTCGTAGGCCTCGGCCATGTGCGCGATCTTGCGCGCTTCAGTGATGCCGCCGCAGTGTGACGGGTCCGGTTGAATGATGTCGACGGCGCCCGAGGCCAGCACCGTCTTGAAATCCCACCTGGAGAACAGCCGCTCGCCGAGCGCGATCGGGATCGGCGAGTTACGGAGGACGTCGGCGAATCCGTCGACGTGCTCGGACAACACCGGCTCCTCGACGAACATCAGCCGATACGGCTCCAGTTCGCGTAGCAGCACCTTGGCCATCGGCTTGTGCACGCGGCCGTGGAAGTCCACCCCGATGCCGATATTCGGGCCCACCGCCTGCCGCACCGCGTCCACATTGGCCACACAGCGGTCGACCTTATCCCAGGTGTCCAGATAGGACAGTTCCTCGGTGCCGTTCATCTTCACCGCGCTGAATCCGCGGTCCACCACCTCGCGGGCCGCGCGGGCGGTCTCGGCCGGGCGGTCGCCGCCGATCCACGAGTACACCTTGATCCGGTCGCGTACGCGGCCGCCGAGCAGTTCGTGCACCGGGACTCCGAGCGCCTTTCCCTTGATGTCCCACAGGGCCTGGTCGATCCCGGCCAGCGCGCTCATGTGGAGGCCACCGCCCCGGTAGAACCCGCCGCGATACAGGACGGTCCACAGATCCTCGATCTGCGAGGGGTCTTTGCCGATCAGGTAGTCGGAAAGCTCCTCGACGGTCGCGGCCACCGAAGCGGCCCGGCCCTCCAGGACCGGTTCGCCCCAGCCGGTGACGCCCTCGTCCGTTTCGATCTTCAGGAACGACCAGCGCGGCGGCACCTGATATGTCGTCATTGACACGATCTTCATGGTTCTTTTCCTATTCCTGGTGCCAGATCTCGGAAAGTGCGCGGGCACGGACGCCGACCGCGCCGGCGGTGTCACCCGGCCGGTAGAGGCAGGAACCGAGCCCCGCCCCGGCCGCCCCGGCGGCGGCCCAGGCCGCCAGGTTCGTTTCGTCGACTCCGCCGACCGGCAGCAGTCCGACCTCGCGCGGCAGCACGGCGCGCCACGCCTTCATGCCCCCGATCCCGACCGCGTCGGCGGGGAACAGCTTGAGATACCGGGCGCCCGCGGCCAGTGCGGCGAAGGCCTCGGTGGGCGTGGCGACGCCGGGATACGGCGTCATCCCCTCGGCGACGGCCGCGGAGATCACCGCGGGATCGGTGTTGGGCGCCACGATCAGGCGTGCTCCCGCCTCCCGCGCCCGGCTTACGTCCGCGGTGGTGAGCACGGTGCCCGCGCCGATCTCGCACCGCTCCCCGAACGCGTCGGCGAGCAAACGCACGCTCTCGAACGGTTCCGGCGAGTTCAGCGGCACCTCGATGGCGGGGAATCCCGCGTCGACGAGCGCCCGGCCGACGCCGACGACCTCGGCCGGGGTCACCCCTCGCAGGATCGCGATCAAACCGGTCACGGTTTCAGTGTCCTTTCGAGACGGTCTTCGAGCAGTCCGGCGGCCGTCGCGATACGCCACAGCCCTCGGGCGGTGACCTCTTCGGACAGCACGATGGCCTCCACTCCCCTGTCGGCGAGGGCGGTGGCGTAACGACGGCAGAGTTCACCCGCACCGCACAGCACCACGCGGGTGTCGGCGTCACGCAGCAGATGTGAGACCTCGTCGGCGATCAGGACTCCGGACAGATAGTCGGGCAGCGACTCCGGTTCCAGTACGCCGTCGAGGACGAGCGGGCGGGCGCCGAACGCCTCGGTGGCGATCCCTCGCGAACGCCTTCCCGCGGCGAGACCCCGCGAGAAGGCCACGTCGTCGGCGGCCGGCTCGGCGGCCGTGCGGGCGAGGATGCCGTGCGCGATCAGGATTCCGTACAGTTCGCCGGTCATCGCGGTGGTGAAGCCGGTGACGAGCCCGTCCTCGACGCGGACCCATTTGCTGTGCGTACCGGGTAGCACCACGGTGAGCGGTCCGCCGGGGCCGCCGAGCGCTTCGAGCACACCGACCAGTTGCGTTTCCTCGCCGCGGATCACGTCGCCGGGGTGCTCACCGGACGGGATCCGCAGTCCCGGTACGAGATGGAGCACGCCGTCGCGATGGGACACGGGGACGAGCGAGGGGAAGTCGAGCCCCGCCGGGACGGTGCGGTAGCCGGAATCGGCCCAGCCCTGCGCACTGCCCACCATCCCGGCGGCGAGGGCGGGAAGCCCGGGGAACGCCGTGAGCCAGTCGCCGCAGATCTTCCGGAAGGCGGACTCGTAGGCGGCCGCCCTGGCTCGCGGGTCCCGGAGGTCCACGTCCTCGGTCGTGGTCAGCAGTCCGCGCCCGGCGTTGCGGGCGGCCAGGATTTCGCCGTCCCCGCCGAGCAGCCAGGCACGCTGACCGGAGGTTCCCCAGTCGAGCGCGATCAAGGCGGGTTCGGTGTCGGTCACGAGCGACATCGTGCGGGCGCGTTCCCGATAATGCGATCGCCGTCCCTATATGTAGGATTCCGGCATGTCCGACACGGCACCGCCCGGCACCCAGACCCTCGCCCGCGGCCTCGCGCTGATCCGCGCGGTCGCGAGTGGCGCGACCGACCTCCGCGGCCTGGTCGAGGACACCGGGCTTGGCCGCAGTACCGCGCATCGGCTGGTCCAGCTGCTGGTCAGCGAGGGTTACCTGCGCAGCGGACGGGACGGCTACGCGCTCGGGCCCACCTTGATCGAGCTGGGTTTCCAGGCCCTGCACGGCAGTCCGCTGCCGGTGGTCGCCCGGCCGGTGCTGGAGGAGCTGGCGGAGCAGTTGCGCGACACGGTGCATCTGGCCGTCCGCGACGGGGATTCGGTGCTGTACCTGGACAAGCTGCCGGGCTCACGGGGCGCGGAGATGCGTTCCCGGATCGGGCACCGGATGCCGTTGACCCGCACCGGTGTCGGCATGGCGCTTCTGCTGGACTCCGCGCCGGAATGGCGGGAGCTGTACCTGGCCGAGACGCCGGCGGAACCCGGCAGGGTGCGCCCGGAGGACCTCGACGCGTTCCTGGCGCGCATGCGCGAGTACGCGGAGTCCGGGGTGGCGATGGACCTGGAGGACAACGAACCGGGGATCCGCTGTGTCGCGGCGCCGATCCGGGACGCCACCGGCGCGATCGCCGGGGCCATCAGCGTTTCGGCGACCCGGCCGTACATGCCCGCCGCCCGGATGCGCGGCCTGAACCGCGTCGTCGGCCGCGCTGCCCGGCAGGTCTCCGCCGGCCTCGGCCACCGCGAGGCCTGACGTCAGTCCCGAAGTTCCAGCAAGGGCACGAGGAACCGCCTCGCGACGGTGGCGAGCTGTTCGTCGTCGTCGACGTCGACGACCTGGCTGGGGATCACCAGGAACGAGGTCGAGACCCGCACCATCAGTTCGGCCGCGAGATCGACGTCCAGTTTCCGGGAGACGTTGCCCGCCGCCTGTTCCTGCTTCAGCTGGCCCGCGACGAAGGCGCGGACGGTGGCGAGGGTGCGGCCGCCGTCACCGATCATGGACGCCATGAGGAGGTCCGGCTCGACGTCGAGCAACCCGCCGATCAGCGGATTGCCGCGGATCGCCCGCAGCGAGCTCACGAAGCCCAGCACCACGCGTTCGGCGACGGTGCCCGCCTGCTCGATGTCGGCGAGGAACCGGTCGAAGTACCGCCGGAACTCCCGCCGCACCACCTGCTCGACCAGGACGTCCTTACCGGGGAACCGCCGGTAGACGGTGATCCGGGAAACCCCCGCGCGCCGGGCGACATCCTCCATTGTGGACCGTTGGATACCCGTCTTGGAGAACTGGGTGTACGCCGCGTCGAGGATCCGCGTCCGCGTCTCGTCCGTCTCGTCGACCCGCTCGACGGCGTCCGAGTACGCCAGCTCCAGCAAGGACTCCAACGCCGGTTCCATGGCCACCTCCCGCACCCGATTGTGCCTTGTGCGGTCCCGGTCGTCGTGTTCTCATGGTGATACGCAGGTTCGCAACGTGTTTCATCGTATCAGAGCTCGGCCGACTCGACGCGGAGGAACGGCGACATGGACGAACACGGCAGGCGTGGCGTTTTGAAGGCCGGAGGAGCACTCGGCGTGCTCGGCGCGTTGGGCCTCGCGGCTCCCGCACAGGCGGTGCCATGGACGTGGTCCGCCAGGGGTTCGGTGGCGGGCACCGGAACAGGAGCCGATCCGCGCTGGGTATGGGATCCGGAGGCCGACACGCTGGTCGCCTCGTTGATCGTCCGGGGCGACGTGCCGCGGGTGAACACGCTTTTGCGTACCTGGAAGAAGAACGGCCAGCCGCTCCCGGACGGACTGCCGGCGGAGCTGCGTGACTTCATGGAACGGGCGCGGCGGCTGCCACCCTGGGCCGATCAGCGCAAACTGGCCACCGCGTACGAGTTCAACGAGAAGCGCGGCCTGTATCTCGGCGTTCTCTACGGTTTCGCCAGCGGCATGATGAGCACGGTCATTCCCAAGGAGGCGCGCGCGGTCTATTACTCGAAGGGCGGCGCGGACATGAAGGATCGCATCTCCAAGACCGCCAAACTCGGCTACGACATCGGCACCCGCAACGCCTACGCCCCCGACGGCGAAATGATCGTGACCTGCGTGAAGACCCGGTTGGTGCACGCGGCCGTACGCCATCTCCTGCCCCAGTCGCCACAGTGGGACACCGTCGCCGACGAACAGATCCCGATCAGCCAGGCCGACATGATGGTGACCTGGCACAGTCTTCCGACGACCGTGATGCGGAAACTCACCGCCTGGAAGGTCCCGATCCCGGCGCACGAGTCGGAGGCTTTCCTGCATTCCTGGCAACTCGGCGGGCATATGCTCGGCATCGCGGATGAATACCTTCCTGCGTCGTGGGCCGAGGCGGACGCACAGGCCGCTCAGGTGCTGACCCCGATCCTGGCGGCCACACCGGAAGGCATCGAACTGGCTGACATCCTTCTCGGCCTGGGTTCGGCCGTCGACGCCGGCGTCCTCAGCAAACCCGTCCTCGGCGCGTTCACCCGGTTCCTGCTCGGCGACCGGATCGCGAACTGGCTGAAGATCCCGCGCGAACCGATCTGGGACCCGCTCCTCCGCACGGGGTGGGGACCTTTCGTCGCCGTCCGGGAAGGACTGCTGCCCTTCCCGGCGGCACCGCAGGTCTATTGGCTGTTCGACGAGTTCCTTCGCAAGGCCGCTTTGCTGTACCTGTCCGAACTACGGCCCATCAGCATCGAGATCCCGGACGCCAACCGCCCGTCCTGACCGGACGGCGTTCAGAGGCCGTAGGTCTTGCCGATGATGTCGCGCTGGATCTCGCTGGTTCCACCGTACACAGTGGACACCAGCGTGCTGCGCACGTGCCGCTGCATGTCGAATTCCATCGCGTGGCCGTAGCCGCCCATCATCTGCATACCTTCCAGCGCGACCTTTTTCGCCGTCTCGGTCACCTTGAGCTTCGCCATCGACGCTTCCCTGGGCAGCAGCCGTTCGGGGTCTTCGTCGACGAGCTCCGCGACCCGGTACACCAGCAGGCGGCAGCACTCGATCTCCGTCGCCAGGTCGGCGAGCCGGTGCCGGATGGCCTGGAAGGTCCCGATCGGCTTGCCGAACTGGCGGCGCTCGCGGACGTAGGCGAGCGTGTCGTCGAAGGCGCGTTGCGCGGTTCCCAGCATTCCGGCGGCGAGGATCAGCCGCTCCAGGTTCAGCCCCGCCATCAGCTGCCGCCAGCCCTCCCCCACCTTGCCCACCACGGCGTCCGCGGGCAGCACGCAGTCGGTGAAGTACAGGTCGTTGACGTCGCTCCCGCCCAAGGTCTCGATGCCCTTGATGGTGAGCCCGGCGCTGTCGGCGGGGACGTGGAACATCGTGAGGCCGTCGTGTTTGCCGCCGTCGGCCGACGTCCTGGCCACGAGCAGGATCGTGTTCGCGATATGCGCGTTGGAACACCAGGTCTTCTGACCGTTGATCACCCAGCCGCCGTCACGGCGTTCGGCCCGGCAGGTCAGCGCGCCGACGTCCGATCCCGCTTCGGGTTCGGACATCGCGATCGCCGCGACCTCGCCTTCCGCGATACCACCGATGACGAGCTTCTTCTGCGCCGGCGAGCCGAACCTGCGGTACGCCTCGGCGACGATGATCGACGTGGTGAAACCGCCGATCGGCGCCATCCCGCGCGCGGTCTGTTCCAGGAAGACACAGATGTCGACCATGCCACCGTCGGCCCCGCCGAACTCGGCGGGCAGCCCGGCACCGATCCAGCCCAGCCGGGCCATCTTGCGGTAGAGCACGTCGTCGTGGGCTTCCCGGGCACCACCTTCGCGGCGGCACAGCTCCGCCACGGACGCGGCGAATTCGTTCTGCTCGGAGGTGAGTCGCATTTCTTCTCCCGTCGAACCGCCCTGGATGATACGCGGAATCAAATCGCGTATCACCGTATCAACGGCGTCAAACCCCCAAGGCGCCGACGAGCAAGGCACTGACGGCGTCGCGGTTGGCGGGGACGTCCTCCCAGCGCAACCTCCGTCCCGCTTCGACCACCACCCCGAAACCGGCGTGCACGAGCACCCTCGCCTGACGCTGGTCGAGCTCGGGCCGCGCCGACCGCAAATGCCGTTCCCATACGGCGATGTGTTCGCGCTGCGCGCTGACCAAAGGGCGTTGCAGTGCCGCGGGCAGCCCCGCCAGTTCGGCGTTGGCGACACTGGTGAGCGCGGTGTGCTCGAAGCTGTAGGCCACATAGGTCCGCGCCAGCGCGAGCAGCGCGTCGCCCGGGGCTTCGACGCCGCGAAGGCTCCGCTCCACCGCCTCGGCCAGGATCCCCGCGGCCTGCAGGCAGGCGGCGGCGAGAATGTCGGCCTTGCCGGGGAAATACCGATAGAGCGCGGAAGGCACCAGCCCGACGGCTTCGGCGATCCGGCCGTTCGTGACGTTGGCGAACCCGTCCCGTTCGAACAGCGGGATGGCCGCCGCGATGATCTCCGAGCGCCGGGTGCGCGGCTCCGGACTGGGCGGCAACTCGACGGCGTGCGCGCCCGCGACGCCCGCCGTCGGATCGGTCGCGACCACTCGCAAGGCGGACTCGACCAGTACCTCTTCCACCCGGCGCTGGGCGATCGAGGTGCGGTGCATCGTGATCGACCCGATCACGCCGAGGGCGGCCACGGCCCGCAAACCCTCGTCGGGGAGCGGATACTCCCGCCGCACCGCCTCGGCCACCCGGTCCACGACCTGCCCGAACTTCAGCGCGAGCGAGTGCCGGTCTTCGCGTTCGAGGTACCGGGATTCCCAGCGGTACAGGCCACTCGACGCGCGATGGACGACCGTGCCCTGTGTGACGGCGGCGAGCACGTCCGCCAGCGGCGCGCCGGGCTCCACCTCGTCGAGCGTGGCGACGAGCCGATCGGCCATGACGTTCGCGCACGCGGCGAACAACGCGTACTTGTTCGGGAAGTGCCGGTACAGGGCGGCCGCGGTGATACCCACGTCGGCGGCGATCTCCTCCATCGACGCCGCGTGGTAGCCGTGTTCGCTGAAGATCCGCCCGGCAGCGTCGACGATCTGCTGCTTGCGGTTGCGGGGCCGGGCGGCCGCGCGCGGGAACAGGACCATGCGGGGAAGTCAACCACGAACCGGATCACCGCCAGGGGGAACTGGCGGGCAGGTCGGCGCCGCGATGTGATTTTCGATTAACTTATCGCTTCTCAACCGGCCACTTGGCAGGCATACTGGCGTCGCGACCAGTCCCGTTCCGACACCTGAGGATGGCCATGTCGACCGCTTCGGCTCCCGCCTCGTCCTTCCGGCACCACTGGATGTCGCACGCGGCCACGCACGCGATGATGCGACCGGACAAGCCCGCCCTGCGGTACCTCGGCGAGACGACCACCTGGGCGGAGCTCTCGCGGCGGTCCTTGCGCTTGGCCGCCGGACTCGCCGCGCGAGGTGTCACCGAAGGCGACCGCGTGGCCACGCTGACCCTGAACCACCCGTGGTTCGTGGAGACCGTGTTCGCGGCGAACAGCCTGGGCGCCATGGCCGTTCCGCTCAGTTTCCGGCTCGCGCCGGCGGAACTCGACTACATCCTGGCCGACTGCACACCGGCCGCCGTCGTCGTGGACGCGCGGTTGCTCCCGCTGCTCGAAGCCGCGCCGAACGCCTCGTCGATTCCGGCGGTGATCGTCATCGGCGAGCCGGGCGGCGATGGCCGCGCGGGATACGAGGAATTCCTGACCGCGCACGAGCCGATGGAATTGCCCGACGTCAGCGAGGAATCGACGGCGCTGATCATGTACACCTCCGGCACCACCGGCAGACCGAAAGGGGTGATGCTGTCCCATCGCAACCTGCAGATGCAGGCGATCACCTGTATCCAGGCGATGAAGATCTTCGACGACACCGACGTCGCCTTCCTGACCGCGCCCTTCTTCCATATCGCGGGCCTGGGTTCGATCGTGGCGAACTTCCTGGTCGGCGGGGTGGTCGTGATCCACCCGCTGGGTGCCTTCGATCCGCGCGCGGTGCTCGACGCCTACGAACGCGAGGGCGCCACCGTCGTGTTCAACGTTCCTCAGCAATGGGACCTGATCTGCGCTCAACCGGATATCGCCGAGCGGGATCTGAAGCTGCGGATCATCAGCTGGGGCGCGGCTCCCGCGACGAGGGCGACGCTGCTCGCCATGGCCGAGAAGTTCCCCGGCGCCCTCAACGTGGCCGTGTTCGGCCAGACCGAGACCTCACCGATCACCTGCGTGCTCAGCGGCGAGGACTCGACGCGCAAACTCGGCTCCGTCGGCAAGCCGATCCCGACCCTCCAGTACCGCGTCGTGGACGACGACATGAACGACGTCGCACCGGGCGAAGTGGGTGAGATCGTCTACCGCGGGCCCACGGTGACCAAGGGCTACTGGCGGAAACCACAGGAGACCGCGGAAGCCTTTTCCGGCGGCTGGTTCCATTCCGGCGATCTGGTCTCGCAGGACGAGGACGGTTTCATCTGGGTGGTCGACCGCAAGAAGGACATGATCATCAGCGGCGGCGAGAACATCTACTGCGCCGAACTGGAAAACGCGATCTCCGGGCATCCGTCGGTTCGGGAGGTCGCCGTGATCGGCCGGGCCGACGAGCGCTGGGGCCAGGTGCCGGTCGCGTTCGTCACCGCGGCGCCGGAGGCCGCACCGTCCTTGGCCGAACTGGCCGAATTCCTCGACGGCAGGCTCGCGTCGTTCAAGCTGCCCAAGGATCTCGTCGTGGTCCCCGAACTCCCGCGCAACGCGGGCGGGAAAGTCGTCAAGGGTTCGCTTCGCGACCTGGACGAGAAACGATTCTCTCACGAACCTACCAAGGAAGTTAGGTAAGTAATGAGCGATCTCAGCAGGAGGAATGTTCTGTCCCTCGGCGTCGCGCTGGGCCTGGTCGGCGCGGCGAGCGTCGCCCCCGCCTGGGGCGCGACGCCGGCCGAAGCGGCGGCCGACCCGTGGTGGGTCTGGGACGACGAAATCGACCGCATCATGGCGGGGGTTCTCGAAGCGGGCCAGGTGCCGGCGGTCAACACGGCGATGCGGTCCTGGGTGGACAACAACGACCCGCTCCCCGGCGGACTGCCCGCCGAGCTGGCGGGCTACCTCCAGCGCGTCAACCGGTTGCCGTCCTGGGCCGATCCCGAGAAGCTACGCCGCGCGGCCGATTTCAACCGGCGCAAGGACACCTATCTGTTCATGCTGTACGGGCTCGGCAGCGGCATCATGAGCACGGTCATCCCGCGTGAGGCCAAATCGGTCTACTGGTCCGCGGGCGGGGCCGACATGCAGGACCGCGCGGCCAAGACGTTCACCTTCGGCTACGACCTGAGCGACCTGAACGCCTTCGAGCCCGACGGTCAGTTCGTGGTCACCGCCAACAAGACGCGGCTGGTGCACGCCGCGGTACGGCATCTGCTGCCGCAGTCGGCGTACTGGAAGGCCGTCGCGGACGAGCGGATCCCGATCAGCAACGGCGACATCCTGGTCACCTTCCACAGTCTCGGCACCTACGTGCACCGGAAGCTGCGCGAATGGAAGGTCCCGATGTCGGCCGCCGACGAGGACGCCTTCCTCCACATGTGGCAGGTCGCCATCCACCTGCTCGGCGTGCGGGAGGAGTTCATCCCGAAGACGTGGGCCGCCGCCTACGCGCAGTCGGCGCAGGTGCTCACCCCGATCCTTTCCCCGTCGCACGAAGGGAAAGAGCTCGCGGAAGACCTGCTCGGGCTGACCGCGCAGGTCGATCTGGGCGTCACCCGGGGATTCCTGAACGAATTCGTGCGCTATGTGCTGAGCGACGCGATCGGCGACTGGCTCGGGCTGCGCCGCGATTACGCGTCCGCGGCCCTCATCCGAACCGCGTGGCCCGCCTACATCGCGTTCCGTGAGGGGCTGATCCCCATCATGCCCGCCGGGTTCTACATGTTCGACCAGATGGTGCGCGCGCTGGCGATGCTGTTCCTCAACAAGGGAACTTCACCGACGGCGACCCTCATCACCATCCCCACCGGGAACCGGGCCGGTACCTGACCGCTGTGGCTCATCGTGAGCGGCAAAGTACATGAAGGCCCCCTTCCTGTACCTAGGCGCAAGGAAGGGGGCCTTCATGTACTCGGAAAGATGTGAAGGTCTCAGCCGGTTCTAACCGTCCTCACGTGACAGTTTTTCGTTTCTCAGTAGTTTCCACGACGCGCGCCCGGCAGGGTCCCGGCTATATCTGGGAAACCGTTCCGGCCTCGGAGCGGTTCTTCCGAGAGGACAAGCGCGATGAAGCGTGGATCACGATGGGGCGCCGCGGTTCTCAGTGCGGTGACCGCACTGCTCGTGGCGGCGGTACCGGCGGCCGCCGAGGAGAATCCTTATGCCCGCGGCCCGGCTCCGACGAACGCCGGCATCGAGGCGGAACGGGGAACGTTCCAGATCGCGACTGAGAAAGTGCCCGCCGGACAGGGTTTCGGCGGCGGGACGATCCACTATCCGACCGAGACCGGCCAGGGCACCTTCGGCGCGATCGCGATCGCGCCCGGCTTCTTCGAAACGGAGAGCGCGATCGCCTGGTACGGCCCCCGGCTGGCCTCACAGGGATTCGTGGTCATCACGTTCTCGACCAAGAGTACCTGGGACACCCCGGACCTCCGGTCCGATCAGCTGCTCGCGGCACTGCGTTACGTGACGGACAAGAGCCAGGCCAAGAACCGCGTCGACCCGGGCAGGCTCGCCGTCATGGGGCATTCGATGGGTGGCGGCGGATCCTTGATCGCCGCACAGAAAGCACCGACGCTGAAGGCCGCCATCCCGCTGACGGGCTGGAATCCGAACACGACGTTCTCCGACCTGAAGGTCCCCACGTTCGTCGTCAGTGCCCAGAACGACTTCATCGCCCCGGACGGCTCGCATTCCCTGCCGTTCTACCAAAGCCTTCCCGAGTCGTTGGACAAGGCGTACCTGCTGCTGGCCGGCGCCGGGCACATGGCGCCGACGAAGCCGAACGTGACCATCGCGAAGTACAGCATTTCGTGGCTGAAACGCTTCGTCGACGAAGACACCAGGTACGACCAGTTCCTGTGCCCGCTTCCGGCGAACGATCCGAAGATCGCCGTGTACCGGGGAACCTGCCCGCTCGGCTGACACCGGCGGCACGCGAGCCGCTGTGACCTCCGGGGTCAGAGCGGCTCGCGGCCGGCGTCCCGCTGCCCGACCCAGACGGCCAGCTGGGTCCGGTTGACGAAGTCGAGCTTGTGCGAGATGTGCTGCAGATGCGTCTCCACCGTGCGCCGGGCGATGACCAGTCTCGCCGCGATGTCGCGATTGCTCAGCCCGGCCGCGACGAGCCGCGCGATCTCCGACTCGCGCGGGGTCAGCGGCGGGAGGTCGGCCGGTTCGCCGGCGGAAAGGGCTTCGGGACCGGCCAGGGCGTCATGCGGATTCCGCCGCCGCCCCTCGGCGAAAGCCAGATCGAACCTCTTGTCCCCCAAGGCATTCCGGGTGGCGTCGTGGAACGTCCGGTGGGTGGCGGTGACCGCCACGTCGGGCTCGGCGTTGCAGCGGTCCCAGAGCGTGGCGGCGGTCCCGAACAGTTCCGCCGCCCGGACCCACTCCTCGCGCCGTGCCGCCACCCAGGCGAGACCGTCCAGCCGGTAGGCCGCGGACATCATGTCCGACGTACGGAGGTCGATCTCCAGGGCGGAGCGGACGAACCGCTCACCGTCGTCGAGATCGCCGCCGAAGCAGACCTCGACGACTCCCAGCCCGTACAGCGCCATGGAGCGATACCGGTACTCCCCCGCCTCCTCGCATAGGCGGCGCATCGAGCCCAGCAGCTCCCGCGCGCCCGGCAGATCCCCTCGATAGGCCAGTGCGACCCCCTGGATGAACATCGGATGCATCTGGCGTCGTACGTCGCCTCGCTCACCGAAGAGCCGCACGGCCTCCGCCGCGCGGACCATGGTGTGCGGTTCCGCGGACAGCATCTTCACGAAAGCACGCCCATGAGCGATGTAGGGAGCGGCTTCGTCGTCCTCGATCGCCTCGGCGGCGGCCAACCGCTGCCGCGCGCCCGGCAGATCCGCGTGCAGCGCGGCACAAAGGGCCGCGACCGCCAGGCCACGGGCCCGCCCCCGGCTCTCCGGTGACATCGCTTCGAGCGCGCGATCGATCCAGTCGCGCAGTTCCCAGGCCGCGCCACGGGCGACCCAGTACTCGATCACGCCGATGGCCATCCCCAGCGCCACCGCGCCTTCACCGGGGGTGCGGAGCGACCACGACAGCGCCTCGCGGATGTCGGCGTGCGCCGCCGTCAGGCGCTCGTAAGCCTCGTCCTGCCCCGGCCCGAACCACGTGGCGGCGGCCTGGTCGATCAGCCGGGCGTAGTGGTCACGATGCTTCCTCGCCACGGCGGGCTCGTCACCGGAATCGGCGAGCCGTCGCCCGCCGTATTCGCGGAGCAGCCGGAGCATCCGGTAGTGGACCCTGTCCGTGCCGTCGACGCGGGCCAGCACCGATTTGTCGACCAAACCGTCCACCGCGTCGAGCACGGCCAGGGAATCCGGCCCGCCGTCTCCGGCGCAGACGTCCTCGACGGCGGACAGGTCGAACTGCCCGGCGAACACCGAACAGCGTGCCCAGACGATCTGCTCGGTCTCGGTGCACAGGGAGTGGCTCCACTCGATGGTGGCGCGCAGCGTCCGATGCCGCTCGACCGGTATCCGGAGGCCGGAGGCCAGCACCCCGGAGTTGCTCTCGACCCGGTCCACGATCTGCGACGGCGACAGGGCCCGGATCCTGGCCGCGGCGAGTTCGATCGCCAGCGGCAAGCCGTCGAGCCGTCGGCAGAGGCGGACGACGTCCGCGACGTTGCTCTCGGTGACCTCGAACGCGGGCAGCACATTGGCGGCACGCTCCGCGAACAGCCGCACCGCGCCGAACGTGAGCGCCTCTCGCGGTGTCTCGACCTCTTCGTCGGGCACGGCCAGGGGCGGGATCGCCAGCACGTGCTCACCGGCCAGCCCCAGCGAGCAGCGGCTGGTGGCCAAGACGACGAGGTCCTGGCAGTCACGCAGCAACGCCGTCACCAGGTCCGCGCTGCCGTCGAGGAGATGTTCGCAGTTGTCCAGCAGCAGCAACGACCGCCGCGGCCGCAGATACGCAACGACGGCCTCCAGGTCGGTGCGTCCCGCCGTGTCGTGCAGGCCCAGGCCGTCGGCGACCGTGCGCGCGACGAGACGCTCGTCCCGCAGCTCACCCAGTCCGGCGACCGCCACGCCGCCGGGGAAGGCCCGGGTGAGCGAACTGGCCACCTGGGCGGCCAGCCGTGTCTTGCCCACGCCACCCGCGCCGGTCAAGGTGACCAGACGGCCCACGCCGAGCAGCCGCCGCACCTCGTCCTCGTCGTCCGTACGGCTGACGTAGCTCGTCAGGGGCCGTGACCGGACCTCGCTGTCGTTCGTCATGATTCCCCATCGAAACATGGTCGCCGGACGGAGTGGGCTGTTCACACCACAGCCTTGGCTTCCCCGCATAATGCCCGAATGAGACGACGTGCGCGGGCTGTGGCGGTCACCGTGGTCATGGCGCTGGCCCTGCCCGTCTCGGCGTGCGCGTCCAGCGCGGAGAAATGCGAGGAGGCCTTCGCCGCGGCGGCGACGGCGGTCCCCGGCGTGATCTCGGCGACCTGGGACTGCGACAACGGCTTCGGCGGCGGATGGCAGCGGGGCGACGTGCGGATCGCGGCGGGCAACAAGGGCAAAGCGATCGCGGTGATGACAGCGGTCCTGCGCGCCTTCGCCGCTTCTCCCGATCTCGAAGACGGTTGGTCGACCCCGCAGCAGTACACGAACAACGACGGGACGATCGTCGTCGGGGCGAACGACCTCGGGTTCAACGGCGTGCCGAACGTCGGCGAAGTGCGCGAGCGCTACGGCGTCGGCTGAGCCGCGTCCCATTCGGGCGCGTCGACGAAGTGCACGTCATACCGTTCGTGCAGGCGCGCGACCTCTTCCGGTGCGACGTTTCCGCGCAGGATCTCGGGCAGGACCCGGAAATAGCCGAATCGGTCGACGCCGGGCGCCAGCGTGATGAGGACGTCCGCGGCGACCTCCGGCGGCGCGGCGAACGCGTGCCGGACACCCGGCGGGATCACCACGTAACCACCGCGCTCGACCGTGACCGTTTCGGCGCCCACCAGCATCCGCAGGGCCCCGTCGAGTACGTAGAACGCTTCCGCGGATTTCCGGTGATAGTGCGGTTTCGTGCCGGGTTCCCCTGGCCGTAGCGACAACCGGTTCGCGCCGAGCAGCCCACCCGTGTGCTCGCCGTCGGCCAGCAGCACCAACGCGGGCCGCTCGATGACCTCCGCGTCCTTCTCCTGCAACACCCAAGCTTCGTTCGCCATCGCGTTCCCCCCCATCTAGTTGAAGGCTTCAACCAAAGCTAGCCCGAAGTGGTTGAAGGCGTCAACTGTTACTGTGTGCGCCGTGACCGACTGGCTCGACCCGGAACAGCAGCGCGACTGGCGGGCGTTCATCGAAGGATCCGTGCGTTTCGTGGATCTGCTCGACCGGCGGTTACGCGAGGAGCACGGGCTTTCCCTGGCGGAGTTCGAACTCCTGGTGCGGCTGTCCGAAGCGACCTGCCGGTCGATGCGCATGGCGGACCTCGCGAAATCCGCGTACTACTCGCGCAGCCGCCTTTCGCACCGCATCAACGGGCTGGAGACGCGTGGCCTGGTCCAGCGGGAGTCGACCGCCGACGACGGCCGCGGTGTGCGGGCCCGGCTCACCGATCAGGGGTACGAGACCTTGCGCCGCGCGGCGCCGGACAATCTCCGCACCGTCCGCGATCACTTCGTGGACGTGATCGCGCCGGAAGACCTCCGGGCCGTCGGCCGCGCGATGCGTGCCGTCGCCGGACGACTCGATCAGTGACGCGGCCCACCTGCCCGAACCCCCGGCACCCGGTAATGTCCGGCCCATGAGCGACGCGCCGACCCCTTCCGAGGCCTTCGACCTTCTGCTCGCCGGCAACCGGCGTTTCGTGGCCGGTACCCCGGAACACCCGAACCAGGACGCCGTCCGCCGCACCGAAACCGCCCCCGAACAGAACCCCTTCGCGGTCCTCTTCGGCTGTTCCGACTCGCGGCTGGCCGCCGAGATCATCTTCGACCGCGGGCTCGGCGACCTGTTCGTCGTCCGCACCGCGGGCCATGTCGCCGGTTCGGAAGTGCTGGGCAGTATCGAGTACGCCGTCAGCATTCTCGACTGCCCCTTGGTCGTCGTCCTCGGCCACGACTCCTGCGGCGCCGTCGCCGCGACCCGCGAGGCGCTGACCGACGGGCTCGGCACAAACGGCTTCGTCCGCGACGTCATCGAGCGCGTCACCCCGAGCGTCCTCGCGGCCCGCGCCGCCGGGCTCACCAGCAACGACGACATCATCGACGAGCACATCCGCCACACCGTCGACCTCCTGGTCGACCGCTCCCGGCTGCTCTCCGAGAAGATCGACGCCGGGAAGACCGCCGTGGTCGGGCTGTCCTACCACCTGGCCGACGGCGTCGCGCGGGTCGTCACCACCCGCGGTGTGGAAGTGCGACAGGCCTGAAGCTCAGCTCGGCAGGAACGCTCCGGCGAGCGCGAGCACGGTTCCGGCACCGGCCGCGGCGAGGATCGTGGTCACCACTCCGCGCCGCAGCACGAACAGCAGGACCCCGGCACCGGCGAGCACGGCGTACTGCCAGCCCTGGGTCAGGCTGAGCGCGAGCGGGATCGCCGAGCCGAGGATGGCGCCGACCGCGGCCGGACCGGCGCCGTCGAGGAACGCCCGCACGTTCGGGTTGCCACGCAGCCGGTCGAAATGCTTGGCACCGAACAGGATGAACAGGAACGACGGGGTGAAGGCGACCAGGGAGGCCAGGATTCCGCCGGTGAGCCCGGCCGCGGCGTAGCCGACGACCGCGACGGTCTGCACCACCGGCCCAGGGGTGACCTGGCCGAGCGCGACCGCGTTGAGGAACTCCCCCGCGCTCATCCAGTGGTAGGTGTTCACCGCGTCGTCCTGCATGAGCGGGATGATCACGAAACCGCCACCGTAGGACAGCATCCCGACCTTGAGCGCCACCCACGCGACCGACGCGAACACGCCGGCGCCCGCGGCCGCGGCGGCCCAGGATTGAACGGGAACGGCGAACAACGCGGAACTGGACTCACCGCGGCGCGCGCGGTTGACGGCCAGTTCGACCACGCCGCAGCCCAGCAGGACGAGCACCAGCCACGGACCGAGCACGGCGGCCGACACGACACCCGCCAGCACGTACAGGGCCCAGCGCACGCGGCCCGTGGTGGCCGCGCGCCGCCAGCCCGCCGGGATCAGGCCGACCCCCGCGTGCACCGCGACGGCGGCGACCGCCGCACCCGCGCCCGCACCGGCTCCACGGACCCAGGCAGGCGGGGAACCCGTGAGGAACAGCGCGGCCAGCGCCAGGATCACGATGAGGCCGGGCACGATGAACGCCGCGCCCCCGATCAGCGCCCCCGCGCGGCCGCGTACCCGCCACGCGGTGAAGATCGCGAGCTGCGTCGACGCCGGGCCGGGCAGCAGGTTGCAGGCGGCGATCGCGTCCTCGAACTCCTGATCCGACAGCCACTTCCGGCGCTGCACGCACAACTTGCGGAACAGGGCGATATGGGTGGGCGGCCCGCCGAACCCGATGCAGCCGATCCGGCCCCATTCCCGCAGGACGGTCGCCAGGCTCGGCGCGGCGACAGCGTCCTCTGTGGACTTTCCCGGCATCGAGGGCTCCGGCTCGTGGTGCGGCGTCAACGGACCGCGGGCTGGAACAGTTCGACCGGGTTGCCCGCGGGGTCGTCGAACACGATCTGGCGGCCACCCGGCCCGGTCACGACGTCACTGCGGAACGGGACACCGTCCGCGCGCAGCCTGGCGACTTCGGCGTCGATGTCGTCGACGACGAGATGGATGCGGTTCCAGCCACCGGGTGCCGGTTTCGTGCCGTCCGGCATCGGACGGCCCGCCGAACTCGCCGGCCCGCTGAGAAGCAGCCGGAGATTCCCGCGCACCACGTCGGCGAACGCGGGCAACACGCTCGATCGCACGGCGAAACCCAGGTGCCCGGTATAGAACTCGACGGCGGCCGCGACGTCGTCGACCAGGTAACGCACACTCACCAAGTCCGAAGTCATGTCCTGTTTCACCTCATCGTTGCGGTACTTCACGGTGCGGGCACCCCGAACCGGGCGATCAGGAACCCGATCCGGCGGTCCAGCTCGGCGGCGAGACGACGGAACGCCGGATAGGTCTCGCCCGCCTCGTCGGTTTCCTTGGCCGGGTCCGGCAGGCTCCAATGGACGACGCGCGGATGGCCGGGGAACTCCGGGCAGACCTCGCGGACCCGGTCACAAAGGCTGATCACCCAATGGAATCGCCTGCGCCGGTGATCGTCCACATGGGAGGGTTCGTGGCTCAGGGCGATGCCGCGCTCGGCGAGAACGCGCACGGCATCGGGATGCAACGGTTTCGGATGGCTGCCCGCGCTGGACACCTCGATCCTCGAACCGGCCCGGTGCCGCAGCAGCGCCTCGGCCATCGGCGATCGCCCGCTGTTCCCGGTGCACACGAACAGCACCTTGAGCCGGGGCTCGGCCCGCTTCACGTCCACCCCGATCGGCGCCAAGGCGGGATGCAGCGAACTTCCCGCCTCGGCGAGCGCGTCCGCGCACTGTCCCAGATCGAGGTGATAGTAGGTGTCACGACCGTCGAAACTGCTCCTCCGCGCCGTGACCAGCTCCGCGGCCCGCAGCTTGCGCAGGTGATAGGACACCAGGTTCTGCGGCTGGCCGACCAGGTCGACCAGCTCCCGCACCCGGCGGTCGCCATGCGACAACTCGCGCAGCAATCGCCAGCGCAGCGGATCGCTCGCCAGCCGCACGAACGGCGGCGGATCGGCCGTCTCGAAGGTCGCCACGGCCCGAAGATACATCAATACAGGTTGATATATCTAGACCTCGGTGCCCGGAGACCGTTATCGTCGCGGGGTGCCGTCTCCCGAGAACGTGGAGTTGTCATGACCGCAGACCCGCCGCACCTGCCGCCCAGCGACGAAAACCTCGAGAAACTGGTCGATACGCTGACCGAGCGCTTCCCCGCCGGCCGCGAGGAGGTCGGAGCGATCGTCCACCGGAACTTCACCGAACTCAGCTCCCACGCCCCGGTGGACGCCTACCTGCTCCAACTGACCGAAGGAAAGGCCGCGGACGAACTTCGGCATCGCTACCCGGCGCGATAGGAAGCGCGGCGGGAACGCGAAAGAGCCAGCCCGCCCAGCGCCGCGGCGATCAGCCCGACCACCAAGGCGACGAAGCCACCGACGATTCCGTAGCCCGTGCCGGGACCGCCCTTGGCCGCGGCCACCACGAAAACGCCGCCCGCCATGCCGAGCAGCCCCGCCGTCAGTGCCACGACGGCTCCTCGCCGGGTGTCGCCGGAACGGCTCCGAGCGACGGCCAGTCCTCCGACGACCACCCCGATCACCCCCACCAGCGCGGCGATCAGGGACCAAAGGCGCCCGGGAGTCAGGTAGGCGGCGGCCATCGGCTCAGCCAGCAAGTGGACGGTCATGGGGTGCTCCTTCTCTCGACGACTGATGTCCGCCGATGGTGTCCGTCCGGCCCACCCCACGTCGTCCGGTGAACGCAGGCATTCCGGACTGCCGCGGAGGTCGTGGAAACCCCGGGACTACCGCGTACGTGGTAGTCGACGGATCGTCCGTGCGGAGGAGTCGCACGAGTGGACGGCTGGTTAGGGTGCTCGCATGAACAGGGTCTGGGACTGGGCGATCGCCGTCGGGGTGACGGTGGTCCTCCTGGTCACGGCACTGTCCGATGAGGACACCACGACGAGCCCGTCGGGCTACGTGGCGCTGGTCGCCGGTGGCCTGGCGCTCGTCGCGCACCGCCGGGCGCCTCTCACGGTCCTGGCCGTGACCGCGGTATGCGCGCTGGGCTACCAGGCCGTGGGTTTCACCGTGCCTGCCGTCGCCTATCTGGTCGCGGTGTACGCCGCGGTCCGCGCCGGACACCGGATCGGCGCGGTCGCGGGATCGGTGCTCATGATCGTCGCGCTCCCGCTCGTGCTCCTCGCCTCCGCCAACGCCTCGTCCGTCAGCGAGGTTCTCGCACAGAGCCGCGACGCTCTCCAGCTGGCCTGGCTGATCGCCGCCGGCGCGGCGGGCGAAGCGCTGCGGCAGGCCGAACGGCGGGCCGACGAGGCCGAGCGCACCCGCGAGGAGACCGCGCGGCGCCGGGCCGACGAGGAGCGGCTGCATATCGCGCGGGAACTGCACGATTCGCTCACCCACCAGATCTCCGTCATCAAGGTGCAGGCCGAGGTCGCCGTCCACCTGGCCACCAAACGGGGCGAGGCGGTACCGGAATCGTTGCTGGCGATCCGCGAGGCCGGTCGTGAGGCGACCAGGGAGCTGCGAGCGACCCTGGAAGCCCTGCGCGACGACGAAACGAATCCGCCGCACGGACTCGACCGGATCCCCGACCTGGTGGAACGGGCACAGGCGGCCGGGCTGGACGCGACGCTCACCATCGACGGGCGACGGCACGACCTGCCCGTGGCAGTGGACCGCACCGCGTACCGGATCGTGCAGGAATCCCTGACCAACATCGCCCGGCACGCCGCGGCCACGACCGCGTCGGTGCGGATCGACCACCGTCCCGGTGCCCTGGCGATCCAGGTCGACGACGACGGCAAGGCCACCCCGGGCACCGCCCCGATCCCCGGTGTCGGGCTGCTGGGGATGCGCGAACGGGTCACCGCGCTCGGCGGCCGTCTCGACGCCGGGCCACGCGACGCGGGCGGCTTCTCCGTCCGGGCCGAACTTCCCGTGGAGCGACCATGATTCGCGTCCTGCTGGTCGACGACCAGCCCCTCCTCCGCAGCGGATTCCGCGCGCTGCTCGATGTCGAGGACGACATCGAGGTCGTGGCCGAAGCCGCCGACGGGGGCGAAGGCGTTGCGCTCGCCAGAAAACACCTGCCGGATATCGCGCTCATCGACATCCAGATGCCCGGGGTCGACGGAATCGAGGCGACCCGGCGCATCGCCGCCGACCCGGCGCTGTCCGGCGTGCACGTCGTCATCCTGACCAACTACGGCTTGGACGAGTACGTCTTCAACGCGCTGCGCGCGGGCGCGGCGGGATTCCTGGTCAAGGACATCGAACCCGAGGACTTCCTGCACGCCGTACGCGTCGCCGCGCGCGGCGACGCCCTGCTCGCGCCTTCGATCACCCGCAAGCTGATCGACCGGTACGTCACCGTCCCGCTCGGCGGCGGCAGCGGTACCGGGCTGAAGGAACTGACTAACCGCGAACGCGAAGCCGTGGCCCTGGTCGCGCGGGGCCTGTCCAACGACGAGATCGCCGACCACATGGTGATCAGCCCGCTGACCGCGAAGACCCACATCAACCGCGCCATGACCAAACTCCACGCCCGCGACCGCGCGCAACTCGTCGTACTCGCCTACGAATCCGGTCTGGTCACACCGGGGCACGGGCCGTCAGGGCCAGCGGCCTGAGCCTCCCCGGGCGGCCCTGACCGCTTTTCCGGTGCCACGCGGGAAGCCGTGTTTGCCGAGCCGGACCTCGGCCAGCTCGTCCGCGCTGGTCATCGTGAAGAACAACCCCAGGAACAGGCTCAGCATCAACGCGCCCAGCACCGCCGGCACGGGCAACGGGGTGAGCGTCACCAGGAGCACGAACGCGATCGCGAGCCACGGCAACGCCTCGAAACAGATCCGGCAGGCGAACCGCAGCAGCCACGTGCGCGAAGTCGCGTCGTGCAGAACCCATTCCCGGTATCGCTCCGGCAGCCTGCGTCCGTAGACGTACTGCACCCACCGGATCGGCCCCGGCCTGTCCATGGCGCATCACCTCCCGGGCCGCCACGAAGGCGAAAGGTGCGGTCAGATCGCGAAGCGAAGGACCGCGCCGACGCCCTCTGTCAGCCCCTCACCGCTGACGGGGACGATGTCCGCGCCTTCGGCCAGCACGGCCACCGGAAGCGCCTCGTCCGCGCGACATTCGGTCAGTGTCTCCGCCCCGGAGAGTTCGAGATCCTCCTTCGCGGCCGCGACCTGGGTCGGTTCGCCGGAGACCCAGACCAGGCGATCGGCCAAGGACTCGGCATCGATCAGCAACGTCTCGACAGCACCCGAACGCAGGGCCGCCGTCGTCCGCGCGAGCCCGTCCGCCGCCAGGCCGCCCTCGCGACCCTGTTCGGCGCGGAAGCGGTCGATCACGTCCTGGCGACCGCGTTCGGCGTGCCCGGCCAGCACCCGGCGCACCTCGGCTTCGAGCGCCTGCGGGCCGCTCCCGTCCGCCCGGCCGCCTTCCTCCAGCTCGACGACCTTCTCCTTACCGCGCGGGGCGAGCTCGTCACGCACCTGCGCTCGTGCCTGTACCTCCCCCGCGAGCACCAGTACTTCGGCGCCGACCAGGTCGGCGAGCCTCACCGTCTCCTGCGCGACCTCCGCGGCGTTGCGTTCGGCCACGGCCTCCACCCGATGCTGGATGTTCCAGTAGGCCGAGCCACCGCCGCGCACCTTGTGCACCGGATGGTCCTCGCCATGGACGGTCCGCCGTTCGGCGCCGTCCTGGCCCGCCGCGAACAGATCGGCCCCCGTCCGGTCCGCGACCACGACCACGTGCGGCACAACGGCCGGAGTGAGCCGCAGGAGCGGGAGCAGGTACGGCTGCGGCGCGACGCGGGCGATCTCACGGAGCGGCGGCTCCACGAGTTCTTCGTCGAGTACGACCTCGTTCCCCTCCGCGACCAGGGCTCGGCCCGCCTTGCCCTCCGAAGGCGGGGCGGCGGCCACCGCCGCGTCGAGAGCGGTGAGCGTCCGCTCCTCCGCGCCCTCGTCGGCCAAGCGTTTGCGGAGCGACCGCCAGCGCAGATCCAGCACCGCGGCGGCGTCCTCGGTGTCGTGCGAGTTGTCGAAGTAGACCGACGCGAACGGTCCTTCACGGACGGTGACGTCCCGGAGCGTTGAGCTTTGCACGATGTCTCCTGCCTCGTCGGTTCCGCGTTCGATCTTCGGGTACCCGGGAGAAGGCAGGTGAATCACGCTTTGCCCAGGAAGGCGGCGGCGACTCCACCCGGACGGCCGACGTGCCCGTCAGGAGACCGGTCTGTCCGCCAGCTGTTCGAGCCGGGCCATCTCCACGTCGAGGGCGGTCTGGGCCCGGCCCAGCGCCTCCGAGCTGTACTCGCCGCTCGACCGGGCGTGCTGGAGGCGTTCGGACTGTTCGGTCAGGACCCGCAGGCGCAGCCGCAGATACTGCTCGATCTGTTCCGGAGCCGGGCGGTCGCCCGGCTCTTCGGGCGGGACGCGCACGTCCGAGCGCACCCGGTCCACGACCCGGGCGCCGAAGGGTCCGTTGCCCGGATCCTCCAGGGCGGGATCGTCCAGAAGGGACTTCGCCGCGTCGGCCAGCTCGGTCGCGAGCCGGACGTACTCGCGCCGCGACCGGCCCGGGTCCTCCGACGGCACACGCGCCGCGCGGATGACCGCCGGCAGCGTCATTCCCTGGACCAGCAGCGTCGTGGTCGCCACCACGTAGGCGATCAGGACCAGCAGCCCTCGGTCCGGTGTGTCCTGTGGAAGGGTCTGCGCCGCCGCGAGGGTGATCGCGCCGCGCATCCCCGCCCAGCCGAGCACCACACCACCGCGCCAGCCCAATGTCTCGGTGAGCCGGAACTCGACGTCGGCGGCGGCACGATCGAGCCGTTTCCGGAAATGCGCCACCCGCCTCGGTGACGCTTTGCCCAGCCGTTCGGTGACGACGGGATTCGACTCGTCGCCCCGCAGCACCGCCTGTGTCGTTTCCAACCGGGGTTTGAACCGCGCGGCCTTACGCTGCTCGCGGTACAGGCCGCCGACCAAGGGCCCGACGAAGACGATGCGCGCGACGATGACGAGCGCCGACGCGGCCAGGCCGATGACGAGCGCGCGCCACACACTCGAACCGTCCTTGTGCACCTCGTCGATCAGGGTCTTGACGCTCAGTCCCATGAGCAGGAACATCGCGCTCTCCAGCAGGAAAGCCGCGGTGCGCCAGTTGACCGTCTCGGCGAGACGGTCCGTCGCGCGCAGGTGCCGCGGGGCGAGGTGGCCGGTCACCAGACCGGCGACGACGACCGCGAGCACGCCCGAGGCTCCGGCCTCTTCGGCGGGCAGGAAGGCGATGAACGGGACCACGAAGGAGATCGCGGTGTTGAGCACGGCGTTGCCCAGCAGCGCACGCACCCGGACGTTGACGATCCCGACGAGGAGTCCGATCCCGACCGCCACGACGACCGCGTAGACGAACTCCCCCACGATGCCCCAGACGCTCACCGACCCCGCGACCGCGGCGACGGCCGACCGCAGCAGCACGAGCGCGGAGGCGTCGTTGACGAGCCCTTCGCCTTCGAGCACGGTCAGCAGCCGGGGCGGCAGGCCGAGCCGCCGTCCGACGGACGTCGCGGCGACGGCGTCGGTGGGGCTGATGACCGCGCCGAGCGCGAACGCGGCGGGCCAGCCGATATCCGGCACCAGCCAATGGAACAGCCAGCCCGCGCCCAGGGTCGTCCCCACCACGAGCAGGACCGCGAGACCGGTGATCGGCCGGATGTTCCGCCGGAAGTCGACCACCGGCATGTTCACCGCCGCCGAGTACAGCAGCGGCGGGAGCACCCCGGCGAGGATCAGCTCGGGTTCGATCTCCGGATGCGGGACGCCCGGCAGGAAACTCAGGCCGATACCGGCCAGCACGAGGCTCAGCGGAGCGGCCACGTTGAGCCGCTCGGAGAACGCGGCCACCACGACGATGCTGACGACACCGAGTACGACGACGAGAGTCAGGTTCACTGGATTTCGTGTCCTCTCGCCGGTCAGGTGGCCTGCCGTGTCCATTGGTGACACGACGGCACCGGACCCGCAAGTCGGAGCCGGTCGGCGCAGCTCCGCCAGGACGCGGTCCAGGGTCCGTGAAGGCCTCCTTGACGGACTCTGGGTCCCTCAAGGAGGCCTTCACACCTTCCCCAGTACATGAAGGCCCCCATCCTTGCGCCTAAGTACAGGAAGGGGGCCTTCATGTACCTCAGCGACGAGGAACGAGCCTTCGATCACGGACGGGCGGGAAGGATGTGGCGTCCTTCGCGGTCCGTGCTCAGGCACAACGAGCAGATCGTCCCGCCGGTCGCGGACGCGGCCACGTCGGGGCGCTCGTAGGCCTCTCCGCAGACCTCGCAGTCGTAGTGCGTGCCGCTCGGATTGCCGTCTTCGTCCAGTATCGGCTCGGCGAGGCCGTCATCGGTGCGGCGCAGGTAGAAGCGCCCCCGGGTGAGCACCGCCATCAGCGGGGTCAGCACGACCGCGACCACCACCGCGACCAGCGGGGAATACGGCCGGGGGCCGGCCCCGAAGAGTCCGAAGTAGACGGAGATGGAGAGGAGCGA
Source organism: Amycolatopsis sp. NPDC049868 (assembly GCF_044461365.1). NCBI lineage: Bacteria > Bacillati > Actinomycetota > Actinomycetes > Pseudonocardiales > Pseudonocardiaceae > Amycolatopsis > Amycolatopsis sp. NPDC049868. The sequence continues at coordinate 277,712 of NZ_JBITKV010000007.1, read as the reverse complement.
GGAACCCAGGAACGCGACGACACCGACCGGGTTGACCGCGAACAGCATGCCGCGCCGGAACTCCGGCTGTTTCGGCGAGAGTCCGAGCACGAACTTGTTGATCGCGATGTCGGTGGCGACGGTGACCACCCACGCCATCGCGCAGTTCGAGTAGAAGCTCAAGATGCCGTTGAGGAAGCTGAACATGTCCGCTTCCATCAGGATCAGCGCGATGGCCAGGTTCACCAGCACGAACACGAGCCTGCCCGGATAGCGTTTCGTGATCCGGGTGAAGGAGTTCGTCCACGCCAGCGACCCGGAATAGGCGTTGGTGACGTTGATCTTGACCTGGCTGAGCACCACCAGGACCAGCGCCAGCGGTACCACCAGCCACGGCGGCATGACTTCGGTGAACACCCCGGTGAACTGCTCGATCGGCTCGACGGCCGCCGCTTTGCCCACCGCGTCGAGGATGTAGACCGCTATGAACACGCCGAGCGCCTGCTTGATCGCGCCGAAGAACACCCATCCCGGCCCGGCCAGCACCATCGAGGTCCACCAGGCGCGCCGGTTCTCCGCCGTGCGCGGCGGCATGAAACGCAGGTAGTCGACCTGCTCACCGATCTGCCCCATGAGCGAAAGACACACTCCGGCACCGAGCATGATCGCGGCCGTGCTCAGCCCGGTACCGCCCTCGCCTTCGTAGGACAGCCACCGCTGGACCGAACCGGGATCCTTCACGACGAGGAACACCAGCGGGGCCACCATCAGCAGCAGCCACAGCGGATTGGTCCAGCTCTGCAGTTTCGCCAGTACCTTCATGCCGTAGACGACCAGCGGGATGATGACCAAGGTGGACACCAGATAGCCGAGCCACAACGGCAGCGATATCGCGTACTTCAGGCCCTGCGCCATGATCGAGCCTTCGAGCGCGAAGAAGATGAAGGTGAAACTGGCGAAGATGACGCTGGTGAGCACCGAACCGTAGTAGCCGAAACCGGAACCGCGGGTGATCAGGTCGAGGTCGATGTTGTACCGGGCGGCGTAGTAGGCCAGCGGGAACCCGGTCACGAAGATGATCACCGCCGCCAGTGCGATCGCCAGCAGCGCGTTGCCCGTGCCGTGGGTCAGGCCGATACCGGCGCCGATCGAGAAGTCCGCCATGTAGGCGATCCCGCCCAACGCGGAAGCGCCGACCACCGCCGGTGTCCAGCGACGGTAGGTCCTCGGCGCGAATCGGAGGGTGTAGTCCTCGAGTGTTTCCTTCGTCGCGCCGAGGCCGGCGGGCGCGGCACGGGTCTCCGATTCTTCGATGGTCATGACCGAGGTCTCCTCCAGAGCGCCGGGGACGGAAGCCAGAAGCTACGAACGCCTCGTTTCCGCCCGCCCGCCCGGTCGTGACGGCCGGGTTTCCGTGTGTTGCCGAATTTCGGCGCGGCCGTTAACAGAGCCCGGCTTCGGTGGGCCAGAATCGACGGCGTGCAGTTCGCCATCCTCGGGCCGGTCGAGGCCAGCCGTCCCGACGGGACACCCGTCGCGCTCGGCGGGCCGCAGCTGAGGGGCCTGCTCGCGCTCCTCGCGCTCGACGCCGGGCGGATCGTCAGCGCCGACCGGCTGATCGACGGCCTGCACGGCGACCACCCGCCCGAGGGCGCCGCCGAAGCCCTGCAGTCCCAGGTCTCCCGGCTCCGGCGGCGGTTGAAGGACGGCGGCGCGCCCGACGGGCTCGTCGAATTCACCCCCGCCGGATACCGGCTGGCCGTCGACCCGCAGGACGTCGACCTCCACCGTTTCGAACGTCTCACCGCCCAGGCACGGGAGACCGCCGAACCGGGCACGAAACTCGCGCTCTTCACCGAAGCGCTGGCGCTGTGGCGGGGGCCCGCCCTCGACGGGCTCGCCGACCCGCCGCGCGCGGCCCGGCTCGCCGAACTGCGGCTGGCCGCGATCGAGGACCGCGTCGAGGCCGGGCTCGCCTTGGCACATCACGAAAAGCTCGTCGCCGAACTCCGTGAGCTCGCACGGGAACACCCGCTGCGGGAACGGCTCACCGCCCAGCTCGTACGCGCCCTGCACGGCAGCGGCCGGTCCGCCGAGGCGCTCGCCGTGTTCGCCGAGGCCCGCGACCGCCTCGCCGACGAACTGGGCGCCGACCCGTCGGCGGAACTCTCCGACGCGCACACCGCCGTCTTGCGAGGGTCGCCTGCCCGCCGGGTTCCCGTACCGCTCACGGGTTTCGTCGGCCGCGACGAACTCGACCGGCTCGTCGCCGCGCTCGGGAAGACGCGGCTCGTCACGCTCACGGGGCCAGGCGGAGCGGGCAAGACGCGGCTCGCCGTCGAAGTGACGGCCCGAGAGAGCAGCGAAGTCTGCTTCGTCGAACTCGCCACGGTGACCGAGGTCGCGCCCACCGTCCTCGCCGCGCTGGGCCTGCGCGAACAAGGTGTCCTGACGCCGGGAGCGGTTTCGGATCCCGCCGACCGCCTGGTCGCCGGGCTCGCCGACCGGTCGCCCCTGCTCGTCCTCGACAACTGTGAACACGTCGTCGCCGAAGCCGCGCGACTGGTGCGGCGGCTGCTGTCGGAGTGCCCGGGTCTGCGGATGCTCGTCACCAGCCGCGAAGCGCTGGGCCTGACCGGTGAAACGTTGGTGCCGGTCGGTCCCCTGCCCGCGGACGCCGCCGCCCGGTTGTTCACCGAACGGGCAGCGGCGGTCGCTCCCGATCAAGCGCCGGACCCGGCCGCCGTGGCCCGTATCTGCGCCGGGCTCGACGGTCTGCCGTTGGCGATCGAGCTCGCCGCGGCGCGGTTGCGGACCTTGTCCGCCGCCGATGTGGCCGCCCGGCTCGGCGACCGGTTCGGGCTGCTGTCCCGCGGCGAACGGACCGCCGAACCGCGGCACCGGACCCTGCGCGGCGTCGTCGAGTGGAGCTGGGCTCTCCTCGACCCGCGAGAACAGCGGCTGGCCGGCCGGTTCGCGGTGTTCGCCGGTGGCGCGAGGCTCGGCGCCGTCGAACGCGTCTGCGCCGTGCCCGACGCGGAAGGCGTGCTGGCCGGGCTGGTCGAGAAGTCCTTCGTCGAGTTCGACGGCGGCCGGTACCGGATGCTGGAGACCATTCGCGCGTTCTGCGCCGAGCATGGCGAAGACCGGCGCGCCGAGCACGCCGAGTACTTCCTCAGTCTCGCACTCGCGTCCGAACCGAAGCTGCGCGGCGCGGACCAGCTCGTGGCGCTGGAAGAACTGAGTGCCGAGCACGCCGAGCTGCACGCCGCCCTGCGCTGGAGCGTGACCGCCGCCCCTGACCTCGCCCTGCGGCTCATCGCGGCCCTGACCTGGTACTGGTGGCTGCGTGGCCTGCGCGGTGAGGCGACGCCGTTCGCGGACGCCGCGCTCGCCGCCATCGGCCCCGAACCGCCGCCGGGGCTGGCCGAGGAATACGCCCTCGGTCTCGTCCACGCGTCGGCCACCGACGTCGGGATCGAACCGATCCTGCGACGGCTCGACGGTCCGCTGCGGTACCCGTACCTGTTCCTGCTGTGGGCGTTTTCCCCGCACCCCAAGGTGAAGGAGGGTGAACGGCTCGCCGCGCTCATCGGCGGGGACCGCTGGTCGCGGGCGTTCGCGCGGACCAGTGACGGCCTCGGCGCGCAGTACGACGGCCGGATCGCCGAGGCCGAGACGCACTTCGCCGCGGCACTGGCCGGGTTCCGCGAACTGGGTGACCGCTGGGGCACGGCGAGCACGCTGGAAAAGCTCGCCGAGTTCGCGGACTGGCGCGGCGACCACCTCCGGTTCCGCGAGCTGATGGACGAATCCGTGCGGCTGGCCGCGGAACTCGGTTCCTTCGAAGACGCCGCCGATCTGCTCTGCCGCCGCGCGGACGGCGTCCTGCGCGCGGGTGACACCGAGGCCGCGAAAGCCGACTACGAAGCCGCCGCCGACCAGGCGCGTGGCAACCCGCTGACGCTCGCCCGGGCCAGGGGCGGCCTGGGCGAGATCGCGCGCCGCGAGGGCGACCTGGCCACGGCCCGGCACTGGTACTCCGCCGCGATCGGCCTGGCCACCGGCCCGGTGACCGGCGGCGAGACACGGATCCGGCTGCACACCGGCTTCGGCTGGACGATGGCCGCCGTCGGCGACCTCGACGCGGCGACCGAGCTGCACCAGGAGGCGCTCGCCACCGCGCTGGAATACGCGAACCTGCCCGGCGCGGCACACGCGATCGAGGGGCTGGCCGGGATTCTCGCCGCACGTGACGAAGACGAGCGGGCGGCGTTCCTGCTCGGCGTGGCGGTCGGGCTGCGCGGCGCACCCGTCGCCGGGGACGCCGATGTCGACGGAGTGGTGGACCGCGTCCGGGCCCGCATCGGCGCGGATGCCTACTCCGGCGCCTTCGCCCGCGGCCGGGAAATGCCTCCTGACCAGGCGATCCACGAACTCGGTCAGCGGCGGTTCGCGCTCGGTTCGTGACCGGTCAGCGGGCACGCCCACGCTGCCGGACATGACGAAGAACATCCTGATCTCCGGCGCCGGCGTCGCCGGGCCCGCCCTCGCCTGGTGGCTGCACCGCCACGGCTTCAGCGCCACCGTCGTCGAACGGGCCCCGAGCCCGCGCGAAGGCGGCTACAAGGTCGACATCCGTGGCGTCGCCGTCGACGTCGTCCGCCGGATGGGCCTGCTCGACCAGGTGCACGCGACGAGCACCGACATGCAAGGCGCCGCCTTCGTGAACAAACGAGGCAAGCGGCTCGCCACGCTCGACGCCGACACTTTCGGCTTCCGCCACGGCGACGACACCGAAATCCTCCGCGGCGACCTGGCGAAGATCCTGTACGAGGCCACCCGGGAGAGCACCGAGTACGTCTTCGGCGACTGGATCACCGGGCTGGCACAGCGTTCCGACGGCGTCGACGTGACGTTCGCCCACGGCGCCCCGCGCCGGTTCGACCTCGTCGTCGGCGCCGACGGGCTGCACTCCGGCGTCCGCGCGCTCGCCTTCGGGCCGGAGGAGGACTTCCTGCACCGGTTCGACGCCTACGTCTCGATCTCCACCGTTCCCAACACCTTCGAGCTCGACCGCTGGGAACTGCTGCATTCGGCGGCGCCCGGCAAGATGGTCAACGTCTACAGCACCGCGCGCGCCGACGACGCCAAGGCCGCGTTCTGGTTCAGCGCCCCGCCGCTGCCTTACGACCGGCGGGACGTCGAAGGCCAGAAGAACCTCGTCGCCCGCCAGTTCGCCGAGCTGGGCTGGGAGATCCCGGCGTTGCTCGATGCCATGCGCGAGGCGGGCGACTTCTACTTCGACCCGGTGTGCCAGATCCGCATGGACCGCTTTTCGGCCGGACGCGTCACCCTCCTCGGTGACGCGGGTTATTGCCCGTCGCCCGCCTCGGGACAGGGCACGAGTCTGGCCCTTGTCGGCGCGTATGTCCTGGCGGGCGAGCTGGCGGCGTCGGGCGACTTCACGATGGCGTTGTCCCGCTACGAAGCGGAAATGCGCCCGTACGTCGAGAAGAACCAGGCTCTGGCGAAGACCGCGCTACGCGGGATCCTCCCGCGGTCGCGGGCGTTCGCGTGGTTCAACACCCGGATGATCAAACTGATGCCCTACCTCCCCGGCCGCAACCGCGTCCTGGAGCAGATGGCCCGCCCGATCCGGGAAGCGGCGAACGCCTTGGTGCTGAAGGATTACGCCGAGTGTCGCGATCTCCGGCACACCGCTTCCCCGCTTACCTCGGAGGTAATCGACAGCGGTCCCCCGTCTCGATGATCCTTCGGCCATGAAGGTTTCACGGCTCTTGCCCGCCCTCGCGGCGGCCGTTCTGTCCTGCGTCGTTCTCGCGACTCCTGCGAACGCCGAATCCCTTGACAGGCCCGCGAACGTGGAGCGGTTCATGGAGGCCTACCGCGCCTGGGGAAGAAACGCCCAGGATGTCGACGCGTACCTGAACCTGTTCGTCCAAGACGGGACGGCGCGCTTGTGGGACAGCGGGTTCGAAACGCCGCGGGACTGGGCGGGCATCAGGAGCCAGATCGAGGGCGTGCTGAGGTTGGTCCCGGACTATGTCTTCGTCCCGGAGACCGTCACCTCCGGCCCCGACGGCAGGGTCGTCTTCGTCGAGGCGCTCAACACCGGCACTGTCAAGGGGAAACCGGTCTCCTTCAAGACAATGCACCGGCTCGTCCTCGGCGATCCCGCCGCGGGCAAGGATCCTGCCCGGGTACAGGACGGCAGGCGGTTCTGGGATCAGGTCGACATATTCCGCCCGGTGGAAGATCCGGCGAACCCGCTGCGGAACCTCTTCGAGGGGATCACCGCGTCGGCGACCGATCCGGCCCCGGCGATCCCCTTGCCACCGCGGGTCCGGCAACTGGCGTGGAACCGGGAAACAGCGGGGATCCTGGTCGCCGGGGTGGACGGTACGGCGACCCTGCGGGGTCCCGGCCTGGCCGAGCCGATCTTCGGCCGCCGGGCCATGACCGAATACCTGGACCGGTTGTTCGGCGCGGTCCGTGACGTCGCGCTGGAGCCGCGGGCCACCGTTTCCGCGGACGGCACCGAGTACCGGGAGTGGGTCGGCACCGCCGTGGCGCTGGGCGGCGCCGACCCACGCACGATCTCCTTCAGCCTGGTCGAGCGGACGGTGAAGACCGCGACCGGCACGGCCTGGTCGCTGCATTTCGACACCTTGGACCTGATCGCTTCGGCCCAGACGGTGAAGGAACTGCGCGCCCGGATCTTCGGCTAGCTGTCAGAGGTGGTCGACGTACCAGGCGGTGCAGCCCCGGTATCCCCCTGGCGTTTCGACACAGCTGCGCACCGCGTAGCTGTAGATCGTTTCCCAGATCTGCAGTGCCACGGCGGGCGATTTGATCCAGTCCCGCACGTTGGCGTCGTACCAGGTCGCCTTCGGACTGCGGCAGGATCCGTAGTTGTCGCCGATCAGGCTGTCGTCCGGGTACCAGGGCTTGTCGCGCATCTCGAACTTCTGGTGGCTGCGCTGGACGACGACCCGGTCGCCCGTCGAGATGTCCTCGGCGTAGCCGGCGGCCTGCACGTCCGCGATGCTCTCGGTTTGGACGATGGTGTAGCGCCCCTTGACGGTCTTGCCCTTGCCGCTGTCCCGGAAGTACCCGGCGCGGTCCATGCAGAAGGACTTCTCCGCGTCGGCTCGGCCGGCCGGTTGTTCCGCTGCCTGGGCCGAGCCGCCGAGGACGGTGGTGATGGCGACGGCGGCGCAGGTGGCACCGATGAAGCGAATGGCTCGCATGCGATTTCCTTTCGAAGTGGTGACAATTCGGCAGGGACTCCGCGGCGAGAGCGAAAAGTGAGATTTCCGGAATTCGTTCGGACTTTCCCGTGCCCCCGATCTGCCACGGGATCCCCCCTCGTAGCCGTACAAGTCCAAAGTCTTGCCGGACCGTTCGGCCGTGCACAAGGGGGCCCGTCGACGTGAGACACAAAAGAGGGCGCGAGCAGCAGTTTCTCGTCGTCCCTGGGACGGCGAACGCGCGCTGATGGCGTCCTGGTCGGACAGCACCCGACCGTAACTGCTTACAGCGGCTCGGCCAGCAACACGACTCGGTCGTGTGCCGGATCGAACCCGAGGACCGGATGGTCCTGGCTTCCGCCCTCCGGCGTCATGAGAACCGGCTTTCCCAGCTCCCGCCCGATGTCGGTGAGGAACCCGCACAAGATGTCGACTCCGGTCTGCCCCGGTAGCTCCCGCAAGTCGATGTCGAAGTCGATCTCCTCGGCCACCCTGATACGGAAGATCGCGAGCACCCCTGGAACCGGCCAGATCTTCAGCTCCACCAGTTCGGCATCGGACGGGCGAGCAAGCACCTCGGCCGCTGAAGGCAAGGGCAGCGTCATGTCGCCCTGCCGGAATTCCCGCTGCCAACCGCGCGCCTGGGCCAGGTCGAACACCCTCTGCCAGTCCTCCGCGGAGGTACCCGGGACGAACACGTCGGGAAGCGCACCCATCAGATCAGGGTCGAAGAAGTTCTTGACCTCGTCCCACTGAAGATCCGCCATGCGGCCATTGTGCCCGAGTCGCGGACTCGGCCCATGTTGTCCCGGCCGGATATTCCGGTGCACCGCCTGGAAGCCGACCGTAGGATTCGCGTGGTGACGGAACTACCGCACGAGATCGTCCAGCATTACCGATCGACCGATGAGGGAGCACGACTCACCGAGGCGTCCGGCCGTCTCGAGTTCGTACGGACCCAGGAGATCGTACGACGGCATCTGCCGGCCAGCGCCCTGCGCGTACTAGATATCGGCGGAGCCACCGGAACACACGCCGCCTGGCTCACCGCGGACGGCCATCAGGTGACGTTGTTCGACATCGTCCCGGAGCATGTCGCCGCTGCTCGGCAACTTGCCGCCAAGACACCTGGGATGACAGCGGCTTTGGCTGACGCCCGGAGGTTGCCGGTGCCGGACGGAAGCTTCGACGCCGCGCTCCTGCTCGGCCCCCTCTACCACCTCACCGACCGCGATGACCGTCTTGCGGCCTTGCGTGAGGCCGGTCGCGCGGTCCGCCCAGGCGGATGGGTATTCGTCGCGGCGATCTCACGCTTCGCATCGCTATTCGACGGCCTGGCGCGCGGCTTCCTCTTCGACCCGGAATTCCAGCGGATAGTGAGCACCGACTTGGCATCCGGTCAGCACCGCAACGACGGCGGCCATCCCCATTGGTTCACCACCGGCTACTTCCACCACCCCGATGAATTGCGTCAAGAATGCCTCGATACAGGACTCAACTTGCTTGACGTGGTGGGTGTCGAAGGACTCGCGGGCTGGCTGCCACAGCTCGCCGACCGGTGGGACCGCCCGGCGAACCGCGACGTTGTCCTCCACTTCACCAGAGCCGTCGAAAGCGAACCCGCACTGCTCGGGCTTAGCAGCCATTTGATCGCGATCAACCGAACGCCGATCTGAGGGGACATCGTGGACCGGTGAGTTGCTTCGAAGCCAGCACACGAGTCGTCGACTACGCTGCGACGGCTCGCCCGCGACACAGAGACGTGGAGGACGAGCGTCAGCTCAAGACCTGGCGCGATCGGTCTTGCCGGAATTCGACGACGTCCTCAAAGCTGTCGGCCCGGTGACCCGCCGCTGGTCAGTTCGGCGAGCTCGGCCATCTCCCTCGGCGGGTCGACCACCGGCTGGACGACGATCTCGTCGATACCGGCTTCGGCCAGTGCGGCGATGCGTGAGCGAAGATCGTCCGGGGTACCGACCAGGGTCAAGGCGTCCATCAGCGACGGTGTGATCAGGTCCCGGTCCGTCGTCGCGATGCGTTCCAGGTAGCCCTGATAGAGCTTGGTGTACCGGTCCGGCGCGGTGGCCGTGGTGCCACGCCGGTCGAGCAGGCGGCGCACGGCGTCGCGTTCCTCCGCACCGAGGCCACTGGCGGCCGACGGGGTATCGGCGGCGAAGGCCAGCAACGACAACACGACGTGACCCACCGCGTCCCGGGCCGGGTCACCGTAGGGGTCGGCGCCGTCGTCGAGGATGTGCAGCGCGGTCATCAGGTACGAATCGCGGGCGTGGGGCGTGTCTCCGCGAGCCGCGTGCAACGCCTGCCAGGCCGCGGGATCGAGAAGACCGAATGAGACGAGACCGGCATCGCGCCGGCCGGCGACCGCGGCGGCTTTCGGTCCCAGCGCGGCCACCACGAACTCGATCGGGTCGGCGGTGTTCACCGCCTGCCCGGCATGCAGGAACCGGACGTCGCGCACCCTGTCACCTTCGCGGTACTCGACCGGATACCCGGCGCACAGCCCTTGGAGTGCGACGGTGAACGCCTCCAGTTCGGCCGTCGTGGCCGGCGGCATGCCCAGGGTGCGCCGGGCGGTGTTCCCCGTGCCGACACCGCAGACGATCCGGCCCGGTGCCAGCGCGTTGAGGCTGGCGAACCCGCTCGCGGCGGCCGGAGCCGACCGCAACGCCGGTGACGTCACCCCGATCCCGAGTTTGATGCGGCTGGTCACCCGCGCACACGAACTCAGCGCCACGAACGGATCACCGTGGACCATCGGCGTGTCGTACACCCAGAAGCTGCTGAACCCGAGTTCTTCGGCCCGCACGGCCAGCTCCGCCACCTCACGATCGGCCGCGACCACGATCCCGATACGCACAGGACTTCCCCTTCCCCTTGCGCCAGTGGGTCCGAGCTTGCCAGAGATCGCCACCGAATCGGCTACCGTGGCCCCATGCCATCGCCTGATCGTCTGGCCGCATTCGCGCTCGCGTCGTTCGTCCTGATCCTCATCCCGGGCCCCGCCGTGCTGTTCGCGATCAGCCGCGCCCTGGCCTACGGCAGGCGGACCGCGCTGATGACCGTGATCGGCGGGGCGATCGGCAGCTTCGTCGCCGCGACGGCCGTCGCCATCGGGGTAGGCGTCATCATCCAGACCTCCGCCGTGATCTACACCGTGATCAAGTTCGCCGGCGCCGCGTACCTGATCTACCTCGGTATCCAGGCGATCCGGCACCGCCGGGCACTGCGGGAGGCCTTCGAGGCGCAGGCGGCGCCGATCAGCGGCGGGCGCACACTGCTGCAGGGGTTCATCGTCGGCGTCACCAACCCCAAGAGCGTGGTGTTCTTCGCGGCGATCCTGCCCCAGTTCGTCGACCCCTCCGCCGGGCGGGCCGGCCTCCAGATGGTGATCCTCGGTGCGGTGTTCTCCGTGATCGCCCTGGCGATGGATTCCGTCTGGGGTGTGGCGGCGGGAGCCGTCCGGTCCTGGTTCGCCCGCTCGGCGCGGCGCTTGGACCTGGTCGGCGGAGCGGCCGGGCTCACGATGGTCGGGCTCGGTGTCGGCCTGGCGGTCAGCGGCCGCAAGGAGTAGACCGAAGGCCTTGACCTCCAGCGAACTGGAGATTCCATCCTGGCCGCATGACGATCTGGATCTGTGGGACCTGCGGCGTCGAGCACCCCGACACCCGCACACCTCCGGCCGGGATCTGCCGGATCTGCGCGGACGAACGCCAATACGTCCGCGCGTCCGGCCAGTCCTGGACCACCGCGGAAGAGCTCGCCGCGGATCCGCACAAACTGGTCCACGAGCAGCCGGAGCCGGGTATTCACCGCCTGCACCGCGAGCCGGAGTTCGCGATCGGCCAATGGACCTATCTCGTCCGGACCGGCCAGGGCAACCTGCTGTGGGACCCGCCGAACGCACTCGATGAGCCCCTGCTCGACAAGATCGCCGAACTCGGCGGGGCGGCCGCGATCGTGGCGAGCCACCCGCATATGTACGGCTCGCAGGTGAGCCTGAGCCACCACCTCGGGAACGTCCCGGTCCTCGTGCATTCCGCCGACCGGCGATGGGTGCGGCGGGAAGATCCGGTGATCCGCGAATGGCGCGGCTCCGAAGAGATCCTGCCCGGCGTCACACTCGTCGAAGCGGGCGGTCATTTCCCCGGTGCCGCGGTCGCCCATGTCGCCGCGAACGGCGGCTCGCTGCTGGTGGGCGACACCATCGTCCCGGTGGCCGCGGCGGGCTGGGTGACCTTCATGCGCAGCTATCCCAACCAGATCCCGCTCTCGGCCGGCCTGGTCGAGCGGCTCCTGAACCGGCTGGAGCCCTACGAGTTCGACCGGCTCTACGCTCTGACAGGCGCCACTCTGCAGGCTGACGCGAAGGCCGCTGTGCGGCGCTCGGCCGAGCGCTACGTCGAGTGGGTCAGCGGAGCGAACGACCACCTCGGCTGAACCGATTCGAACCGGTCACCTGTTCGGTCGCGAGAAATCCAGTTCATAGCTGGTCGCGCGGCCGCTTCCGGAGGCGATGAGGAGTTCGTAGCGCCGGTCGGGTTCCGACAGCCGCCGAACCGTGACGGTCACCCCTTCGGCCCGGATCACGGCCTTGTCCTGATGCGCTCGCACATGAGTCGCTCCGGAAGACACCGGAACCGGTCCGTTCACCGCGTCGAAGCCCACCTCGTACGCGGTGGTCACGCCGTCTCCGACCGAGATCGTCAGGCCCACGCGGCCGCGATGGTCCGGCCGTTGCATGCTGAGGTGGACGGCGCCGTCCTCGATACTGACCTTGTCCGCCTCGGCGGCTTCGGCGGCCGCCCTCTCCAGCGCGCCCAGCACTTCGCGTGGCGTGCTCAGGAGGCCGGAATTCCGTTCCAGGAAAGCCATTTCGCGCTGTGAAACGGTACGGGAGACGATGGTCCCGTCGACTTTGAGCAGGAACACCGAGCCGATCTGAACGCAGGCGTTCTGCTCCTTGCCGAGAGCGGTGACGAGTTTCGCCACGCCGTCCAGCTCCGCGGCGTTGATCTCGGCCTGCGGCTTGTGCAGCACCTGCAGTTCGATCGCCCGTTCCACCCTGGCCATGAGGTCCGCCATCTGCTCGGACGTCAAGGTCTTCTTGGTGCGTCCCAGCATCAACCGAAACCAGGACCCGATGATCGGTTCTCCGGGTTCGACGACGTCGATCCCATGGGTGTTCAGGATGGCCCGTACCGCTGCTTGGACCTCGACCGCATTCGCGCCTGATTCCAGGTAGATGGACACGGGAACCGGCTGGGCGACTCGCGGGTCCGCTGCCGGTACCCGCTGGACCAGGTGGCGACGTCCGGCCCTCGCGTTCGCTTCCCCGTCGTCCAGTTCCGCGAGCGCGCCGTCGTCCAGGTCTCCCAGCATCCTGCGAACGCAACTCCAGATGATGTCGGTCAGTATCCTTTCGGCGGACGAACGCTGGACGTTCAGATGATTTTCCGACCAAAGTCGCACTGTCTCCTTGAGCGCACCGACAAGCACCGCATTGAGGACGTCGACCTCCTCACGTTCGATCACAGCGCCCCGGATCGCCACTTCCAGAATGGTCCCCGCGATCGACCTCCATATCCCGTCGAGCCTCGCCTGAGTCTCAGGGTCGCGGTCTGCGCTGGACATCACCAGCAGCGAGGCAGGACCACCTTCGCTGAAGCCTTCGAAGCCGGCATGCACCGCCGCGGCGATCTTCGATTCGCGTCCGCCGCCGACGGTGATCGCGTTCGCGATACTACTGAGCAATTCGTCGCCGGCGATACCGAGGACTTCTCGATGGACTTCCGGCTTTCCAGGGAAAAACCGATACACGGTGCCCAAGCTGACGTCCGCGGCTTGGGCTATACCCCGCATCGACGTCTCAGGATAGCCGATCTCGGTGAACGCTTGCCGCGCCGCGGCGAGTATCCGTTGTCGTTGGCCGATCTGCCGAATCCGCGCTTCCCCGGTCCGGTTTTCCGTGTCGGCCTGGTCGCGTGATGTCATACCGTAAGTCTGCCGCAAGATCCGATTCAGGCGAACACGGTGACGAGGACCGGTTCCGGTCCGGTTCGCGCGCCGCCTCCCGCGGTGGCGTGGCTCTGGGTCGTCGTGCGTGTTCCCGGCGCGTCTCCGCCCAGATGGAAATCCATCGTCGCGTACAACGTATAGGCCAGTCCCAGCGGGTTTCGCCTGCGCAACAGGTCGCGTCTGATCAGTTGCAGGGACTGGCCGGCGCTTTTGCCGTCGAGGAAGTCGCGGACGAACCGGGTGCCGATCTCGGATGCCAGTTCCTCGAAGACCGCGATCTCGGTGGCGAGGATACCGCCCGCTCCCCTGGCGTAGACGAATTCGGCGATGAACTTCGACAACGCGTTGGGCCGGAACGCGGCCGTGCGGCAACCGTTCAGCACGATCAGCGGGTTGTGCGGCCACAAGTCGCCCGCGACGTGTTCCACCCAGATCGGGTCCTCCTCCGGCGGGTCCCCCAAATCCCCGGGTGTCGTCTTCCGCCGCACGCGGAACGCGGGTTCATCGATATTCGTGCCGTATCCGCCCTCGGCGTGACAATAGAGGTAGATGACGTCCTGATCCGTGCGCTTGAGGTCGTGGATCACCTGGTTGCGGCGGAAGCGCGGTTCCTCCATTTTCGCCGGCCTGCTGGATTCGCCGACGGCGTACTCGAGTTCGGCGAAATGCCGGTCGACGAATCTCAGCCCGCCGTGCATACCGATCGTCATCAAGGGCAACTGCCCCGCCCGCACCTGCGCGGGCGCGCTCGCGGGCGCCGCGCCGTCGTTCGACTGTTGCGCGGGCAGTTCGATCTGATGGCGGAATCCCCAGAAATGACGCGGGCACGCGACAGTGTGCTCGGCGTAGGCCCGATCGTGCAGCAGGCACGACGGGTGCACGCCGCATCCTTGGGCGGGAAAGGTTCCGTCAGCCTGAGGCATACCCGCCAGGCACGTCCCGACTTCGAGTTTGTCGCCTGACGCGTCTTCATCGAGTTCCGGCGTGAACTCGCGGTCGTAGGCCACTGCCCACGGGATCACGTGATCGAGGAGCACGTGCGCCACGCTGATCCGTCCGTCGTTGTCCTTCAACAGGTTCCGCAGTTTCGCGCGGTCCCGCTTGAACACTTCGACGTAGAGTTTCCAGCCGATCTTCGCGAGGTCCTGAGTGCTCTTGGCGAACCATTGATGGCTGCCGGCATTGGCGTCGGTCCCGTCCCCGAACGCGTACAGCGGCTGCTCGCCGTCGGCGTCGCGTGGTCCGGAAATGTCTTCGAGCACCACGCGTACCTTTTCGACGACATCTTCCAGCCCCTCGGCCAGGTAAACGCCGAAGACATCCTCGCCCTTCACCGTCGTGACCGCGACACCCCGGTTGTCGTTCACCACGAGACTCAGCGTGCGTGACGGTGTTCCGGTCTCCAACGCATGCAGGACGTACTCGACATGGGCCGCCACCACGACGTCCCCGATCGCGTCATCGGGCAGGCCGAGCGACCGCGCCAGTTCCGTGACCGGCGGCGGTGCCTCGCCGGTCGCCCGCACACACCGGGCGGCGATCTTCACGGACTGCACGACATTCTGGTTGACGTAGAGACACAACCTCGCCGCACAGACCCCGGCGACCGTGGGGGTGACGGTGAAGAGCACCCGCTGACTCGGCCCGGCCCGCGGAATCCACACCTGCTGTACCGGATCGCCGATCACCTCCAGCCCCAGCGAGGTCAAGGCGGCCTCCGCCCAGGCCCCGCTGGCGCCCGGTTCCCAGGCGAAAACCTCCTCCAGCAAGGCCAATGCCCCGATCGGCGTGGAAAGCGGGTCCTTCGGGCCGATGTCCACCGACAACAGGTACTCGCGCCCGACGAGCAACGGCTCCCCGTCGTCGTTCAGCGCGACATTGAGGTAGCGCCGGCCGGGCGCCGACTCCGGCGTCCGCCACAATCTGAGCTCGGCGGGGGCGCCGAGGTCGCCGAGCCCGGTGAGCCTGCGGAAATCGTCGAGCTTGCGCGCCATCGGGACCAGGCCACCGGCCTCGTGGTCGAACCGGAGATCGTTCTCCGCGAACCAGCCGATGCCATGCTCGGTGTCGAGCACCGCATCGACCGGTGGGGCGATCGGCTCGTCCTCGAGGAAATCGACGATCTCCCGCCGTCCGCCGCGTAACTCGGTCACCAAGTTCCGCAAGCCCGTCTCGATGGACGAGGGACGCAACAGGTCCGACGCGCCTCGCCCGAGGGTGAGCGAGATCCCGGCGTCGGGCGGTGCCGACCCGAGTGCCAGTTCGAGCGGCATGTCGCGCAGCATCCTGATGTAGAAACCCCGGATCCCGGTTCTGTCACCGCCGGCCCCCACGGTGCCGTCGATCAGCGTGGCGGGCCCGCCTCGGTCGACGAGTGCCCCGCTGAGCCTGCGCAACCACGGCAGCTGCTTCTCGCCGTATCCCTCCAAGGTGAGCAGCCGAACCCGTGCCTCGGCACACAACCGTTCGAGCCAGCCGAGAGAGCCCGCGGGCGCGGAGAGCCGGGTGGACAGTGGGTCCCCGCCGTTCTCCGCGATCGCGATCATCGCGTCACCCGCACCCGTCACGTGCAGCACGTCGACCCCCGGCCAGCCGCTGACCATGCGAAACCGCTCCAGCCCGGACGTCGACGCCCGCTCGAACCGCACCGCTTCACCGAAGTTACGGAGGCCGAAGACACCGTCCGTCTCCGTACGCCGGGTCATGTCCAGCTGAAGCATCCGGATCGGCAAGGTGAGCGGCTGGCCCAGCACTCGCGGCTGGACGGCACTGGCACGCACGACGAAGTGACCCGGAAGTGCCGCCTCCCAAGGCAACCCGCGCAGGCCGTCGTCGCTCGTGATCAGCTCGACCACTGGCAAAGCGCCGGACCCCAGGGACAGGTTCAGCTCTCGGAAGGCTTCCGGAACGCCACCAGCGGTCATTCCCGACAGCTGCGCATCGGTGATGAACCACTGAAGGTCCCCGAAAAGCACCTGGGCCCCACCGCCGACGTGGTCGATCCGCACCTGGCGCCTGCTGATCAGATAGTCGATCCCGGGCATGTCTCACTCCTTCGCCGAGCCACCACTGATGCGGGCGCCCAGCGATTCGATGCCGCCGAACACCGTCCCGCCCACCGGATGCAGACCGAGTCCCCACAGGAACGCGGCGATCTTGTCGAGCGACGATCCCCAGGCGAGCTGGTTCTCGTACAGAAGCTGCTGGCCGAGAAGCACCGCGACGAGGGCCACCGCGATCGTGACGACCAGCTCCGCGCGGCGCGACTTCTTTCCTATGTCCCGCAGTGGGTTGGAGGCGTCCGCGGTCACCGGCTCGCGTACGGTCGCGTCCTCAACCGTCCGCGCCGACCCCATCTTCACGCCATAGGTGCCTCGGACGGCGCTTGCCTGGTCGTACAGCCGCTTCGCCTCGGCGAGGTTCGCGGCCAGGGCCGCTCGCGCGTCCAGCAGGTTCCGTTTCGCGGGCTCGAGCGCGTCGATGGCGTCGGACCGATCGGCCTTCCGGGCCGCGGCGAGGGCTTGGTCGATATCCGTCTGCAGCGCGGCGATCTGCCTGCCCAACGGGCTCGCCGCGGCGTTGATCGCCTGGCTCAGGTCGGTCAGCGCCTTCTCCGCCGCCTCTCGACGGGGCACGATGGTGTCGGCATCGACCGGTGTTTCGAGCCACAGTTTGACAACGTCGAGCAGATTCCGCGCGCTCTGATCGTCCACATCGGACATACGGCGGGCACAGGCCACAAAGGACCGCACGCCGGGTACTTTGCGTGCGCACTCGTCGAACTGAGCGGGTGCCGGACGATCCTGCGCCTCCAGCCGGACCGCGAGTTCATCGATCTGGTCCGCGACGGACCGCAGCACACGCCTTTCGTCCTCGTCGAGCTCGCCGAGCGTGTCACGGGTCTGCCGCAGCCGGAGGTTCAGCAGGCCGATCCTCGCGCGTGCCCGCAGCCCGTCCTGATAGGTCACGATCAGATAGCGCAGCAGAGCGGACAACGCGACGCCCGCCAGGATCAGGAGCCACGCGACGGCCACCTTGCTCCGCACTTTGACGGTCACCGGTGTCGTCACCTCGCCCCCCGTGGCGGCGGCACCGACGGCGATCTGCGCGGTGTACGTGCCCGCTTCGGCGAGTCCGCGGACCCGGACGACCAGGTCGTCACGCGCCCACGCGGCCAGCGGGATACCCGCCACCGGTTTCCCGTCGTGGAGCACCTCGACCGACGACGGGGTGACGGTGATCTGCCCGGCTCCCGAATCCCGTTTCAACGACACGAGCTTCGGCGCCACCATGTCGACGGCCTTTTCCGACGTTTCGCGGATCTTCACCGGCAGATCGACCTCAGCCGGCCCGAACAACGGCAGGCTCACGGCGACCGTGCCGGCCTCTTCGACACCGAACGTCGGATCCACCCGCGTGAACGCGGTCCCGCACAGGATCGCGAGTACCACGACCACGTAGATCGACGATGACCTCATACCGTCTGAGTCGCCGCGGGCAGCCGAAGTGAAACAAGAGACCGGAAGAATCGCGAGCGTTGTAACGGCGATGGCCGCTCTGGCGACCAGAGGACACCATAGAGATTCCACGGTCGATGATCTTTTCGGAGAACAGCTTGACGAACAGGTCGAACGCCCCGAACGGCAAGGCGCGATGGCATTCGAAGTCATGGTGGACGGCCGCCGGCGTGATCATCGCGCTCTTGGGTCTCACCATCGCGTACGCCGCGTGGCAGTATCCGAACGCTCCCGAGGAAACGAAAGGCGGTGCGACTTCCTCGGCACCGCGGGCCGCCTCGGCCACTCCGAACGAGCCGGCGCCGGACACATCGGCGACCGGCACGATTCCTCCCGCTGATCAGACCGGAGTTCGAGGAGCGGGCAACTCGGGCCAGGTCTTTCTCAGCGACCTCCCCGAGAGCAGCTTCATCCGCCAGCCCGCCTCGCCGAAGCGAGGGCCTGCGAAGATCGACAATCACGAGTACCCATCGAGCTACTCGTATCGCTTCACGAATTGCGGCAATTGCACCTATAACGTCGAGCTGAACCTTCCAGGTGCATACAAGCGACTCACCGGTGTCTTCGGACTGACGGACGAGACCCGGCACGACAACGTGATCGACGGAATCACCTACTTCTCCATATATTCCTCCACCGGAGATCCGCTCCTCCCGCCACGGAAGGTCGAATACCCGGCGCGAGTTCCCTTTGACGTCGACGTGACGGGGGTCAGCCGCGTTCGGCTCACCGTGAGCGGCGGGACCAACGCCGAATACCCGTGTTGGTGCGACGCGAGACTCACCAGGTGAACGGCCGGGCTCGCGATGCCGTCGCGCGTCGGCGATGCTGTAGGCGTGGAGTACGTGTCCAGAGTGCCGCGGCCGCCGCTGGACGGGCTGATCGACGACCTCTACCACCTGGAGGGGGCGCCGCCGTATGCCCGGCTGACCCTGCCGCCGTCGCCGTCGGCGTTGCTCATCGTCAACCTCGGGGCGCCGTTCCGCATCCGCGCCGGCACCGAGATCGAGACGGCCGAGTACGCCGACGGCTGCGTGGTCACCATGCCCACCCGCGCGTTCGAGTTCGGCTACCCGCTCCCGACCCGGTCCGTCGGCGTGCACTTCAAGCCGTGGGGGCCGGCGTCGTTCCTGCCGATGCCCGCAGCCGAGCTGTGTGACCGGCCGGTGACGCTGGAGCAGGTTTGGGGACGGCCCGCAGTCGCCGAGCTGCGAGACCGGCTGGCCACGGCGCCCGGACCGCACGAGATGCTGACGCTCCTCGAGGACGAGCTGATGCGACGGCTGTGCGAGACCTCCGGCCTGGGGCTGGTCCGCCATACGAGCGGCGTCATCGCGGCGACCGGCGGGGCGGTGCCGATCGGCGACCTGAGTGCGGCGGCCGGTGTCAGCAGCACCCATCTGGCACAGCGGTTCAAGGAACTCGTCGGCGTCACGCCGAAGCGGCTGGCCCGCACCTACCGTTTCACCGCCACCGTGTTCGGGATCGACCCCGCCGAACCGATCGACTGGGGTGAACTCGCCAGTGACGCCGGCTATTTCGACCAGGCCCACTTCGGCCACGAGTTCCGGGCGTTCACCGGGCTCACCCCGACGCGGTACCTCGAAGTCCGGCGGCGGTTCCTGCGTGAACATCCCGGCCACGTGCTGGACAGCTGGCCACTGCCCGCCGATTGATTTCTTACAAGCGCGACAGCTCACGGCACGCTAATTTCGGGAGCCCCGAAGCAGAGGAGAGCCCGTGGGCAAGGTGGTCATGTACGGCTCGGTGTCGGTGGACGGTTTCGTCGCGGACGAGAACGACCAGCCCGGGCCGCTGTTCGACTGGTTGACCGGTGGTGACGTCCCGTTGGACGAGAGCGGCGCGCTCAAGGTGTCGCGGACGTCCTACGACTACACCCGGCCGTACTGGGACCGGGTCGGGGTGACGATCGCCGGCCGCCGCGTCTTCGACCTGACGGACGGCTGGGACGGGAAGCCTCCGGGCGGGATCGACCACGTGGTCGTCGTGACGCACCGGCCGGCGCCCGAGGGCTGGGATCCCGGCGCGCCGTTCCACTTCGTCGACGGCGTCGAGGCAGCCGTCGCCAAGGCGCGTGAGCTCGCGGGTGACCGCATCGTGGAGGTCGCGGCCGGCGATGTCGGCGGCCAGGCGCTCGCCGCGGGCCTGGTCGACGAGGTACGGATGGACGTCGTACCCGTCGTGTTCGGGTCCGGCAGGCGCTTCTTCGGGTCCGTCCACGCGCAGCACCTGCTGGAGGATCCTGACGTGGTGATTCAGGGCGACCGGGTGCTGCACCTGCGCTATCGGGTGCGCCGCCGCCAGGAGGCGCGATAGGCCGGGAATTCCACCCGGACGTCAACCCGTGGTTGGTCGCCGCGGCGGGTACCGGCTCCTACCCTCGTGATCGATACCGAAACAGGTCGACCACAGCCGAGGAGAGTCCGCAGTGGACACCAGCACGCTGATCAACATCGCGGTCGCCGCCGCGGTCGTCGTCTACGTGATCCATCAGCGTATGAGCTGGAAGCCGCTGGAGAACGTGGAAATCTGGGGCGGGCCGCTCACCCTGGTCGCCATCGGGGTCATCCAGATGCGGCACCTGGACGCCACCATCAGCGTGACCGACATCGTCTTCCTCGGCGTAGGCCTGCTGGTCTCGCTCCTTGGCGGCGCCGCGATGGGCGCGATGACGCAGTTGCAGCGGCGCGGCGACAAGGTCTACCAGCGGATCGGCGCGCTCGGGCTCGCCGTCTGGGTGGGCCTGCTGCTCGTCCGCGGCGTGCTCGGGGTGATCGGGCATTTCGCCGGCGCGACGCTGACCTCCGGCGGCGGCACCATCCTGCTCTCGCTGGGCGCGAACCTGATGGCGATGACGCTCGTACTGTCCGCCCGCCTCGGCGGCGCCAAGGCGCTTTCGGGCGGTCATCGCGGAATTCCTCCATCTTCGGAATGATCACCCGCGAGCCGAAAATGGTCGTGGCCCTACGATCGTCAGATGACCGGCGCAGTGTCCGACGAAGAACGTCGCTGGCGATGGGCCGCGCCCGCCGCCGGAACTGCGCTGCTGGCCGTCGCGCAAATGACCGCGACCGTCCCGGCCGGCGCCGCCTGGCTGTGGGTGCTCTACGCGGTGTCGTCGGCGAGCTGGCTGCTGTGGATCGGGATCAGCGAGCGCTTCCCCCGCGCGGCCCTGCTCCCCCTCGCCGTGGCGAGCGCGGTCCCCGCCTTCGGCACCGGCGCCGCCACCGACGGCACCGCCGTGATCATGACCTGTATCACCCTCGCCGCGTTCGCTTCACGGCTGGAACCGGGCACCGTGGCGATCATCGCGCTGATGGTCTTCGACGCCGTCGTCATCGTGGCCTCCAGCCTGCTCGGCCACCGCTCTTCGGAGGCTTGGCTGGGCGCGCTCGGCGCGGTCGCCATCGTGGTCCTCGTCGGGTTCACCCGCCGCGGTCATCTGACCAGGGTCGCGCAGGCGGAACGGTTGCTGTACCAGGAACGGCTGGCGCACACCCGGGGCGTGCGCGCGGCCACGCTCGACGAGCGCACGCGCATCGCCCGCGAAATCCACGACGTCGTCGCCCATTCCCTCGGCGCGCTGCGGGTCCAGCTCGAGGTGATGCACACCCTGCTGGTGGAGGAGAACGACACCGAAGGCGCGCTGCGTTCGCTCGCGCTGTCGCGAAGTCTCGCCGACCAAGGGCTCAGCGACGTCCGGGACGCCGTGGCGGCACTGCGCGAGGACGTCCGCGCCCTGCCGGACGCGCTGAACGAACTGGCGCGGACCTTCGGCCGGGAACACGACACCCCGGCGGATTTCACCATGCTGGGCGAGCACCGCGATCTCCCGTCGGCACAGACGATCGCACTGCTGCGGATCTGCCGGGAAGCGCTGACGAACGCGGCCAAGCACGCCGCGGGCGAGGCGGTGAGCGTCGAACTGGAGTACTCGCCGGACGAGGTCCGGCTGCACGTCCGCAATCCCCTCGCCGTCGCACCGGACCCCGCTCACTCGCCGGGCTACGGCCTGACCGGGATGCGTGAACGGATCGAACTCGTCGACGGCACCCTGGTCACCGGCCCGGACGGCCTGTTCTGGGACGTCACCGCGCGCGTCCCTGGCTGAGGCGAATGTGCCGCCAGGCGGATCTCGCGTGCTTGAAGGCGTAACTCGCGTGATCAGACACGGAACTCGCGTGCTTGGACGGCGAAACCCGAGTTCCGCTTTCAATCACGTGAGTTCCGCCTTCAATCACGTGAGTTACGTGCGTCAGTCCCGCACGTAACCCGTTTGGTAGGCATAGCGGACGGCCTGCGCGCGATCCCGGCTCCCCGTCTTGGCGAAGATCCGGTTGATATGACTCTTGACCGTCGTCTCGCTGACGAACAGTTCCGCGGCGATCTCCTTGTTGCTGCGCCCCGTCGCGATCAGCGTCAGCACATGGGCTTCCCGCTTGGTGAGCTTTGCGTCGTCGTCCGGCGGCGGCGCCGGAGCGGGTGCCAAGGCGGCGCCGAGCACCCGCCGCTGCACCCGCGGGTCGAGCAGGGCCTGTCCCGCCGCGGCCGCGTGCACCGCGCGCCCGATTTCGTGCTTGTTCGCCGATTTCGTCAGATATCCCAGCGCTCCGGCCGCCAAGGCACGCAGCACCCAGTCGTCGTCGGCGTAGGTGGTGAGCACGACGACCTCGATCTCCGGATGCCGTTCCTTGATCCGCCTGGTCGCCTCGACGCCGTCGCACCGCGGCATGGAGAGGTCCATCAGGACGACGTCCGGGCGCAGTTCCCCGGCCAGCCGCACGGCGACCTCGCCGTCGGGCGCCTGGCCGACCACGGTGATCCCCGCGACCGTCCCCACCAGCAGGGCCAGCCCTTCGCGCACCGCCGCCTGGTCTTCGGCGATCACGATCCGTACCGGGGGCACTTCTTCGACCATGCCTGCATCATGGCCTGCCCTCACTTGTCCGCGCCACACGGCACTCCACCTCGAGGTGGACGCCGATCTCCAACCGGATCCCCACCCGCGCGCCGATGATCGGCCGGGCCGTTCGCCCTAGCTTTCGGGACAACCGGCAGCGAACTGCCGGATGGGGAGTCTTTCGAAGGAGTTCGATGAGTGAGGCCATGCGAAACGCGCTTATCCTGAGCGGCGTACTGCTGGCACTGGTGCTGTTCACGCACATCGGTCGCCACAAGGCCCACCTGGTCATCCTGATCCTGCCTTTCTTCACATGCGCGCTGGTGGGCTGGGCGGTCCTCTACGACCTCAAGCCGACCACGCCGAACTCACTGGCCGGACTGGTCGGCATCGCGGCGGGAGCCCTGATCGGATGGGGATTGTTGAAGGGTACGAAGGTCGAGTGGGATCAGGAGAAGTCCGCCGTCTACACCAGGGCGGGCCGGGTCTACTTGGGACTGTGGTTGTTCGTCCTCGTAGGACGGCTCGTCTTCGTCTACACGCTGGAGCACAGCCACTCGTTCGCGGCGGACTTCGGCAAGTTCCTGATGGACACCGGGATCGACGCCGGCGGAGTCTCCGCCTTCTTCGTCACCATGGCGCTGACGATGGTCGTCTTCCGCACCGCCGGAGTCTGGGTGTACCGGGCCAAGGTACTCAGGCAGGCTCAGTGAACCCCCGGTTACGCGAGCTGTCGACTTCGCATTCCATATGATCGGGACACGGCTCACTGTGGAACCCCGGACAAGGAAAGCGGGCGCGATGAAGGAACCGTTGTACCGTCGCGTGAACACCCGGGCCAGGCTCGTCCACCACGACCACGGCGGGGACTACCGGCATCAGCGCAACACGAAAAGAGAGCTCGCCTCCGATCTGACCCGCGGGTCGATGGGACGGCGGGCACGCCGAGGCCTGGACTACACGCCGTTGTTCCGGTTCCTGCTCGGCAAGATCGGCGAGGACTGGGACGGGGTGCGCGACGAAGCCGCCGCCCGGCTCGATTCCACCGACCCGATCTACTGGCTGGTCGCACGGCAGCCGCACGAACGACGCGACTACGTGCGGCTCGGCGAGGCCAGTTACTACAGCGGCCTCTACGTGGACGACGAAAACCGGTTGCAGCTCGTCGACCCCGAACTGGGTTCCGACGATCTGGAGCCGGCGTGCCCGTGCTGCACACACACCTTCAACGGCGTCCGGTTCACCTGACACGCCCGGCTCGTTCCGACCGGCGGACGAGCGGCAGTTTTCCCGTTACGACTTCCCCTGGCGTCCATCCCGTCCGTACCGTCGCGCACTGGCTGATTCGCCGCATTCAAGGAGAAAGGGAACGTCGTTGAGAAGAGTGATGGTCGCACTGTTCGGCGTGGCACTGGCATTGAGCGGCACTCTACTGGTCACCCCGTCCGCGCAAGCCGCGACGGCACGGAACGGCGTCTGCGAAGACGGTGAGTTCTGCTTGTACTACAACAGTAATCAGCAGGGATCGGTCAGCGATTTCGACGGATCGGTCGGCAACTACGGCGACGGCGCCGACTGCTATCACTTCCTCGGTACGGGTGCGGGGAAGGGCCTGTGCGTGAACAACCGCGCGGCCTCGGTGTGGAACCGGCGGGACGCGGTGGTCACCGTGTTCTCCAAGGGCGGCTGGACGGGCCAGATCGATTCGTTCACACACGGCGTCAAAGGCAATTTGAGCTCGGCGTACAACAACAACGTCGGGCACCTGCTCGGGCTGGTGGGAAACGAGTGGCTGGAAACCGGGCTTTACCACAGTGATTCCGGCCGCATCAGCTCCTATTTCGACGGTTACGTGAATACGTCGGGCAGGCACGAGGGGATCGACTTCGCCCGCGGCTTCGGCTCTTCCGTGTACTCGATGACCCAGGGCTATGTCATCAGGAAGACCGAAGGCAGCAACGGCAGCGTCGGCCTGTCCACGTTGGCGATCTACAACCGGGATCAGGACTTCACGATCATCTACCTGCACCTCAACCCGTCGAACGGGCTCGCGGTCGGTGATTTCGTCAGCCGTGGCCGGCAGATCGGCACCGAGGAGTATCGCGGCGCCACCGCCGCGCACACGCATGTCGAGTACCGGCCGGGCAGGCACGAGAGCGCGTCGGACAGCACCGGCGATCCGGTTCTCGACAACCCGAGCCCGTCGATGTTCTGGCGGAACCACGGCTACAACATCTGCTGCGGATAACGCCGTCAGGCCCGCTCTGCTCCCCTGGGCCGAGCGGGCTTCCCGGGCCGCACGATGAACCGGCACTTCTTCGGTGAAGTTTCCGGTTGCCCCTCCTCCGCCGCCTGCCGACCATGATGCGGCATCGGTGACGTGAGTCGCTGAGCGAAGCGGAGGACGCCAGTGACTCAAGGTGTTCACACGGGACCGATCCTGCCTGGCAGACAGGCGATCGTGCTGTACGTGTTGCTGCGTAACGCGAACCGGGTGGTCGGCATCGACCGGTTGATCGACGCCGTCTGGGACACCGAGCCGCCCGCCACCGCGCACACCCAGGTTCGGATCTGTGTATCCGCCCTGCGGGCGAATCTCGGCAGGATCGGGCTGCCGTCGTCCATCGTCACCGAGCCGCCCGGATACCTCATGCGGGTGACCGAGGCCGCCCCCACGCTGGAGGCGATGATCCCGGCGGGCGAGAGCCCGGCCCACTTCGGCAGGTTGCTGCGCAGCCACCGGCAGAGCCTCGGCACGACCCAGCGGCTTCTCGCCGCGCGCTCCACCGTCAGCATCCGAGCGATCAGGGACCTCGAGCACGGCCGGGTCGGCAAGCCCCGCCGTGACACGGTCCGGCTCATCGCGGCCGGGCTCGGCCTGTCCGGCCAGGCTCTCGCCGACTTCGAACGAGCAGCGGCAGGCGAGCCCTCCGCCACGGCCTCGTATCGACCGACCACCGGCACGTCAGCGCCGGGAACACACCGCAAGAGGAGACCCGTATGAAGCATCCGTTGAGAGCGGCGCTGGCCGCCACACTCGCCGCTCTCGCCGCCTTCGCCATCGGCGGCGCGCCCGCCGGTGCCGACGCGACCCCGCAGGCCGCCGATCTGCCACCGCTCGCGATCGAGGACTTCAACTACCCGCAGGCCGCGCAAATCCAGGCGGAGCGCGGATTTCTGCTCAAACGCGGCGACGGCCACATCGTGCTGCTCGCCACCTGCCCGACCGGCACGGATCCGGACCTGCTGCGGATCGCCGAACGAGGCCAGCCCGGCTCCGGCTACGTGTGCTTCCGCGTCTACGGGAAGACCGGCCACCTGACCGTCGAGATGCCGTCCGTTTACGGCGTGAACACCGGGAACTTCACCACCGACGTCGTGCTGACCCCCGACGACGGGACGACGACGAAGACGTACAAGGTGCCGCCGAACAGCTTCGCCGGCGTCGGTGAGAGCGACCCCACCGGCACCGGCGGCGAGTACACGCTGCTGGAAATCAAGGTTTCCCGTTGACCGGCCACCCCTTCCCGCACCGTGTGAGGAACTCAGTCATGACAAGACCCACCCGGACTCGCTCGACCAGACTGGCCTTGGTGTCCGGCCTGGTCCTGGCCGCCGCCGCGGTGACGACCGCACCCGCGGCGGCCGTCGTCGGAGGCGACTCCGAGCACGCCTTCGTCGTTCGGCTGGACATCGGCGGCGGTGCCCGCGCCTGCACGGGCGCGCTGGTCGCGCCTGGCTGGGTGCTCACCGCCGCGAGCTGCTTCGCGGCCACCCCCGGCACCGGCCTCCCGCCGTCGGGCACCCCTCCTCAGCCTGTCACCGCGACGATCGGCCGCCCCGATCTCACGACCACCGCCGGTGTGGTGCGGACCGTGCTCCGGCTCGTACCGCACGAGTCGCGGGACCTGATGATGGCCCAGCTCAACCTGTCCGTCCCGGGTGTCACCCCGGTCGCGGTCAGCTCGACCGCGCCGTCGGCGGGCGAGCAACTTCAACTCCCCGCCTACGGCCGCACCACCACCGAATGGGCGCCGCTGCACCAGCACGCGGGCACCTTCACGGTCGACGCGGTCACCGGCGGAGACGTCGCGCTCACCGGGCAGAACGGCGCCGCCGTCTGCGCCGGTGACACCGGCGGTCCCGCGCTCCGCACCACCGCCTCCGGCGTCGAGGTGGCCGCGGTGAACAGCCGCTCCTGGCAAGGCGGCTGCTTCGGCACGCCGCCGACCGAGACCCGGACCGGCGCGGTCGACACCCGCGTCGACGACGTGCGGCCGTGGATCGCGGGCGTCGCGCAGAGCGTCCACTGGACCGACGCGACCGCGGTCGCCGGCGACAACCAGACCGACTCGGCGATCGCGACCTCGCCCAACGGCGCGCTGACCGCGGTGGTGTGGGAGGACGACCGGCTGGGCACCAATCCCGCCGACACCGTCGGCACCAACGTCTACCTGCGGCTCTACCAGAACGGGCAGCCCAAGTTCACCCGCGCGGTCACCGGGACCGGAACGGCGAACTGGAAACACATCCAGCCGGACGTCGCGGTCCGCGACGACGGCACGACCATCGTCACCTACGCCGACGACCATGACGGCAACGGGTATTACGACGTCAGGGTGAAGACGTTCAACTCCGCCGCGACCGAGACCGGCTCGACCGTGGTCAACGCGAACGCGGCCGGACAGCAGCAGAATCCGCGGATCGCCGCGGACCCGGACGGCACGGGCTTCGCCATCGCCTTCGAAACCTGGGACGGCGCCCCGAAACAGGTGAACCTGGCGTTCTATTCCGCCATCACCCTGAAGAAGTGGGAAAAGATCATCAGCCCCGGCGCCGGTCCCAGCCAGAACCCCGACGTGGCGATGGGTTCGAACGGAAACGCGGTCGTGGTCTGGGAAATGGACACCGGCAGCGGTTCGTTCGCCATCCGTATCCGCGGGTTCGCCCCGGACGGCACGGAGTCGCTCGGCTACCGCGCCCCCGGCGGCACCGGGGATCAGCGGGAGGCG
Organism: Amycolatopsis sp. NPDC049868; assembly: GCF_044461365.1. NCBI lineage: Bacteria > Bacillati > Actinomycetota > Actinomycetes > Pseudonocardiales > Pseudonocardiaceae > Amycolatopsis > Amycolatopsis sp. NPDC049868. The sequence continues at coordinate 249,973 of NZ_JBITKV010000007.1, read as the reverse complement.
AGCATCGCCGCCGATTTCGCGGGCAACTTCGTCGTCGGCTGGCAAAACGACAACGCGGGCACCAGGCAGGTCGCGGTCCGGTCGTACACCGCGGCGGGTACCGGGGGCGCCATCAACTACGGCCCGAACGGGGCGGAACCGAGGGTCGGCATCGACGGTCAGCGACGCGCCGTCGTCGCCTGGCGGTACGGCGGTGACGTGTACGTGCGAGGCGTCAACGCGGACGGCACCACCACCGGCAGGCTGCCTGCGCTGCGGACCACCCCCGTGGCCAACTCCAGCGCCGACGTCGAGCCCGCGGTGGCCGTCGATCCGGTCGGCGCGATCACGCTGACCCACACCAAGACGGTCAACACGGCCGGGTTCAACCAGATCCAGTACGGCACCGGCCTGAGCAATTTCGGCTGGTAAGGACCGCCTTCACCCTGAAGCAAGCTCAGTTCTGGAAAGGAATCCGTGATGTCCTCGAACGAATGGTCCAGACGCCAAGCGCTCCGCGTGTTCGGCGGCGCCGCCGCGCTGACCGCACTGCCCGCCGGGTTCGTACTCGCCGGCGCCGGCCCGGCACTCGCCGAAACCGACCCCGCCGGGACCGGACTGCCGGACACCGCCAGGGGGCGGGCGCTGTGGCAGTACAAGATCGGCGGCAAGGCGGTCCGCCGTGAGGGCAAGACCGCGCTGCTCGGTTCGGACGCGGACATCACGGATTTCCTGAACAACCGGCTCCAGCCCGCCATCGACGAGGACAACCGGTTCGCCCTCTTCGCCGCGCTTCCCTTCGCGGGCCGCGCGGCCACCTCCGGGATCGGCACCGCCCTGTCCGGCGGCGGCGCCGCGATGTCGACCTTCCTGCGGGACGGCTACACCGCCGCGGTCACCGAGGACAAACGGGTCGAGGTGCTGACCATCAAGAGCACGGGTGGGACCGCGGTGCAGCGGGCGGCGACCAACGCCCTGAACACCAACACCTTGGACGCGTTCACCACGTTCATCGAGGCCGGCCAGTTCCCGGCCCACGACGAGGACGCCAGGCTCCTCGTCTTCACCATGCTCAACACCGGGTCACCGCAGGTGAAGCTCTACGCCCAGCGGGCGCTCGACTCCGGTACCCCCGAAGCGATCGACTGGTTCCTGCGCACCGGCCAGTACATCGCCCGCGCCCGCGACGAAGAGTCCGCCACCATCCAGCAGCTGGTCGGGATCGTCGAACGGGAAGGCCGTATCGCGCAGCGGTGCACCGATCAGGCCGTTGCCCTGTCCAACGCCGCGAAGGAGGCCGCGGCCAAGGCGAAACAAGCCGCGCTCGCCGCACTGGAAGAGGCCCGCGCCGCGCAGAACGACGTACGCCGCTCGGCCAAGGCGGCCAACGCGGCCGCCCGCGCGGCCAAGAACGCGGCTTCCTGCGCGGCCACCGCGATCAGCGCCTCCCGTGCCGCCCAGCAAGCCGCGCGCCGCGCGGCGTACGCCTCCCAGGCCGCCGCGCACGCCACCGCCGCGGCGGGCCAGGCGGCCGCTCGCGCCTACAACGCCGCCATTTCCGCGTCCAACAACGCGAGCGCGGCGGCCGCGGCCCGGCAGGCCGCCGCCACCGCCCGCAACGCGGCCGGGCAGGCACGGAATGCCGCGGCGGCCGCCGAGCAGGCACGGATAGCCAGCTGGAGCGCGGTCTCGGCGGGGACCTCGGCCGCGGCCGCCGCGACTGACGCGGCAGCGGCCGCGAAGGCGTCGTCCGACGCCGCGTCGGCCGCCGGGGTGGCGCAGGCCGAGGCCCAGGAAGCCCGTCAGGCCGCGGCCGAGGCCACGGCCGCGGCGGAGCGCGCCAGACGTGCGTCGGAGGCCGCGCGAGGGTTCGCCAACCAGGCCTCCGTGGCGGCCGCCGCCGCACGCGATGCCGCGAACAGCGCGGCCGCCCACGCGGACGCCGCGGCGGCCGCCGCGGAGGAGGCGGCCGACCACGCCGGTCAGGCGATCGACTACGCCAACCGGTCCACGGCGGCCGCCGCGCGCGCCGTCGACGCGGCCGAGCTGGCCATGAACACCGTCAACCAAGCACGGGCCGTCGAGCAGGCGGCCAGGGACGCGGAGACCGCCTCGCTGGCCGAGGAGACCGAACTCGGCGTCGAACTCGCCCAGCGGGAGGCGCGGGAGGAGGCGGAGGAACGGGCCAGGATCGCCCGGCAGCAAACGCAGAACGCCTTGACCGACGAGGCGACCCGCACCTTGATCGCCGACGCCGAAACCGCGATGCGCGCCGGCGACACCGGCCGCGCGGCCGCGCTGGGACGGCAAGCCGCGCTCCAGCTGATCACGAACGGGCTCACCAGAAGCTGGACCAAGTCGGCGGCGGAGTTCGCCGTCGCGGGCGGTGACGAGGACGTACTGGCCTGGCTGGGCACCGACCGGCTGCTGTCACAGCGACAGGACGACGCCGAAACCGTCGCCGCCGTGGCCGGTGTGTCGACGATGACGGTGGCCACCGCCGCCGCCCAGGCGCTGGAGACCGGCAATCCCGCGTCGGTCACCGAATTCCTCACGACCGGCGCGATCAACGCCGCGGCGGAGGACAACAGGCGGACGATCTACGCCATTCTCGCCGACAATCCCGGGGCCGCGGTGCGTACCGCCGCGGAAGCGGCGCTGAACGACGGATCGGCCGCCGCGTTGCACCGGTTCCTCAAGGTGTCCATCGTCGACGCGGCCGCCGAGGACGACCAGGTCGAGGCGTACCGGCTGCTCAACGAGGGCGGCCCGTACACGAAGGCGGCGGCGAAGATCGCCCTCGCGGGCACCACGAACATGCGCCGCGGTTTCGTCGCCGGTACCCAGTTCGACACCACTCAACTCGACCACGACTGGGCCACGCACGTCGCCGCGATCCGGGCGGCCATCGCCCACGCGGCCAGGATCGCGTCGGACGCGCTGGCGAACGCGGCCCTTGCGTCCAAAGCCGCCGCGGAGGCCAGGAAAGCCGCCGCCGAAGCGGTCACCTGGGCCAACCGGGCGGCCGGGTACGCGGCGGACGCCCAGCGCTCCGCCACCGAAGCCGCGAACAACGCCGCCGAAGCCGAGCAGTCCGCCGTGGACGCCCGGCGCTCCGCCGACCAGGCGGCGGCCGCGGCCGCCGTCGCGAACAAGGCACGGCGCTCGGCGAACTCCTCGATGCTGCGCGCGTTCGACTGTGCCGGCCGGGCGGTCAGCTTCGCTTACAAGGCCCAGGCCTCCGCGAACAGCGCCCGCGCGTCCGCCATCCAGGCCGGCCGAGACGCTGCTGCGGCGGCGGAGGAGGCGAGCCACGCTCGGCTCATCGTCGTCCAGGCCGCGGAAGCCGAGGCCGCGCTGGCGGCGCAGAGAGCGGCGAGGGACGACAGCCTCGATCCCAACGCGCAGGGCGACTCGTCGATCATCGGTATGTGGCAGAACAACCCCGATCGGCTCCTCGAGGAATCGGCGAAGTTCTTCGACCGCCTCGCGGACTGGGCGGGCCTGCTCGACGGCGTCTGCGGTGTCGGCGCGTTGCTCCTCGCGGGAGCGCCGCCGGTCGCCGCCGTGCTCGCCGCCGTCGGCACCGCCGCCAAGATCGTGTCCATCGCCTCCGGATTCCTCGCGGCAGGGGCGTCCGGCATGCGTTATGGCTGGGAAAGCAGCGAGTTCCACACAGCCCTCGGGAAGGCGATGGTGAACACGTTCATCACCGGAGTCGGAGCGATCAAGATCGCCGAAAGGGCCCTGCCGTCGGGTTGGTCGGCTGTCCCGCAGATAACGCTCGAGCGCCATTACGAGTTCATCGGTTCGAAGACGTGGGACGCGTTCGAAGGCACCTTCGGCTGGCTGCACCGTCTCTTCAACCCCTGATCTCCGGTGACCGAACGGGCCGGGTCCCTCGCTCGCCGAGGACCCGGCCCGCCCAGCGTTTTCGACCAATTTCGATCAAACTCTTGGACGAAACACCGTTTTCCGGCGTCGCACCCGCTCTAACATCCGCGAAATGGACCGTGGGCCGAGTTCGCTACTGGGTGAGGCACGGCGGGAAGCCGGGCTCACCCAGGAAGAGTTGGCAGAACGCACCGGGCTGACGGTGCGGAGCATCAGCAACATCGAGCGTGGCCGGGTCGCCCGGCCACGGCGCCATTCGGTGGAGGCGCTGGCGCTGGGGCTGGGTCTCCAGGGCGAGCAGGCGAACCGGTTCCTGCGGCACTACTGCCCGGACGCGGTGACGCCGACGAGAACGCCGGTCGTTTCGGTGCCCGCGCAACTGCCTTCGGGCATCACTTCGTTCGTCGGGCGGCAGCGGGAGATCGACGCGCTCGACGCGCTCCGCGGCGAGGCGGCCGGCGGGGGTGTCGTCTTGGCCGTGCTGGAGGGTATGGCCGGGGTCGGCAAGACCTCGTTGGCCGTGCAGTGGGCGCAGCGGGTCAAACAGGACTTCCCCGACGGGCAGTTGTTCGCGAACCTGCGCGGGTACGGGCCGGGGGCGCCCGCCGACCCGGGCGAGGTGCTGCGGTCGTTCCTGCGGGCGCTCGGCGTGCCCGTGGCCGACGTGCCCGCCGACCTCGACGACCGGGCCGCGTCGCTGCGCAGTGTGCTGGCCGGCCGTTCGGTGCTCATCGTGCTGGACAACGCCCGCTCGGCGGACCAGGTCCGGCCGCTGCTGCCCGGCCACGCGGGCTGCGCGGTGGTGGTGACGAGCCGCGTGGCACTGCACGGGCTGACGATCAGCGCCGACGCGCACCGGGTGCCGGTGCCGCTGCTGACCGAGCGGGAGTCGTTCTCCTTGCTCGACCGGTTGGCGGGCAACGGACGAAGATTCGCCGACCGCACCGCGCTCGCCGACATGGTGTCGGGATGCGGCGGTCTGCCACTCGCCCTGCGCATCGTCGGTGAACGGCTCGCGCACAACCGGAACCTGGCGAACGTGGCGTCCACGATGCGTTCGGCCGGGGGCCGGCTCACCGCACTGACCACCGAAGAAAAGGCCACCTCCCTGCCCTCCGTGCTGTCCTGGTCCTACGACGCGTTGCCCGGCGACGTGGCCTCGGGCCTGCGGCTGCTCGGGCTCCATCCCGGCCCGCACTGGGACAGCACGGCCGCGGCGGCGCTGCTGGGCACGGATCCGGCCGAGACCCACCGGCTCCTCGACGCCCTCGCCGACAGCCACTTGCTGCTCGCGCACCGTGCGGACGGCCGCTTCGAATTCCACGACCTCGTCCGCGAATACGCGCGCGGCCGCGCCGACGAGGAACCGGCGCAGCGGCGATCGGCGGCCCTGCGCCGCCTCGCCGAGCACTGTGTGGCCGGGGCGGCCGACGCGGCCGGGTCGATGGGGGCGGGCGACCCCAACCGAAGACCCCTGCTCACCCCGGTCGCCGAGCACGTCAGGTTCACCGGCGCCGAAGACGCGGCGACCTGGCTGGCGGCGGAGATGCCCACCTTGATCGCCATCGCGGAACAGTCGTCGGCCGACGGCGGCACCTACGCCCGCGACCTCTCGACCGTGCTGTGGCAGGTGTTGCGGGTGCACGGTCACTACGACGCGCTGCGCACACTGCACCGTCTCGCGCTCACCGAGGCGCAGCGGGCGGGCGACGCCATCGGCATTCAGCAGGCGCTCGTCGACCTGGCCGCGATCTGCGCCAGGCTCGGCCATTTCGACGAGGCGGTGACACATCTGACCCGCTGCCTCGACGTCGACGGGAGCCCGGTCGTCACCGGCCGCGCGCTGAACATCCTCGGCACCGTGTACGGGCAACTGGGCCGCTACGCCAACGCGGCGGACCACTTGAGCAGGGCGGTCACGGTTTCCCGGGAGACCGGCGACCGCCTCAACGAGGGGCGCGCGCTGTCCAACCTCGGCTTCGTCCACGAACGCCGCGGTGACCTCGACGCCGCTCTCGACTGCTACCGGCAGTGCCTGACCAACGCCCAACGCATCGGTGACCGGCTGAGCGAGGCGATCTCGCTGCACAACCTCGGGGACGTGTACCGCGCGCTGGGCCGGTGGCCGGAAGCCCACGACCACCTCGACCGGTCTCTGAGGGTCAGCAGGGCCGAGGGCCACCGGGAGGCCGAAGGGTACGCACTGGCCTACCTCGGACTCGTGCACCTCCGGCAGGGCGACGCGGCGGCGGCCCGCCCGTATCAGGAGGCGGCGCTCGAAATCGCGGTGGCGACCGGTATCCGTCCGCTGGAGACCCTCGTGCACAACGGGCTCGCGGACAGCGCGCTGGCATGCGGTGACCGGACGGCCGCGATGGCGCACTACACGCGGGCCGCCGAACTCGCGCGGCTCACCCGTGAACCGCACGAGGAGGCCCGCGCGCTGACCGGTATCGCCGCGACCCACGACGACGTCGGTGCTCCGGACAAGGCCAGGCCGTACCGCGAACGCGCGCAGTCGCTGTACCACGCGATGGGCATCGCGATGGTGCCTTCCTGACCGGAACTTGCCGTCGGCGCAGTTTCCGGTCGGGTTTCCTGGACCGCGCGCCGTCCCGGAAGTTCAATCTGCCGAGGTCGGCGAACCCCGGCCGGGCATGAGGGGATTCAGCGGTTGCGGGTAGATCTGGGCGTGTTCGACCGGGTACACGAGGCGTTCGAGGAGCAGGCGAGAAGGACACCTCATCGCTGTGCCCTCGTCGCGGGCGACGAGCGGCTGAGCTACGCCCGGCTGGACGAGGTCGCGAACACGGTCGCGCACACGCTGCTCCGTCGCGGGGTGGCACCCGGTGACCTCGTCGGCGTTTGCCTGCGCCGCGGCCGGTGGCTGGTACCCACGTTGCTGGGGGTGCTGAAGGCTGGGTGCGCGTACGTCCCGCTGGACCCGTCCGCTCCCCCGGCGCACGGCGCGTCGGTCGTCGCGGACTCCGGGCTGTCGCTGGTGGTGGCGGACGAACCGGATCCGGCCGCGCTCGCGGGCACCGGCGTGCCGGTGCTGGCCGTCGGGGACGTCGCCTCCGCGCCCACGACCGCCCCCGGTGTCCCGGGTTCCGGCACGGACCTCGCGTACGTGATCTACACGTCCGGCTCCACCGGACGGCCGAAAGGTGTCCAGGTCGAGCATCGCAACGTGCTCGCGTTGCTGGCGTGGGCGGCCGCGACCTACGGCGACGACGAACTGCGTGGCGTGCTCGGCGCCGCGTCGGTCTGCTTCGACGCGTCCGTCGCCGAAGTCTTCCCTCCCCTGGTGACCGGCGGGAGCCTGGTGCTCGCGGAGAATCTCCTCGCGCTGCCCGGGCTGGCCGCGCGGGACGAGGTGACGTTCGTGCAGGGCGTGCCGTCCGTACTGGCGGTGCTGGCGCGTACCCCGCTGCCGCGTTCGGTGCGGACCGTCGCGATCGCGGGCGAGGCTCTGCACCGGTCGCTCGTCGACCGCCTCTACGCCAACGAGGGCGTGCGCCGGATCGTGAACTGCTACGGCCCGACCGAGGCGACGGTGAACTGCTCGTGCCACGAGGTCGGCCGGGACGGACTGGACGACCCGCCGATCGGCACACCGCTGCCCGGCGCCGCGTTCTCCGTGCGAGACACCGACGGTCGCGTGCTCGGCGACGACGAGGTCGGTGAGCTGTGGGTCAGCGGGGCGCTCGTGACCCGCGGGTACCTGGGGCAGCCGGAGCTGACCGCCGAGAAGTTCGTGGTCGACTCCCGCGGCGTCCGGCACTATCGCACCGGTGACCTGGTCCGGTGCCGCGACGGCGTGCACCACTTCGTCGGCCGAGCCGACGACCAGGTGAAGGTGCGGGGCTTCCGGATCGAACCGGGACAGGTCCAGGCGGCGCTCCTCACCCACCCGGCCGTCGGCAACGCGGTGGTGCTCGCGCCCGTCGACGAGCACGGCGAGCGCAGGCTCGTCGGGTTCGCCGAACCGGCCGGTGACGGCGTGTCCGAGCCGGAACTGCTGCGGTGGCTGCGATCGCGGCTGCCCGCGCACCTGGTGCCGTCACGGATCGCCGTACTCGACGCGATCCCGCTCGGCACGACCGGGAAGGCGGACCGGACCGCGCTGGCGGCGTGGGTGTTCGATCGTGAGGACACCGAGTACGTCGCCCCGCGTACCGAGGCCGAGCGGCTGGTCGCCGAGGCGGTCGCGGCCGCGTTCGGGCTGCCGGGGATCGGGGTGCACGACCGCTTCTCCGAGTCGGGCGGGCATTCCCTGGCCGCGGCGCGTGCGGTCGCGCGACTGCGGGAGGGCTCCGGCCGCGTGGTGACGCTGGCGGAGTTCCTCTCCGACGGCACGGTGGCGGCGGTCGCGCGGCGGCTCGCGGACGCCCCGGCCGCCGCGCCTTCCTTGGTACTGGAGGAAAACCCGGGGACCTTTCCCTTGACCGGCACGCAGCGGGATCTGTGGACGCTCGCCCAGCTCGGTTCGACCGGCACCGCGACGACCGTCGCCTGGCGGCTGCGGCTGCGCGGCCGGGTGTCGGTGCCCGAGCTGCGGGCCGCCGCGGACGGGATCGTGGCCCGGCACGAGGTGCTGCGCGGCACGATCGACGACCACGGGGGCGAACCGGTCATGACGGTGGGTCCGCCGGTGCGGGTGCCGGTGGACGTGCACGACCTGCGCGGGCTCGCGGACGCGTACCACCGGGCCGGAGAACTCGCCGGGGCCGCCGCGCGGCACGCGTTCGACCTCACCGCGGACACGCCACTCCTGCGCATCACGTTGCTCCGCCTCGCCGACGAGGTGGCCGACCTGATCGTCGTGTCCGACCACATCGCCACCGACGGCGCGTCCATCGGCGTGCTCATGGCAGAGCTCGCGGGCGCACCCGCGGCTTCCTTCGCGCAGGTGGGTGCGGTGGCGTCGCGGGAACGCGCGCTCGCGGAGGTGCCCGGTGCACGAGACCGGCCGGCGGCGTACTGGTCGGAAGAGCTGGCGGGAGCGACCCCGCCGGACGCCCTGTTCGACCGCGCCACGCACGGTCGGCGGCGCTTCGGAGGAGAACGGATCAGCACGCCGTTACCGGAGTCGCTGGGGTCGGCGGTCCGCGCGCTGGCCGAATCGACCGGGGTGACGCCGTTCGCGGTGTACCTCTCGGCGTTGGGGCTGCTGGTCGGCGAACTGGTGCGGAGCCAGGACGTGTTGCTGGGAATGGCGGCCGCGCACCGGGACCGGCCCGAGCTCGAACACACCGTCGGGCCGCTGGTCGACGTCCTGCCGGTCCGGTTGCGGCTCGACGCGGACACGTCGTTCCGCGATCTGCTGCGCGCGGCCATGACCAAGGCGGCGCACGCCATCGACCATCGGGGCCTGCCCAGCGGTGAACTCGCCGGGCTGTGGGGCGGCGAACGGCCGGCCGGCGTACCGCTCACACCCGTGTCGATCGCGGTGCAGCCCGATGGTCTCCCGCTGACGGCGTATGGGCCGGACACGCGGCTGGACCTGCTCGGCGAACTGCCGACCGGCGGCAGCCACAACCCGCTGACGGTGTTCGTGAACACCCACGTCGGCGGCGCCGAGCTGATCGTCGAGCACGACCCGTCCTGGCTCGCTCCCGCCCGCGCCCGCTGGTTCGCCCGTTCCCTGCTGCACCTCCTGCGCACCGCTGTGTCCACACCGGACACACCGCTGTCCACACTGGATCTGACGGCGGATGGGGAAGTCGCCGAGCTGACGAGGTGGGGCACCGGCCCCGCGCTGCCCGCCGACGACGCGGCCGGCGTGCCGGACGCGGTATGGCGCACCGCGTCGCGGACACCGGACGCGGTCGCGGTGTCGTCGGAGGGCGGGCGGCTGACGTACGCGGAACTGGTGGGCCACGCCGACCGGATCGCGCGCGTGCTCGCCGCGTCCGGGGTGGCGGCCGGGGACACGGTCGGGGTGTGCCTGCCGCGCGACGAGTTCCTGCCCGCCGCGCTGCTCGCCGTGTGGCGGGCGGGCGCGGGGTATCTGCCGCTCGACACCGGGCAACCCGTCGCCAGACTGGCCCAGCTCGCGGACGAGGCGGGCCTGCGGTTCGTGCTCACGCGTGGCGGTGCCCGGCCGGTGACGTCGGAGATCGCCGACGCCGTACCGGGTTTGCGCGTGGTCAGCGCCGACGGGACCGGCGAGGTGCCCTTCGAGCCGATGTTGCCGGACGGCGACGCCCTCGCGTACGTGCTGTACACATCGGGGTCGACCGGGCGGCCCAAGGGTGTCGAGATCAGCCACGCGAACCTGCACGCGTTCGTCCGTTCCCGGGGGCTCAGCCCCGGTATGATGCGGGACGACGCGATGCTCGCGGTCGCGCCGCTCGCCTTCGACGTGTCCGCCGAGGAACTGTGGTGGCCGCTCGCCACCGGCGCGCGCTGCGTCGTCGCCGACCGCGACACCGCCGTCGACGGCCACGAACTCGCGCGGAAGATCACCGAGAGCGGTGTCACGGTCGTCGACCTGACCCCCACGAGCCTGCGGATGCTGCTCGCCGCGGGCTGGGCGGGCGACCCCGCGCTGCGGCTGCTGCTCGGCGGCGAGGTACTCGACCCGGACCTCGCCGAGCGAGCCAGGCCGCTGGTCGGCGGGCTGTGGAACGGCTACGGCCCGACGGAGACCACGGTCGCGGCGACCGCGCACCGGGTCACCGATCAGGATCGGGACCGGGTCCCGATCGGTTCGCCGACACCGGGCGCCCGGCTGTACGTGATGGACGAGGCGGGCAGGCTCGCACCGCCCGGCGCGATCGGTGAGCTGTGGATCGGTGGCACCGGTGTGGCGACCGGCTACCGGGCGCGGCCCGAGCTGACCGGGTCCGCGTTCGTCGCCGATCCGGTGCGGCCGGGCGAGCGCTGCTACCGCACCGGCGACCTGGTCCGGTGGCGTCCCGACGCGGCACTGGAATTCCTCGGCCGCGCCGACGACCAGGTGAAGGTGCGCGGCAACCGGTTCGAGCCGGGCGAGATCGAGTCCGTCCTGCGTGGACTGTCCGATGTGGACGACGCGGCGGTGGCGGTGGCCGCGGACGGCGTGGACGCGCACGTGATCGGCTACCTCACCCCCGCGAGCGTCGACGCGGCGGCCGTCGAGCGACGGCTTCGGCGGCTGTTGCCCGCCTACATGGTGCCGAGTTCGTGGTGCACCTTGGACGCACTCCCCTTGCTGCCCAACGGAAAGCTCGACCGGCGCGCGCTCCCGCCGTCGCCCGTCGCCCGTCCGGCCGCGGCCGCGCCACTGTCGGAGGCCGAGGCGGTGGTCGCGCGGGCGTGGCGGGAATGCCTCGAACTCGACGTGGAAATCGGCCCGGACAGCGATTTCTTCGCGCTCGGCGGCCGGTCGCTGGCGGCGACCCGCGTGGTCGGCCTCCTGCACGCCCGGCTGAGACGCCGGATCACCGTCCGCACACTGTTCGACCACCCGGTGCTCGCCGACTTCACAGCTCGGATAAATGGCGAGACCGAATGTGCCGACCGCCCACTCGTCGCCCGCGCGGACCCGGCCGCGCCCGCGCCGCTATCACCGGCGCAGCGCATGCTGTGGTTCGCGGCTAAGCTCGACCCGGGCAGCGCCGCCTACAACTCCCCCACCGTGCTGCGGATCCTGGGCACACTGGACGAGCCGCGGCTGTACCGCGCGGTCCGCGCGCTCACGGCGCGCCACCACGTGCTGCGCAGCCGGTTCACCGAGATCGACGGGGAGCCGGTCGCGCTCCTCGGGCCGGTCGACGCCGTTCCGATGTCCACAGTGGACGTCCGCGAACCCGACCTGGCCGCGGCGGTGGCGGCGGAGATCCGGCGGCCGTTCGCACTGGACGCCACGCCACCTCTGCGCATGGTCCTGTTCCGGCTCGCACCGGACCACCACGTGCTGACCCTCACCTGTCACCACATCGCCACCGACGCGACGTCCCAACGGCTCCTGCTGTCCGAAATAGACACCTGGTACCGCACGGATCCCGGCGACCTGCCGCCGCCACCGCCGGTCCAGTACGCCGACCACGCCGCACGGGAAGGCGAACAGGACCACGCCGCGGGGCTCGACTGGTGGGAAGCGCGGCTCGCGGACCTGCCCGCGTTGCGGTTGCCCGCCGACCGGCCCCGCCCCGCCATCGCGGACTGGACGGCGGACGAGGTCCCGCTCCGGCTGCCCTCGGCCGTCGCCGGCCGGGTCCGGACACTGGCGAGCACGGCCGGGACCACCCCGTTCACTGTCCTGCTCGCGGCCTGGCAACTGTTGCTCGCCCGGCTGGCCGGGGTACGGGACCTCGCAGTCGCCGTGCCGCACAGTGGCCGCCGCACCGCCGAACTGGCCGAAATGGTCGGATTCTTCGTCGGCACCGTGGCCGTCCGCGCCGACCTGGGGCCCGGCGTCCGGTCGGGCCGCGACCTCGTAACCAGGACACGCGACGCGGTGCTCGACGCGTTCGCACACGGCGACGTGCCGTTCGACGAGGTCGTGCGGCGGCTCGCGCCGGAGCGGGACCCGGCGAGCACCCCGGTGTGCCAGGTGATGATGAACGTCCTCGACGAGCAGGCGACCGCGACGCTCGGCGACCTGGCCGTGACGATGCCGCCGCAACCGGTCGCCACCGCGCTGTACGACCTGAACCTGGACCTCGCCGAAACCGGTGACGGCTACACGGGCAGGCTCGTGTTCCGCGCCGACCTGTTCGACCGCGCCACGATCGAACGGTGGGCCCGCTGGTACGGCACCCTCCTGGACCGGCTCACCGCCGACCCGGATGCCGAACTGTCCACACTGGACATACTGGACGGCGCGGAACATGCCGCGCTGCTTTCCTGGGGCGCCGGAAAACCTTTGCCTGCCACCCGAACCGTGGTCTCCGGCGTGCTCGCGCGACAGTCCGGCGCGGTGGCGACGTCCTCGCCCGACGGCCGGCTGTCCTATGCGGATCTCGCCACCTGGTCGGCACAGGGCGCCCGCGGGCTGCTCGCCGCGGGTGTCGCCACCGGTGACGTGGTCGGCGTATGTCTGCCCCGCGACGAATACCTGCCCGCCGGGCTGCTCTCGGTGTGGCGGGCGGGTGGCGCGTACCTGCCGCTGGACCCCGCCCATCCCGCGGACCGGATCGCGGCGCTCGCCGCCGACGCCGGCATCCGGGTCGTCGCCGCCCGCGGCCACGCGCTGGACGTGGCCCGCGCCGCGCTGCCGCGGCTGACCGTCGTGGACCTCGACGCCCCCGTCACGGACACCACCCGCGCGCTGCGGGAGCCGGACCAGGACGACCTCGCCTACGTCCTCTACACCTCCGGTTCGACCGGCAGTCCGAAGGGCGTCGCGGTCACACACCGGAACCTCGCCGCGCTGGTCCACGCCTTCCGCGAAGTCACCGGCATCCGGCCGTCCGACACCTGGCTCGCGATCGCACCGCTCGTGTTCGACACGGCCACCGGCGAGATCTGGACGACGCTGACCGCGGGCGCGCACTGCGCGATCGCCGACCGGGACTGTGCCGTCGACGGGCACGCGCTGGTCCAGCGGCTCGTCTCGACCGGCGCGACCCGGTTCAACCCGACACCGACCACCTTGCGGATGCTCGTCGCCGCCGGACTTCCCGATCTGCCGGGGCTGCACGTGTTCTCCGGCGGCGAGGCCCTCGACGTCGCGCTGGCGCGGCAGGTCACCGCCCGGGTCGAGAGCCTGCGCAACTGCTACGGACCCACGGAGACCACCATCACCGCGACCACACACCTGGTGACCACCACCGACCTGGCGGCCGACCGGCCGGTACCGATCGGCGGACCGCTCGGCGGCACCCTGCTCACGGTGGTCGACCCGTTCGGCCAGGCCGCGCTTCCCGGCGCGGTCGGCGAGTTGTCCATCGGCGGCGCGGGCGTGACACCGGGCTACCGGGACCGCCCGGACCTGACCGCGGCCGCGTTCGCCACCGACCCGTTGTACGGGGGACGTTCCTACCGCACCGGCGATCTGGTCCGCTGGCGCGCCGACGGCGTGCTGGAGTTCCACGGCCGCACCGACCACCAGGTGAAGATCCGCGGCAACCGGGTGGAACTCGGCGAGGTGGAGCACGTGCTGCGCACGGTCGCCGGAGTGACCGACGCGGTGGTCGTGGTGCGCGGAGGGGACGGCGAACCGCATCTCGTCGGCTACCTCACCCCGTCCACTGTGGACACCGATGCGGTGGCAGCCGTACTGCGCGGCCGGTTACCCGACTACGCGGTGCCTCACCGCTGGGTACTGCTCGACGCGTTCCCCGCCACCGCGACCGGCAAGGTGGACCGCGCCGCGCTGCCCGCCCCCTCGGCAGCGGCGCGGCCGGACAGCCCGCCGGCATCGGCGCTCGAAGAATTCGTAGCGGTGACCTGGGCCGAGGCGCTCGGTCGCGAACGGGTCGGCGCGCTGGACGACTTCTTCGGCCTCGGCGGACATTCGCTCGCCGCGACCAAGGTCGTCGGCCGCCTCGGCGAGGCGCTCGGTTTCCCCGTCCCGGTGCGGTGCCTGTTCGACCGGCCGGTACTGCGGGAGTTCGCGACGGAACTGGAACGGATCGCGATGACCGCGCTGGCGGACGACGACACCATCGGTGTCCCGGCGGGGAGCACCGCATGACCGACTCGCTCATCACCCCGGCACAGCGACGGATGCGCGAGCTGCTCGCCGGTCGCGCATCCGCCGCCCTGCGTGGCGACGGCCCCGTCGCGAGGGAGCCCGCCATCCCCCGGCTCCCTCGCGACGGGTCGCCGGTGCCGCTGTCGTCCGCGCAGGCCAGGCTGTGGTTCCTGGCCCGCTTCGAACCCGGCGGCCACGCCTACAATCTGCCGCTCGTGCTCGAACTGACCGGACCGGCCGACGAGACCGCGCTCCTCGCCGCGGTCCGTGACGTCGCCGACCGCCACGACGTGCTCCGCGGCGTGTACCGGGAGGTCGGAGGGGAGCCGATGCGGTGCGCGGGACCCGGCGTCCCGGTGTCCACTGTGGACGTGACGGCGGAGGAGCTGGACGCCGCCGTGGCAGCCGAGGCCATCCGTCCGTTCGCGCTCGGTGACCTGCCGCCGATGCGGGCGGTGCTGTTCCGGGTCGCCGCCGACCGGCGTGTGCTGGCGTTGACGTTCCATCACATCGCGATGGACGCCCCGTCGGCCGCGGTCGTGCTCGATGACCTCGCCGCCTGCTACGCGGCCCGCCTCGGCGTCCGCGACGTACCGCCGCCACCGGCGCTCCAGTACGCGGATCTGGTGGCGTGGAACGGTTCCCGACCGGACACCGCCGAGGCCGACCTGGACTGGTGGCACGAGCGGCTCGCCGGGCTACCCCCGGTGCTGGAACTGCCGACCGACCGGCCCCGGCCGGCCGTGGCCGGGGACGAAGGCGCCGAGGTCGGCGTCGAGGTGCCCGCCGCGCTGACCGCGCGGCTGCGGGAGATCGGCCGCACCACCAGCGCCACCCCGTTCATGGTGTTCCTGGCGTGCTGGCAGACCCTGCTCGCCAGGCTGGCCGGGACGACCGACGTGCCGGTGGGGGTACCCGAGTCCGGACGGCGCCACCCGGACGCCGAACGGGTCGTCGGTTGCTTCGTCGACACGCTGGTACTGCGTACCGACCTGGCCGGGGCGATCACCGGCCGCGACCTCCTTACCGCCGCCCGGGACACCGTGCTCGACGCGTTCGCGCACACGGGCGTGGCGTTCGAGCGGATCGTGGAGCGGGTCGCGCCACGACGAGGGCTCGACGCGTCGCCGGTCTTCCAGGTGATGCTCAACGTGCTCGACGAACCGTCGCGGGCACCCGAGCTGCCCGGCCTGACCACCCGGGTCACCGAACCGCCGGTGCGCAGCGTCAAATTCGACCTGAACCTCGCGCTGTCCCGGTCCGGCGACGGCTATTCGGGCGGGCTGTCGTACCGCACCGACCTGTTCGACCGGGGCACCGCGGAACGGATCGCCCGCTGGTTCGTCACGCTCGTCGACGGGATCACCGCGGACCTCGACCGGCCGGTGGCCGAGGTACCCGTCGAGGTCGTCACCTCCCCGGCACTGGCGGGGCCCGCCCCGGAGCGGACCGGACTCCGCCCGGTGCACACCCTGATCGAGGACACCGCCGACCACTACCCGGACCGGGTGGCCGTGGTCGGCGCGACCGGCGCGCTCACCTACCGGCAGCTCGACGAACGTGCCAACCGGATCGCGCACCGGCTGCGCGCGCTCGGCGTGCGCGCCGACGAGCCGGTCGGGCTGCTGCTCGAACAGGGCACCGACGTGGCGTGCGCGGTGCTGGGCATCATGAAGTCCGGCGGCGCGTACCTGCCGATGGACACCACCTATCCGCACGCGCGGGTGGCCACCATCCTCGCCACCGCGGGCGCGCGGATCCTGCTCGCCGAACCCGGCCTCGACGTCACCGTTCCCGGAATCACCGTCATGACCGTCGACGACGCGGTCGCGGGCCGGCCCGGCACCCGGCCGGACGTCCCGGTCGCGGGGCACGACCTGATCCACGTGATCTTCACGTCCGGTTCTACCGGTGCACCGAAGGGGGTCGCGGTCGAGCACCGCAACGTCGCGCACTATCTGTCGGGCATGCTGCCCCGGCTCGGCGAGGTGGCGGGCGCGTCGTTCGCGGTGGTCTCCACCCCGGCGGCCGACTTCGGCCTCACCTGTGTGTACGGCGCGCTGACCACCGGCGGCACCGTCCATCTGGTCGAGCGGGACACCGCGATGGATCCGGAGTCCTTCGCCGGATACCTGGCCGAGCATCCGGTCGACGTACTCAAGTGCGTGCCCAGCCACCTGGAACTCCTTGCCCGCCACGGGGATCTCGCCGCCGTGCTGCCGAGCCGGCTGCTGATCCTCGCCGGTGAGGCGTGCCCGTGGTCGCTCGTCGAACGCGTCGAGACGGCCCGTCCCGGGCTGCGGGTGCAGAGCCACTACGGGCACACCGAGAGCACGATGATCTCGATGACCTGCGACGTGACGACCGTCCCGCCGCACGAGCGCACCGGATACGTGCCGCTCGGCACGCCGCTGCCCGGGGTCGTCGGCCATCTCGTCGACGCCCGCGGCGCGGTCGTACCCGACGGCATGACCGGCGAACTGGTGATCGGCGGACCGCAGATCACCCGTGGCTATCTGGGCGACGACACGCAGACCGCGGCCCGGTTCGGGCCCGACCCGCTGGGCGCCGGCGTGCGGTGCTTCCGCAGTGGCGACCTGCTGCGGGTGCGGGCCGACGGCA
The DNA here is from genome assembly GCF_044461365.1 of Amycolatopsis sp. NPDC049868. Classification (NCBI taxonomy): domain Bacteria; kingdom Bacillati; phylum Actinomycetota; class Actinomycetes; order Pseudonocardiales; family Pseudonocardiaceae; genus Amycolatopsis; species Amycolatopsis sp. NPDC049868. The sequence continues at coordinate 232,851 of NZ_JBITKV010000007.1, read as the reverse complement.
CCGTGCAGTTCCTCGGCCGCGCCGACGACCAGGTGAAGGTGCGCGGCCATCGGGTGGAACTGGGCGAGGTCACCGCCGCTCTCCGCGACGTCGACGGGGTGGCCGAGGCCGTGGTGCTGCCGGTCGGCACCGGCTTGGACCGGCGCCTGGCCGCTTGGCTGGTCGGACCGGGGCTCGATGTCGCGGCAGTGCGCCGGACGCTGCGGGAGCGTCTGCCGGACTATCTGGTGCCCGCTTCGCTGACCGTGCTGGATCGCTTGCCGCTCAACGCGAACGGCAAGATCGACCGGGCGGCGCTGCCCGACGCGGCCGAGCGGGGGCCCGCCGCGCGGCGGCCGGTGGCGACCCCGGCCGAACGGCTCGTGGCGCGGGTCTGGGGCGACGTGCTCGGGATCGCCGGCCTCTCCGCCGACGACGACTTCTTCGCCGCGGGCGGGCATTCCTTCGCCGCGGTGCGCGTGGCGGGGCGGCTGGGTGAGGCGCTGCGCCGCGACGTCGCCGTGCGCACGGTGTTCGAGTACCCGGTGCTGGCCGACCTCGCCGCCGCGCTGGCCGCCGACCCGGGCGGCGTGTTCGGTGGCGCGCCCATCCCCGTGCGGCCGGACCCCGAAGCGCCCGCACCGCTGTCGTCCGCGCAGGCGCGGCTGTGGTTTCTGGAACTACTCGGCCCGGGCTCGGCCTATCACGCCGATCTGGTGCTGCGGCTGCGTGGACCGCTGGACGCGGCGGCGATGGCGCTCGCGGTGCGGGACGTCGCCGCACGGCACACCGTCCTGCGCACCGTCATCGAGGAGCGGGACGGCATCCCGGTGGCCGTGCCGGTGCCCGCCGACCGCGTTCCGGTGTCCATTGTGGACATCGCGGCCGACCGGGTGGACGCGGCGTGCCGGGCGGAACTGGCCCGGCCGTTCGCGCTCGACCGGGAGCCGCCGCTGCGGGCCTCGCTGTTCCGGATCGCCGCCGGTGAGCACGTCCTCGCGCTCACCGTGCACCACATCGCGACCGACAACTGGTCGCGCGGCGTCATCGGGACGGACCTCGCCGACGCGTACGCCGCCCGGCTCGCGGGATCGGCACCGGACGCGGCCCTGCCCGTCCAGTACGCGGACTACGCCGCCTGGCTGGCCGCCCGCGCACGCGACGAAGACCTTGACTGGTGGTGCGACCGCCTGTCCGGGCTGCCGCCGCTGCTCACGCTGCCGACCGACCGACCCCGCCCGGCGGTGGCCGGATGGTCCGGCGGGCATGTCCGGTTCGCCCTCCCCGCCGAGCTCACCGCACGCGTGCGGCAGGTCGCGACCGAGACGGGCGTGACGCCGTTCATGGTGCTGCTGGCCTGCTGGCAGGAACTGCTCGGCCGCCGCGCCGGGACCGGCGACGTCGCGGTCGGCGTACCGGAGTCCGGACGGCATCACCCCGACGTCGAGTCGACGGTGGGCTGTTTCGTGAACACGCTCGTGTTGCGCACGGACCTCGGCGGCGACCCGACCGTGCGGGAATTGCTCGGCCGGTCCCGCGAGACCGTGCTCGGCGCGTTCGCGCACGCCGAGACGCCGCTCGAACGGATCATCGAGCGGCTGCGGCCGGAACGATCCGTGGCCGCGACGCCGATCTTCCAGGTATTGCTGAACGTGCTCGACCAGCCGGCGACACCGCCCGCCATTCCCGGTGTCGAGGTGACGGCCGTCCGCGACGCGGGCGAGCAGGTGAAGTTCGACCTCAGCATGGTGCTGGTCAACGACGGCGACACCTATCTCGGCGGCCTCGCCTACCGCGCCGACCTGTTCGACGCCGGTACCGCCGAAGAGATCGTCGCCGACTTCCAGGCACTCCTGACCGGATTACTGTCCAATGTGGACCAGCCGGTCGCCGCGGTCGGTCCGGCCCGCGCCGGGTCTCGCCCGGTCACCGCGCCCACTCCCGTGCCCGTGACGGGTTCGCGTGCGCCGGAAACGCCGGCAGAGCAACGCGTCGCACAGGTATGGGCCCAGGTGCTCGACGTGCCCGAAGTCCGCGCCGACGACGACTTCTTCGCCCTCGGCGGCCATTCGTTCACCGCGGTCCGCGCGGTCCGGCTGATCGACGAACGGCTTCGGGTCATCGACCTGTTCCTGCACCCGACCGTCCGCGAACTGGCCGCCCATCTCGACGCCGGGCGGGAGAGCGACGACGGGCGCCTGCTGCACCGCCTCTCCCCCGCCCGCACGGGCATACCGGACGTGACGCTCGTCTGCGTGCCCTACGGCGGGGGCTCGGCCGCGGTGTTCCAGCCACTGGCCACCGAACTCGCCGCCGCCGCACCGGATATCGACCTGCTCGCCGTCGAGCTGCCCGGCCACGACGTGGCGCGGCCCGACGAGGCGTTCCGCACCGTCGACGAGGTCGTGGACCTGCTGGCCGAGGAGATCGGCCGCACCGTCACCGGTCCGGTCGCGGTGTACGGGCATTGTGTCGGCTCCGCGGTGGCCACCGCGCTCGCCGCCAGGCTGGAGGCCGACGGCCGCTCCGTCGCCGGAGTGGTCGTGGCGGGCAGCTTCCCCGCCGCGCGCCTGCCGGGGAAGCTGTCGGCCTGGCTGCAACGCAGGTTCCCTCGCGAACGCTGGGTGGCGGACCGGCTCTACCGGGACACCCTGCGGGCCACCGGCGGGCTGCTGGACGACATGGACGAAGCCGCGAGCGCGGCGATGCTGCACGCGCTGCGGCACGACGCCGGGCAGGCGCAGGCATGGTTCGGCCGCGCGCTCGACCCGGACGCCGGGCAAGCACCCCGGCTCGCGGCGCCGATCCTGTGCGTGGCCGGGTCGAGCGACCCGGCGACCGAGCTGTACCAGGAGCGGTACCGGGAGTGGGGCGTGTTCGCCGATCGCGTCGAACTGGCCGTGCTGCCCAAGGCCGGGCACTACTTCCTGCGCCACCAGGCCGCCGAGGTCGCCGCGCTGCTACGGGACCGGCTGTCCCGCTGGGCCGCCGGTGACCTGCCGCCGGAAATCGACGACGTCCCCGTCACTACCCGGCGAGGGCTACGCGCGTTCTACACCGTGGCGGGTGGCCAAGCCGTGTCGATGATCGGCAACGAACTGAGCGCGTTCGCGCTCGGCGTGTGGGCGTACCAGCTCAGCGGGCGCGTCATCGACCTCGCGCTGGTCGTATTGCTCGCCCGCGTGCCGAGCATGCTGCTGACACCGGTCGGCGGCGCGCTCGCCGACCGGGTGGACCGCAGGCGGATCATGCTGTGCTGCGACCTGACGAGCGGCGCGGCGATGGCCGTGCTCGCCGTGCTGGCCGCCTTGGGACGGCTCGATCTCCCGGCGGTGTGCGCGATCGTCGGGGTCATGTCGGTGGCGTCGGCGTTCCACCGGCCCGCCTACCTGGCGGCGATCGCCCAGCTGGTGCCGAAGCCGTACCTGCCGCAGGCCAACGCGCTCGCCGACATGGGCGCCGGGCTCGGCACCGTACTCGGGCCCGTCCTCGGCGGTGTCCTCATGGGACTGTCCGGGCTGACCGGGGTCGTCGTGGCCGACGTCGCCACGTTCGCGATCGGGGTGACCACCCTGGTACTGGTGCGGTTCCCGGACCGGATGTTCTTCACCAGGGCCGAGCCGTTCACGCGGGCGGTCACCGGCGGGTGGAAGTTCGTGCTGCGCCGCCGACCGCTGCTGGTGATGATCGGCTACTTCGCGGTGGTCAACTACTTCACCGCCGTGATGTGGGTGGGGCTCACCCCGCTGGTCCTGTCGATCGGCTCGACCGCCGAACTGGGTGTGGTCAGTGCCGTCGGCGGGATCGGCGCGGCGGTCGGCGCGCTCGTCGTGATCACCTGGGGCGGTACCGAACGCCGCGCCACCGGCATGATCGCGTTCGTCGTCGGCTCCGGGCTCGGGGTGGCTCTGATGGGGGCGTGGCCTTCGGTGCTCGTGGTCGCGATCGGCCTGTTCGTGCGGCTGGCGTGCATGAGCATCGGCAACGCGCATTGGCTGTCGATCATCCAGACGAAGGTCGGCCAGCATCTGCAGGGCCGGGTGCTCGCGATCAACGTCATGCTGGCGACCGCCATGCAACCGCTCGGATTCCTGACCGCGGGGCCGCTCGCCGACCTGCTCGGTGGTTTCGCCGCGCTGATGGTGGTCTCCGGTGCCGTACTGGTGGTGTGGGGTGTGCTCGGCCTGCGGTACCGGCCACTGCACGACATCGAGGAACTGCTGCCGGATGCGGCGCCACCGGCAGAGATCGACGCCGACCTCGACCGCGTGCAGGCGCTCGCCGACCGGGACCTGGTGCGGTGACCCGGTTTTCGAACAACCTCGATCAAAGTCGTCGCACAAGATCATTGTCCGGTTCCCGCACCGCCGTTAACGTCTGACGTAGCCGAATCACCGGCTGATGGAAAATATCCGATCGCGCGCGAAATCGAGAAAGAGACGCATTTTGAAGAAATGGACGACACGGGTCACGACCGGCCTCGTGGTCGCGGGAATGGCGCTCGCCATGCAGAGCGCGCCGGCCATGGCCGAGGAGGCCGATGACAGTGGGGTCGGGGTCGAGGTCGAACTGACCGAAGAGGTCCCGGCGGGCGACGTCACCGCCGCCTGCGGCGGGTGGCGTGGCGATTTCGCCGGCTACGGCAAGTGGCGCGTGTCCAAATCGGACTGTGCTTGGATCTCCTTGGATTCGAAGAAGAATCCGCAGCACCGCCGCTACAAGTGGCAGATCCCGCCGGGCAGCAACACCCGGGTCTGTGTCCACGCGCAGGGCCACTACTACAGCACTTCCAAGAAGAAGATGGTCACGAAGTGGACCACGGCGGGATGCGGCACGAGCGGCACCGTTGTCGTGCGCTGGTCGGGTATCCCGAAGAAGAGTGGTGGCTACTACGGCCACGCCGGCTACCCCAAGGTGCGGGCGAAGGTCCAGCCGGGCTTCGGCGGCGCCGCGTACAGCTGGAAGTAAATCAGCTCGCGCCGGTCTGACCGGCGACGACCGCGGATCCGGCAAAGCGGCGCCCACTGACGTCGCGAAAGCCACTTTCGCGACATCTGATGTCGCGAAAGTGGCTTTCGCGACCCGCCACCTTACCCGTGTGGCCGCACCTGCTCAGTGTCCCTTGTGGACGGACATCAGCGCAGGCCGATCTCGGTGAGCAAGGCCTGCGCCTTCCGCCCGTGATCATCCGCCGTTCCGGTGTCGCCGGTGACGGCCGCGCCGCGTTCGATCCCCTTGTGCGCCTGTGCTTGTTCATAGCGATCGCCCAGTTTCTCGGCGACCGCGAGCGCTTCGCGGTGCTTGGCGATCGAGCCCGAGGCATCACCCAGGCCGTCGAGTGCGATACCCATACCGTTGAGCGCCTTGACTTCGAACTCGCCCAAGCTGTTCCGGCGCGCGAGGTCCAGTGCCTCGCTCAGGTGTGCCAGGGCGTCGTCGTGCTCGCCCAGCCGCGCGAGCAGGGTGCCGATGTGGAGCAACGCCTCGGTCTCCGGGAACCGGTAGCCGAACCCACGTGCGGTGACGAGCGCCCGCCGGTAGTGGTCGAGCGCCTCGGCGGAGTGACCCTGCTGCTCGCGCACCGTACCGAGGTTGCCGTAGGTCAGGCATTCCCCGATCCGGTCCCCGACCTCCAGCATGATCGCCAGTGCCTCGTCCAGGTACGTCGCGGCCTTGTCCCAGTCACCGACGCGCATCGCGCTGTTCCCGAGGTTGCCCAGCGCGCGGCTCTCGCTGGTGCGGTTGCCGGTCTCCCGGTGCACGAGCAACGCCTGCCGGTAGCAGTCCTCGGCCGCCGCGAAGTCACTGAGCCGGTCGAACGCGTTGCCGAGATTGTTCAGCGCCCGCGCCCAGCTGGCCCGGTCACCACCCGCGTCGTACCGCGTGAGCGCCTGCTTGAGCTGGTCGATGCTCTCCTGGTAGCGATTGGAACGCAGGTAGACCGCACCGAGGCTCATATGCGCGCTCGCCTGGACCAGCGGGTCGGCGGCGCGGACCGCGATGCCGTGCACGATCTCCGCGTCGGCGAAGTGCAGCGCGTTGTACAGGTACCGGTTCAGGATCGGCGACATCGTGGCCGCGTCCTCGCGCCTGCCCTGTTCCTCGGCCAGCACGGTGATGCCCACCAGGTTGTGCCGCTCGGCGTCCAGCCACGCCGTCGCCGCCGCGAGATCGGCGATGTCCGGCGCCGGGACGTCCGAAGTGGACACCGCGGGCCTGCGGTCGCGTTCGTGCGGGGCGTAGTGATCCATGGCTTGGCAGGCGGTGTGCCGGTAATAGTCGAACAACCGGCCGAGCGCGGCCCTGCGTGCGGAAGCGGCGTCCACGTCCCGCGCCAGCCCCGCCGCGTAGAGGCGGACCACGTCGTGCAGGCCGAACCGATCCTGGTCGCGCCGCTGCACCAGGCTGCTGGCGACCAGTTCACCCAGAAGTACCTCCGCCTTGCGCGGATCCACCCCGGCGAGCGCGGCGGCCGCGCGCGTGTCGACGTCACGGCCGGGATGGATCGCGAGAAGTCGCAGCAGCAGCGCGGCCTCTGCGGGCAGATCGGCATAGGACAGGCCGATGGCGTTTTCCAGCTCGTCCTCGATCCGCAGGCTGTCCCGGCGTTCCGCGAGCCGGGCGGCGTGGTCGCGCAACGTCCAATCGCGCCGGTTCCGGATCCGGCCCGCCACCACCGTCAGCGCCAGCGGCAGATGTCCGACCAGCTCGGCGATCCACGCGGCGGCCTCGGTGTCCTCGGCGATCTCGGCGGCGCCGACCAGCCTGCGCAACATGTCGAGCGACTCGGCCCCCGGAAACGCCTCCAAGTGCACGCGCCGCGCACCGGCCAAGCCGGTCAGGCGCCGTCTGCTGGTGATCAGCACGATGCCACCCGGCCGGTCCGGCAGCAGCGGACGCACTTGGTCGGCGTCCGCCGCGTTGTCCAGCACCACGACCGGGTGCCGGTCCGCGAGCAGCCGCCGGTAGGTCTCCCGCCTACCCGCGGGGCCGAGGCTGTGGACCTCCTTGCCCGGTACCCCGAGCCGGCGGAGGAATTCGTCCAGCACCGCGAGCGGGTCGGCAGGCGCCCGGTCCGCGTCGTAGCCACGCAGGTCCGCCCACAACCGGACCGCGACGCCGTCCCGGTGCGCCAGCCGGTGCGCGGCACGGACGGCGAGACTGGTCTTGCCGACACCGGCCATGCCGTCGATCACCACCACCGGTGACCGCCGTTCGTCGCCCCCGGGACCGGTGATCGCGGCCAGTTCGGTGTGCCTGCCGACGAATTCCGTGTTGTCGCCGGGCAGTTCCCCCGCCACGGTCACCCACGACGAGTCGGCGGTGAGCCCCGCGATCACCTGACACACCTGTCGCCACCGGGACACCACCGCCTCGTCCGCGGTGAGCGCACGCACGATGTCCGCGACGAGGTCCGCGTCGACCCGGCGCCTCCCCGGCCGCAGGCAGCGGTAGACCGTGTTGAACACCGGCAGCTCCGGGTTCCCCGCCGCCCGCCGCCCCCGCACGACCCGCCGGTGCAGCTCCCGGTAGGACACGCCGTGCCGGCCGCGCAGGGCGTTCAGCCGGGCCGCCAGCTCGTCGAACGAACCGGCGCCCGACGGCTCCGGCGGCACTCCGCCCTCGTCCGGCGTTCGATCGGGATTCACGATCGGAAAGGGTAGTCCGTGTGCCTGATCGGCACTGTCCAAATAGGAGAAGTCGCCGGTCACCGAGACGACGGCGGCCGGCCCGGGGGCGCCGGGAACCGACCGAGTATTCCGATCAACTTCGATCAACACCGCCGATAAGACAACTATGCGGTGCCATGGTTTGCGAATACTCTCGGCCGTGGCCGCGAAATTGTTCGACGGCAAATCAACAGCACATGGAGGTTTCCAGTGCGCATTTCTCCACCAAAGCGGGCAATAACGTCCGCCATTCTCGTTTTGGGCGCCACACTGTCGATCACGGCTTCGGCAGGCGTCGCGAATGCGAGCGTTACCGCGTTTCCATCGGGGTGCACTTACAAACAATGGGCCAACCAGGCCGAGGCATACTGCTCGAAGGCGAACGGGGGGTCCTGGCGCGCCGTCGCGGTGTGCCGTGATGACGAACTCAACCGCACGGTCTACCAGTACGGCCCGTGGCGCTACTACTCAGGACAACGGTCGACCGCGTATTGCCAAGGCGCGGAACGCATTCTCTACCCGGGGATCACCACCCGGGCCTGACAGCATCCGACTCGTGAGACTGAGCCAAGGAGCCATTTCACCATGAGAAAACTCTTCACCATGGTCGCCGGAACGCTGGCGGCCAGTGCCATGACCCTCGTGGCCCTGCCGGGCACCGCGAGCGCCGCGAGCTGGCCATCCGGCTGCCGCTACAACGTCGAGTACGGAATGGCCCACGCCTACTGCAGCGGCGGTGGCGGGTACTACCGCGCCGTCGCGGCCTGCTACAACCCCGGCCAGGGAACGTGGGTCTTCGTCGAGCCCACGACGTGGGTCAGGCCCGGACATCACTCCTACAAGGCTTGCGCCGCTGCTGGGGAGCTTCGCTACGCGGGAATCAACCAGAAGGCCGGCTGACCCACCCTGAGCGAAAAGAGTCCCGGCGGAGTGGTGAATTCGCCACTCCGCCGGGCAAGGAGCCGAGGCCCGGCCGGTCAGCCCCTGAATACGCTCATACGGCCCCGCTCCTCGTGGATCTCGACTAGACTCGATCGGCATCTGGTCAGCGAGTCACCAGATGGACAGGATCCGGTCCTGGTGAGTTCGCGTGTCCAGGGGGTTCCCGTGACGGAGGAACAGCCGCCGAGTCCGGTCGGAGCCCGGTCGTACGACGAGCTCTCGCAGCGGCTGAGGCAGGCGTTGGCGTGGGCGGGGTTGTCCCACCGGGAACTGCACCGGCGGGTGCGGCGCTTGCGTACCGCCAGGGGGACGGCCGACCTGCCCGTCTACAACACCGTGTACCGGTGCCTGCTGCCAGGGCGAAAGCGGCTGGACGTCGAACTGGTCGTCGACATCGCGGCCGTGCTGCTCGGTATGGACGTCGCGGCGGAATGGCGGCAGGCGCACCGCGTGATCACCGGAGACGCCACCGAGGCGGCCGTGATCAGCGTGGCCGATCACCTGCCCTCCGGGGTCGGCAGGTTCGTCGGCAGGCAGACGCAACTGCGCCGCGTGCTGCAAGCCGAGCCGGACGACGCCGGTGTGTGGGCGATCTCCGGTATGGCCGGGATCGGCAAGACCCGGTTCGCCAGCGAGGTCGCGCGGCTGCTGGCCGAGCGGGACCGGTTCGCCGACGTGCGGCTGGTGGTGAATCTGCGCGGTTTCGACGCGGATCTCCCCGCCGCCGACCCGGCCGCGGTGCTCGAAGGCTTTCTGCGCCGGCTCGGGGCGTCCGGTAGCGAGATCGGCTGCCTCACCCTCGCCGACCGCAGCGCGCTGTTCCGGCGGCTGCTGGACGGACGGCGCGCGCTGATCCTGCTGGACAACGCGGCGTCGGTCGACCAGGTGCTGCCGTTGCTGCCCGCCCTTCCGACCTGCCTGGTGCTGGTCACCAGCAGGCGCCGCCTTGTCGAGTTGACCGATGCCCGGCACGTGGCGCTCGACGTGTTCACGCCGGAAGAGTCGGTCGAGCTGCTCCGCGACGGGATCGGCGATGAACGCGTCGACGCCGAGCGGGGCGAAGCGGCCGACATCATCGAACTGGTCGGCCGGTTGCCGCTGGCCCTCGCACTGGTGACCCGGAGGCTGGCCGCCTCGGACGAGTGGACGATGGCCGACCACCGGGACCGCCTCGCCGACCTGCGGACCATGCTGCGGCTGGACGACGGGGTCGAAGTCGCGTTGCGCACGTCGTACGACGAGCTGGCCGAACCGGACCGGGTCCTGCTCGGCTTGCTCGCCATGTATCCAGGACGCGATTTCGACGACCACGCGGCGGCGGCGCTGGCCGGCGTCGAGGTCGGCGTCGTCCGCCGTCAACTCGGCGACCTGGTGGCGGCCAACATGGTCACCGCGCGCGCGTCCCGGTTCGAACTGCACGACCTGGTCCGGGTATTCGCCGAGAAACGCGTCCGGGAGAGCGTCCAAGCCAGGGTGCGCCGGGCCGCGGTGGGCAGGCTGCTCGACTTCCAGCTGGCCACCACCCGCACCGCGCTCGTCACCTGTTATCCGCATGAGGCGGAGCGGTGGGAGGACCTGCCCACACCCGCCGCGCGGGCTCTCGTGTTCGACGGGGCGGACGAGGCGATGGCGTGGCTGGACGCCGAGCGGGTCAACCTCGTCGTCGCGTCCGGCTGGGCGCTGGGCGAGGGGCGCAACGAGCACGTGACGCGGCTCGCGTGCGTGATGACGAGCTATTTCGAGGCCCGCGTGCACGTGAGTGACGCACTCGCCCTGTTCGGCAACGCCGTCCGGGTCGCGTCCGGTGTCACCCGAGGGCACGTGCTGAACGGGCTGGCCATGACCCATTGGCAACGGGGGAACGCGGCCGACTCACTCGCCGTCCTGCAGGACGCGATCAAGGAGTTCGACGCCGCCGGTGAATCCGATTATGTCCTCAACCTGTCGGGGAACGTAGGCCTGTTGCTGGCCGGTCTCGGTGATTATCGCGCCGCGTTGCCCTGTTTCCGGCGGGCTCTGGAATTCGCCGTCGCGAGGAACAACGAGTCGTTCCGGGCACGGCAGTTGTGCAATATCGGCGTCGCCGAGATGCGACTGGGAAATCATTCCGCCGCGGTCGATCATCTGTCCCAGGCCCTTGACGCGACCAGGGCGAGCGGTGATCACCTCTGTGAATGCCGGACGCTCGACGGTCTCGGCACCACGTTCTGGCGAATGGGAAACGACACCGACGCCTGGGCCTGCTACGAACAGGCGCTCGACGTGGCGAGGCAGACGCACAACCGCGCCGACGAGGGCAAGGTGCTCAACCATCTCGGTGTCCTGCTCGTCGCCGCGGGGCGGCTCGACGAGGCGTTGGCGCATCACCGGCAGGCCATCGATCTGGCCAAAGAGATCGGCAGCCGGGAAGGAGCGCTGGCCGCGAGCAGCGACCTGGCGGCCACCCTGCTCGCCGCCGGACGGGCGGCCGAAGCCGTGCGCTGCCTGCGGCAGGCGATCGACTCGGCGAACGCGGCGGACAGCCGCTACGAACTGGCCAGAGCCCAAAGCGGACTCGCCGACGCACTGTTCGCCGCCGGTGATCCGGTCGCCGCGCGGAAACACTGGCAGACCGCGTACGCCGCGTACACCGAGATGGGAGTGCCGGAGGCCGACGAGGTCCGTGAGCGGGTCGCGAGCCCGGCCGTCCTTTAACGGCAGGCCAAGTACATGAAGGCCCCCATCCTTGCGCCTATGTACAGGAAGGGGGCCTTCATGTACCTCAGCGCGACCGGACCGATCAGTTTTCCGCGCCGCACCCGTCTGTATGGGTGAGATCGACTCACCGGAGGCTGACGTGCGGAAACTGACCTTTGCCATGAACGTGACCCTGGACGGCTACATCGCCGCGCCCGGCGACGACCTCGGCTGGAGTGCGGGTGACGGACCGGACTCGTCACCGGGCGACGAGCTGTTCCAGTGGTGGTCGGACCGGGTGGCCGCGACGGGCCTGGCGCTGTACGGGCGCAAGCTGTGGGAGACGATGAGTTCCCACTGGCCGACCGCCGACCGGCAGCCCGGCGCCACCCCGGCGGCGATCGAGTACGCCCGCCGCTGGCGGGACATGCCGAAGGTGGTGTTCTCCTCGGCGACCGGCACGGTCGACTGGAACACCCGCCTGGTCACCGGCGACGCGGTCACCGAGATCACCCGGCTCAAGGCCGGGGACACCGGCCCGATGGACATCGGCGGCGCGACACTCGCCGGGGCGGCCATGCGGGCCGGGCTGATCGACGAGTACGTGCTGGTCACCATGCCGGTCTTGGTGGGCGGCGGCACGCCGTTCTTCACCACGCTGGGCAACTGGGTGAACCTGACCCTGGCGGAGACCCGGACGTTTCCCGGCGGCGTGGTGCTGACCCGGTACGAGACGAGGCGGTGAGGGAACCTTCCCCCGGTGCTCAAAGTGCCGGGGGAAGATCCAGCCATGGCTTGCCGGTGGCGTCGAATCCGGTGAGTTCGGCGATCTTCCCGTCGACGACGTGCAGGACCGCGATGGCGAACAGCCGGTACTCCGGGTCTTCGGGAGTGCGCAGGTACAGCACGGCGGCGGGCATGCGGTTGACCGTCGTGGCGATACCGCGCCAGTCGTCGTGGCCTCGCTGGAAGAGCCCACCGGAGACCCAGCCGTCCACCGCGTCCTTGGCCGTCGTGGTCATGGTGCCCGCCTCGGGCAGCATCACGAAGCGCAGATCGTCGCGCAGCAGGGACGTCAGCCCGTCGAGGTCGTTGCGCTCATGGGCCTCGATATACGACTTCACCACGCCGCGCTCGTCCTTCGACAGCTCCGCGCTCCGCCAGTCGAGACGGCGGCCGGGCAGCCGTCCGCGCATCGTCACCCGCGCCCGCTGCAGCGCGCTCGTCACCGACGCGACGGTCAGCTCAAGGGCGTCGGCCGCCTTCGACGCCGGCCAGCCGAGGACGTCGCGCAGGATGAACACCGCCCGCTGCCGGGGCGGCAGGTGCTGGACCGCGACGATGAACGCCAGCTCGATCGTCTCCCGCGCCACCACCGATTCCTGCGGGTCCTCGGGGAGCATCCGGTCGGGGTACGGCTGCAGGTACAGCACCTCGGAGCCGTCGTCCGGCAGCCCGGACGGTACGGGAGTGCGGTCCTTGCGTTTCTCCAGGAAGTCGAGGCAGGCGTTCGTCGCGATCCGGTACAGCCAGGTCCGCAGCGCGGCGTGGCCCTTGAACGACTCCCGCTTGTGCCACGCCCGCAGGAACGTCTCCTGCGTCATGTCCTGGGCGTCCTCGTAGTTCGCGAGCATCCGGTAGCAGTGCACCTGCAGCTCACGCCGGTGGCGCTCCGTGATGAGCGCGAACCGCGCCGGATCGCCTGAACGAACCACCGCGATGAACGCCGCCTCGTCCGCGCCCTGCGGTCCAGCTTCGGTCATGGTCGTCAATCCTTCCACCGGTGCGAGTGAGCCACCGGAATCGACGACGTGGCGGAGGATTTCTGATCGGTGAAGCTCCGAGGTCACTCCTGGCCGTCGCCCATGGCGGCCGGGTCGTAGGCCAGCAGCTCCCAGCTGTGGCCGTCCGGGTCGTCGATGGCCCGGTTGTACAGCCAGCCCATGTCCTGGGCCGCGCGTGGCTCGGTGGCACCCGCGGCCAGCGCCGCGTCGACCAGCCGGTCCACCTCTTCACGCGACCCGGCGGCCAGCGCGTTGATCACCTCGATCGGACCGTCCGTCATGGACCGCTTGGTGAACGACGCGAACGTTTCGCGCGTCATCAGCTGCACCAGGATCGTGTCGGCGAGCACCACCTGGACGGAGGTGTCACCGCTGAAATCCGGATTCACCGTTCCGCCCATCGCCGTGTACATCTTCGTGCTCGCCTCCAGGTCGGTGACCGGCAGGTTGACGTAGATCTGTGCGATTGCCATGACAGGTCCTCCAGTGTTCGGTGTGCCGGGTGTTCCCGGCGTCACCATGAACCTAGGGGCGCACCGCGACCTCGGTCTTGTACAGAAGCGACAACACCTCGTCGTCGCCGGTCCGCCTGAGCTGGGTGGCCGTGCGTCCGGTGAACCGCGTCAGCGAGCGGGCCAGATGCGGCTGGTCGTGATACCCGGCCCGCTGCGCGACCTCGATCGCCGCCATCCCCTGCCCCAGCAGCATCACGGCCTGCCTGGCCCGCTCGATCTGCCGGATCGCGCCCTGGGTCAGCCCGGTCGCCGCGGCCACCCGCCGCTGCACCGACCGCGGTGTGACCAAAGTGGGCACTTCGCCGCGGAGCACATCGGTGACCAGCGGATCGCGGATCAGCAATCCGGCGCGAACCAGGCGGTCCACGAAGACGTCGGCGTTGTCGTAGGCCGGTGTTTCCCACTCCTCACCCTGCAGGACGAACGAACGAGCCGTGGTGTGCGGGCTCGACACCGCGGTGTCGACCAGTTCCGGCACCGGCATCGGCGCCAGGAACGCACCGTGCCGGAAGATGATCCCGATCGTTTCGCCCTCACCCGGGCCCAGGTCCAGCACCGTGGGACCCGTTTCAGGGCCGCGCACCGCCACCTGCGTCTCGCCCCGGTCGCGCCACACCACGAGCTCCCAGTTGGAGTTCGCGATGGACCGCATCCGCGCCGGCCCCACGGCAGTCGGACCGGCACGGTAAATCCGCTCCACGTACGGAGAATCGGACGGACGCTGCTCGACGCCATCAAGGCTCACAGCCAAGAAGCTAGCACCGGCTCCGGTCCGCAGGTGGTGCGAGCGCCACCGCGGTTCGGGGGGCTTACCCGATGGTCATGGGCACGGTGGACGACAAGGCTGGACTTGATCGATCCGAAGTCCTCGAACAAAGGAAAAGCATGTCGAAGGTGGCGACCCTACGCCGCAACCTGGTCCGTGCCGCCGCGGTCACGCTGGCGGGAGTGTGCTGCGCGATCGCGGTGCCCGGCAGTGCCGGCGCCGTGGTGAACGGCAAGAACTCCACCGAGCGCTACGAATTCATGGCCTCGATCCCGGAGGTCGTGCCCGAGCTGAACAACGCCAAGGGCGTCTGCGGGGCCGTGCTGGTGCATCCACAGTGGGTGGTGACCGCGGCACACTGCGTCGACCCGGAAAACAACCCGGCCAGGCCGGAGGGAACCGTGCGCGTCGGCAGCGAACGGCGGACGTCCGGCGGCACCGTCCGCACGATCGACCGCTGGGTCCGCCACCCGGGTTACCAGCCGGGCGCGCCGAACAAGAACGACATCGCGCTGGTACGCCTGAACCGCCCGGTCAACGAAGAGCCGATCCGGATCGCCGACCGTCCCGGCCGCCCCGGCACGCCGACCCGCTTGCTGGGCTTCGGGACCACTGTCGACACCGCCGACATCGCCAAAGCGGTGTTCCCCGAACGGCTCCAGCAACTCGACACCCGTCTCGGTGCCGAGTCCGAATGCTCGCCTGGTTACGCGGATTCGACCCGGCTGTGCACGGTGAGCCGCAAGCGCGGCGCGATGGCGTGCATGGGCGACTCCGGTGGACCGCAGGTCAAGCGCGGTTGGGGCGGCCGATGGGAACTGATCGGCGTCACCTCCGGCCCCGGCGACGACGACGTGCCCTGCGCCAACGGCCCCGGTCTCTACACCAGCGTGCCCGCCTACGCCGACTGGATCCACCGCACCATTGTTTCGGTGCCGGTGGCGGGCTGAAGGGCGCGCACCTGCACGGTCGAGTGGGGAGGATTGGGGACGTTCAACGTCCCGAATCCTCCCCACTCACCGATACCGGCTCCGCCGATCGCCTCGCCGCGATCTCGGTCAGCGTGCGATGGCAGACCTTCCCGGTACGCCCCAGCGGAAGTTCGGGAAGCGCGATCAGGAATTCCGGCATCTTGGCGACGGCGAGGCCCTTCGCGGCAAGGAACGCCTTGAGCTCGGGCAAACTCACTGAGTGTCCATTCCGGACGGACACGCAGGCGCAGAGCCGTTCGCCCAGAACGATGTCCGGTACCGGGACGCAGGCGACCTCGCTGATCGCGGGATGGTCAGCCAGCGCGAGCTCCACCTCGGCCGGGCTGATGGTGTACCCGCCGCGGATCACGACCCGTTTACGCCTGCCGGTGACGTGGAGCCTGCCCTGGTCGTCGAACCGGCCGTCGTCCCCCGTCCGCACCCAGCCCCCGTCGAGCCGATACGCCGCGTCCAGCTCGGGCGCGCCCACGTAGCACAACGGTGTCATGGGGCCTCGCGCGCAGATCTCGCCGTCGACGATACGTACTTCGCAGACCGCGGGATCCGGGACGCCGACACCGTTTTCCGGCATCGTCGTATGGCAGTTGACCCCGTCCGAGGAGCCGTAGATGTCGATCATCTCCACGCCGAACCGCCGTCGGCAGGCGGCACGCGTCGAAGGGGGCAAAGTGTCGCCGCTCGACACGATGGCCACGAGCCCGGCGGTGTCCGCGGCCGCGGGGTGCTCGACCATGCGCCGCCACATCGCGGGCACACCGAACACGTGGGTCGGGCGGTGCTCGGCGATCAGCCGGAGGGCCGCGCCCGCGTCGAACCGGCGGGTCAAGACCAGCGTGCCGCCGAGACGGCAGAGTGTCACCGCGACACCGAACGAGCCGAACCCCGAGTTCAGTGAGACGAGGACCAGGTCCCGCGGTACCGCGGTCCCGCCGTGGACGGCACGGAGGTAGTTGGCCCGGCCACCGGCGAAGGCGTTGTGCGAGTAGGCGACCATTTTCGGTTCCGATTCCGAACCGGACGACACCAGGATCCGGGCCGGAGCGTCCGGGTGGGGACGGACGTGAGCGACGCGTCCCTGCTTCGACGAACCCGACACTGTTCCGTTCTCGATGACGAACCGGACGCCGGCGCGTTCGACGAGGCCGTCCGCCCCGCGTGGCAGGGGCAAGACCACGGCACCGAGCGCGAGGATCGCCAGTTCGGCGACCACCGCGTCCCGCCCGTCGGGTTCCCGCACTCCGACGATATCCGCCGAACCGCATCCGGCCGCCGCCAGCCGGACGGCCATCCCCCGCACCGCGACGTCCAGCATCGTGTAGTCGAGCGCGCCCTCTTCGTCGATCACGGCCGCGCGAAGCGGATGCCCGCGCACCCGGTCACGGAACAGCGAATACAGATCGCGGTCCGGGCAGTGTCCACGCCGGACCCATTCGCGGCGTACCCCGGCCGGCACGAGGTCGCGCAGGACCACCCCGGTCTCCGACACCCAGATCATGACGTGAATTCCCACGGCGACGCGACAAGCGCGCAGTCGGCCCGGACGAGTGCGCGGGAAAACCGCGGATCCGCGGCGAGTGCCGCGAGGTCGTCGCACACCGGTACCGACAAGGGGCGGTCGCATCGGTGGCGGGCACCCGCGTTGAGCTGGTACGCGGCGGACAGGAGTGACGAGGCGGCCCGCGTGGCGCCCTGCGCCAGGCCCGTCACGATCCCGTGCGCGCAGACGACTCCGCCGAACACGTCGACGATCGTCATCAGCGACGGCGGGACCCCCGCGTAGGCCTGTACGACGAAATCCGTGCCCACCGGTGGTTCCGGCCCCAGTTCCGTGCCCCACCCCGACGCGTGCGCGTACAGGATCCCCGGCCGGGCGCGCGCGAGATCGAGTGCGCTCAACGACCACTGCTCGGCCTTTCCCGGCGCCCAGTTGTGCAGGAACACGTCGGCCCCGGCGGCGAGTTCGAGCAGATGCCGTCTGCCGTCCGGTGTGCCCAGGTCGATTTCGACGACCTCCTTGCCGTCATTGAGCGCGCGGAACCTGGCCGAGGTGTGGCCGGCGATCGGCGGAACCCACCGCAGCGGATCACCGCCCGGCGGCTCGATCCTCAGCACCGTGGCGCCGAGAAGGCGTAACAGGTGACCCGCGAGCGGGCCCTGGACCCGGCGGCAGGATTCGAGTACGACCAAGCCGGACAACGGAAGCGGCTCCACCGCCCGGACCGGACGGTACCCGCGGCCCTCCCCGCTCACGACGAACGCGGGAGCCCGGTCGCCGGGCCGCCCGGCCGTCCGCACCAGCGTCATGCCCGTCAGGAGGGCGACCTGCTCCAGCTCTCCGATCGGTCGCGCGGCCAGAGCCGCCGTCAGCTGCGGCGGCAGTGGGCAGGTCGCGGTCGCGAACCGGTGCATGAACGGATGCCAGCCACTCGAAATCACTCGCGGACCGACTCCGAGCGTCGTCCAGAACCGTTGCCAGACCGCCGGTTCGAGTGTCTCGATCTCGAACGGGACACCGTCGGCCGCGCGGAAGGGCGGCCCGCCGGGGACGAACGGCTCCTGATGCTCGTCTTCGGTCGTCGCCGCCGCGAGATACTGGGAGATCGCCAGCAATGCCGCCTGCGCCATCGAAGTGGACACACCGCGCAGCGGGATGCCCCGGCCACGCGCGAGCTTCAGCGAGACGGCGCCCAGCGCGGAGAGCTCGGCCGCGAGGATGGACGCGTAGTCGAGACCGAGCCGGGTCGGCTCGCCGAAGCGCCGGCCGTGTACATGCATGATCCCGCAGGCGGCCTGGACGTCGAGCTCGCCGCCCAGCGGCAGGTCGACCGGCCCGGCCACCGTCACGGTGTCCAGCGCGGTGATCATCCGGGACGCCTGCCCCGCACGGAGTACACGACACACGACGACGCCCGGAACCCCGGATCCCTCATGACCGTACGTACTTCGGCGAGTTCGCCGTCGGTCATCCCCGCGGCGATCAACCGGTCCCGCAGGTGATACGTGTGGTGGATCAGCAACTCCAGACCGGGCGAACCGGCCCGCCACGGGAAGACCGCAGGCACCGGATCGACGTCGACCAGACCCGCGGCGACCATGGACGCGGCGGCGCGGCGGCCCCATGTGCCGTCCCCGCCCACCATGGAGAACGCCTTTTCCTTGGCCGCAAGGAAAGCCTCGTAAAGACTCGCGGCCCTCACGTCGGGTGCGAGTAGGACCGGGCCGTAGGAGATGTCGAACTCGTCGATCTGCATCCACCCGCCTGGCTTCAGCGCGCGAACCAGCTTACGGAGTACGGCCTCCCGCTCCGGCAGATGCTGCAACACCAACCGGGTGTGGACGAGGTCGAACCCGGCCTGAGGCAAGGGATCGTGGACGACGTCGTGCCGAAGGACGGTCAACCCGGGGGCGGGTGCGATATGGCCGGGTTTGATGTCGGTCGCCAGCACCGTGCCGGTCGGCGCCACCCTGGCGGCGAGCCACTGTGCCACACCGCTGCCACCCGCACCGACCTCCAGACAGGACCAGCCCGCCCCGACGCCGGTCCCCGCCAGCCGCGCGAAGGTGACCGGGTCGTACGCCGCGGAGAGGCAACGATGCTGCTCGACGGCGTGCCCGCTGTCGTTGTCGAACGCGTAGGCCGTGCTCACGTCCACCTTCCCGAACCGTTCGTTTCGGCCGTGCCGGTCAGCCGCGCCAGCAGTTCCATCCGCCGCACCTTCCCCGTCCCGGTTCTCGGGACTTCGTCCCACGAGAGCACCACGGGCTCCCCGAGCGGTGGCAGATCGAGCACCGCCTTCCGCCACTTCGCCGCGTCCAGCCCGGTATCGGTCACGACGACCGGGATCGGCGCGCGCCCGGCCGCGGACAGCACCACGCATTCGGCGATGGACGGGAGGCGGTCTTCGATCGCGTCCTCCACCGCGAGGCAGCTCATCCCGGGCACGGTGTCGACCTCACGATCGAGCAGCGTCACCGCGCCACCGCGATCCACCACGCCGAGATCACCGGTGTTCCACCACCGCCCGTACACCTTGGCCTCCCATCGGTCCTGTTCACCCACGTACGCCACGCATCGCGCGCGCGTGCGGGCCAGCAACAATCCGGCGGTGCCGCGCGGCACCGGTTCCGCCGTCTCCGGGTCGACGGCTCGCAGCCGGGCGAGCCCCGGCAACGGCCTGCCGAGATCGCGGGTGGTGTGCGCGGTCCGTCTCGTGAAGAACCGGAACGAGAGCGGCCCCGTCTCCGATTGGCCCCAGCCCTGCATCCACAGTGGACACTTCCGGCCGCTGGCGTGGAGCATCGTCCTGATCACCGGTGGGTGCACGGCGTCGTAGGTGCTGACGAACCTCCGTACCCGGAGGAACGGGTTCTCCGGCGAGTTCGCGAGTGGCCGCCAGCGCACGAACGCCGAAGGGAGGGCTTCGATGACGGTCGGCCGGTGACGCCCGAACATCGACGGGGCCGAGGAGGAATCGCTCAGTATCACGATCTCCCGCGGCGCGAGGCACAACGCCGACGCCGTCCAGCAGAAGGTCCGGCCGTGCGCGTACGCGCTGGCGTTGGCCAGCACGTCGTCGCGCCGGATACCGAGGACGGGCCAGCGGACCGCTTCCGGGCGCGCCAGCCGGTCGATGATCGTCCGTGTCGTGTGGACGACCAGCTTCGGTGTCCCGGTCGTCCCCGAGGTGTGGCAGATGACCAGCGGTTCGTCGGCGTGCCTCCGGTGCACCGCGGGCGGCGGCGCGGCGGCGAAGTCCTCGACGCGCAGGATCCGCTCCGCTCGCAGGGAAGGCCGGTCGGTGACCAGTACCGCCGGGCCGAGCCGGTCGAGCAGGAGATTCACGGTGTCGTCCGGCAGCAGACCGGACAGCTTCGCCGGAACGGCCCCGATCCGTACCGCGGCGCAGGCGAGCAGGTCGTAGTCCCAGTGACCGCGTTTGACGATGGCCACCCGGTCCCCCGGCCCCACCCCGGATTCGGACAACCACCCCGCGGCGTCCCGCACCAGCCTGGCGAGCTCGGCGACCGGGTAAGCCGTCCCGCGCTCCGGAGCGATGTCGAACGGCCGGTCGAGGTACACCCACGTCCGGGCGCCCGCGCACTCGTCGAACAACGTGCCCATGTCGTGCGGCCTCATCGAGCACCGCCCTCGCCCACCGGCTGCACGGCGCGGCCGGCCAGCCGTCGCGCCGCCCGCAGACCGGAGCGGACGGCCGCCTCGCTGCACGGGCTCAGGAACACCCAATCACCCGCGTAGTCGACGACGCCACGACCGAGGCCCGCCTCGAACCCGGCGCGCAAGGCCAGGGCCCGAGGTGTCGCCTCGGGCGACGCGTGGCGTACCCGCCGGACGATCGCACGGCGGGTCGCCGACCGCAGGCCGGGAACGAGCGGTTCGGCGGCGCCGGTCAACCGGCTCGCCACGTCCTCGTCGGCGGCGTCCAGCAGCTCCGGCACCACGTCCGGATGGGCCATGAGCGTCACCAGGCCGCGGCCCTCCGGCGCGCGGCCGGGATGTTTCAAATGGTCGAAGATGACCGTGGACACCGTGCCGTTCTCGGCGGTCGGCACCACCAGGGCGTAGTCGGGTCCACCGAGCGGGCGATCGAGAAGCAGATGCGCCTTGACCACCGGCGTGAACGAACACTCGCGGAGAAAGGCCGAACCGTGCCGAGGGTGGAGCCGGGCCGCCATCGGAGCGGGGACGGCCAGCACGACCGCTCGGGCGCTGATCTCCCGCGTGCCCCCGAGAACGCGCGCCGAGGAACCGTCGTCGACGACCTGATCGACGGAGAACCCCGTGCTGACCTCCGTTTTCGCGGCGAGGGCGCGGGCGAAGGTGTCCATCCCGTCGCGATACGCCCGCCACGTCGGCGGTGGACCCACCGCCGTGAGCAGCGCCAGCAGGGGCGCCGCGGCGGAACGAGCCGGATCCCAGCCGAAGAAGCCGGAGACGACCGGCTGCAACAGATAGTCCATCAGATCCGGGTGATGCGGTGCGGCGAACTCCGCGACGGTGGCCCCGCCCAGCCTCGAATCCTCCGGTCGTTCGGTGTCGAACGTGCCCCTGATCAGCCGTGCCGCGTCCAGCCGCGCCCGGAGGGACAATCCGGCTCCGGTGACCAACCCGCGCGTCTGCGCGACACCTGGCCTGGCCCTGCCGCGCCACATCGCGATGCCACGTCCGATCGGGGGCGCCGCGGCGGGACCGACGCCCAGTTCCGCCAGCAGCCGCCAGGTCTCCTCGTAGCCCCGCCCGGCCATCTGCTCGGCGCAGGTGTCGATCAGGTAGCCGTCCTCGCGCAGGGTCGTCATCCGGCCGCCGACCACGTCGGCCGCTTCGAAAACCCGCGCTTCACGCCCCGCCTTGCCCAGCTCGTACGCCGTGGTGAGCCCGGCGACGCCCGCGCCCACCACCGCCACGTCGACATCGGTCACGTGATCACCACCAGGTTCACCAGGACGAGCGTCAGCACGGTGAGCCGGTGGATCCTGATGCCGAGCATTCGCGCCCGCAGGATGTCCCCCACCGCGAAACCGAGCCACACCTGCCATCCGCGCGACACGATCGTGGGTGACAGCGCGAGGGGGAACCACCACGGGCCACCGAGTGCGGGTACGGCGAGGATCAGCGCGAGTTCGGCCGCCGACACGCCGATCACGAAGAACATGTTGCCCCGCGGCGAAGTCAAGGCGGCCACCGTCGGCCTGCCGACCCGGCGATCACCGTCGACGTCGTTGGTGTTGGAGTAGACGCCGAACAGCAGCGGCCCCAGGCCGAAGAGCAGTGCCTGTGCGAGCGCGAACCCGGTGAACTCGCCGGTCGCGAGGCCGTACGGCGCGAGGACCAGCGCCCAGCCGAGCGCCGCGATGAAGAACTCCTGGAAACCATGATAGCTGAGCTTCACTCCCCAGGAGTACTGCAACGAGAAGAAATACGTGACGACGATCAGCACGACAGTCCATAAAGGACTGTGCGGCGCGATCGCGATGGCCGTGAGCCACAGTGCCGCACCGACGACACCGGTCACCCAGGCGAACCGCAGCACCTGGTCCTCGTTCAGCGTTCCCGCCACCAGCGGCTTCCGGTATCGCTTGCGCCGCGCGTCGTCCGGCGAGTAGTTCGTGATGTCACTGCCGTCCCGGTAACCCGTGAGATCGTCCAGCGCGACCATCGCCGCGATCACGAACACCTCGCCGAGCAGGAAGACCCCGACGGTCGCCAAGACCCCCGGATCGAACCTCGACACCGGCGCCAGCAACGTCCACACCACGACCACGCCGAGGTAGTAGTCGACGATGTCGAGCTTCGCGAGCCTGAAGTACGCCTTGCCACGAGTGACGGCGAGGGTGGTCATCGCAGATCGTCCAAGGCGATCAACGCGGCGAACGACCGGTCGCCGCCATAATCCAGCTCACGTCGTTCGAGCAGTCGAGCGCCGGGCAGCAGGGCCAGGTACTCCTCCACGGTCCGCAATCTCGAGAACCGGCCGACCGGGATTTCCGCTTCCTCGTACTCGACCAGGACGAGATGCCGTGCCGCCGCGGCGATCGCCCCGCACGCGTCGGCGATCTCGTCGTCGTCCAGGACGTGCATCAGCACCCACACGCAGACGGCGACGTCGAATCGCTTGTCCTTCCAGGGAAGCCGTTGGACGGTCGTGCGCACGAAGTCCACTGTGGACAGATGCGCGCAGTTCTCCCTGGCCAGCGCGAGCATCCGCGGGGTCATGTCGATCGCCGTCAGCGCACGTGCGTGCGCCGCGATCGACGGAGTGAGCCTGCCCATCCCGCACCCGATCTCCAGCGCGGATCCCACCTCGCCGAGCGATTCCAGGTATGTCGTGACGAGCCGGATCGTGCGGGCGGTCGTCGCGGCCGCGAGTTCGGCGGGCTGGGAGGCGCGCATGACCCGGGTCAGCCCGGCCCGCTCCGCGCGTTTGCGCCACTCGTCGGCGACCTCGCTCGGCGCGGGGGTGTGGGTAACCTGCTGCATCACGGCTCCTTCGCGAATCGGCACACCGCGTCCGCGATGCGTTCCACCTGCCCGTCGGTCAACTGCGGGTAGATCGGGATGGCCAGCGTCCGCCGCGCGGCCAGCTCCGCCGCGGGCCACGTATCGTCCGGCCGGGTGTAAGGAGCGAACGCGGGTTGCCTCGGCAACGGCGCCGGGTAGTAGACGTGCGAGCCGATACCTCGCGCCGCGAGATGATCACGGAGTTCGTCCCTGCGCTCGCAGAGGAGTGAATAGACGTAGTAGCACCGCCCATCACCTGCCGGAGGCGGCGCGAGCACACCGCAGCCCGCCAGTTCGGCGAACCGTCCGGTGTAGTACTCGCCGATCCGTGCCCGGCGTTCGAGCCGTCGAGGCAACGTCGGGAGCCGGTACAGCTGGAACTCCGCCATGATCTCGTCGAACCGGCTGTTGTAACCGATGCGGTGATAGACGAACCTGGACTTGCCGTCCTGGCCGTGGTTGCGCAGCATCCGCACCGCCGAGCCGAGTCCGGCGTCACGGGTGACGACCATTCCTCCCTCACCCGGCATCCCGAACGTCTTGACCTGCACGAACGAGTAGACACCGGCGTCGCCCCACATCCCGGCGGGCGTGCCCGCGAGCATCCCGCCCTGGGCGACCGCGGAATCCTCCAGCAACCGCACACCCGCACCGGTGGCGATCCGGCGCAACTCCGGCATGTCCGCCATGACCGAGAACATGTGCGCCGGCATGATCACCTTGGTGCGCGGGGTGACCAGCCGGGCGACCGCGGCGGGATCGGCGACCATGGTCCACGGGTCGATGTCGGCGAACACCGGCGTCGCGCCGAGCAGGGCGGGCGCGGCCGCGAGCGGAGCGCATCCGAAGGCGGGCACGATCACCTCGTCCCCGGCACCGACGTCCATCGCGCGCAGTACCAGCGTCAGTGCCGAGGTTCCGCTGCCGCAAGCGACCGCGTCCGCGGCGCCGACCGAGTCACGGATGGCCGTTTCGAAGCGGGCCGTGCGCTCGCCGAGGATGAATTTCTGTTCCGGCGCGAGGCCGACCCGCTCGACGATGTCCAGCAGTTCGGCACGGTCGTCGTCGAAGAGATCCGTCGGGAAGAACGGCAGGGTCATCCTCGCCGCCCGTGGTAGAACGCGCGGATCGCGTCGCAGACCCGGTCGCAGTCCCCGGCGGGCATGTCCGGATACAGCGGCAGCGCGAGAGTGTGACGGCAGGCGCTCTCGGCGTTCGGGAAATCACCCTTCCGATAGCCGAGGCCGTCGAAGCAGGGCTGCAGGTGAAGCGGTGCCGGATAGTAGATCTCGGTCTCCACACCCATCGCCGACAGATGGGCCGCCAGGTCGTCCCTCGCGTCGACCTCGACCACGTAGACGTAGAACACGCTGTCCGGCCTGATCACCGGCAGTTCGCGCACGCCGTCCACTCCCGCGAGCCCTTCGCCGTACCGGGACGCCAGTTCCGCGCGCCGGGCGATGTCGCTGTCGAGCCTGGTGAGCTTCGAGAGGAGGACGGCGGCCTGGATGTCGTCCATCTTGCTGTTCACGCCGGGCAGGCCGGTCGCCGTCGAGATCGCGGGGAAGTTCGCGATCGTGGCGCCGAAGCGGCCGTGGTGACGGAGCGCGTCGGCGGTCGCGGCGATCCGGGCGTCGTCGGTGAGCACGGCGCCGGCGTCACCGAGCGCGCCCAGTGTCTTCGTCGGGAAGAACGACAGCACACCGCCCGCGCCGAACAGGCCGGCGTGCGTGCCGCGGTGACGCATGCCGATGGCCTCCGCGCTGTCCTCGACCACCGTGAGGCCGAGGCGCCGCGCGACGCGGAGAACACCGTCGATGTCCGCGAGCCGGGAGAACAGATGCGTCGGCATGACGAACCGGGTGCGCTCCCCGGCGGCGTCCGCCACCGCGGCGGGGTCGATGCCGTACCCGTCCGGCTCGATGTCGGCGAAGACCGGCGTGCCGCCCGCGAGCACGACCGAGGTCGCCGTCGCCCCGAACGAGAAGGCGGGGACGATCACCTCCCCGCCGGATTCCAGCCCCGCCGCCCTCAGCAGCAGGACGAGCGCGTCCGTTCCGCTGTTCACCCCGACGACGAATCTCGCGCCGGTGTACGAGGCCAGCTCGGACTCGAGTTCGGCCACCTTGGCACCATGCGAATACTTGCCATTTTCGATCACGTCGAGAATATGTCGCCTGGTGCCGGTCCACGTTCGCTCGAATGTGGCCGTTTGATTGAAGAAAGACACCGACAGTGTACCCACCTCCGGTGGTGTAGGAAGCATTTCCGAGCGTAGGACAGGCAATCCGCTCGCCCGGCAGGTTCGCACTTCCTGGTCAACCCGGGGCCGAACTGTTGACAGTCGATCTTGGCGATGTCAGTTTCGAATTGGATTTCTTCATTGCGAAACTCGAGGAGCGGGCTCACCAGTGCGTTCATTCGTCGTGGGACTCGGCCGGGCCGGCGCGGGTCTGCATCTCCCCGTCTTGGCCAAACTCCGTGAACGGAACCCGCGGCTCTTCGACGACCATCCCGTGGTGGCTTGCGAACCGAGGGAGACCGTCACGTCCCGGCCAGGTCTCGTGGTCGAGCCGACCCTCCACGCCGCGGCCGACGGTCTCCGTCCCGCCGACACGATCGTGCACGTCTGCACGCCACCAACCCAGCGTCTGGCGGTGCTCTCCGATCTCGCCGCCCTCGGCTTCCGCAAAATGATCGTGGAGAAGCCCCTCACGACCGACATCGACGACCTCGCCCGGATCGTCCGCCTGCGCCGCAAGCACAAACTGCATATCGAGGTCGTCGAACCCTGGCTCGCCAGCAGCCTCACGGCGCGGCTGGTCGAACTCATCCGCGGTGGCCGGTTCGGCGCCGCCAAGTCGATCGACATCGTGCAGAACAAGCCGAGATTCCGCCGGTCGCTCGTCCGGCCCGGCCACCCGACCGCCTTCGACGTCGAACTGCCGCACGGGGTCGCGCTCGCGCTGCGGCTCGCGGGCGCCGCACGGGTCACCCACGCGTCCGGAACCGATCTCGAGGTCGAGGGCAACATCGGCCCGCGGATGGGCGGGGCCGTCGTCGGCCTCCGGCACAACTCGGGTGTCCACACGGAGATCCGCTCGGACCTCACCTCCCCGGTACGCGAGCGGCGGGTCACCGTCGAGTTCGAGCAGGGCAGCGCGGTCGGGCACTTCGCGGTGAGCGGCGACGACCATCACTCGCAGTTGACGCTGCGTTCGAACGGCCGGTCCGAGCATGTCGTGCTGCGGGACGACGCCATGACGGAATGGATGTTCGAGGCCTACCGGAAGCTCCAGCTGGACGGGGAACAGACCCAGGGGTTCACCTTCGCCACCGAGGTGGTGCGGCTGCTGTCGGTGGCCAAGAACATCTGCGCGGAACCGGTCACCAGCCCGGAGCCGGACGCGGTGGCGACCCATGCCGGATGACCCGGTGCTCGCCGGCATCACGGACGAGGCGGCGTACGACATCGGTGGCCAGCTCTCGGTGCTCGACGCACTGGGCTGGAAGGCGATCGAACTGCGCACGGTCGACAGGGAAGCCGTCGCCGACCTCACCGACGAACGGTTCGACGCCGTCGCGACCGCCTTGGCGGACAGCGGTGTGCGCGTGGTCTGCCTGGCGTCCCGGATCGGCA
Source organism: Amycolatopsis sp. NPDC049868 (assembly GCF_044461365.1). Lineage (NCBI taxonomy): Bacteria > Bacillati > Actinomycetota > Actinomycetes > Pseudonocardiales > Pseudonocardiaceae > Amycolatopsis > Amycolatopsis sp. NPDC049868. The sequence goes on along the minus strand of NZ_JBITKV010000007.1, from coordinate 205,870 downwards.
GCTGGGCTCGCCCGGCAGGCACCGATTTCCGGCTCGATCTCAGCGAGCTCGACGTGCTCGCCCGACGGGCTCGGGCGATCGGCACCGGCTACCTGAGAATCATGTCCTATCCCCATGACGGGCTGAGTGATCCCTCCTGGCGCGCGCTGGCCATCGAGAGGATCACCGTTCTCGCCGAACGGGCCGCGCGCCAGGGGGTGACGCTGCTTCACGAGAACTGCTCGGGCTGGGCGGGCACGAAGGCCGAGCGCATGCTCGACCTGCTGGACGAGGTCGCGAGCCCGGCGCTGAAGCTGTTGTTCGACACCGGCAACGGGGTCGCCCACGGCTACGACGGGTTCGATCTGCTCGCCGACATCGTCGGCCACGTCGAACACGTACACGTCAAGGACGCCGACGAACGTGGATTCACGCTTCCCGGCCAAGGCGCCGCGCGGGTCGCCGACTGCGTGAAACTCTTGCGAGCCAACGGATACCAGGGAGCCTGGTCGCTGGAACCGCATCTCGCGATCGCACCGCACGAACAAGGGGTACTGGCGGACGGCGCGGCGGCCGCGTTCGTCGCCGCGGGCAGGGCGATGGCCGGACTGCTCCGGTGATCCCCGGGGATCGGAGCCTGCTGATGAAGCTGCTCGACCTCCCGACGGCCGGGCCGCTCGAGACGGCGGGCGAAGTCCGCCTGTGGGACGCGATGCGCACCTACGCCGACGCCGCCACCGACATCGGTTTCGACGTCCTGCGGTTCGCCGCCCCGGACCCGTCGGTGCTGGACCGTCCGGGTGTTCCCCACCTGCTCCGCGAGGCCGGGCCCGGATTCCTCACCTGCCAGCCGAGCCTCGTGCTGCGGATCGGCCCCGCCGCTCCCGCCGTCATGTTCAACGTGCACCTCGACACGGTCGCCCCGTTCGAACCGGCCGGTTTCGACGGGACCAGGTTCGTCGGCCGCGGCGCGATCGACGCCAAGGGGCCCGCCGTGGCCCTGCTGGCCGGTGTCCGGGCCGCACTGGCGGCGGAGCCGTCGGTCGGCCGGAACGTCGGTGTCCTCATCCAGGCAGTCTCCGGCGAAGAGGGCGGGGCGATGGGCACCTTCGGGACACGGCCGCTCGTCGAAGCGGGATTCCACGGCGAGCTCAACATCTTCTGTGAGCCGACCGGACTGCGGTACCTCCCCCGGTGCTCGGCGTCGATGACCGCGTGCGTGCGAGTGGACGGCGACGACGCCATCGACGACGAACCGCACCGTGGGCACAACGCGACGGTCCTGCTCGGTTTCCTCGCCCAGCACCTGGCGGACGACCTGCCGGAGCACGGTCGGGTCTGCGTGGCGGGCCTGTACACGGGGCGAATGCACAACAGGGTCTACGGCCGCGGCGAACTTCTGCTCAACATTTCCTACGACTCGCCGGAAGCGGCGGCGAAGATGGCCTCGGCACTGGAGGACGGACTGAGGACCGGCATCACCGCGTTCGAGGCCCGGTTCCGGCGGTCCCCGGCTTTCGCCCGCACCGCGACGGACGCGGCGAGGATCACCGGCCTGCGCTGGCTGAAACGCGACCTGCCGGCGCTACCGGCGCAGGACATCCCGCTGCTGGACGCGGTCGTTCCCCGCTGGCCGGACGACGAGCCGGGGTTCACGTGCGACGCCCTGTGGCTCGCCGGCGTTCCCGGCACCAAGACGGCCGTTCTCGGACCCGGTTCGCTGGGAGCGAACAACGCGCACTCGCGCGGGGAATACGCCGATGTCGAAGAACTCGACCGGTTCAGCGATCTCGTCCGCGAGATCGTCGTGCGATTCGGCCGCGACGGAGGAGCATGACCGTGCTGGTGCCCTATCCCGTTCTTCTTTCCCTGGTCGTCGGGATCTTCGTGGACCGAGGGGTTCCCGAAGACCGGGCGGCGATCGCCGCGACCGCGTTGTGCCACGGTGACCTGACCGGGGTGACCTCGCACGGCCTCGTGAACCTGACCAGGCTGTACCTGCCTCTGCTCGATCAAGGACGCGCCGAGCCGAAGGCGGACATGGCCGTCGAGACCGACCTCGGCGCGTGCGTCCTCGCCGACGCCCGTCGCACACTCGGGTTGTGGTCGGCGTCGCAGGCGATGGAACTGGCGTGTGCCAGGGCTTCACGACACGGCATCGGCATGGTCTCGCTGCGCGGGGCGACCCATATCGGCTGCGCCGGCCACCACGCCGCGCGTGCCGTCACGCACGGCATGATCGGCCTCGTCGCTTCGAACTGCGGCGGACAGCGCATCGCCCCGCCGCCCGGCGGCACGGCCGCGATGCTCGGCACGAACCCGCTCGCGCTGGCCTGCCCCGCCGGCGGCGCGCATCCGTTCGTCCTCGACATGAGCACCACCGTCGTGCCGACCGGCCGGATCCGTGCCGCGGCACGGGAAGGCAGGGAGATCCCGCCGGGCTGGCTCGCCGCCGACGACGGTTCACCGGTGACCGATCCCGCCGCGTTCGACCGGGGCGAAGCGCATCTGCAATGGCTGGGTGGCGGTCCCGAAACCGGCGCCTACAAGGGATTCGGGCTCGGCCTGCTCGTCGAGGTACTCGGTGCCCTGGTGCCCGGCGCCATGCTCGGCGCGACCTCCGCCGACGGGAACCGCGACGACGACATCGGGGTGCTGGCGCTCGCGATCGCTCCGGACGTCCTGCGCAGCGGATTCGCTGTCGACGCGTCCGCGCTCTTCACCGCGGTGCGGGGCTGGCCCGCCCGCGATCCCGCGGTCCCGGTCGTCTATCCCGGCTGGTACGAGGGTGAGCGCGCGACCCACCGCCGCGCGCACGGCGTGCCCGTGGCCGACGCGGTCTACCGGGAACTCCGCACCGCGGCGGAGAGGACGGCGAGGTGATCCGGGTCGGTGTCGTGGGGCTCGGCGTCATCTCGCGGTTCTACCTCTCCGCGGTCGACCGGTCGCCGGCCTTCGACCTCGCGGCGGTCTGCGATCTCGATCCGGCGGAGCTTGCGAAAAGCACTGTGCCCGGCTACCGCGACCATCGGGAGATGCTCGCCGCCGGAGGGCTCGACGCGGTGATCGTCACGGCACCGAACGACGTGCACGCCCCCGTGTGCCGGGACGTGCTGGACGCGGGCCTGCCCGTGTGCGTGGAGAAGCCGATCGCCACGAGCCTCCTCGACGGCGAAGACCTCGTGGAGCGGGCGGAGCGCCGGGACGTCGCTCTGTTCACGGCTTTCCACCGGAGGTACAACAGCAATGTGCGCGCGTTGCGCGAGCGGATCGCGGGCGGGCCACCGATCGATTCCCTGACGGTGCGCTACCTGGAGCGGATCGAAGAGCACGTCGGCGGTGATCGCTGGTACCTCGACGCGGCCCGATGCGGCGGCGGGTGCGTGGCGGACAACGGACCGAACGCCCTCGACCTCGTCCAGTTGTTCCTCGGCACGCTGACCCTGCGGGACGCCCGGATCAGCCGTGACGCGGACGGCATCGACCAGCAGGCGACGCTGGTGCTCGAAGGCGCGGTCGTCGAACTCGACTGGTCGTTTCCCGGGGAGGTCAAGGACGTCGAGGTCCGGCTGGCGGACGGCACGATCCTGTACGCCGACCTGCTCGGCGGCTACCCGGGGTTCAAGGAATCGCTGTGGCACGAGTACGACGGGTTGCTGCACGAGTTCGAGGACGCCGTGCGCAAGGGCGGGGCCTGGCATGACAACGGCCTGACCGCGCTGTCCATAGTGGACGATTGTTACCGGAGGGAGAACGATGCGGGAAGACGGGCCGAAGCGGGAGATCATCGGCACGGTGGTGAAGGTGCTGGTACATGAGCGTGACGACCGGGGCATGAGTCTCGAACCGTTCGCCAGCCGGTGCGTTCGCGCCGGCGAGGTACACGAACTCGTGACGACCAGCCACGACGACACGGAGCCGGGCGCACGCATCGACCACGTCGGCTTCCTCGGATTCGCCGAGATCGCCCGGGCCGGCGTGATCGACAGAGGCGACGAAGTGTGGATCGGCGGCGAACTCGTCGGCACCGTCCTCGGCTTCGACGGCTGCCATTTCCCCAACCACTACAACATTCTCATCCACACCGCGCTGCCGGTCACCGGTGAAGGGATCGGCTTGAAGCCGGAGCGGGAGGTCTGCTTCCGGGGCCGGTGGTGAGTGGCTCCCCGGCGCGGGCGAGCCACTCACCACCGCGCGGTCACTTACCCAGCAGTGGCACGTCGCTCTTGCCGAGGTGGTAATCGCGCACCGCGTGCACGAGTTCGTCGACGGTCAGCTTTCCGTTGCCGTTCACATCGATGGCCCGGAACGCCGGGGCCACGGCCGAGGCTTCGACCCCGATGGCTTGCAGCCACTTGGCGAACTCCGACTGGTCGACCTCGCCATCGCCGTCGGTGTCGCACAGGCCGACGATCGCCGAAATGGTCGGGCGGACCACCCGGGAGAATCCCGCGTCGCCTTCCTGGAAGATCTGCGCTTCGATCACCTCGGTGAACTGCCGCTCGTTCAACGAGCCGTTCGGGCCGACGCCCGCCTGGTCGGCCAGAAACTCGAACATCGTCACGAACGAGTCCTTCACCGCTCGCGCCTGTGGTGACGTCGGAGTCTCGCCGAACGCAGCGATGATCCTCGTGGCCTCGGCCTCGAAGTCGGACTTCTCGATCCTGCCGTTGCCGTTGACGTCCCACTTCTCGAAACGCTTCTTGAGCCTGTCGTTCTTGATCGCCGTGGTCATTCGTGCACTCTCCTTTTCGCGGAAGCTCGGAAGAATTGCGGTACGCGCCTGCCCTGCTCTCGACCAGGCAGAACGTTCAGAGCCGGACGACCTCCTTTCCGGGAACCTGTCCCGTCACGTCGAACAGCAACCTGGCCGTCGAGGCCAGGAGTCCGTGGTCGTAGGCGCGATGCGCCACCAGCAGTACGGCGACATCCGCGGTGCGGAGCGTCGCGCCGAGATCGGCCACCGGCGGCCCCAGTTCGGGCACGGCCTCCGCCACCGGATCGTGGTAGGACAGGTCCGCTCCGAGCGCTCGCAGCCGAAGGGCGATCCGGATGGCGGCGGACTCGCGGGTGTCCGGCACGTCCGCCTTGTACGAGACACCGAGCAGCAGCACTTTCGCGCCTCGCAACGGCTTTCCGTGTTCGGCGAGCAGCCGGGTCACGCGTTCGACCACGTGCTCCGGCATCCGGTCGTCCACGAGCCGGGCGGCGTGCACCACGCCGAGCAGGGCTCCTTCCCGCTCGGCCTTGTCCAGCAGGTATTTGGGATCGACCGGGATGCAATGCCCGCCGACTCCCGGCCCCGGCACGAACGGCGTGAAGCCGAACGGTTTGGTCGCCGCGCAGTGCATCACGTCCCACACGTCGACGCCGATCCGGTCGCAGAAGATCGCGATCTCGTTGACCAGCGCGATGTTCACGTAGCGGTAGGTGTTCTCCAGCAGCTTGGCCATCTCCGCTTCCCTGGTGCCACGCGCGATCACCACGGTGTCGACGAAGCGCTCGTAGAACTCCGCACAACGTTTCGCGCAGGACGGGGTGTGCCCGCTGATCACCTTCGGCGTGTTCCTGATGCCGAACCGTCTGTTCCCGGGGTCGACCCGCTCAGGCGAATAAGCGAGCGAGAAGTCGGTTCCCGCTGTCAGACCACGCTTTTCGAGGATCGGCCGGACGATCTCATCGGTGGTGCCCGGAAAACTCGTCGACTCGATGATCACCATCATGCCCGGCGACAAACGCTCGGCGACCGTCTCCACCGCGCGGCGCACGGCGGTCAGATCCGGCCCGCCCGCCGTGGTCAGCCCGGTCGGCACGCACAGCACGATCGTCTCCGCGCCACCGAGGACATCGGGGTCGGTCGTCACCGTGAAACCGTTCTCCCGCATGGCCCGTAACCGGCTCGCGGACACGTCGGGCACATGTGGCCTGCCCGCGGCGACCTCGGCCGCCACCCGGGGCGAAGTGTCGTATCCGATCACCGACAACCCCGCCCCGCCAACGGCTTCCGCCAACGGCAGCCCGACGTAGCCGACTCCCACTACGACAACGTCGATAGACACGTGAGCCTTCTCAGTCTCTTCGCCGCACGAAACGGTCAACGGGTGACCGAGAAGGAGCCGCTGCCCGCTGCGACATGGGAGCCGAACCCTTGCCCGACCACAAGGCCCGGTGTCACGCAGAACGGATCCGCGTGAACGACCACTTCCGAAGAGCTCTGGTTGACCAGAACGTGTGCGGCGATGGGAAGTTTGTTACAGCCTTCGGGGTTTCTGTAGGTGTCCACGCGCTGGAATTCGGTCGAGAAGACGACCACATTGCCCGCTGCCGCCAGTGCGGGCGGACTCGGCACGATCAGTAGTGCTCCCACGGATGCCGCGCTCAACACCGCGGCGACAAGTCGATTCATCGTATGCCTCCACATCCAAGATCACGACTTCTCTCCGCACGCTAACAGTCACTCCGTGTCAAACTTTCCCAGCGGCGGATCTTCACGCGCGCAGGTTGCGGCCGCCCGGACGGGGTCATCCGGATGGCGGCGTCAAGCGCTCCCTGTGTGACGGTGGAGAACAGGCCGTTCACATGAAGGAGTGGCGTGTGTGGTCGTCCGGACGAACCGGAACTACTCCGCCTCGCGATCCACCGGGCGGCGCCACGGGGCACGGGAAAAGTTGGTCAACACCAACACGGTTATGCGTCGGCCACCTCGGCCGAGGTCGGCAGGGAGGGATGCGCTCCGTGCCGTGTCACGACGACGGCGGCCACTTTCGCTGCGAAACCGCAGGCAGCCACTACAGCCGCGGTCGTCGGCTCACCGGGGATTTCCGCGAGCCGGACGGCAAGCGCTCCGACGAACGAATCCCCCGCGGCGGTGGTGTCCACCGCCCGTACCGCGACGGCCGGGACGTGCGCGGACGACGACGGGTCGAGAACGGCACATCCCGCGGCCCCCAGGGTCACGATCACCCACCGGCATCCCGTGGCGAACAGTTCGGCACCGCCGCGCCGCAAACCGTTGCCGTCGAACGGATCCTGACCGGTGAGTTGCCGGAATTCGATTTCGTTCGACACGACCACATCGCTGAACGGCAGCAGCTTCCTTGCCACGTCACCGGCGGGCGCGGTGTTGAGCACGGTCAGCACGCCACGCAAGCGAGCAGCCGCGAAAGCGCGTTCCGTCGCTTCGGCCGCCGCCTCCAACTGGCCCGCGACGACCCGGAGCCCCGGCAGTTCGCTGATCGCCGCTTCGGCCGCCGCCGCCGGGATGTCGGCGTTCGCCCCGGACACGACGACGATCGAGTTGACGCCCTCGGCGTCGACGGTGATCGCCGCCCGGCCGGTGGGCAGCGCGGACCTGCGCACGTGGGTGACGTCGGCGCCCTCGGCGAGCAGGGCTTCCAGGTACTCGTCGCCGTCCTCGTCCTCGCCGACGCAGCCGATCACGGCCACTTCCGCGCCGAGCCGGGCGGCGGCGACCGCTTGGTTGCCGCCTTTCCCGCCCAGCTCCCGGCTCGCCGAAAACCCCATCAGGGTCTCGCCCGGCTCCGGAATGCGCGGCGCCTGGACGATGTGATCGACGTTGAGCGACGCGACCACCGCTATCGCGCGGCTCATGCGGTCAGCCACCGGGCCGGGACGTCTCGCATCAGCCGGGCCACGGCTTCGGCCGCGACGCCTTCGGCTTCGAGCAGATCAGCGAAGATCGTCGGCACGAAGACGAGCCCGTTCCCGCCGTTGTGCGTCCACATCTGCTTCAGGAACAGGTCGTGCGACAACATGATCTGGTCGCCGAAGCCCTCGTGCACCCACCTCGCCACGGCGCGAGCGGTCCGGGAAACCGTCGGGGCGACGCCTTCGCCGGGGAACGAGATGTCGAGGCCGATCATGTCGAACTCCAGCAGCACGCCGCGGTCGAGAAGCTCGCGTTGATATCCCGGGTCGTCACCGGAGGGATCGCTGTGCGCCAGCGCCACTTTGGCCGGAAGCGCACCGCATTCCTCCAGCACGAGGTCGAGCACTTCGTGCCCGCGGCGCTGCCAGCCCGGCATGTGGATGTTCAGCCCCACGGACGGCCGCTCCGCCTGCGCGAGCGCCGCGGCCCGCAAAGAGGCCCGCTCCCCGGCGGTGAAGAGCGGCGAAACACCGACCTCGCCGATGACACCGGCCCGGATCCCCGTCTCGCCGACGCCCTCGTCCAGTTCGGCGAGGATGCGCTCGGTCTGCGCATCGACGGTGACCGCGGTGATGCGCTCCCCCTCGAACTTCTCCAGATACGCACCGGTGCCCATGACGATGGTGACCCCGGTGGCCGCTGCGACCGCCGCCAAGGCGAGCGGATCCCGGCCGATCGCCGCGCTGCCGGTCGCGTCGACCACCGTGCCGCCGCCCGCCGCGGCGAACGCGGTCACCTCGCGCACGACGCTCGCCCGGTCCTTGGCCGCCACGTTGTCGGCGCAGCAGTACGGATCCTGACGAAGCAGGAACTGCAGGCCCGGCCCCACTTCCGCCCCGGCGAGCCGCCGCGTGGAGGCATAGGAGGGTTCGGCGACCGCGGACGACAGATCGTTGAAGAGGTGCTCGTGCGGCAGGACCAACCCGAGATCCGCCGCGTCGACCGCACCGAGAACGCCGCGCACCTCAGCCACGACGCACCTCGGCCGGCTGGGCGAGGACCGCCGGTTCGGCCGTGTGCCGCGACGGGATCATCGCGATCGCCGCGGCCGCCAGTGCCACGACCGCGCCGATGACGGTGACCAGGTGCAGGCTGGAACCCGCCGCGGGAGCGACGACTTCGAGCAGCAGCGACCCGATGAGCTGTCCGGCCGTGGAGGCCAGCCCCAGCAGCAGGAGCCCCAGACCACGCACCAGCAAGGCCATCAACGCGATCGACAGGAGGCCGAGCGGCCCGCCGAAGTACATCCACCAGGTGCCCGGCAACGCGAAGTGGGCGCCCGAGACCGCCATCCGCACCACGTACACGAGGCCGAGCGCCACGAAGCCGATGAGGAAGTTCCAGGTGATGGATACGAACATCGAGCCGGACAGCAGGCCTACCTCGGAATTGCCGGCGGGCTGCCAGCCGGCGAGCAGGCCACCGACGAACGGCATGATCGCCAGCGCGATCATGTGCGGGGCCGACCAGTTCGGGGACACCACCAGCACCGTGGCGCAGATGGCGAGGATCGCCCCGGCCACGCGCGGCGCGCTCATCGCCTGCTTGAACGGGACGCCGATGCCGAGGCGGTCGCACACCACACCGGAGATGACCATGCCGGAGATCAGCGAGGTCTGGAAGATCGCCACCCCGAGGAAACCCACCGTGACACCTTCGGAGAGCACGATCACCGCACCGCACAGACCGGCGAAGAAGTTCCACCGCGGGATCTCGCCGCGCACCAGCTGACCGGGCAGCCGGAAGAACGCGTCGCGCGTCCGGGTCCGGGCCAGCACGATGATCAGCATCAGCACCAGGCCGGTGCCGAAGGACACCAGCGCGGCGGCGTGCCCGTCGGCGAGCGCGGTACCGAGATGTCCGTTGACGAGTGACTGCAACGGGCCGAGCATTCCGGCGAAGACGGTCGCGATCGTCAGGACGACGACCGAGGCGGCGCGGCCGGTGGATGACGTACTCATCGAATCCTCCTTGATCCAGAGTGCGCGCGGCTCAGATTTCGCGGCCGGCGAGCCACGTCATCGCCTGTGCGAAGAGCTTGCGGTAGCCGTCCCAGTCCATGAACTCCTCCGGAGCCCAGTGCGGGGAGATGTCCGACGTGAACGCGAGAGTGCGGCCGCGGCCGACCTGGCGCGCGGCCAGCATGACGTCGCCCTCGACGGTGGCGAGCAGCTCCGCGTCCGGTTTCAGCGTGGTGTGCTGGTAACCCAGCAGGATCGGCCACTCCTGGTCGAGGCCGGCGACCACCGGGTGGCCGGATCGCACGACGTGGGCACGGACGCCCTCCGGCGTCTCGACGCGGTCGTCGTACGGGTCGATGTCGACCGGGAGGATCTCCTCGATCGGCGTCCGGTGGTAGTTGGCCTTGCCCTCGAAGCCCTGGAAGCTCAGATAGCCGCCGGCCATCATCAGACCGCCGCCGTTCGTGACCCACTCGCGCAGCAGCTTGAGCCGGTTGGGCGTCGGACGGCCGCGAGTGAAGGTGTCCGGGTGCAGCAGCAGGGTGTTGGAGCCGATGTCGGAGAGCAGGACGACGTCGTAGGCGCCGAGTTCCTCCAGCGTCTGCGGGAACTTCTCGGCCACGTCGTGCGAACGCAGGTGAGTCACCTCGACCCCTTCCGCGGCCAGCGCCGCCAGCAGGCGCTCGCACCCGATCTCCACCTGCGTATGCGCGAACGGGTCGTATCCCTTGTGGTCGATCGTCGCACTGACCCACGACTCCCCGGCTAGCAGGACCTTGACCATCGACGACTCCTTCGAGCGAAAAGCGCTTAGCGTTTGTTGCGCAACGTAGCGCAACGTCGTCAATATAAGATGCTGTCGCAGTCGCCGTCAACGCTCAACGGGGAGGAGCCGGATGTCGCTGGCGAAGGTGGCCCGAGAGGCCGGAGTGGCCGTGTCGACGGTGTCGAGGTACGTCAAGGGGGAGCTCAACGTCGCCTCCGAGACGGCCCGGCGCATCGACGCCGCGCTGTCGGCCGAAGGGCATCCGCCCGTGCGGAAACAGGTGACCGGCCTCAGCCTCGGCCTGGTGGTCCCGTCGCTGGACAACCCGTACTTCTCCACGCTGGCGGACGCGGTGGTCGACGCCGCCGCGACGGACGGCGTCGACGTGCTCACCACGCTCACCGGGTCGTCGCCGTCACGGGAACGCGCCGCCGTCGAGCGCCTGAGGCGGGTGCCGGATGTGGGCGGGCTGATCTACCTGGGGATGAACACCACCAACGAAGCCTTCACGGGCCGCCTGGCAGGCGATTTCCCGGTGGTCTTCCTCGACGAGTACGTCGAAGCCGCCGGACCGCGGATCGCGCATGTCACCGCGAACGGTTTCGGCGGCGCCTACCAGGCGACCACCCATCTGATCTCCCAGGGCCACCGGCGGATCGCCCATGTCGGTGGACCGGCCGGGCTGCGAACGGCCGACCAGCGCGAGGCCGGCTACCGGGCCGCCCTGAAGTCGCACGAGGTCGAGGTGGACGAATCGATGATCGTGCGCGGCGCCTTCAGCTCGGAGTTCGGCATGAACTTCTTCGCGCATATGGCGCGGACCGGCGCGGCGCCGACGGCCGTGTTCACCGCCAGCGACATCGCGGCGGTCGGCCTGCTCGAAGCGGCCCGCCGCGCCGGGGTCTCGGTGCCGGGAGACCTTTCGGTGATCGGCTGCGACGGAATCACCCTCGGCGAATGGACGTCGCCGCGGCTGACCACCGTCGCGCAGCCGACGGAACAGATGGCCCGCAAGGCGGTCGACGAGATCACCCGTCTCGCGGCCGGCCGCGACCCCTCCGACCACGTGCTCTCCATGCGGCTCGTCGTCCGCGAATCGACCCAGGAGTACCCCGCATGACTGACGAAGCCCTCGCGTTGCTCCGCGATCTGGTGCGCCACGACACCACTTCCGGCGACAGCGCCGCGCAGTCCGCCGCGCAGGAGCTGGCCGTCTCCTACGCCACCGCGACTCCGGGCGTACGCGTGCTGCGACGTTCCACCGCCGGGCGACCGTGGGTGCTGCTCGGCACCGATTCCGGCGACGGGGCGCTGTTCGTGTGTCATATCGACACCGTCCCCGTCGGCTCCGCCGCGCTGTGGGAACGCGCCCCGTTCTCCGCGGACATCGACGAAGAGTTCCTGCACGGCCGCGGCAGCGTCGACATGAAGGGCGGGCTGGTCGCCGCGCTGGCGGCGTTGCGCAACGCCGCGGAAACCGGTGCCTGCGCGCGGATCCTCATCACCAGCGACGAAGAGATCGGCTGCCGGGGCGCGGCCGAGGCCTCGGCCGCGCTGGATTTGACGCCGCGGATCGTCGTGGTGCCGGAGGCGACCCGGAACCGCGTCTCACTCGGACACCGCGGAGCCACCTGGCTGCGGCTCACCGCGGCGGGGAAGGCGGCCCACGGCTCCACACCCCGGCTCGGCCGCAACGCGATCCGGTTACTCGCCGACCGGGTCCTCGGCGCACTCGATTCCCTCCCCTTGGCCGCCGACGACTATCTGGGCAAGGAGACCGTCAACGTCGGCACCTTCGAGGGCGGGACCGCGACGAACATCGTGCCCGCGTCGGCTGTTCTGACGCTGGATGTGCGCACTGTGGACGGTGGAGCGCCGGCGATCGCCTGGGCTTCCTCGCTCGATCCGGCCATCAGCGCGGAGGTGGATCTCGATCTGCCCGCCGTCCGGACCGCGCGCCTGCCCGCGCTGCTCTCCGGCCAGGCGACCGCACCCGCCGCCACCTATTTCACCGACGCCTCGGCTTTGGCCGGGTCGGTGGCCGGAGCGCCGATCGTGATCTGGGGCCCGGGAGATCCCCGGGAGATGCACGCGGCGAACGAAAAGCTGGAACTGGAATCCTGGCGGCAGGCTTCGCGCGACTACCTTGAGCTGATCTTGTCCGCCGCGCGCTGAGCGGTTCCGCATCCGCGGATCTTCGCCGTCAACCCAGCTTGAGCCACCCCAGCGCCAGCGCGACGACGAACCCGCTCGCCAAGACGACGAGAACGCCGATGAGGACCAGCCAGGCGACGGGCATCGCCTTGGAGGGCATCGGTTGCCGGTGCGAGAGCCCGGACGTCTGAGCCGAGTCGGGCGGCGTGTCGCCCGGCTGGACACCACCTCCTGGCTCGCGGCGGGTTTTCTCGGGTTCCGGGTCGGGCGGCTGGGCTGTCATCGCCGGTACTCCTTCGGTCGGTCTCCCCGGTCGGATACCCGAACGACGGGGACGAAACCCTGCGGCCGGGCCGGGAAAACCTGTTTGTCCCCGGCCTCGACGGGTACGCGCGGGTATAAGACGACGAAGGAGGCATCGTGCGACGCCGAGACCGCCGCATCCTGCGGAAGATCGACGAAGAACTGACCACGAACGATCCCGATCTCGCGGCGGCCTTCGGCCGGGTGAAGCTTTCCGCGAACGTCCAGGCCTGGTGGGCCGTGCTCGTCGTCGCCGAGATCACCGCGATCCTCATGATCACGGTGGGACTCTTCAGCAACAGGGGCCTCGTGTTCCTGGCCGGAGTCGCCGCCGCGAGCGCGCTCGTATGGACGCACAACACCTACCGGACGAAGCCGGCCGGGCTCCTCGAACCGAAGCGGTTCCGAGCTCTGACAACGGTCTCAGCGGCTATGGCGCTCCTTGTGGTGACGGACCACGGCGACCGGGCAGGGCGCGTGGTGGACCATGGCGCGGCTGACCGAGCCCAGAAGAGCACGGCGCAGCGGCCCGCGTCCGTGACTGCCGACGACGAGCAGCGCGGCCCCTTCGGCTTGCTCCGCCAGCGCGTGAGCGGGCCGGTCGACCGCGATCACGCGGTGGACGGGGACGTCCGGATACCGTTCCCGATATCCGGCCAGTGATTCGTCGAGCAGGGGCTTTCCCCGTTCCTCGATGATCTCCCGGTCGCGCTCGGTGGGAGTCACCGCCATCGCTTCGAGCGGAAGATCGGACCAGACGTGCAAGGCCACCAGCGCGCAATCGTGCCGGTCGGCGAAGTCGTAGGCGAATCCGATGGCTTCCTTGCTGGTCTCGGATCCGTCGACGCCGACCACGACCTTTCGGTCGCCGTCCGCCGGCGGTTCATCGCCTGCGCGCACGACCACCATGGGCCGGTGGTAGTCGTGCAGGAGTTCGTTGGCCGTCGAGCCGACCAGGAGCCTGGGCAGCGCGGTGAGCCCCGACGACCCGATCACCAGCAGATCCGCGTTCTCCGCGGCGTCGGCCAGTGCCTCGGGTGCGCGGCCGGACAACAGCCTCGTCGACACGGCCAGCTCCGGCCATGCCCGACGGCATTCCTGCGCGATGTCGCCGAGCATGGCCTCGGCGTGCCGCTGCGCTGTTTCCTGACCTGCTTCGAGGAACCCCGGACGCGGCCAAGCCCCGCCGCCTGGGAGGGCTTCGGGTACGGGCGGGAACCCGACGACATGGGCGACGACCAATCCGCGGCCGCGGGCGGCGGCTTCGCCCGCAGCCCAGCGCACGGCCTTCCCCGCTTCTTCGGAGCCGTCATAGCCTGCGACGACGGCGCCTTTGTCCATTGTGGATTCCGTTGACGACATCACGCTCACGTCACTCCCAAACTACGGGGCCCTGACAACGCCAGGACTACCACGTCCGGCGGTCGTCGAAACCTCGAACCGCCGCGTCGAGCAGCGAGACGACTTCCTCGTCGCTGGTCTGTGAGAAGTCCTCATACCAGTGGCCGACAGCTCTGAACTGCTCCGGTTCGATCAGACAGCGGACGTCGTCCGCTTCGTCGCGCAGCAGCTCGGGTGCCCGCACGGCGCACACCGGAGTGGCGAACATCAACCGGCGCGGCTCCGTCCGGCGCAGGGCCCGCAGCGCGGCTGTCGCCGTGACACCGGTGGCCAGTCCGTCGTCCACCAGCAGTACGTCCCGGCCGCGCGTCGCGACCGGCGCGCGATCGCCGTGATAGCGACGGAGCCGGCGGCGCGCCTCCGCTCGCTCGGCTTCGCACGTTCGCGCCAGGTCGGCCGGGCTCAGCCCGAGCTTGCGCATCGTGTACGTGTCGTAATAGGGCGGCCCGTCCGCCGTCACCGCGCCCACCCCGAACTCCGGGTGCCAGGGCGCGCCGATCTTGCGGGACACGGCGACATCCAGCGGCGCACCGAATTCACAGGCGACTTCCGCGGCGACCGGCACACCGCCCCTGGCCAGACCGAGCACCACCGGATCGGGCCAGTCCGGCCGCCCGATCCGGTGGGCCAACCGCCGTCCGGCCATCCGCCGGTCGGCGAACGCGCGATACGTAGCCGGCATGACTTCGACCTCCTCCACCAAGGCGTACCCACGAGCGGAACGGGCAAACCCGGGGCTCCGGCCGTCAGGCGAGTGCCGCGATCAGCCCGATCGCCAGCGCCGTCCGTTCCGGGATGTGCTTCACGAGGATGTGTTCGTCGCGTGCGTGGGCACCACCTCCGACGGCACCGAGGCCGTCGAGCACCGGGCGGCCCAGCGCGGACACGAAGTTGCCGTCGCTCGCCCCGCCCACCGCGGTCTCCTCCAGCTCCCAGCCCGCTTCGGCGGCCACCTTCCGCGCGGTCGCGAACAGTGCCCGCGACGGCTCGTTCGGGGTCATCGGCGGTCGATTCCACTCCCCCTCGACCGAAACGGTCACGCGGGGATCGGCGGCTTCCAGACCGGCGAACACCTTGTCGATCCGGTCCATTTCGGACGGTTCGGCGACACGGACGTCGACACCGCAGCCGGCGCCGCCCGCGGTGACGTTACGACCGGTACCGCCGGAAATGGTGCCGACGTTGACCGTGGTCCCGAGCTCGCGCGAGCCCGCGGACGCCAGCTGTCCGACGATCTCGGCGAGGGCATGGATCGCGCTCGCTCCCGCGTACGGGTCCAGGCCCGCGTGCGCCTCGACACCGATGGCGGTCACGTCGAACAGGCCGACCCCCTTGCGCGCGGTCTTCAGCTTGCCGTCCAGCGATGCCTCGAAGACGAGGGTAGCCAGCGCGCCTTCGCTGGCCGCTTCGATGTGCGGCCGTGAGTGGGGGCTGCCGATCTCCTCGTCGCCGTTGAAGAGGAACTTGACCGACGGATGCGGAAGGCCGAGTTCGCGGAGGCCTCGCAGGGCCCAGACCGATTGCACCAGGCCGAGTTTCATGTCGAACGCGCCCGGACCGGTGACACGGCCGTCCTCGTCGGTGTACGGCCATCCGGCAAGCGTGCCCGTCGGCCAGACGGTGTCGTAGTGACTCAGCAGCAGAACCGTTCCCGGCGCCGTCCCCGCGTAGCCCAGTTCGAGTACGTCGCCTCGGACGGTGTCGGTGTGGCGGGTCTCGGCATCGGGCGCGCCGAGACGGTCGAAGACCCAGGCCCGGATGGTGTCGAGGCCTTTGTCCAGCATCGGCTTGTCGTAGCTGTGCGTCTCCAGCGCGACGATGCTCCGGAGATCGTCGAGCATGGCGGGCAGTGCCTGCCGGGACCAATCCGTGTGTGACAAGAGAATCCCTTCCTAGCGAACGGGGGCACCGGGGCCGAGCGGGATGCCGAACACCCAGAACACGAAGAACAGCAACGTCCACACCACCAGCAGGGCGAACGAGAGCGGGACCGTCATCGAGAACAGCGTGCCGATCCCCGCGGAACGCCGGTAACGCTGCAGGAAACCCAGTGCCATCACGAAATACGGGCTCATCGGGGTGATCGCGTTCGTGCACGAGTCCGCGATGCGGTACAGCGCCTGCGTGGTCTCCGGCGGGATGTCCAGCAACATCAGCATCGGCACGAACACCGGGCCGATCAGCGCCCATTGGGCGGAGCCGCTGGTGACGATCAGGTTCACCAGGGTCACCACCACGAGGATGCCCAGCATGACGACCGGCCCGGAGACGCCGGCGGATTTGAGCAGCCCGGCGCCGTTGATCGCGGTGATCTCACCGATTCCGGTCCATTTGAAGTAGCCCAGGAACTGGGAGATGGCGAAGAACAGCACCAGGATCGGCGCCATCTCGCGGAAGCCGTGGGCCATGAACCCCGGGATGTCACGGCTGCTGGTGACCGTCCCGGCGACCTTGCCGTAGGCCCAGCCCGCGGCCAGGAAGCCGAGCGCGAGGAAGATCGAGATGGAGGTCAGCAACGGTGACTCGATGATGCTTCCGCCCTTGCCGCGTAAGGGCGACGACGCGGGCAGCACCGCCAGCACCAGTGCGACCACGAAGACGGCCAGCGCGATGAGCGCGGCCAGCAGGCCCCGTCGTTCCTGGCGGCTGAGCTGGAGCGAGCCGAGATCGTCCTCCTCCGCGTCGTCGTCGACAGGCATCGCCTCGGCGCGCCGCGCGAGGACCTTCTCGGTCACGAGCGTGATCACGGCGGCCAGCACGACCGACGACGCGAGCGAGAAGAAGTAATTGGCCAGTGGGGTGACCGAATAGGCCGGATCGATCGTTTGCGCCGCCGCCGTGGTCAGCCCGGACAGGATGGCGTCGGTCGGCGTGATCAGCGGGCTCGCGTCGTATCCGGCGGAGATGGACACGAACGCGACCACGATGCCCAGGATCGGGCTCCGCCCCACCGCACGGAAAGCCAAGGCCCCCAACGGGATCAGCACCACGTAGGCCGCGTCGGACGCGACGTGGGACACCATTCCGGTGAACGCCAGCGCGAAGGTCACCCACCGCGGCGAAACCTTCGAAACACCGGACCGGAGCACGGCCGCGAGCAGACCGGACCGCTCGGCGACCGCCACGCCGAGCATCACCACGAGGATCGTGCCCAGCGGCGGGAACGACGTGTAGCTCTTGACCGCGTCGGTCACCATCATCCGCACGCCGTCGGCGGACAACAGGTTCTTCGCCTCGACCGTCTTGCCCGTGGCCGGGTTCACCGCCGACACCCCGGCCGCGCTGAGCCCCCAGCTGGCCAGTGCCAGCACTCCGCTCAGGAGGACGAACAGCCAGAACGGATGAGGCAGCTTGTTGCCGAGCCGCTCGACGCCGTCGAGCGCGCGCAGCAGGAGGTTCATCGGACGTGAGGCCGTTCTGGCCTGGCTGGAACTCACCGGCGCGGCTCCTTCCTGATCGGAGGCCCATTACAAACTCAAGCGACCGAATAGTGCAACCTTGAAATGAATCCTGCACGAATCAGTCAGGTAGTATCCTCTGATGACTGATACATTCACTCGATGCTGACCGAACCCGACCTCGACCTGATCGCGGCGCTCCAGATCGCCCCGCGCGCCTCGGTCGCCACGCTCGCCGAGGCGCTCGACGTTTCCGCCAGCACGGTGGGACGGCGGCTGGTCCGGCTCGAGGAACAGCGGATCCTCCGGGTGATCGGCCAGGTCGAGTGGACGGCGAGGGCTCGCGGGAACCCGCGGCACGTCTGGGTCACGACCGAACCGGGCGCGTCCGGTTCGGCGGCGAAGGCGCTCGCACGGTTTCCCGAGGTCCAGCTCGCGGCGGAGACGGCGGGCCGGTCGGACGTCTACCTGGCCGTGCACGTGCCGGACCGAGCCGGGGCGCGCGACCTGCTCGCCGAGCGCATCCCCGGCGTGCCGGGGGTGGCGGGAACCCATTCGGAGCTGGTGCTGCGGGCACTGACCAGAGCCGACTCCTGGCGTCTACACCGGCTGAGCGAAGACCAGCAGAAGATCCTGTCCCGCGAACAGGTGGTCCCGACCGCGCCTGACGGATTCACCGCCGACGAGGTCGGCCCGGACGAGCGGCGGCTCATCCGGCTCCTGTCCGGGAACGGGCGGATCACCGCGGCCGAAGCGGGCCGGAGCCTCGACCTCAGCCAGTCCACCGCCTACCGGCTGATCCAGTCGACGTTGCGGCGCGGCATCGTCCGGCCGCGCGTCGAGGTGGAACCCGCGCAGCTCGGCTACGAACTGGAGGCGGTCATCGCGCTGACCATCACCCCGGGCGCCATCCAGGCCGTGGCCGAAGAACTGGCGCGGCATCCGTCGGCGCGGTACGTGTCGATCGTCGCCGGCACCGCTTCGGTCATCCACCAGGGCGTGTTCCGGAACGAGGACGAGATGGCCGACTTCCTCACCAGGGACCTCGCCCCCTTACCCGGGATCACCGCATCGCAGGTCTCCGTGGTGCTGCGCATGCTGCGCCGATACTGGCTGTACCGGGAGGACGGCAGATTCGCCCCGGACCACACCTGAGGCCGGTGCTGTCCCGGGCGAAGATCGTGCGGGCGATCACTGGCAGAGCGCTTCAACCGACCGCCAAGTGAAGACGAAGGCATCCGCACTGACAGTCCTGTTTGGACAAAGGCGGCGTTCTCGGCTACGGACCGTACGCACGAAGGTGTCGACGGCCGACTCGGCTATACCGTCGAGTTCGTCCTTCGGGAGGGCGCGAGCGGGATTCCAGCGCGCCGATGCCGAACCGGCCGACAGCCAGCAGAGCGTGAGTACCGGAACGCGCGGCCGAGGCCAGGACCAGCGGGTCGTCTGCCTCGTCGGCCGCCTGCATGGCGCGCTCTGCCGCGATCCACGCGAGGTCGGCTTCACCGATCTTGCTCAGCGTCGTCGCGGCCAGATGGTGAACGCGGGCCGACACCGCAGCGCAGGCCCGCCGGTAGGCGGCATCATCGGCCGAAGCGGACTCCCATGCCCTGGCTGGTCTCGATCAGGCCCGACAGCGCGGCGACGACACGGCCGAGGTCGCCCTTCTGGTAGCTGGACCAGGCACCTTCGACCAGCTGAGCGGACCGGGGCCGGGTCGATGTACTCAGGCGACATGGCGGACGAGAACAGGGTGCGTGAGAGGCGTCGCGGGGCCATGAGCGCGTCTCGGATGGCCGGGACGTCGTCGTTCTTGTCCTCGTCCTCCGTGAGCACGGGGTCGCCGAGGAGGTCTCCCAGCGTCACCCGCAGGCCCCGCGCGACGCCTGCCAGCACATCCAGACGGCGGATCTCGCGTTCACCGCGCTCGATCTTGCTCAACCAGTCCTCAGTACGGCCCACCAAGTCCGCGAGAACCGCCTGCGACAGACCACGCCGCCGCCGGTAGAAGGCAATACGCTCCCCGATGCTGAGCTGATCACCCGCACCACGCATACCTTCAGGCTAACAGCTGGCGGACACGTAAGTGATCATCCACATCCGGCGACCATCCTGTTGGCACACCTCGACGCAGCAGCTCATTTACGATATAGAACGCACAGTATCGTCGTACTTACTCTGAAGATGATCGTCTTTTACCTTGCCATTCATTGACTGACGAATAAACACGCCCAGGTCTTTGTCGTTCAAAAGCATTACTAGGCCAGATTTTTCGCCATGGATGCGCTTGACGTGAGAGAGGTAATGGTTCTTAACCTCGCCGCGGAATATTATAAACACAAGCCTCCCCGACGCGCCGCTCATATAGTAGTAAGCCTGATGAAAGTCCGACGCGCCCAGATCCTCGTAATTCTTGCACTCAAATATTACTTGAGTTGCATCATAGCGCTGTCGCATAATCGACCAGAATCCCGAATGTGCCCGATTTGACGCGATCCAGTCGCGCCGCATTGTGCCATCGACATCGCGAACTTGATCTTGAACATTATGTAATGGGCGGTGCAGGCATAGGCGAATAATGTTGCCAACCAAGTTCTCGAACCCGCTAGCCGACTCTCGTCCAGTTGGCAATGTCTTTAAGTCGTCTTGCAGTTCCGCAAGACGTTCCCTGTACGCATCCAGGGTAAGGGCGTCTGGGAGATCTAGGATCAACCCTTGTCGTCTATTTAGGTCCACCAATGACGAAACAAGAGCGTCCTGCATGTCCAGTGCCTCACGATAAGTCGGATGCACAAGAATATCAGTCTTGTCGGAGACGGGAGGAGGAGTCGTATCCTTTGGTCCTGCGGAGCGATAGATCACACCGCGACTTCCGCTGCCGCGTCGATCGTGAAGTCCGACAAATCCAATGTCGTAGAGGAGTCTGACAAGTAGCTCTGGCGAGTTATAGTTAAAGAACCAACTCTTGCAATTCGAGGTTATCTCGGAGTCTTCTGATAGCTTGTGTAGGAAGTCCTCAAAGCCGCCAAGGCTAAACTTGAAACCTAGCCCATAGAAGCTGCTCAGCACGAGACCTATCTGCGTGTAGTTTTCCTGGTACTCGTCCGAGAGATCCTTTAGTCGACTGTCGGAGAAGCGCCTGCGAGCACTTTCAAGGTCCTCCAGCATTACTCTGCTGTGCCCATTTGCCTGTGCTGTATCCAATGCTAGAGTGCAGTAGGTAAGCACATCTCGCGGCTTGCCTTGGCAAAATCCAAATACTATCTCGTGTGCCTTCTCGCCATCTTCAAAGAAGGCATTCCAGGTCTTGCCGCCCAGTTCAAGTTTGGTTGTCAGTGGCGCATTAACCCGACGTTCGACCATCTCGCGAAGCTGTCGTTCGGTCCAATCCAGGCCCACGACGCCCGTTTCAAGGCGCGAGAACTCGCTGTCAACTATTCGAACGCGCTCAAACATGTTCTCGCGCAGGAACATGAGCACCCGCACGCCAGGGACCTGGCTGTTAATTTCCAGGGCGGCATGCATCATTGCCGTCAGGTAGTGAACCGCTTGCTGTGATCCGTCCCAGTAGTCATCGATGGCATCAATAAGTATTGTCCAGGGCTGCTGTTCATTCAGTACGCCAGTAAGTTCGCGTGCGATATTCTTTGCAACCTTGACCTCGGTGAGCCAAGTGGCGTCGTCCTGAACCCTGAGTGGGCGAGTTAAGTTGGCGATGAATTTTACAGTGCGAACATCGAAATCGTCATCGGAATAGTCGTTATTCTCACGTGCGAGAACTGGAGAAACGCCGTTTAGGTCACAGGAGCTGGAGCGCATCCAGGCAAAGAGTGCTTCGTCTTGGAGGCTACGCCTAAAAGCTGCTAGCAGGCTTCTGAACGGCTTTTGGTTCATGTCTGAGAACAGGTCGACCTCTAGGGTTGAACTGCTTGGCGAGAACAGTTCGGGGCGAATCGATATTACTTGCGTTTGGGCCTCCTCTAGATATCGAACGATAGTAGTTTTTCCGGTGCCGCGTCGGCCCACGAAGAAGCAGTGTGGGTTCTCGACATCGAGAGCGGCATTCAACGCTGGAGTTCTCACGAAGACGTCGCGCTTTCGCAGTGTCTTGTCATACTCCGCAAAAGCTTGGCCTAGGTGAATCTTTTCCAGTGCGCGTCGCGGCAAGGACTCAGGAGAAGTAGGGCCGTTTTCAGGGAGGCCTTGCACTTTACGGCTTGAGCGTTTCGCCACTTTCGAACCCACCGACTTTCTGACTGGCTGAATGCTGCCGAACTTGGCTCTATGGGATCAAGGGCGCGCCGCCGCCGGGCGGCGCGCAGGGCGCGTTGGTAGCTCCTCGCCTGGGCGTCCGTGCCGGTTCCCGACACGGCGGGCTGCCGCTCCGCTCCGCCCACCGGCCGGGCGACGCGGCCGCCAGCAAGTCACCTTGCGCAGCGCCACCCAACGGCAGCGCACATCTCCCCATGGCCAACGTCGGCCCTCCTCAACGAGCGTCGTGACATACCGGTCGTCGATGTATCGCCACCTGTTACGCCCAGTCGTCGATCCCCTCCATCCCGACGCCTGATCGTGACAACGGCCGGTGGCATCGGGTCAAGGCTGGAAAGCGTGCCTTGACCCGATGCCACCGGCCGCGTGCTGGCTTCGTATCGGAATGGGGGGGGGGAGGCGTGGGACAGGATTTCGCCAGGCCGTCTACAAGCCGTCAGACGTCGAGTAGGACCAAGATCCACCGAGAACTGTCGAGAGACGTTTAAGCAGCTCAGAGGCCGTTTCAAGCATTGTCGCCAGGACGGCCGAAATCAGCCGAGAGATCACCGCCGCCTACGAAGGCAGGCTCGCCAGGTATCCCGAGTGGGACCGGCTGATGGCGGCGATCCCCGAAGTCCGGTTCGGCTGAGTTCCAGTACTCCCCCTTGCCGAGGACCGCACGGAAGCGACTCCCCCGGTCAAGAGGGAGCAAACGCGTGACACCACGATGAAACCGCGGTGAAACCGGCTGCTCGCACTCTCCTCTCATCCGTGGCCGCCAGCGCCACGAAGAAGCGAGGAGGGACATGACCAGCACACGAGCACGATCGGCGATCACGGTGGCCGGGTTGCGCAAGTCGTTCGGCGGCAACGTGGTGCTCGACGGCATCGACCTGGAGGTCGCCGAAGGCACGACGTTCTCGCTGCTCGGCCCCAACGGGGCTGGCAAGACCACCGCGGTACAGATCCTGTCCACCCTGATCGGCCCGGACGGCGGTCAAGCGTGGATCGCCGGGCACGACCTCGCGAAGGAACCGGAGGCGGTCCGCCGCGCGATCGGGGTCACCGGCCAGTTCTCCGCCGTGGACGACCTGCTCACCGGCGAGGAGAACCTCGTCCTCATGGCCGACCTGAACCACCTCGGCCGCGCCGAGGGCCGACGGCGAGTCGCCGAGTTGCTCGACCGGTTCGAGCTCACGGAGGCCGCCGGGAAGCCGGCCTCGACCTACTCCGGTGGCATGCGGCGCCGCCTGGACCTGGCGATGACGCTGGTCGGCGGCCCGCGGATCATCTTCCTCGACGAGCCGACCACCGGTCTGGACCCGCGAAGCCGCCACACGATGTGGCAGATCGTCCGCGAACTGGTGGCCGAGGGCGTCACGATCTTCCTGACCACGCAGTACCTGGAAGAGGCCGACGAACTGGCGGACCGGATCGCCGTCCTCGACCACGGCAAGCTCGTCGCGTCCGGCACCCCGGAAGAGCTCAAGCGCGGTATCCCCGGCGGCCACGTGCGGCTTCGCTTCAGCGACGCGGCCCGTCTCGACGCGGCGTCCCGCGCTCTCGGTGGGGCGACCCGTGACGACGACGCGCTCACCCTGCAGGTTCCCGGCGACGGCGGCGTCCCGGCCTTGCGGGCACTCCTGGACCGGCTGGAGCACGCCTCGATCGAAGTCGACGAATTGTCCGTGCACACCCCGGACCTCGACGACGTGTTCTTCGCTCTCACCGGGCACCCGACCACCACGATGGAGAAGACCCGATGAACGACGCGGTGACCATGGTGCGGCGCAACACCAAGCACACCTTGCGCAATCCCAGCACGATGATCATGACGATCGCGCTTCCGGTGATCCTGCTGCTGTTGTTCGTCGGCGTGTTCGGCGGCGCGCTGAGCGCCGGCCTCGGCCCGGCCGGGCAGAGCGGCGACTACATCGACTACTTGGTGGCCGGGATCCTCCTGATGACCGTGGGCTACGGCTCCACCACCACGGCCATGGCCGTCAACCGGGACATGACCGCGGGCATCATCAACCGCTTCCGCACGATGGGGATTTCCCGTACGGCGGTGCTGACCGGTCACGTCGTCGGCTCGTCCGTGCGCACGCTGATCAGCGCGGCTCTGGTCGTCGGTGTCGCCCTGTTGCTCGGCTTCCGGCCCACCGGTGATCCCGTCCGCTGGCTGGCCGTCCTCGGACTGCTCACGCTGCTCGTGCTCGCGCTCACCTGGCTGGCGGTCGCGGTCGGCCTGCTCGCCAAGACCGCGGAAGGCACCGGCCCCTTCGTATTCATCGTCCAATTGCTGCCGTTCCTCAGCAGCGCGTTCGTCTCACCGGAGACGATGTCCGCGCCGGTGCGCTGGTTCGCGACACACGAGCCGTTCACACCGATCATCGACGCGTTGCGCGGATTGCTGCTGGACACGCCGATCAAGGACGGCGGCCTGCTCGCGGTCGCCTGGTGTGCCGGCCTCGGGCTGGCGGGCTACCTGTGGTCCCGGATGTTGTTCAAACGGGATCCGAGCCGGTGAGCTGACTCCTCATCCGGAGTGCCGCCAAGGCCGCGGACCTCAGCCCCTGGGAGTCGAGGCCGGCGTACAACGACACCGCGTCGTCGTACGCCGGCCGATCGGCCCGCACGGCGATGTCCCGGATCCGCTCCGAAGACATCGCCGGCTGAAACGCACGCAGCAACCCGAAACGCTCGACGAGAGCGATCAGCCGGACACCACGGACCGTGGCACCGCGGTCGAGGTCCGCCACGGCCAGTGCCAGCAGGAGCGAACCACAGATCGGGAATTCCGGCACCGGCGCCGAAGTGACCATTGTGGACAGCATGCCCGGCACCGCGTCGACGATGTCCCCCACCGAATCGAGACACCCGTGGCGGGCATGGGTCACCACGGCGACCGCTTCGACTTCGAAAGGCCAGAGCCCGGACAGATCCCCTCCCCCGCTCATCGTGTGATCGGCTGCTTGCCGCCACAGACGCAGTCCTGCCTCGACATCCCCACGGCCGAGGAGGATCTCGGCACGCGCACAGATCTCGAATATCACCGGAACGCTCTCGTTTCCGTCGCTCCGCACCGCGTCCAGCCCGCGCTCGGCCTCGTCGAAGGCACCGCGCTGCAGATTCGCCAGTACCAGCGCCCACCGCCCTCGCGAGGCGGTCGACCACCCGAGCTGCTCCGTGATCGACAGCGCGGCTTCCAGGTGCCAGAACGCCGCGTCACCGGGATCCACCTGCAGGCACAGCTCGCCGACGCGGCCATGAGCCACCGCCGTGAGCAAGGGCGTTCGACCGCCTTCGGCGGCTTCGAGCATCCGCCTCGCCGAGCGCAATGCGCCCTCCAGGTCGTTCGTGCTCTCGGACAGATAGCTGAGCACGTAGCAGGCGACGGCGGCGGACAGCGGCTCCTCGCTGGAGGACATCGCGTTCAGCGTGGGGAGATCAGGTGCGATCAGCGCGAGGTGAGCGGCCCGGATCAAGGTGTCCGGCGGGCCGGACGGCAGTCGGCGCAGGACGACGAGCGCGCGAATCGGGCTGACCTCCGGCATGACGAACCCGACCATCGCGCCCAGCACGGCGACCGTCCTGACGGTTTCGAGGAGATCGACCGGCGGCCGGGTATGCGACAACACCCAGGCGATGTCCTTCGCCAGCATGGCCAAGCGGCTGAAGTTCGACTCGGTGACCC
The DNA here is from genome assembly GCF_044461365.1 of Amycolatopsis sp. NPDC049868. Classification (NCBI taxonomy): domain Bacteria; kingdom Bacillati; phylum Actinomycetota; class Actinomycetes; order Pseudonocardiales; family Pseudonocardiaceae; genus Amycolatopsis; species Amycolatopsis sp. NPDC049868. The sequence continues at coordinate 180,288 of NZ_JBITKV010000007.1, read as the reverse complement.
ACAAACTTCCCAGTAGCGCGGCGATCACCGCGACGGACGCGCCGTCCTCCCGGTCGAGCCCGTACCGGAGCGCCTGGAGGAGGTTGTCCTGCTCCGTCCGGATCTCCTCCACGGCCGCGAAATCCGAGACGAGATCGTCTTGAAGCCATCGCGCTCCGAAAGCGGCGGCCCAGCCGAGGAAACGGTCGACGACCTCTTCGGTCTCGCCGGTCTCTTCCCGCCGCGTGGAGCAGTACTCGCGCACGGTCTCCAGCATCACGAAACGCGCGACCGGCCCGCTTTCGACCACTTTCAGCAGCGACTGATCGACCAGCCGCTCCAAGACACCGTCGTCACCGAGCAGCTGACGAGCCGCGTCCGAGGTGAATCCTCCGGGGAAGATCGAGAGTGCGCGCAGCGCCGCCTGCCCCTCATGTTCGAGAAGATGCCAACTCCACTCGATGACGGCGTGGAGTGTGCGGTGCCGCCGCGGCGCGTCCCGCGCGCCACCCCGCAGCAAGGTGAACCGGTCGTCCAGCCGCGCGGCGATCTCGGCGACCGACATCACCCGTACGCGGGCCGCCGCCAGCTCCGCCGCCAGTGGCAGCCCGTCCAGGCGCCTGCAAAGGTCCCGTACCACCGTCGGAGGCAGATCGACGGCGAGACGAGCCGCTCGTGCCCGGCGGCCGAAGAGCTCGACCATCGTCGGGAGATCGAGCTCGGGCAGCGGGTACACCGCTTCCGACGAGAGGCCGAGCGGAGCGCGGCTGGTGGTGAGCACCCGCAGGTCCTTGCTCAAGGCCACCAGGGCCCGGACCAGTTCGGCGACTCCACTCACCACGTGTTCGCAGTTGTCCAGCACCAGCAGGACGGAGGCCGGACCGAGAGCTTCGACGATCCCGGCGACGCCGCCGTTTCGTCCGGCGGCCCGCCCGGACGGACCGAACCCCCCTTCTCGCATACCGAGGGCGGACGCGACCTCGCCGACCACGTCGTCGGCCCCGGTGACGCCGGCAAGCCCGACGAAATGCACCACGCGCTGCTCCGCCTCGCGAGCGACCGCGTGCGCGAGCCTCGTTTTGCCCAAGCCCCCGGCGCCGACGATCGACGTCACCCGTGACGAGCGCACCAGATCCGCCACCGCGGTGATGTCCTTGTCGCGACCGAGCAAGGGGTTGGGCTCCTGCCGTACTCCCTGCCGGATCACCGGGGCCTCGCTCAGCAACAGTTCGCGATGCACGTCCTGCACCGCGACGCCAGGGTCGCTTCCCAGCTCCTCACGTAGTTCACGCCGATAGGTGTCGTACCTGCTCAACGCCGTCGCCGGCCCCACCGTGACCGCCTCGCAGCGGAGCAATTCAGCCAGGACCTCCTCGTCCCGGGGGCGCTCCGACATCAACCGGCGAAGCGGCTCGACCGCTTCCGAGCGCCGCCCCAACCGGGACAGCGTCAGTGCGCGCGTGCGCTTCAGCGACCGATACGCGGGCACTCGTTCCGCGCGCAACGTGGCAAGCGGGTCACCGGGCGCCTCACACCAGCTTTCGGCACCCTCGCACAACGCGAGTCCCGCCTCCGAGTGCCGAAGCGCCGCAGCGTGATCACCGGCGCGAGCGCATCGTTCGCCGGCCGACGCGTTGAGCAGCACGGCGGACGCATCGACCTGATCCTCGTTCAGCGAGAGCCGATACCCGGCGGGCGTGCTGAGAATGACGTCGGCGCCGAGCCTGGCGCGGGTACGGGACACCAGGACCTGCAGTGCTTTGGCTGGATGCTCGGGACGTTCCTCCGGCCAGAGCCCGTCCACCAGCCGAGCCGCGCTACAGCCCACGTGCGGATCCGCCGCGAGGAGCGCGACGAGACCGCGCATCCCGGAGCCGGTGATCTCCAGGCCCCGGTAGGAAACCCGCGACAGCAGCGACAGCTCGATGGTCACTTTGGTCAGAGTAGCCCCGGTATGTCCCTGGCACCCGGCGTTCAGGCCGTGTCAGGGCGGTGTCAGCACCGTGTCAGCACGCTCGGCGATCGTGATCCCCGCAAGTCTTCATCAGGAGGGGGCACGACATGGTGGACGGAACATCCGAGCAGGGCAACGCGGCCGAAGAAGGCCATGACGGCAGGGGCGTCGAACACGGCTGGGGCAAGGTCGCCGACGTCTTCCGCAAGAACTTCAAGGAAAACCCCGGCGAAGTCGGCGCGGCGTGCAGCGTCTACATCGGCGGCCGCCAGGTCGTCAATCTGTGGGACGGTCTCGCCGATCGCGAAGCGAACCGGCCGTGGCACAAGAACACCATCGTCCAGGTCGCGTCCACCACGAAGGGCGCCACCGCGATCTGCGCCCACCTGCTGGCGCAACGTGGTGAACTGGACCTGGACGCACCGGTCGCCCGATACTGGCCGGAATTCGGCAACGCGGGCAAGGAAGACATCACGGTGCGCTGGCTGCTGTCACACCAGGCGGGCCTCCCGATCGTCGACGGACCGCTGACCTTCGAGCAGGCATGTTCCTGGCACCCGGTCATCCGCGCCCTCGAGGCACAGCGACCGCTGTGGAAACCGGGAACCGAGCACGTCTACCACAGCGTCACCTATGGCTTCCTGGTCGGGGAAGTCGTTCGCCGGATCACCGGCAAATCACTCGGGACCTTCTTCGCCGACGAGGTCGCCCGGCCGCTCGGACTCAGCGCCTGGATCGGACTACCCGAGAAACACGAGAGCCGGGTGAGCAAACTCCACTACGCCGCCCCGTTCACCTTGGAAGAACTGATCGACGGCATGATCAAGCTGACCGGGCTGGACGCGGACACCGTCACCAGATGGGTCAAAGCCCTCTGGGAGCCCGGTTCCGTGCAAGCCCGCGCGGGCGAACTGGGCGGCGCCCTCGACCCCACGACCGACTACTTCACCTCCCGCGCCTGGCGCGCCGCGGAGTTCCCGGCCGCGAACATGCTCGCCGACGCGCGCTCCATCGCCCGGATGTACGCCGCCACGGTGAGCACCGTCGACGGAGTCCGCCTGCTGAACCGGGCGACGGTCGAGAAGATGACCGCCGTCCAGACCGACCGGACACCGATGCACGGACTGCCCCCGGGACTGAACATCCCGGCCGACCGCTCCTTCTACATGTCCCTCGGATTCCACCGCGCCTGCGCGCCGATGCCGATGACCGGACCGGGCTCGTTCGGCCACCCGGGCTCCGGCGGATCGATCGGCTTCGCGGACCCGGACGCCGAAGTCGGCTTCGGCTACGTCACCAATCTCTGGAACTTCCGGCCCGACGACCCCAGGGCGGCGAACCTGACCAAAGCCGTCCGCGCCTGCCTCGGCTGACGAACGTGTCGCTCATGCCTTCGTGGTGAGACCGGTCGCGACGAGATCGATGAGCAGATCGAGGATCTTGGGATGGCCGGCGGGGTCGCCGAGGCGGTCGGCGAACATCGGTACCAGCAGCACAACTTGCAGGACACCGACGATGACCCCGGGGTCGACGTCGAGAAGGTCGCCTTCTCGCTGTTTCTCGGCGACGAATTCAGCGAGTGCGGTGGCCGGGTCGTCGTCGACGCCGGCCACCCGCTCTTGGTCGGCTTTGCGCGCGACCATGCGCATCTCGTCGGGGGCGCCGTCGTCGCGGTCGCCGTGTTCGCGGTGGCCTATCTGTTCATCGCCACCGAGAAGGTCCCCAAGATGGCCGTCGCCCTCGCCGGCGCGGGCATCGTGCTCGCCACCGGCGTCGTCGGCTCCGAAGACGCGTTCTACTCCCACGACACCGGCGTGGACTGGGACGTCGTCTTCCTACTCCTCGGCATGATGATCATCGTCGGAGTCCTGCGGAAGACCGGCGTCTTCGAATTCACCGCGATCTGGGCCACCAAACGCGCCAAGGGCTCACCGCTGCGGATCATGATCCTGCTGGTCCTCATCACCGCGGTCGCGTCGGCGTTCCTGGACAACGTCACCACGGTACTGCTCATGGCACCGGTGACCCTGCTGGTCTGCGACCGCCTCGACATCAACCCCGTGCCCTTTCTCATCGCCGAGGTCATGGCCTCGAACATCGGCGGCGCCGCCACCCTGATCGGCGACCCGCCCAACATCATCATCGGCAGCCGCGCCGGCCTGACGTTCAACGACTTCCTCGTCAACATGGCCCCGATCGTGGCGATCGAAATCGCCGTCTTCTGCCTTGTCCTGCCTAGGCTGTTCCGCGGTTCCTTCACCGTCGACCCGGACCGCGTCGCCGACGTGATGGCCCTCAACGAGCGCGAAGCCATCCACGACAAACGGCTTCTCATCAAATGCGGCGTCGTGCTCCTAGGCGTTTTCGCCGCCTTCATCGGACACTCGTTCCTCCACATCGAACCCTCCGTCGTCGCCCTGCTCGGCGCCGGAGCACTCGTGCTGCTGTCCCAAGCCAAACCGAAGGACTACCTCGCCAGCGTCGAATGGGAGACGCTGCTGTTCTTCGCCGGCCTGTTCATCATGATCGGCGCCCTGGTCAAAACCGGCGTCATCGGCGACCTCGCGAAACTCGCCGCCGACGCCACCGGAGGCAACGCCCTCCTCGCCGTCATGCTCATCCTCGGCGTGTCAGCACTCCTGTCCGGCGTCGTCGACAACATCCCTTACGTAGCCACCATGAGCCCGCTCGTCCTCGGCCTCACCAACGACATCGCCGACCCCACCCACTCCGAAGCCCTCTGGTGGTCCCTCGCCCTCGGAGCCGACTTCGGCGGCAACGCCACCGCCATCGGCGCCAGCGCCAACGTCGTCGTCCTCGGCATCGCCGCACGCGCCGGAAGCCCCATCTCCTTCTGGGAATTCACCAAGAAGGGCGTCCTCGTCACCCTGATCACCGTCCTCGTCGCCGCGCCCTACCTCTGGCTCCGCTACTTCGTCTTCGCATAGGGCCGGTCCGAAACCGAAGAGGTCGGCGAACACGCGTTCAAATCCACTGTCAGATAAGCGAGATCCTGTTCGACGTGGTCGACGTGTGCACCGGCGCGGCGCATACAGCGGCCGCTCTTCCGTGACGTCGCCACCGCGACCACCTCACCCGCCTGGGATTCGGCGAGGAACGTTCGAGTCGCTTTGTGTCCGAGCAAGCGCGCGACGGCCGGTGGCGGGGCGGATCTCCACACCGGGACCATCCTCCGGCACTTCCGGGCCGGACGTCTCGGCCACCCCGTCGACGAGGCGGCGTTGGAGGTCGAGAACGGCTTTGGCCCTCGCGAACTCCACCGGCGTGAACGGCAACAGGGGACGCGTGATCACCACTTGCCCACCTTCAGGAGCGACCAGGCGCATCGGCCGCCCGTCACCGGCTTTCGACTCTCGAGGCCTTTTGGCCGGCTGCCAGGAGATGTCGCAATCCCCCAGCACGGCCCGGAGCAGCTTCGCCGAGTCGGCCCGCGGAGAGGCCGACTGGGCCGCGATCGTCAGTACTCGCGTGGGCAAGTCGACGAACTCGTGCACGTCCGCCGGTACGACCCGCACGTCCCGGCCGCCGCCCAGCTCGGTCACCGCCGCGATGTCCGCCGCGGTCACCCCTTCCGGAGCGCGCAGGAGGAACTCGTCGACCACGCCCTCCGGCACGGCCAGCACCTGCATGGACACGATGTCGTACCGGTGCGCCGCCAACGCCGCGGTCACCCCCGCCAAACTCCCGGGCACGTCACGTACGGTGGCGCGGATCCGCCACGCCAGACCCGGTCGCGGGGCGTGCTCGCCCCCAGCGTCCCGGGCCGATTCCCGTCGCGGGCGGTGCAACCACCATCGCCGCCCGGCGGCGGTCGCGATCAGAAGCAGGCCCAGCCCGAACAGCACGGCAGGCCCGACGCGGTTGAGCGACATCGTGCTGACGAACAGATGGGCGACACCTGCGGCGATGAACAAGGCCGCGAGCTCCATCAGCTCCCGGCCCATCGAAGTCTTCGATCCCGTGGCGGTCTCCGACCGCACCTTCGATCTGCTCATACCGACAAGCTTCCGCTGTCTCCTTTACCGTTGACTTCTTCCACTGTCACGATTCAGTTAACGCGCAGACCGGTCGACGACCGCCTTTGCTCCGGAGAGCACGCCGAGAGCGCTACTCTTCCGGATCCACGCCGACGGCGAGTTTGAGGATTCTTTCGCGTTCGACGTAGTAGTCGTCGGCGCTCAAAGTGCCCGAAGCCAACGCTGTGTCCAGCCTCCCCAGCTGCACCTGCCAGCTTTCTCCTTCTGGCTGCCGGACGTGAGCGACGGAATCCGGCTGCTTGGTCGCGGGCTTGTCGATGAACGGCAGCGGCCGTACCGACCTCACCCAGCCCGGGTTCGCCGCGACGACGTCGGTCGCCGGGCTGCGCAGGAGGAAATGCTCGGTGAACCCGGGCCGGTCGAGCAGATTCCGCACCCGGGTGCGGAGGTCCGGCCTGGAGGAGCAGACGGCCGAGACGTCTATCAGATCGACCAGGGCCTCGAAATCAGGAAGCGGGGAGATCTGCGCGAAGTCGAAACCTCGCTCCGCGAGCCGAAGCCAGGCTTCGATAAGAGCTATCGGAGCGACCAGCATGTCTTCGTGCTCGTGCCAGATTCTCCCGACGATCGACAGGTACTCCCGGTCGTAGTCGCCGCCTCTGGCAATGCGGTCGTAGACGATCGTGCGGAACTCCGGCTCGGCACTCACCCTGGTGCCGAGCAAGGCCGCGAAGGTGTCCGGTCCGGCTGTTCGATCGAGCACGAGCCGTTCGATGACCAGGGAAGGTGAGAAGTCCGCCCAGGCGACGTAGGTGCGGTCGAGGACCGCCCGGTTGGGGTGCGCCGCCGCCAAGGCGGCCAGTCCGCGGATTCGGTCCACCTGCCAGTTCTGGTGGATGAAAGGTTCCAAGGCGTACCGGTACGGCCAAAGTTCCGGGTCTCCGGTGAAGTGCGCACTCAGTTCCGGTACCTGAAGCGAAAGTGCCTCGGGCGTGGCGGGAGGCGCGACCGGGCTGATCGATGGCGCCCTCCCCACGGTGATGGCGGCCTTGCCGTCAGGGCCGGGCAAAAGATGGAACAGAGTGACCAGATCCCGCCATTCGCCGGCGGAGAACTGCGACTTCCAGAAACCGGCGAATTTGTGCCAGGGGTGCGCACCGACCGAGCCCGTGTCCAGCGGACCCGGGCTCACCAGGACCGCGGCGAGGATGATCAGGTTCACGTTGTACGCGGCGTAGCGCCGGGGCGTGGGGTGACGCACCGGCTCGTATCCGGAGTATTTCTGCTGCTGGGGCTCGAAGGAGTGGGCGATGAGCTCCTTGAGCATCGCGAACAGCGGGCCGTTGTCGGCCGCTGATCCGGTCAGCTCGACCAGGAAGTTCACCACTGCCCACCGGGACGACAACGGGGCGAACGAGAGAATGGTGTACAACTCGCTGTCGTCGGTCAGCGAGGTGGTCAATCTGGATCTGCGCTGCTGGGAGACCTGGAACAGCTCGTCGAGGGTGTGCCAGACGAACCGGGCGACCAGGAATTCGCCGAAGGTGGCATGCAGGAATTCGTAGGTTCGCAGGGTTTCCGAGTCCCTGTTCGCTTCGGCGCGTTGCATGAAGAAAAAGCGGCCGAGGGCCGAATGGCCGGCACTCAGAGGTGTCTGGGTACCGTGGCGGCGGTTGCGCTCGTCCACCTTGAGCAGACCGGCGAAGTCCTCGTTGAGGTCTGGCTCCGCGATCCATTGCGCGCCCCGGTTGAACATGCCGAGCGCTACGACGGCAAGTCTTTCCAATTCCAGGTCCACCTCACGTTCGAGGTGTTCCGGGCTGCGATCGATGTTGTCCTTGGCCAGCTCACGCCTGCAGAAGCGCCGGAGAAGGCGCTCGTACAACTGGGATGTGTTGAGCGTGCCGCTCTCCTGCTGAAGTGCGTTCCCGATGGCGTCGTAGAGCGCCAGCATCAGCAAGAGCAGCGGTTGCTCGGCTATTTCCTGGAAGGCGAGGACCACCGGAGGGAGAAGTGGCCGAAGGCGCGCCTTCTTGAAATAGGGTGCGTTGATCTCGTTCCAGGTCTGGAGCCACTGTCCGACCTGGTCGGGGGTGAATGGGGTCAGCCTCAGGATATCGGTGCCGACCGGAATCTGAACGCCGCTGCACACGCTGATACGACTCGTCACGACGACGGCCACCGGCGCGCCGAGATCGAGTCGTTCACGTTGGAAGCGCGCGACCTTGTCGAGATACCGGCTCTGCGAGACCCCGGTGGCCTGCAACAGTTCGTCGAATCCGTCGAGCAGGACGATCGGCAGGCTGGTCCCGGCGGTTCGCGAGAACTCCGCCCAGGACACCTTCTCGTGCAGTGCCTCACGCAGGCCGAATTCGATTTGGTCGAGCAAATCGCCCTCGGTCGGAGCGTTCCTCAGTTCGACTCGCAGCGTCAAGAAGTCCGATGGCGACAACCTGGCCGCGAGAATACTGGTGAGCATGGATTTGCCCGAACCCGGATCACCGAGGACGAGCAAAGGCAGGCTGACCGCCTTCGGTGAGGTGAAGTAGCCGACGAGGTAGCGGTAGAGGTCGTTCCGCACCGGCAGGGAGTTCCACCAGGCCAGTTCGGCGGGACGGTTGTCCTTCCGCATCGAGGTGACTTGGAATTGCGGATCCACGTAGGCGTCACGGATCAGCGGGATGCGGAGGTCGCCGAAGTCGTCGTCCCCTTCGATGATCGGCCGGTCCAGCGCGGCCCGATAGCCCTTGGCCAGTTCCGCCCGTCGCTGATCCGGGGTACCCCCGACGAGGAGTTGCCGCATCGCGTCCTCGACCCGGTCCAGCGCTCGCCCCGCGCTTCGCGCCTCGGCGAACTGGATCCAGAATCCGATCTCCGGGTAGTCGGACACGACCCGGCCGACGAGCCCGTGGTAACGACGAATCGCCTCGGTGGCGATCTCCCGGACCATCAACTCCATGCGTGTTTGCCGGGTTTCGTTCAGCTCATCCCATATCGCGTGGGCGCGCACGAGTTCCAGCAGAGCCGCGGCCGAGTCGACGTACTGCCGGAACAGAGCTTCGCGGGTGGCCTCATAAGGACGGTCGGGGGTGGGCATCGGCCAGACCCCGTCGAACAGGTGTGACAGCCCGACCAGTTGAAGTTGTTCCTTTTTGGTCACGCCCAGCTGTTTGGTGGAAACCGGCAGACCGAGTTCGTCGACGGCTTCGAAGAAAGCCAGGACCACGATTACGGAGTGAGCCGCGCTCACCCTTTCAGTGCGGGCGTACCGGCTCAGGCCACGTTGTTTCTCGGCGAGTTTGCCCAGCACTTCATGACTGATCTTGATGAAGTCGACCTTGGCGTCGAACCAGCTGAGCAGTTCCGTCGCGCCGAACGCGACACTGCCGAGGAGAGCGCCGCCGACCAGTCGATCCAACGCCGCCACCGCGGCGTTTTCCTTGGGGCCGAGCAGTTTGACCGCATCGGCGTAGCTGTAGCGCCTGCTCACCGCCTGCCTCGCTCCGGTGCCGATTCTCCCCATTCAGGGTCCCCGCAAGCGCCTTTCATCCGGTGAAGGATAACACTGCGCACTTCGAGCACCTTTCGCTTGTGCGCGCAGGGCTGTTCATCAGGATCGAGGCAGTTCAGCGGCCCTTCGGTTACCACTGGTTCCAGTGCAGGACCTGGTCGCGACCGATGCGTTTGGCGGGACGGAAGTCGGTGCCGATGGTGAAGGCGAGCGGGATGAGTGCGGCGAGCATGATCTCGTCGCGGGGGACGCCGAGCACCGCGGCCAGCTCGTGTTCCAGCGGGGCTTGTGCGGTGGTCCAAACGGTGCCGAGGCCGCGCTCGCGGGCGGCGAGCATGAAGCTCCACACCGCGGGCAGGATGGAGCCCCAGGTCCCGGCCTGCTCGGTCACGGTCGCGCGATCGGTGCGGCCCTCGACGGCGGGGATGACGATGGCGGGCACCTGGTGGATGTGGTCGTGGAGGTACTGGAATCCGTCGGCGATCCGCGGCCAGGAACCGTGAGCGTTCATACGCCGCAGGTCGCGTGCGGTCAGCGGCGTGCCCTGGGCGACGTGGACGGCTCTGCGGTAGACGTCGGCCACGGCCGCGCGCTGGGTCATGTCGGTGACGACGAGGAAGTGCCAGCGTTGGCGGTTGCGGCCGGTGGGCGCTTGGGTGGCGATGTCGACGCATTCCTCGATGAGGCGGCGTGGCACGGGCCTGGTCAGGTCGAGCCGTTTGCGCACCGCGCGAGTCGTGGACAGGACTTCGTCGGCGGACAGGTTCAGCGACATCGGAGGTTTCCTTTTCGGGTCAGGGACCGGGTGACGGCGGACGGCCGGGTCGATCTCCGCCACCGGCTCACTCCATCTGCTCACAAATCATCTTCGGCAAGATGGTTTGCGACCATACGGTCGAGATTGATCTGTTGTCAAACGATCAGCGCGCAGACGATAGTGATAACCTGCGGGTATGCCGACCAGAACAGGTGCACGCACGCGGACGACGTACTTCCCGCGGCTAGCGGCGGAGCGCCCGGACATCGCTCTGTGCCGCGCTTCGACGGCGGTCGCCCGTGCCGCGGAGGCAGCGGCCGAGCAGCAAGGTCTCGGCGTGGGACATCACCTGGTCCTGAAGATGCTCGCGGCCGTCGGCCCGCGATCACAGCAGGTGCTCAGCGAGGAGCTGCGGATCGACCGCAGCGTCATGGTCGGTATCGCCGACGAACTGGAGAAAGCAGGCCACGTCCGCCGCGAACGCGACCCCGAGGACCGGCGTGCCTACGCGGTCACCATCACCGCGGCAGGTCGGCGAGCGCTCGCCAAGGCGGAGAAGACGATCCCCGAGTTCCTCGACCGCACCTTCGCCGCGCTCACCCCCGCCGAACGTGATCAGCTCACCGCGCTGCTGGGCAAGCTCCTGTCCGCCAACTGAACCACCCCAGCGGCCCAGCTCAATCGTCAAGCCGGCGGAGCAGGCCGGCGCGGTGGGCGACGGCGGCGGCTTCCGTGCGGCGGCCGGCACCGAGTTTGGCCAGGATCCGGGAGACGTGTACGCCCGCTGTGCTGGCGGAGATGAACAGTGACGCGGCGATCTGGCTGTTGGTCAGCCCATCGGCCAGCAGACGCAGCACGTCCAGTTCCCGGGCGGTCAGGCCGAACGGATCCGCCGGCGGTGGTGTGGGCGGGGGTTCGGGCGAGGCGAGATCGACGCGGCCTCGGGCCGCGAGCAGGTCGATCTCGCGACGGAGATGCCCGGCGCCGAGGTCGTCGGCGAGGGACGCGGCTTCCCGCAGCGGGTCCTGCGCGGCGGCGCGGTCGCCCGCCGACAGCGCCGACTCGGCCAAGCCGAACAGCGCCTGGGCGAGTTCGTAGGGCTGGGACCGGCCACGCCAAGCCGCCACCGCCTCGGCCCACAACCGCGAATCGTTCTGCGCGATCTCGGCGTGGAACGCGGCCAGGTGCGCCGACGGCACCGGGCGGTCGGCGGTCACCCGCATCGCCAAGTCCCGGAGCTGTTCGGTGCGCCGCTCGACCGGTTCGCGCCGCCGCTGGTCGCGGCCTGCCGCGTCGAGCAGAGCCCGCCGTACCCGGGTGCCCGCGCGCAGGAGCGTCCACGGGTCGCCGAGAGGGCCGAGCAGACCCGGGTCGTCCAGGGCGTCGGCCAGGAGCCGGTCAGCCGCTTCGAGGTCACGCCGGGCGACCGCGAGCCGGCACCGGAACGCGGCGGCGAACACCGGTGTCCCCCGCCCGGCCGGATCGGCGGGCGAACCGGCCGCGACCTCCGCCGCGTCCGGGTCGCCCTGGGCCAACAGCACCTCGCCCAACAGGGTGGTCAGCACCGCGGTCGTCATGGCAGGCGGTTCGTCGGCCAACGCGTCTTCGACGACCTCTCGTGCCTGCGCCCACCGGCCGAGCAGCCAGAGCGCCTGGGCCAGGACGCCCGAGAGGTCGGCGCCTCGCGACCGGGCCTGTCCCACCCGATGGGCCGTCGCCCGGCCCTTCGCCGCGACGACGGCTGCTGAGCCGTAGTCGCCGGCGCCCATGAGCAGGTACGCCTGGCCGAGCAGGGCGGTGAGCGCGTTGTAATGGTCGGAGGTGACCTCCGCGATCGTGGCGGCTTCCCGGAACAGCGCGAGCGCTCGATCCTCGTCACCCGTCACCGCCGCGACCCTGGCGGACGCGATCAGCGCGGTGGCCTGGACGACGGGCAGCCCGTGAGCGCGGCCGATGTCCAGTGCCTCCCCCGCGTAACGCCCGCCCTGGCCGGGGTCACGCAGTCCCACGGTGACCGCGAGCATGGCCAGCGTCTGGCCGCGCAGCTCGGGCGGCGCGTCGGCGGGCATGGCGGCCAGGGCGGCGCGGAGGTCGGCGTCACCGTCGCGGCCGGCGCGGCGGTTGAGCAGACCGCGGGTGGCCAGTACGCGGGCGGTCTGCTGCGGGTCGGGCGCGGGGTCGGCTTCGTCCAACGCCCGGCTCGCCAGCGTGAGGCCCCGCTCGAAGTCCCCGGTGTTGAACGCACGCCCTCGCGGCGTGGTCCAGCACGACGGCCAGGGGCACACCCAGACGGGCGGCGGGCTCGGGAACCGTGTCCCAGCGGTCGAGAACCCGGTCGAGCAGCCGGAGCTGCTGTTCGTAGGCGTAGGCGCGGCCCGCGTCGGCCGCCGCCCGCCAGGACGCTTCCAGGGTCCGCGCGTGGTCGCCCGCGGCGTTCCAGTGCGCGGCCAGCTCGACGGCGCCCCGCCCCTCGGGTACCAGCGCCGGATTGTCGTGGATCGCTTGGGCGCAGCGGACGTGCAGCCTGCGCCGCTCGCCGGGCAGCAGGTCGTCGTACACGACGTCACGGAGCAACGCGTGGTGGAAAGCGTACCCGTCCTCGCGCACGACCAGCAGCCGCTGGTCGACGAGCGCGCGCAGCGCCGGTTCCAGCTCCTCGTCCGGCAGCTGGCAGGCCAGCGCGAGCAGTTCGTGCCCGACCTCGTGACCCACGACCGCCGCCGCGCGCAGCACCGACCGCCCGGTCTCGGGCAGCCGCGCGGTCGCCGCGGCGAGCAGGTCCCGCAGCGAGGACGGGGTGACGTTCGCCGGTTCGGCGGCCAGCGCCTCCACGAACAGCGGGTTGCCGTCGCTGCGTTCGTGTACGCGTGCCACCAGCGCGCGGTCAGGCTCGTGACCGAGCAGTCCGGCCAACTGCGTGCCGACCTGTGCCCGGTCCAGCGGGCCCAGCTCGAACTGCAGGCCCCGGGGCCTGCGGGCGATGTCGAGCACCAGCGGACGCAGGGGGTGCGCTCCGCCGACCTCGCCCGACCGGTAGGTGCCCACCAGCAGCAGTCCCGGCTGTTCGAGGTTGCGCACCAGGTAGGCGAGCAGGTCTCGGCTGCCGGAATCGGCCCAGTGCAGGTCTTCGAGCACGACCACCAGCGCGTGCCGTGCCGCGGCGCCTTCCAGCAGCGTCAGCACCTCGTCGAACAGCCTCGACCGGCCCTGCGCCGGGTCCTGGTCGGCCGGAGGCTCGCCCAGTTCGGGCAACCAGCGCGCCAGGCTCAGCCCGCCGGCGGGCAGCAGGTCCCGGATCGAGTCGCCGCCGAGTTCGCGGCGCAGCCGTCGCACCACCGCCGTGAACGGCGCGAACGGGAGGCTGTCCGCACCGAGTTCGAGGCACTCGCCGCGCACCGTCCGGGCGACGGTACCGAGCCGGTCGGTGAACTCGGCGACCAGCCGGGACTTCCCGATGCCCGCCTCACCCGCCACGATCGCGACGGCCGCCCCCTCCGCGACGGCAACCTCGTAGACCTCGCCCAACGCGGCCAGTTCGGCGTCGCGTCCGACGAGGACCGGCCCGCCCCCATGCACGTTCACCGGCGCCATGATGCCACCACCCGCGGTGGCCTAAAGAGGTGGCGGCGGGCGCGTAAAGAGTCCGGCCGGCCGATGAGGACAGTTCTCCTGATGTGGCCGAGGGGGTGCTTGAACGAGATTTGTCGGCATGGGAACCAAGGGATTGAGCCTCGTCCTCGCAGCCGCCGGCGTCGCCGGGGCCCTCATCGCACCATCCGCCGCCGCGGCCCCCGCCGACCGGTGGACCGGCACCTGGACCACCTCGATGCAGCGCCCCATGGGCGCGACCTGGCAGGGCGCGAACTGGTCGCTCGACGGGTTCGCCGGCGAGTCGGTCCGCCAGGTCGTACGGATCAGCCGGGGTGGCACGCAGCTGCGCATCCGGTTGTCCAACCGCTACGGAACGTCGCCGCTGCGCCTGGCGGGCGCCACCGTCGCCAGGGCGGGCGACGGCGCGTCGATCCAGCCGAGCACAGTCCGTCCGCTGCGGTTCGACCGCTCGCAGTCCACAGTGGTCCCGGTCGGCTCGGAGGCGGTCAGCGACGCGACGCTGCTGCCCACGTCCGCGCTGGACCGGTTGACGGTCACGCTGTACTTCGCCGCGCCCACCGGACCGGCGACCTTCCACGAGGCGGCGACCGCGACGACGTACCGCACGAAGGGCGACCACCGGTTCGACGCCACCGGAAGGGCGTACACCGCCGAGAGCCACTCCTGGTACTACCTGTCCGGTGTGGACATCGCAGGCGGCCCGGCCCGGTCCGCGGTCGTCACGTTCGGCGACTCGATCACCGACGGCGTCAGCGCCACCAAGAACGCCGACAACCGCTATCCCGACCAGTTGGCCGAACGGCTGGTCGCGTCCCGTGCGCCGCTGGCGGTGCTCAACGCGGGCATCGCGGGCAACCGGGTGCTCGATGATTCCGACTGCTGCGGTGACAGCGCGCTGTCGCGGTTCCGCCGCGACGTCCTCGACCAGCCGGGCGTGCGCAGCGTCGTCGTCACCCAGGCGCTCAACGACATCGGCTTCGACCCGGAGGTCACCAGCGCCGAGCTGATCCAGGCGCACCGGAAGCTGATCCGGGCCGCCCGCGACCGCGGCGTCAGGATCATCGGCGGCACCGTCACCCCGATGAAGGGCTCGATGCTGGACAGCCCGCGCGGCGAACAGATCCGCGGCGAGGTCAACCACTGGATCCGCACGGGCGGCGAGTACGACGCGGTGGTGGACTTCGCCGCCGTCCTGGCCGACCCCGCCGACCCGGCCGCGCTGCGCGCCGAGTTCGACGCCGGCGACCGGCTGCACCCCAACGACGCCGGCTTGCAGGCGATGGCCGACGCCATCGACCTCTCCAACCTCTGACCCGAATTCCGCCGGGGACGCGACCCGCCCACGGGTCGCGTCCCCGCCCCCCCCACCGATCCCGTTCACTCATAAGGAGAACCCTCATGATCCTCGTCACCGCAGCCACCGCCCCCGTCGGCCGTGAGATCGTCGGCCAGCTCACCGCCGCCGGCCACCCGGTACGCGCACTGACCCGCGACCCGGAGAACACCGGCCTCCCGGCCACCACCGACGTCGTCGCCGGCGACCTGGCCGATCCCGAGTCCCTGGCGATCGCGATGCGCGGCGTGTCAACGGTGTTCCTGCTGGCCGTCGTACCCGGTTTCGCACCGGCGTTCCTGGCCGCCGCGAAGGAAGCAGGCGTGCGGCGCGTCGTCTTCCAGTCCTCGGGCTCGGTGGACGACACCGCGGCCGAGCAGCCCCACCCCGTCGCCGCCTTCCATCACGACATCGAGCAGCAGCTCCGCGACTCCGGTCTGGAGTGGACGATGCTGCGCCTGGAACTGTCCGCCGCCAACCCCATCCAGTGGGCGTTCGACGTGCCGGGGCAGGTACGGGCGGGCGACGTCGTCCGAGGCCCGTACGCCCAGGCCGCCGGCGCACCGATCCACCCCGCCGACTTCGCGGCCATCGCCGTAGCGGCCCTCACCGACAACGCCCACGCCGGCCGGACCTACCCGGTCACCGGCCCGCAATCCCTGACCCACGCGGAGCAGATCGCGCTCCTGGCCGAAGCGCTCGACCGGCCGCTCCGGTACGAGGAACTGACCGTGGAGCAAGCCCGAACGGCCATGGGCCCGCACGCGCCCGCCGACGTCCTGCTCGACGACTGGGCCCGTCACCTCGACCGCCCGGCGCCGATCACCGACACCATCGAAAGGATCACCGGACGGCCGGGCCGCACCTATGCCCAGTGGGCCACGGACTACCGCGGCGACTTCCTCGGACCAGTGTCCTGAGTCGTCAGTTCGTGTCTTGTCGTGGTCGCCCGTGTCGCGAAAGCCACTTTCGCGACGCCTGATGTCCCGAAAGTGGCTTTCGCGACACGCTCGACAGGCGGGAAGCCCGCGAACCCGCCCCCAGGGCGTGTCCTCGGGATCCGCGGGAACTCGGCTGAGCCGTGCAGCGGGTGACGGTGCCGCCCGCTGCACGGCACCGCCACCCATGTCCCCGCGTCCTCAGACGGCCGACGGGATGTTCTTTCCCCCCTTCCCGGTCGGCTTCTTCGGAGCGGGTGTCTTGTTGACGCCGCGCTGGACGTCGGCGCGGTCGATCTGTTCCTGTTTGCGGACAGCCTGTTCGCGCGAGGTGGGCACGCGGGTCTTCTTGGTCTTCTTGGTTTCCGGGACTTTGTTCACCCCGCGCTGGATATCGGCGCGATCGATCTGCTCCTGCTTGCGGATGGCGTCCTTGCGCGAGTAGACCGGCTTCCTGATCGGGCCGCCGCGCGCGTTGTCCGCGCGATCGATCTGCTCTTGTTTGCGGATCGCCGATTCCCTCGGGGTGAGCGGTTTCTTGACAGGGCCGCCACGCGCCGTGTCCTCACGGTCGATCCGTTCCTGCTTGGCGATGGCACGTTCACGAGGAGTCGGCACCTTCACCGGGAACGCCCTGCCGATATGCTCCTCCCACTCGGTCCGGATCGGGTTGACCGCCTTGACGTAGTTGCCTTTGCCGTCCGGCACGATCTGCGGCCGGTAGGTGTTGCGCAAGGCCTCAAGGAACGTCTTGCGCTTGTGCGGATCGGGCAGGACATGCCGCAGGATCGAGTCCTTGATCCACTGCCGGTCCTTCTCCGTCGGCGCGTCCTGCAGGGCCTGGGCGAACCCGTAAGCCGTCGGCAGGTAGGGATTGTCGTGGACCTCCTTGTAGGAGTACGGCGGCGCGACTCCCTGGAGCGGCCCCAGTCCCGCCCTCAGCTGACCCGCTCCCCGGAACGCCTTCTCCAGGGCGTGGTTCGTCGGCGGCACGCGAACCGTGGTCGGCTGCTTGGCCACGGTCTTCGGAGTGACCGGAGTCCGGGTCGTCTTCTTGGCCTCTGTCGTCGACGGGTTCTTCGGCGGCTGCTTGGGATCCTTCCGTTTGGCCGGGGTACCGCCCTCGTCTCCGGTGTCGCCCTTGCCGTCGCGGTCCTCGATCGCCGTCTTGAGGTCCTTGCGGGCCTGTTCGAGGCGAGTCTTGATCTTCTCCTTCGTCTCCTTGCTCGCTTTACCGTTGACGTGCTGCTGGAGTCCCCAGATCGCCCGCTCGAGGTTCCTGATGTAGGCGTCTCGGTTGAACGGCTTGGCGTGGTGCTCGGCGCTCTTCAGGAGCTTGTTCAGGTCCTTGCGGCTCTTCGTCGCCTTCTCCAGCTTCGCGCTGGCCTTGTCCCGGTCCTCCTTGGTCTTCGCGTCGCGCGCCTGCTGCCTCAGTCCCGCGATCTGATCGTCCACTTTGGACATCCGGTCCTGCAGGCCCTTGACCGTCTGCTTGGACCGGCGGTGGATCTCGAAGGCATCGGAAATCAAGCCCTGGACGTCGCTCCAGGAGATGCTCACGCTGCCGCCGCCGACCTTGGTGATGACCCGGTTGGCCAGCACCTGCTGGTACAGCTTCTGCTTGTACTTCGGGTCCGCCGGGTCCAGCGGAGCGCCGAGGTCGAGCATCTTGGCCAGGATCTTGGCCTTCAGCTTCTCCTTGGCACTCTTGGGACGGTCCTCGCCGTCGTCACCGGAGTCGGCGGTTCCCGTGGGCGGGGTGAAGGCGGCCTGCTGCACACCCGGCTGTGCCACGGAGTCGATGGTGTTCGACAGCCCGGACGCCAGCACGGCGGCGGTCAGCAAACCCGTGACGGCGAGCGTGCCCGTTCCGATGACTCGTTGGGGTTTGATCAGCGGGTTCATCGGGCCACGCTCTCCGCCTCGACGAGGGTGGCGACCTCTCGTGGCTCCTTATCGGTATGCGCTTCGGCGGTGACGGTGTCCTCCACGAGGCGTCCCTTCTTCAGTTCGGCGCTGTCGGAAACGCTCGCCTCGATGAGCCGCTTCCGGGGCTTCTCCGCCTTCGCCTCGGCGGTGACGGTGTCCTCGACAAGACGGCCCTTCTTCTCTTCCGCATGGGCGGAAACGGAACCCTTGACCGGTTTCTTCTCCTTCTTCGGCTTGGCCGGCTCCGGTTCCGTCTCCACGACGATGGCGTCGCCCGCGCTCACTTCGGTGACCGAAGGACCGGCGATCTCGGGCTCAGTGGCACGGGCTCCCGCGGCGGTCTCGATCCGTGAGGCGACGGGCGCGGCGTCCACGAGTGACGTCCCCGGAGTCGGCTCCTGGTCCATCCGCAGCGCGGCCGGAGCCGGGTCGCTGTCCGCGTCCACGGCGTCCGGGACCGTGTCGACGGCGGCCCGTAACGCGACTGGCGCGGCGTTCGCGACGGCGCCGAGGTCGAGCGGTTCCGCCGAAACCGCCACCGGCAAAGGCGGAACCGGCAGGGCAAGAGGCTCCGGGATGAACTCGATCGGCCAGGGGCTCGACCCGCCGCGGGTCGAGACAGGCGCGACCGGCACCGGCGTGACACGTGCCGGAGCGGGAGCCGGAACGGGGACGTCGGCCGGAGCCGGTTGCGGCGAGCCGGGCGGCGGGACCGGTTCGACACCCGCGTCTTCGGCGGGTCGGTAGCCCTCTTCGGCGAGGTACTCGGCGACGAGGTTCTTGAGCGCTTCGGGAAGTTCGCCGGAGGCGAGCTGGGTCGTCGGCGGTGGCGGCTGCTCGTCGCCGCCGGTGATCAGGGCTGCGGCGATCGCGCCCATGGTGACCCCGCCGGCGAACCCCGCCCAGGCCAGCGGTCCCGGGTTGCGCCGGCGTCGGCGCACGGGGCGGAATTGTCGTCGTGGCATCGGCATCGTCCTTCCTCGTGATTGTGCGGACGCTGCCGAATGAAGCCGTCTGTCCCCAGCTCGGACAAGGTTTCCGGACGCTTCCGGACGGTCCCGGACACCCCTAGAATCGGCGGCCTGCTCACTGGGGAGGTGCCGTACATGGCCGAAGACTGGCCGGACCCGCGCGAAGCCGTCGATGCCGCGCAGTTCGTCGCGGCGATGCGCACTCTGCGTGCTCGTACCGATTCGAGCTACCGGGTGATCGAACGCCGCGCCGCGAAGGCGGGCACGTCACTGCCGAGTTCGACGATCAGCGGGGCGCTGGCACGGGACACCCTGCCGAGGGCCGATCTGCTGGCGGCGTTCGTCCGGGCCTGCGGCGGTGACGACGCCACGGTCGAACGCTGGCTGGCCGCACGTGCCGACTTGGCTGCGACGGAGCAGACACCGATCACCGACGAGACGCCGACGCCCGTCGAAGACACGCCGGCGCAAGCCCGCCGCAGGGGCCGGTTGCTGTGGCCCGCGATCGCCGTGGCCGCCGTCGTGGTGTTGATCGCGGGCGGGTTGATCATGTTCAACCCGTTCTCGGAGGATCGGGCGGCGCCGAACCCGCCGTCGTCAGCGTCTTCGCCTTCGGCTGTGGCGCCCACTGTTCCCGGCGCCGCGAACGCGAGTGCCGCCGGGCCGCCGACGGGACGGGCGCGGGTGCGGGTCGCGCACACCGGGCTTTGTGTCGGTGAGGGGCCGGAGAAGTTCGTGCAGGAGGAGCGGATCGTGCTCGGCCAGCAGGACTGCGCGAAGGCGTCGCCGCCGATCACGGTCGAAGCGGTCGATGGCGGCTACCGCCTTCTGTTGCACCACCCCGAACACGGCGAGGGTTGCGTGACCGTCGACTACGGCGGCACGACCACCGGGGTTCTGCTGGCCGGCGACAACTGCGAGCCGGGACGTCCCGATCAGCGGTTCGTCTTCGAGCCGGTGACCGCGCCCGCGAAGGGCTATCTGCTGAAGTCCGCCGGCGGCACGAAATGGTGCGTCGGTGTCTACAAGGCGAGCACCGAGGTCGGGGTCCAGCTCATCCAGGACCCGTGTGACGGCGGATCGAACCAGGTGTTCATGGTCGATTCACTGGTCTAGCGCAGTAGCCGGCGCCGGCTTCGCCCACGACGCCAACAGGGCCAGACCGTCCGCGGTCGCCGTGCCGGCGGGCGCGGTGTAGACGGTGAGGAGCAGGCCGGGTTCGGCAGGCAGCTCCATCGACTCGACGTCCAGGTCGAGCCGGCCCACTACCGGATGGTGAAAACGCTTGCGTCCGGACCGGTGCAGCCGAACGTCCTGAGATGCCCACCGCTGCCGGAACAGTTCACTGTTCGTCGCCAACTCACCGACCAAGGCGATCAGCTCGTCGTCGTGCGGATCGCGGCCGGCTTCCATGCGTAGCTTCGCGGCCACGTCACGGGCGATTCGGTCATAGTCGGCAAAGAAAGTTCTTGCCGCTTCGGGAAACAGATACACGAAGCGCGCGGTGTTCGCCGGCCGTCGCGTGTCGGCCAGCACCGGTGAATACAGCGCGCGGGCAAGGTGATTCACGGCCAGGACGTCATAACGACCGTTGCAAATCCACGCCGGCGCGTCGGTGATGGCGTCGAGCACCTGCTGAAGCGCGGGACGCACCGTCACGGCGGGTCGACGGCGACGTCGGCCACTGGGCGCCCTGGACTGCCGCGCGAGGTGGAATAGGTGCTCACGCTCGGCCTCGTCGAGCTGCAAGGCGGCGACCAACGCGTCGAGTACCCCGTCGGAGGCGCCGGCGAGGCTGCCGCGCTCCATACGCACGTAGTAATCGACCGATACCCCTGCCAGCAGAGCCACCTCTTCGCGACGCAGACCTTTGACCCGGCGGTTGCCGCCATAGGCGGACAGCCCGGCCCGCTCGGGCGTGATCCGCGCACGACGCGAGCTCAGGAATTCCTTGATTTCAGTGCGCAGATCGATCATGGCCACCCCTTCACCGTAGGCCCTGTCCGCAGGCGAAGGGAGGTTCTGCCAGTACCCCGAAGCCTAGGTACCTGATGCGGTCGTGGCGATGCCGCCGTCGACCGGGATGATGGTGCCCGTGAGGTAAGAGCCGGCCCGGCCGGCGAGGAACACCGCGATACCCGCCATGTCATCGTCGCGGCCGAGCCGGCGCAGTGGGGCCTTCGCCGCGATCTTGTCACCGACGGCCTCGAGAGTGGACGCCATCATCCGCGACGGGAACGGTCCTGGGGCTACCGCGTTCACCGTGACGTGCTGTCCGCCCAGTTCCCTGGCCAGCACCCTGGTCAGTTGATGGAGTGCCGCCTTGCTGCCGGCGTAGGAGTAGTTGGGCGACTCGGCGACGTGGATGGCCGCGATACTGCCGATGTTGATGATCCGCGCGGGATCATCGGCGGCGCCCGCCTTGCGAAGTGCGGGGAGCAGTGCCTGCACCAGCCAGAACGGCGACTTGAGGTTGAGGTCGAGCACTTCGTCCCATGCCTCGTCCGGGAACGTCTCCAGCGGTTCGCGCCACATCGCTCCCGCGTTGTTGACGAGGATGTCCAGCCGTCCCGAGTCGGCCGTGACAAGATCAGCGAGGCGCTGACATTCGTCGTGCCTGGACAGGTCGGCGGGGAACGCTTGAACGTCGCCGAATTCGGACAGCAGATGCTGTGCCTCCGCGCACGTATCCGCCTTGCGTGAGCTGACAACGACGCGAGCGCCCGCCTGCAGAAGGCCACGCGCGATCATCATCCCGATTCCACTGGTACCGCCGGTGACCAGGGCGTACTTCCCACTCAGATCGAAGAGTTCCGCATGAGTGGTGAATCGGTTGTCCGTCATGGATCTCCGTACTTTCTGTCGTGGAAGAACGCGCCGCTGAATCAGGTTGGCAAGCGTCCGGAAGATCTGGGAGACCCTGGTGATACAGGTACTGCGAGGGCCACCGTCCCGCGCTGCAGGGGAACATTTGTCCAAGACCGAAGGTCGGCGGCCCAGGCATCGTCCCGGGTATGAGTGAGTACGACGTCAAGCAGTCGCATGGGATGTACGTGGTCCATGAGGGCCCGCGGCAGGCGCCACCGCTGTTGCTCGTCCACGGCTCGGGAGCTTCGGGCGCCTGCTGGGGCCCGATGATCCCGACGCTCGCCGCGCACCATCACGTCATTCGGGTCGACCTTCCGGGCTGCGGCCAGTCTCCGCCCGCGGCGTCGTACGACGTGCCCGCGCAGGCGGATCGCTTGGCGGCGGTACTCGATGACCTCGGCCTCGGGCAGGTCGCCGCGGCCGGGCATTCCAGTGGCGGCTACGTCGTCACGGCGCTTGCCGAACAGCGCCCCGACCTGGTGGGTTCGCTCGCGCTGATCAGCACCGGCCCGAGTCCCGGTGCGCTGCTTCGGCAGCCGGTCATCCTTCGGGTCCTGCTGGCCCCGCCGCTCGGCCCGCTGCTCTGGGCAAGGCGTTCGAACACGATGATCCGCGGCGGGATCAGGGCGACAGCCGCTCGCCCGGTGGACATTCCGGACGACTTGATCGCCGACCTACGGGGCATCACATACCGCACGATGAGAGCAGTGCTGAGCCGAAACACCGCGTACCTCGCCGAACGAAGCATGCCCGAGCGTCTCACCGCCCTCGACACCCCGACGCTGGTGATCTTCGGCGCCGCCGACCCCCGCTGGGATCCGGCGTCGGCGCACCAGTACGACGCGGTGCCGACCGCGCGGGTCGAGCTGCTGCCCGGCGTCGGGCACCTACCCGTACTCGAAGCACCGGAGGAGACCAGCAAGCTGCTGCTGGACTTCGCGGCCAAGGTCCGCCTTCACGACATCTCGTGATCTCAGAAGCCTAATCTGGTCGCATGCCGTCAACCGGGGTACCACTCGACTGGGCGGGGGTGGACATCGCCGTTCCGCACCGGTCGGCTCGGCTGCCGGGGATCAGCATGGCCGGGTTCCGGCAACGCATCCCCGGTGCCGCCGACATCGCCATGGTCGCGCACCCAGCCGTCAGCCTGCTCGTCGACCTGTCCGAGGGAACAGGCCTCGTCTACGACACCCATGGCCGGCGCGAGCGCGGCACTGTCGTGATCGGGCTCTTCCCCGGCGAGCTTCGGGCCGGTGGCGCGGGCCCGGCGATCGAGTGTCTCCAGATCCGGCTGTCGCCGCCGGTGGCGGCCAAGGTGCTCGGCGCGTCGACCGAGTTCAGCGGGACGGTGGTATCGCTGGAGGATGTCTGGGGCCGCGACGCCGGGCGCGTCGAGGACAGGTTGCGCGCCGCCGCGACGTGGGACGAGCGGTTCACGATCGCGATGAAAATCCTCAGCCGACGGCTGGACTCCCACCGACCGGTCGATCCGGAGGTCGCCCACATCTGGCGGCGGATGCGCGCCAGCCGAGGGCGGATACGGGTCGAGGGCCTGGCCGACGAGGTCGGCTGGAGCCGCAAGCGCCTCTGGTCCCGCTTCGGGTCCCAGCTCGGCACCACACCCAAACGCGCCGCCCGGCTGGTGCGCTTCGACCACGCCGCCCACCTGCTCGCGGCCGGGCACGCCCCCGCCGGCGTTGCCGCCGACAGCGGCTACGTCGACCAGTCCCACCTCCACCGCGAGGTCAAGGCGATCACCGGAGCCCCGCCCGCCGCCGTGGCCGCCGCACCGTGGCTCGCGATCGACGACATCGCGTGGCCGGCTCCGCGAGCATAGGGAAGACCTGCGCCTCGACGGCGCTTTTGCCGGCGGCCCCTCAAACTCAGTTGCCGCAGTCGACTGCGACGAAAGCCCCGGCCTCGTCCGGACCTTCGTTGGCATAGACCACGCGCCAGCCTTCGCCTTCGGGATAGCTGTCGGTAATCCGCATCAGACTCGAGCCGGTTACCTGGTTCGCTCCGCCGCTGACCACCCAAGTGCCGGTGGGACAGTATGCGGCCCCCGAGGCGATCTGGCCGGGAGCGACCGAGACGCGGCCGCTCGACGCGCGTGCCTGGTTGCGCATCCCTGTGCCGCAGACGGCCTGCCCGTTCACAGTTCGCGCGATACCGTCCAGATTGGCCACTCCGAACCACCACCGGATGTCGCCGACGAAGCCGAGCGATTGGCTGGTGAAGACCTTTGCACGTTCGATGTCCGATGATCCGCCACCGCCGTAGAGGCCCAGCCCCGGCGGGCACTTCGGCTGAGGGAGCACGTCGCGGCCGGGGTCGACACCCCGCTTGTCGGTGATGTGGAGATAGTTGCCCAAGTCGCTGTAGCAGACCGTCCACACCTTGAAAGTGCTGGTCGTGCCGGTGAGGTTGGCGACGTTGACCTTCCAGCCGGCGCCGCCATCGAGCGCGAAGGTGCCGCGCAGAGTGACGACGTTGGCGGAGGTGTTCGACTCACCGCCGCCGGTGGCTCGCATGCCCGCGGGGCAGAATACCCACGTCTCATGCCAGGTGTTGGGCTCGATGGTGATCGGCCCGTAGTAGTAGGTGCCCTTGCGGAATTGTGCCTGAACCGCCGACCTCGGCGCGATTTCCTTGGTACTGAAGGTTTCTTGACCAGGCCGCAGCTGCCGGGTGCCACCTTCACCTGCGACGGGAGCCGACGACGGCTGTGGCGCGGCGTCGGCCGTTGCGGCGAGCGGCACACAGAACGCGGCCGCCAGCGCCAGTGGGACGAGCAGACGAGTGATCATCACCCAAGCGTCGGTGTTCCTCCTGCGAAAGCCGAGGCCCTTCCGAGCGCGCCAAGAGGCAGACATCCCGTCCTGGCCGGGCGCCCGATCCGTCGAAGCCGTCGGCGAATTCCCCTACGGCCACCACCACGGAGCGGACGCACTCGGCGATCAGAACATCGTCTCCCCCGACATGACTGCCCTGAGTTCTTCGGACCTGTTGTCGAATCCGGCGCCGCGCGATCGACGTACGGGTGAGAGCGGCGGACAGTCGACGGACCGAACGTGTCCGGTGGCCCGCACGCCACACCGACTGGCCAGAGGAAGGGTATTCAGGATGCGTAGGACACCACTGCGGCTGTACATGTCCATGTCGGTCGACGGGTACATCACCGGACCGGACGACCGGCCGGGTCAGGAACTCGGCCGCGGCGGAGGGCGGCTGTTCAATTGGCTCGACGACCGGATGTCCGAGGGAGTCAACGGGCAGGTGTACGCCGAGGCCGGTTCGACCGGCGCCGTGATATCCGGACGCCGCACGTTCGAGCTGGCCGGCCGTTGGAACGGCGACCACCACGACGGCGTGCCGATCCACGTGCTCACCCACACCATCGACCCGGCCGACGAGCCACCGGGCAGCGCGAAGTTCTACACCGACGTCAACGCGTGTGCCGACGAGGCCCGGGAAGCGGCGGGAGATCGAGCCGTGCTGGTCCACGGTGCGGGTGCGGCACGGGCTCTGCTGGCAGCAGGCCAGCTCGACGAACTCGAACTGCACCTCGTCCCCGTGCTGCTCGGCGACGGACGGCGGTTGTTCGAGCCGACCGGACTCGGCCACATCGAACTGGAGCCCGTCCGGCGGCTCGAAGGCCGCGACGTCACACACCTGCGATACCGCATAGTCCACCCATAAGCGGCCCCCACGGAATCAAATGCGGCGGACGGCACGGGGACGTGCCGTCCGCCTTCTTCGCGCGTGCATCTTGCCCGGGCGCTCGGGGGCATACCACCGAATGGCCCGCAAGACTCGGACCTAAGCCCCATGGCACCGCCGTATCGAACGTAGATCCTTCATCTGGGACTACGAACGAAAGATCGGAAAGACCGATGGCACAACAGGAACAACCGGGAGAGCCCGACCGAGCCGCGCTCCCGGCGAGCGGCAAGGAGTTCTCGAACCGGTTCGGCTTGCCGACCGCGACGGCGTTGGTGGTCGGTTCGATCATCGGAACGGGCGTGTTCGCCCTGCCGTCGTCTCTGGCACCATACGGCCTGTCGAGTCTCCTGGCCTTCGCCTTGGTCACGATCGGCGCCTTGGCTCTGGGGCTGGTGTTCGGTTGGCTCAACAAACGTGTGCCGGGCTCGGGCGGGCCGTATTTGTACGCACGGGACGCCTTCGGCGATTTCGGCGGGTTCGTCACCGCCTGGGCCTATTGGCTGACTGCCTGGGTGGGCAACGCCGGCATCGTGGTCGCCTGGGTCGGCTACGTGGAAGTGTTCGTCAACACCGAGCACAACCCGTGGTGGTCGATCGCCATAGCGTTGGTCGGCCTGTGGCTGCCCGCCGCCATCAACATCTCCGGAGTCCGGAACCTCGCGTGGTTCCAGATCGTCACCACGATCCTCAAATTCGTGCCACTGGTGTTCATGGCGACCATCGGGCTGTTCTTCATCAAGGCCGACAACCTCGGTTCGTTCAATCCCAGCGGACTGTCGTGGGTGGGCGCCGTCTCCGCGGCGGCCGCGATCGCCCTGTTCAGCTACCTCGGGCTGGAGACCGCCTCCGTGGCCGCCGGACGCGTCCGCGACCCGCGGCGCAACGTGTCCCGGGCGACCGTACTCGGCACCCTCGTCTGCGCCGTCGTCTACGTCCTGGGGACCGTCACGGTTCTCGGCACGGTCGGACAGCAGGCGCTGATCGACTCCACCTCACCGTTCTCCGATTCGGCCACCGCCATCTTCGGGGCGAGCTGGGCCGGGCAGGCCATGGCCGTGGTGGCGATCGTCTCCGGGCTCGGCTGCCTGAACGGCTGGACGTTGGTCTGCGCCGAAATGCCGATGGCCGCCGCCCGTGACCGGCTGTTCCCGACGCAGTTCGCCAAGCTGAGCAAGAAGGAGATCCCCGTCTTCGGCATCGTGGCCGCCACCGTACTGGCGTCGGTGCTCACCGCGATCGGCTACTGGAACTTCCAGTCCGTGTTCACCAATGTGGTACTGCTGGCCGTCTTCACCGCGGTGATCCCTTACCTGCACTCCGCCGCCGCACATCTCTACTGGCTCATCGTCCGGGGCCGCGCGCTGAACTTGCCGCATCTGATCCGCGATCTGGTCGTGACCGCCTTCGCACTGCTCTTCAGCTTCTGGGCACTGGCAGGCAGCGGTTACCAGGCGGTGTACTACGGCGTGTTCGCCTTCTTCCTCGGCATTCCCGTCTACGTCTGGATGAAATCCCAGCGCAAGGAGTACGGCACGAGCGCCGAGCCGTCGTCCGGAACACAGGAGCAGTCATGACGTTCGCCGTTCATTCGGAGGTCGGCCAGTTGCGGCAGGCCATCGTGCACCGTCCCGGCCTTGAGCTCACCCGGCTGACCCCACGCAACATCGGCGAGCTGCTGTTCGACGACATCCTCTGGGCAAAGCAGGCGAAACAGGAACACGACGCGTTCGCCGAAGCCCTGCGGGACAAAGGCGTCCGCGTGCACTACTACGGTCAGCTGCTGGCGGAAACGCTCGCGCTGCCCGAGGGCCGGGCCTTCGTGCTGGATCGGGTGTGCACGCCCGAAATCCTCGGCCCTGCGCTGGCCACGCCGCTGCGCTCCCTGTTCGACGACCTGGACGGGGAAAACCTGGCCGAGTACCTGGTGGGCGGAGTCCTCAAAGCCGACCTACGGCCGCTGCGAGCGCAGAGTCTCCGATGGGACACCCTCGCCGCCGACGACTTCGTCCTCCCGCCATTGCCCAATCATCTGTTCCAGCGTGACGATTCCTGCTGGGTGTACGGCGGTGTCTCGATCAACCCGATGGCGAAACCCGCCCGGCAACGCGAATCCCTGCACACCCGGGCCATCTACCGGTACCACCCGATGTTCGCCGGGGCCGGTTTCCACACCTACTACGGTGACGACGACGTCAGTCACCAGCCCGCCACGATCGAAGGCGGCGACGTGCACGTCCTCGGCGGGGGCGCCGTCCTCATCGGAATGGGCGAGCGCACCCCCCCCATGGCCGTGGAAATCCTTGCCAAGGCGTTGTTCTCGACCGGACAGGCACACACCGTCGTCGCCGTGGATCTCCCGCACTCGCACGCCACGATGCATCTGGACACGGTGATGAGCA
This sequence comes from Amycolatopsis sp. NPDC049868, assembly GCF_044461365.1. Lineage (NCBI taxonomy): Bacteria > Bacillati > Actinomycetota > Actinomycetes > Pseudonocardiales > Pseudonocardiaceae > Amycolatopsis > Amycolatopsis sp. NPDC049868. Next base: position 152,316 of record NZ_JBITKV010000007.1, on the reverse strand, counting down.
TGGTCGACCGTGCCACCTTCGTGGTCTACCCCTACTTCGACCGCGGCGCCCGCAGCTGGACCATCACCGCGGGCGAAGCGCCCTCCGCTTTGAGCGTGAACGCCAACGACGACCTCTGGCGCACCCTCGCCGAAGTCCTGAAAGTCCCCGAAGTCACCCTGCTCAGCACCGACGAGGACATCCGGGCCGCCGAACGGGAGCAATGGGACGACGGTACGAACTACCTCGCCGTCGCACCGGGGGTCGTCCTCGGCTACGAACGCAACGTCGCCACCAACACCATGCTGCGCAAGCACGGCATCGAAGTCGTCACCATCGCCGGAAGCGAACTGGGACGGGGCCGTGGCGGCCCGCGCTGCATGACCTGCCCGATCGACCGCGACCCGAGCTGAACGGATCCCCGATGGCCTTCAACCTGCGCAACCGCAGCTACCTCACCGAACTCGACTTCACCAGGGAAGAACTCGTCTTCCTGCTCGACCTCGCCGCCCAGCTCAAGTCCGCGGCCTACGCGGGAATCGCGCAGAACCGGCTGGTGGGCAAGCATTTGGCGCTCATCTTCGAGAAGGCCTCCACCCGGACCCGATGCGCGTTCGAGGTCGCCGCCGCCGAGGAAGGAGCGACCACGACCTACCTCGGCCCCCAGGACGCCCACTTGGGACACAAGGAATCCGCCCGCGACACCGCTCGCGTACTCGGCCGCATGTACGACGGGATCGAATACCGCGGCCACGATCAGGCCACCGTCGAAGAACTGGCCCGGCACTCCGGCGTGCCTGTCTACAATGGACTCACCGCGGCGAGTCATCCGACGCAGTCACTGTGCGACGTGTTCACCATGCGCGAGCACAGCACGAAACCATTGTCTGAGATCGCTTTCTGCTACCTCGGCGACACTCGCAACAACGTCGCCCGATCCCTGCTCGCGATGGGCGCCAAACTCGGCATGGACGTCCGGCTGGCCGGACCGCACGCGCTCTGGCCCGATGAGGAGCACCAGGCGGCCTGCTGCCGGGAAGGTGCGATCAGTGGCGCCAGGATCACCGTCACCGACGACGTCGACGAGGCCGTGGCGGGCGCGGACTTCGTCTACACCGATGTCTGGGTGTCCATGGGCGAACCCGCCGGCACCTGGCACGAGCGGGTCGAGCTGCTGGCGCCGTATCAGGTCACGGCGAAGACGCTCAGCGCCACCGGCAACCCCGGCGTCCGGTTCCTGCACTGCCTGCCCGCGCTGCACGACCGCGAGACCGAGGTCGGGGCCGAAGCGTTCAAGGAGTTCGGATTGGACGGTGTCGAGGTCACCGACGAAGTCTTCGAATCCCCGGCATCGCTGGTGTTCGAACAGGCGGAGAACCGGATGCACACCATCAAGGCGATCCTGGTCGCCACACTGGGGAGCTGATCATGCGGATTCTTGTGGCACTGGGCGGCAATGCCCTGCTGCGCCGCGGTGAACGGCCGGACGCCGACCTCCAGCAGGTCAACGTGCTCGCCGCCGCCGAAGCCCTCGCGGAGCTCGCCACCGAGCACGAAGTCGTGCTCACCCACGGCAACGGCCCCCAGGTCGGCATGCTGGCCCTGGAAAGCGCGGCGGACCCCGTCCTGACGCGGCCGTACCCACTCGACGTCCTCGGCGCGCAGACCCAGGGCATGATCGGCTACCTGCTCGGCCAGGCGCTGCGGAACGTCGTACCCGGTAAGCAGGTCGCCACGCTGATGACGCAGACACTCGTCTCCGTCGCCGATCCCGCGTTCGGCGATCCCACCAAGTTCGTCGGCCCGGTCTACACCGAGGAGCAATCCGCCACGCTGGCCGCCGAACGTGCCTGGACCGTCCGCCGGGACGGCTCGTCCTGGCGCCGGGTCGTCCCTTCGCCAAGACCGGAGCGCGTGGTGGAGACCCCGGTGATCCGCGCGCTCGTCGAGGCCGGGACGATCGTGGTCTGTGCCGGAGGGGGCGGTGTTCCCGTGGTACGGGACGAACACACGGGGCGGTTGCGGGGTGTCGAAGCCGTCGTCGACAAGGACCAGACCGCCGCCCTGCTCGCCGAAGCCCTGGACGCCGACGCGCTGCTGCTGCTCACCGACGTGCCCGCGGTCATCGACGGCTACGGCACCCCGCACGCCACTCCGATCCACCACACCACACCGGCCCGGCTGCGGTCCCGCGATTTCCCGGCCGGTTCGATGGGCCCGAAGGTCGACGCCGCCTGCCGCTTCGTCGAACTCACCGGCAACACCGCCGCCATCGGCGCCCTCGACTCACCCGTCGCGATGCTGCGAGGCACCGAAGGTACCGTCATCACACCCGGTGGCAAGGTGTGAACGGTGGGCGGTGGTGGTCACCGGCGTACGCAGACGTCGACCGGTCACCTTCTCCGCCTGGATCCGGATGAAATGCTCGCGGCGGCCGTCGACCCAAGGCTCCAGCCATGTTCCGGACACGTCCACGAGTTCGGTGACGTCCGTGATCAGGTTCGCGTGGCCGACGACGGTCACACTCCATCCGGTCCGCAGATCGGGCTCGAGTTCGTCGGCTTGGAAGGCCACCACGGTGTTGCCGGTCGCGGCGGCCAGTTTCGCCCCGCCGGCGACCCGAATCACGACGTGGTCCCCCTTCAAGCGGAAGTTGACCGGCTGCACCGCCGGCAAGCAGTCTTCGACGAAGACCAGCCGCCCCACCCGCACTGTCCGCAGGAGGCCAAGGCACTGCTCGCGGTCCAAGACCTCCGGCTGTTGTCGATCCGCCACGATGACTCCCTGAAGACGATGACGAACAAGCACTTTCGAGCATGACCGCCGGTTCGCGCCGCCGGTCAGGGCCGGAGGTCCCGGTCAACGAGGCCCATCGGCGCGTGGCGGGAAAGGGCCGTGCTGGTAGTCGCAGCTTCCAGGCCAACGGATACCGGGCGTCGACGGGTTGAACCGAGACCGTACCGGGTACCTCACGATCATGTGGATGGCACTGCTGACCCCGCTGCTGGTCATGGCGTTCGTCTTGACCATGGAGCGCGTCGAAGCGACCGTCCCGAACCAGGCCGCGTGCCCGAGGGACCAGCCCGGCAGCCCCGGTCACCTCGCTACAACGCAACACCCCGGAACCCGGTGCCGAGCAGTTCGTCGATCGAGCGCCGCGGGGAATGCGGCACGTCGCCGGAGGGAAAGCCGAATCGCATGAGTGCCTGGAGGAAACCGGAAAGCTCCAAGTCATCGGACAGGCCGGCACGCACCTCCGGCAGATGCAGTGGCTGTGTCAGGACCGACCCGACGAGTCCCTGATGGACCGCGTCGAGCCAGGTCAGCTGCAACGCCCGCCCGGCCCGGAGATGATCGTGCCGGGTATCTCCGTCGGTGACGAACGCCAGCAATGTCTCCTCGGCCAGCCTGCGCTTGAGAACCTCACGATCGGGCAGAGCCGTCGACTCGCGCACCAGCCCCGCCCACGGCAGCGAGCCTGCCGAACGCACGCTCGCGGCCAGGCCGACGCCGTTGCGCTGGCCCTCGTCCCGGGCCGTCCACAAGGCCAGCTCCCGCTGATAACCCTGGTCATGCTGATGGGCCTCGGCGGCGAACTCGAGCAGATCGGCCACCCTGGTGAGCTCGATCTCGTCGAGGACCGGCCTGGCCTGGACACTTTCGACCGCCGCACTGTCCCGGAGGTCCACGATCTGATGCCTGCTCAGCGAGCGTCCCGAAAAACGACGGCGATGGCTGTGCCGCCGCTTGATCGCGGAGTAGCGGTTCACCTCCGCGACCGAGGGGTGCAGCGGCCCGTCCGGTTCGACGGCGGCCACCACTTCGGGCCGGTCCGGATCGGGGAACTCCGCGGTGTACGTCCGGTGGCCGAGCACCCGGATGGCGAGTTCCAGATTGGCCAGTGCGGCACCACACGACATGAGGCGATCGCGGCCGTGCGGGTCGTGCTCGGGAAGCTCCAGCTCCCGGCGCTCGACGAGGACGAGCAGGCCTTCCTCGAAGTTCAGCCGCCACGGCTGGATGTTGTGCACCGACGGCGCGCGCAGCACCGCCCCCGCCAGCACCTCGAGTTCCGCGGGCGACCAGCGCTCCGTCGGCCTTCGTCCGGCCATTTCAGTCCTCTCATACCCCTTCACGTACCTCCACGATGTGCCGCCGCGGCGGACCGGCAGCAGATTCGGAGGACTCGGATCACCAGGACCAAGTACCCGCGACGGTGTGACGGCCGCGCCGGGCGGGTTATCACGCAGCGAGAGGAAACAGCATGACGACCAAGGTGTTTCCGGTCGATGACCACGAGATCGTCCGTCGAGGACTCGCCGACCTCCTCGGCAACGAACCGGACATCACGGTGGCCGGTGAAGCGGCCTCGGTTTCCGAAGCCCTCGCTCGAATTCCGAAGAGCGACGCGAACATCGCGGTGCTGGACGTCCGGCTCCCCGACGGCAACGGCATCGAACTGTGCCGGGAGCTACTGTCCACCCAGCAGAATCTGCGCTGCCTGATGCTCACGTCCTACGCCGACGACGAAGCGCTGTTCACCGCGATCATGGCCGGAGCATCCGGCTTCGTCCTCACACAGGCATCCGCCGCGAACGCGACCGCGCCGACCCCACCACCGACCTCTCCGACCAGGAACGCACGGTCTTCGAACTGATCGGCGAAGGCCTGACCAACCGCGAGATCGGCAAACGCATGTTCCTCGCCGAAAAAACCGTGAAGAACCACGTCTCCCGCATCCTCGCCAAACTCGGCCTCCACGCTGACCTTGATCCGGTCGGGCGCCGGAATGCCGGACCGCGTTGCTCAGCGATTCCCGTAACTCCGGCCCGACCAGCGTGTCGACCGCTCCGGTGATCCGCATAGCCGGATTCCGCCGGACCTTCCCAGGTCCCCGCGCTCGGTCTCAATCGGTGCTTCCCTTGGCTCCACGTCCGGAGGCGAGCACGAACGTCACGGCCACCGCGAGGCCCGCTGTCGGGGCCAACGCGAGGCTCGCTGCCAGCCGGGTCGCCAAGTCGCCGGGGGCCATACTCAGCAGTGCCGGGCCGGCGAGGGCGACCACGGCCCACGCGACGAGGACCTGTCCCGTCTTCCCGCTCGCGACCAGGATGGCAGCGACCAGCATCGTCGCCCCGAGCAGGACACCCGACCACCCGAGGCTGGCCATCATCCAGCCGGTCACCTGGTATTTGTCCTGGTACAGCAGGTGAAACAGCCAGGGGCCGAGAAAGAACGCGCCGATGCCCGCCAGTACCGCGACCAGTGTCGTGACGAGGCAGCCGAGGACCAGGAGCCGCCGGATCCTCCGGGTACCGGCATCGCCGGCCAGCACGCGCACGAAACCGGGGACGGCCAGGCTCTGCACGGGGGCGAGTAAGAGCAACAGTGGTGACCTCACGAGTGTGACGGCGAGGAACACTCCGGCGAGAGCGGTGCTGTCTTCTGCCGAAACCACCCACTTCACGACCGCCGGGAACCCCGTGATGACGCTGGCGGTCAGGGCGGCGGCGACCATCAGCGCGGACATCCGCCGTACCACGGGTCCCCATGGCTCCGCTGTCACTCGGGTGTCGACCAGCCTCGGGACCCGGCGGCCGAACGGAACCCATGCCAGAAAGCCCGCAGTCACCGCCACCGCGAGCGGGACGAGCCTGGCCGCCCCCAGCCAGGCGAAGCCCAAGAACAAGGCGAGCCTGATCGCGGACTCCGACAGAACCAGGCAAGAGTAGGGGCGAAACTCGTTCCTGCCCGCGAAGATCCCTCTTGCCGCGTACAAGGCCGGCAACGTGACGATACCGGCGGCCGCCAGCACGCCCAGGCCGTAGTGGTCGCCGAACAGCCGGTGGTTCACAGCAGGGACCAGCAGGGAGATGCCGACCAGGAGCGCGGTCGACGCCACCACGGCGAACACGCGGACCGCGGCTCCGCCGAGCGGGGTACCTGACGTCGAGGCGAGCGCGGCCTGCCGGGACAGCTCCTGCTCGATCGGGGAAAGAGCGCTGGCAACCCCCATCAGCACACCCCAGAATCCCAGGAAGGTCACACTTTCGGCAGGTGTCAGGACCTTCCCGCTGAGGGTGATCAACGCATAACCGATCCCCGCGGACACGAACACCGAACTTCCCACGGTGCCCAAGGTTCCGGCAAGCCTGGTGAACGTCGAACTCGACCGCAATTCCCGCTCCTTCTACCTGAATTCAATTTCAGCGTCACCGACGTAACAACACTGCCGCCTCGGTCCACTCACAAGATACCGCAAGCGTTGGACGACAAAGAAATCCCGGATAAATACGTTTCTCCTCAGGACAAAGCAACAAAACCTGTAACGATTCGAGGGGGCCTGTATTCATGAAGTCCAAATTCGCACTCGCGACGCTGACCGCGGGAATCGCGGCGACCGGCGCTCTGCTGGCGCAACCCGCCGAAGCGGCACCAATGGCCGCGCAGCAGTGCGGCCTTTACACCAACTGGGCCGGCGGGTACTACTACCATAACTGCGGCGGCACCGGACTGATCCGAGTCGACCACCAGCCCTACGGCAGTCAGGCGTTCTCCGAGACCCAGTGCCTGCGCCCGGGCCAGGAGATCTACCTCGGCTGGGCCGGGGCGCAGAAAGTCACCGTCACACAGCTTCAGGGCCCATGTCGTCCGTGACCTGAAACGCGAGAATCGGCGACGGACTTTTCGAAGTCCTCTCCGAGGAGGCAGTTCACCGGTAGGCCTCGGCAGACACGCACGGTCCGGGTGGGATCAAGCTCCGCATATCCATCCCACCCGGACCGCCTGGGGCCACGAGGCCGCTCTCATAGGCCAGGGTGACAACACCGGCGCGGCTGGAGATTCCCAATTTCGCCATCGCGCGGTTCAGATGGGTCTTCACCGTGGACTCACCAATGAACAGTCTACTCGCGATTCGGGCGTTACTCATGCCTGTGGCGACCGCCCGCAGTACCTCGGTTTCCCGAGAGGTCAGCACCGCGAGGAAGCGGGGAAGCTGCTCACGATACGGGGGAATGCCCGCGTAGGCTTCGATCAGCCTCCGCAGGACAGGCAGGGTGACAACGGGCTCACGATTCGCCACCGAACGAACCGCCGCGGCGATTTCGTCGGCAGCGGCGTGTTTGTCCAATGCTCCCCGCGCTCCAGCTCTCAGACCGATCAAGGTGACTTCCAAGTCGCCGGATTCGGTCAGCAACAGCACCTCCGGAGCCTCGTCGCCGTGTCCATCCACCAGCCTCTCGACGATCTCACCGTCACCCACCATGCTGCCGTCCAACAACACGACGCGGGGAGCGAGGTCGCGAATCCCCGAGGGCGACCCCGTACGCGAAACCGGGGCTGTCACCGCGGTCAGTTCGGAACGCTCTTCGATGACCACCTTGAGCCCGGCGCTGAATACCTCGTCACATCCGATCACCACCACACCGCCACCCATCTCATCGGTACCGGCCATCGGCACGGGCGCCGTCACGCTCGCGGACATGGAAACCTCTTTCACGCAAGACCTCGTTGAATCTGCTTTCCATAAAGCTCGATTCATGAATCACCAAAGAATGGAACGATGCTTCCTCACGCGGGAGTCACGCGGGCCCGCAAGCGGCAGGCATGGACACTGCTGACGATCAAAGCGCCGAGGAACCTCTCCACAGACGTCCTCCCTTCTGCGTGACCAGGCGCCGGCCTGGCGTGCTCTCAACGATTCCGGGCGATCAGCCCGCACAAGCCGGAGAACCGACTCACGGTCGATGCAATCGGTGATGGTGGTCCTGCGAGTGCGGGGTGCCACCCCGAGAATCGGCACCCCGCACCCGCGTCCTCGCTACGCGATCCGTCCCCCTCGAGCGGGTCGTGCAGCGAGGACAGGCCACCGGAATCCCGGAGCCGATAGCGAGTATCGGCTCCGTTTCCCCGGTGCCGCCAGTGAGTTAGCTCCTCGGGCCGGGTGAAAAAGTCACGGGTGCCGTGCCGCGGACAGCAAACGACCGACTGGTCGCGCCGTTGGCTTTCGCCGGTGGCCGTGTCGCAGGTCTCCACACGGAAGCCTTCCTCATGATCAACCCAACACGCCACTCAAACCTCCCGTCCGATCGGTCGTACTCTTGGGTAGGATGGGCGTATGCAAACGACTGAAGGTCGGGTCGATCAGCGCCGTGCACGTGGTGCGCGGACTCGCGCGACCGTGCTCGACACCGCCGTCCAGCTCACTTCCGTCGAGGGTTTGAATGGACTGTCGCTCGGCAGGCTGGCCAACGAGCTAGGGGTCAGCAAATCGGGACTGTTCACGCACTGGCCGTCGAAAGAACATCTACAGCTGGCCGTCGTGGACCGGGCCAAGGACATCTGGCTCGACCGCGTGGTGCGGCCGGCGCTACGCGCCCCACGTGGTACGCGCCGACTGTGGGCGCTACACGAGGCACGGCTCGCCTATCTGACCGAAGAGGTCGATTCCGGGGGCTGTTTTTTCGCCGCCATCCAGCAAGAGTTCGGCGCACAGCCAGGAGCGGTGCGCGACCGCCTGATCGAGCTTGCCACCGCATGGGGACGCTTCCTGTACACATTGACGACGGACGCGGTTACACGCGGCGAGCTGCGCAGGGACACCGACCCCGAGCTGCTCGCCTACGAGATCGAGGCGCTCGGCGCCGCCTCCGCAGCCCAGTCCCGACTGCTCGAGCCGGACGCCACCTTCGCCCGCGCCCGGATGGCGGTGCTCCGACGACTACGCGAGCTCAGTGTCGACCCCGCGCTCCTTCCACTCCGCTGACCGGAGCTGTCCCGTGAAACAGATCACGAATTAAGTCCGACCGTTCGGTCGGACTGTTAAGGTTGGCCGCACTACCTGCCAAGTCGAGGAGCCAGTGATGCCTATCGTCGATCCAGGCCACGAGGCCGACAGCAGCACTGGCCGATGATCGACCGGAAGCTGCTCGAGCGGCCGACCTTGCTCGTCGCCGCTGTCGCGGCAGGGGTGCCCCTGAGCCTGCTGGCGCTGCGTTCCGGGGTCCTGGCAGCCTTTCCCGAGCTCAACGGCAAGCTGGCAGCGGCTCCGGGCATCCTGCCACTACTGGTCCTCCCGGTGGCATTACAGATCTGGGCGGCGGTAAGACGCCTCCACCAAGGCATGCCGCACTGGCGGTGGACTGTTCCCGTCCTGACACTGCAATTTCTGCTGACCGTGCCGATGACGATCATCATCGGCCGCGACGGCACCTTGACGTTGATCTTCGCGTGCACGGTTCTGGTGACGCTGCCCAGGCCGTGGTCATTCCTGGGCTTCGGCTCCATCGTGACAATCGATCTGATCTCCCAGTGGGCCGGAGTCGTACCCGCGCCGGCGATCGGCGCGTTGGTGCTGCACAAGGCTCTCGCCGGACTACTGGGATACACCGTTTTGCGTATGGCCGAGACGACGACCGAGCTGCGGCGGACACAGGCTCAGCTCGCCGCCCTGGCGGTGGCCCAGGAACGTTCGCGGGTTTCGCGCGACCTGCACGACACCCTCGGCCAAGAACTCACCGCGATCGGGTTACGCGTGGAACTCGCCGCCCGCGTCGCCGGCTCTGACCAAGCCCGCGCGCTCGGCGAACTTCGTGGAGTACAGCAGCTGACCGAGCGCGCGGCTCGCAACGTCCGCAAGGTCGCCAGGGGCGAACTGCGACCGGTCTTCGCCGATGAACTCGCGACCGGGACCGCGCTGCTGGAAGCAGGGGGCGTCGCGTGCCGCGTCGCCATCGACGCCGAGCCGGACAACCGCATCGGCCAGGTCGTAGGCTGGGCGCTTCGCGAGGGCGTCACCAATGTGCTCAACCACAGCGCCGCGCGACAATGCTGGCTCAGCACGGAAATACACGACGACCGGTTCCGGCTGACCGTGGAGAACAACGGCGCCTGCGAACGACCGGGGCCCGCCGGGACCGGCCTGGCCGGCATCACCCAGCGAGTCGCCGACCTCGGCGGGCGAGTGAACTTTGGACACGACGCGGCGAAAAACTTCCGTCTCGTCGTCGAGATACCGATCGAGGACGATGATGATCAGGCTTGTGGTGGTCGAGGACATGCAGGTACTACGCGAAGCACTCGTCGGCCTGCTGTCACTTGAAGACGATCTTGACGTCGTCGGCGAAACCGATCGCGGCGATCATGCGCTCGACCTGATCACCGCGGTGACGCCCGATCTCGTGATACTTGACCTGGACCTGCCGGGCATCGACGGCCTTTCCGTCGCACGCGCCATCAAGGACGGCGGACTGACCTGCAAAGTGCTGATACTCAGCGCACACGATCAACCGGGCGCCGTACGCGAGGCACTGGATATGGGCGTGCTCGGCTTCCTGCCGAAGGGAGTCTCCGTCGACACCTTGATCGACGCCATTCACCACGTTCACAACGGCACACTCGCGATCTCACCCGAGCTGCTCCGGTCCGCGATCCATGGCATCTCGAACCCACTGACCCAACGCGAACGAACCCTGCTGCGCATCATGGCCACCGGAGACACGGCAAAAGACGCCGCCCGACGCCTCCACCTGGCGGAAGGCACTGTCCGCAATCACGTCACCCGGATACTCCAAAAGCTCAATGCCCGCAACAAACTCGAAGCCGTTCGTATAGCGAACGACTCCGGCTGGCTATTGGAGCCATTCCCGGCCGCTCGGTAATAGTCACTCACCCGGAGATCGGCCATACCGTCTTCGCTGCCGACCGATGTTTCGTCAACACCGGGCCCTTCGAAGTCAATTGGTGTGTGTAGCAATATTCGACTTGCGGACGGGCTTCCTCGCGGTGACCAGTCGCGTGGTGACCCACGGGCCGCTCCACCAGCCTCGCCGGCCCTGCCTGCGCAAGGAAACGTCCTGCATGGACAGGTCCGACAACGTTTTCGCGTATTCACGAGCGACCCGCAGATCCGCGAACGCGAGCCTGCCGCCGGGTTTGAGGACTCGAACCGCTTCCCGCACAGCCGCTTCCCTGCCCCCGGGGTCCTTGATGTTGTGAATGGCGAGACTGCTGACGACCACATCGAAGGATTCGTCAGCGAAGGGTAATTCCGTCATGTCACCGGTGCGGAGTTCGACCCGATCCGCGACACCTTCGGCTTCCGCGTTCTTCAGGGTGACCTCGGTGCTGTTGCCGGATTGGTCCACGCTTCGCCACAGGTCGATGCCCACGGCGCGACCGTGCTCGCCGAGCCGCTCGGCCGCCATCAACAGGACCGCGCCCCGGCCGCAGCCGAGGTCGAGAACCCGCGAGTCCGCGGCGAGGTCGAGCCGATCGATCACGTCGGCCCAGATCCGGAACTTGCCGCGGAAGGTGGTGTGGAGATAGATACCCGCGCACAGCAACATCAGGACGCCGACAGTCAAGGGCGCGATCGAGGTGACGAACCCGTCCGTGAGTGCGTTCGCGATACCGAGACCGCAGGCCAGCGACCCGCCCAGCACGTATCCGATCGGCACATAAGGCGCATCGATTCCATATTTCCCGTTACGCATGGGATTCCCTGGTGGACACCGCATCACTCCTGTTTCCGGTCTAATCCGTCCGAATTTCCGGGCAAGTGCCCAGCATAAACTCCCCGACCGGTATTTCGTCGGGGAAACTCAAGGACAACGCTCGCCGGACCAGCGCGTTGTCGCCGAAACCGAGCGCGCACGCGGCCAACCCCGTCGCGGCCGCCAAGAGATACAGGTTCTGGTAGACGACTCCGGCGTTACGCGGCGTCAGCGAATAGCCGAGCCCTTGATATTTTCCCGCCGGCTCGTTCGTTTTCGACGTCAGCACGACGAGGACGTCCGGGCGATGTGGTGTTCCCGCCACGCCTTTCGCGGCCGCGAGCAACACCGCTGGATCGAATCGATCCTCTTTCGGTGCGAGAGGGTGCTCTGCCCGGAGGTGGCGGTACACCCCGGGCGGCGTTGCTCGATCGCTTCGGTCAAGGTCGCGTCGGCGGACCGGTGACGAAGAGCAGAACCAACCCCGAACGAACGTTCTTCACTCGCCCGCCCACCACCCTTTCGCCCGATCTAAAATCAGGAGGCCTCAGTCCGCTCGTTGCTATTCAGTGCCACTTATGCTCAGCTCGCAGCCGATTCGGCGCCAGTACAGGACCTCACCACTTCGAATGTGACTTTTTCACTGCCGAACACAGGACTCCCCCGAAAAGCTCGCCCTGGCAACCGACCCCACCAAGCCCGTCGGCGTGCGGTGGCCACCTCTGATACCGTGATCGGCGTTTCGGCGCTATTGATCAATAGATCCGGTTCTCGGCCAGCGCGCCTTTGCGGTCCCGCTCGACTGTCCGCAGAACGCCGAAAGTCCCGAGAACAACGACTCCCTGGTGCAGAACTACTGCTCAGCATTTCTTGCGAGCCCATGCGAGTGAATCAATCAGCCAGTCAGACCTGACGCAGTGGAGTCGTGCGCTCTGCCGACGACCAAGAAGTCGGTTAGTTCAATCCCATGGCGTGCCGCAAGCAGGAAGGTTCCACCGCGCGCGTCCGGTTCCCAACCGAGAGCCAGCGCGTGTTCGATGAGTCGTCGAATGTCGACCACGCTCGGGTACGATCCATCCGCATCGGCAGGCTCCCATCCCACGCCTGCGCTTTGGGAAATCAGGTCTGTCTCCAGCGCTCGGCTGTTCTTACCGGCACCCCATACCCGTACATTGATACATCGATGGCGAACTCCCTCGTCGTCTGAGATCGCGCCGATCCGCGCACGCCAGGTGAAGGCCCGTCCCCCGACGTGAAGTTTCCGTAGCCTATTTCTCATTCTCTCGAACCTACGGGAGCGCGCACGATCGCGCTCCTTCTTTTTCGCAGGTCACGCTGACACGACCCTATATTGGCACTGCCGATTACCGCGAAAGAACACGAGACAGAGAACACAACGCCATCCGCACGACCAGTTCGGCATCATTGCATCTTCGATGCGAACAACAACAACAACCCCGGCTCGATATAGCCGTACGCCGGCCGGGTCGCCTTCCTCGGCCGACCGCCACCACCAGCACCTTGGCCTGGTCTCACTCGTTCCACGTCCGGATCTCGGCTTCGCGTGCAGGAGACAGACCAGGCGTCCGCCCGATGGCACGTCGGTGGTGTTCGCCCTGAGTGAGCGTGTACGGACCGACTGCCCGATCGACCCGTTCAACTCAACGGTTTCCGCATGGCGAGAACGGGCGGGCAAGCGACCGGGGCCGGCAGCGATGCTGCGGCATGGCCCTGACGGCCACCGACGTGACGCCCTCCCACGAACTCCAGCGCGAAGCCGCGCCTGAGCTTGTGGGGATGTTGTCTGTGCCCCCGGACAGGCTCCTCCGGGATGCACATCGATCGCCCGGAAGCCACTGGTCGTGCTGCTGTGCCGACACGATCGCCTCCACCTTCTGGACGGGACCTCGTCACGGTCGTCGGCGTCGCTGTGGACAAACTGATCCGGACCCAGTCGGCGTGCTCCGACACTAGGTCGACGTCGTGGTTCTGCCGCAGGCAGGTACCCGTCGGTGGTGCGCCGGCGCAGGGCTGTGCCACCCTCGGAGTGGGAGCCGATCATGCCTAAGGGCAGGGTGGCGTGTACTCGACTATCGGGACGTATGTGCTCCAGTTCTGACTGTTCAAGGCGCCGGCGCTGTTCGCGCAGATGGTCCGGATCGCGGCCTCGACCTTCAGGTTCCAGACAGTGGCGACCCCGTTGTCGGTGGTGGCGGCCAGGGTGTGACCGTCCGGGCTGAACGCCAACACAGAGACGGGTCCGGTGGCGACGGTCAGCGGTTCACCGATCTCGGTCGGGTGGTCGGGGTCGACGACGTTCCACAACGCGATGGTGCCCACGCTCGTGTGGCCTGCGGCGGCCAGGGTTTTGCCGTCAGGGCTGAACGCGATCGACCAGAGGCTGCTGCCGGGCATCACCAGGGGCCGGCCTCTCGGGGTGAGGTGATTGAGGTCGGTGCTGTCCCAGAGGGTGATGGTGCCATTGCTGTTCCCGGTGGCCAGGGTGTGTCCGTCCGGGCTGAAGGCCACCCAGGTATGGGTTCCGGCTGGTTGAGGTAGCGGTTGACCGATGCGAACCGACGGTGCGAAAGCCGTCGTGCTCCACAGACCGACCTCGTGGGTGCTGCTGTCGCCGCCGGTGGCCAGCGTGCGACCATCAGGGCTGAACGCGATCGACACGATGGATCTCGTGTGATCCGTACGGATCTCGCCTTTGGTGGTGGGGTGCGCGGGGTCGCCGACGTCCCAGAGGGCGATACCGGAGGACTTCTCGTAGTCGTCTCCGGCCGCGGCCAGGGTATGGCCGTCGGGGCTGAACGCGAGGGAGAAGATCAGCCCGCCGGCTCCGGTGAGTGGCTCTCCGAGGCGAACGGGATGGTCAGGGTCGGCCACGTTCCACAAAGTCACCGTGCCGACGCTGTCACCGGCGGCCAAGGTACGACCGTCAGGACTGAACGCCACTGCATTGACCGCCTGGGAACTCACAGCCAGGGGCGCACCTCTGGGGGCCGGATGGCTGGGATCGGTCGTATTCCACAAACTGACGGTGCCGTTCTGGTTCCCGGCGGCCAGGGTGCGGCCATCCGGGCGGAACGCGACCGAAGCGAGGTTGCCACCCCCGCCGATCAGCTGCGTCGGCGGCAGGTTCCACAGATCCACGTTGCCGTCGGCATTCCCCGCCGCGAGAGTGCGGCTGTCAGGGCTGAACGCGACCGCCATGACCGGTAGAGCAGGACCCGCCAGCGGTTTGCCCAACGGTGCCACACGCTCCGGAGCGGTGACATTCCACAAGTGGACGGTGTGATCGGCGCTGCCCGCGGCCAGCATGTGACCGTCGGGACTGAACGCGACCGACATCACCGCTTGGGCGGGCCCGGTCAGCGGCTTGCCCAACGGGACTGGATGTTCCAGGTCAGTGAGGCTCCACAGGCGCACGGTGTTGTCTGCAACCCCGGCCGCGAGTGTGCGACCGTCGGGACTGAACGCGACCGAATTGACTCCGCTACCGACGTTCAGCAGCTCGCCTCGGGGCTTCGGGTGACTCGGGTCGATGGTGTTCCACAGCCCGATGGTGTCGGTGCCGGTGCCCGCCGTGGCACCACACGCGGCCGCGAGTGTGCGACCGTCCGGGCTGAACGCCAAGGAACGGAGATACATACAGGTCGTGAACACCTCTCCTTCCGAGGTGACGTCACTCGGGCGGGCGACATTCCACAGGCTCACGATTCCAGCGGCCCGTCCGGCGGCCAGAGTGCGGCCGTCCGGGCTGAATGCCAGCGAATTGAAGGAGCTCATGAAGTCGAAGGGACTCACGCCAACGCTCGCCGGCCGGCCCAGCAGGACCGGATGGCTGGGGCTGGTCAGGTTCCACAAATCGACGAAGCCGCCGGAGCCGGAGTTACCGACGTGGTTGGAATGGCCACCGACAGCCAGGGTACGGCCGTCCGGGCTGAACTTGACCGCCAGGACGGAGTCGACGGAAGCGTCTTCGGGAAGGGGCCCGCCCAATGTGACCGGGTGGCTGGGGTCAGAGACGTCCCAGAGCTGGACGATGTTTTTGTTGACGTAGCCGACGGCCAGCGTGTGCCCGTCCGGGCTGTAGGCCACGGTGTAGGCGGAGCCCTCGGAACCAGGCAACCGGATACCCATCGGCGTGTTCTCAGCGGTGATCAACCGGGATGTCGCCTGCGGGGTCGGGTTCATGCGGTAGGCGACCAGGGCGAGTTGCGCGGACAGCGCGGACTCGGTGGGCGCCAGCTGCAAAGACTTCGAGGTGACGGCGGCATTGACAGCTTCGTCGCGAGCCTGGATCGCGTTGGCGTTCTGCACGAACGCGACCACGGCGGCGACAGAGGCGACCACAGCGAGCACGCTGATCGCCGCGACGGCTGACCTCCGGAGCCGCTGCCCGCGACGCTGATGGCGCTGGGCGGTGGCCAGAAACTCGCGGGCCTCGGCGCTGAGGTCCTGCGTGTGCTTTTCGGCCCAGGTCTGAGCGAGCTCCAGGCGGTTGCCGCGATACAACGCGCCTGGCTCCCGCCCGGCGTCATCCCAGGCAGCGGCGGCCTCTTCGAGGTCCTGCCGGACCAGGTTGCCGTCCCGGTCCCGCTCGATCCACTCCCGCAGGCGCGGCCAGGCTTGGATCAACACCTCATGCGTGATCGCCACAGCGTCCTGATCGCGAGTCAGGAGCCTGCCGCGGGTGAAGTTGTCCAGGACGGCCTCGGTCGCCTCCGGATCCGGTGCGTGCCTGAGCAGATCGTCGTATCTGGCCCGACGACGGGTGTCGTCCGCGTCGCGTCCCACGGTGACCAGTCGCAGGAACACCCACCGTGCGATGTCGCGACTCGTCGGCGGAAGCGCGTCGAACAGCCGGTCCGCCGTATTGGCGAGAGCACGCTGGATCCCGCCGGTGACCCGATATCCGTCCACGGTCAGCCGGTGGCCGCTGCGTTGCTGCCAGGTTGCCCGTAGCGCGTGTGCCAGCAGTGGCAACCGACCGGCGGCGCCCGCGCCTGCCAGGCCTCCGACCGCTCCGAGGTCGGTCAGCAACACTTCGACCAAGCCGTCTTCGACCTCGAGCTTCACGTCCGCGGCGGGAAGGCGGATCGCCTCCTTGAGTTCGCTCTCGGTCATCGGGCCCAGCACCACCGGTCCGGCCTGCAGCGCCGCCCGAAGCTGTGGATAAGGCGTGCAGGCGGCGTAGAAGTCCGCACGCACGCTCAGCACCACCGCGGTATCGCCCGCGGGCTTGGCCAGGTGGTCCAATACCTCGACGAACCACTCGCGCTCGGCCTCATCGGCGCACGCCGTGAAGACCTCCTCGAACTGGTCCACCACCACGATCAGACCAGTCTCGGGACGCTCCCCGGCCTTCGACGCGGCGTCGGAACCGGTCATCCTGCGCAAATCCAGCGAACACCGCGCTGGATCGGACCGCCAGGTCTCGGCCTGGCGGCGGGCATCGTCGGCATCAGCTCCGGCGGCGACGGCCAGCGCCAGGGCGGGGGACGCCGTCGGGGTGAGCAGCAACCGTGGCCACTCGCTCGATCCCTTCACCGGCAACCGGCCTCCACGCAGCGCCGGGAGCACGCCGGCCGCGAGGAGCGAGGATTTCCCCGCCCCGGACGGACCGATCAGCATCAGCGGACCGCCCTCGTGTATCCGGGCGTCCATCCGCTCCAAGACGGTGTGGATCATCTGGTCCCGGCCGTAGAACCAGTCCTGTTGTTCCTCGCCGAACGACATCAACCCTGGATACGGACACAGCATCGCGCGAGCTTCCGGACCAGGCCAGGTGCGGCGCGGCCCGTCGGGCTTGTTGATGATGGTCAAATCCCGGCCCGCCAGGTTGGCGTCTCCCCCGCCCGTGACGGACGCCTCCAGCTTGATCGACTGCCGGAACGGGTGTCCGCTGGATCGAGTGCGGTCGTCCGGCTCGGTCACTCGGCCCCGCCCTTGGCGATCGTCATGTCCCTGCCCGCCATATAGGCGTCGCCGCCGCCGGAGACTCTCGCCTTCAGCGTCACCGAGGCTGCGGTCTGCTGCCCCGCTGATCCCGCATCACGTGACCTCTCGAACAACAGCGTACGAATCTCGTCGGCAGCCTCCGGTCGCTCCGCGATCAGCCTGGCGAGACGTGCCCGCCACTCGGCGACCAGCAGGCCCTGGAGTTCCATGCTGTCACCGGCCTTTGTGGCCCGCACCAGATCGGCGCGAGCCTCGGTCAGTTCGGCTTCGACGGGCTCACGATGCGAATGCCGCCACAAGGACAGGACCGAGGCCTTGATCGCGGCCCAGCCGTCCGTGGCCAACAGATCGATCAAATGCTCGGCGGCGGCCGATGCCAGTTCCCCAGCCATATCCGAAATATCCACACTTTCCTCCCCGTCGCCGTCCTATTTTCCGTGGGCGGAGATCGCGGTCAAGGTCAGATTCGAGGCGATGAACACGTGGTCACCACCCACGGTCCACTTGAACCCGAGATCGGGCTGCCCTGGGTCGTTGTACTTCCACCGGGCCTTGCCTGTGGCCGCGTCGATGGCCCAAAGGGTCTTGGCCGTGTCGGTGACGAACACGGTGTCGGCCGAGCACTGCGCGCTCTTGCCGGTGGTTCTGAGTGAGGCGTTGAACATGTTGGACCCGCCGATGCGGCTGGCTCCGGTGAGCTTCGCTACCCACTTGAGAGCCCCGTCGGCGGAACCGAGGGCAACGAGGTCGCTGCCCACCGGCACGTAGATCGTCGTGCCGTCCAAGCTCGCGGTCAGGCTGCCGATCCGGACCTGGTCACCGCTATTCGCCTCGAACGGCTGATGCCACTTCTCCACACCGGTCGCCGCGTCGACGGCGAAGAGTGTGTCGCCGGAATTACCGGCGAAAAAGAAGAGCCCAGCGGCGTAGCACGTCAACGGCCAGCCGGTACTGAAGTAATACGCGGCTTTCGGAATGGCTGTCTTCCAGCCACGGGCCCCCTGCTTGCCGGCGTCGATCATCTGGACCTGGCCCGCCTGGCCTCTCGGGACGCTCGACGCCGCGAGCAGGTGCGAGCCCGAGGGCGGCACCAGCACATTGTTGATATCCGTACCTTCGACCCGCCACAGTCCCTTGCCGGTCGCGCCGTCGAACGCCCGGATGTAACCGGTCGTCTCTTCCGAGGTCGAGGACGCCCGGGATTGCACCTGCCCACACACGTACACGGTGTTGCCATTGGCCGCGACATATCTCGCGCGGTAGGTCGAGGCACTGCCGGCATCGGCCATGGCCATCGACGTCGCCCACTTCGCGTCCCCAGTGGTCCCGTCGACCGCGGCCACCGTGTGGCGCCCACCCGGCAGGTCGCAGAGATAGTAGAAGACCCCACCCGCGTACGTTGTCGGGGACCAATCGTTCGACCCGTACATGCTGGTGGAGTTCAGCGCGCGCAGCGCGGGCTTCCCCGTCGAGGCGTCCACGAAGGCCGTGGTCTTGTCCGTGACGATCATGACCACCTTGTCGGAGGCCTCAAGATACCTCGGGGCGCTGCCCCCGGCGGTCGTCCATGCCTTGGTCGCATCCGGTGCGTCCAGGATGATCGGAATCGGTTCGCCTGTCGACGACGTCGCCGGTGAAGGCGTCCGCGCCGAGGGGCCGGCGGGCGTCGGTGACCGGTCCTCGGAGGAGAACGCCACGGTTGCGGCGGCCGCGCCACCGATCAGGAGCGCGCCTCCAGTCAGACCAAGGATCATATGTCGACGGCTGATCTTGCCGCCGACCGTTCTCGACTGCGTTGCCGCGGCGAGTGCCTCGATGTCGGCAGCCAGCTCCGCCGGCAGCCAGTTTCCTGAAGGGAGCGGCAGATCCTGGCGGTCGAGATAGTCAACGACCTGCTCGGCGGTGGGCCGTCTCGAGGGATCCGGGTCCATACAGCCGCCGATCACCTCGCGCAGCGACGTCGGCAGCGCGCTGGTGACCGTGTCCAGCTCGGCGACCCGGACACGCTCAAGCTCACTTCCCGAGGCCGCGAACAGCACCGTTGCGCCCAGATCGAACATGTCGTCCATCGGTGACCCGGCGTCGACAGTGCCGAATGCGGAAATACAAGGTCCGTTTACCGTCAGCAGCACCGAGTCCGGCCCTACATCGGAGTGGATCAATCCATCCGCATGAATTCGGATCATCGCCTGGGCGAGCCCTGCGACGACCTTCCGCAGGGCCGGTTCCGCCAGCCGGCCGTATCGGTTCACCGCCCGCCGAAGCGGCAATCCCCGGACGAACGCGGTCGCCGACCAAGGGGGCTGCGCGTCCGGGTCAGCATCCACCATCGGCACGATGAAGTCCCCGGATACCGCCCGGGCCGCCTCGACACCGGCCCGGAACCGCTCCCGGAACTCCGGAGCCTCGGCCACTTCAGGCTTGACCACGGTGACCAGTACGACACGCCCGCCAACCGAGCGCCCCACGAAGATCTCTCCCGCACCGGCCGTGCCCCATTTTCCGATCAGTGAATACGGCCCAGCCTGCTGAAGATCGCCCGCTTTGAGATCGTCCACCGTCCCCACCCCTAAGCCAGCCTGATCGTCTGATCGCGCGCCGCCTGGTACGCACTGCCACCACCGGACACATGCGCTGTCATGGTCACCGCCGATTCGGCGGCGGCTGCCGTGCCGACTGCCGACCCACACCCGATATCAGGCAGCAGAGTCCCGACGGCAGTACACAGTCGGTCAAGCTCCTCCGCGAGGTGAGTCTCCGGAACACGGAGAAACTGCAGCCGCCCGAGCTCTGCGATCTCAAGTGGCAACGCCGATGCCTCGGGCAGCATCGTCCCGTCACCCAGGAGGACAGGGACGACGCGGTTTCCCGCCTTGAGAGCAGTCGCGATCTCCACGCGGACCCAATCATGGGTCCGGTCGAGGAGCCGCGCGCCGTCGTCGCCACAGGCGTCGAGCCATGACGTGCCGATGAGCACGAGCATCAGCTCGCACTCGGCGGCCTGGCGCCGCAGGATCTCGGCGAAATCGGCACCCGCCGGGATCGACTCGCCCGACTTGAAGAACTCGCCCTCCCCGAACCTGTCGGCCAAGGCTTGATAGACGCGGTCTCTCATCCAGCGCGAGTCCGCTTTGCGGAAGTTGAGGAACACACGGGGCATAATCGCCCCACCCCCTTTAGGCCACCCACCCTGACAAAGGTTTTCGGAGATACCGTATCGGCCGAACGCAGGGTTGGACCTCTATCCGGCTATTCAACCTGATCCGAATAGCGATCGGGCGTCCTTCAGCGTTTTGTTTCCACCCGCGCCACCGCCTACCCTGGCTGGCATGGGCGACTTCGGCGTCGAGCTGGCAAGGCTTCGAGCACGGCGGGGGTGGACCGTACGTGAGCTCGCTCGGCGCGCGAATGTTTCCGAGGGTCAGATCTGTAATCTGGAGAGCGGGCGCCGTAACCCGACGTCCGCAGCAGCCGCGGCATGCGACGCGGCGCTCGGCGCCGCTGGCACACTGATCGGACTCGTCGAAACCGCTCGTCGCAGCGCACCGTCCGACAGCCCCGTCGAGCTCGACCCGCTCATCGCCGGATACCAGCGGATCCTGGAGGAGCTGAAGGACATCGGCAGGTCCGCCGGTCCTCGATTCGTGGACACCTCGCTGCGGTCCATCGCGCGAATCCTGACCGAGACCACCGCTCGGGCCGATGCTGACGGGCGCGATGAAATCTGGCTGCTGGCATCGAGATTCGCCGAATACACGGGGTGGATGAAGCAGGAGGCAGGGGACTCCGCCGGGGCGTTGCACTGGACCGAACTCGCGGTTCGCTGGGGCGCGAATGGCGGAGACGAGACGATGGCCGCTTACGCTCTCGTCCGCAAAGCGTTCATTGCCGAGCACCGCGGCGATGCTGCCACCGCGATCAGGCTGGCCTGCCAGGCATCAGGCCATCACGCCTCCACGCCACTGATACGCGCCCACGCAGCGCGGCGCGAAGCCCAGTACCACGCGTTCATCGGCGACTACGGGGCCTGTCAAGAAGCCTTGGAGCGCTCGCGAGACCACGCCCAGCAGGACAACAAGCACGAGGCCCGCTGGGGCCCACGCATCGAGAACGGAAACCCACGCCTCATCGAAGCGTCATGCATGATCAGCCTCCGGCGTTTCGAACACGCCGCCGACCTCTTCGCCATCGAACTCGAGCGCCACCCCACGTACCCACACAACAGCAACTCCCGCACCCGCTTCACGGTCCGGCAGGCCACTGCCATGGCCGGCATCAATCACCTCGATCAGGCGTGCCATGTCATCGAGGAACTCCTGCCCACGATCCGAAGACTGGACTCCGCCACCATCCGGGCAGACCTGGGCCGCTTCGTGGGCCAGGCGCGGACTAAAAAGATCACACCTGGCCAGCAGAACCTCGTCGAAACCGCGGCAGCCGTCGTGCACGAACAGCGTCCGGCTCGGACGTCAGTATGAGCACCTGCCCGACTCGATCCACGTCCATCGGCGATACCGCTTCTCAGCAAAGCTGCGCAGGTGGGAACGAACGTGCATCCGAGACGGGGTGACACTTTCAGGATGCACATCGATCGATAATTCGTAACGATCTCGATTCCCCGAAAGGCCGCACATCACCCACGGACCCACCTCAACAGCGACCACCGAGGTGGGCCGTGGGGGTCCGGTAGGTCTCGGGTCCGGCTACCGCGGCGATCGACGCCAGGACAGCGATTCCGACGCAAATCCAGACCGAAGGGAGCCAGGTGCTCGCTCCCGTGCTGATCGCTTGCGCGAGGGCCGGGGCGAAGCCGGACGCCAGCAGTCCGAGCATCAGCCCCACCGCCATTCCGGTGTAGCGGACCTGGGCCGGGAACTGTTCCGGATAGTAGGCGGCGCCCACACCGACCGGCATGATGTAGAAGACGCTGATCCCGACGACTCCGGCGACGAACACGAGCGTGATGTTCCCGGCGTCGATCGCGCTGAACAACACGAACAAGGACACGCTGGAACCAAGCGCGCCGAGCACGAACACCGGCTTCCGCCCGATCCGGTCCGACAGCCACCCCGCCAGCGGGGCCACCACCACCGCACCGAGGTTTCCCAGCGACACCACGGCCAGCATCACCGGCTTGGGCACGTCCGCCGCGCCAGTCGCGTAGGTCAGCGCGAAGACGTTGAAGATCGTTCCGACGACGTTGATCCCGCTGCACACCGCCACCCGCAGGGTAGTCACCCAGTGCTCGCGCAGGAGGGTCATGATGGGCAAGGGGGCGCGCTCGTCACGCTGCCGCATCCCGGTGAACACCTCCGGTTCCTCGAGCTTGCGCCGGAGCAGATACGCGATGAGCGTCAACGGCCCGCTGAGCAGGAACGGCAGCCTCCAGCCCCAAGACAGCAACTGTTCCTGGGGTAAGGCCGCGACCGGCACGAACACGAGGCTGCCCAGCGCCATCCCCAGTTGCATCCCGCTCATGGAGAAACCGGCGTAGAACGCGCGCTTGCCGTCCGGCGCGTGTTCCACGGTCAGTGAACTCGATCCCGGTGACTCCCCGCCCGCCGACAACCCCTGCACCAGCCGGAGCACGACCAGCAGGATCGGCGCCGCGACACCGATCGTCGCGTACGACGGCAGCAATCCGATCGCGAAGGTGGCGACGCCCATCAACCCGATCGTGAGGACCAGCGCCGTCCGTCGCCCCAGCTTGTCGCCGACGTGTCCCCACAGCACGGCGCCGAAGGGCCGCGCGATGTAGGCGACGCCGAACGTGCCGATCGACAGCAGCGTGCCCGCTCCGCCACTGGCCGGGAAGAAGACCTTGGTGAAGACCAGCGCGGCGGCCGAGCCGTAGATCAGGAAGTCGTAGTACTCCAACGCGCTGCCGAAGAACCCGGAAACCGCGGCGCGGCGCGCGTTCCTGGCTCTCTCCACCGCGGTCGTGCCGGAAACGATCGTGGACATTCGTGGCTCCTACGGGGATCAGAGGGTGATGGGATCGAGGCGGATGGTGCGGGGACCATCCGTCGAGTCGAAGGTGACCGCGTACAACCCGTCCGGGCCACCGTTGTAGGTGATCTCGACGCCCAGGTCCGCCGGCTCGGCGACCTCGCCGAGCCAGGACCGGAGGTCCGCCTCGGTACCTCCGATCTCGATCGAGACGACGCCGGTGCCCCGCACGTCGCCGGTGCCGGGCTGGCACGGGAGCAGGCTGGAGTGCTCCGTCAGGTCCGGGACGTAGTAGATGTTGGGTTTGCCGAGCCGCCACGAGTTCCGGAAGTCCGGTGCGTGCACCGACGGTGCGGTGCCCTGCGCCGCGACCATCCGGACCTTGCCGCCGTCGATGTCCTCCGTCGGCGCGATCCCGTGGTGCCGGGCGAAGGCGGCGATCTCGTCGAGGTCGTCGCTGCGCAGGCATAGCCCGGCGAAGCAGTCCCCGTTCGCGGTCTGGCGTTCCAGCTCCAGCGCCATCGGGGAACGCCTGGTGATCATCCGGTGTTCGACGATGCTCTCGACCTCGATGTAGACGTAACCGCCGAGGGAAAGCACCTTTTGGCCGAGTCCCAGTCCGGGAAAGTAGCCGCCGTCGGCGCTACCGAGTCCGGTGGCCCGGCTGAGGTCGGCGGTCGTCCGGTAGAGGTTGTCCGACCAGACGGCGATGTGATCCAGGCTGATCACGGCGTGCTCCTGTCATTTCGTCAAGTCCACTGTGGATGGTGCGGGCACGGCCCGGCTGTACTGCCAGGGATAGCTCTCCGTCAGCCGCCGCGGCGCCAGCCGCGCCATCGCCCGCAACGGCCACGACGGGTCGCGCAGCGCTTCGCGGGCGAGCAGCACGACGTCGGCGTCACCATCGCCGACGATCGCTTCGGCCTGTTCCGGATCGGTGATCAGCCCGACCGCGGACACCGCTACGCCGGGTACGGCGGCGCGGACGCGGCGCGCGAACGGCACCTGGTAGCCGGGACCCACCGGGATCCGCTGATCGGGATCGAGGCCGCCGGTGGTGACGTCGAGCAGGTCCGCTCCGCGTCCGGCCAGCCGTACCGCGAGCTCGATCGATTCCTCCGGGGTCCAGCCGCCGTCCACCCAGTCGGTGCCCGGGATCCGCACCAGCAGCGGCCGGTCGTCCGGCCAGGCCGCACGGACGGCGTCGACCACCCGCACCAGCAGGCGGATCCGGTTCTCGAACGGGCCGCCGTAGGTGTCGGTGCGGTGGTTGGCCCGCGGGGAAAGGAATTGGTGCAGGAGGTAGCCGTGTCCGGCGTGGATCTCGACGACGTCGAATCCGGCCTCCACCGCGCGTTCGGTAGCACTGGCGAAGTCGGCGACTATCCGGTCCAGCTCGGTGGTTGACGCCGCGACCGGTGTGGCGAACCCGCGGTACGCCGTGGCGGATGGGGCGAGCGCGGGCCAGCCGCCCTGCTCGGGCGGCAGCGATCCTCGTCCGTGGCCGGGCACCATGGTCGAGGCCTTGCGCCCGGCGTGCCCGAGCTGGACTCCGATCGCGGTGCCGTGGGCGTGTGCGAAATCGGTGATCCGTCGCCAGCCGTCGACCTGCTCCGCCGACCACAGTCCGACGTCCGCCGCGCTGATCCGTCCCTGCGGGGACACCGCTGTCGATTCGGTCAGCACCAGTCCGAACCCGCCGGTGATCCGGGCGCCGAGGTGTACCAGGTGCCAGTCGGTGGGGACGCCGTCGGCACCGGCACTGTACTGGCACATCGGCGACAACCAGGCGCGGTTCGGCAGCTCGAGCCCGCGCAGCCGCAGCGGTTCGAACAGCGCGCTCACGACTGCGATCCGAGGAAGGCGCGGGCGTTCGCGCCCAAGGTCGCGGTGTCCAAGCCGCCGCTGGTGGCGAAGCCGACCGGGTCACGCTGGGCCATGTCGAACGGATAGTCGCTGCCGCAGACGATCGCGTCCTTCCCGGCGTGCTCGGTGAGCAGCCCGAGCAGCCCCGGATCGTGTGTGACGGTGTCGAACCACAGGTCGCGTACCGCCTCGCCGGGTGGCCTGGCGGAGTCGCGGCGGACGTCTGGCCGGGTGCGCCAGCCGTGGTCCCAGCGACCGATCAGTCCCGGTGTGCAGCCGCCGCCATGGACGAAGCAGATCCTCAGTCCCGGCAAGGCGTCGAGTACCCCACCGAGGAGCAGCGAAGCCACCGCGGTCGCCGTTTCCACCGGGTTTCCGATCAGGTTGGCCAGGTAGTGGCCGCTCCACTCGGGCCGTGGCAACTGCATCGGGTGCACCAGCACGGAAAGCCCGAGCCGGGCGCACTCGCCGAGCACGTGCCGCAGAACCCCGCCGTCCAGTGACTCACCGCCGAGCAGCGGCGGGATCGCGACTCCGGCGATCCCGGGGATCGACACCAGTCGCTCCAGCCTCGTGGTGGCCGACGCGGCATCGTCCAAGGGAACCAGCCCTAGCCCGAGCAACGCGCCGGCGGAGTCGGCGACGACCGCCCCGAGTGCGTCGTTGAAAGCATCGACGTACTCCGGGGCGGGACCCGCCACCGGAAAGGCGAATGGTGGCGCGGAAAGCACTCGGACCGCGATCCCGGCTTCGGCCATGTCGGCCCGGATCGCCGGGACGTCGCTCATCGCCCGGGTGGCGATCGACAGGGGCACCTCACCCAGATGCAGCTGCCCGTCACGGTCTCGCAGCGGCCCGTACGGCGCGCCCGGCGGCAGCCCGAAAAGCTCCTCGGGCAGCCAGTGGGCGTGCACGTCGACCGGTCCCGCGGCGTTCATCGCCGGTCCAGCGGGAGCGGCGTGTTGGCGCTGTCGAGGTGCTCGACGGTGGTGAAGACCAGCTCTGTGTCGCCGATGTTCTCGATGTCGTGCAACAGATACTGCCCTTTCGTGAAGGTGAAGTGCCGGGTCTCGCCTGCTTCGTAGGAGACTTCGCGGGTGGTGCCGTCGCTGGTGTGCTGGCGGCTGCGCCCGGCGTTGACGGCGGTCCAGAAGTAGTCCAGGACGTGCCGGTGGGCGTGCCATCGTTCGCCCGGTGAGAGCCGGATCTCCCAGACCCGGACGCGGTCGTTCGCGCTGAGCAGCCGCGAACCGACCTCTCCGTCGTGTGCGTGGGCTTCGAATTCGGCGCGCAACCCGGGGCTCCAGCCCTCGAAGTCGGTGCCGACCAGATCGCCGGCCAGCGGCAGGTCGGACAGGAATCCGGTGTCGGTCATCTCAGGGTTTCCCTTCGGGTCGGTGTGCTCAGCGGACGGGGCCGTAAAGCCCGAAGCGCAGCTCCGGGTCGCCGGGCGTCCAGGTGTTGTGGAACTGCGAGCGCTCCCCCATTTCCTTCACCCGCGCCAAGAGACGGGCGCCGAGTTCGAGTTGCCCGGGCTCCCATTTCCGCAGCGCGGCGGGAATGTCGCCGTCGGCCGCGGTCAGCGCGTCCGCCAGTGCCCAGGCGTCGGCGGCGGCTTTGGCGGTGCCGGCGGCGGCATGGGGGCGGGCGGCGGAGGCGGCGTCGCCGAGCAGGGCGATCCGGCCGTCGGCCATTTTCGCCGACCGGACGTCGGAGACCACCTGGACGTAGGGCTGCTCGGTGGCGGTGACGACCTCGGCCGCCGCCGGGGCGAGCAGTTCCGCGGCGGTCGCGCGCATCTCGTCGACGTACCGGTCCTGGACCTGGCCCGGATGCAGCGAAACGGCGCCGGTGAAGCCGCGTTTGTCGATCAGCATCTCGGCCAGCTCGGCGCCGGCGGGAACGTTGCGGTACCAGACGTAGTTCACCAGCCGGTCCTTCGGGCCGGTGCCGGTCTCACCGGGGATCGGGTACAGCGTGATGTGCGAATGCGGGACGACGCTGTAGGAGATCGCGTTCCCCAGCACTGCCCTGGTCCCGCCGGGCAGCAGGTGCTCGGGCACAGTGCCGCGCCAGCCGACGTAGCCGGAGTACTCCAGCTCGGCGTCCTGGTCGAGCGCCCGCCTGCCGATCGAAGTGATCCCGTCGGCGAACACCACCAGTTCGGCCTGCGCCTGTTTGCCGCTGACGAAGCGGACGGTCGCGTGGTCGGCTTCCTGGGAAACACCGCAGGCGAACTCGCCGAGGTGGTAGTGCTCGGTGCCGAAGTCGGCGAGCAGCGCGCGGTAGAAGGTGCCCCAGGAGGTATAGGTCCATCGGCGCCGTTCGCGGTGCAGGATCTCGTTGTCCGGCCCCAGATACTGGACGTATTCGGTGGCGGTGGACAACGCCTCGGGGTGTTGCTCGCTGCGCTCGGCGAACCAGCGGACGGTGTCGGGCTGCAGGACGATGCCGCCGCCGCGGCCGTCGAGCGGGGTCGGGGTGCGCTCGTAGACGTCGACCGCGAAACCGAGGTCTCGCAACAACAACGCGGTGGTGAGCCCGCCGATCGAGCCACCGATCACGGCGGCGCGGGCGTGGGTGTACTGGGGCATCAGAGATTCTCCTCGGAACGGGCCGCGGTCCCCGGGGCGGGAACCGGGACGGGGTCCGGATCGGACGGAAGGGGCAGGCCGCGCGTCTCGGGTGCGAAGAGCAGGCCGATGGCGCCGAGCAGGCCGATCGCGACGACGCAGCTGGTCGCCAGGCCGAGATCGCCGCCGAACCACGAAACGGCGATCACTCCGGCGACCAGCGGGCCTGCCGCGGTGAGATAGCGGCCGATTCCGTTGTACAGCGCCATTCCGGTGGCCCGGACCGACGGGGGGAACAGCTCCGGCCCGTAGACCAGGATCCCGGAAAGCGCGCCGTAGAGGCCGAATCCGGCGATCGGGATGATCACCAGGAAGGCTCCCCAGCCGGGCCGGAACGGGAAGAGGAACGCCACGCTCACCGCGGAGATCGCGAAACTGGTGAGGAACGCTCGGCGACGGCCGATCGCGTCGGCGAGGAAGCCCCAGGTGGCGTAACCTGCGACACCTCCGGCGTTGAACAGCATGGAGGCGAGCGCGACACGGGAGTTCGCCACGTCCGGGCCCAGCTGCGCGGCCGCGGTGGCCTGCCGGATCACTTGCGGATACCAGGACGAGACACTCCAGAACGAGACCAGTGAGCCGGTTGCCAAAGCGGTGCCGATCAGCGTGGGCCGCAGCAACGGCGGGGTGAGCAACCTGGCCAGTACGAATCGATCCTGTTCGGTGCGACGGCCACTGACCCGGCGGGCGCGGCGGGCGGCGATCGTGCCGCGGATCTCGGGCGGCTCCGGTACGTGCCGCCGGAGGAAGTACACGAGCAGCGCCGGGAGGACGGCGATGCCCATCATCAGCCGCCAGCCGTAGGCGCCGAGAATGGCATAGGACAGTGCGGCGAGGAAGAACCCGAGTGCGTAGCCGGACATCATCACGCCGCAGGCGCGAGCCCGGTAGCGGTTACGCCACACCTCGGCGACGAGGGCGGCGCCGACCGGCGCCTCGACTCCGGAACCCAGACCGGCGATGAAACGCAGCACACCCAGCTGCCACCAGGTGTCCGCGAACGCCGCCAACGCGGTGAACACCGCGTAGGTCACGATGCCCGCGGACAACACCCGGACGCGGCCGAAGTAGTCGGCCAGGATTCCGAACAGGATTCCGCCGGTGCCCCAGCCGAACAGGAAGAGCGCGACGGTCAGGCCGCCGTAGAGGCCGATGGAGCCGGAATCCGGCAGGATTCCGCTGTGCGGCAGCAATTCGGTCATCGCCGGGCCGAGGATCAGCGCGTACAGGCTGCCCGCGAACCCGTCCAGCGCCCAGCCCAGCGTGGTGCCTGCCAGGACGAGCCATTGAGTGCGGGTGATCTCGGTACGCCAGTTCCCCGGCGCGGGGGTGGGGGGATTCGACATGAACGGCTCCTTTGCCGGAGGTCGAACGTGCTCGGGAGGGTCAGTTGAGGCGGCCGGGGGTGTCGGAGCCGTACCAGTCGACGTCGTCGTCCGCTGTGCGCACGACGACGGTCTTGAGCCAGGTGAAGTCGTCGAAGGACTCGATGCCGGCGTCGCGGCCGGTCCCGGATTCCTTGATGCCGCCCCAGGGCAGCGACGGTTCGAGCCGGTGGTGGTCGTTCACCCAGACCATTCCCGCCTGGATCCGATCGGCCACGCGGTGCCCGCGGGCGAGGTCACGGGTCCAGACCCCAGCGCCGAGGCCGAACCGGTTGTCGTTGGCCTTGGCGATCGCGTCGGCTTCGTCGTCGAAAGGGACGACGACGGCGACCGGGCCGAAGATCTCTTCACGCGCCACCCGCATGTCCATCGTGGCGTCCGCGAGCACGGTGGGGCGGACGAAGAATCCGCGATCGAGCGGGGCGGGCAGCTCCGGGACGCCGCCGCCCGCCACGACCCGTACTCCTTCGGCGCGGCCTGCCTCGATCAGAGCGAGCACCTTGTCGCGTTGCGCCGCACTGACCAGCGGGCCGATCTGGGTGGCCGGATCCGACGGGTCGCCGATCCGGATCGCCTCGGCCCGGCGGCCGAGCGCGGCGACGAAACGGTCGTAGTTCGCGCGGTGCACCAGGAACCGCGACCCGGCCACACAGGACTGCCCCGCCGCGACGAACGCGGCGAACGCGGCGCCTTCGGCGGCGACGGAAGGGTCGATGTCGTCGAAGACGACGATCGGGGTCTTGCCACCCAGTTCGGCGGTCACCCGGGCGAACCGATGCGCGGTCGCGACGGCCGCCGCCCGCCCGGCCTCGGTACCGCCGGTCAACGTGATCTTGGCGATGTCCGGATGACCGGTGAGCCGCTCACCGACCTCGCGGCCACCGGTCACCACGTTCACCACACCGTCGGGGATCCCTGCCTTCGTGAGCAGTTCAGCGAAGGCCAGAGTGGACAGTGGGGTGGTCTCGGACGGCTTCACCACCACGGTGTTTCCGGTGGCCAGTGCCGCGGACAGGCTGCGGGCCAGGATGAGCAACGGGTGATTGAACGGGGTGATGATGCCGCAGACACCGAGCGGGGACCGCCGCTGGTAGGTCAGGTACGGGCCATCGGAGGGCAGCACCGCGTCCCGCTGCGCGGCGAGCAGTCCCGCGTTGTAGCGGAACCACTCCGGCACCCGGGACAGCTGGGCGCGGGTCTCGGTGACCGGACGGCCGTTGTTGCGGGTCTCGAGCCGGTAGAGGTCGTCCGCGGCCTCCTCGATGACGTCCGCTGCGCGCAGCAGCAACCTCCCCCGCGCGGTGCGGGTCAGCGCGGGCCATGCGCCGTCGAGGAACGCAGCGCGGGCCCTGGCGACGGCCGCGTCGACTTCGGCGAGCGAGCTGTCGGCGACGGCGCGGATGACGGCACCGGTGGCGGGGTCGATCACCGGGCGGCCGTCACCGGCGGCCTCGGGCGAGTGGGTAGGGGACGTGGCGGTCGTCGTCGACATTCCGGCCCTTCCTGAACTGATCCGGCGGCAGAGTGCTCCCGAGTCTGATCCACGCCGACACCCGAAACCATGTCGTGGAATACACAAATCGACAGATGATGTGTCTCGTGAAACACTCTGCGCTCGTGGACGACGAACCTGAGCTGCGCGCCTGGCTGAGCGCGATCGGCACGTTGACGTCGGCGGTGAACTCCGGCCGCGGGCTGCGCGAGGTGCTCGACCTCGTCGCGTCGACCGCCCGGGAACTACTCGGTCTGGACTTCTGCGGCGTCCTGGTACCCGACGCGGAAGAACGCAACCTCGTGATCGCCGGCTGGGACGGCCTCTCCGCCACCTACGTGGTCAGGGTGAATTCCGATCACCCAGTCCCGCTGGAAGCCGACGCGAGCAGTGGCGCGCCGTCCAGCCGCGCCTACCGTTCCGGCCGCCCGGCCGCCGTCAGCGACATCTCCCGCGAGCCCGGATTCATCTGGGGCGGCGTCGCGCACGACCAGGACTACCGGTCGATGCTGTCGGTCCCGCTCGTCACGGCGTCCGGCGTGATCGGCACCCTGAACAGCTACCGCTCGGCGGTGCACGAGTTCGACGCCGAGGAGACCGGTCGCCTGCAACTGCTCGCCGAGCACGCCGCGATCGCGATCACCTCGGCCCGGCTCGTGGCGGACCTGCGCGAGCAGCACGAGCTGGTGACGCGTTCGGAGCGGATCCACGAACGATTGCTCCGGGTGTCGGTTCGCTCCGGCGGGATGGCGGGGATCGCCGCCGCCCTGCACGACCTGCTCGACACCGCGGTGGTGCTGCAGGACGCACGGGGCGAGGTCCTCGCCTCGGCCGGACCCGCGACCGAACCGCCTGCCGGTGGCTGGCGACCAGCCGAACCACCACCGGGCACGGACCTGGTCCGAGAGGAGGACGGCCATGTCGTCGCCGACGTCGTCCTCTCCGGCGAGGTCCCCGCCCGGGTCTGGCTGCCCGGCCACGCCGGACTTCTATCCACTTTGGACAGAAGGGCGCTCGAACACGCGTCGGTGGTGCTGTCGCTGGAATTGCTGCGCCGCCGTACCGCGCTCGAGGTCGAGCAGAACCTGCGTGGCGAGTTGCTGGCCGAGTTGCTCGGCGGCGCAGATCCGCGAGCGGACGCGCTGCGGCACCGGGCCCGGTTGCTCGGCCACGACCTGGCGTGCCCGCACTACGCGCTGGTCGGCGAGATCAGCACCAGCGGTCAGAGCGCCCACGCCCGCCGACGCGCGACCGAAGAGGCGAACCGGCTCGCGTCCACCGTCAGCCCGCGGCCTCTGGTGGCACAGCACCGGGACGCCGTCGTCGCGCTCTGGCCGGTGTCGGCGACCGGATATTCCACCGGTCCGCACATCGCCGAAGCGTTGCGTAAAGCCCTGTCCGCGGCCGTCGGAGTCACCGCGGTGACGGTCGCGGTGTCCGAGCCCACCGAGCACGAGTTCGCCGAGGCATACCGGATCGCCCGAGGTGCGCTCGCCGTTGCCCGGCGGGACGAGCGCACCGACGGCATCGTCACTCTCGAGGGGCTCGGCGTCGCCGGTCTCTTGCTTCAGCTCGACGATCCGGCACCGCTGTGGGATTACACGAACCGGGTCCTCGGCCCGCTCATCCGGCACGACGAGGTCCACGGCACCGCGCTGGTGCGAACCCTCCGCACGCATGTGGCCCACCGGCTGGACCGCCAGGCCACCGCCCAGGCACTTGTGCTGCACCCCAACACGATCAGCCAGCGGCTACGCCGGATCGAGACGCTGACAGGGCTGGATCTGCGCGACCCAGCCACCGCGTTGGAAGCCCGTTCCGCCTTGACGGTGCTGGACGTCGCACACGGGTTGTCCCGAGACGACATGTCATGAAGGCTTTGCACTCGAAGCCCAAGACTGGCGAATCCTTCAGTGGCGGACACGCCCAAAAGACACACCCACACCTCACGAACCTACTGTCAGCACTCACAAACTTCACAGGAGGCGCATCTGCGACGGGCTCTACCGCGCACTCCGCGCGCACTTGCCACCTCCGCCGCGCCCGCAGCGCCGCCCGCGCCCAGAGCCAACCATGGAAAGCTTGATCCGAGCTGACGAACAGGAGACACGATGCAAGAACCGAGAAGCGCGGGCGCGATGGGTGCAGAATTCCCTTACACCCTCCAAACAATGTGCTACATCGAGGTCGCAACCGACGGCAGCGTCCGCTGGGGCACGGACACCGGTGCTTACAGCCGCGCCCTTGCCGGCGAGTCTCGTCTATTCGCCGCCTGGCCAGGCCAATGGTCAACCCACCTCTTCGCCATCGACGACCTTGATCAATACGCCCGCGCCTTCGGGATCATCCACGACGAAGCACGAACCGGCCTAGCCGACCACCAACATCAAGCCAGCTGGACCATCCACCCCACCGAAGACAAACCGAACGGCACCTACATCACCATCAACGTCCGGCTCGCCTGCGGATGCGAAATCCACGACTTGAAGACGTTCGCATCGCAGATGCGACAACAGAAAGGCTGGGACATCGCGACTACCGGAGGCTGGGGCGGAAGCAGCGGAACACACTACATGAGAGCGCGACGGAAGAGCCTCACCTAACGGCTCCCCCTTGCCGCAACTGCGAACCTCAGCGCACGAACACAGTCAACCTGGGATCAGCAAGAAGCCCTGCGCGGCAACACATCCAGCCCAGGATGAAAAAGGCTCAGTGCCGCGCGTCGGTTCGCTCCATGGGAGGTTGTGCGACGGTTGACTACCTGAGCCACACCACCAAGAGTCCGCTCACGACGAGCAGGGTCCACACGAGCACGCTCAGCGAAACCGACGGCAGTGTCCGCACCGCAGAGCGGTCGTCGGGCTCGGGCAGTAGCGGTGTGCCGAGTGGGATGTTGCGGTGCCAGAACTGGTTCAACCGCGGCCAATGTTCGTCGCCGTTCACGCCGAGGCGGGTGAGCAGTTCCTGGCGGTAGAAGTCGAACGCGACGCGCACCTGGTCGCCGTAGAGACGGGCTGGTGCCAGCGCCCCGCGGTAGGTGGCCCAGGCGAGCACTGCCGCGCTCCAGTAGCAGGTCAGGCGTGGCCAGGTCAGGACCGCGTCGGCGCCGTAGCGGTCATACGGGTGGCTCTCGGCGGAACGCAGGATATTGCCCAGCCGGGTCGGCAGAACGTCCGCCGGGTCGGCTGGATAGTCCGCCGCGGCGCGTTCGCACCCGAGCCGCCGGGCGCGCCTGCGACCGCGCCGCCCCTGAGACGATGGCGGCGATCAGCACGGCGACGACGACGGCGCCGGTGCCTGCCAACACCTTGATCGTGCCGTCGAGCGTGTTCCACGCGCGCAACGCCGTGGCCGGATCGGTGAGTGTGCTCGCGACGACCGTCCCGAGCAGGCCGAGGGTGAACAGGGTCGGTAGCAGCGCGTTGAGCAGGAAGCGCCGGTCGAGCAGACCGGTGGTCTCCCGCATGACATCGGTGAGCACGGGTCACCCGCCCAGTTCGAGGTCGTGCGGCGCGCGCTCGGGGTTGGCGCACCGCGGCGGCCTGCGCGCGTTCCAGTGCTCGAGCGTGTTGCGGTAGCCGCAGTACGCGCAAGCGACGTGGGCGGCGGCGAGCCGCACCCGGCCTGGCAGCGCTCCGTCGGACGATGCGCCGGCCGGGCCCATCTCGTCGCCAGACAAGGGATGTATGCCGGACGCGAGGTAGTCCGACAGTCGCGCCACCGGAAGCACCCCACCGGAGTGCCGCCCCGTGTCAGCACCAGAAGGGTGATTCCGAGCAGGAGCAAGGTGATCACGGAAGAGTCGGCGAGTTCCGCGAAGGTCTGGTCCGCGTGGACCTCGACCGCGGGCAGCGGGGCTGATCCGTCCTGGTGGTGCTGCGGCCATTCCTCAAATGGGTCGTCCCCGCGTAGGCGGGGCTGATCCTTCGCCGGCCTTCGCGCCGTCCACCATCGCATTGTCGTCTCCGAGCTGGCGGGGCTGACCTTCTCCGCAGCTTCGAGCAGCTACGTGGCCCTCTGCCGGGCTGGGAGATCACGGTTGCAGAGGTTATGGCCTGCGCGATTCAGCCATGTTCTCTTACGGCCATTGGAGCATGCCCTCGCCGTTGACCGTGGGGTGCTTTTCGCCGTAGGGAAGTTCGGCTTGACGGGCGCAGGCGTCCAGTCGTTCAGCGATCTCGGCGAGCATCTCGGTCACGCTTCCCCAGTGCGTCGCGCTGAAACCGTCACCAGGCGCCATCGTCATGACCATGCCGTGGTCGGTCCCGAAGCGTAGGTCCACGCACAATGAGGTGCCAGTGATATCACGGCAGATCGGCACAAGCGCGGTGCAGAACGGGCCTCCGTCATCGCCCGCGTGGTTCTGGTGTACGTGGCCTGGGCCGCAGCATGTCGGGTCTGTGGCGGTGGACTCCGACACCTGCCGGTATTCCTCGTGAACTCGTCGTACCGCGAGGGGGACGAAAGCGGGCGGCACCAAGTCCCCGGCTCGTTGGTCGTAGCGATCGACGATGCCGTCCATGAGCGTCCACCAGCCGACGAGGTCATCGGGGAGCGCGAGTCCGATGAGGCGCTGAAGCTCTCGGATATCGTCGGTGGGGCCGGGAGGCCGGATCTCGCGGGCGGTGGCCGGGGCGTGTTCCCGCAGCACGTTCATGATCTGCTGCCACAGCTGGTTCACCGGTGCGGTCACGAATACCCACCTTCTCGTCGTTACGTCCGGGGCTCGGCGCAGGTGAGGTGCGCCCGGTATGCCGGGCACACCTCACCTGGTCATGAATCCAGCGTGCCCGATTCTAGGGCGTGATCGGAACCCAGAAGCGTTCCTGGTCGTTCGGGTCCAAGACCTTGTTCCACTGCGGAATCAGGCGGTCCACGTCGAGGATCCGGTGGGTTTGGTTGAAGGAGCGCAAGCGGTTGCCGGCTTCCGCCACGACAGTCGGCCCACAACCCTGCCCACAGCACGATTTCCGACCAAAACCCAGCCACAGCAGCGATCCCGAACTCACAGAAACCATGCAATATCGAGGTCAGCGGCCCGTCCACGACCAGTGTCTGTGCACATTGGACCGCACCGGCCGTCCGCGCAGCAGCGTGGGCGATGTCAACTGCTACGCGAACCTGTCCTACAAGAACGTCCTCATCGACTGTGGCCGCGCGGGATCACGGTGTCGTCGGTTCGGGTAGCACGGCGGTCATCGCGCCGTCCACAGTGACGATCTCACCGGAAACGAACCTGGCCTGATCGCCGAGGAGAAAGGCGATCACGCTCGCGACGTCGTCCGGCCCGGCGAGCTCGCCGGTCGGCTGTAGCCCGGTCAACGCTTCGCGGGTGGCCGTGTCCTGCCAGCGATGCGCGTTACGCGGCACCATGACGAATCCCGGCCGGACGGTGTTGCACCGCAACCCACGCGGTCCGAGTTCCACGGCGGCCGCGCGGCCGAGCGCCTCCAACGCGGCCTTGGCCATCGCGTACGGGGCCTGCCCGCCCCAGGCCAGGCCCGCGTGGATCGAACTGACCAGCACAGCGGCGCACGGCCTTCCCCCGGCGCGGGCGACCAGCTGCTGCAACGGCTCCAACGCGGACACCGCGGCGATGTCCAGCACCCTGCGCAGCGCGTCCGTCGTCTGTTCGGCGAAGGGGGCGCGATGCTCACTCAGCAGGCAATGCACCAGTCCGGTCACGCCGCCGAGGGTGTCGAACGCGGCGCCGATCACGGCCGGGTCGGTCGCGTCGCCACGGATCCATGGCACGCCGGCGTGTTCCGGTGGCGGGGGCGCGATGTCCACCACCGCCACCGGTCGTCCCTCCATCCGAAGCGCGCGTACCACGGCCGAACCGATGCCGCCCGCGCCGCCGAGTACCACCACACCACTCATGACCACTCCCCACTGGTGAAGAAGGCACGCACGACGAGTCCCGCCGCCGCGACGACCAACGGATTGCCCCGTGCCAGTGGCCGGACCAGCGCCCTCGGCGGAGCCGTCTCGACTCGATCGCGCACCGCGTCGAGCCATCGTTCCGACGGCGCGCCGCTGCCGCCGAGGACGATCAGGTCCGGCCGCATCAGGTCGTACACCGTGTCGGCCACCAGAGCCACCTGGGCGCTGCGCGCCTCGAGAAGCCCGGCCGCGGCCGGATCCGTGTCGGCCAGGCGGATCAGCTCCGTCAGCGAGGTCGCCGCGACCCCGGCGGACCGGGCGGCGGCGAGCAACGCCACGTCCGTCCCGCACTCGCCGAAGCGCCGGTGACCGCCACCGGCGAGCTCGGGTACGAGGAGGCGGCCGAAGCCGCCCTGAACGATGCCGTTCGAGCACGTACCCACCGGCCGGCTGAGGAACCCCGTCTCCGTGACGTTGCCGATGAACAGGTACGACACGTCGTACCGGCCGAGCCCCGCGCCGAAGGTGAGTTCGGCACCCAGCAGGGCGGCCACGTTGCCGTCCACCACGACGTCGAGCCCGGTCCGCTCACGCAACACGCCGTCGACCCGGACGTCGGCCCAGCCCAGCACGTCGTTGCGCACGACGCGGCCGGTCGCCCGGTCCACTTCACCGCCGGCGGTGACCCCGATGCCCAGCACCGGTCCCGGCGCGGCGTCCGCCATCCCGGCCGCCAGTTCCGCGGCGTGCCGCAGGGTGGCGGCGCTGTCCGCCGGATCGCGGTTCTCGGCGTACGTCTTGATGCAGTGACCGGACAGGTCGATCAGTCCGAGCGTGGTCCTCTCGAGGCCGAGGTGCACACCGACCGCGTACCGGCTGGACGAGTCGAGTTCCACCGGCACCCGGGGCCTGCCGACCCGGGCGCCGGTGGACCGCTCGGCGAGTTCGCGGACGACACCGGCGGACAGCAAAGGCTCGACGATCCGGCTGACGCTGCCATGGTTGAGGGACAGTTCCTTCGCGATGTCGCCACGCGCCAGCGGACCGCTCCGGACGAGCAACTGGAGCACGGCGGCCGTGTTGGCCTGCCGGGCCTGACGCGGCCGGCTTCCGGTGTGACCTGGGTGGTTCCTCTTCATTCCGGCTTCCCGGACTCGACACCGTTGGTTTCCTCGAGCTCGACACCGGTGGTGGCCAGCCACGGCGACAGCAGCACGATCACCGCGCTCACCAGGAACGCGCAGGCGTACCACGCGACGACCGCGATGCCGTGCTTCTGCGCCAGCATGGGTGCCAGGAACACGTTGAGCGCGATCGCGAGCCGGGTCACGCACTGCGCGATACCGGATCCCAGGCCCCGCAACGAGGTGGGGAACGCCTCGGTGCTCCACACCCAGGACAACACGCCCGGGCCGAACCAGGTCAGCATGGCGTACAAGACCCAGAAGGCCACCAGGCCGACACCGGCGCGCTCGCCGGTGAACGCTATTCCGAGCCCTGCGGCGAACACCCCGAGGCACGTCCACACGCCCAGCCAGCGCCGGTTGACCCGGTCGATGATCGCGGCGCCTGCCACCACGGCGATCAGCCCCACGACGAAACCCAGCAGGGAAAAGTACAGGGTGTTGGAGACCCCGATGCCGGTGCTGCTGATGATCAACGGTCCGGCGACCGTCGCCACCGCGCCTCCGAAGGCCTGGATGGCGAAGAAAGCCGTGACCGTCGCCAGCCGCCGCCACGCACCACCGGACACCAGCATCCGGTAGCTCCGCTGCTCTGAGACGTCGCGCTTCGGCGGTTCCAACCCGAGCGCGTCGTAGATCCGCTGCGCCTCCTCCACCCGGCCGCGCGCGCTCAGCCAACGAGGCGACTCCGGCAGGAACTGCCTCGCCACCAGGACCGCGGCCGCGGGCAGCGCGGCCAGTCCGAACAGCCACCGCCAAGTCTCGTCGCCGAACAACGGCTGGAGGGCGAGCGCGAGCAACACCGACGTGACGGCGCCACCCAGCCACATCATGTTCGGCAAGCTGCCCGCGATCCGGCCTCGGCGGGATTTGGGCGCGATCTCGGTGAGGAAAGCGTGGGAGGTCGGGATGTCCATCCCTACCGCGACACCGAGCACGAACCTGGCCGCGACCAGTTGCCACACGTCCTGGACGAACGCCGCGGCAAGGGAGGCCACCACGAGGACCACCAGGTTGATCATGAAGATCACCCGGCGGCCGAACCGGTCGGACAGATCACCGAAGACCACCAGGCCGAGCGCCGTGCCCACGAACGCCGCCGCGGTCACGAGGCCGATCTGGGACGCGGTGAGGTGGAACGACGGCTTGAGGAACAGGACGGCGGCGCCGATGACGAGCAGGTCGTAGCCATCGATGAACTCGCCGAACGCGACAAGCCTGCCGGTCCAGTTCCGCACGAACCGCGCCCGCCTCGGCGACATCGTCGACTGGCTCGCCATTCCCGACACCATCAGGATTCCTCCCCGCCCGCTTTTTGTGCGACGAACACCAAATTAGGAGCGGGTCCGCCTCCTCTGCCCGTATCCGGCGGCTTCGGGGACGATCGGCCTGCCGAGTCAGGCCGATCGGGCAAGCGCCCTGCCGATCAGCCGTTCCCGGGTCCGCCCGGACCGGACGACCTCGGCGACGGTGAGAGCCATCACCAAACCCGCGTCGCGGACGAACCGGTCGATCGTCACTCCGGCCCGTGTTCAGCGGCGATCCTGAGGAATCTGGCGATCGACGGCGACCGGCTCCCCGAGCGCCAGAGTCCGATACGGCGTCACATCACCGACCGGCCGGTAGACGACGTCCGGGCGGACGTTCACGGCGGCCATTTATCACCAGTCGATCTCGCTGAGTAGCGGCCGTGAATTCCTCGGTCAAACTGGCAAGTCAACCGCCAGACCTATTTACCCCGTGCACGTGGTCACGAAAACCCAGCACGACGGCGACGAAGCCGATCGCCGAACCAGATTCCGCTAGCCGCCCGTCTGTCCGTTAACGGCGCCTCGTCATCTCCGTCCGAATAAGGGCGACAAGAGCGTAAGCTCCGACAGCAAGCATGATGACACCGGCTGCCCGAGTGACGATTTCGATCCAGTGATGTTGAGCGTTACCTGGAATAACAACAGTCAGGACGGCGCCCAGCGGCACGAACGTGGCCACGTTGGTAACACGCCGCTTTCGAACCGCTGCACGTCGGCCTTCTTGAGAGACGTATTCGTTCGCGTCCGGATTGTATTTTGGTTCTGTCACAACGTGATCCTCAGGATTCAGCGATCGTTGGTTCGTCGGTTTGGGCCTCAACCAGCTGACTGTACGTACCGCCAAGGGTCAGCAGCTGGGTGTGGTTGCCTCGTTCGACGATCTGGCCATCATGCATTACGACGATCTGGTCGGCGCGGCGAACAGTACTCAGGCGGTGGGCGATGACGATCCGGGTACAATCCAGCTCGGCAAGATTGCGGTGGACCTGCGCTTCGGTGTACGCGTCGAGGTGGCTGGTTGCTTCGTCGAGCAGTAGCACTTTGGGGCGCGCCAAAAGAGCCCTCGCGAGCGCGATTCGCTGCTTCTGCCCGCCGGACAATCCCAACCCACCCTCGGAAAGGCGCGTTTCATATCCCATGGGCATGGCCGTAATTTCGTCGTGCAGGCAGGCAAGTCTTGCCGCATATTCGATCTTATCGAATGACGCGTCGGGCGCGGTTATGGTGATGTTGCCCAGAATGGAGCCGCTGAACACGGCGGCGTCCTGGACGACGACGCCACACTGCTGCCGGAGCGCGGTCAGGTCGAGTTCGGTCAGATCAACGTCGTCGAACAGCGCGGCGCCGTGGGTGGGCCGATGGAGGCCGCACAAGAGCCGGGCGAGGGTGCTTTTGCCCGATCCGGTACTTCCGACGATGGCAGTGAATGATCCGCCCGGGCACGACAGCGAGACTTCACGGACTGCGGGCGGCCCTTGGGCCCCATACGAGTATGTAATCCCGCGGGCCTCGACGGCGCCCTGCAAGCGGATCTTGCGGCGAGCCGAGGTGTCGAGCTGCTCAGGTAGTTCATCGAGGACATCTTTGATGCGGGCAAGGTGGACGCCGACCCGTTGAAGTTGCCGGGCGGTATTGCTCAGGCTATTGAGCGGGGCCAGGAGACTGCCAGTGATCGCGCCAAGGGCGAGCATACCGCCCAGGCTCAGGCCTCCTGAGATGACACGGTGGGCGCCATAAAGTACCAGACCGAGTGTCATGCCGGTGCGTAGAGCGTTCAACCCGGTATCGACGCGGTTGTCGAGACTCAGCCGGGATCGTGCGCTGCCGATTTGGTTCCTGAATAGTACTTCCCAGCGGTGGTACACGTGCTGCTCGGCACCGGCGGCCTTGATCGATTCGATGCCGACTATGGTTTCCACCATGTGACTCTGGGCGTCGGAGACCGCGCCGAGCTCGCGGTTGGTGAGGTCTGTTGCCCGTCGGGTGGTGAATGCGACGAGGACAAGTTGAGCAGTCGCGACGACGATTACGATTAAGGCGTAGTCGGGTGCTCGTCCCAGGAGGACCGTCAGATAAAGAACGACGCTGACAACATCGAGGGCAGTGGTGATGGCCTGCGTGCTCACCAAATCCCGGATGATCGTGTTGCTACTCAGACGAAGTAGCAGATCCCCACTGGTACGAGTGTGGAAGTAACTGAAGGGCAGCATGAGAAGGTGCCGCAGAAAGGAAGTCATCATTTGTGTGTCGAGGTGGCTCTGCAGGTACAGCAGGAGTTCGGCACGGGCGTAGCTCACAGCAGCTTGGCTGGCGAGAACCGTGAGAACTCCGACCGTGACGATTGTCAGCGCACTGCTCGCACCCGACGGAACGAGCTGATCGACCGTGAAGCCGGTTAGGGCCGCCGGCACGAGACTGATCAAGGTAAGGATCAAGGAGAAGACGATGATCGCAGTGAGGGCTAGTGGTCGTCGGGGTATGTAGCGTGCGAGAAAGCGAAGCATGCTATCGCCTCTGTGCCGGGTACGGCGCATCGACGTGGTCGGTAGGAACGTAAGGACAACGCCGGTGAACTCGGCTCCGAATTCCTCGTGATTCACTCTTCGTCGTCCCGCGGCCGGATCGACGAGGTGTACGCCGTGGCTGGTGACCTTCTCGACAACTACGAAGTGGTTGAAACCCCAATGCGCGATCGCAGGCAGGCGTAGCCGGCCAAGGACCGAAGGTTCACAGTGCAGGCCCTTCGACTCAAGACCGTAGGTCTGGGCAAGCTTGGCCAGAGCCAACGCGGAGACGCCATCGCGGCCGAGCCCGAGCCGATCACGAACCTGACGCACCGTCGTCTGGCACCCGAAGTACGACAACACCATCGCAAGGCAAGCAGCACCACATTCAACGGCGGAGGCCTGGGGTTGAAAGCGGATGCTGCGTCTGCGCATGGATTTGGAGTCCTTCCGGCGGCGTGCCGCGATCACGGAAAGGCCGCCTTGACCAATACCGATGCCAACGCCGTGGTCCCGGTCCGAAGCACGAGTTGCCCGGGCAGGCCCTCATCGGCCGTTGGCCCGACGCCGATGTTCGCTGTGGCGACGCGCAAAGCAAGTAGCCGGTAGCCGGCGGGACCCGTGACGGCAGCCGGTTCACGGGTGACGGGAACCCATCCGTTGCCGACTCGTGCCTCAAGTGACCCGCTCGTGAGGTCCGCGGTTTGCGGCGGCAGGACGAGCAGGACGTCACTATGGCGACCCATGATCGTGACCGTGGCCGTTCGGTCGACTCTGATCACAACGACGGCCAGTACTGCGAGTACGACCACAGCCGCCGCCACCATCGCCGGCCACCAGCGAACGCCGACGTCGACGAAAGCCCGGTGACGAGTGCGGCTGGAGGGATTGGCCCGGTACCTGCGCAGGTTCTCTGCACGAAAAAGTCGCGTGCCCGAGGTTCCGGTCACGGCGACGCCTCCGCGCGGGGTGGTTCCAACAGGAGTGGCGAAGCCACGGACTGCGGGTGCGCAGCGCTCAGCAAACCAAGGCCGATACCAGAGAGGCCTGTCATCAAACCAGGTGTTTCGACTCCCGTCGGCACGCCACACGTCCATCCACGGCGCCGGCCGACCTCGACGACGGTCCGCAGCAACCGTCGTGTCCGGATCGCCATACCTCGGTTTCCTGTGGTGTGGGCGTAGCGCCGGAGGAATTCCAGGTTGCCGAAGTCGCCATGGCAAAGGCTCTGGTTCCCTAGTCCGTCGATAGCCGAGCCGTCGAGACCCGCGGCCAGAGTGGCTCGCACCGCGATCTCGAGGTCATCGGCCAACTGCTCCCGGAGCATGTCGTCGGTCCGAGATCCGAGCAGCTCCAGGCGAGCAAGCCCGATACCCGGTGCACCATGACACCAGGCAGTCATGAATTCGCCCTTGCCAGCCGCAATTTCGCGAGCATCACGCCAGTTGCCTGCCGCGGCGTCGTAGAGGCTACGTTCGTAGTTCAGCGCGTGCCGAATGGCGGCCCGGTACCGCGGATCCGGCTCGAGTTCATCGACCCGGCTCAGGGCCACGGCGTACCCAGAAGCACCATGGGAGAATCCGGCGAGCGGAATCGAGCTTGTACTGA
This sequence comes from Amycolatopsis sp. NPDC049868, assembly GCF_044461365.1. Classification (NCBI taxonomy): domain Bacteria; kingdom Bacillati; phylum Actinomycetota; class Actinomycetes; order Pseudonocardiales; family Pseudonocardiaceae; genus Amycolatopsis; species Amycolatopsis sp. NPDC049868. Next base: position 109,058 of record NZ_JBITKV010000007.1, on the reverse strand, counting down.
TCACAGATGGCCATGCACGGTATCCGGCGCCAACGTCGGTCTGGGTGGCGAGTAGCCGTTCGGCCGCCGCTGTCGCGACAGCCAGAGCCAATTCATCACCCAAGATTCTTCTGGCGGCCAACGCTACCAGGATGGTCCCGGCGGAGCCGCTGACCACGTCGAGGTGCGGGTCAGTGCCGCAACGCGGGATCAACTGGTTTCCCAGCCCCCGCGCGGTCTCTGTCCAACGGTCGTCGCCAGTGAGGGCACTGATGGTGGACAGGAAGTACAGCGGCCCGGCCAGCGGGCCGAAGCCCCCCACCGTGACCAGACGGTGGTCAGGGTCGTCCTCGTCGAGTCGCGCTCCGTCCTGCAGCAAGGGCGCGAACCTTTCACAGAGGTGGTCGGCGATCGTCTCGGCTGCGGCGGCCGCCTCTGCGTGATTGGCAATCCGCCCTAGGTAACCCAGAAAGACGCCGATCCCGGGCAGCCCGCTGTAGAGATCGGTACCCGCCGCGTTCAGCGTCCAGATCCGTTCGTCGACCAGGTCCAGCCCCAGCCAGCCAATGCGTCGATCGGCGCGAAATGCCGTGGCCAACAGCCGCTCTCCGATCTGAGTAGCCGCGTCCACGAGGTCGTCCCGGACAGCCTCGGCATCGGACAGCGTGGTCGCGTATGGAGACCACGGCTCCTGCGAAACTCCCATCTCGTGGCAGGCAAAGGAACTCTCGATAACACGCGACTGCGCGTCGAGGTCATCCTCGCCGAATTGTTCGATACGTTCCCGCACCACCTCACTCGGTGCTGCACTGAAGAAACCCTGCAAGACCAACCCATCGGCAAGAAGTAAATCTCGACTTGCGGGAAAGAACTCGAAAATCGGAATATTTCCGGTTGCCAGTTGCGCTATCTCACTCTGGATCAATCTGTCGCGGTACGGGTGGCCGACGAGGCCACCCCAGAGCCGATCCAAGCAGATGTCACGATCCAGTGCGTCGCGAAGGAAATCAGGGTGAAGACTATCTTGAAGAAGTCGGGCATAAAATCGCGTGGGCCTCAGGATCAGGCGTAGTCGCGCTGCGTTGAACTGATCCAGCGGCCCACCCGGAGCCAACAGCTCAGCGCGGTGTTCGACGACGGTCCGGTATGTCGCGGTAAACCCACGGGCCAGGTCCGCGCGATACTTGCTTGGATCGGCACGCTCGCCGTCGATGATCGGCTGGTTGTCACCCCCCGGCATAGGCAAGCGCCGATTGATCAATCGCATGCTGTCGGTGGCCACCCCGGCCCAGACCGGCACCTCAATCGGGGTCAGCTGCCGGTCGTTCCCGCCGACACCGCTCACGTCGACGCTCTGCGTCACCTGGCGCTCGTCCTGGTACAGAATGGCGGTCGGCAACAGTCCAACCTGTATCACCGAATGTTCAAGGAAAGCGTAAGCCGGATCCGACGCAGACCCAGGAGCATTCTGCGGGATCTCCGTCCGAAAGGTGTGGAAAAGCGCTTCCAGGTCTACCACCACTGGGTTGTCCCCGGCGGCCACGACGTTTTCCAGATGGAAGTCCGTCGCCTGCAAAGTGTGCAACAGCGCCAGCAGACTACCCATCCGCCAGTAGAACGAAGGAAGCTCGGAAATCCCCTCACAATCGGCTCGCCCCACGAACTCCGCCCAGCCATACTCAGGGCGGTCAAGAACCCGCACTGCTCGCAATCGATGGCGAGGACCGGTAGCGTTGAACCAGTTTAATAGACAGCTGAATGCCACATCCGAACGCAAAGAACGTGGCTTGTACACCAGATTGGAATCCTCGAATTTTACAATGGCTACTGCCTGACCATCGCGATGCAGATCACCAGCGCCGAAGGACACCTCCACGATCTGTCCGGCTCCGGCCGCCAAGACACCCGAATCTATAAGCTCTGGCAGATCCACGATCAACCGTTCGGCAAACTCGACGGCGCGGCGAGCCCATTGGTCGCAAAGCTCGACCACGTGCCGCACCATCACCGGGTACTCGTGCCACAGTGCCGCCGCGACATCCGGCTTGGCCAGCATCGACAGGAAATCGGCGAACCGCGCCTCAGGACTGTCTCCGTCCAGCCGACCTTCGAGCCGGGCGACGTTGAGTTCCAGGACCAGCGCGCCTGTTACCGCGTCCAGCAACCGTTGCGTTGGCAACGTGGCAAGCATGACTTCTCGCAGCCCGACCAACTGCAACGGTACGTTCCCGCGAAGCGCTATCTCGACACTCGCAGCCACCCGTCGGCGCGCAGCCAGCACCACCGGACGCATGAACTCACTCAACCCCAGTACGATCTCGTCATCACCGGTGTGGTCATCAGCAGTCTCCACGCTTTCCACAAAGGTGACCCACCACTGAGGAGGCTGACCCATTCGGGCCGCTAGCCCGTCAGGGCTTTCAGTAAGCAGAGCACGGAAGTCGCTCCAGTCGAGTCCAATCGCAGCCAGCCGGTCGTGGACGGCCTCCGGGTGACCCTGAACCCACCACAACTCACTCCAGGACGCCACCCGGTAATCGCCATGATCCGACTCGCATGCCACCGGCTGTGGGCTTGCTGCAATTCGCTCCGCCAACGTCGCCGCCGTCACCCACGGGGTCGACGCAGCGAGATCACGGACCACACTACTCGGCATGACCGGCTCGTTGGAAGGTTGCATGACGCCTCTCTGGGAACAGTTACACGGCTTGCAGACGCTCTCGCCCACGTCGGCGCGGCGGCCTACCTTTGCTTGGACCACCGCGCCGAACTGGGATTAGTTGCACAACTTTTGAGTTGCGATCACAATGCCCGGCAAAGCGGGGGGAATAAAGAGTCCAACGAAAGTCCAAGTTCCTTCCGCAGAGTGGCAACAGCCGAAGGTTGCAAGCTTGCTGGTACCTGCACCATTCACTACCGCCAATTCGCCTTCGCTCAGCACCCCCAGCGCCACCTCGCCGGCGGGATGCTCAAGTGACCCCGACCTCTCACCCGCAGCACGTCGGTAGACGGGGTCTTTCCACGCGCGAATAACATTCACCATTTTATCCTTTCAAGTCAACCGGATAAGCATTTACTTTCATGGCATTCGAGACGCGCAGCCCGCGAAACCGCAAAGGGTAAGATTAGCAACAAGCCAAGGTTCCCCACTTGCACGATCCGCACATCGTGCCATTCGGTGAACATAGGCCAATGGTCACGGCTACCCCAAGGCCGAGACCCGCCAGCAAACTACCCCCGCCGATGTCGTCCAATTCGCGATCGGTCATCGAGACCGTCCCCGAAGGGTGAGTCGGAAGTACATCACGATCAGGACTGAGCTGTCGCCGGTAACGGGGGTCTTTCCATGCCCGAACAACGTTCACTCACTTCTCCCGTCTGCTGAATTCCATACAAGGAACTAGAATGGCACAAGTTTCCCAAAGCCACCGTGGCACACGGCTAACCCTTCTGGAGGGGTGGCCGCGCACTTCTCCAGAACAATCTCCGTTGAGCAGAGAACCTGTCTTCACTCGCTCACACAACCTGCCCGACCCGAAGCCTTAGGTCAAGATCACGCCAGTCGTGAATTTGCCCGAATATCTCCGGGGAGATATTGACGTCACACAGCGGCCACACTAGGAAGATCACTCATGCGCCGACGCCCTCGACAGCGTGACCACACCATTCCCCATCGTTGCGCGATAGGAAAACACAGTGGGGCTATCTCCAATGGATAGATCGTGATGGCTCGTGCCAATCGGCTGCGCAATCAGCCGAACGTGATCTCCTGCGGCTACCAGCTCGGCATTCTCGGAACCGAGGCTGCGGTCGCCCAGCCGCCGAGGCGGCCTGGGTGCCGGGTTCAAATCCCGGCACCCAGCCGTGCCCGGCCGGCGTGGAGGGCCCTAGGACCGGGCTCTCGGCCATTATTTCCGCTCTCGGACGGTACCTGTCAATGAATTCGGGCAGTGCCCGAACACGGACCGATTCTTTCGTGTCAAACCCTTATTGACGCGAACTCCTCTGCCGTGTCAGCCTGGCGACTTCGAGTCTAGGAGTAAGGTCATCAACGCATTTCTCTCGCGGCTTCCAGCTCGCGCGGGCGCTCGTACATCGACCGCACCGCTCAGCCTGATGATGGTCGACCAGGACCCGCTCTTCCACGACGGCCTCCGTGCGGCAACGGTGCGCGAACCCGGGCTGCGCTGCGTCGGAGCGACGTGTGATGGCGGTCGAGCGGTGCGCATGTGCAACGAGACGCGCCCGGACGTGGTCCTCGTGGACTCCCGGCTGGACCGGCGAGCGATGCTCACCCAGGCGCTCATTGCGATCGAGACCGTCCGGACGGTCGTCGTTCTGGTCAGCCCGACTGACCAGAACGCCGCCTACCTGCACGAACTTTTACGATACGGGGCAGACGGTGTGATCGACCGTGCGGTCTCCGCGGACCGGCTGGCGGAGATCGTAGCCTTCTGTCACTACGAAGGTGGATACGTCGCAGAGCAGTTCGAAGGGATCGTGCACGGCTCGGCGCAGCGTCGTCCTCCTGGATCGAGTGCCGTTCTGTCTGCGCGGGAGTGCCAGATCCTCGGCCTGATCGCCGTCGGACTGGCGACAAAGGACATCGCCGAGTCCTGTTTTCTCTCCCCCGAGACTATTCGCTCGCACGTCAAGAACACACTGCGAAAGCTGGGGGCTCGAAACCGGGCGCACGCGATCATGCTCGGCCATGCCCAGGGCATTCTCGGCCATCGCCCGGGTTCGTCCGGCAGTGCTAAGGCCCCGGTGTGACCAGGCCGGTTTCGTAGGCGAAGATCACCAGGTGCGCCCTGGTCGGCAGGCCGAGCTTGGACATGACATTGGTGATGTGGGTCTTGACGGTGGTCGGTGCCAGGAACAACGCTCCGGCGATGTCGCTGTTGGACTGTCCACTCGCGACCAGTTTGAGGATTTGGCGTTCTCGATCGGTCAGTGTCTCAAGCTTCGCGCGTTCATCCGCGTCGCTCCTCCGTGACCATCGCACGCGGTTCTGCTCGATCAGCCGCTTCGTGACCTCGGGCGAGACGAGCGCTTGGCCGTCGGCCGCTAGCCGTACCGCTCGGGCCAAGTCCTCCACCGGCATGGTCTTGAGGAGAAATCCCGACGCGCCGGCCGCGAGCGCGGCGTAGACGTTCTCGTCCGAGTCGAACGTCGTCTGTACGAGCACCGCGGTGCGGCCCGCGCTCTCGGCGATGATCTGCTCCGTCGCGGCGAGCCCGTCCAGGTCTGGCATGCTGATGTCCATCACGACGACGTCTGGTTGGAGTCGCCGCGCGAGGGTTACCGCGTCGCGGCCATTGCCTGCTTCACCGACTATGTCGATGTCCGGTTCGGCGTTCAGCATCGTCGCGAAGCCGATGCGGATCATCGGTATGTCGTCGACAAGCAAAACTCTGACCGTCATCTGTCCCCACCCTTGCCCGCGGCGCCGCTGTCGATGTTTCCGGTCGCCAGCTGCGCGCGCACGCGGAATCCCCCGTCCGGGGTCGGTCCGGCCTCCAGTGAGCCGCCGTAGAGAAGGACGCGCTCCCGCATGCCGAGCAGGCCGTTGCCCGTCGACGGCGGCGGGTCCCGCTGCTCGCCGGCCTCGTTGACCACGTCGATCAGCAGTACCTCCGGCCGGTAGTCGAGTCGGACGGTGGTACGCACCCGGCCTGCGTGCTTGAGCACGTTCGTGAGCGCTTCCTGCGTAATCCGGTAGGCGGCCATGTCGTGCCCAGGCGCCAGCGGGCGAGGCGTGACACGCACCGGCTCGTCGACCGGCAAGCCCGACCGCCGCATCGTAGCGACCAGATCGTCGAGCCGGGCCAGTCCCGGCCGTGGTCCCGGCTCGTTCCCGGCCTGCAGGGACCGCAGCGTGGCCAGCATGCGCCCCATGTCGAGAACGGCGTCACGGGCAACGTCCTCGATCACGCGCAGGAGATCCTCCCGCTGTTCAGGCAGGGCGAGTGCCACACCTGCCTGCACCTTGATCACGCCGAGTCCGCGCGCGACGACGTCGTGTAGTTCCCGGGCGATCGCCTGCCGTTCCTCCAGGACGGCCTTGGCCGCCAGCTGCTCCTGCGCCCGGCGCAGTTCGGCGGTCTTCTCCTGTAGCTCTCGGGCCCGGCCGCGGCTCGTCCGCACGGCCACGCCGAATGCCACCGCCGTCGACGACATCGTGACCTGTTCGATCACGACAACGATGAGAGCCCAAGCGAAGGCCGTCGTGGCCACCGGCTGCCCGGCCCGGTTGACGAGGTAGGCCTGCCACAGCACGCCAAGAACGAGCATGACGACGACACCCGCGAGCGCGACGACCATCACCCGTCGGCTGCACGACGTCGCGACTTCGTACATCGTGATCAAGACAGCGATGAACGGAAACGCACTCACACCGTTGAGTACATCGACGGCCAGCACATAGGCCGTCAGTAGCGCAAACAGAACCGTAACCGGATAGCGCCGCCGGACAGCCAGTAAAGCCAGCGTCAAGCCGAGCATTACCAATTGCCAGATTGCCGGTAGCTCAGGCAGCCACACCCTTCTACCCGCAGGCATCGCCAAGCCCCACCATGCTGCGGAGACAGCGACGTGGCCCAGCACAAAAGCCACCGCCAGCACCGAATCGGCGATGACCGGACGGTGGCGATACAGTCCACGCCAGCGCTCGACCCATGCGGGCAACACCATGAATTCCCCGCTCAGCCACGAAAACACTACAAAATGATCACGGACCGGCTCCGCGCGCACGATGATGCGGTCGATGCGGATGACTGGTGAACACGGGTAACGCGGTCACGCTGCAAAGGCCCTACTGCCACGGTACAAGGTGTCTCTCATCCTCACGGTGTACCCCACTCGTGTTTTGGCAGTAGTTCACCACGAATGGCTTGTGAAACCTGACAAGGATTCCTAGAAAGGGCGATATCCGCCGTCTGCGAAGCGGTCCGAATTCCTTGTTCGGGAGAAGCGCATGAGCATTGACCCGCCCCTCGTCCACCGGCCGCTGCGCGTTGGCGGCATCGCCGTGCACGAACGCCTGCTGAGCCTCGAGACGCAACTGGTCAAGCAAATGGCCGGGCACATCGACCAGGAGATCGCCGCGATCCGGGCCATGTCCCCCGAGCGGGTGGTCGAGCCCATCCGGCGGCTCGTCGGCCTGAACCTCGACCACGCCGCTCGCATGCTTCGCGACCGTGTGCCACCCAACTCCGGCGATATTTCCGGTATTTCGGACGTCGTCGAGCGAGCCGTCCAGGATGGGCTCACGCTGACGACAGTCCTGCGGGGGTGTCAGGTCGGCCTGCGCGGCGGCTGGGAACTTCTGGTCCAGGACGCGTTGCCGGACGACGTCGATGACGTCGTCGAGGCCACCAAGCTCCTCATGCAGTTACAGGAGACCGTGACCACGGCCGCGTGCACCGCGTACGTCGAGGCGCTGAACCGCGGGGCGAAGGACGACCGGGCGACGCGCCGCATGCTCCTGACGGCACTGCTCAACGGCGAACCCCACGACGAGCTCGCCGAGCACTACGGCATCCCGGTCGCCGCCCACTACGACATACTCCGCCTTGCATTCGGCCGCGGTACCGGAGACGACACAACTACCCTGCGTGCCCTTCACGAGGCGATGGGGTCCCTGACCGACGAGCTGCCGCTCGCGGCGCTCTACCCGGACCGCGGCGTCGTCCTGCTGGCCCGGAGCGAGCAGAGGCCGCGAAGCCGGGTCGACCTCGACGACCTCGTCACGAGCCTGGCCGTGACAACCGGAATCCGGATCACGGCGGCCACCGCGGCCGGCTCTGCCCAATCGGTACCGGAGGCGGACGAACAGGCAGGCGAGGTACTCGACGTCGTAGTTGCCCTCGGGCTCCCGCCCGGCCTGTACACGGTCGCGGACATCCCGCTAGAGCTTCAGGTCGCCAAGCCAGGCCCGGCGGGCGAGGCGTTGGCGATGATGCTGGATCCGCTGGCGGAGTTCCCGTTCCTCTTCGAAACGTTGGAGACCTACCTGCGGCACGACGCGAACCGCCGCAAGACCGCGACCGCCCATGGCGTGCATGCGAACACGATCGACTACCGCCTCCGGCGGATCGCCGAGCTCACGGGCCTGGACCCCGCGCGCCCGGCACACTTTCAACGGCTCAGCGCCGCCTACACGGCGCGGAGGATCTACGAAGCGAGACGGAACGCGGACCGGCCGAGCACTGGCCGGCTCTGCCTCTGACCAAACCCCGGCCTACGTCGCTGGAACAAATAACGGCACCTTGTACCCGCTCACGAACCCTGTCCGTGTGATTCGGCAATTCAGCGAACCGCACAAGCCCGCCTCACTCCGCCGTCGAAGATCGCAAATCGAACTCCCTCATTTCTCCAGCGACGTAAGGATTTCCGGTGACCGTTCCCTCCGTGACCCCCGCGCTCAACGAGAGCATCCGGAGCCGGCGGTCTCGGGTCCTCAACCTCGGTTTCGGGCAGGTGGGCCTGCCCGTGCTGCCCGAAATCGAACACGCACTGACCGGTTCTGCGCACCGCAACGACTACGGCCCTGTCTCCGGCGGCGGCGCCGTCCGCGACGCGGCAGCGTGGTATCTCACGAGCCGCGGCCTCGAGACCGCCGCGAGCCAGGTCGTGCTCGGCCCCGGCAGCAAAGCCCTCCTCTTCGCCGTGCTCGCCGCCCTGCCCGGCGACGTCGTCCTGCCCCGCCCGTCCTGGGTGAGCTATGCGGCCCAAGCCGGGCTGACCGGCAAGCGCGTCCTCTGGGTCGACGTCCCGGGTAACACCGGCGGTGTCCCCGATCCCGGCAACCTCGAGCGAGGACTCGCCGCAGCACACCAGGCGGGGATCTTCCCCCGCATCCTGGTCCTGACCCTGCCGGACAACCCGACGGGTTCGCTGGCACCCTCGTCGCTGATCAAGCACGTCTGCGAGATCGCGCGGGAACACGACCTGGTGATCGTGTCCGACGAAATCTACCGTGACCTGAGCTACGAAGACCTGGTCTACAGCCCCGCCCTCGAACTGCCGGAGCAGACAGTCGTCACCGGCGGGCTCAGCAAAGCCGCTGCGCTCGGCGGCTACCGGATCGGGTACGCCCGGCTCCCGGACGGGCCGCTTCGCACGAAGGTCCTCGGTATCGCAAGTGAAGTCTGGTCCAGCGTCCCCGGCCCGATGGAGGCGGTGGCGGAGTACGTGTTCGCCGACCACGCCGAGGTGCGCGACTACGTCGACGCCGCGCGCCGTCTCCACCACGCTGTCGTCGACGCCGTCCACGCGGGACTCGTTGCCGCCGGCGCATCCTGCCGGACGCCGCAGGGTGGGTTCTTCCTCTACCCCGACTTCGAGCCGGTCCGGCCGGTGCTCGCCGCGCAAGGCATCGAGACGGGTGCGCGGCTGGCCGACGTCCTGCTCGAACGTTACGGGATCGGTGTCCTGGCAGGCGCGGCGTTCGGCGACGATCCGCGGGCACTCCGGTTCCGGGCCGCCACAGGCCTGCTCTACGGGAGCAGCGCGGAGCAGCAATGGTCCGCACTCTATGGGGACGACCCGCTGAACCTACCGTGGATCGCGGACTCGCTCGCTCATATCCGGGAGTCGTTGCAGGACCTCGTGCATCCCGAAGGCGTCGCCTGATGGGCGGCTCCATCGGCCGGATCGACCCGCGGGCCCTGCGGGATGCGCTGCGCCACCACACCGACGTCCTGGTCTGGTTCACCGCGTCCTGGTGCTCGCCCTCGCCCGGCTTCGCCGGACCACTCGAAGTCTTCGCCATCAAATATCAGGACCGGGTGCACGTGATGTCCGTCGAGGTCGACCGATATCCGGAGTTGCGGCGCCGATATCAGATCGCCGGTTTCCCCACGTTCGTGATCTTCCACCGGGGCAATCGCGTATGGCAACAGGTCGGCTTCGACCAGCACACGACCGCGGACGACCTCGCCGCAGTCCTCCTCCCGGTCTTGGAGGTCGTGGGCAACCTGGACCCGAGGATCGACATCAGCCCGGCCGTGCGCGACCGGTGGCGCCCACGCATGCTGTACGTACCCTCGGACCTGGACACGACCACCGAAGTCTTCGTGACGTGCAGCCACAGCCGGGTGCGAGCTCGCGAAATCCAGCCTGGAAGCACGGTCATCGTCGGCGTCGACGAGCTCGTCGAGGTGCGCCTGCGCGCCGACCACCGGCAGAATCCGCCGATCGACCCTGGGGTCCTGCACGAGTTCCTGCCGGGCTGTATCGACCGGCTGACCATCACAGGCCGCGACGTGCGTTTGCCCGGTTTAGCCGACGTGCCTGCCGTCAGCCTGGTCACGTCGGTCGAACTCGACCTCCGAGGCGCCGCCGAAGAGACGGTCGAAGAAGTCCTCCGCCTGCCGAACCTGGTCAGCCTCGTCGGGACGGACGACCTGCCGGTACCTCACTCGGCCCGCATCGTCGTGAACGGCCAATGGAAGCTCCCCGAATTACAGGACCGCACCGACGGCAAACCCGATCACCCGGCGACGAGCGACGAGCGGATGGACGAGTTCGACGCCACGCTCGCCCGCTCCACCGTGGTCGTCCTCGCGTTCACCGCACGATGGATCGTCGACCGTGGAACAGTTCAAACCTGGTTGCGTCGCGTGACTCGTGACCAGCCGATCGTGGTGATCGATGCCGATCACGAACCGGATCTCACCGCCCGCTTCGGGATCCGCACATTACCCACGATGGTCGTGCTGTGGAACGGCCGTCAGGTCTGGCGGTCCTCAGAGATTTTCGCCGACGGCTTCGACGGACGGCTTCGCGGCGCCCTTCAGGACGCTGCCAACCTCACCGGACCGCCGACGGCCACGCTCCCAGAGTTCGTAACACATCCACCACGGACCTTCACGTTGCCCGCCGGCCCCCAGCCGTTCTGGGTGGAGTTGGTTCCACCGGGCCGCTTCGGCGAGGACGCCACCCAGATCCGCCGAGGCGGGCACATCGACGTGCCCGCCGGCTGGTCGGTGGCGGTCGAGCTTGGCCCCGACCGGCTCCGCGACAACGCGACACCCACCTCGCTCGCAAGCGAGATCGATGAGCTGCGTGTCATGGGTGTGGGCACGCTCGGGCACCGCGAGATCAGACGCCTCGCGTCCTTCCGCCGGCTTCGCACGCTCCAGCTCCTGCCCGAGCGAATCACCCGGGACGCTACGTACGCCCTGCGCTCGCTCAGCGGTCTGTCCTCATTGGACCTATTCGCCTACACGACGGACGACTTCTTGGCCTTCACAAGCGAAATCGACGCGCTCCGGCTGGCGCTGCCGCAGACGATCGTCAACGAGAACTGGAGCTCCTTCCGGCGATAACCAGGCAGGACGACACGAACAGGCGGGACCGCCGCAATGGGAAGGCGCGCGCCGCGCCAGCGATTCAGCCCGACGGGCCGGGAGCTGGCGTCGTTTGGCGGTCGGTCTCGTCCAACCCCACGGCAGCAGCGCACGGGATCCGCGGGACCAGCATCCCGCTGGCGCAATGGCCCGAACTGATGCAAGCAGTTCCCGAACAGGTCTGCCCAGGCCGTACGACGAAGACCGAATCGGTCGTGCCCGTCGCGGACAGAGACGGCTTCTATCGTTGGTGGATTCGCGCAGTTGATCGGCCCGGCACGCCTGACACGCAGACAGTCATGCCGGGCCACGGCCACCAGCCACCGCTCTGTATCAACCTGCAGCCTTCAGGACGTCCGCGATGGCGTCGGCGTACATATCCACCCCTTCGGCAGTGGGGTGATTCGCTATTCCATCCGTCGGATTCAAGGAAAACGCTCCCTGGTAGACCGGCGGACCAACATGATTTTCAGCGGCTGCGGCGATGTCGACGAAGCGAATCTTCCGCTGCGATTTGTTGCTACTGCCTTCGTGCGCACTCGCATTCCCCACGGCGTCCTTGATCGCACGATTGAGCGTATCGCCAACCGTCGGCTGCCACGGGAACAACCAGCATCCGCCCGGCACTTCCGCTCGTTTCAGGCTGACGTAGCCAGTCACCGCAATAACTGCGTTAGGACTCGCGCGTCCGGCAACGTCTTCGATCGTCGCCACCAACCTCTTTTCGAGAGCAGGAGCCAACAGGGCCGCGATAAACGCCTGGAATGGATCACAGGGCTTGGTCAGGTCGACATACTTCCAGAGGTCATTGGCGCCAATGCTGATTGTCACCAGGTCCGTATCCGACTTCACGCTATCGGCTTGCATTATCTTCCCCTGCTCAAGTCCCTGAGCAACGCCGACAGGCACGCTCTCAAGTTCGCGCAGTGAGGAAGGAAGGGCGACGATACCCGCGTACCGACTCAAGTTGAGCGTGAGCGCGCCGGTGCACTCAACCTCTGTCAGGGTCGTCGTGTCGTTCATCAAATTAACGCCTTCAGCCTTCAAGCGCTTTTGCAGTTCCGTGGGGTAGCGTTTTATTCCTCTCAAGCAGAGGCCCGGGTCCCAGCCACCGACGACCGGGGCCGCGACGCTGGAATCACCCAGCGCTACGTAGTGCTTGAACGTCCGAGGGGGCGGCTCATTCGCCGACGCCGGCGCGCTGGCGCCGATCACGCTAGCGAAGACGCAAGCGGTCGCCACGACGACTGCTACACGTTTTATCACTTTCATGAATCATCCTTAATTTCGACATGATGGGAAATCAGAGGGACCGTCTGCGGGCGGCGCCCCCGTATCAGTCACCCCACGAGCGCCTGGTACACCAACTGCTTCAGCAATGGCCTAATAGGCAGTGCTGAGCCCGGCAGAACCTGCGTGAAGAACAAGACGGTGAGTTCTTCGACGGGATCGACCCAGAAGATCGTGTTCGCGGCTCCGCCCCAGGCGAACTCGCCGGCTGTCCCGAGCGTCCCGGTGGACATCGGATCCAGAACGACCGAGAAGCCGAGACCGAATCCCACACCGTTCATACCGGTTTCCCCGTATCCAGAGCGAACGACTCCGCGCAGGTCGCTTCCGCCCGGAAGGTGGTTCTGCGTCATGTAATCCACAGTTCGAGGGCCGAGCAGCCGGATGCCGTCGAGTTCCCCGCCCCGCAGAAGCATCTGCGTGAACCGCTGATAGTCGTGTGCGGTGGAAATCAGCCCACCTCCTCCGGACAGGAAGTCCGGCTTAGCGACACCGGGGACAGTCACCTCGCTGCCTCGGACGACCCGCCCCGATCCTTCGTCGAGCAGGTACATCGCGGCGAGATCGTCGGCGGCATCTTCATCGACGCTGAAGCCGGTTTCCGACATGGCCAGTGGGTTGAGGACGTACTCCGCCAAGACCTTGTCCAGCGACCAGCCGCTGATGACGGAGAGAAGGTGCCCCAGTACGTCGGTCGACACTGAGTAATTCCACGCCGTTCCCGGATTGAACAGGAGAGGGAAGCCGGCGAACGCCTCGCACCCGGACCCCAGGTCCACCCCCTGCGGGGTACCGAAGTCGTACCCCGCCGCCCGGTACAGGGCGTCCACCCGGTGTGAGTGTTGGAAGCCGTAGGTGAGGCCGGCGGTGTGGGTCAGGAGATGCCAGACCCGGATCGGCTCGGTGGCAGGCACGGTGACCGGCGTTCTCGCCGCTGCGGATGCGGTGTACACCCGCATGTCGGCGAACTCGGGCAGGTAGCGCCCGATCGGGTCGGTCAGCTCGAATGCGCCTTCCTCGTACAACATCATCGCCGCGACCGAAGTGATGGGCTTGGTCATCGAGTAGATCCGCCAGCGCGTCGAATCGTTCACCGGCAGCAGGCGCTCGCGGTCGCGGTAGCCGCCGCAATGGGAGTAGACGACCTCCCCGGACCGGCTGATCACGATGTGATAGCCCGGAAGCACGCCGTCTTCGACGTACCGGTCGAAACGGCGATCGATCCGTCCCAATCGCCGCGGGTCGAAGCCGAAGCGCGAAGAGTCGTCGGTCACCTGAATTCTGGTCACAGCTTTCCTCCAGTGAGCGTCGTGTGGCTAGTCCTGTCGACGGCGCATGGCCGCGGCGTCGCGCAGGATGTGTCGGGACGCCCGCCAGACGCACACGCCGGCGAGCGCTAGCGCCACGGGGCAGCTGGCGAGCAGTGCGTACCGCAATCCGTCGGCAACGGCAGCCGGAGTCGGCACCTCGCCGTGGGCGGCCAGGTGCGCGAACCAGTCGGACATGGCACCTATCAGGAACGGACCGAAAGCGGCGCCGAGGACGTACATCGCGATGAAGTACACGGCGGTCGCAGTGCCGCGCAGACGCGGTTCGACGACGTCGTAGATGCTCGCGTACACCGGCGAGTACATGCCGAAGAGCAGCAACGTGGCCAACGCGCTCAGGACCGCATAGCCGGCGAACGCGTTCTTGCCGAGCAGAAAGGCGACGGCCAATATCGGGGCTGCTGTCAGCAGGGCGACCACTGCGACTCGCAGGCGGGCCTGTTCCGAGCGGCGACGGGCCCGGTCGGCGACGACACCGCCGAGCAGCAGTCCCGCGACTCCGAAAACACCAGTCACGACGCCCGTCGTCACCGATGCGCCGGCCAGGTGGATTCCGAAGTAACGAAGCAGGAACGGCACTCCGAAGTTCGCGATCCCGTACATGGCGAAGTTGAACGCCGCGCCGCTGAGCGCGATCCAGCGGAGGCTCGGGATCGCCAGGACCGCACGGATCGGGTGTGCGACCGGCGCTGGACGCACTGTCGGTGCTCCTTCGCGGGTCCCACGAGGTGGTTCCTTCATCCAGAACATCGCGGCCGCGATCAGAAGGCCGGGAATGGCCGCGAGGAAGAACGGCAGACGCCAGTTGCCCGACGCCTGGGCGATCGGCCCGACGGTGAACGCAGCTAGCACGGTGGCCGCCGGGATCCCGAGTTGCATCACCCCCACCGCACGGGCGCGCTGGGCGGGAAGGAACATGTCCGCGACAAGGGAGTTGGCGGCCGGTGCGCATGAGGCCTCACCGATTCCGACGGCGCTGCGCAGCGCTGTGAACGACCAGGCGTTGGGCATGAGGCCATTCAGCGCCGTCAGGACGCTCCACCCGGAGAGCCCGACACCGAGGACGCGTACCCGGTTCGCCTTGTCCGCCAACCGGCCGAGCGGGATCCCGGCGATCGCGTAGATCACGAGAGCTGCTGACGCTGTCAGGCCCAGCTGCGTGTCGGTGAGCCCGAATTCGTGTTTGATGTTTTCTGAAAGCAGGCCCGGAATCGAGCGGTCGTAGAAGTTCAACAGGTTGGCCAGGAACAGCAGAATCAGTGCGCGCCGGGCGAAACCGCGGGTGATCGAGCCACTGGTCGAGGACTGCTTTTCCGGCCGTGCAATGTTGATGTCAGACGACATCCTCAGGTTCCTTCCTCCAGGCGGTATGGCGCGGTCGCACGTCACCGGCCGAGGACTCGGTTTGTTCGGGCGTGGGCGTGTGGTGATCGTGGCCGTCGGCGAACCAGCGGCGCAGTAGCTTCTTGTCGTGCTTGCCGACGGCGGTCGTCGGGATGCTGTCGGGAAACGCCCAGGCGTCGGGGATCCACCACCGCGCGACGCGGTCACGCAGGTGGTCCTCGAGTGCGGCCGGCGTCGCGGTCCGACCTGTCTTGAAGGTGACCCACGCCAGCGGGCGTTCTTCCCACCGCGGGTCGGCCACGCCGATGACCGCCACATCGGAGACCGCCGGATGGGTCGCGATGGCCTTCTCCAGGTCGAGGCTGGAAATCCACTCGCCGCCCGACTTGATCACATCCTTCAGCCGGTCGGTGATGCAGACTTCGCCCGTCGGTGAGACGCTCCCGGCGTCGCCGGTGCGGAGCCAGCCGTCGTGGAACTTCTCCGGTGCTTCCGCGCCGTAGTAGGACGACGTCACCCAGGGGCCCCGGACCTCGATTTCACCGACCGAGAAGCCATCGCACGGCAGGACTGCACCGTGCTCGTCGACGACGCGGATCTCGACGCCGGGCACGACCTTGCCGACCCCGTTGACCACCGACTCGGGATCACGAGACCGGGAAATGGACAGGAGCGGGCTGGTCTCGGTCATGCCCCAGCCCTGGACCACAGGCACGCCGTGCTCGTCGTGGAAGCGACGTGCGGTCGACACCGAAAGCGCAGATCCTCCTGAGTTGACCAGCCGCAGGCTCGACAGGCTTCCCGGATGAGCGCCGGCCGCGTCGAGCAGCGAGTTCAGCAGCGTCGGCACCCCGCCGGTGATCGTCGCGCGCTCGGAGGCGATGAATCGCACGATCTGCTCGGGCCGCATGTACCGGTCCGGCAGCAGCAGATCGGCGCCGGTCTGGAAACAGGCGTAAGGCAGTCCCCAGGCGTTGACGTGGAACATGGGCACCAGCACCAGCGCCCGGTCGACGTCCGAAAGGCCGAAAACTCCGCCCGCGCAGGCCGCCATCGTGTGAAGACAGGTCGAGCGGTGGCTGTAGACGACGCCTTTCGGCGTGCCGGTGGTTCCGCTGGTGTAACACATGGCCGCAGCCGATCGCTCGTCGAATTCCGGCCATGCGAATCCCGTACCACTTTCGATCAGGTCTGAATAACGATGGCATTCAACACCCGTGAAATCCGCAGCCGTCTCGCCGACTGTGACGACATGCTTGACCGTCGGCGTCCGTGCCAGCACCGGCTCGAGCACCGATACGAGGACGTCGTCGACCAAAACCACGGAATCCTCGGCCTGGTTGATGATGAAGACCAGGTCATCCACCGCGAGCCGGTGGTTCAGCGTGTGCAGGACCGCCCCCATGCCCGGCACCGCGAAATAGGCCGCCAAGTGAGGACGGTGGTTCCACATCAGCGTGGCCACTCGATCACCCGCCGACACTCCGAGGTTCCGCAACGACGAAGCCAGACTGGCGGCATCCCGGCCGACATCGGCGAAGGTCGCGTACTGGGCACCATCGGAATCGTTGGCCACCACTTGACTCGTCCCGTTGACCTCCATCCCGCGCCGGAGGATCCGGCTGATCAGGAGCTCATCGTCGGGCATGGTGCTTCGCAGCGTCGTCTTCGACACAGGCAACCTCTCCGAAAAAACGTGAACTGTCGAGCCGGGCATCAGACCCGCACCGAGTTCCGCGACTATGCGGCAGGAATACTCAGCAGGGCAAGGAATTGCCTTCAGGTTGTCCAACACACAAAAGCCGGCGCGCCTTATTGGGCGAACACACATACATTCCAAGCTCCAGCGAGACGGCGCCGATTTTCGTGCGGATCACGAGATCTTTCCGGCTCTGTTGTCACATTGCCCGACCGCGGCGCGAATTCTTGACTTGCGGAGTCGGTG
Organism: Amycolatopsis sp. NPDC049868; assembly: GCF_044461365.1. NCBI lineage: Bacteria > Bacillati > Actinomycetota > Actinomycetes > Pseudonocardiales > Pseudonocardiaceae > Amycolatopsis > Amycolatopsis sp. NPDC049868. The sequence goes on along the minus strand of NZ_JBITKV010000007.1, from coordinate 91,818 downwards.
AACCGAGTATCGGATCGACTTGATCAATCATTCACGCGCATCACGGAGGCCCCATGCCCGAAGCAGTGATCGTCGCTGCTGCCCGCTCCCCCATCGGCCGCGCGAACAAGGGCTCCCTCGCCGAGGTGCGAGCCGACGACCTGACCGCGCAACTGGTCCGAGCCGCGCTGGACCAGGTACCGGAGCTCGACGCGGCCGAGATCGACGACCTGGTGCTCGGCTGCGGCCAGCCCGGCGGGGAACAGGGCAACAACCTGGGGCGGGTCGTCGCGGTGCTGCTGGGGCTGGAAACCGTTCCAGGGACCACGGTCACGCGGTACTGCTCGTCGTCGGTGCAGAGCACCCGGATGGCACTGCACGCCATCCGGGCCGGTGAAGGAAGCGTATTCGTCTCCGCAGGGGTCGAGACCGTCTCCCGCTACGGCAAGGGCACCTCCGACTCCCTTCCGGGCACTCGGAACCCGCTCTTCGCCGAGGCGGAAGCCCGGACGCTCGCGACTGCCGAATCGGGTACCGACACCTGGACGGATCCACGAGAAGCCGGCGACCTCCCGGACGTCTACATCGGAATGGGACAGACCGCGGAGAACCTCGCCCGGTTCAAAGGGGTGACCCGAGAGGAGATGGACCGGTTCGCGGTTCGGTCACAGAACCTCGCCGAAGAAGCCATCTCCGAGGGTTTCTACGCCCGCGAGATCACTCCCGTGACTCTGCCCGACGGCACCCTCGTGGAAACCGACGACGGCCCCCGCCCCGGCGTCACCTACGACGCCGTCTCACAGCTCAAGCCGGTCTTCCGGCCCGATGGCCTGGTCACCGCGGGCAACTGCTGTCCCCTCAACGACGGCGCCGCCGCCCTGGTCGTGATGTCCGACTCCAAGGCCCGCTCGCTCGGGATCACCCCATTGGCCCGCATCGTGGCCACCGGCGTCAGCGCACTGTCCCCCGAGGTCATGGGCTACGGCCCGGTCGAGGCCTCTCGCCAGGCACTCACCCGGGCCGGGATGACCATCGACGATGTCGACCTCGTCGAAATCAACGAGGCGTTCGCCGCGCAGGTCGTCCCTTCCGCACGGGACCTCGGCATCGACCCGTTCGGCGACAAGCTCAACGTGCACGGTGGCGCCATCGCACTCGGCCACCCGTTCGGTATGACCGGCGCACGCATCACCACCACCCTCCTCAACGGACTGCGCGCGAAAGACAAGACCGTCGGCCTGGAGACGATGTGCGTCGGAGGCGGGCAGGGCATGGCCATCATCTTCGAGAGGTTGTCCTGATGGGAAACCTGATCTTCGACTTCACCGGGCGCAGCATCGTGGTGACCGGTGCCGCACGTGGTGTCGGCCGCGCGATCGCCGAGCGATTCCACACCGCCGGAGCGTCGGTGTACCTGGTCGACTTCGACGCCGAAGCCGTCGCGCTCACGGCGAAGGAAATCGGCGCGACCGCCCTGGCAGCGGATGTATCGGAAACCGACCAGGTGACAGCCGTGATCGACCGCGTCATCACCGACACCGGACGACTCGACGTGCTGGTCAACAACGCCGGCATCCTGCGCGACGGCATGCTGTGGAAGCTCACCGACGAGGACTACGACACCGTGATGGCGGTCCATGCCGGCGGCACCTTCCGCTTCACCCGTGCCGCTGTCCCGTACCTCCGCCGTCAGGGCCACGGCCGGATCATCAACGTCACGTCGTACACGGGCCTGCACGGCAACCCTGGGCAGTCGAACTACGCCATGGCCAAGGCCGGGATCATCGGATTCACGAAAACGGCGGCGAAGGAGCTGGCCCACTTCGACATCACCGTGAACGCGATTTCACCCAACGCGCAGACCCGGATGATCGAGTCGATCCCGGCGGACAAGCTCGCCCGGCTGACGGAGACGATCCCGCTCAAACGGTTCGGCGACCCCGCGGAAATGGCGGCCGCCGTCGCGTTCCTGGCCTCCGACGAAGCCGCCTACATCACTGGCGTCGTCCTTCCCGTCGACGGCGGGATCTCCCTCTGAGCTGGAGCATCTCAATGACCAATCTCTTCGACTTGACGGGACGGACCGCCGTCGTCACCGGCGGCAGCCGCGGCATCGGCTTCATGGCTGCCCGTGGCCTTCTCGAAGCAGGGGCTCGCGTCGTCATCTCGTCCCGCAAGCCGGATGCCTGCCGCGCGGCATGCGAGCAGCTGTCCGAGTTCGGCGAGATCTCCGCGGTCGCGGCCGACCTGTCCACCGAGGACGGGTGCCTGCGGCTTGCCGGCGAGGTAGCCACCCACTACGACGGTGTGCACATCCTGATCAACAACGCCGGCGCGACCTGGGGCGCACCGCTCGAGGCATTCCCCGGCTCCGCGTGGGACAAGGTCGTCGACCTCAACCTGAGGGCGCCGTTCTTGCTGACCCGAGCCTTTCTGCCGCTGCTGGAGAAGACCGCGACCCAGGGCGACCCGGCCCGTGTCCTCAATGTCGGCTCCATCGACGGCCTGCGCGTCCCGGGCATGCCGACCTACGCCTACTCGTCGAGCAAGGCCGGGTTGCACCACCTGACCCGTGTCCTGGCCGTCGAACTCGGGCCGCGCATCACCTGCAACGCCATCGCCCCCGGCCCATTCCCCTCGAAGATGACGGCCAAGATCCTCGCGGACCACGGTGACTACTACGTCGCCAAGGCGCCCCTCGGCCGGCTCGGACAGGCCGAGGACATCGCCGGCGCGGTCGTCTATCTCAGCTCGCCGGCGGCGAGCTATGTCACCGGTGCCGTCCTCCCGATCGACGGCGGCATCAGCCTCACTCGTTGACCCTTCCCTCGGAGCACACCCATGCCGGCCAAATCCTTACTGCTGTCCCGCAACGACCTCGACTTCCTTCTCCATGATTGGCTCAACGTCGAAGCGCTCACCGCGCGCACGCGGTTCACCGATCACTCTCGCGAGAGCTTCGACGACATCATCGATCTCTGCCACGACATCGCCGAAGCGCATTTCGCGACCCACAACAAGAAGAACGACACGCGCGAGCCTGAACTCGTCGACGGGCAAGTCCGCTTGAACCCGGAAGTCAAGGACGCGCTCGACAAGGTCGTCGCGGCCGGGCTGCTGGCGGCGACGGCCGATTCCGCGATCGGCGGTCTCCAGCTTCCCTGCGTGATCCAGTCCGCATGCTCAGCCTGGTTCTCCGCCGCGAACACCGCCACCTGGGGTTACGCCTTCCTCACCATGGCCAACGCGAACCTGCTGCTGGCGCACGGCTCGGCGGAGCAGATCGACCGGTTCGTCCGCCCGATGTTCGACGGCCGCTTCCACGGCACCATGTGCCTGTCGGAACCAGAAGCCGGATCGTCCCTGGCCGACATCACCACCCGAGCTGAGCCTCGCGCCGAGGGCACCTACCGCATCTTCGGCACCAAGATGTGGATCTCGGCCGGCGACCATGAACTCGGGCAGAACATCGTCCACCTCGTGCTCGCCCGGATCCCCGGCGCACCGGCGGGCGTGAAGGGCCTGTCGCTGTTCCTGGTGCCGAAGTACCTCGTCGGCTCCGACGGAACGATCGGTGAGCGCAACGACGTCGTCCTAGGCGGGCTCAACCACAAGATGGGCCAACGCGGCATCACGAACACGCTGCTGAATTTCGGTGAGGGCAAGCATCTTCCGCTGGGCGAAGCCGGGGCCGTCGGCGAGCTGGTCGGCGCACCGAACCGCGGGCTCGCCGTCATGTTCCACATGATGAACGAAGCACGCATCGGCGTCGGCGCGAGCGCGACCGCCCTCGGCTACACCGGCTACCTCAAGTCACTCGACTACGCGCGAACCCGCCTCCAGGGACGACTGCCGACCGACAAGGAACCTTCGTCACCTCAGGTGCCCCTGATTGCGCACGCGGACGTCCGCCGGATGCTGCTAGCGCAGAAGTCCTACGTCGAAGGCGCCCTGGGCCTGACCCTCTACGCCGCCAAACTGATCGATGACCAGCGCACCGCCGAGACGGACGAAGAACGAGACCGCCTCGGACTCCTGCTCGACGTCCTGACACCGATCGTGAAGAGCTGGCCATCCCAGTGGTGCCTGCACGCCAACGACCTCGCCATCCAGATCCACGGCGGATACGGCTACACCCGCGAATACGACGTCGAACAGCACTACCGGGACAACCGGCTCAACCCGATCCACGAAGGCACACACGGAATCCAGGCCATCGACCTGCTGGGTCGTAAAACCGCCATCGCCGACGGCGCCGGCCTGCGGGCACTGGAATCCCTCCTGCAGAACTCTGTGAACCGCGCGCGGGCTGTCGGAGGCGAAGCGGCGCACCTGGCCGGGCAACTCGGCGCCGCGCTCACCAGGCTGGCCGACGTGACGCGGAGGCTGCATGCCGAACCCGACCTCACCACCCGGCTCGCGAACGCCTCTATCTACCTCGAAGCCACCGGCCACATCGTGCTGGCCTGGATCTGGCTCGAACAGTTCCTCGCAGCCAGCGTCAGAGAGGACGACCTCGGCGGCGGCAAACGCGCCGCGGCCCGCTACTTCTACCGCTACGAGCTCCCCAAGACCGGACCCTGGCTCGAGGTACTGGCGACCGTCGACCGCACGACGCTCGACATGTCACCGAACTGGTTCTGAAACCATGCACCGCAACAGCCCTGCAATCGCGGGTACACGTCAGCTGCATCCGCTGCGGACGTGGCAGATCGCGTCAGTGTCCCTGATCGTCATCGCCTCGCTCTCGGCCGCGGCGTCCACGTGCCTGACGTGGCAGGCCTACACATCCGCCCACCGCAACGACTTGCTCGCGAATGTCGTCGACTGGGTCGCCTTCGCGGCACAACTTGGCACCACCGTTTGCTTTCTCCGCTGGTTATGGCTCGCCAGACTCAACTCGGAACTGCTGTCGGCTGAGGCACCGCGGAAGGAGCGTGGCTGGGTGATCGGCGGCTGGGTCTGCCCCATCGTGAACTTCTGGTACCCCCACGTCGTCATCACCGACATCGGGAGAGCGAGCAATCCTTCAGTCACAAGCGAACACTCAGCCCACCGCGGCACGCCCGGCGGCACCACGATCAACTGGTGGTGGGGCGCCTTCCTGACGAGCCAACTCGCCACAGTGGTCGAAGGACGGATCACTGGCCCACCGCTGGCCATCGTCGTCGTGGACACGGTCTATGCCACGTTCCTGGGGATCGCAGGCGTACTGCTGGTCGCCATCATCCGGCGGATAAGCAGCTGGCAGTCGGCACAAATCCACAGGCGAAAGTTCTGACACTTCACGATTGCGCGCCACGTCCACAGGCGGAAGGGTGCGATTGATGGAAGATCTTGCCTCGCTGATCACCTTCGTCCGCGAGCGATACGACGAAATCGAGAGTATCGCCCGAGCCGCCAAGGGCCGCACCAGCGGCGAATGGAGCGACTTCGGAAAGGCGGGGCTCATCACCCTGCACGACGAGTCCGGCACGATCACTGTCGAGGATCACCGGCACATCGCCACCCAAGATCCGGCGCGGACGCTGCGCCGCCTCGACGGCCTCCGGCTCATCGTCAACCGGTGCGTCGCCACCCTCGAAGTCCTCGAGCGCGACGACGACCACGCTACCCTGAACAACGCGCACTTCGTGCTCCACGCCCTGGCTCTCGAGTTCGCCGACCACTCCGGCTACCGCCTCGAATGGGCGGTACCACGGCATCCACGGCCGGTCACCGGGCGATCATGATCGGCGTGCCGCCATCTCCCTCGCGTCACCCAGGTGACAGCCACCAGCGGAGCACGCCCCGCCCGCGACACCGGAACGCGTGCAGCTGCCGCTTCGACGAACCAGCCGGCCATGCTGATCCGCAGAAGCACTGAACTGCAACATGCCGCTCGGCTACAGCAGAGACATGTCGCCGAACCTGACCCTGGACCGGCCGAAAAACTACCTCGACACCCTAACCAGCGGGGAGCCCACATTTCCTAAGAGAATTGATACCGAAACATCCGGCCTGCACCTGTTGGAGCGCTTGTATTATTCGCCGTTCCGGGGCCCTGTACCGACTTCCGACGCTACAACGACGATGTTGTCCTTGTAGCTGTGCGCCTGCTTGTCGAACGCGCCGCCGCAGGTCACCAGCCGCAAGACCGGTTGATCGAGGCCGAGGTGAACGCTACGAGCGCTTCGACATCCCGATTCCACGAGACGGTGGTATCGGCGATCTGCTCGAGCAGGCTACATACCCCGATCGAGGCTTCGATGTCGTCATTTGCGAGAACATCGCCCGAGTCGCTCGCCGGGCCTTCGAAGGCCTGACAGTCGAGCGAGCTCTGGAGCGTGTCGAGGTTCCCCTCTTCGCCGCCAACGAACCGATCACCCTCGGCGGTAGCCGCGCCCAGCGCATCCTGCAACGCCGGATCAACCAGTCACTGGCCGAGTACGAAGTCCTCAACACCCTCGAACAGTCCTGGGGTGGGCTGTGCACCCATGTACGGGACGGCTACAACATCGGCAAGCCGTGCCATGGCTACAAGGCGAAGACCATCCGGCATCCCAACCCGTCCAAGGCAGCGAAGGGGCTGACCAAGTCCCGGCTGGAACCCGACGGACTTCGCGGCGAGACGGTCACCCAGATCGCGCTGTGGCGGTACTACGAGAAGCTTGGCGGCGACACCATCGCCGATCGCCTCAACGCCGACCTTGCCAAGTACCCGCCGCCGGTCCCACCAGGCAAGAACCGGGCCCGCGGCACCTGGAGCAGAACAAGCGTGTACGAGATTCTGAGAAACCCCAAGTACACGGGTTACCAGGTCTTCAATCGCCGCGCTTCCCGCTCGCGCGGCGGCAAGGTCAACGACCCGGTCAAGTGGGCGTGGTCGCCGAAGCCGGTTCACGAGCCGCTCATTCCCAAATGGATGTACGACGAGATCAACGCACACCGCGACGCGAAGCGCGGATCTCGTGACGGCGACTCGGCCAACAAGCATCCGCTCACCGCTCGCACCAATCTCTTCCGCAGCAGGATCATCTGCGAATGCGGTCGTCGGACGTACGGATGCGTCCGCAACAAGGCCTCGTACTACCTCTGCCAGATCAGGAACAACAACCGAGGCCGGCCAGACAAGTACGCCGATCACCAGAAAGCCTTGTATGTACGGGAAGACGCCATCCTGGACGCGGTGACCAAGTTCTTCGCCGACCGCGTGTTTGGGCAGGACCGCCGGGCGATCCTCGCCGCAGACCTCTCAGGAGTCGATGACCGTGCCGCGCAGGATCGCCAGAACGAACGAGAACGGCTCCAACGACAGCTCGACGACATCGCTCAGCGCCAGAAGTCGCTCATGACGCAAGCCCAGCAAGGCGACCCGAACGACCCCTTCACCAAGGCGCTCCGCGGAAGCTACAACGAGCTGGAAGGGAGCAAGAGCGAAGCATTGGCGTCGATCGCAGAACTCGACGAAGCCGACAAAGCGGAGCAACGCCCGCTTGACGCGACGGACATCGACCTGTTGGACGCGCTACCGCATCTGGCACTCAACTTGGCCCAGGCACCACGAACGCTACTCGGTACACTGTTCGACACCACCCAACTCAGGGTGGAACTGAACCACAGCGGCGACCAGGCCACCATCACCATCCGCCTGCCTGCCGGCCAGCTGCCTGAAGTCGCCATCTCGGCGGAAAGGATCACCGACGCCATGCCTACACAGAACGTGCCCGCTCAGCGCGCGGCCGGTACCTGTGTGGTTCCTGTTGGTGCCCCCGGTGAGATTCGAACTCACACTGGACGGGTTTTGAATCCGTTGCCTCTGCCAGTTGGGCTACGGGGGCGGTGCCCGGTGAACTTTACGGGATCACGGGAGCGCGTCTTCCGCCGGGCCCGGGAGTGTGACGACCGTCTGACGTGGTGAACGCCATCTAGCCGTCTGGATCGTTCCCGGTAGGCTTCAGGTTCGCGGACAGTCCGCGAGCCGAACTGCCCGACGACCTTCAGGAGGACCCCGGTGACCGAGCAGGCTGCCGAGGCCAATGGTGCCGTCGCCGCACCCCAGCGGCGGGTGCTCGTGGCCGAAGATGAGGCCCTCATCCGTTTGGACCTCGTCGAGATGCTCCGCGAGGAGGGCTACGAGGTGGTCGGTGAGGCCGGGGATGGCGAGCAGGCCATCAACCTGGCCACCGAGCTGAAGCCCGACCTGGTGATTCTCGACGTCAAGATGCCGAAGCTCGACGGTATCGAGGCCGCTTCCAAGATCACCGGCGACCGGATCGCGCCGGTCGTCATCCTGACCGCGTTCAGCCAGCGCGACCTCGTCGAGCGGGCCAGGGACGCGGGCACGATGGCGTATCTGGTCAAGCCGTTCGCCAAACGCGACCTGGTGCCCGCCATCGAGCTGGCCGTGAGCCGGTTCGCCGAGCTGCAGGCGCTGGAATCCGAGGTCGCGGGCCTCACGGACCGGCTGGAGACGCGCAAGGTCATCGACCGCGCCAAGGGGCTGCTGATGAGCCGTCAGGGGCTCACCGAGCCGGACGCCTTCCGGTGGATACAGCGCACCGCGATGGACCGCCGGACCACGATGAAGGCGGTCGCCGAGGCCGTCGTCGAGAGCATCGGCTGATCGAACCCGCGAAAAAGGCCACCTCCGTCGGCGGAGGTGGCCTTTTTCGTGCTCAGAGACCGCTCGCCAGCCGCATCACCCAGTAGACGTCGGTGTTCTCGACGGTGCCACCCAGCCGGGTGGAGCCGGGGCCTTCGGCGGTGACCGGGGTGTCGGCGCCGGTGTGATCGTGCGTCGTCCAGTCCACAGTGAACTGAAGCTTCGAGCCGGGTACAGCGAAGGGACCGTCCTGGTCCGGGTCGGTGTCGGACGCGTCGTAGTTCTCGATGCTCAATCCGCCCGTCTCGTGGTCGCCGCCGATGATCACCAGCGTGTCGGGATGCGTCCGGACGAACCGCAGGACCTCGGCGACGGTGGCGTCGAGCGCGCGGCCCGCGTCGATCACGCCGTGCGCGTTGTTCTCGTGCGACATCCCGTCGGTCCCCTCTTCCTCCAGGAACAGGAAGAAGCCGCGCGGGTTCTTCGAGAGAGTGTCCAGCGCCTTGCGGGCCATCTGCTGGAGCGGTACCCGCGGCGCGTACTTCCCGACGCCGTCCGGGCCGTAGTCGACCATGTCCTCGTTCGCGAACAGGCCGAGGATCCGGTTCGCCCGTGTGGTCCGCAGTTCGTCGCCGTCGCGCACGTAGGTGTAGCCGGTCCGCTGCGCGTGTTCGACCAGGTTGCCGTAGGGGCTGCGGCTCTCCTCCCCCGGCTTGTCCGGCCAGAGCCCGGGCTCGCCCTTGGGATACCACCAGTCCTCGCCGCCGCCGAGCAGGACGTCCGGACGGCTGTTCTCGATGTACTGCTTCGCGATGTCGCTCTGCGAGTCCCGGCTGGGCACGTGCGCCGCGAAGGCCGCCGGCGACGCGCCCGTCACCTGCGCGGTGGTGACCAGGCCGGTCGACTTCCCCGCCCGCTTCGCCCGTTCGAGGATCGTCTCCAGCGGGCGCCCGCGGCCGTCCACCCCGACCGCGCCGTTGCGCGTCTTGTGCCCGGTCGCGAGTGCGGTGGCCGCCGCGGCCGAGTCGGTGACGATCTCGCCGGGGTCGTCCGAGGACGTCCGCACGAGACCGGTGGCCGCGAGCCCGTCCATCGCGAGCCTGCCGTTCTTGCCCTTGAGCGCCAGCCGGAGCAGATCCCGCTGGCCGAGGCCGAGGCCGTCGCCCTGGATGTAGATGATGTTCCGCGCGCCGGACCCCGCCGTCGTCGTGTCCGCGACGGCGGCCGAGCCACCGCACAGGACCACCAGAACCGTCGCCGCCGCAAGACCACGTCCGCGCACATCGCCTCCCGTTAGTTAGGAACCTTTCCTAACAGAGAACAGGAGCTCGTTCAACCGCGCAGGATGCCCGCGTCGTGCGCCAGGATCGCGGCCTGGACGCGGTTCGCGCAGCCCAGCTTGGCGAGGATGCGGCTGACGTGGATCTTCACCGTGCCGTTCGACAGCCGCAGCTCCCCCGCGATCTCCGCGTTGCCAAGGCCCCGCCCCACCCGCACCAGGACGTCGAGTTCCCTGGCGGTCAGCGCCTCGATCCTCCGCCTGGCCCGCGCGACGTTGTCGGCGTCCGCCGCGTCGGCGTCGCGAAACCGGTCGATGACCTGCTTCGCGATCCGGGGCGACAGCACCGCCTCACCGGCGGCCGCGGACCGGACGGCCTGGATGAGCTGCACCGGATCGGTGTCCTTGAGCAGGAACCCGGCCGCCCCCGCGCGCAGGGCGCGGGCCACGTAGGCCTCGTCCCCGAACGTGGTGAGCATGATGACCCGCACTTCACGCGCGATCTCTTCGACCGCGGCGAGCCCGTCCATCCTGGGCATCCTGATGTCCATCAGTGCGACGTCCACGGTCATCCGCCGGACGACGTCGATCGCCTCCGCGCCGTCCGAGGCCTCGGCCACGACGTCGATGTCACCCGCCTGGTTCAGCAGGAGCCGCGCGCCCGCACGGAGCAGCGGTTCGTCGTCGGCGAGCAGGACCCGGATCATGGCGTCTCCTCCGGTACGGGAACCTCGAACCAGGTCTTCTCCACCAATCCTCGCTCACCGAAGCAGAACCGGAAGATCGCGGCGGTTTCCGCGTCGGGCGGATCGGCTGCCGCGACGTAAACGCAGTAGCTGTCGCCGGGTATTGGCGGCTCGTACCCCTCCGCGGCGGCGTGCGCCGCGGGTTCGTTCGGGCCGAACCACGCCTCGACCTCCTCCGGTGTCATCCCGATCTTCACGCTGGCCAGCGGATCCTCGTGGTCGGCAGGCGTGAGCGGCGGCACGAAGGCGAGCGTGGTCAGCAGCAACGCGGCGACGGCGGCCAGGCCGGTGGTCAGCAGCAGACCGGACTGGATCCGGCCCGGCCGTTCCTCGCCCGTCTCTTCGGCGAGCGGCGCGTTCGCCCGCGGCGGCAGGTCGGCCGTGACGGCGAAGCCGCCTTCCGGATCCGGCCCGGCCGTGAACGTCCCGCCGAGGAGACGGACCCGTTCACGCAGGCCGCTCAGCCCGCGCCCGGTACCGGGCAACCGCTCCCCCGCCACCTGCTCGGCGCTGTTGCGCACCACGACCTTCACCAGGTCGGGGCCGTGGTCGACGACGACGGTGACCGACGCCCCGGCGGCGTTTTTGTGCACGTTGGTCAGCGCCTCGCGCACCAAACGGTGCACGGCCCGGCGGACCGGTGGCCGGACGCCGTCGAGGTCGGAGCCTCGCCAGTCGAACGCCACGTCGAGGCCGGCATCGCGCGACGACGCCACCAGGCCCGCGATGTCCGCCTTCGTACCGGCGGCGTCGGTGGCCTCCGCCGGCTCGGCCGGTTCCCCGCCCGGCCGCAGGATCCCGAGTGATTCCCGCAGTTCTTCGAGCGCGAGTTTGGCCGTCGACCGGACGTGCCCGGCGGCCTGCCGCAACTCGGGATCCTTGCCATCGGCGGCGACTTCCAGCGCGCCGGAGAACATCGTGATGAGGCTGAGCCGGTGCCCGAGCTGGTCGTGCATCTCCTCGGCGAGCCGCGAGCGTTCCTCCAGCCGGGCGCGGTCGCGCAACGCCACCACCAGTCTCGCCTGCTGCGCCTGCATCGCGCCGGCCAGCGCGGGCAGGACGAGGCACGAGACCGTCGAAACGGCGATCACCACGAGGACGTACTGCCAGCGGAAGGCAGGCTGGGTGAGCAGCACGACCGCGGCGGGCAGCAGCGCGGTGAGGCCGAACAGCGGCCACCGCCGCCCCCGGGTCCCCGCCGTATGCGCGACGACCGCGAGCGCGACACCGGTCGCGGGGAACAACCCGAACAGCACGGTCGCGGCGAGCAGCGCGGCCACCGTGAACCGGCGGCGCAGCAGCACCAGCACGACGGCGCAGGCGATCACCGCGGTCAGCACCGGCGCCGACGGCGAGAACACCTCCGGCCAGCCCCACGCCGGCAGCAGATCGGCGAGGAAGACCGTCACGCCCGCGACGAATCCGGCCAGGAGTACCTCGGCGAGCACCGCGCCGAGCCGCCGGTCCAGCATCTTCACCCGTCCAGCATCACACGGGACCGCCGGTACAGCGGGCCGGGGCGGCGGGAATCGTCAAGTCGACCAGATACCGGCTGACCGCATCATCCACACAGGACGACCCGCCACCGTAGACGGCGTGCCCGACGTCCTCATTGGACAGAAGAACCGCGGATTTGACGCTCTCCGGCAGCCGCCGCGCCCAACCGTAGGGTGTCGCGGCGTCCTTCGTGGTCCCGACGAGCAGGATCGGCGGCGCGCCGTCCGCCCGGACCGTCCGCGACGGGGTCGCGCCGGTGGGCAGGAAGGCGCAGCCGAGCGCTTCCGTGCCGGACGAGAGCCGGGAAACGCGGCGAAGCTCTCGCGCGGCGTCCTCGTAGGCCGCCAGATCGGTGGGATGGGTTCGGTCGAGGCAGTTGACGACGGTGAGCGCGTCGGTCGTGTCGGTCGAGGGCTCCGGCTCGTCGGCGGGCTCGTCCGACGAGCCGTCCGAGGGAGCATCGGCGCCGAGAATGATTTTCGACAGCTCCGGCCAGTCCGCCGGAAAGGTCAGTTTCGCGGAGATCTCCGAGCGAAGAGCACTCCCGTCCCCCGCTTTGTCCGCTTTGGCCAGCACCCGGTCCACAGTGGCGAGGATTTCGGTCTCGTCCTGGCCAGGGCACGGTTTGCCGGTCCTGGCGGCACATTGTTTCGCGTAGGTCAGCAGGGTGTCTTCCACGCCTTTCGCCTGCTCGACGGTGTCGGCCCGCCAATCGAGATAGGTGTTGTCGACGCCGTCGAGCACCATGGCGCGGATCTTCTTCGGGAACCGGTCGGCGTACAACTGCCCGATCCGCGTGCCGTAGGAGTAGCCGAGGTAATTCAGTTTCTCCTGGCCGGTGACCACCCGGAGGACGTCTAGGTCACTGACGACGTCGTCGGTGCCCAGGTGCCGCAGCACGTTCTCCCCGGTGTGCTTCAGGCACGCCTCGGTGTACTGCCGGGTGCTCGGGACCTCGGCGCCGATCAGCGGCAGGCCCTCGGGCGCCTTCGAAGCGGGCTCACCCTCGGTGTCGCAGCGGAGCCGCGGTTCGCTGCCGCCGATGCCCCGTGGATCGAAGCCGACCAGATCGAACCGGGCCCGGACCGAGGCGGGCCACGTGCCCGCGATGTCCTTCACCATGGCGACCCCGGACTGCCCGGGACCACCCGCACCGGCGATGAGCGTGCCGAGCCGCTCTTCAGGCCGGGTCGCCGCGGCCTTGATCACCGGCAGTGTGAACTTCGGCCCGTCCGGCCGCCGGTAGTCCACGGGCACGGTCAGCTTCGCGCACTGCAGGGCGTCACAGGGGCGCCAGTCCAGGGTCTGCCGGTAGAACGACGTCAGCGCCGCCTCCTGCTCCGGTTCGTCCACTTTGGTCACCGGCGCCGGGCTTCCTTGCGACGTAGTACATCCGGCGACCAGCACGATCGACAGCACCGCGCACTTCAAGCTCACTCGTAACTCCTGCTTTCGGGACACCTGACGATCCAACCCCGTCGCCCGCCGTGCGCACGACCCTCGACGGGATGGAAAAGGGCCACCGTCGTCGGCCGCGGGAACTAGGCCGAAAGGCATACCCACGAGCGATGAGATCCAGACCACACGATCGGGTCGTGACGATCTTCGCGCGGCTGGGTCTATGGAGTGTGGAAGCGAAGAACTTCCACCGCAGGCAGAGGAATCCGAACCGAGGAGATCGCGATGACGAACACCGCCACCACCGCCAAGCCGAACTCGAACTCCAACGCCCCCGCCGAGAACAGCGCACTCGTCTCCACCCAGGGCGTGACCACGATCGCCGACACCGTCGTGCAGAAGGTCGCGGGCCTCGCGACCCGCGAGATCACCGGTGTCCACGCGCTGGGCGGCGGCGCCGTGCGGGCGTTCAACGCGCTGCGCGAGCGCATCCCGGGCGCCACCGCGTCCGCCGGGCAGGGCGTCTCCGTCGAGGTCGGCGAGCGCCAGGCCGCGGTCGACCTGCAGATCGTCGTCGAATACGGCGTCGCGATCGCGGACCTCGCGAAATCGGTGCGGCGCAACGTGATCGGCGCGGTCGAGCAGATGACCGGGCTCGAGGTCGTCGAGGTCAACATCAACGTGTCCGACGTGCACATCCCGGGCGACGACGACGCCGACGACAACACCGAATCCGGCCGCGTCCAATGACCATCGGCGCCGGTCCGCGCCAGACAGCAAGGAGAACGTTCATGAACGCCACCCAACTCGGCCTGTTGACCGGTCTCGTGCTCGGCGTGGCCGGCGCGTTCGGCGGCTTCGGCGCCTTCCTCGTCGTGCTCGTGCTCGCCGCGCTCGGCCTGCTGGTCGGCCGGTTCCTCGACGGCAAGCTCGACCTTTCGGCCCTGGCGGGCCGCGACAGGGGCTGATCGCCATGACGACCATGACCACCGCCGCGCCCGGAACGGACGGGCGCGGCGGGCTGACCGTGGCCGGCGGCGCCGTCGAACGGATCGCCGCGCGGGCGATCACCGAACTCGACGGTGTCGGCGGCGCGGCCTCCCGGGTGCTCGGGATCGCGGTCGGCGGCGAAGACCTCGGCCAGGGCGCCAAGGTGAGCGCGCACGTCACCGGTTCGACGACCACTTTGGACGTCCGGCTCTCGGTGGAGTACCCGCTTTCGGTGCGCGCCACCACCGAGACCGTGCGAGAGCATCTGATCCGCCGGGTCGGCGGGCTCTCGGGCCTGACCGTCACCAGGGTCGACATCACCGTCACGGCCCTGCACTCCGCGGAGACCGAAACGAGGAGGGTCCGATGAAACGGCGCCCCCGCCGCAGCGTCCCGGCCGTGCTGGTCGCCCTCGTGGTGCTCGCCGGATGTGTCCTGGCCGCCGCCGTCGCGGTCCAGACGATCGTCGGGGAGAAACCGTGGATCAGCTACGGTGCCGTCGCGTCCGCGCTGCACGACATCCGGTGGAATGATCCCCTTCCGGCGATCGCCGGTGGCGTGGTCGCGCTTCTCGGTCTGCTGCTCCTCGTGAGCGCGATGGTCCCGGGACGGCCGACCGTGCTGCCGCTCGAAGGCGGTCCGGATTCAGGCGCCTCCAGGCGCAGCTACCGATCGACGTTGCGCACCGCGGCATCCACTGTGGACGGTGTGTCGGCGGCGAAGCTGAAGGTGAAACGGCGCGCGATCGTCTCGGTGGTGACCACCGGGCGGACGAATACCGCCGGGCTCGCCGACGCCGTCCGCACCGCCATCGAGCGCCGCCTCGCCCAGATCGGCCCCGCGTCCGTTCCCGCCGTGCGGGTCCGGGTCAAAGCCACCAGGAGCGTGTCATGACCGATCTCAACCGTCCCGCCCGGCTGAACCGCACCCTGCTGGTGCTGACCGGGCTCGTGCTGATCGCCGGTGGCGGATTCGCCGTCGGTACCCATTTCGGCCGGATCCCGCTGCTGGATCCCGGCGCCACGCTCGTCCCCGGCACCGCCATGCCGCCCGGCTGGGTCTGGTACGCCGTCGCCGGGGGCGCGGTGCTCCTCGGCCTGCTGGTCCTGCGCTGGCTGATCGCGCAGCCCGTCCGCAAACCCAAATCGCACACCTGGCGCTTCGAACAGGACACCGGCCGGACCGCGCTGGCCGCGAGCACCGCGGTGGACCCCTTCACCGCGGAGGTCGCGACCTATCCCGGCGTCCACGCCGCACACGCCACGCTCGGCGGTACCCAGGACGCCCCGGTGCTGGCCGTGGTGCTGAACGTCGAACAGGACGGTGAGCCGGCCGCGATCCGCGAACGGATCACCGAGGAGGGCTTGCCGAGGCTGCGCCAGGCGCTGGATCTCGGTGAGCTTCCGATGACCATCGAGTTCCGCTTCTCCGCCAAGACCGGCTCTCGCATTCGGTAGATCGAGGTTTCCGCCGGGCCCCCTCCGGGAAGACGCGTACTACGACCGACGAAGGAGCGTCCGTATGTCCACTGTGACCCGAGCCGTCGACACCGTGCTCGACCGGACCCTGCTCGGGTACGGCAACATCGGGTACCTCCTGCGCCGGAACTGGTGGCCCGGCGATCCCGCGCCGGACGCGCTCGCGGGCAAGGTCGCCGTGGTGACCGGTGCGAAGGCGGGCCTGGGCAAGGCGACGGCCATCGGCCTGGCGAAGCTGGGCGCGACCGTCCGCCTCGCGATCCGGGGCGACGGTGACGCCGCCCGCGCCGAGATCGAGCGCGCCGTCCCCGGTTCGCGGATCATCGTCGACCAGTGCGACGTCAGCCTGATCTCGTCCGTACGCGACTACGCCAAGAATCTCGATGGAGAGGTCGACGTCCTCGTGCACAACGCCGGGGTCATGCCCGCGGAACGCACCGAGACGGCCGAGGGCAACGAACTCATGCTGGCCACGCACGTGCTCGGCCCGCATCTGCTGACCGCGTCGCTCCGGCCGAAGCTCGCCGACGGCGCGAGGGTGATCTGGATCGGCTCCGGTGGCATGTACGGTCAGCCGCTGCGCGCCGACGACCTGCAGTACCGCCGCGACGAATACAAACCGGCCGCCGGATACGCGCGCACCAAACGGATGCAGGTGGTGCTCGCCGAACTCTGGGCGGACCGGCTGGACGGTTCCGGGGTCACCGTGCACAGCGCCCACCCCGGCTGGGCGGACACGCCCGGGGTCGCGACCTCCCTGCCGACGTTCCGGAAGCTGACGCGCCCGCTCCTGCGGACCCCCGAGCAGGGCGCGGACACGTTCGTCTGGCTCGCCGCCGCCGGGGAACCGAGCCGGTACAACGGCATGTTCTGGCACGACCGTGCCCAGCGCCCGACGCACTACCTCGGCAGGACCCGGGAAACCGCCGCGCAGCGCCAAGACCTCTGGCAGGCCTGCGAGCGGCTGACCGGCGCCTAGGCCAGATTCACCATGACGACCGCCGGAACCGTCGGTGCGGGCGAGCCGCCGGCGGGTTCCGCGGTGATCCCGACCCGGTCGATCCCGCCCGGCAGATCCGCGAGCACCGGCTGAGTCCGATGTGGACCGTCCGGCGCCAGCAGACCGGCGGAATGCACCCCGCTCGCCCCGATGAGCCACACCTGATACGCCTTGCCCGCCGCCAGCGGCGGGAGTTCACCGGCCATGACGACGATCTTGCCCTGGCTCCGCGACGTCACGACCGTGGTCGTCCCGCGTTCGGCGCTCTTGGCCGTCGAAGCGTCGGGCGCGGCGAGCACGGCGTCGACGGCGGTCGGCTGCTGTGGCGCGGGGTCGGTGGTCGCGGTGACCAGGCCGAACACCAGCGCTCCGACGGCGGCCGCCGCGGCACCCCAAAGTGTGAACCGGATCTTCGCGGCCTCGCCGCGACGCGCGACCGAGGGCGGCCACTGACGGGTGTGGGCGACCCGCCTGAGCGTCGCTTCCCGCAGCCTCGGCGGCGGAGCGGTGGCCAGCGCCCTCCCCAGTCGCGCGGCGGTCTCCCGGAGCTCCCGGACCTCCTGACCGCAGGCGGGGCAACCCCGCAGGTGCCGTTCGAACGCCGCCGCCTCTTCCGCCGGGACGGCGTCCACGGCGTAAGCCCCGGTCAACGTGTGCAGCTCCGCCGTCATTGCCCGACCCCCAAGCAGTCGCGCAGCCGGATCAGGCCGTCGCGGATACGGGTCTTCACCGTGCCGGGCGCGGTGTCGAGCACTTCCGCGACCTCCGGGTACGTGTACCCGTTGTAGTAGGCCAGCACCACCGATTCGCGTTGCAGGTCGGTCAGCGCGGACAGGCACTGGCGCACCCGCTGCTGCTCCAGGTTGCTGATCGTCGACTCGGCGACCTCGTCGAAGGGGCGCCGGAAATCGAGTCTGCCCGCGCGGTCGTCCCGGTCGAGCGAGGCCTGATGCGACCGCACCCTGTCCACCGCCCGCCGGTGCGCGATGGTGAGCACCCAGGCCAGCGTGCTCCCCTTGCCCGGTTTGAACCGCGCGGCCGTCCGCCACACCTCCACCAGGACCTCTTGGGTGACCTCCTCGGCGAACGTGCCGTTGCGCACGACCCTGTTCACCACTCCCCACACCGGCCCCGCCACGACGTCGTACAGGTCGGCGAACGCCTGTTCGTCGCCGGCCGCGACCCGTTGCATCAAGCTCGTTTCGGCGGGCTCCGTTCCGGTGCCACCGCTTCCGCGCGGACTCGTCCGCACACCCTCGACCATCAAGCTGCCTCCACCTCACCCGACGCCCGGCTACGCGGTTTCCATGGCGTCCGGGAGGGATTCGGTGCCGAGAGCGGATCGGACTGGTCCGGAGCTAAGCCTGTTCTTCGAGCACCTTGTCCATTGTGGACTTCAGCTGCCGCAGGAAGCCCTCGAAGCGTTCGATCTCTTCGGGCGGGTATTCCGCCACGAGCGCCGCGAGCCCGGCGCTGAACGGGCCGAAGAACGCCCGCGCGGGCGCCTGGATGTCGGTGCCGCTGCGCAGGGTCACCACCCGCCGGTCGGTGTTCTCCCTGGTCCGCACCACGTAGCCGAGGTTCTCCAGTCGGTTCAGCAGGTTCGTGGTCGCGCCGGAGGTCAGGGCGATGCGTTCACCGAGCCGGGCCGGTGACAACGGCGAGCCGGTGTCTTCGGCGTAGAGGATCTCCACCAGCGCGGCGGCGTCGGTGGCATGCAGGCCGAGCCAGTCCGCGAACCGGCGGGTGAACTCGGTGTAGTTCGCCCCGAAGCTCCGGAGGCCGTCCAGGAGCGACGCGCTCCGCGCCGCGACATCGTCCTCCATCACCCCTCCTCGGATCCGTGCTTTGACAACCTACCGGCCGCAAATATACCTTCACAGTGAAGCTACTTTTCCATGAAGGAGTTCTTGTGCTCCCCGATCCGTTCGCCGCGTCGACCCGCGGCATCACCGAACCCGACCTCGTCCGTCCCGCGCTCCGAGCCGCCGGTCCCCTCGTCGAAGTGGCCGCCCCCGAGGGCGGAAGCGCGTGGATAGTCACCGAGGAGGAGCTGGCCCGCGAAGTCCTCTCCGACCCCCGCATCGCCAAGGATCCGGCGCTGGCCCCCGAGGGCTGGACGGAACTCGAACAGACCGCCGCCGAACAGCCGTCCCTCACCACACTGGACGGGCCTGACCACACACGATTGCGGCGAGCGCACGCCCCGCTGCTGAGCGCCAAGCGGATCCAGGCGCAAGCGGACCGGATCCACCGGATCGCGCGCGCCCTGCTGACGGACCTCGGCGGCGGGACCGTCGACCTCATGGCCGGGTTCTCCACCCGTTTCCCGCTCACCGTGCTGCTCGACCTGCTCGGCATCCCGCTCCAGCTGCTCGACGTCGCCGTCGACGCCTGCCGCCGTATGTCGGCCCCAGAGCCGGGCGCCCAGGGCAAGGCCATCGCCGCCATCGCGGACCTCGCCGCCGCGGGACTGACGCCGAACCGGCAGGGACTCGCGACGGAACTACGCGACAGCCTCCCGCCCGGAACGTCCGAAAAGGACCTTCGGTATCACCTGTTCGCGTTGATCTTCGCCGGGCAGCTGACCACCGACGCCTCCATCGGCTTCCTGATCTCGCGGCTTCTGAACGGGGACGACGCATCCGTGAACGATCTCGTCCGCGAAACGCTCAAGGACCATCCGCCCGCACCGTTCACACTGTGGCGGTTCACCACCGTGGAACTCGACCTCGCCGGGATCCGGCTCCCCGCCGGGGCACCGGTACTCGTCGACATCCAGGGCATCAACACGGACCCGGCGAGGAAACCGGGTCCGGACCTGACTTTCGGCGCGGGGCCGCATTTCTGCGTCGGCGCCCAGCTCGCGCAGCTCGAACTGCGGGCGGTGGCGACGGTGCTGCGCACGGACTTCCCCGAAGCCCGGCTCGCCGTGCCGTACCGCGAACTCCGGCAGACGTTCCTCGGCGGCATCCAAGGCACGCGGCTCACGAGCCTGCCGGTACGGCTGCGCGGCTGAACCGGGCCGGGGCACGGGAATCCGCGCCCCGGCCCGGAAGGACCGTTACTTCTTGAAGGTGTCGCGGATCTTGTCCGCCGCGTCGCCGACGGCGTCCTTCACGTTTTCGACGGCGCCCTTGAGGCCGGCCTTCGCCTGGTCCGCCTGACCTTCCGCGCGCAGTTCGTCGTTGCCGGTGGCGTCGCCGGCGGCCTCCTTGGCCTTACCGCCGAACTCTTCGGCCTTGTTGCTGATCTTGTCGCCCAACGACATCGGGTCCTCCTCCGTCCGTGGCGCCCGGATCGTGCGCCTTACGTCCGAAGGACAAACGAAGATCGGGATTCGTCACGCGCACGGACGGGTGATCACCCTCACTGAAGCAGAGACGCCACCGCGGCGGCGAACGCTTCAGGCGCCTCCTGAGGAACGTTGTGTCCCACCCCCGGCAGCACCCGATGCTCGTACGGCCCGGTGAAGTACTCGCGATCGCCCGCCGCACTGGGCCCGCCGATGCCGTCGTCCCCGCTTTCCAGCACGACCGACGGCACCGTGATGGCCGGTTCTTCCGCGATCAGGTCTTCGAGCGCCTGATACCGCGGATCACCCTCGGCCAGGCCGAATCGGTGCCGGTACGAATGGATGACGACGTCGACGAAGTCCGGGTTGTGGAGGCTGGGGGCACTGGCCTGGAACGCGGCGCCCGCGCCGGCCCAGGTCGGCGACCAGGTGCGCCACAACAGGGCGCACAGCTCGTCGCGGTTCTCCGTCAGCCCGCGACGGCCACGCTCGGAATGGAAGTAGTACTGATACCAGTACGTGCGTTCCCATTCCGGCGGCGCCGGTTCCCCGGCGTAAGCGAGGTTCTGGACGTTGTAGCCGTCCACCGACACCAGTCCGCGCACGCGCTCGGGCCGGAGCGCGGCCACGATGCACGCCGCGCGGCCGCCCCAGTCGTATCCGGCGACGACGGCCTTTTCCAGCCCCAGCGCGTCCATGAATTCGAGAAGGTCCTGCGCGAGCGCGGCCTGCTGCCCGGAACGGGGCGTGGCTTCGTCGAGGAATCGCGTGCCCCCGAACCCGCGGAGATACGGGACGTACACCGAGGCGCCGCCCGCCGCGAGGACCGCGGCGACCTCGTCATAGGCGCGGACGTCGTACGGGAAGCCGTGGAGCAGGACCACCGGCGGCCCGCCCGCCTCGCCGAGTTGTTCGTATTCGATCTCCAGAACCGGCGTGGCGACGCGCTTCGTGACCATCAGCCGGACCAGCCGCTCAACCTCGTCAAAAGCCGTTCCAGGACTTCGGGATCGGCGCCGACGGGCTCGCCGGAGACGGGTTCGTCCACCAGCGTGCGCCGGTCGCCCCGCCTCGGCAGCCGGACCTGTCCGGCGGACAGGCCACCGGGCAGCGGCAGCTCGCACCAGACAGTCACGCCGCCGGTCGCGCTCGGCGCCACCCCGGTCCGCTCGCCCGGCGCGGGTGTCGGCACCGGAAGGCCGTCCAGCTCGTGGTCGACCTCGATGACCAGCACGTCCGACCGCAGGCGCAATCTCAGCGTCAGGAACGGCGGCTCCTTCGGATCGGCCGCGTCGACCAGCGTGCCCACCAGTCTGGCGGCGGCGGTCTTCGCCTGATCGAGCAACGGCCGCAAGGACCAATCCGACAAGATGAGACGGACGAAGAGCTCGGAGCACAACACGGCGTTCGGTTGTGCCACCAGCCGGAGGTCGTCCACCTGGGAAGTGCGCGCGCTCAAACCAAGGCCTTCCTCGTCGACGTGCGAGCGTGCATCATGCCACTCCATCCGGTGAACCCGTCGATCAACCCTTTGGTCCAGTGAAGCGGCACAGGTTTGGCTCTGTCCACGAGGCCAAACGGCGCGCACAGTGGTCGGCGTGAGCATCGCCTTCCTGATCACCACGCTGGTCGTGGTCGCCACACCCGGCACCGGCGTGGTCTACACCCTTTCCGCCGGGCTCGCCCGGGGAAGACGCGCGAGCGTCCTCGCCGCGACCGCCTGCACCCTCGGCATCGTCCCGCATATGATCGCCGCGATCACCGGCCTCGCGGCGCTGCTGCACGCGAGCGCGGTGGCGTTCGAGATCCTCAAGTACCTCGGTGTGGCGTATCTGCTCTATATGGCGTGGGCGACGCTGAAGGACCGGGAAGCCATCGTCGTGGAGGGCGATCCCGAACCCGCGTCGGCGTTGCGGACCATCACCTCCGGCGTGCTGATCAACGTCCTGAACCCGAAGCTGACACTGTTCTTCTTCGCGTTCCTGCCCCAGTTCGTCCCGGCGGGCGAGCCCGGTTCGCTCCCCCGGATGCTGCTGCTGAGCGGAGTGTTCATGCTGGCGACCTTCGTGGTGTTCAGCGTGTACGGCGTCCTCGCCGCGGGCGTGCGGCACCACGTCCTTTCCAGGCCGCGCGTGCTCGCCTGGCTCCGGCGGATCTTCGCCGGTTCCTTCGCCGCGCTCGGCGCCAAACTCGCGTTCACCACCCAGTAGACAGGTCCAGCATGCGACTCCAGCACCACCCGGAAATCCGGTCCGCCCACCCCGGCCTCGCCGTCGGCACGCTCCAGGCCACCGGGATCACCACGGAACTGCCGGTCGATCTCGAGAAGTTCCTCGCGCGCGCGAGGCGGCGGCTCGCGGACGGCCCGGAATCGGAGTTCCCCGAGATCCAGGCGTGGCGGCGGGCGTTCGCCAAGATGGGCCTGAAGCCGACGCAGTACCGCTGCGCGTCGGAGTCGTTGCTGCGCAGGCTGCGGAAAGAAGGCTCGCTCCCCCGCATCCACCCGGTGATCGACCTCTGCAACGCGGTTTCGGTCGCCTACGCCATCCCGGTCGCGGTGCTCGACATCGCGAAGATCAGCGGCTCGCTGGAAGTCCGTCACGCCCGAGGCGACGAGAAGTACGTGACCTTCGCCGGCACGGTCGAGCAGCCGAACCCCGGCGAGGTGATCTTCGCCGACGAGGACGGGCAGGCTCACGCACGCCGATGGACGAACCGGCAGAGCGGGCACTCCGCGGTCTCCGCCACGACGTCCGACGTGCTGATCGTGTCCGAAGGGCTGCACGCGACGGCGCCGGAGGACGTCCGGCTGCTCATTGAGGCCATCGCGGGCGAGCTCGCCGCGGCAGGCGTCGTCACGAGGCCTTGAGCGCCTTCTCCAGACTCGCGCGGGTCATCTTCGACCGGCCCTTGATGTCCCGCTCCCGCGCCAGCTTGTCCAGGTCGGCCTTCGACAGCGAAGAAAGGTCCTTCTTCGCTGTCGGCTTCTTCGCCCCGGACTTCTTCTTGGCCTTTCCGCTCTCCACGCTCTTCGAAAGGGCCTCGAACAGGTCGACGACCTTCGTCGGCTCCCCGGGTTCGGTGGCCGGCGTGATGGTGTCGCCCTTCTTCTTGGCCTTGATCAGCTCGCGGACGCGGTCGGTGTAGGTGTCGCGGTACTCCTCGGGCCGCCAGTCGTCGCTCATCGCGTCGATCAGGTTGACGGCCATGTCGAGTTCCTTGCCGCGCGCCTTCGCCTTGCCGGGGAGGTCCGGCAGCTGTTCGGCGGGATCCCGCAGGTCGGCCGCGAAATGGAGGGTGTTGAGGACCATCACGCCGTCCCCGGACCGCACCAGCGCCAGGTACTCACGGCCGCGCATCACGAACTTGGCGATCCCGGCTTTGCCCGACGAGTCCATCGCCTCGAGCAGCAGCGCGTACGGACGCTCGAACTCGTCCTTCGCGGGCGCGAGCCAGTAGGTCTTGTCGAAGAACATCGGGTCGATGGCGTCCAGCTCGACGAAGCTCTCGATGTCGAGCGACTTCGACCGGCCGGGCGCGATCTCGTCCAGTTCCTCCGGCTCGACGACGACGTACTCGCCACTGCCGAGCTCGTAACCCTTGACGATGTCCTCGTAGCCGACTTCCTTGCCGGTGCGCTCGTTCACCCGCCGGTACCGGATACGGTCCTCGGTGCCGCGCTGGAACTGGCGGAAGCGCACCGTATGGTCTTCGACCGCGCTGTAGAGCCGGACCGGCACCGTCACCAGACCGAGCGAAAGCGAACCGCTCCAGACCGGGCGCATGGGCACACTCCTCTCCTCCAGCGACCTGGTACCCGCGATCGAGGCGGATCACACCTGGTCAGAGGCTGAAGGCGAGGGACTGCAGGAGGACGACCCCGAGGAACACGAGGGTGAAGGCGAGGTCGAACGCCACGCCACCGGCCCGCACCGGGGGGACCACGCGGCGGACCGGCGCCAGGACGGGCTCGGTCAGCCGATGGGCGAAGTCGCGGATCCGGAACGCCCAGGTGGGCAGCCGCGTGGCCAGGTTGACGGCCCAGTCCAGCACCATCCGGACGATGAGCACGATCAGGAACAGGGTGAGCAGGACACCTGCGATATCACCAAGAGCACTCATGACGGCACACTCCTCTGTGGTCCAGTGTGCCGTGCTCAGCTGGGAGCAACCTGTGACGCGAAAAAAGGGCTACCAGGGCGGTTGGCCACCCCCAGTACGAAGGCCAACCGCCGCGGAGCCCCTACACGCGGTTCGGCGCGCTGCCCCGTCGCGCCGACCCGCCAGCTGTGCCTTCAGCTTTCCAAGGGCCTGCATCGGAATTACATCGGCTCTCCACCGCCGGACATTCGCGCAGATCAGGGGCCGCGGGGCGTAGAATCGGGAAGGTTTCAGGGCAGGCCCGCGCGCGCCCGTTAGGCCGAATGCAGTACGGCGCACCCCGCGCCGACCTGGCTGGAGGCCGAAGCGGTGGGCTAGGGTGCCGATCAGCCGGCGAACGGACTGGAGGTAGTGCGTGAGCACGCTCACGGCCTCGGACGACATAGTCGCATATGACCGCTGATCGTTTACCCGATTCGGCGGGATCGCCTCGAACCGCCGTCCAGAGTTCCCAGCTCGGCTTTTCCGTTCTCGGCCCGCTCGAAGCCGAAGTCGACGGCGTCCCCGTCCGGCTGGGCGGACGCCGTGAACAGCGTCTCCTCGCCGCCCTGCTGATCAACGCGGGGCGACTGGTCCCGGTGTCGTACCTGATCGGCACGATGTGGCCCGAAAATCCGCCGAAGACCGCGGTCCGTCAGGTCAGCAACGCGATCGCGCGGCTGCGGCACGACCTCGGAGTGGCCCGGTCCGCCGTGGTCACCACCGGTTCGGCGTACCGCGTCGTCATCAGCAGCGCCTCGCTCGACTCGGCCCGTTTCGAAGCCGACTACAACCAGGGCGCCGAACTCCTCGCGGCCGGGCTGATCTCCCAGGCCGCCGCCAAACTGGCCGACGCGCTATCGCTCTGGCGCGGCCCGGCGTTCGACGGTCTCGAAGGCGACGCCATCGAGCAGACGGCGCGACGCCTCGACGAAGAACGCCTCGCCGCCTGCGAGCTCCTCATCGGCGCCAGGCTCCGGCTCGGCGAGACCGAGGCGGCGGCTCGCGAGGCTTTCGACCTCGCCGCCTGGCATCCCACCCGCGAGACCCTGCAGTGCCTCACCATGCTGGCGCTCTACCGGGCGGGCCGCGGCGCCGACGCGCTCCGGACGTTCGACCGGACCAGGATCGCGCTCGCCGAAGAACTCGGCGTCGATCCGAGCGCCGAACTGAGCGCGCTCCACCAGCAGATCCTGCGTGCCGACGCCGAACTGATGGAGGACGGCGCCCTCGTCCGGTACGGCGTCGGTGGGCTCCGGACCGGGATGGACACCGGCGGGCGCCGCGAGGACGCGGACGCGCAGAAGGCGCTCTTCCCCCGTCCCGCGCAGCTTCCCGCGGACCTCCCCGCGTTCGGCGGCCGCGCCACGGAACTGCGGACCGTCCTCGAAATCGGTCAGGACGACTCCTCGGCGGGGCCGCGGCTGATCGCGATCGACGGCATGCCCGGTGTCGGGAAGACCGCGCTGGCCGTCCACGCCGCGCATCGGCTCGCCCCGCTGTTCCCGGACGGGCAGCTGTTCGTGAACCTCGAAGGGTTCTCCCCGGCGGGAGACCCAGTCGATCCGGGGGCCGCGCTTGAGGCGCTGCTGCGGTCGCTCGGCATCCAGGGTTCGGACATCCCCGCCGGGACCGAGCAGCGCGCGGCGTTGTTCCGCAGCTGCCTCGCCGGCAAACGTGTGCTCCTGGTGCTTGACAACGCCATCGGGGCGACGCAGGTGAGCCCGCTGCTGCCCGGTGCGGCGAGCTGCTGCGTGCTGATCACCAGCCGCACCCGGCTCGTGGACCTCGACGGCGCCGAACTGCTCTCGCTGGAACCGTTCAGCCGGGCCGACGCGGTGGACCTCCTCGGCCGGATCGTCGGGCCCTCCCGGTTGAAGCGGGAGTCCCCGGACGCGGCCGACCAGGTCGCGAGCCTGTGCGGCGATCTCCCGCTCGCATTGGCCGTCACGGCGAGCAGGCTGCGCGCGCGGGCGTCGTGGACGCTCGACTTCGTCGCCAGGCAGCTGCGCGACGAGCGGAACCGGTTCGGCGAGCTCACCGCGGGGGAACGCGACGTCGCGGGCGCGTTCCGGGTGTCCTATCTGAACTTGACCGAAACCGAACGGCGGGTGTTCCGCCGGTTGAGCCACCATCCCGGTGCCGCGTTCGATCTCCACTCGACGGCGGCCTTGGCCGAAGTCGACCTCGCCGAGGCCCGGCGGCTCGCCGAACGCCTCGTCGACGTGAACCTCCTGCGCCAGCCGTCGATGGACCGCTACGAGATGCACGACCTCCTCCGCAGCTACGGTCGCGAGCTCCTGCTCGCCGAGGAGCCCGAGCACCAGCGCGAGGCGATGATGCGGCGGCTGTTCGACTACTACCGCAGCACCGTCGCGGCCGCGATGGACTTCATCGACCCGGATTCCGAAGAGGAGCCAGGCGGTCTCGAGGTCCCGAAGAGCGAGTTCGGACAGTCCTTCGCCGACTACGACCAGGCCGCGCACTGGATGGACGCGCAATGGCAGAACGTGCTGCCGGTGGCCGTCGCGATGAACAACCATCAGCAGTACTCGGACCTCGTGCCCTTCTGTTCGGCCGTGTGGCGCTACTTCGACAACCGCGGCTACTACCGGCAGGCCAGGGAGCTGGAGACCCTCGCCCTGTCCGCCGCGCGGGTCACCGGGAACGTGGTCCTCGAGTACCAGGCCCTGCACATGTACGCGCTGACCCTGTGGCGGCTCAACGAGTTCACCGAAGCGAACCGGCTGTTCAACGAGGTGTTCGAACTGGCCGCGACCACCGGTGACATCCGGATGCAGTGCCGGGCCAGGGGCAACTCGGGGGTCACCCACTGGCTCAAGGGCGAGTCGGACGAGGCGATCGAACACCTCGGCTGGGTCCGCGAGACCGCTCATGCCCACGGCAGCGTGCTCATCGAGGCTCGCGCCAGGCACCGGATCGGACTGATCCACACCGAGAGCAGGCGGTATCCCGAAGCCGCCGAGGAACTCGACCAAGCACTGCGACTGGCGCAGGAGAACGAATCACCCGATCTCGAGGCGGAATGCTTTCTCGCCCTCGGTATCAATTCGCGCGGACTCGGTGACGGCGCGCTCGCGGTCAGTCAGTTGACGACAGCGCTGGAAGTGCTCGAATCGACCGGGAATCGCAGCATGCTGCCCATCGCCCACAAGGAGATGGCGTTCGCGTACGACATTCTCGGTGAGCGACTGAATGCGGACCGTCATCGACGGTTCGCATTGCGCCTCTACACCGATCTCGGCATTTCGGAGTCGCCCGAGGTTCGCGAACTCAAACAGCGCCTGAACGATTACTCGGCGTAATTAGCCGTTCCGCTCCGGTACTCTGTTGGCGTAGGTATATTCGCTTGACCGGAGTAACCGTTCACGGAGAGGATCTACGGCATGCACGATGAGGACGACGACGAGTTCTTGTACGAGCTCGAAGCGGAGTACAAGGCACAGAGCACCTGGGGCGGGTTCGAGCCGCCGCCGCACGGCGGGCCTCCTTTCCGCTCGCGACACTGAATGACCTGACGTATTCGGAAAGTATTACTGGGGACTGGGGCGCAAGACATTCGATGCTGGTCAGGGTTTCCTCATGCGGAACGCTCTATTGGTCCGATGGTGACGTCGTCTGGGACGATCACCTCGGACATCGCCAGCTCAAACTCGCCGAAGGAACCGAACGCGTCCTGCGATGGTTCAGTTCTTGGCGAGAACCGGAATCGGTCCGCGGCGCGGATGAGAATCCCGAGATCGGGGAAAGGCTCGTCCGTATCGCGCGAGCGATGATCCGGTACGAAGTGCTGGTGGTCAAAGGTTCTCACCGGCAAAAACGCGAAGAAGAGATCCTTCGCGATTGGGGTCCATGGGGAACGTCCGCACGGGCGTTTCACTTCGGCACCCGCTCGTTGCGCGAGACCGAGTTCACGACCAGCGAAACGACAGCGAAAACCTTGCTGGAGAAGGCGAAGGTCAGCCCTCCGCCTTCTCCGGTGAGGCCTTCGGGCGAGCACCACACGATCGAGCTGCCCGAACCGTCATCGGAACCGCTCAACACGATCGGGCTCGGCGACGCGCTGAGCCGACGCCGAAGCGTCCGCGAGTTCGGTGAAGAACCCTTGCGGCTGCGCGATTTGAGCGCGCTTCTCACGGCGGCCAGGCCGACGAGGCCGGAAACGCATCCCGACATCCCCGCCACCGGGAACGTCTTCAAGACGAGCCCGTCGGGCGGGGCGAGGCATCCGACAGAGGTGTACGTCTACGCGAGGAACGTCGAGGGCCTGGCCCAGGGCGTCTACCACTACGACGGCTTCCGGCACGGCCTCACGCCGCTCGACGGCAAGATCGACGACGACCAGCTGATCGCGCTCGCCGGCGATCAGCAGTGGACCGGGAACGCCGGTGCGCTGCTGATCTACACCAGCGTCATCGAGCGGAACCAATGGAAGTACCCGGTGAGCCGCACGTATCGCGTGCTGCTGATGGACGTCGGCCACCTCAGCCAAACCGTGTACCTGCTGGCGACCGCGCTGGGCCTGAACGTCACGTTCACCGCCGCGCTTCGCGACGAACTGGTCGAGGACCTCATCGGCTGCGATCCGGCGAACGAACTGGTGCTCGGTATGTCGGTGGTCGGCAATCGCTTGTGATGGCGCTGGTCCATGGGGCTTGGGCGCGCTCGGCAGCTTCCGACAGCTTTTCGGCAGCGAGTGCCTCCACCGCGAACGTCGCGCTGATCCGTTTCGACGGCGGGGCCATGGCCGGTTTTCGGCAATGGCTCCTCGCTGGGCACGGTCGGTTTCCGGCGATGCCGAGAACGGTAGTGCCTTCTTGGGTGGGCTGGTTCGTTGGGAAGGGTTCGCGATCGAACCCTGGCCGTACGTCGGCGACGAAGCCAGGACTGGCGTTCGTCCCGTGGCGGAGCCGTGGTCATTTTTCGGCGACAGCCGGGCTGGTTCCGGATGTTCGGCGGGGACGACGGCGAGAACGGGGTAGCGCCATCTTGGATGCGGGCTGCTTCGTAGCAAACTGGTTCCCGATCGAGCCTGGCAAAATCTCGGCAACCCGGCCAGCGTCGATGGCGGACACGGCTGTCGCCGTTTTCCGGCGACAGCTCAGAACGGTGGCGGTTCCTCGGCACGGGGTTCATGCAGCGGCGGAGGCGAACTGTCATAACTCCGCCCCGTGGGCGTGGTGATGGTGAGGGTCCCATCCGATGCCAGCCGATAGTTCCAGCCGGGCTCGTCCTTCAACCGATGGTCCCGGCGGCACAGATCGACCAGCTCGGTGTCGGCGGTATGGCCACCGTGCTGCCACGGCACCGAATGATCGAGATCGCACGCCTGCGCCACCCGATGACACCCCGGTCTTCGACACTCACGATCCCGCACCCGCACGAACTCATCCAACCCCGCCGTCGGCCGATACCGATCCCGGCCCAGATCGAGAACCTGCCCCGAGAGAGGGTCGGTGATGATCCGCCGCAACACCGTATTCGAACCACCAGCGATGTGCCGGGCCAGCGACGCCGGAATATGCCCGTGCCCAGCCAACTCCGCGGGATCGTCGTTCAGGCCGAGGTAGGTGTTGAGGTCCATGTAGAGAAATACTTCGGAGCGTTCGCTCTTCCCGCCTTGGCCGCCGAGCAGAAGATCAAGGGCGACATCCGCCCGCAGCTGATCCAGGGTGCGGGTCTCCCCACCGGCCCGCAATGCCCGTGCTTCGCGGTCGATGCGGGTGTAGGCGGCGGCGACTTTCTCGACGGGGCCATCTTCGACCTCGATGGAGGCCACCCCGGTCTCACCCTGCCGGATCGACAGCCGACGTCCGGCGCGAGTGCGTTCAGTCCGCCGAGCCGCACCCTCACGATCGGCCATCATCGCCGCATGATTCGCCGCCTTCCGGATCTGATCCGAGTTCCGATCCGGCAACCGATCCTCCAACACCGCATCCACCGCGCGGGCGTCCTCGTCGGAGAGCCACGCCGTCGCCGCGGCGACCTTCATCGCCCCATACCCACCCACCTTCCCCTGATCCAGCAACCCCAGTGTGCGGGGCAGACGAGACACCAACGCCTGAGCCGTCGACACCAACCCAGCCGCGTGACCATCCACAACAGACAGTTCGAACGCGACCTCCTGCACCACACTCGCGGCATCGTCACGATGACGACCCAGCTGCCTCAACGCACGAAACCGGACCGCCTCCAACCGCGCGATCCCCTCCGACGCCGCCACCGCAGCAGCGATAGCGTCCTTGTCCCCCAACGAATCCAGCGAAGCATTAACCTCCCCAAACGCATCCGACTCGGTGATTTCCTTCAACAGCGCCACAGTGGCGTTAAGAGTGTCTACACCCAGAACCTACAACCGACCACCGACAATTCCCGCTCAGACCACCCCGGAAGCCAGAAACTGCGGCACAGCAACATAATCGACCTGTTCCGAAAGCCAAACCTCCCCCTCCTCAACGGAAATCGCCCCCACTCGGACAGCGACGTCAACCAGCCCGCGAAAAAACGGTTCCCCACCGAGAAAGCCGATGACGCCCTCCACCGAGACGTCACGAAATCCGCACCCGGTGAGCAGTCGCCGATATCCGCGCGCGATCCGGGGCGCGGCGATCACCGAAGCCCGGGCACGCACGATCTCCCGTGTCAGCGCCGGGTAGGAGGAGTCGATCATCAGGCCCTCCCAGTCGGGCCCGGACAGCACGATCCGTCCGCCTGAGACCAGCACCCGCCGCGCCTCCACGATAGCGAGCTCTGGCTCCGCCAGTTCATGGAAAACCTTGTCCGCCCGGTAGCCCGCGAACCCGCCGTCCACCGGCAGCGCGTAGGCGTCCCCGAGCAGGAAGTCCCCCTCGGGCGACCGTCGACGGGCCTCGTCGATCATCTCGGCCGACAGGTCGACGCCGACAGCGCGGACACCCCGCGACGACAACTCCGATACGGCCAGCCCGGCGCCACAGCCGACGTCGATCACCGCGGCACCGGGTTCGAGCCGGAGCAGTTCGTAGGTCCGGGCCCGCAGTTCGGCGGCTCCCGGCAGGGCATCGGCGGCGTCGAGCCGCTGCAACATGGACATACCCCGGATCGTCCGACTTAATGGCGACATGAAGTCAAGCACCTTGAGTGTCGGCGAGGTCGCGGAACGCTTCGGCCTCGCGACGCATGTCCTGCGGCATTGGGAATCCGTGGGCCTTCTCAAGCCGGCACGGGCGGGCGACCGGCGGCGGTACGACGACAACGACCTCTACCGGATCGCGATCATCCTGCGCGCGAAGGAGGCGGGGCTGAGCCTCGACGGCATCCGCGAGATGTTCCGAAAGCCCAGCGAGCGCGAGGCGATCCTCAAGTACCACAAGCAAGAACTCGAGCGACGTATCGCGGCCGCACAGGCCTCGCTGGCGATCGTCGACTGCGCTCTCGGATGCGAGCACGACGACGTCACCCAGTGCGCGCATTTCCGGGAGGCGGTGGCACGGGCCGGTTGATCCAGGCCCGTGCCACCGGCCCACTCAGCCGAGCAGCGCGCGCATCTCGGTGATCTCGGCCTGCTGACCGTCGATCACCTTCTGCGCCAAGGCCTTCACCTCGGCATTGCTGCCTTGCTGTAGCGCGGTCTTCGCCATCTCGAGTGCGCCTTCGTGATGTTTGACCATCATCTCCAGCCACTTCTTGTCGAAGGCGGCGTCCTTGGCCTTGCCGAGGTTCGCGAGATCGTCCTCGGTCATCATGCCCGCCGCCGAGCCGTGCCCGGAGTGCTCGCCCGACGGCGCCACTCCCCAGCTCTTCAACAATCCGTTCAGCTGCTGGATCTCCGGATCCTGCGCCTTCTGGATCCGGGCGGCGAGGTCGACGACCTTCGCGTTGCGGGTGCGGCCTTCGACGAGTTTCGCCATCGCGAGCGCCTGTTCGTGGTGCGGGATCATCCCTTGCGCGAACGTGACGTCGGCTTGGTTGTGGCCGGCCTGCTGAGGGTCCGGCGCCTTGATCGTGGACATGTCGTGCCCGGTGGACGCGGTGTCGGAACTGGCACATCCGGTGAGCACGGCGAAGGAGGCCAGAGCGGCGAGCGCCGCTCCGACCAGTTTCCTGCTGGTCATGGTTCTTCCTCGAATCGATTTCGGGCAGGGCAGGGCGGGACGAACCCGCCTGTCACACCCGCGACACGCAAAGGAGGGACAACCTTTCCGGCACCGGTCTCCAGCGCGGCGGATCACGGCCCGAAGCCGAACCCCCGGCCCGCCTCGACTTCCACGTCGCCACCGTCCGTCCATTGCGGACGAGCAGCCAGGTGACGATCAGCAGTACCCCCGCGGCGAGCACCGCGAGACACAGGTGCAGTCCACTGTGCCCACCGTCGTCGTGCGAAGGCGTGTCCGCGCAACACGGATCCGCCATCGCGACGGCGGAGTGCCCCGCGCCGTGGCCGGACTCGGCGACGACGTGGTGCATGCCGACGAGCCCCAGCGCCACCACGCACAGCAGCAGCCACCGCAGGACGGCCGGGCGCGAGGACTGGGTCACGGCTCAACCGTAGCCGGATTCAGTGCGCCGCCGGCCGGTGGGGTTTCGCCGCCGAATGCAGTGCCGGGATGTCGCGATCGATGTGGTCGGCGTGGAACAACGCCTGCGCGAGCAGACCGCGGACGTGATCGTTGGCCGCCGAGTAGTAGACGAACGTCCCCTCACGGCGGCCTTTCACCAGGCCCGCGAGCCGCAGTTTCGCGAGGTGCTGGCTGACCGCCGTCGGCGCCGCGCCCGCCAGTTCCGCGAGGCAGGCGACCGAGGACTCGCCCTGCAGGAGCGCCCAGAGGACCTTGACCCTCGTCGGATCCGCGAGCAGCCGGAACGTCTCCGCGGCCAGGTGGACCTGCTCCTCGGTGGGCATCTCGAAATCCGGAACCGACTCGTGCATGCCAGGAGGATAGCCGCTATCCTTCTGCCTGCGTACCTGCATGACTGCGCAGGTAGCATGACAGTGAGGTGGAAGATGCCCGGGCATGGACACAGTCACGGCCACCAGCCTGCGAAGAGCCGTCTCCGGCACCTTCTGACCCCGCACAGCCACGACAGTGCCGACCGTGTCGACAGCGCGTTGGAGACCAGCAAACGCGGCGTCCGGACGCTGATCTGGTCGTTCGCCGCCCTGTTCGTCACCGCCGTCGCCCAGCTCGCGCTCGTGCTGATCACCGGCTCGGTGGCCCTGCTCGGCGACACGATCCACAACTTCGCCGACGCGCTGACCGCGGTCCCGCTCGGCATCGCCTTCCTGCTCGGCCGCCGAGCCGCCACCCGCCGCTACACCTACGGGCTCGGCCGCGCCGAAGACCTGGCCGGTGTGCTCGTCGTCCTGCTCATCGCCGCCTCGGCGTTCCTCGCCGGGTACGAATCCGTCCAGCGGCTGCTCGATCCGCGTCCGGTCCAGCATCTGTGGGTGGTCGCGGCGGCGGGGGTCATCGGCTTCGCGGGCAATGAACTCGTGGCCCGGTACCGGATCACCGTCGGCCGCGAGATCGGGTCGGCCGCGCTGGTCGCGGACGGCCTGCATGCCCGCACCGACGGGTTCACGTCGCTCGCGGTCGTGCTCGGCGCCGCCGGTGTCGCGTTCGGCTTCCCGATGGCCGACCCGATCGTCGGTCTCGCCATCACCGTCGCGATCCTGTTCGTCCTGCGCGACGCGGCCAAGGAGGTCTTCCGCCGCCTGATGGACGCCGTCGACCCGGCCGACGTCGATCGCGCCGAACGCGCGGCCGCCGAGGTCCCCGGCGTGCTCGGCACGCGGGACCTGCGGATGCGCTGGATCGGGCACAGCCTGCGCGCGGAACTGGCGGTGTCGGTCGAGGCCGGGCTGACCGTCACCGAGGCGCACCGCCTTGCCCATCGTGTCGAGGCACGGCTGCGTGCGGTCCTCCCGCGGCTCGCGGAAGCGGTCGTGCACACCGAACCGGTGAACGCCCATGAGATCGTCAGCGGGTGACGCCGTCCGACAACGACATCCGCGCCGTCCGTGCCCGCGCGCAACTGCTGACCGCTCCGGCCACGGACGTACTCGCCGTCGCCGGATCCGTCGCCGCCGTCCAGGCGCAGTCGACACCCGCCGCGCGGCTCGCGTTCCGGGCCCGCAGCCGTGACCTGACCGCGCGGGACGTCGACGCGTCCCGCGCGGTGACGCGCACCTGGCTGATGCGCAAGACGCTCCACTTGGTGCCGACGGTGGATCTCCGCTGGCTGAACCGGCTGTTCGGCCCACGTAACGTCCAGGCGGGGCAGGGACGTCGCCGGCAGCTGGGCCTCACCGAGGAACTCTGCGAACGCGCTCTCAAGACGCTCCAGGATCTCCTACCCGGCAAGGCACTCACCCGCCAAGAGATCCTCGACGGCTTGGCCGCCGACGGCATCGCGCTCGACGCGAAGTCTCAGGCCCCGGCCCATCTCCTGGCGTACGCGGCCAATCGCGGGCTGTTGTGCCGAGGCCAGGACGCCGGGACGGAGCCGACGTACGTACTTCTCGACGAATGGGTCACCGAAGACCACGACCCGGCGGAACCGCGTACCGAACTCGCCCACCGGTACCTGACCGCGTACGGCATCGCGACCGTCGAAGACTTCGGTGCTTGGTCCGGGCTTCCGCTCGGCCTCTGCCGCAAGGCTTTCGCCGCGCTGGATCTCGTGTCCGCCGGTGGCGGTTTCGCCCTTTCGCGGACCGAGCTGTCCGCTTCCCCATGTCCACCGCGTCTGCTCGGCGCCTTCGACACGTACCTGCTGGGCTACCGCGACCGCGATCTTCTCCTCGACCCGGCCGAGGCGAAGCGCGTCAACGCCGGCGGCGGGATGATCGCGCCGACCGTACTGGTCGACGGCAGGATCGCCGGAACCTGGCACACCAAGCGGACCGCGAAGCAGACGAAGGTCGTCGTCGAGCCCTTCGCCGTGCTTTCGCGATCCGCCATCACCGGCCTGGAGTCCGAAGTGGACGATTACGGTCGCTTCCTCGGCGAGACGGCCGTCCTCGTCATTTGAGCGACCGGAAGAACTCCCGTACATCCGACACCAGGATCTCGGGCTCTTCCAGCGCCGCGAAATGCCCGCCGCGATCGACGTCGGTCCACCGCACGATCGTGTGGGCCTTCTCGGAGTACCGCCGGATCCCGACATCGTGCGCGAAGATCAACGCCGCCGTCGGCACGCCCGAGTTCTGCTCGACGGCTCCCCAAGTTTCAGCCTGTGCGTAGCCGACGTACGCGGACGAAGCCGCCGTACCGGTCAGCCAGGTGAACATGACGTTGGTCAGCAACCGGTCCCGGTCGATGATCTCCTCCGGCAGGGTGGGGCGCGGATGCGTCCACTCGCGGAACTTGTCCATGATCCAGGCCAGCTGCGCGACCGGGGAATCCACGAGCCCGTAGCCGAGGGTCTGCGGCCGCGTCGACTGGATCGAGATGTAGCCGATCTCCTCCCGCATGAAAGCACCGATCCGGTCGATGCGATCGCGTTCGATGTCGGTGAGCGAGGCGAGTTCCTCGTCCGACAACGACATCGGGGGCATCGGTGTCAGCCCGCCGTTGACGTGCACGCCGATCACCTTGTCCGGCGCGGACCTGGCCACCTCCGGCGACACCGACGCGCCGAGGTCGCCGCCCTGCACGCCGTAGCGTTCGTATCCGAGCCGGCGCATCAGCTCCGCCCACGCCCGGCCGATCCGCGGCATGGTCCAGCCGGAATCCGAGACAGGGCCCGAAAAACCGAATCCCGGAAGCGACGGGATCACGAGGTGGAACGCGTCCGCCGGGTCGCCGCCGTACGCTTTCGGGTCCGTGAGCGGACCGATGACGTCGAGGTATTCCACCACCGAACCCGGCCAGCCGTGCGTGAGGATCAGCGGCGTCGCGCCGGCTTCGGGCGAACGGACGTGCAGGAAGTGGATCCGTTGCCCGTCGATGACCGTGGTGAACTGCGGATGGCGGTTGATCTCGCGTTCGGCGGCGCGCCAGTCGTAGCCGTCACGCCAGTATTCGGCGAGTCCGCGCAGCCAGGCCACCGGCACTCCGGTGTCCCAGCCGTCTCCGGGAAGCGGAGCGGGCCAGCGCGTGCTGTCGAGCTTCGCGTGCAGCTCGTCCAGCTGCTCCTGGGGGACGTCGAGGCGGAAGGGGCGGAGCTCGGTGTTTTCCATGAAGCCCACGTTACGAGCCATTGCGGACAGTTTCTGTCCGCGATCAGGAAGGCATTCCGAGTACGGGAAGATTCGCTCGTGACGGACAAGTACTTGGCGTACGGCAGGCTCATCCGCGACGGGAAGATCCTGTTCATCAGACGGCAGCCGTCGTCGTTCCTGGGCGGCCACTGGGAACTTCCGGGCGGGACCGTCGAGCCGGGCGAGCGACCGGCCGAGACCGTGGTCCGCGAGTTCGCCGAGGAGACCGGGCTGACCGTCCACGTCACCGGTGAACGCGGCACCCACAGCTGGGACGACGTCGCGGGCAGGCCGATGCGGATCCACGCCGCGGTGTACACGCTCGCCGAGGAGAAGCCGGGCGACGTCGTGCTGGATCCCGAGGAACACGACGCCTTCGTCTGGTGCGCCCGGGAAGAAGCCGCGGGGCTCGACCTCGCCGAGCACTTCAGGCGAGCACTGGAGGACTGACTTCGAGACCGCGCTCCGGCCTTGTTCGCTCCGCCCACCGGACGGCTGGCGCGGTGAGCGTCCCCGCCAGCAGGAACAGCCCGCCCAGCACCACCCAGCCGACCGTTCCGCCGACCAGGATCAGACCGGTCAGCAGGACCGGGCCGAGCATGCGGGCGATGGCCGTCCCCGCGCCGAAAAGCCCTTGGTACTGCCCCTGTTTGCCGTCGGGCGCGAGACCGAAGCCGATCTCCCAGGAGCCCGCCGCCTGCACCATCTCCCCCACCACCTGCAGCGCGGCCCCCGCGAGCAGGACCAGTGCCGCCGCCCACGCGGAATCGCCCATGGCGGAGAACGAGAAGATCAGGCAGGAGACGAAAAGCAGCAGTCCCGCGTGACGGACGTAGCGGGAGGCGCCGCGCAGACCGGTCACGCCGCGCGCCACCCGCACCTGGAAGACCACCACGCTCGCCGTGTTGAGCACCAGCATCGCCGAGACCAGCCAGCTCGGCGCCGCGGTCCGGGTCGAGATCCACAGCGGGAGGACCAGACTGAACAGCGGCATGTAGAGCAGCATGATCATGTTGAGCAGCGCCAGAAGCGCATACGGGCGATCGCGCAGGACGGCCACGGACGGCTCGCCCGCCCGCGGTGGGGTCGGAGCCACCGCAGGCACTTTGCGGAGCACGAGAGCCGCGGCGACGAAGGCCAGCGCGTCGACGGCGAACACCGTCAGGAACGCCTCCCGCGTCCCGATCGCCAAAGCGATCCCGCCGAGCGCCGCGCCGATCGCGATCCCCGCGTTGGACATCGCCTGCAACCGGGCGCGGAACGTCGTGCGCTCGGCGGGGTCGATCAGGCCGGCGAGCAGCGCCTGCCGCGCCGCGCCGAGACCGCATTGGAAGCAGGCGTAGCCGCAGGCCGCGATCACGAACGCGAAAACCGAGTCCACGAAGAGGAACGCCGTGACCGACGCGGCCGTGCCCAGTGCCAGCAGGACGGCCGTGCCCTTCGGCCCGCGGCGGTCGGCCAGCTGCCCCAGCGCGATCCCGGCGACCGAGCCGACCGCCCAGCCCACGGTGAGGCCGAGCCCCACCTGCGCGGGCGAAAGCCCGACGATCAGCGTGAAGTACAGGGCCGAGCTGACGTAGTAGGCACCGTCGCCGACGGAGCTGATCAGCTGGGCCGAGGTCAGTCGCTTCATGTGCTCAACATAAGCACCGGATTGGCCACATCCCAGTTCCAATATCCACCATTCCGGTTGGGCCAATATAGGCTCGGGACGTGCCGTTCCACATCAGCCTCGACGGGCACGCCGACCTGGCCGCGCGCATCTACCGCCAGCTCCGTGACGGCATCCTCGACGGACGCCTGCTCGCCGGGGAACGCCTGCCCCCGACCAGGGAACTGGCCCGCGAGCTCGACGTCTCGCGTAACACCGTCGCGGTCGCCTACGAACGGCTCACCGCCGAAGGCTTCCTCGAAAGTCACGTCGGACGCGGGACCTTCGTCAGCCCCGGCTTCGTGGCGCGCTCGAAGCGCGCCGCGCCCGCCGGCACCGGAGTGCGGCCCATCGCGCGTTGGAGTTCGCTGCCGGACCCTCCCGGCGGCGACCGCCTCGCCCCCACCCCCGCCCCCACCCCCGCGTTCGACTTCCGTGTCGGCGCCCCGGATCCGGCCCTGTTCCCCTTGCGGACTTGGCGACGGCTGGTCAGCCAGGCACTCCGGCCGTCGTTGCTGCCCCCATCGGGGTACGCCGATCCAGCCGGGCTCGAAGCACTGCGAGTGGCGATCGCCCGGCACATCGGCGCCGCCCGATCCGTGCGAGCCGGCGGCGACGACGTCCTGGTCACCCAAGGCGCGCAACAGGCACTCGACCTGATCGGCCGGGTCCTGATCGAGCCCGGCACGCGTGTCGCCGTCGAAGACCCCGGCTATCCGCCGGCCGAACGGCTCTTCACCGCCCACGGGGCCCGAATCGTGAAGGTGCCGGTGGACGCCGAAGGCCTCGACGTCACCGCACTGGTGAAGGGCACCCGTCTGATCTATACGACACCCTCGCACCAGTTCCCGCTCGGCACGCCGATGTCACTCGCCAGGAGGACGGCGTTGCTGGCGTGGGCGGAACGGAACGACGCGGTGATCATCGAGGACGACTACGACAGCGAGTACCGGTTCTCGGATCGGCCGCTCGAACCTCTCCAAAGCCTGGACCACGACGGCAGGGTGCTCTACGTCGGATCCTTCTCGAAGACGCTGCTTCCCTTGCTGCGTTTGGGTTTCCTCGTCGCGCCCGCCTCGTTGCGCCCGGCGTTGCGGCAGGCGAAGCAGCTCATGGACTGGCACGGCGACCTCGTCACGCAATCGGCGTTGGCGAGCTTCATCGACGAAGGGCTGCTCGCCCGCCACGTGCGCAAGGCCACCAGGGAGTATTCGGCGCGACGTGATCGGATCCTGGCCTTCGCGCGCGACGAGCTACGGGACTCGCTGGAGGTCGTCCCGTCCAGCGCCGGGCTCCATCTGTGCGCACCGGTTTCTCCACATGCGACGGTCACTGTGGACAGTGCGGTCGCCGAAGCGGCCCGGGCCGGGGTGGCCGTCGAAAGCCTGTCCACGTACGGAGGAACGCGCGGCGGACTGGTGATCGGCTACGGGCTGGTCGGTTCCGACCGCATCGACGAAGGACTCGCCCGGCTCGGCGAGTGCGTTTCGGCCGCCAGGATGTCATGAAAGGGGCGTTCAGGACACTTTCCGTCTTGAACGACCCTTTCCTGACATCCGATCGCCGCGGGACGCCGAAAACTGTCGTACCCCGGTGGTCTCCTCTTCCCAGGCGACAGCGGGCCCGTCCGGGGCCGCGCGCGGAAGCAGAGGAGGAAAGTCCCATGGCCGGAGAAACGGTGCTCACGGTGATCGGCAACCTGACGACCGACCCGGAGCTGAAGTTCACCCCGTCGGGGGCCGCGGTCGCGAACTTCACGGTCGCGTCGACGCCGCGCGTCCTGGACCGCGCGAGCGGGGAATGGCGTGACGGGGATCCGCTGTTCCTGCGCTGCGCGTTGTGGAAGCAGGCCGCGGAGAACCTCGCCGAATCGCTCACCAGGGGGACCAGGGTGATCGTGCAGGGCAGACTGAAACAGCGATCGTTCGAAACGAAGGAAGGCGAGAAACGCACGGTGGTGGAGCTCGACGTCGATGAGATCGGTCCGTCGCTGCGGTACGCCACGGCGAAGGTGAACAAGGCGGGCCGGAGTTCGGGAGGCACCCCGTCGGACGGCGCGTGGGAGCGAACGCCGGTGGCCGCCGGAAACCCGGAGCCGCCCTTCTGACCGGGCGGTTTCCCTCTCAGGAGGGAGCGATCTCCCTCCCGCGCGTCATGCGGTCGCGCACCTCCGGCTCGGATGCTGGAGGTCGTGAACACGACCACGATCGTCACGGAACTCGGGCTGGACCCGGCGCTTGAGCGGCACATGAAGTTCGCCGCCGAACTCCGCACCGGGCTCGCCCTGGTCGAAGAAAGACTTCAGGAGGTGTTGCGCAGCCCAGGTCAACCGGAACTCACCGAAGCCGCCACCCATCTCGTCCGCGCGGGCGGGAAGAGGCTTCGCCCGTTGATGGCGTTGGCCGGAGCCGCGTTCGGCGACGGACGGGACGAGGCGATCTCGGCGGCCGTACTCGTCGAGCTCGTCCATGTAGCGACGCTCTACCACGACGACGTCATGGACGAGGCGCCGATGCGGCACGGCGTCACCAGCGCGAACTCCTTGTGGGGGAACAAGAAAGCCGTCTTGGTCGGAG
This sequence comes from Amycolatopsis sp. NPDC049868, assembly GCF_044461365.1. Taxonomy (NCBI): domain Bacteria; kingdom Bacillati; phylum Actinomycetota; class Actinomycetes; order Pseudonocardiales; family Pseudonocardiaceae; genus Amycolatopsis; species Amycolatopsis sp. NPDC049868. The sequence continues at coordinate 51,000 of NZ_JBITKV010000007.1, read as the reverse complement.
ATTACGTGCTCGCCTGCGCGGCGCGGGTCGGTGCCGCGCTCGGCGACTACGCGTTGCGATCGCAGGCGGAGACGTTCGGCAGGCTCGTGCGCGGCCAGTTCCTGGAGACGACAGGGCCGTTCGAAGACTGCGGCCGCCACGCGCCCTACGAGCATCACATCCAGGTGATGGCCGACAAGTCCGCGTCGCTGATCGCGATGGCGGGCAGGCTCGGCGCACAGGTGTCGGGCGCGGATGAGCGGACCATCGAAACGTTGGGCCAGTACGGCGAGCTGATCGGCGTGGCGTTCCAGATCTCCGACGACGTCCTCGACATCTCCGCGTCCACCACGGATCTCGGCAAGTCCGCGGGCACGGATCTCCGCGAAGGCATCGTCACCTTGCCGATGCTTCACGCGCTCGACGACGAGGGGCCCGGCGCGGCTCGCCTGCGCGAGATCATCGGGCACGGGCCGGTTTCCGATCCGGCGGTCCGCCAGGAGGCGCTGGGGCTCCTGCGCGACTCCGCCGGCGTCGTGCGTGCCCTCGCCGAAGCCCACGGGTACGCCGCCAAGGCGAGGGACCTCGCGCTCAGCCTCCCCGACCGGCCCGCCAGAGCACTGCTCGTCGGCCTTTCGGCGTTCGTGGTCGACCGCGGCGAATAGGCCCATGGTGCCCGTGACCAGGGTTACAGTGGCGGAATGACCACCGAAACCCTGGAAAACGTCGAAGGCCGCGACATCGGCTCCGGAGTCTCGATCATCCGCGAACGGACCGGCGTCGACGGTTCCGGGCCGAGACTGCATCAGCATCCGTATCGCGAAACCTTCGTCGTCATCCGCGGCCGGGCCAGGTTCACCATCGGCGATTCCGAACGCGAAGGCGGGGCGGGCGACGTCCTGGTCGTACCCGCGGAGACCCCGCACAAATTCGCCGTGATCGGCCCGGAAGTCTACGAAGCCGTCCACATCCACGAAAGCGACCACTTCATCACCGAGTGGCTCGAATAATTCTGTCGGACGCCAGAAAACCCTTCCCGGTCTAGAATCCGACGACGTGCTCGTGGACGGCGGGCACCCGAGGCGACGGGAACCGGGAACTGTGACCGACGTGGCGGACCGCAGCGGTGACGAAACCCGCCAGGTGGACAGATTCGGCCAACGGCGCGCGCAGCTGGCGATGTCGGCGCTGGTCACGTTGTCCGAACTGGGCTACGCGCGCACGAGCCTGCGGGAGATCGCGCAGAACTCCGAGTTCTCCCACGGGGTGCTGCACTATTACTTCCGCAACAAGGCCGAGCTGATCACCTACTGCGTCAAGCAGTACAAGGCCGAATGCGTCACCCGGTACGACCGGATGGTCGAGACCGCGGAGACGGCCGAAGAACTGAAGTCGGCCTTCGGTGCCGCGACAGCTGCCACACTGCGTGAAAACGCCCGGCTGCACAGGCTCTGGTACGACCTGCGCAACCAGAGTCTGTTCGAGAAACTGTTCCAGGCGGAAGTGCTCGCCATCGACGAGACGCTCGAACTGATGATCTGGCGGGTCGTTTCCCGGTACGCGGAACTGCTGGGCAAGCCGGCGGATTTCACACCATCGACGACGTACGCGCTCTTCGATGGCCTGTTCCAGCAAGGCCTGCTGAAACACCTCGCCGGCCAGGAGGACGCGGCGAGGTGCCTTCAAGACTCGGTCGAGCAGGTGCTGGCGCGGCTCTTCACCACAGCGACCGGCAACGCGGCACCGAAAAGGTGAAAGCGACGCGGTCTCGTGGGATCATCGTCGGACGCGCACCCGATCGGGCCTTGACGGCCACTGACCCTGCGGAGGGCGATGGACTTCGACGAGGTCGCGGACGAGCTCTACGCCGGCGATCCGGCCGAGTTCGTGGCGGTGCGCAACCAGCGGGCGAAAGAGGCCAAGGCGGCGGGTGACGCGGCCTTGGCCGAGCGTATCCGTGCTCTGCGGAAACCGACGCTCGCGGCCACGATCCTCAATCGCCGTGCCGGATCCCCCGAGCTGGCGGAGCTGGCCAGGCTGGGCGACGATCTCCGCAAGGCGCATTCGGCGCTGGCAGGCGAAGACCTGCGCAAGCTCGCCCGGCGGCGCCAGGAGCTGGTGAACCGGATCCTGCGGGACGAACGCTCGATGAGCGAGTCCGTCAGCCGCGAAGTCGAAGCCACCCTCGAAGCCGTCGTGGCCGATCCCGAAGTGGCGGCGCTCGCACTGGCCGGACGGCTGAGCAGCGGCGCGGACAGCTCGGGCGACCAATGGCTGACCAGTGGGTTCACCCCACAACCGAAGCGGAAACCCGCGCCCGAGCGGGAAAAGCCGGCCACCGTGTCGCATTTGGACGATCGGCGGAAGGCGAAACGCGCGGCCGCCGAGAAAGCCGAACAGGAGCGGATCGACAAGGCCCGCGAAGAGGCCGAACGCGAACAGAAGCGGGTGGCGGAGTTCAACCGGCTCCGGCGCGAGGCGGCCGAGCTCGCGAAGGCCCGCAAGCAGGCCGAGATCGACCTTTCCCGCGCCGAACGCCGGGCCGAGAAGGCGACGGAGAAGGCGAACGACCTCCGCCGGCGCCTCGCCGACGCCGAACTAGAGGAAGAGACGGCGAACGGTGACACCACGGCCGCGCAGACCGTCTTGGACGATCTGCGCGCCGAGGCGGAACGTATCGACGAAGCTCTCGAACAGTTCTAGGCAGGCTGCCGTTCACGAAGCCGCGTGGCGGTCACCCGGCGTCCGTACGGTGTCTTGCCACCCGGCTTGTACACCGACAGCACGGTCATGGTCACGTACATGGTCGTGGACACGATGATCGGATAGAACCCGTCCACGCGACGGCCCATTTCCACGAACACACCGTCCATAGTGGACTCGGCCGCGGCCGCCAGCTCCCTGATCCCCGGCAGCAGGGAGAACAACGTCAGCCCGGTGGCGATCAGGGTCAGCAAGAGCTTGATCGCGACCCACTTGTACCGGATCAGCCCCCATTTCGTGCCGACGCCGAGCACGATCCCGCTGACCAGGGCGGTCAGGCTGACCGGCAGCAGCAGATAGCCGCCGATCTGCTCCATCATCAGGATGGCGGCGTGCTGGCGCCGCGCGTCGTCGGTGAACACGGAGGTGAAGGTCAGGACCGTGTTCACCATGGTGATCCCGAGCCAGCCGAGTGACGAAACGACATGGACGACGAGGACGAGTTTCCGCCACCGCGGGGTGAGCGTCATCGGCGGTCGCCGCACTGTGGAAGTACTCATGCGACCAGTGTTTCCGCGGACGGGGCTCCCGTCGTCCGTCGTGAAGCGGCACCTCGGCTACGTATCGCGGCGTACGAGCCCGCGTACGTACGCCGCTTGCCCGGCGTGCTGGAGATCGTCGGACAGCACGCTGACCAGGCGAACCCCGAGGGTGACCGGCGGGTCCCACGCCTCGTCGACGATACGGTCGAGGTCGGCCTCACCGAGCCCGGCGACCCACGCCGCGGTCGCCTCGTGCACCGCGTCGTAGTACCCGGTCAGCAGGTCGGCGGAGCCGACACGGACCGCCTCGACATCCTCGGGGCGGTGTCCGTAACCGATGTCCGACGCCGGGAAGGGCAGCCCGAAACGGCCGACCCAGTCCTGCGCGGTCCAGATCTGCTCGGTGCCCATCAGGTCGGCGACGTGATCGTCCTGCACCCGGGCCAGATGCCAGACCAGCCACGCGATCGTGTTCGCGCCCGGTGCCGGGCTCGCGATCAGCTGGTCGGCGTTCAGCCCCTCGACGGCGTCGTGCACGACTTCCTGGACGCGGCCGAACCCGTCGGCCACCACTTCGGCCAGTTTCATCGATTCCCCTTCCGGCGTCTCCAGCCCACGATGCCACCGCGCGGTGACCCCGGCCTTGCAACCTTGACTTATATAAGCCCAGGCCGTGATAGTTGCCGGATGCACGCGTTCGACGTCCTCGGGGATCCGGTGCGCCGCCGGATCCTGGAACTGCTGGCGGGCGGGGAACAGAGTTCCGGCGACGTGACCACGGTGGTCCGCGCCGAGTTCGGGATCTCGCAGCCCGCGGTCTCCCAGCATCTGCGCGTCCTGCGCGAAAACGGCTTCACCACGGTCCGCGCCGAGGGCGCGCGACGGCTGTACTCGGTCGATCCTGGCCCGCTCAAGGAGATCGACGGCTGGCTGGAGCAGTACCGGCGGTTCTGGGCCGGGCCGCTCGACGCGCTCGCCACCGAGATCGCCCGCGGCCGCCGCGAACGCCGGAAGGCCGCCGAACAGGGCGACTAGGGACTGTCGGACCCCGCCCCTAGAATCGTCCGGGTGGCAGCCCCCGACATCGGTACCTCGGAAGTCTCGGAAGCCCTTGAAACGCTGAACCGCGTCTTCGGCTACGACGACTTCCGCGGCGACCAGCACGCCATCGTCGAACACGTCATCGCAGGCGGTGACGCGCTCGTCCTCATGCCCACCGGCGGCGGGAAGTCGCTGTGCTACCAGATCCCCGCGCTGGTCCGGCCGGGTGTCGGTGTGGTGATCTCGCCGCTGATCGCGTTGATGCAGGACCAGGTCGACGCGCTGCGCAACCTCGGCGTGCGCGCGGGGTTCCTGAACTCGACGCAGGACTACGCCGAGCGGAACAAGGTCGAGGCCGCCTTCCTCTCCGGCGAGCTGGACCTGCTGTACCTGGCACCGGAGCGGCTTTCGGTCGAATCGACGGTGCGGCTGCTCGATCGCGGCAAGATCTCGCTGTTCGCGATCGACGAGGCGCACTGCGTCTCCCAGTGGGGTCACGATTTCCGGCCCGACTACCTGATGCTGTCCGCGGTGCACGAGCGCTGGCCGGACGTGCCGAGGATCGCGCTCACCGCCACCGCCACGAAGGCGACGCACGCCGAGATCGCGTCCCGGCTCAACCTGGAGGACGCGCGGCATTTCGTCGCGAGCTTCGACCGGCCGAACATCCAGTACCGGATCGTCGGCAAGAACTCGCCGCAGCGGCAGCTGCTGGAACTGCTGCGCACCGAGCACAAGGGCGACGCGGGGATCGTCTACTGCCTGTCGCGGAACTCGGTCGAGAAGACCGCGGATTTCCTGGTGGAGAACGGGATTCCGGCGGTGCCCTATCACGCCGGGCTCGACGCGCGAACCCGCGCGAAACACCAGTCGCGGTTCCTGCGCGAGGACGGGCTGATCGTCGTCGCGACGATCGCGTTCGGCATGGGCATCGACAAGCCGGACGTCCGGTTCGTCGCGCATCTGGACCTGCCGAAGTCCGTCGAGGGCTACTACCAGGAGACCGGTCGCGCGGGCCGCGACGGACTGCCGTCGACGGCGTGGCTGGCGTACGGCCTCCAGGACGTCGTCCAGCAGCGCAAGATGATCGACACCTCGGAGGGTTCCGACGCGCACAAGCGGCAGCTGAGCGCCCATCTCAACTCGATGCTGGCGTTGTGCGAGACGGTCGAATGCCGCCGCGTGCAGGTGCTGAGCTACTTCGGGCAGCGGAGCGAGCCCTGCGGCAACTGCGACACCTGCCTGGCACCGCCGGAGACGTGGGACGGCACGATCCCGGCGCAGAAGCTCCTTTCGACCATCGTCCGGCTGCAGAACGAGCGGCGGCAGAAGTTCGGCGCGGGGCAGATCATCGACATCCTGCTCGGCAAGTCGACCCCGAAGGTGACCCAGCACCGGCACGACTCGTTGAAGGTCTTCGGGATCGGCACGGAGCTGAAGGAGCCCGAGTGGCGGGCCGTCGTGCGGCAGCTCCTGGCGCAGGGGCTCGCGGCGGTCGAGGGCGACTACGGCTCCCTCGTGCTGACCGAGGGCAGCGCGGAGGTGCTGAACGGGGCGCGGAAGGTCCAGCTGCGGCGCGAGCCGGAGCGGGCGGCGAAGGCCGCGGCCCGGTCGAGCGCGAAGAAGGCCGCGGCCGCCGACATGCCGGCCGAGGCGGCGCCGGTGTTCGAACTGCTGCGGTCGTGGCGGGCCGCGGCGGCGAAGGAGCAGGGGGTGCCCGCGTACGTGATCTTCCACGACGCGACCCTGCGCCAGATCGCCACCAAACGGCCGGCCACACTGCAGGAACTGGGCACGGTCAGCGGCGTCGGCGAGAACAAGCTCGCGAAATACGGCGAGCAGATCCTCGAGACGCTCGCCGAGGCCTAGTGCTCGTAGGGCCGACGGGGCGGCCGCCCGGTCATCCCGTCGACCTTGCGCACCGCGCCGTCGATCTGGCTGTGGTACTTGCCCTTGGTCTTGTGGTCGACGAAGGTCGCGGCCTTGTTCACGGCCTTGGAGACCTTCTCGGGGTTCTTCCGCACGTACGCGCGCACGGCCGTGGCGGTGCCGGCCAATGCGGTCAACTTCCGCAGTAGAGCCACGATGGTCCCTTTCCTCGGGGTCGTCTGGTTGTCCTGCTCAACGACCGATGGTGGCTCCTGGGTTCCCCGCGGCGAGCCGGATCACTCATTCCGGGGCCCGGCCGCCGGAAAACGGGGCGCGCGACGAGGGCCACGACCACTAAATTCGTGCTCATGCGGGATCTTTCTCTGCTGCCCAAGGCCCATCTGCACGTCCACCTCGAAAGCACCATCCGGCCGGACACGCTCCGTGACATCGGCGAGGCGAACGGCATCGCCGTCCCCGCGGAACAACCCGTATTCGATGGGTTCCGCGCGTTCGGTGACTACAACGGGCTGATCCGGTCCTGCCTGCGGAGACCGGAGGACTTCGAACGGGTGGCGCGTGAGTTCTGCGAGGACCAGGTCGCGGACGGCGTCCGCTACGCCGAGGTCACCTTCACGGCGGCATCGCACGGCGAACGGCTGGGCGAGCCGGACATGCCGCTGGCGTCCGTCCTCAAAGGACTATCGGCGGGTGCCGCCGAACACGGGCTCCACTGGCGGATGATCCTGGACCATTCGCGCCGCCGTCCGGTCGACCGCGCCCGGCTCACCCTCGACCTCGCCCGCCGGTACGCCCCGGACGGGGTGTTCGCCATCGGCCTCGCCGGGGAGGAGAAGTACCCGCTCGCGCCGTTCGGCGGGATCTGCGACGAGGCCGAGGAGGCGGGGCTGCATCTGATCCACCACGCCGGGGAGGACGCCGGCCCGGCCAGTATCCGCGAGGCACTGGAAGTCGGGCACAGCGAACGGATCGGCCACGGCATCCGGATCCTGGAGGATCTCGCGCTGGTCGCCGAAGTGCGGGAACGCGGTATCGCGCTGGAGGTCTGCCCGTCGTCGAACGTGACGCTCGGGCTCGTGCCGTCGTTCGAGGAGCACCCGCTCCCCCGGCTGGTCGACGCCGGGCTCGTGGTCACCCTCAGCACCGACGTCCCTTCGATCACCGGAACGACGCTGACCGACGAGTTCCTGCGCACCCGGGAGGCGTTCGCCTACCACGATCACGCGCTCGCCGGGCTCGCCAGGGCGTCCGTCGACGCGTCCTTCGCGCCCGCTGACCTCAAGCGTTCCCTCCACGCCGAGATCGACGCCTGGCTCGCGTAACGCAATCAGTCCTCTGAATGCGGTACTTGCGCGTGCAAGTACCGCATTCAGAGGACGAAACGCGAGGGGGTCAGCCGGTCGGGAAGTCGTCCGGCGTGCGGATGCGGTCCCGCACCCAGACACCGGCGGGCTTCAGCATCGAAGTGCCGGTGAAGGAGTTCCCGGCGCAGGTTCCGGTCTTGAACACGGCACCGGAGCGGAAGTCGTCGGAGAAGTTCCAGTTCGTCCAGCCGATCTTCTTGGCTGCCAGCAGATCCAGGTACTTCTGCGAGTAGGTGAAGTCGTTCCCGCCGTCACCCGTGTAGGTCTGGGTGCCGAATTCCGTGACGAACACCGGGATCCGGTCGGCCGTCCGTGCCAGCGCTTCGTAGTGCTCGTCGTGGTGCGACGCCGCGTAGAAATGGAACGTGTACATGATGTTGGTCGCGTTCACGGGGTTGTTCAGGATGTCGTTCTCGTCGCGGCCGTCGGAAATGCCGAAGGTCGACCAGCCGTGCGTCCCGAGGAAGACCACGCTGTCCGGGTCCTGAGCCCGGATCACCGGGATGACCTCTTCGGCGTACCGCTTCACGTCCGCCCAGCTCACGCCGTTCGGTTCGTTCGCGACGTCGTAGATGATGTTGACCTTGTCCTTGTGCCGCTGGGCGATCTCGGTGAAGAAGGTCTTCGCGAGGCCGGTGTTCACGTTCGGGTCGCCCGGGTCGAGCTGGTGCCAGTCGACGAGGACGTACATCCCGCGTTTCGTCGCCTCTTCGATGTAGTTGTGCATCATGTCGGTGAACTTGCGCGGGTTGCTTTCGTAGCCGTCGTCCTGGATGTACATGGCGACACGCAGGATGTCGGCCTTCCAGTCGATGGCCAGCGCGTCCAGCGAGGCGGTCTTCACGCATTGGCTGTACCACTGGATCCCGTGCGTGCTCATCCCCCGCAGCTGGATGGGCTTGCCGTACTGGTTGCAGAGTTTGACGCCGCAGACGTGGAGCTTTCCGTTGATGGACACCGGTGTTCCGGTGCCCGAACCGCCGCCGCCTTCGACCGACAGCGAGTCCGCGTTGGGGCCGCCGTTCGACGTGACGGCGGTGGTGCGGATCTTGTTGCTGCCCGCGGCGAGGTTCACAGTGGTGGTGACGGTGTGCCAGGTCGTCCACGCGCCGGTGCCGGCGAACCCGAGGTCGTCGACGGCGATGGAGCCGTTGACGGTGATGTCGAGCGGGCGGTTGGCGGTGGTCCCGTTGGCGTAGCGGAAGGTCAGCGTGTGCTGCCCCGCCTGTGCCGCGTTGACGGTGTACTCGACGTAACTACCGGTGACGTTGTCGTAGTTGACGAAACCGGATCCGGTGAAGCCGGTGTGATTGGATTCGACCACGCCGCGCGAGATCGTCGCGTCCTCGGCTTCGTATCGGACAGGTGCCGCGGAAGCGGTCTGGGCGGAGATCGGGACCGAAGCGGCCGCGAGCACCGTGACCAGCGCCGCCCGCCATCTTGGGCGTACCACTTTGTGCCTCCTTCAGAAGCATCGTTGCGTTCCGTGAAGCAGGGGCGCGGCGAGCCCTTGTTAAGAAACCTTCCTAACGCGGACTAGTCTCACCATTCGGGTGAAGCGCTGTCAACAGGGCAAAGGGGGCGATCGCGCCCTGCGATTAGTCCTCTACTTGCGGTAGTTGCACGCGCAACGACCGCATTCAGAGGACGAAACGCGGGTGGTGGCCCGCATCACCCGGACGGCGGGCCACACAAGTTCTCCACATTCGTCACGTACCGTGGAACCGGTGACCGCTTCGTCCCCTTCGACCCTGGACCTGATGGACCAGTGGCAGCAGCCGCCCCCGAAACGCGGCCCACGCGGCTGCGTGATGCTCGCGCTGCTGGTCGTGGGCGCCTTGGTCGCCGGTGCCGTCTGGGTCGTGATCAGCCTCAACGACCGTGAGCCGGTGCCGGTCAAGCCGGAATTCGTGGTCCCCTCGCTCAAGCCCGCCCCGCGTTCGGCCATCCCCGGCGACGCCGGACCGCTGCCCGCGGAGCCCGCGAAGGACGCATGGATCGCGAAGGTGTCGGAGAACACGGACATCCCCTCGCGCGCGCTGCGTGCGTATGTGAACGCGGCCGAGAAGACCACGAAGACCACTCCGCGTTGCGAGATCACCTGGGCGACCATCGCCGGGATCGGCCGCACCGAGTCCCAGCACGCCCGGCACGACGGTTCCCGCGCCGGCGAGGACGGCATCGTGACGCCGCCGATCATCGGTATCCCGCTCGACGGCTCCCCCGGTGTGCTGGCGGTCGTCGACACCGACAAGGGAGCCCTCGACGGCGACCCCAAATGGGACCGCGCGGTCGGGCCGATGCAGTTCCTACCCGCCACCTGGAAGCGGTACGGCGTCCGCGCGAGCGGCGACGGCGCGGCGCCGAATCCGCAGAACATCGACGACGCGGCGCTGACGACCGCGCGATACATGTGTGCGAAGGGCGGCGACCTCGGCGGACCCGCCGGCTGGTGGACCGCGGTGCTGACCTACAACAACTCCACCCAGTACGGGCAGGAAGTGTTCAGCAACGCCGACGCGTACGGCAAGGCCGCCCTGAAGCCTTAGGTGGGCAACAGCCGGGTGACCAGCCGGGTCAACTGGTGCACGTTCCGGCATTCGTACATCTCGACAACCTCCGCGTAGGCGTGCGCCTCGGAGTCCCCGGTGGACCACAGCGCGGTCCGCTCGGGATTGAGCCAGTACGTATGCCTTGCCGCGGAAGCGATCCCGCGCACCGCGTCGAGGTTCGGGTCGCCGCCGTTGGTCCTCGCGTCACCGAGGATGAGCATGGACGTCCGAGGGCCCACCGCGTCCGAGTAGCGCTCGACGAACTCGCCGAGCGCGTGCCCGTAGTCGCTGTGCCCGTCCCACCGGGTCAGTTCCGCGTCGGCGAGGATGCGCGCGCCGAGGTCTTCGGGATCGGCGGCGCCGGTGTCGACGAGATGGGTGATCTCGTCGCACGCGTCGATGAACGCGAACACCCGCACCTTGCTGAACTGGTCACGCAGGGCCTGCACCAGCAGCATGGTGAAGTTCGCGAAGCCGGCCACCGACCCCGACATGTCGCACAGCAGCACGATTTCCGGCCGCCCCGGCCGGTGCCGCCGGTACGACGGCCGCATCGGGACGCCTCCGGTGGACAGCGAGCGCCGCAGCGTCCGCCGCAGGTCGATATGCCCGCGCGCGTGCCGCCGTCGCCGCGCGGCCAGGCGGGTGGCGAGCTTGCGCGACAACGGCTGCACGACCCGCCGGAGTTCGGCGAGTTGCGCGCGGCTGGCGAGCAGGAAGTCGACGCGGTCGGCGGCAGGCGGTACCGCGTGCCGCGAAACCCGTTCCCTGCCACGGACTTCCGCCACACGCCGCCGTGCTTCGGTCCGCACGAGACCACGGAAGCCTTCGACCCGGCGGCGGACGTCGTCTCGGTCCAGCCGGTCGGTGAAATCCTCCCCCGGCAGACCGACGCGGATCGCTTCAAGCACGCGGACCACGAGTGTCTGCGGCTGAAGCCGTTCCAGTGTCTGGTGTGCCGACCAGCCGCCGCTCCCCGCCGTGCCGCCGTACTCCCCCAGCATGTCGACGGCGAGCCCCGCCAGCTGCGTCAGTTCCGGCTGATCGTTCGCCGCGAGCGCCGTGGCGAGCCGGTCGCGCAGCGCGGCCAGATCGTCGACGGGGTCCTGCGACGGCGCGCCGACGCCGAGCGGGAAGTAGATGTCGAAGGTCGCGTCGAACACCGCGCGCTGGCCGCCGCGCCGGACGAGCGCCGCCGCGAGCCCTTCCCGCATCTGCTCGCGAGAAGCGAGACCCAGCACTTCGAGTGCCGCGGCGGCGTCGACCGTCTCGCTGGGCCCCGCCGGGATTCCGTGTTCCCGCAACGCTTCCACGAATTCGACGAGCCTGCCCGGCACGCCGCTCACGAGTCGAGGACCTTGCCGAGTTCCAGCCGCGCGTCCGCCTTCACGACGTCGTCCTGGTGTTTGAGGATGACGCCGAGACTCGCGCGGACGACGTCCTCGCCGAGGCTGTCCGCACCCAGCGCCAGCAGGGTCCGGGCCCAGTCGATGGTTTCGGCGACCGACGGCGCCTTCCGCAGTTCCATCGCCCGCAGCGCGGTGATCACCTTGACCACGGAAGCGGCGAGCGCGTCGTCGACACCCGGCACCTTGAGCCGCACGATGCGCTGCTCCAGCGCCGCGTCGGGGAAATCGATGTGCAGGAACAGGCACCGGCGGCGCAGCGCCTCGGAAAGCTCCCGCGTCGCGTTGGAGGTCAGCACCACGAACGGTTTGCGCCCGGCGGTGATCGTGCCGAGTTCCGGGACGGTGATCTGGAAGTCGCCGAGCACCTCCAGCAGCAGCCCCTCGATCTCGACGTCGGCCTTGTCGGTCTCGTCGATGAGCAGGACGGTCGGCTCGTCGCCCTTGATCGCCGTCAGCAGCGGCCTGGCCAGCAGGAACTCTTCGCCGAAGATGTCGTTGCGGGCTTCGTCCCACGTCTCGTCCTTGCCGGCGGTGATCCGAAGGAGCTGCTTCGCGTGGTTCCACTCGTACAGCGCGCGGGACTCGTCGACGCCTTCGTAACACTGCAACCGCACGAGCCGGGAGCCGCTCGCCTGCGCGACCGCCTTCGCCAGTTCGGTCTTGCCGACCCCCGCGGGGCCCTCGATCAGCAACGGCTTGCCGAGGGCGTCCGCGAGGAACACCGTGGTGGCGACGGCCGCCGAAGCCAGGTACCCGGTGTCGGCGAGCTTCGCCGTGACGTCTTCGACGGAAGTGAAGTACCCGGTCCCAGCCACGCGGCCTCCCAGCTCGATCGCCTACCCGGCCGACTCTACGTCGCGGATCCGCTTCGGCAGCAGGAACCCGACCGCGAAGGTGAGCATCACCATCACCGCGACCACCCAGAACGTCCGCTGGGCGGCGTCGGTCGGGTCGGCGGTCCCGGCGTCGAAGAACACCGTGCCCAGCAGCGCGAGCCCGAGTGCGCCGCCGACCTGCTGGAGCGACGTCAGCGCGCCCGACGCCGATCCGGCCTCCGCCGGTTCCACCCCGGACAGGGCGATCTCGAAGTACGGCCCCATGATCAGCCCGGAGCCGATCCCGACCACCAGCAACGCCGGCGCGATCAGCCACGGACCCGTCTCCGGGCCGAGGAGCAGCAGCAACGCGACCACCCCGGCGGTCATGATCAGCGCGCCGGTGTGCAGCACCTTGCGGCCGTGTTTGCGCACCGCCTGCACCAGGCCCATCCCGACGATCATCCCCAGCGACATCGGCACCCCGGTCAGCCCGGCCTTGAGCGGCGAGAAACCGAGCCCGAGCTGCAGGTACAGCGTGAAGACCAGACCGAAACCGGAGAACGCCGCGAAGTAGATCGTCCCGGTGGCCATCCCGGCGAGGAAGCTGCGCTTGCGGAACAGGCTGGGCTCGACCAGCGGGTCACCACCTCGACGGCTCTTGCGCTTCTCGAACCACGCGAACACACCGAACACCACGACCGCGGCGGCCATCATCGCGAACGTCCACAACGGCCAGCCGTACTCACGCCCCTGCACCAGCGGGAAGACGATCAGCAACGCGCCGGTGGTCGCGAGCAGCGCGCCGGGGATGTCGAGGGTGAGCGAACCGCCGGGACGGGACTCGGGAAGGAACTTCAGCGCGGCGAGCACGGCCAGCGCGCCGATCGGGAGGTTGATCAGGAAGATCATCCGCCAGCCGGTGCCGAAGAGATCGGCGTCGACCAGCCAGCCCGCGAGGATCGGGCCGCCGACCGCGGCGAGGCCCATCACCGGGCCGAACATGCCGAACGCGGACTGGAGTTCCTTGCCCGCGAACATCTCCTTCATCATGCCGAGGCCCTGCGGCACCATCGCGGCACCGAAGAGGCCCTGCACCACCCGCGCGGTGATGATCATCTCGGGGTTCACCGCGACCGCGCAGAACAGCGAGCCGACGACGAAGCCGATCGCGCCGATCAGGAACATGCGTTTGCGGCCGAAGATGTCGCCGAGCCGCCCGCCGGTGAGCAGACCGGACACCATCGCGAGGGTGTAGGCGACGCCGAGCCACTGGATCATCGCCGTGCCGCCGCCGAGCGACGCCCGCATGACCGGTCCGGCGATGCTCGTGACCGTCATGTCGAGCAGTTCCATCACCGAGCCGGTCAGGATCACGAACAGCGCGGGCCAGCGCCAGCGATACGGCTTCGGCGCGAGGGTGTTTTCCGAGGTCACGCCGCTCGGGGTGTCCAGTGTCATCGTCATGGGAACAACGCTAAAGTCAATTCCGGCCACTTTCTGACCGGAATCGGAGCGAACCTGGATTCATGGCGAACACGAGTGCGCGGATGCTGCGGTTGCTCTCCCTGCTGCAGACACACCGCTTCTGGTCGGGGATCGAGCTGAGCGACAAGCTCGAAGTGAGCGAACGGACGCTGCGGCGCGATGTCGAACGGCTCCGCGAGCTGGGCTATCCGGTCAACGCGAGCCGCGGCGTCGCGGGCGGCTACCAGCTGCGGTCCGGCACGGTCATGCCGCCGCTGCTGCTGGACGACGAGGAGGCCGTGGCGATCGCGGTCGGCCTCCGGACGGCGGCGGGCGGTTCCGTGGAAGGCATCGAGGAGACGTCGGTCCGGGCGTTGACGAAGGTCGTCCAGGTGATGCCGCCCCGGCTGCGCAGGCGTGTCGACGCGCTCCAGGCGTACGCGACGCCGGCGGCCGTCACGGGCCCCCGGGTCAACGCCGCCAGCCTGACGGTGATCGCGCAGGCGTGCCGCGACGACGAGCGGCTGAAATTCGACTACGCGGCGCGCGGCGGCGAGGAGTCCGCGCGGCTGGTCGAGCCGCACCGGCTCGTCTCGCTCGGACGGCGCTGGTATCTGGTGGCGTGGGACCTCGACCGGGTGGACTGGCGCACCTTCCGCGTCGACAGGCTCAGCGAGCCGCGCACCACCGGTGCCCGCTACCGGCCGCGCGAGATCCCCGGCGGCGACGCGGTGAAGTTCGTCGAGGCCCAGATCAAGGCGAGGCCGACCACGCACACACTGGTCGTCCGGGTCGAAGCGCCGAAGGACCGGGTCGAATCGGCGGTGCGGTACCTCGGCGGCGCGCTCGAAGCGATCGACGAGACGTCCTGCCGCCTGACGATGAACGTCGACACCTTCGACTGGCCCGTGCTGATCCTCGCCGCCATCGGCGCGCCGTTCGAGGTCGAGAGCCCCTCGGCGTTCAAAGATCACCTCGGCACCGTCGCCGCGCTCTTCTCCCGCGCTTCCGGCGGCTAGCATCGGGCCCGTGAGCACCTATGTCGCGGCCGAGGGCCGATACGAGAGCATCCCCTACCGCCGCACCGGGCGCAGCGGCCTGAAGCTGCCCGCGATCTCGCTGGGCCTGTGGCACAACTTCGGGAACGACAAGCCGCTGGGCACGCAGCGGGACATCGCGCGGCGCGCGTTCGACCTGGGCATCACCCATTTCGACCTCGCCAACAACTACGGCCCGCCCTACGGCTCGGCGGAGGAGAACTTCGGCAGGCTGCTGGCGTCGGACTTCAAGCCGTACCGGGACGAATTGGTCATCTCGACCAAGGCGGGCTACGACATGTGGCCCGGCCCGTACGGCGAATGGGGCTCGCGCAAGTACCTGCTGTCCTCTTTGGACCAATCGCTCGGCCGGATGGGCCTGGACTACGTCGACATCTTCTACTCGCACCGTTTCGACCCCGAGACGCCGCTCGAAGAGACGGTCGGCGCGCTCGACACCGCCGTCCGGTCCGGGCGCGCGCTGTACGTCGGCATCTCGTCGTACTCGTCGGAGAAGACCGCCGAGGCCGCCCGGCTCCTGCGCGAACTGGGCACTCCGCTGCTGATCCACCAGCCGTCGTACTCGATGTTCAACCGCTGGCTCGAAGGCGACAAACTGCTCGACACGCTCGAAGCCGAAGGCGCGGGCTGCATCGCCTTCTCGCCGCTGGCGCAGGGGCTGCTGACCAGCCGCTACCTCGACGGCGTTCCCGAGAATTCCCGTGCGGCGCAAGGGAAGTCGCTCAACCCGGACACGATCACCGAGAACACCCTCGGCAAGATCCGGGCACTGAACGAGATCGCTCGGCGACGCGGTCAGACGCTGGCGCAGCTCGCGCTCGCGTGGGGCCTGCGCGACCCGCGGATGACGTCGGTGCTGATCGGCGCGAGCAGCGTCGCCCAACTGGAGGACAACGTCGGCGCGCTGAAGAACCTGCATTTCACGAACGAGGAGCTGGCCGAGATCGACCGCTACGCCACCGAGGCCGACATCAACCTCTGGAAGCGCTCGACCGACGCGGGCTAGCTAATCGCGTTGCCCCACCGGGCTGGGGAGCCGAGACTGCGGGAATGACTTTCGAAGATCTGCTCGCCGAAGGAGAAGCCGTCCCGGTCGAAGGCTGGGACTTCTCGTGGTTCGAAGGCCGGGCCACGGAGGAACGGCCGCCGTGGGGCTACTCGCGGTTGCTCGGCGAACGGATGGCGGCGGCTTCGGCGGGGCTGGACCTGCAGACCGGCGGCGGCGAGGTGCTCGCGGGCATCCCGAAACCGCCGCCGGTCCTCGCCGCCACCGAAGGCTGGCCGCCGAACGTCGACGTGGCCCGGAAGACCCTCGCGCCGCTGGGCGGCGAAGTCGTCGAGGCCGAGTACGACGCGCCGCTGCCCTTCCCCGACGAGTCCTTCGACCTGGTGAGCAGCCGCCATCCGATCGAGAACCCGTGGCGGGAGATCGCCCGCGTGCTGCGTCCGGGCGGCACCTTCCTGTCGCAGCAGATCGGCGCCGGCACCGTGCGGGAACTGAAGGAGTTCTTCCTCGGCCCGCAGGACTACGGCGGCTGGACGCCCGACGTGCTGCGCGTCGAGGCGGAAGCCGTCGGGCTCCGGGTGGAGCGACTCGAACCGGCGAAACTGCGGATGGAGTTCTTCGACCTCGCCGCGATCGTCCACTTCCTCCGGAAGGTGATCTGGATCGTGCCGGGATTCGAGGTCGGGAAGTACCGCGACAAGCTCGCGGAACTCCATCGGCTGATCGAGACCGACGGGAAGTTCGTCGCGCACTCCCGGCGGGTGCTCGTGGAGGCCGTCAAGCCCCGCGAGTGGTGAGGACGGTCAGAACCAAGGGTCCGTGAAGGCCTCCTTGCCTACCCTGAAGGTAGTAAAGGAGGCCTTCACGGACTACGCGATCGCCACCCGCAGCCTCAGCAACAACACCAGCCCCAGCAGTCACAGTGGTAGCGCGTGAAGGACCCCCTTCCCTCGGCTCAGCCGAGGAAACTCGACCTTCACACCTTCCCCAGTACATGAAGGCCCCCATCCTTGCGCCTATGTACAGGAAGGGGGCCTTCACGTACCTCAGAGGTAAGCACGGCGATGGTCGTCCTTACCACTCACGAAGCCAAGCGCTCCAGGTGCTCGTCGGTCAGCTTGACCGACGCGGCGGCGAAGTTCTCCTCCAGGTGCGCGATCTTCGCCGTCCCCGGGATCGGCAGGATCACCGGCGACCGCGCGAGCAGCCACGCGAGCCCGGCCTGCGCCGTGGTCACGCCGAGTTCCGAAGCGACGGCCGCGAGCGCGGCGCCGGCGGAGGACGCGGCGCCGTGTACCGGACGCCAAGGCAGGAAAGCGATCCCGGCCGCCTCGCACGCGTCCAGCACCGCTTCGTGCTCGCGATCGAGGAGGCTGTACCGGTTCTGCACGCTCGCGATGTCCACGATCTCCCGTGCCCGCGCGAGTTCGTCCACGGTGACCTCGGACAGCCCGATCCGGCCGAGCTTGCCCTCGTCGCGCAGTTCCCGCAGCGCGCCGAGCTGGTCGGCCAGCGGGGTCTCCGGGTCGATGCGGTGCAGCTGCAGCAGCTCGATCCGTTCGACCCGCAGCCGCCGCAACCCCTCGTCCACCTGCACACGCAGGGATTCCGGCCGTCCGTCGTACTTCCAGTCGTCCCCGGTCCGCACGACGCCGACCTTGGTGGTGACCACCAGATCTTCCGGGTACGGGTACAGCGCTTCCGCGAGAAGTTCCTCGTTGGCGCCGCCGCCGTACAGATGCGCGGTGTCGATCAGGGTGATGCCGAGTTCCACAGCCCTGCGCGCCAAGGCGATGGACGCCTCACGCGCGGGCCCGGGTTCGGTCGGCAGACGCATGGCGCCGAAGCCGAGACGGCGTACGGGCAGGTCTCCGCCGATGGCGAACTGTTCCATGCCGGGAAACCTAGCGCAGCGGGTCCCGCGGCGAGGGCAGATGCGAGGTATCCGGGAACATGTGGAGCGCGCGCAGGGCCGCGCCGAGTTCGGCGATGTCGGCCGGGTCGGTCAGCGAACGGCCCAGTTCCTCGGAGATCCGCTTCAGCCGGTGCCGGATCGTGTTGGGGTGACAGAACATCCGTTCCGACGTCAGCTTCGTGGAGCCCTGGCATTCGAACCACGCCCGCACCGTGAGCAGCAGCACGTTCCGGTCGTCGCCGGGCAGCTCCAGGATCGGCCGGAGCACGTGGTGCGCGAGCTGGACCGACGCCTCCGGCGCGCTGGCGACGAGACCGGCGAGCGGGGATTCGTTGAACTGCACCATTCCCGTCGTCCCCGGCATCATGCTGGAGAGCGCGACCCGCGCGAGGTGCAGGGCGCGGGAGGTGTTCCCGAGCCCGGTGAACACCGGGCTGACACCGATCCGGCCGGTCTGGTTCTCCCGCAGCAGCTCGATAATCACCTGGGACGCCGCCGGATCCCGCATCGAGACCACGCCGACCTGCAGGTCCGGCGTGAGCCGCCAGGCGGACGCGTGATGTCGTTCGCGAAGCCGGTTTTCGATCTGTGGCAACGGTTCGTGTCCGACGCGCGGGGTCTCCGCCGCGACGACCACATAGGTCCCGTCGAGCGAGAGTTCCAGCACGCGCGCGATGTCCCACAGCGTGCCTTCGGTGGCCGCGCCGCCGGCGAACAGCGCCTCGACCAAGGCCGAGCGCCGGCTTTGGTGCGCCAGCATGACTTCGGCGGTGGTGTCGCGGTAGGTCGTCGTCAGCGCCTCGGCGTAGTCGTCGATCAGCGCCCAGATCGCCGACGTCGCGGCGACGAGGCCGCGGAGGTCCTGATGCTCGCCGGAGGCGGTCAGTTCGACGAACCGGTTCCACACCTCGGTGAGCCCGATCCGGTAGGCCCGCAGGAGTTCCGGCAGCGGCGCGCCCTGCAACGCCCGCGCGCGCCCGGTCGCCCGCGCCTGCGCGAGGTCGGGTGCCTCCGTGCCGCGCAGGGTTCGCATGACGAACTCGAGGTTGTTCCGCACCGACGTCCGCAGTTCGGCGGGGGAGACGAACTGCGCGTCGCGGTACACCGGCATTTCGGCGCGGATCTGGTCGACGGTGGCGTCGATGAGTCCTGGCAGCTGTTTTTCGACCTCGCCCGCCAGTTCGGCGACGATGACGGCCGAGCCTTCGCGGAGCACAGTTTCGTAGTGCATGGACGTCCTCCGGGGCAGGGACTCCTCGTCGAGTCCCTGGGGCCGTCATCTAACACGACTTCCCCGGCGGCGGCCTGCCGAAGCCTTACCGCCCCGCTGATGCGGCGAAAACTCGGGATTTCCGCCGCACCAGCGGGATTCTCACATTTTCGCGGCCGCGCTCTTGATGGCTTCGCGGATCCGGAAGTAGGTACCGCACCGGCAGACGTTCTGGATCGCGTCGATCTCGGCGTCCGTCGGGTTCTTCGTCTTCTTCAGCAGCGCCACCGCGGCCATGATCTGCCCGGGCTGGCAGTAGCCGCACTGCGCGACGTCCTGCTCCAGCCAGGCCTCCTGCACCGGGTGCAGATTCTCACCGTCGGCGAGGCCTTCGATCGTGGTGACCTCCTTGCCCGAGCAGTCGGACACGGGCGTCACGCACGGGTTGAACGCCTCGCCGTCGAGGTGACTGGTGCAGGCCTTGCAGACGTTGATCCCGCAGCCGTACTTCGGGCCGCGGACGCCGAGCTTGTCCCGCAGCGCCCACAGCATGGGCAGATCCGCGGGCGCGTCGACGGTGACGGTCTTCCCGTTCACCGTGAAGGTGTAATTGGGCATCGGAACTCCTTGGCGGGGAAGGAAAGTCAGCGGGGGAAGGGTTCGAAGTCGACGGGGAAGTTGATCGGGAAGCTGCGCGGTTTGATCCCGGTCGCCCGCGCGTAGGCGTTCCCGATCGCGCCGACCGGCGCGGGCACGCCGAGCTCCCCGGCACCGCCGATCTCGCCCGTCTCCGGCATGACGAACACCTTGACGTCCATCGGCGAGTTCTTCTGCCGCGCGTAGTGGAACTGCGAGTAGCTGCCCTCCAGCGGAAGCCCCTTGTCGATATGCAGACCCGCGGTCAGCGTGGTGGAGATGCCGTCGGTCAGGCCGCCGAGCATCTGCGCCTCGATCCCGCGCGGGTTGATCGGCTTGCCGACGTCGACCGCGATGGTCGCCTTGGTGACGCGCGGCTTCTTCGGGTCGCGGGCGTCCATTTCGACGAGGCAGGCGGTGTACGACTTGTACTCGCCGTGCACGGCGACCCCCTGCGCGAAGCCGGCGGGCATCTTCTTGCCCCACTCGCCGAGTTCCGCGACCTTGTCCAGCACGGCGCGCTGCCGATCGTTCTTGATGAACTCGCGCCGGAACTCCACCGGGTCCTTGCCGAGCTTCGCGGCGATCTCGTCGACCATCATCTCTTCCGCGCCGCGCGTGCTCGACGAGTACACCGACCGCCAGGCACCGGTGTGGAAGTCCACGGGCACCTCGTTGAGCAGTTGCGTGGTGACGCCGAAGTTGTACGGCGACTTCACCGTCAGCAGGAACACCGTCTGCGCGAAGCTCAGGTTGCCGCCGACGGGCAGTTCGGAGGCGAACGCCGTGAGTACCTCGCCGAGCCCGTGGCTCCAGTCGGTCTCCACACTGGCGACGCGGTGTTCGAAGGTGAGCACCTGGCCGAGGGCGAAGGTGGCGCGGATCTTGTGGTGGCTCGCGGCACGGGCGCGGCCGTGCCGCATGTCGTCGATGCGGCTCCACATCAGCCGCACCGGCCGCTTGAACGCCTTGGAGGCGCGTGCGGCCTCGATGGCGCCGTCGGAGAACAGCCGGCGGCCGAACGATCCGCCCGCCTGCTGGACATGCACGGTGACCTTGTTCTCGGGCAGCCCGAGTTCCTGCGCGATGTTCTGCTTCGCGAGGATCGGCACCTTCATCCCGGACCAGATCGTCGCGCCGTCCTCACGGACGTCGGCGACCGCCGAGTTGGTCTCCAGCGGGGCGTGGCTGGCGAAGGCGAAGTCGAACTCGCCGTCGACGTACTGGGTCAGCAGCGGCGGCACGACGAACGGGAGCGCCGCGGCCTGCAGCTTCTTCTTGATCGTCGCGTTGTTCTCACCGTCGACGGTGCCGCCGTTCCAGCTGACGTCGAGGGCGTTCTTGCCGTCCAGCGCCTGGCCGAACGTCTCGGCCATCACCGCTACCCCGGTTTTGATGACCGCGATGTCGATGATGCCCGGCATCGCGCGGACGGCGGCCTCGTTGTTCACCTTCGCGACCGTGCCGTTGATGGTCGGCGGGCGGCGGACCATGACCGGCTTCGCGCCGGGGACGTCCAGGTCGAGGGTGTACTTCAGCTGCCCGGTGACCATCGCGCGGGCGTCCTTGCGCGACTGCGGCGTGCCGACCAGCTTGTGCGTGGACTCGGCCTTCGGGGTCGCGGTGAGCTTGCCGAGGTCGGCGCGGGCGGCCGGTTTGGCCAGCGCGCCGTAGTCCGCGCGGCGGCCGTCGGGGGCGATCACCGCACCGTCCCTTGTGGACAGCCGGTCGGCCTTGGCGCCCCATTGCCGCGCGGCGGTCGCGACCAGGCGGGCGCGGGCGGCGGCCGCCGCGGTCCGCACCGGGGTGTAGAGCGAGCGCATCGTGTTGGAACCGCCGGTCAGCTGGTTGAACAGCAGCTCCGGGCGGGCGTCGGAGAGGACGACGTCGACCTGGTCGAGCGGGAGGTCCATTTCTTCGGCGACCAGCATCGCGTTCGCCGTGGTGATGCCCTGGCCGACCTCGGTCCGCGGCAGCTCCAGCCGTACCCGGCCGTCTTCGCGGACTTCGAGGACGAGCAGGTTGGCGGTGGGGGCGTTCGACAAGATCAGCACGTCGCCGAGGTCGAGGATCTCGGCGGGGCCCGGCGGGGTCGGGATGACGGCTTCGGCCTCTTCGGGCGCGAAGGTGTCGATACCGATCTTCGTGGCGATCGTGAGGGTGGGTGCGGCGACGAGGTAGGTCAGGAACCGGCGGCGGCCGAGGCCTCCGGGGTCCGGAGCCTCATTGCCGTGGCCCTCAGCGGTGGTGGGACTGGCCATCGGGAAGATCCCTTCGAGAGCGCGCGGAGAAGGCGGGGACCCTCGCGCGGCCTGGGGTTGGATGGCGACACGCTAGGCATCGGCATTCGGCCTAGTCAACGCGGAGTAGTCGCGTCGCCCCATCTGTGTGACGAGATCACAGCGTAGGGGCTCAAATGTGTGACGCGCCACAGTGGGCGTCAGATGGAGTCGCGCTCCCGGCCCGCTTCGAGCAGGTCTTCGCGGGCACGGGCGATACGTGAGCGCACGGTGCCGACCGGGCAGCCGCAGATCTCGGCGGCCTCGGCGTAGGAAAGGCCCAGCACCTGGGTGAGGACGAGGACCTCACGCCGCTCCGGGTCGAGCCCGTCGAGCAGCATCCGCAGCTCCACCAGGTCTTCGAAGCCGGCGACACCCTCGGCCTGGCGGGCGCCGCGGCGTTCGGCGGTGGCCTCCCAGTCGACGTCGGCGAGCTTCGGGCGCGCCGAAGCCGCCCGGATGCGGTCGACGACGACGCGGCGCGCGATCGACAGGAGCCAGGTCCGCGAAGACGACCGGCCGGCGAACCGGCGCAGGCTGCCGAACGCGCGCAGGTACGTCTCCTGGGTGAGATCGTCCGCGGCGCCGACGTCGGCGAGATGCGCGACGAAGCGCCAGACGTCGGCCTGAGTGGCACGCACCCAGTCCTCGAGCGCCCGCCGGTCGCCGCGGGCGGCGGCGAGAGCGAGCTCGGTCACCCGCTCGTCGTCGTGGTTGCGCGCCCCGGCCATACGAGAAACGTAGCAGCGTCCCGGGAACCGGGGCAGGCCCGCGCCCGACAAGTGAGATGTGAAGTGCGAGACCTGCCGCGAGGCCCTTTCCGCCCGGCTCGACGGCGAAACCGAACCCGCTCCGCCCGAGGCGGTCGACCGGCATGTGGCCGGTTGCGCCGCCTGCCGGTCGTGGCTCTCGCGCGCCGAACGGCTGCACCGGACGATGTTGCTGCGCCCGGCTCCCCCGGTTCCGGACCTCACCGCCGTCATCCTCGAACGCACCCCCGCCCCGCCGGGCGAGGGCTGGCCGGCCAGGATCGCGCTCGCGCTGGTCGCGATCGCGCAGCTCGGCCTCGCCTTCGCCCAGCTGCTGGGTGTCGAAGACCACGGCGCCGGTCACGGTACGGAATCCCTGATCGGGCACCTTTCCCACGAAAGCAGTGCGTGGAACCTCGCCGTCGGCGTCGGTCTCGGCTGGGCGGCCGTCCGCACGAAGGCGGCGTCCGGGCAGCTGCCCGCGCTGACCGGTTTCGTCGCGCTCCTCCTGGCGTTGTCGGCGGGCGACCTCGTCACCGGTCAGGTGACCGCCGGACGCGTGCTCACCCATGGGCTGGTCGTCGCCGGACTGCTGTTGCTGTACGTGGTGAACCGGCAGCACCGGCTGCGCAACCGGCCCAGCCCGGCGACGACGGCCGACCACCCCGATTCCCACTACGCGGAAACGGACCACGAGACCGGCGAAACCCCCGAACGACCTCGCCAGCACAGGGGATTCCGGCGGCCGGCGAGCCGCCACGTCGCCTGAACCCCTTGGTCTGAACCATTTTCGGTCACTGGGAGCACGCGCCCGAATACCGGGTGAATCACGGTTTTTCGCGCGCGGCGTGCGCGATTCGCGGCGCGGACCCGTTTATCGTCGCCTGGAACCACCGAATGTAAACCTTCTTGCCCATTTCGGGCCGGAGGCGGATAACTTTGGTGGAACACCTTGGTTCGACAGGAGGCGAAGCTCGTGGTTGGCGCAGGAATCCCACCCGTCGGCACCCCCGCCGGGATGCGGAAGATCAATCAGCGCGCCGTGCTGGACCTTCTGCGCCGCAGCGGCCCGGCGACGCGACCTCAGGTCGCCAAGGACACCGGTCTGTCGAAACCCACGGTGAGCCAAGCGTTACTGGCGCTCGAAGCGGCCGGTCTCGCCAGGGCGACCGGGCACACCTCGACCGGCACCGGCCGGTCCGCCGTCCTCTACGAAGCGGATCCCACGGCGGGCTACGTCCTCGGTGTCGACATCGGACGCGAGCACCTCCGCGTCGCCGTCTCGGATCTCGGCCACACCGTGGTCGCCCGCCGTGACGAGCGGAACACCTCGCGTTCGGGCACCGCGCTCGTCAGTGCCGTTGGCGCCCTCGCGGCGGCGACGGTGCGCGAAGCGGGACTGTCGCAGACGGACATCGTCGTGCGGGTCCTCGGCTCCCCCGGCGTCGCCGACCCGGACAAACGCTGCTTCCGGCACGCGCCGAACCTGCCCGGCTGGGGCAAGGCCGGCCTGCTCGACGAACTCGAAGGCGTCCTCGGCCCGGATCTCATGGTCGAGAACGACGCGAACCTCACCGCCGTCGGCGAATGGGAACGCGGTGCCGCGCGCGGCGCGTCCGTGTTCGGCTGCGTCACCATCGGCACCGGCGTCGGGATGGGCGTGATGGTCAACGGCCAGGTCTTCCGCGGCGCGACGGGCGCGGCGGGCGAGATCGGCTACCTGCCCTACGGCCAGTCGCACGCGGCGGGCGAGGGCGAGGACGCCCCGCCGGTCCGCGGCCACCTCGAAGAGGCGACGGCGGCGCAGTCCGTCGTGCGCGGCGCGCGCGAACTCGGCCTCGGCACGGCGAAATCGGCCCGCGAGGTCTTCCGGCTCGCCCGCGACGGCGACGAGCTCGCCCTGCGTGCCGTCGAGGCGGAGGCCGACAGGCTCGCGTACACGGTGGCGTCGGTGGCGGCGGTGATCGACCCCGAACTGATCGTGCTCGGCGGCGGCATCGGCACCGCGGCCGATCTGCTGCTCGACCCGATCGACCGTGCCCTGCGCTCGTTCACTCCCCTGGTCCCGGCGGTCGTCCAGGGCGAACTGGGCGACGACGGGGTGCTGACCGGCGCGATCAGCGTCGGCCTGCGCGCCGCCGAGGGGCTGGTCTTCGAACGCAAGGTCGGCGCGGCCTAAGTGGTCGCCATCGGAGCGGCCCTCCATGCCTGACCGGCGACGCTGATCCGCCACGGCGTCAGCCGCAGCACGGTGATGCCCGGGTCCAGCGGGTCCGCACCGCCCATGATCTTCGGGTCGAAGCCCAGCGGCTCCGGCGTTTCCGACGCCAGTCGCCACAGGTGCCGCCGGGTCTCCTCGTCGTCGGCGTAGGCGGCGCCGCATTCGGCGACAGCGACCTCGTGCGCCGGATCCCAGTACGAACACGAGACGAACGGCGTACGCGCCAGGTGCGCCTTCTTCAGCGGCGTCGGCCGGGTGAACAGGTGCCCGACGAGGCGGGCGTCGCGTTCCTCCCAGATCGGGTGCACCACCCGGGATCTCGGCCTGCCCCGCCGGTCGACGGTCGCGAGCGTGCACCAGACCACACGATGGGCGACGCGGACGAACTCCGCCGACACCTCGGGCGGCGGCGTGCTAGATTCCACAACCATGGTTGTGGATCCTACTCCGTCGAGCCTCGACCTGTCACTCGTCTCACTGTTCGCGGGCTGGGCGATGGGCGGGGAGGTCCAGCGGAGACTGACCGCCGAGGGCCTCGGCGAACTGCGGTTCAACGACGGCGTCGTGTTCCAGCACGTACTCGCGGGACCGCTGTCGATCTCCGCGCTCGCCGAACGGATGGGCGTGACCCAGCAGGCGGCGTCGAAGGCGGTCGCCGAGCTGGAACGCCGGGGCCTGCTGTGGCGCGAGCCAGATCCAGCCGACGCGCGGACTCGTCTGCTGCACCTGACGGAAAAAGCCGAAAGCGCCGTCGAAGCCTCGCGGAAACACCGGGCCGCACTGGAAAAGGAGGTCACCACCGAGTTCGGCGAAGAGCGGGTCGCGGACGCGAAAGCGTTACTGGCCGGGATCCTCGGCCGTTACGGCGAACCGGAAGCGATCCGCGGCCGCCGGGTCCGTCCGCCGCTGTGAGGCATTACCTCCGCGGTAATCGACGGCGGCGGACCCGCGCGGAACGATGCCTTCATGACCACAGCCAAGAAGATCGTCGTCGAGTGTTTCGAGAACTTGTTCGTGCACAAGGATTTCGCCGCCGCGAGCGCGAACGTGCACCCGGATTTCGTCACCCACAGCCCGGGTTTCCCCTCCGGCCGTGACGCTTTCGTCGAAGCGATGCGGAACTCACCGATGGCCGGCGCCGACGTCTCGGTGAAACGCGTGATCGCGGACGACGATCACGTCGTCGTGCACCTGCACTTCGTCCTGCCGGGCGAAGACACCGGGACGGCCGTCGTCGACATCGTGCGAGTGGAAGACGGGCTCATCGTGGAGCACTGGGACGTCAAGCAGCCCGTCCCGCCGGGCACCGAGATGTTCTAGGGCTTGATGATCAGGCAGGTGCTCGACGCGGTCGCGAGCACCTTGCCCTGCCCGTCACGGATGTCGCCCTCGGCGAACGCGACGCGCGAACCGGCCTTCACCACCCAGCCGTGCGCGCGGATCTCCCCCACCGAACCGGAAATGGCGCGCAGGTAGTTCACCTTCAGCTCCACCGAGGTGTAGCCGACTCCGGCGGGCAGGGTCGAGTGCACCGCGCACGCCACCGCCGAATCCAGCAGGGTCGCCGCGACCCCGCCGTGCACGGTGCCGATCGGGTTGTAGAGCGACTCGTCCGGCGTCGCGGCGATCACGACGTCCCCCTCGGCCACGCTCACCCAGCGCATGCCGAAATGCGCCGAGATCGGCGCGGGCGGGATCCGGCCCTCGGCGATACCGGTCAGGTACTCGAGCCCGGACAGCTCCCGGCCGAGCCGGGCGGTGGGCAGCGGATCCTGCCAGGTCACGGTCTTCTGCCTGGTCTGTCCGGTGACGTCGATGGTCATGGCGGCCTCCTAAGACGATCGTCCTAGGCTTTCCTAAGACGGTCGTCCTAGTCAAGGACTATGCTGAGACGCGTGTCCGACACCACCACTCGCGAGCGGATGATCTCCACCGCGATGACGCTCTTCCGCCGCGAGGGCTACCAGGCGACCTCGTGGCGGCGGCTGGTCGAGCAGGCCGGTACGCCGTGGGGGTCGGCATACCACCACTTCCCCGGCGGCAAGGAGCAACTCGCGGTCGCCGCGATCGAACTCGGCACCGCCGTCGTGTCGAAGACGGTCCGCCGCGCTTTCGAGCGCACCGAGACCGTCGAAGACGCCGTCGCCTGGTGGTATCGCAAGGCGGGTGAAGCGCTGGCCGCCGACGACTACCGCGGTGGCTGCCCGCTCGCCACGATCACGCTGGAGATGGCGCACGCCTCGCCCGTCATCACCAAGGCGTGCCAGGACGCGTTCGCCGCCTGGCACGCGCTCCTCGTCGAACTGCTCAGCGATGTCAAGGATCCCGAAGACGTCGCCACGGCCATCATGAACAACCTCGAAGGCGCGCTGCTGGTGAGCCGGGTCCACCGGTCGCCGGAACCGCTGGACCGGGCCGCGCGGCACGTCGCGCTCGTGGTCCGCGCCGCCTGACGAAGCCGAGCGGCCACCGGCCGGCGCGGGTAGCGTTGCCAGGCATGATCGGTCTGCCCGACACCATCACGGCCTGTCTCTTCGACCTCGACGGCGTGCTGACCGGAACAGCGGCCCAGCATCGCGAAGCGTGGAAGCGCACGTTCGACGAGTTCCTGCGCGCCCGCGACGGCGACGCGTTCGCGCCGTTCACCGACACCGACTACGCGGCGTACGTCGACGGGAGGCCGAGGGCCGACGGCGTCCGCACCTTCCTCGCCTCACGCGGGATCGAGCTGCCCGAAGGCAACCCCGACGACGGCATCGACGCCGCCACCGTCAACGGGATCGGGAACCGCAAGAACCAGCTGGTACTGAAGATCATCGACGAGGAGGGCGTGACCCCGTACCCGGGCTCCGTCCGGTATCTGGAAGCGGCGAAGGCGGCGGGCCTGCGCATCGGCGTCGTCACCTCGTCGGCCAACGGCGCGAAGGTGCTCGACGCCGCGGACCTGACCCGGTTCGTCGAAGCGCGGATCGACGGGATCGTGATCGCCGAGAAGAACCTGCGCGGCAAACCGGCCCCCGATTCGTTCCTCGCCGGTGCCGAGGCGTTCGGTGTCGCCCCGGGGAACGCGGCCGTCTTCGAAGACGCGCTCGCGGGCGTGCAGGCGGGCAGGGACGGTGGTTTCGGTTACGTGGTCGGGGTGAACCGCGCGCACCAGGCGGGCGAACTGCTCGCGCACGGTGCCGACGTCGTGGTGGACGACCTCGCCGATCTACTGGAGGACCGCAAGTGACGGAATCGCTTTTCCGCGGCTACGAGGTCGCGCCATGGGAGCTGCGCTGGCACGGGATGGACGTCGACGCGTTGCAGCGCACCGAATCGGCGTTCGCGGTGTCCAACGGGCATATCGGCCTGCGCGGCACGCTGGAGGAGGCGGAGCCGCGCGGCCTGCCGGGCACCTACCTCAACGGTTTCTACGAGCAGCACGATCTTCCGTACGCCGAAAGCGGCTACGGCTATCCCGAAGCGGGGCAGACGGTCGTCAACGTGACCGACGGCAAGATCCTCCGGCTGCTGGTCGAGGACGAACCGCTCGACATGCGCTACGGCCAGGCCACCGAACACGACCGGGTGCTCGACTTCCGGAAGGGCACCCTCGCCCGCGACACCGTCTGGTCTTCGCCGACCGGGCGCCGCGTCCGGGTGAAGACCGAACGCCTGGTCTCCTTCACGCAACGCGCGGTCGCCGCGATCCGGTACGAGGTCGAACCGCTCGACGACGATCTCCAGCTGGTGGTGCAGTCGGATCTGCTGGCGAACGAGCCGATCGAGTCCGACACTCGCGATCCGCGGGTCGCGGCGGCGCTGGAATCGCCGCTGGTCGGGGAATACCACCACGCGGAGGAGTATCACGCGGTGCTGGTGCACCAGACCCGGCGATCCGGGTTGCGGATGGCCGCCGCGATGGACCACAAGATCGACGTCTCCGACGGGGTACGCGCGCATATCGAGGCCGAGGACGACCTGGCCCGGCTCACCATCGCCGTCGACGTGCCCAAGGGCGGACGGCTGCGGATCACCAAATTCCTCGCCTACGGCTGGTCCGCGCAGCGTTCGGTGCCCGCCGTGCGCGCGCAGGTGGAGGCCGCGCTGGCCGGGGCGCGGCAGACCGGTTGGAAGGGACTGATCGCCGAGCAGAAGGAGTTCCTCGACGACTTCTGGGAGACCTCGGACATCGAGATCGACGGCGACCCGGAACTACAGCAGGCCGTGCGGTTCGCGCTCTTCCATCTCCTGCAGGCCGGGGCCCGCGGCGAGACGAGGGCGTTGGCGGGCAAGGGATTGACCGGTCCCGGCTACGACGGGCACGCGTTCTGGGACACCGAGACCTTCGTCCTGCCCGTGCTCACCTACAGCATTCCGGACGCCGCCCGCGACGCCCTGCGCTGGCGTCACTCCACTTTGGACAAAGCGCGGGAAAGGGCGGCACAGCTGGGTTTGCGCGGTGCGGCGTTCCCCTGGCGGTCCATCAACGGCGCGGAGTGTTCGGCGTACTGGCCGGCGGGCACGGCCGCGTTCCACGTCAGCGCGGACATCTCCGACGCCGTCGTGCGGTATCTCAACGCCACCGGTGACGACGAGTTCATGCGGACCTGCGGCGCGGAACTGCTCCTCGAAACCGCGCGGTTGTGGTTGTCGCTGGGGCATTTCGACCGGCGGGGCCGGTTCCGGATCGACGGTGTCACCGGGCCGGACGAGTACTCCGCGGTGGCGGACAACAACGTCTACACGAACCTGATGGCCCGCCGGAATCTGTTCTACGCCGCCGAAATCGTCGGCCAGCACGACGACATCGCCCGGCGGTTCGACGTCGGCGAAGACGAGGTCGCGTTGTGGCGCAAGGCGGCCGACGCGATGCTGGTGCCCTACGACGAGGATCTCGGCGTCCATCCGCAGTCCGAAGGGTTCCTGGAGCACGACGAGTGGGATTTCGAGGCCACGGACCCGGATTTCTACCCGCTGCTGCTGAACTTCCCGTACTTCGACCTGTACCGCAAGCAGGTGGTCAAACAGGCCGATCTGGTGCTCGCGCTGCACCTGTGCGGGGATTCCTTCACCCCGGAGGAGAAGGCGCGCGACTTCGCCTACTACGAGGCGCGGACGGTGCGGGATTCCTCGCTGTCCGCGGGAACGCAGGCCGTGGTGGCGGCCGAGGTCGGGCATCTCGACCTGGCTTACGACTATCTGGCCGAGGCGGCGCTCACCGACCTGCACGACGTGCACAACAACGTCCGCAACGGACTGCACCTGGCCTCGCTGGCGGGCGCGTGGCAAGGCACCGTCGCCGGATTCGGCGGACTGCGCGACCACGGCGGGCGGCTGACGTTCGCGCCGAGGCTGCCGCCACGGCTACGGCGGATCGCGTTCCGGCTGACCTTCCGCGGCACCCGGTTCCAGGTCGAGATCGACGGCGAGGGCGCGACGTACCACGTGATCACCGGGGAGCCGCTGGAACTGGCGCACCACGGCGAGACATTCACGGTGACCGCCGAACCGGTGCGGCTGCCGATCCCGGCGCTCGACCCGGGACCGGCGCCGACGCAGCCTGCTGGGCGCGCTCCGGTGCGAAGGCAACCGAAGGACGCTTGATCGGTCCCTTCGCGTGCTATGAACGGTCCGTTCCTTGCAAATTTTGCAAGGAACGGACCGTTCATAGCACCCGCGGCAAGCTCAGTCCGGAGGTTCGAGCGGCACCTCGCCGCCACCCGGCACGTCGTCGACCTCCTTGGTGCCGTGCGGCCCGGCGTCACGGTTGGGCGCGCTCGGCACGTCGGTCTTCGGCTGGATCCCGCGGAGGTCGTCGAGATCTTCTTCGTCGTCCTGCCCGAAGCTCTTCTTGCTTTCCCTCATGTGTCCGGGGTACCCGCTCGCGGCCGGATCCGCCAGTCCTCAGGCGGCTTTCGCCGGTTTGCCTTCGAGCGTGACCAGCCCGTCGAGCATGCCGAGCAGCAATCCGTCCCTGGTGGACCACGGGCAGATGGCGACCTGGCCACCCGAAAGCGTCAGCAGCGCCTCGGCGACGATCGCGCCCGCGAGCGCCTGATGGGAGCGCTGCCGCGAGATACCCGGCAGTTCGGCACGGCGTTTCGCCGGCAGCTTCGCCAGCCGCGGGATCCACGCGCGGAGGTCGTCGAGGTGCAGTTCCCTGGAGCGGGACGGGCGGTCACCGGCGAGCCGGGCGAGCTGCCGCAGCACCTTCGAGCAACCGACGGCGCGATGGTCGCGGATCTGCGGCAGGACGTCCCGCATCGCGTCGCGGACCTCGTCGAGCACGTGTTCCCGCATCGCCCGCACGACCTTGGGCGACGGGCATTCGGTGGCGAACCAGTCCCGGGTCAGCGAGCGCGCGCCGAGCGGCAGGGAATGCGCGAACCCGGCTTCCTCGGCGTCTCCCGCGGCGAGTTCGACGGTCCCGCCGCCGATGTCGAGCACGAGCAGCCGTCCGGCGGAAGCGCCGTACCACCGGCGTGCGCCGACGTAAGCCAGTTCGGCCTCGCGGCGGCCGGTGAGAAAGCGCAGTTTCACCCCGGTGGCCTTCGCGACGTCGCAGACGACCTGCTTCACGTTGGCCGCGTCGCGGATCGACGACGTGGCGAGCGGGTACACGTCCCCGACCCCATGTTTGGTGGCCATGGTCATCCCCGCCTCGACCGCGGACGAGACCGCGTCGATACCACGCCGGGTCAGGTTCCCGTCATCGTCGAGTTCCCTGTCCAGTCGCAGCCGCGTCTGGTGGCTCAGCACGGGGTCGAGTGGCGAACCACCCTTGGCCAGGACCACCAGCCGTGCACTGAACGACCCGACGTCCAGGACCGCGGCGGACGGCTCGCCGATCTGCTTGCGCACGCGAGGCACCTCACCTTCGTCGCGAACGGATTCCCCCGAGGTCTCGCTTTCACTCCTGATAATGGCGGATTTTCCCGCCGTTCAGGCGTAATTCACGTTCTCTTTCCACCGGGAGGACGTTTTTTGACCACGAAGGGGGTACACCAGCGCAGGTCAAGTATACCGTATCGATACAGGTGAGAGGTTCGCCTCCCCTCTGCGCGCCTAATCGATGAGTTCGCGCAGCTTCGAAACCTGTGCGACGCGGGCCTCCCGGCCGGGCAGCAGCGGGTTGACCACCAGCGTGGTCGCTCCGGCCTCACGGAAGGCGGCCAGCCGCTCCTTGACGTAGCCCTCGGGACCGATCAGCGAGATCGCCCTGATCAGTTCCTTCGGCACCGCCGCGGCGGCCTCTTCCTTCTTGCCGTCCAGGTAGAGGTCCTGGATGAGCTTCGCTTCGGCCTCGTAGCCGTACCGCTGGGCGAGACTGTTGTAGAAGTTCTTGCCGCGCGCGCCCATGCCGCCGATGTAGAGCGCCAGCATGCCGCGAAGGTGGTCCAGCATCCCTTCGACGTCGTCACCGATCGCCAGCGCGGTGCCGACGAAGGTGTCCAGCTCGCCCAGCGACGGGTCGCGCTTCGCCTTGCCCTCCGCCAGCGACGCGCCCCAAACGTCGGCCGCCTTCTCTGGGTGGAAGAAGATCGGCTCCCAGCCTTCGGCGAGTTCGGCGGTGAGCGCGACGTTCTTCGGGCCGATCGAGGCCAGCAGGATCGGGATCCGCTCGCGCACCGGGTGGTTGATCAGCTTCAGCGGCTTGCCGAGACCCGTGCCCTGCTCGGGTGGCAGCGGGATCGAGTAGTGCGTGCCGGAATGCACCACCTTCTCCCGCCGCCACACCTGACGGCAGATGTCGATGATCTCGCGGGTGCGCCCGAGCGGCGCGTCGTACTTGACGCCGTGGAAACCCTCGATGACCTGCGGGCCGGAGGCGCCGATGCCGAGCGTGAACCGGCCGTCGGACACGAAGTCGAGCCCGGCGGCGGTCATCGCGGTCAGCGTCGGCGTCCGCGTGTAGATCTGGAAGATGCCCGACGCGATCTGGACACGATCGGTCTTCGCCGCGACGTAGCCGAGCTGGCTGACCGCGTCGAACGAGTAGGCCTCGGGGACGAAGACGATGTCCAGCCCGGCCTTCTCCAGTTCGACGATGTCGGCCACACTCTCGGCGAACCCGCCGGCGTAGCTGATCGCGGTCCCGATCCTCATCGGCATCTCCTCATCGAGTTACTGAGCGCTCGCTTAGCGATAGTATGCGCCGGGACGGCGCTCTTCGCCTGTGTCCCGGCTCACTGCGCGGCCACCCAGCCCTTCACCACGTCGTCCAGCACCGCCAGCGGCAGGATCCCGTTGCTCAGCACGACCTCGTGGAAGCCCTTGATGTCGAACCGGTCCCCGAGCGCGGCCTCGGCCTCGGCGCGGATCCGTTCGATCTCCAGCCGTCCCACCATGTACGACAGCGCCTGCCCCGGAACGGCGGCGTAGCGGTCGATCTCGGCCTCGATCTCCACCCTGGCCATCGGCGTGTTCTCGACCAGGTAGTCGACGGCCCGCTGACGGCTCCAGCCGAGCGCGTGCATCCCGGTGTCGACGACCAGCCGTCCGGCGCGCATCGAATCCTGGGTGAGCATGCCGAACCTGGTCAGATCGCTCGAGTACAGGCCCATTTCGTCGGCGAGGCGCTCCGAGTAGAGACCCCAGCCTTCGACGTAGGCGTTGACGTCGGCGTGCCCGCGCAACATCGGCAGGCCCTTGAGCTTGTGCGCGATGCAGATCTGGAAGTGGTGTCCCGGAACGGCTTCGTGGAAGGCGATCGCCTCGCTCGTGTGCTTCGGGCGCTGCTCGGCCTCGTAGGTGTTCGCGTAGTAGGTGCCCGGCCGCGAACCGTCGAGCGCCGCCTCGATGTAGTACGCCAGGGTGCCGCCGGGCGCCTCCGCGGGCGGGACCGGCTCGACCTGGCACCGCTCCTCGGGCACGGTCGAGAACCACTCCGGCGCGACGGCTTCGGCACGCAGGATGGCGTCACGCGCGGCGGCGAGCAGTTCGTCGCCGTCTCGCCAGCGCAGCGCCGGGTCGGTGCGCAGCCGCTCGAAGATCTCGTCGAGATCCTTGGTACCGAAGATCTTCTCGCCCAGCTCGCGGTACTGGTCCGCCAGTTTCGAGATCATGTCGAGGCCGGTGTCGTGCAGTTCCTGCGCGGTGCGCTCGGTGGACGTGTGCGCCCGGATCAGCGCGGCGTACTTCTCCTGCCCGCCCGGAAGCGCGCAGAGACCCGGCTCGGTTTCGGGCTTCGCCACGGGACGCAGTTCGTCGGCGAGGAAATCGCGATACCGCTTGTAGGCGGGCCGGACGACCTCGGCCAGCAGCCGGTCCCGTTCGGCTTCGTAGCCCTCCACGGAAACGGACGCGGTGAGTGCCAGCGGATCCCCCGCCTCGTCGCCGAGATAGCGCTCCACGTAAGCGATCCCGCCTTCGACGAGGAAGTCGGGCGGGACCAGCCCGTCGGCCGCGGCGGCGCGCTGGCGCGCGATCAGGGCGTCCAGGTAGGCGCCCATGCCTTCCAGCCGCTTCAGGTAGCCGCGAACCTTTTCCTCGTCGTTCAGCGACAGCACCGAAAGCTCGTTGAGCATGAACAGCGCGGGCGAGGCGAGCCCGTCGCTGACCGAGAACTCCGCGGCGCGCGAATCGATGACGTCGACCATCGCCTTCGCCTGCTGGATCACGACCTCGCGGGTGACCGCCTCGGCCGGGGAAAGTCCTTCGGTGGCAAGGGCTTCGGCCCGCTCGGCGATGGCGACCGCCGACGCGCGCTGAGCGGCGGCGGCCTCCGCGCCCGGGTCGGGCAACGCGCCTTCGTCACCGGGGAGGCCGAGCAGGGAGCGCCACAGCGGAAGCTCCTCGAACTTGAGCTCCATCAGCTCCTCGGCGAGGCCGTTCGGGGTGTCGCCGTGGCCCTTCACCCAGTCGCGGACCACGCCGTCCAGCACCGAAAGCGGCAGCGAACCGCCGCCGAGCACGACGTCGTGGAAGGCCTTGATGTCGAACCGGCTGCCCAGTGTCAGCTCGGCCGCGGCGCGGATGCGCTGGATCTCCAGCCGCCCCACCATGTACGACAGCGCCTGGCCGGGGAAGGCGATGTACCGGTCCACTTCGGACTCGATCTCCACGAGCGCCATCGGCGTGTTCTCGGTGAGGAAATCGATGGCCTGGCGGCGGCTCCAGCCCAGCGCGTGCAGCCCGGTGTCGACGACCAGCCGTCCGGCGCGCATCGAATCCATGGTCAGCATGCCGAGTTTCGCGACGTCGTCGGAGTACAGGCCCATCTCGTCGGCGAGGCGCTCGGTGTACAGGCCCCAGCCCTCGGCGTACGCGGTGAAGTCACCGACGCGGCGCAGCAACGGGAGCTCGGTGAGCCCCTGCGCGAGGCTCAGCTGGAAGTGGTGGCCGGGGATGGCCTCGTGGAAGGCCGTCGCCTCGGCCGCGTGCCGGAACCGCTCCTCCGCCTTGTGGGTGTTGGCGAAGTAGATACCCGGCCGGGAGCCGTCGACCGCGGGCCACATGTAGTACGCGGCGGGCGCTCCGGGTGCCGATTCGGCGGGGACCGCCTCGACCGTCCACGGCTGCGGCGGGATCCGGCCGAACCAGTTCGGCGCCTCGGCCTCGGCCCTGGTGATGGCCGCCCTGGCGGAGTCGAGCATCTCGTCGGCGCTGGACCAGCGCAGGTCCGGGTCGGTGCGAAGCTTGGTGAAGATCTCCTGGAGGTCGCTGGTGCCGAAGACCCGGGAGCCGTACTCGCGGTACTCGGCGGCCAGGTTCGCGATCACGTCGAGACCGGTCTGGTGCAGCTCACGCGGGGTGCGGACGGTCGTGGTGTGCATCTCGGCGAGCAGGGCGTAGAGGCGCTCGCCGTCGGGCAGCCAGCAGACGCCGGGCTTGTCCTCGGGACGGCCGTGCGGCGCGATCTCCTTCGCGAGCACCTCCCGGTACTCGGCGATCGCGGGCCGGACGGCGTCGCGCAGCAGGCCGGCGCGGCGGGTCTCGAAGTCCTCGTCGGGCGCGGGCTGGCGTAGCAGAGGATCGGCCGAGGGATCGGCGAGGTGGCGGTCGAGGTACGCGACGGCGGCGTCGACCAGGTAGGCGACCGGGACCAGGCCGCGGGCCACGCCGTCCCGGTGCCGCTGCGCGGCCTGCCGCAGGTACTCCGGGATCGCCGCGATCCGCCCGAGGTGCGCCTCCGCCTGCGCGCCCGTCCCGACCGACATCATCGGCAGCACGGTCAGCACCTCGGCGGCGGGCGAGATGAACAGGTCACTGATGGTGAACTCGACGAACCGGGAGTCCAGCAGGGCGATCCTCGCCCGCGCCATCGCGATCAGGACGTCACGGGTGGTCTTCTCCTCCGCGCTCAAACCGTCGGTGGCGAGTGCCTCGGCCCGCTCGGCGAGCCCGGCCAGCCGCGCGCGGAAAGCGTCTCCCGCGGCCTCGCTGAGATCGGTGAGCCCGGTCGATTCCGGACGGAAGCCCTGCAAAGCGGGCGTGACCGGCTCGGCGTCGAAGAGGGCTTCGACGAACTCGTCGGCGAGGGCGGAGACTTCGCTCATGTTTTCTTTCCCCAGTAGTCGGTGGAGGCGGTATCCCCGACCCTAATGGAGAGCGAGTACTACCGAAGCCGGGTTTTGCCGCGCTCGGGCGGCCTCTCCCCACGGCGCCGAAGGCGAGACGGTAGCGTTCCCGGACGTGGCCGTGACCGATCCCGTGGACATCCGCCTGCTCGCCGCCCTCGCGGACCTGGGCAAGGCGGCCGTACACGAACTCGCGGCGAAGGTCGGGATGGATCCGCGCGAGGTCGCGTACCGCCTGGTCGCCCTCTCGGGCAGCGGGTTGCCCCTGCTCGTGGGTGTGGAGAGCGACCCGAACGGACTACGGTCCGCCATCGCCGGCTCGCCGCCCTCCTGGGCCCAGCAGCCCCAGCAACCTCAGCAGCCCCCTCAGCGTCCGCCAGGGCATTCCGGGCCACACAACATCCAGGGCACCCCCTCGGGGCCGTACAACGTCCAGGGGACGCCGTCGGGCGCGTACAACGTGCACGGCACGCCTTCGGGCCGCTATCCCGGTCCGCCGTCGGCTCCGGTGCGCCAGCCGATGGCGCCGCCGCAGCCACCGCCGCGGCCGCCCGCCCCACCGCAGCAGCAGTTCGCCCCGCCGCCGATGGCGCCCGCCGACCCGGTGATGAGCACCTGGGGTGTCCCCCAGACCGCGTCCTGGGCGCGCGGCGACGAGCAACAGGTCACCCCGCAGGCCGCCCCGGAGGGCAAGAAGGGCCGGACCGGTGACGTGATGGAGACTCAGGGCCTGGAGGGCGAGCAGCTCACCGTCCAGTTGCTCGAGGTACAGGACCCGGCGGACTACCTGTTCAGCGCGGCGGGCTACTCGCTGGAGGCCGGGGAACGGTCGGTCGTGGTGCACACCGAGATCACCAACCGCGGGAACATCCCGTTCGTGTCGCTCCCGGACAACTACCTCGAACTGCTCACCGCGGACGGCAAGCCGATCGCGAAGGCGCCGGTCTCGCTGACCTCGCGGCCGCCGCACAAGATCGGCGTCCGGCCTGGCGAGACCCTCGGCGGGCACACCGTCTACGTGCTGCCGGACGCCACCCGCGTGGTCGCCGTGCGCTGGTCGCCGCGGCCCGAGCCCGACGAGCGCACGCTGACCTGGTCGATCGAGGACTAGCGCACCCCTTTCCGCATTCAGAGGACTAAATGCGGAAAGGGGCTAGTTCTCGTCCTGCAGGATCCGCAGCGCGTTCGCCAGGTCGTCCGGGTACTCCGATTCGAACTCGACCCAGCGCCCGTCGGCCGGGTGGGCGAAGGCGAGCGTCTTCGCGTGCAGCCACTGCCGCGAAAGCCCGAGCTTGCGCGCCAGCACGGGGTCGGCGCCGTAGGTCAGGTCGCCGACGCACGGGTGCTTGAGCGCCGAGAAGTGCACGCGGATCTGGTGCGTGCGGCCGGTCTCCAGCTTGATCTGGGCCAGCGACGCGGCACGGAAGGCCTCGACGACCTCGTAGTGCGTGACGCTGGGCCGCCCGCCCTGGACGACGGCGAATTTGTAGTCGTGCCGGGGGTGCCGGTCGATCGGCGCGTCGATGGTGCCGCGCGTCGGGTCCGGGTGGCCCTGGACGATGGCGTGGTAGCCCTTGTCGACGGTGCGTTCCTTGAACGCCCGCTTCAGCACGGTGTACGCGTGCTCGCTCTTCGCCACGACCATCACGCCGGTGGTGCCGGCGTCCAGCCGGTGCACGACGCCCTGACGTTCGGCCGCGCCCGAGGTCGCGATGCGCAGCCCGGCGGCGGCGAGCCCGCCGACGACGGTCGGCCCGGTCCAGCCAGGGCTCGGGTGCACGGCGACGCCGACCGGCTTCGAAATCACCACGATGTCGTCATCGTCGTGCAGGATCTTCATGCCTTCGACGGGCTCCGCGACGACCTCGATGGCCGAGGCCGGGTCGGGCAGCGTCACTTCGAGCAGTCCACCGGCGGTCAGCCGGTCCGACTTCCCGGCCGGCCTGCCGTCGAGGAGGATCTCGCCGGATTCGGCCAGTTCCGCCACGACGGTGCGGGAAAGTCCCAGCAGCTTCGCCAGCCCCGCGTCGACGCGCATTCCGTCGAGCCCGTCGGGGACGGGCAGCATGCGCGCGCTCATTCGGTCGCCGCCTTCTTCTTGTCCTTTGTGGATGTTCCGTCGTAGTCCTTGCCCAGCAAGGAAAGGATCACGATGAGCACGCCGCCGACGCAGATCGCGGAGTCGGCGACGTTGAAGATCGCCCAGCCCTGCCCGTTCGGCGCGAACGCGGAGATCATGTCGACCACGTGCCCCTGCAGCGGGCCGGGGGCGCGGAAGATCCGGTCGGTCAGATTGCCGAGCGCGCCGGCCAGCACCAGGCCGAGGCCGATCGCCCAGCCGACCGAGCGCAGCCGCCGGGACAGCCAGACGATGGCGATCACGACGGCGATCGCGACCAGCGCGAGCACCCAGGTCAGCCCGGTCGCCATCGAGAAGGCGGCACCGGGGTTGCGCACCAGCTGGAAGTACACGAGCCCGCCGAGGAACTCGACCGGCTGCTTGCCCTCCAGCGTGGACACGGCGATCTGCTTGGTGAGGAGGTCGATCCCCCACAGCACCGCGGCGACGACGAACACCACGGCGACACGCTTCTTGGGCAGCGGCGGCGATGGCGGCGCGGTTTCGGGCTCTGTACTCACTCCCCCATTGTCCACTGAGCGTGTTCAGACCTCCTCGGCGGCCGCCTTCGGCCTGCTCAGCAGGGCCGCGAACGCCCCGGCGAGCGCGACGAGCGACGACAGCACCAGCGCGAGCTGTCCTTGCGCGGGCACGACCGCGCAGAGCACGAACACCGCCGCCACGGCCAGCACCAGCACGCTGCGTTCCAGCCAGG
This sequence comes from Amycolatopsis sp. NPDC049868, assembly GCF_044461365.1. Classification (NCBI taxonomy): domain Bacteria; kingdom Bacillati; phylum Actinomycetota; class Actinomycetes; order Pseudonocardiales; family Pseudonocardiaceae; genus Amycolatopsis; species Amycolatopsis sp. NPDC049868. The sequence goes on along the minus strand of NZ_JBITKV010000007.1, from coordinate 11,826 downwards.
CCAGCAGCACCAGGCCCAGCGTCAGCAGGATCGCGCTCCGGGTGTCGCCGTCGAGGTCGAATTCCCAGTAGCCGACCAGATCGGCCAGCGCGATGGCGACCAGTCCGCCGAGCGCGATCGCGGCGACCTTCCACCACCGCATGGTCTTCGTCCGAAGGGCGTAGAAGAGCACCGTGCCGAGGTAGACCGCGAAGACGGCGAACAGCCAGCCGTCGTTCCGGCCGAGACCGGAGAACGACACCGAGTTCACCGAACCGAAGAAGCCGCCGTCCGCGACTCCGTACAGATCCTGAGTCAGGAACTGCCGCTCGCCCGTCGCGGGCGCGTAGGCGAACCAGCCCCCGGACCGGACCCCGCCCAGCGAGAAGGCCACCACGGCCAGCTGGGCGAATCCCAGCAACGCCAGCGGAAACCAGTAACGCGGTCGCTCGTTCCCCATGCGGGGTGAGGGTAGTGGCTCAGGCGCAGAACGGGGGCAGTTCGCGCGGATCGTTTTCCGGCACCCAGCGGCCCTCCGGCTTCTCGTACTGCCAGCGCGCGCCGCGGGCGACGATCTGGCGCAGCGCCAGGACGATCCGGTCCACGTGCTCGGTGGTGCTGCCGAGGCCGAGGCTGACGCGCACGGCCTGCTGGCCCGTCGAACCGGCGACGGCGATCAGCCGCTTGGTCGCCACGTGCGCGCAGAACGCGCCGTCCCGCACACCGATGCCGTACTCCGCGGAAAGGACCGCGGCGAGCCAGCCGGGGTCGAAGCCGTCGACGACGAAGCTGAGCGTGCCGACGCGGTCGACAGGCGCGTCGAACAAGCGCAGTTCGGCGAAGCCGGGAATGGCGGCGAGGCCGCGACGCAACCGCGCGAGCAGTTCCTCCTCATGGGCGACGATGCCGTCCCAGTTCGCGGCCAGGGTCTCGCAGGCGACCCCGAGCGCGTAGACGCCGACCGTGTTGGGCGAACCGGCTTCGTGCCGCTCAGGTCCGGAATTCCAGACCACGGATTCACGGCTGACGAGCTTCGTCGCGCCGCCGCCGGCGAGGTACGGCTGGGCCGCGCGCAGCCAGTCCGCGCGGCCGATCAGCGCGCCGGCACCGAAGGGCGCGTACAGCTTGTGGCCCGACAGCGCGACGTAGTCCACGTCCAGTTCGCGCACCGAGATCTTCCGGTGCGGCGCGAGCTGTGCCGCGTCGAGCGCGACCCGGGCGCCGTGCCGCCGCGCGACGGCCGCGATCTCCTTGACCGGCAACAGTTCCCCGGTCACGTTGGACGCGCCGGTGAGCACGACCAGCCGCGGCCCCTGCGGGCAGTCCGCGAGCGCTTCGTCCACAGCGGACACAGCGGCGAGGCGGGTGCGTGGCGTCTCGATCCGGCGGACGTTCGGCCCCTTCCACGGCAGCAGCGCGGCGTGGTGCTCGGTGTCGAATACGACGACCGACGTGTGCTTCGGCAGGCTGCGGGCGAGAAGGTTGAAGGAATCGGTGGTGTTGCGGGTGAACACGACGGTGTCGGTCGATCGCGCGTCGACGAAGTCCCGCAGGATTCCGCGTGTGCGCTCGTAGAGCTTGGTGGAGACCTGCGAGGCGAACCCGGCCCCGCGGTGCACGCTGGCGTACCAGGGCAGGAACTCGTCGACCGCGGCCCGCACCTTGTCCAGACAGGGTGCGCTCGCCGCGTGATCGAGGTTGGCGTAGCCGATGTCGCCGCCGGTGACCAGCGGAACCCGCAGATCGGCGCAGGCGACCGTCGGAATTTCGTGCGTGGCAACGGTTTCAGCAGGGGTGCCGGTGCGTTCGAGAGCGAGGGTCATGGTCATCCTCCGGGCCAGGGGACCCGACGAGGATCCCGCGCTTGCCCGCCGCACCACGCGACGAGCCAGGTCCTCACCCGGGGCACCCCACCGCGGAAGGAGGGTTGCCGGTCAGCTAGCCGGGGCTTGACGCTGACACTCGTGACCTACGGACGAAGTTAGCGGATGGGCGGGCGATCGAGCCAGCCCTCGTCCGCATCTTGAGACGCCGCTCACGTGACCAGTGAGCGGGAAGCACCGCTGCCCGGCGCCGCGCCGCGCCGGGCAACGGCAGGTCAGACCCGGAATCGGCCGGGCAGTCCGATGGTCGCGCGGGAGGAGACCTCCGTCGCGGTACCCGAGTACTGATCGGTGCCCGCGGTGAACTGCCAGCCGCCGAAGGTCTTGCCGTCGACCGCCTCGCCGTAGGCCTCGGCGACCTTGGTCGAGACCTCGTCGTAGGACTTGCCGTTCCAGTTGCCCGCGCCGACCCCGAAGTCGCGCGAGTCGCCGCTCTGGGCGGCGGCCGTGGGCAGGGTCCACAAGGTGAAGTGCACGTGGGCGCCGGTGCTGCTGCCACCGCAGGGCAGCGCGTTGCCGGTCCGGCCGAGTGCGTCGCCCGGGGCGACCTTCTGGCCGTCGGTGACCGAAATGTTCTCCATGTGGTAGTACCCGGTGCGCCAGCCGCCGTCGTGATCGACGGTCACCCAGTCGCCGCCGGAGCAGTGCTGGATCCGGACGGTGCCCGCCAGCGGGGCACGAACGGTCTTGTCACCGGGGCTGAAGTCGATGGCGTTCTTCACGCCGGAGTTCCCGTTGTCCGAGTGGATCCCCGCCGAGTAGACCGACTGGCCCGTGTCGAAGGGCAGCCCGAACGCGGGAAAGGCACCGGCCGCTGTCGCCGTCGGGGCCGAGAGAATCACTCCGACGAGTGCCGCAGTGACCCCCAGACCAGCGAACCGCACAGGACGTTTCGTCACCTTGCGTACTCCTTACCCCGTGACACTCACCCATTCGATGGAGTCGATTGCGGGGAAAGTAATCCAAAAGGAGTACGAAAGGGAAGAATTTTCTGAGATCAACCGACGAACAGCTGGTATCGGCTCGTGACCTACTGGCCGGATTCGCCCTTCCACCTGGCGAGGCGGCCCGCGCGGTCGACGGCCCGCAGGCGTCGTTCCGCCGCGTCACGGACTTCGGCGGTGGTCACGACGAGTAACTGGTCGCGTTCCTGAAGCCGGGTGTTCTTGTTCGGCGTGAAGCCGGCGCCGTCGCGGACGAGGAGGCTGATCGTCGCCCCCACCGGCAGCCGCAGCTCGGCCAGGTAGACGCCGTGCATCTTCGACCCGGTGTTGATCCGGACCTGCAGGAGTTCCGCACCCATCTCGTCGAGCGGCGCGGAGTCGACGTCGATCTCGTGCGCTTCGGCGTGCCGGGCCAGCCCGAGCACTCTCGCGAGCGGGGTCAGCGTCGCCCCTTGGAGCAGCGTCAGCACGATGACCAGCACGAACACCGCGTCGACCAGCTCCTGCGCACCGGGCACGCCGGACGACAGCGGGATCAGCGCGAGCACGATCGGAACCGCACCGCGCAGCCCTGCCCAGGACAGGAACACCTGTTCCCGCCAGGGGATCTTGAACGGCAGCGCCGACAGGACCACCGACAGCGGGCGGGCGAGCAGCAACACGACCGCCCCCGCGACGAGGCCCTGGACCAGGCTCTCGAAGATCCTGCCCGGCGAGGCGAACAGGCCGAGCAGCACGAACAGGCCGATCTGCGCGAGCCAGCCGAGCCCTTCGGCGAAGGACAGCGTGTCCGACCGGTGCGGCAGCTTCGAGTTCCCCAGCACCAGGGCCGCGACGTAGGTGGCGAGCAGCCCCGACGCGTGGGCGAGCTGCCCGCTCGAATACGCCACGACGCAAACCGCGACGGTGGCCAGCGGGTACAGACCGGTGGCGGGAAGCGCCGCCCGGCGCAGCGCGAACGCCCCGCCCCAGCCGAACGCCAGCCCGATCACCAGCCCGGCGGCGAGTTCGTAGACCACCAGCAGCGGCAGCGACCAGTCGACGGTCGCGCCCTCGGCGAGGACGACGACGGCGATGTACGCGGGGGCGTCGTTGATCCCGGACTCGATCTCCAGCGCGCCGACGAGCCGCTTCCCGATCCCCGCCGATCTCAGCACGGAGAACACCGCGGCGGCGTCGGTCGAGGCGAGTACCGCACCCCACAGCAACGCCATGCGCCAATCCAGGCCCAGCAGCCAGTGCAAGGCCGCGCCGGTGACCGCGATGCTCACCGCGACGGCCACTGTGGACAGTGCGATTCCGATTCCCAGCGAGGGTTTCACGGCCGTCCACCGGGTGGTGAGGCCACCTTCGGACAGGATCATCACCAGCGCGGCGAGGCCGAGCGACTGGGTGAGCTCCGGGTTGTCGTACTGGATGCCGAACCCGGCTTCGCCGAGCAGGACACCCATCCCCAGGTACAGCAGCAGCGAAGGAAGGCCGACCCGGATCGACACCCGGACGGCGATCACGGCGACGAGAAGCACCGCACCACCGGTGCCGAGGATGAGCGGGAGCTGCTCCATGTCGCCTCCCGTTCCGGTCGCCGTGAGGGCTCCAGAATAGTGAGGCGATGATCGTCACACGTTCGTGCACCGGTCGAAAAGTGCCCGGATAACCTGTGTTACAGACTGTCCACTACGGACTGCGCAGGGCCACCAGGTCGACACCGAGTTCCGCGAACGGTCGTTCCGCAGCGGGCAGGACCTTCACCGCGCGGTTGCCCTCACGTGACAACCAGCCGGCACTCACTCCGTGAGACAGTAACGCCGCGGCGACCCGGCCCGCCAAATGATCACGGCGCACTGTCCAATCCAGACAGTCGCGCAGCATCGGACGGCGGCCGCCGTCGATCTCCACGCCGAGCGCGTCGAGCACCGCGCGTCCGCGACCGGTCAGCGTCAGTCCGTCGGCGTCGTCGATCAGCCCGGTGGTGAGCATCCCGTCCCGCAGCGCGACGCCGACCGTCCCGGCGAGGTGGTCGTAGCAGGTCCTGGCGAACTCGAGCCGCTTCACCCGCACTGAGGACCGCAGTCCCTTCACCGGCCGGTGCTCGGCGTGCTGTGCCAAATGCTCGATCAGCTCCGCCACCCGGGGGTCGGCTATCCGGACGTAACTGTGCCTCCCCTGTTTGACCCGCACGACGAACCCGGCGTCGGTCAGCTTCGTCACGTGCTCGCTCGCCGTCGACGCGGCCACCTCGGCCGCGCCCGCCAGCTCGGTCACCGTCCAGGCGCGCCCGTCGAGCAGCGCGAGGCACATCGACGCGCGGCTCGGATCGGCGAGCACGGCCGCGACCTCGGCCAGGGCGATCGTTTCCATGCCTTCACCGTAGAAGACGCACGGTTCGGCGCCCGCCGAACCGTCAGCCTGCCAGGAACTTCGCCGCCAGCTGGACCGCGGGCTTGGAGTCGTTGGAACCTTCGAGCATGACCGCGAAGGCGACGTCACCGCGATAGCCGACGAACCAGCCGTTGGCGTCCGCACCCGAGCCGAACTGTGCCGTGCCGGTCTTGCCGAAGACGGCTCCGCTTCCCTTCAGCGCTTTCGCGGTCCCCGTCGTGCAGACCTCGCGCATCATCGCGCGGACCTGGTTCAGCACCCCGGACGGCGGGGCCTGATATCCGGCGTTGACCTTGGTCTCCAGCCCCTGCCACAGCTTCGGCACCGCCGGCTTCCCCGTGGCGACCGTCGCGGCCATGAGCGCCGCGCCCAGCGGGCTGACCTGCACCCTGCCTTGGCCGATCCCGGCCTCGACCTGCTCGTCACCGCTGCTCGACGGCTCCACCTTCCCGGTCTCCGTCGACAGTCCCGGGATCTCGAAGTCGGCGTTGAGGCCGAGCTGGCTCGCGGCCTTCGCGAGGCCGTCCGCGGGCAGTTGCCCGGCGAGCCGCCCGAAGGTCGTGTTGCACGACGCGGCGAACGCCGTCTTCAGCGAAACGGTGCCCAGATCGAACCCGTTGTCGTTCTTGAGCGTGCGGGTCCCGATCTGCTCACTGCCCGGGCAGGGCAGCGGGGAGTCGGCGGAGACCCCGCCCTGCTGCAGCGCCGCGGTCGCCGTGGCGATCTTGAAGGCCGAACCCGGCGAGTACAGCCCGTTGAGCGCCTTCGGCTGGTTCCCGGCGGCGCCGTTCTGGGCGACCGCCAGGAGTTCGCCCGAGGTCTTCATCGCGACGATGATCGCCGGTCCCCCGAAGCCGTCGACGGCCTTCTGGGCGGCGTTCTGGGACGCCACGCTCAAGGTCGAAACCAGCGGCTTGTCCGTCTCGGCCGCCTGTCCGAAAAGCGTCTCGACCGGTTTGCCGGAGACGTCGACGCGCGACACGGTGACGGTCGCTCCGGTACCGCTGTTCTCCCCGGAGGCGACCTTGGACAACGCTCCCTGCAGGATCGGGGCGACGCCTGTCGCGTCACCGCCGACGAGTGCCTTGCCATCGCGGTCGGCCACGACCGGCTTGGCCGCGACGGGGGCGAGGGAAAGCCTCTGCCCGGCTTCGAGCTTCGGGTGGATCACCGACATCGCCCAGCGGACCACCCATTTCCCGGCGTTGCGCACCAGTTCCAGCTTGCCCTCGTATTTCCAGGCGCTGTTGCCCGCGAACGTCCACGCGACGTGGAAGGTGGCCGACGTCGTGGTCGCGTTGCCCGGCGTCGTCGGGACCTCGCCGAGCGACGTCCTGACCGACGCCCCGTGGAGCGCCGCACGCGTTGCGGCCCACGCGGTCGTGGCCGCCGCCGGATCGTCGACCGGGGCGGTGTTCAGATCCCCCATGTCGAACAGCCGCAGGAAGCGGCCGGCGACCTGCGCCGGGCTCTCCTGAGCGTTCTCGGTGGAGTCCCCCTGGCCACCGCCGGAAGCCGCGGGCGCCCGGTCCTCCCTGACCAGCAGCACCACCGCGGCCACCACGATGGCGACCACCGCCAGCGCGGCGCCGATCAGGATCCCTCTTTTCCGGGCAGGACTCATGGATTCGCTCTCCCCCCATACGGCGCGTACCCTCGCGCGCCCCCGGGCGCCAGCCTGCCGATTTCCCCCGCGCAAGGCTGGCGGGCGGCGAGAAAGCGACGGTTCCGAATCCGTTTCGTGATCCCGGTGATCGAGACCCGCCTAATGCTATGAACGGCCCGTTCCTTGCAAATTTTGCAAGGAACGGACCGTTCATAGCGCTCGCGAGGGTCAGGTCTTGGTGACCGCCACGGTCACCTTCGTGCCCTCACCGACCGTCCCGGCCGAGCCGTCGGCGACGGCGCCGTACGCCACCGAAGTCGCCAACGTCTCCGAAGCGATGAACTCCTCATGTGTCTTCGCGGCCGTGACCACGTCTTCCGGCGCGTCGACCGTCAGCGCGATCCGGTCGGCGACGTCGAGCCCGGCGTCACGGCGGGCCTGCTGCACGACCCGGACCAGGTCGCGGGCCAGCCCCTCGGCCGACAGCTCGTCGGTCACCTCGGTGTCGAGCAGCACCAGCCCGGCACCGCCGGGCAGTTCCGCGGCCGCGCCGCCGCCCTTGGCGACCAGACGCCGGTCGTACTCGCCTTCGACGAGCTCGATCCCGGCGGCCACGACGGCGCCGCTCTCGGACGTCGTCCACTCACCGGCCTTGACGGCCTTGATCACCGTCTGGACGTCCTTGCCCAGCCGCGGTCCGGCCGCACGGGCGTTCACCGCGACCTCGAAACCGCCGTGCGCGGCGACGTCCGTGGTCAGCTCGACGGACTTGACGTTGACCTCGTCGCGCAGGATGTCGGTGAAGTCGCGCAGCGAGTCGGCCTCGTGCGCGGCGACGACCAGCTTGGCCAGCGGCAACCGCACCCGCAGCTTGTTCGACTTCCGCAGCGAAAGCGCCGAGGAAGCCACCTGGCGCACCCGGTCCATCGCCGTCACCAGCGCCGCGTCGGCCGGCAGGTCAAGCGCGTTCGGCCAGTCGGTCAGGTGCACCGAACGGCCACCGGTCAGCCCGCGCCAGACGACCTCCGTGGTCAGCGGCAGCAGCGGCGCCACCACCCGCGAAGTCACCTCCAGCACGGTGTGCAGGGTGTCGATCGCGTCCTGCTCGCCCGCCCAGAACCGGTCGCGCGACCGGCGCACGTACCAGTTCGTCAGCACTTCGAGGAAGTCACGGACGGTCGAGCAGGCACCGGCGACGTCGTAGGTGTCGAGCGAGTGCTCGACGTCGGTCACCAGTTCGTGCGTCTTCGCCAGCACGTACCGGTCGAGGATGTGCTTCGAATCCGTGCGCCACTGGCCTTCCACGCCCTCGGCGTTCGCGTAGAGCGCGAGGAAGTAGTACGAGTTCCACAGCGGCAGCACGGCCTGGCGGACGGCGTCGCGGATGCCCTTGTCGGTGACGACCAGGTTCCCGCCGCGCAGGATCGGGCTCGCCATCAGGTACCAGCGCATCGCGTCGGAGCCGTCGCGGTCGAAGACCTCGTTGACGTCCGGGTAGTTGCGCAGCGACTTGGACATCTTCTGGCCGTCCGAGCCGAGCACGATCCCGTGCGAGATACAGGTGCGGAACGCCGGCCGGTCGAACAACGCGGTCGCCAGCACGTGCAGGACGTAGAACCAGCCGCGGGTCTGCCCGATGTACTCGACGATGAAGTCACCCGGGTAGTGGTGCTCGAACCACTCGGTGTTCTCGAACGGGTAGTGCACCTGCGCGTAGGGCATCGAACCCGAGTCGAACCAGACGTCCAGCACGTCCTCGATCCGGCGCATGGTGGACTTCCCGGTCGGGTCGTCCGGGTTGGGCCGGGTCAGCTCGTCGATGAACGGCCGGTGCAGGTTCTCCAGCCGCACGCCGAAGTCGCGCTCGATCTCGTCGAGCGAGCCGTAGACGTCCGTGCGCGGGTACGCCGGGTCGTCCGACTGCCACACCGGGATCGGCGTGCCGAAGTACCGGTTGCGGGAGACCGACCAGTCGCGGGCGTTCTCCAGCCATTTGCCGAATTGGCCGTCCTTGACGTTCTCCGGGTACCAGGTGATCTGCTGGTTCAGCTCGACCATCCGGTCCTTGAACTCGGTGACCGCGACGAACCACGACGAGACGGCGCGGTAGATCAGCGGGTTCCGGCAGCGCCAGCAGTGCGGGTACGGGTGCTCGTAGGTCTCGTGGCGCAGCAGCACCGCGCCCTGACGGCCGGCGGAACCGGTGCCGTTCTTGAGATCCTTGATGATGTTCGGGTTGGCGTCGAACACCTGCTGGCCCGCGTAATCCGAGACGGTCGCGTCGAACTTGCCCTGCGCGTCCACCGGGGTGACCGGGACGATGCCCGCCGCGTCGGTGACGACCTTGTCCTCTTCACCGTAGGCGGGAGCGATGTGGACGACACCGGTGCCGTCCTCGGTGGTGACGTAGTCCGCGGACAGCACGCGGTGCGCGTTCTCGTGCCCGGCGAAGTACGGGAACGGTGGGGCGTAACGGGTTCCGAGCAGTTCGGTCCCGGTGTAGTGCCCGACGACGGTCGGCTCTTCACCGAGCTCGCGGGCATACGAGGCCACGCGCGCTTCGGCGAGCAGGAACCGCTTGCCGTCGCTTTCCACCACGACGTACCGCACGTCCGGGTGCACCGCGGTCGCGAGGTTGGACGGCAGTGTCCACGGGGTCGTGGTCCAGATCAGCAGATAGGTGCCGTCGAGCTCGTTGTCGTTGCCCTCCAAGCGGAAACCGACCGTGACGGCCGGGTCCTGGCGGCTGGCGTAGACGTCGTCGTCCATGCGCAGCTCGTGGTTGGACAGCGGGGTCTCGTCGCGCCAGCAGTAGGGCAGGACGCGGTAGCCCTCGTAGACCAGGCCCTTGTCCCACAGCTGCTTGAACGCCCAGATGACCGACTCCATGTAGGACAGGTCGAGCGTCTTGTAGTCGTTGTCGAAGTCGACCCAGCGGGCCTGACGGGTGACGTAGTCCTGCCACTCGCCGGTGTAGCGCAGCACCGACTCGCGGCACGCCTCGTTGAAGACGTCGATGCCCATCGCGTCGATCTCGGATTTCTCGGTGATCCCGAGCTGGCGCATGGCCTCGAGTTCGGCGGGGAGGCCGTGGGTGTCCCAGCCGAAACGGCGCTCGACGCGCTTGCCCTTCATGGTCTGGTAACGCGGCACCAGGTCCTTGACGTACCCGGTGAGCAGGTGACCGTAGTGCGGGAGACCGTTGGCGAACGGCGGGCCGTCGTAGAAGACGTACTCGTTCGAACCGTTGACGCCGGGGTCGCGGGCGTCGATCGAAGCCTGGAAGGTCCGATCGGCTTCCCAGTACGCGAGGACGCGCTTTTCCGACTCGGGGAACGAAGGCTGGGACGGGACGCCGGTCTCGCCGTCCACCTGTGCCTTGGGATACATCTTCGGTGCTCCTCGCGGTTCGTCTCTCTCGTACGGGCTTTCACCCACACGGGGACGAGACGGCCGTTTCCGGCGCGTTCCGCGGTACCACCCCGCTTGCCCGGCCGGTGATGTTCCGGCTGGGCCGCTCATTCGACGGCTGTGACGGGCCGTACCCGTCCGGTTCTACTGAGGGCGCGAGCCCTGTTCTTCCGGAGGCTCCCCGGTGATGGCCGGATCGGTGCCAGTTGATTCAAGGGTAGCGCGCGGACGCAACCGGGTTGTCACCCGGTCATCTGGACCAGGCCGACGCCTCGGGTGTGGACGGCCCTGACCGCGAAACTCCCCTTTTCGATGTCGACGTACTCCTGCTGCGGCGTCCCGCCGGCGGGAAACTCGACACCCAGCTCCGTGCCCGCCGTCACCGAGTCCATGAGGATCGCGGGACCGTCGGTCTCCCAGTGACCGCATCGTTCCCACGGTGTGGCGGGATCAGCGAGAAGCCGCTCGGCCTCGGCGAGCAACTCGCCCTCGGAGTCGGCGGCGAGCCAGCGGAGGAACGCCCGGTGTTCCGGGAGGTAACAAGTGGCGGCGGGTTCGTCGCCGAGGACCAGGCCCGTCGACCCGCCGATGGGGAGCGTGCCCGCGAGCGCGTTCACCGCGCAGGCGCGGTCGTAGTCGTCCTCGCCTCCTTCCAGGCTTCCTTTCCAGTGCGCCAAGGCGGAAACGGGCACGACGATGAGCGGGCCGCCGAGGGATTCGACCCAGGATTGAGTCCGCGTGATGGTCACGGCGGCAGTGTGCCGTGAGGGACCGACAGTTTCGGCGATAATGCGGCCATGGGTCGAGTCGAGTGGCTGGCGCTGCGGGCTGGACGACGGCAGCGCGGTCGAGGTCCTTTCCCGAGTTGCCTGCCGGTTCCGTCGAGCAGGTGTCCGTCTTCCTCGCTCCCGAAAGCGCGAGCGTGTAGGTCGTTATACAGATGTTCGGCCTATGTTCTGAGGTGCATGGTGTTCCGCCTCGGTGCCCCGGTGGGGTCGAGGTAGGCGGGTGGGGTGAATTCCGGTAGGCCGTCTTGGGCGATCTGGACTTTCCATTCACTGCGGTGGATCAGCCGGTGATGTTTGGTGCAGAGCAGGACGAGGTTGTCGATTTTCGTTTCGCCGTGGTGTCGCCAGAACACAATGTGGTGGGCGGTACAGCGGGGCACTGGCATGTCGCAGCCGGGGAACGTGCAGCCGCCGTCACGAATGGTGAGCGCGTATTTCTGGGCCAACGACACAGTCCGTTTGGAGCGGCCGATGTCCAACGGTTCGCCTGCGGTGCCGAGGACACCGGGGCGGACGCGGGCGTCGCAGGCGAGGATCCTCGCGTCGGTCGCGCTGATCGGCCCTACTAGATCCAGGTGGGCTTCACCGATGTCCCGAATCAAATCGTCGTAGGACATGGTGATGAGGATGTGCGTGGCTTCCCCGGCTTGGCCGGGGAGGTTGCGGCTGGTGGTCTTCAGCCGCACGTAGTCGGTGAAGGCATCCCCGTAGCGCTCGTCCTGTGTGCGGCGGTCGCGGACCCCGTCGATGGCCTTGTGCGGCTTGGCCATCGGATCCAAATCCGACTTCAACCGGGCGTAGGTTTCCAGGTCGAGTCGTGCTTTGAGGCCCAA
>NZ_JBITKV010000006.1:0-599936 GCF_044461365.1 Amycolatopsis sp. NPDC049868 | reverse complement strand
CTGCTGCTCGCGGCCGGACTCCCCTACGACAGCGCCGAAGGCCGCCGACTGGCCCAGGAAGTACTCGCACTGGTCAACTACACCTCCAAACTCGCCTCCGTCGAACTTGCCGCCACCCGCGGTGGCTGCCCAGCCGTGGCCAGCGGCCGGTCCCGCTACGCCGACCCGCGATTTCTGCGCCGGTTCACCGAACTGGAGGTCGACAGCGTGACCCGCGGCGACTGGGCCGCCCTCGCCGACCAGATCGCCACCACCGGTCTGCTGCGGAACTCCTCCACCATCGCCGTGCCGCCCACCGGCCGCTCGGCGCCGGTGGTACGAGCCTCGACCGGGATCGAGCCACTGTTCCGGCTCTCCGACGACCTGCCCAGCCAGCAACGCGCAGGAGTCGTGGCGGCACTAAAAACCGCAGGCCGGACCGACGTGCTCGGTTTCGTCGACACGCACGGACGCCTTCCGGCCGACCCGACACTGCCGCAACGGCTGCGCGCGGTCCTCGCGACCGCGACACAAATCAGCACGGCAGGACACCTGGCGATGGCCGCCGCAGTACAGGCCTGCGTCGACGAAGCAGTATCCAAAACCGTCAACCTGCCCGCGACCGCGCGCTCGATCGACGTGTACGACACCTACGCCACCGCGTTCGAACTCGGCTGCAAGGGCATTACCGTCTACGTCGACGGATCACGCCACATCCAGCCGCAAGCCCTCGCCACCACGTCCGCCAGCTGAGGAGACCCATGACCGCCCAGCAGTACGTGTTCGACACCAAACACGACCGCTACCCCCTCGCCGTGCACGTCTTCCTCATCCAGGAACTCGATCACGGACACGAATCAGCGGACGAGCACGTGCTGCTGATGCGGCGCGCCGGCTCCGGCTACGCCGACGGGCAACTCGGGCTCCCGGCCGGGCACGTCGACCTCGGCGAAACACCGACCGAGTGCGCGATCCGCGAACTCGCCGAAGAACTCGGCATCGAACTCCGCGCCGCCGACCTCACCCCCGGCGCCACCTGGTTCCGCATGTCCCAGGAACCGAGGATGGACATCTTCTACACCGCCCGAACATGGACAGGCACCCCGCAGATCCGCGAGCCGCACAAGTGCACCGAGCTCGTATGGGCCAACCCTCGTGCCATGCCCGCCGACGCGCTCGAGTTCCTGACCCCAGCCTGGAACGACACACAGAACGGGCGCATCCTGCGCGAATACGGCTTCGCATCCACGTCGGCGTAGCCGCACCTCCGCGGACGCCGACACTCAGTGGAACTGGATGACCGGTAAAGAGACCTCAAGTCCCTTCTTGGCGAGGCCGTTAGATGTCGGTGGTGTAAAACCCTCAAGGTTGCCCTTGGCCCAGCGTGCCGCCTTCTGCCCAGCTGGGCCTCACGTGAAGCCAAGAAAGGCATCGGCTTGTGACGACCCCGGCGCAGAACCCCGTCCGCACGATCATCGTGGTCGATGTTGTGGGTACTGCTTCCCCAGCCAGCCGTTCGTTCGATCGGGTGGAGCTCCGCCGAGGCGTGTACGACGTGCTGAGGACCGCGTTCACTGAAAGCCTTCTCGACTTCGACGAAATGGTAACCGAGGACCGTGGTGACGGCGTACTGATCCTGCAGCCGCCCGGAACGCCGAGGTCTCTCGTCGCCGACCAGCTGCCGGAGCGTCTCGCCGTTGCCCTCCGCCGCTACAACCACACGAGAACCCCGCAAGCGCAGATCAGATTGCGTATGGCCTTAAATCTCGGCGAGGTACTCAACGACGGCGAAGGTTGGTTCGGCGAGGCTATCGACACCGCCTTTCGTATCCTTGATGCGCAGAGTGTCAAGGACACGTTCCTCGTATCCCGCAATTTGATCGCCGTCATCGCGTCGGCACGGTACTTCGACGAGGTCATCGCCAACGATCCGGGGCTGCAGCCCGAGTTGTACCAGCGGATCTCGATGCACGTGAGGACGTTTTCCGGCACGTGCTACCTCCGGCTGGTCGGCGAAGTCTACACCCAGGCTTCCCAAGCCGTGTCCATGGCGGACGGCCCCGTCCCGGAACTGTTTCCGGCGTCAGCCCTGGCTACACTGCGCAGCTACCTACTTCTACTGGATGTCCCGAACCTGCATGCCCTGATCCGTCGCGCGCTCGGGCCGACGATCCCCGTTCCGTCACTCGATCACATCACCACCCCATGGAACGCCGTCCAGTTCCTGGCAGACTTCAACCCCGGCCCGGACGGAATCCCTCCGGTCATTATGTTCCTTGGGCTTCTGGCCGAGGACCTCGATGGTCCGACCAGCGCCGTCATCAAAGAATGGGTCAACGAGCAAGCCCATCGCCTTCATATTGAATTCACGATGGAATCGTCGCTCCCAGGTCATGCGACGACCCCTGAGCAACCCGTACCAGGTCCTCCTACGCCCGAGACCAAAGTCGATTGGGCCAGCGATGCCCCCGCCCTCGATGATCACCTCAGCCGGGCGTCCTTAGCCGACGTCCTCGCCGCTCAACTGCGCGACGTCCGCGGCAGGGCTCCTTCAACCTCATTCCTCATCCACCTCGATGGTGCCTGGGGTACAGGCAAGAGCACCCTGCTGAACTTTCTTCAGCTCCGGCTCGAGGATGAGTTCACGATCGTCCGGTTCGACGCCTGGCGCCAGTCACGTCTCGGGCCGCCGTGGTGGGCGCTGCTGTGCGCGACCCGCGGGGCGGTCGCTTGTGAGCGAGGTGCTGTCTCCAGGGCCGGGCTCCGCGTCGCCGAAGCGGTGGTGCGTGCCCGGCGAGTCGGTGCCGGCGTCACACTGTCGCTGTTCCTGCTCGCCCTTCTAGTAGCGGGACTCGCCGTCTTCTTATTGCCGCGTATCGCGGGAGGAGACGCGCTCGCCACCCTCGCCAAAGCCGTGACCGCCGTGGTCGCCACCCTGGTGACTCTGTGGGCCGGCGCCCGCGTCGTGGGCCGGACACTGTTGTGGGACACCGTCCGTGGGGCCCGTCTGTTCGAGCAATCCACTCCCAATCCGATGGATCAGGTCGCCGCCCACTTCGACTGGATGCTGGGCAAAGCCCGAAAGCCCGTCGTGTTCTTCATCGACGACCTCGACCGCTGCCCAGGCAGCTATGTGGTCGACCTTCTCGACGCGGTCCAGACCCTGATCCGCGACACTCCGACACCGACGACAACCGAGCACTCAGCCGCGTACTTCGTCGTCGCCGCCGACGGCGCCTGGCTCCGCAAGAGCTACGAAGATGCCTTCCCCACCTTCCTCGGCTCGGTCTCCACTCCCGGCTACTCCCTGGGCTACCTGTTCATGGACAAACTGTTCCAGTTGACCGTCCCCGTTCCAATGCCCAGCACCCGAGCACGCACGACCTACCTCGGGCACCTGCTCAACATCACCGACACCCACGGCGACGGTGACCTCGACCAGGAGATCACAGCCGGCAAAACCGCCCTCGCCGGTGCCGACGACGAATCCCAGATCCTGGAAATCTTCGGCGCCGCCACCCCTGCCGCGCGAGACCAGCTCGCCAGGGACGCAGCACTCGCCCTCGCCTCGCCACAGAACCGTGAACACACCGAACACAGCCTGCGTAAGTTTCTCCCGCTACTGCACCCCAACCCACGCAACATCAAGAAATTTCTCAACACCTACAGCATTCTGCGGTCGGTTCGCACCCTCGAGCAGAACACCGTCCCCTCCGACGTCCTCGCCCTATGGACCATCATCCGCGTGCGATGGCCATCGATCGCCGACCACCTCGAAACAAACCCTGACGCGATCCGCGGACTCATCGAACCCCTCTGGGCCTCGGAATGCCTTCCGGTGGATCTCTGCGATTTGGCCACCGACCCCGAACTCCGCGCTGTGATTCTGCATCCCCACGGCGGACCGCTAACCGCCGATCTCGTCCGGCAATGCGCCGGAACCGAATGGCAATAGGCCGTCACCGCCCCCTGTTCCCTACGGACGATGACGGGCGTGCGAATCTCCTGGTGAGTATCCGTCGGAATCCGGCGTGCACCAGTCATCATCACCGACCGAGACGAACCGATCGCTTGTAGGATTCGACCTGCCTGTCCGCCGGACCAGGCGAGAGAACGGGCGGTGCAGCAGATGGACTTCGACGTGGTCGTCGAACGGTGGGTGCGTCGTCGTTCCGCAAGCGACGGGGACGACCCGCCGTTCACGCTGGACGCGGACGGTTTCCTGCCGCCGCCTGACGATCACGAAGCCGAGTGGTTGCGGCCGAGCGAGGCAAGTAGTTCCGGTGCGTGGGTTCTGCTGGGTGAGCCAGGATCGGGAAAGACCACCACATTCAACGCATTCAGCTCGGAACATGATCAGGCCGCACCTCCGCTCCCGGGGCAGCCGGGAACGGTCTGGGTGACCGGCTCACAACTCGCCGACATCAGCTCCGCCCAGGAAGTCGTCGGGGTCTACCTCGACGCGCTTCCCGCGAGCACCGACCTCGCCGGCGAAGGCGCCGACCTGGTTCTCGTCATCGATCAACTCGACGAGAGCCCGTTCCTGCGTCACTTTCCGAACTGGCTGAAAAAGAAGCTGGCGGCGAGGAACACCGATCGGCTACGGATCTGGATCGCGTGCCGCACGGCGGAGTATCGCCACGAGCTCACCCAGATTCTCGAGCACGCGCTGACGTCGTGTGTAGTGGGCGATCTCGCGCCCCTGACCCGGCCGGACGCCACGGAACTGGTGGCCAGTACCGGCGCGGACGCATCGGCGTTTCTCAGCACGGTGGTGGACAACGCTGCTGGAGTCCTGGCCAGCGTCCCGCTCACGCTCAGGGTCCTGCTGTCGGCCTACGCCCAGGATCCTGAGGTGCTACAGGCCGGTCCGAAACGGTTGTTCGATCTAGGGCTCGCCGCGCTCGCGGATGAACACGACGACGACCGGGACCCCAAACTCGCCACCACCAGCCGGGAACAACGGCTGGCGATCGCCAGGCGCGTTGCCTCGCATCTGGTGCTCAGCGGCCGGCGCACCATCCACACCGGGTTCGTCGGAGACCAGTCTGACCAGGCGGTGCCGGTCGGAGCGGTCATCGGCGACCACGAATCGGCCGGCGCGGGCACCTTCGAGGTCACCAAACCTCGGGTCACGGAAACACTTGCCACCGCACTGTTCTCGCGCACGCGTCAGAACACCGCGATGTTCGCGCACTCCTCATTCGCCGCGTTCCTGACCGCTCGGTATCTCGCCGCGAGGCTCACCGATCCAGCACCCATCCCGACCCCGCAGCTCACGGGGCTGTTCCTGGTGAGCGCACCCGACGAAGACACCGCTGCCATCCCTGAGCATCTGCGCGAAACCGCGGCATGGTTGCTGGCCCACGCCCCGGCCCAGGCACGGTGGCTGGCCGCCGCGGACCCCGAAAGCCTTGCCAGCCACAGCGCCATCATCACCGACCCGGATATCCGTGCCCTGCTGGTCGACGGTCTGCTTCAACGCGCGGACCGGATCGAACTGGGACATCAGCACCTACCCCGGGGCTGCGCTCTGGCCCGAGGACGAACTCCGAGACAAGCTGCGAGTGGCGTCCCGCCGGTACCTGTCCGCCGAACACGATCACCACCAGGAATGGCTGGGCACCACCCTCACTGACTGGCGCGCCTACGCCGGATACACCGCCCTGGCCACCCTTCATGCCACCGACAACGACACAGACACTGCCCTCGCCACCGTTCCGAACGAGCGATGGGCAGCGTGGGTGGGAGCCATCCTGGCATTCTCCGAACACTTCAACGCCGTCCCCGATCTTGTCCAAGATCTCCTCAACCATGCAACCCTGCATGCACCCGCCCAACTCAAGACGGCCGTCGGGCAATACGTCCGGACCTACCTCACCCACTCCACCAGCTCGCTGGTCCTGCCGGACCTCCCCACGCAGATAACACCGACCCTGACCGCGCTGGCGGAGGAGCTGCACTCCGCACTCCGAGCCCCACTCCCAGACACCACACCCGATGCGCCCCCTCCCCATGCCTCGGTAACCACCGACGGACCACTCGTCCTTGCCGCGGACCCAGGCATCCGCAAAGCTGCCGTTTCCACCTGGTTCCACCTTTTTAGACCGCCCTGCCCACTTCGGCGACGCCACCGCCATCACTCTGGCCAAACAGGCCATAGCCAGCCACCTCGCCGAGCCAACAAGCGAGATCGACCTGAAGCTGGCCACCGCAGCCGGCCACGCCCTCCTCACCGCCAACGCCGTACAGCATTGGCCAACGATCCATCAGGCAGTCACCGACTCCGAGCCATTCGCGCGGGATCTGGCGTTTGCCTGCGCAGGCACAGAGGACACCGCAGCGATCACCGAGGCACTCGACGAGGTCGAACTCGCCCGCCTCTACCGCTGGCTCACCGCCGTCTGCCCCTCCGACACCGACACCTACCAGATCGGCGGCAGCTGGAGCAGCCCCGAACGCAAGGTGCACGACTGGCGCCGCAGCACCATCTCCACCCTCGCTGCCCACGGAACAGCCGACGCCGTCCACCAACTACGGCAACTCGTCAACGACGACCCCGATCAACTCGACCTGCAGGCCGCTCTGCTCGACGCCCGCCACAAAGCGCAAGCCGCAGCCACGGGCCACCTCACTACCGACCAGGTCACCGCACTCCTCAGCAACCGCACCCGGCGCGTGGTCCAAACCCCGGCACAATTGGCCGAGGTCATCATCGAGACCCTGGACAGCATCGCGGACGATCTACCAACCCACGGCAACCTGCTCTGGGACTGCGAACACATCAACAACGCCCCCAGCGGGACTCCCAGTAAACAATGGCGACCCAAACCAGAGGGAGATCTGGGCGCCTACCTCACGCACCAGCTTAAGCTCCGGCTCGAACACAGCCGCATCGTCGTCAACCGCGAAGTCATGATCCACCCCACCGGCACAGGTGACTCCGGCGAACGTCCCGACCTCGTCATCGACGCACGCGCACCTGACGACCACACCGCAGCAGCACCGATCATCAGCATTCCCCTGGAAATCAAAGGCTCCTGGCATAAGGACACCCTCACTGCTCAAGACACCCAACTCGCCCAGCGCACCTCACCAACATGAACACCACGGCAGGCATCTACCTCGTCGGCTGGTACCCCCTCGAACAATGGAACACTACGACCGCCGACGACTACCGCAAGTCCAAGGCGAAGCAACTTGGCTCATCGTCCGAGCTGCAAACCCGCCTAGCGCAGCAAGCCGGCACCATCCAAGGCGCAGCTGCCCGCCGGACCTACCCCTACGTACTCACGATCCCGCGAGCCACACCGGTTCAGTAATCGCACCACACACAACTTGGCCTTCCTCCCCTCCCGCTACCGGGCCGAACGGGTACCGACGCCACGCACCATGAGCGAAGGCAGCCTCAATCTGAACTGACGCAGCCAGCCAGGGGCGGATCAGCTCTCCAAGTCCGGCGTCGCCAGCTCCGGCGCATGGAGGCGCTTTCGGCGTGTCAGGTCCGAAGGGTGCGAGCGCTGGGCGGTGCTGGTTCAGGGCCTCCATACAGCCGGGTACCCACCCAGCCCAAGCGAGTCCCGGGCGCGCGGATCATCGCATCCAGCACCGACAATCGAGGAGGGGCGCCGCCAACACGCTCCGGCAGAGGTCGCACGCCGGCGCGTTAGGCGCCAACCCTGTGACGACCCTGCCGATTCAGTCGCGCTCCGGGCACCCCCAGCCTGCTCGGATCGGCGCTCGAGCACGAACTGCGCACGCCGCCGATCGACCGCCGGACACGGTTGCCAGCCAGGCATCGCAATCATTAGAAATAAGGCCACCTAATTTGTGACTCTACAATTCTTCAGAGCTGTAGCCCATGGCATATCGATCGTGCGCACACCTGCTTTCTACGTTTTCCGTCGCACGGAATTTACGGCACTTGACGCACCATGATCACATAGATAGGAAGGATGACAGTCGATCCGGCTGTCACAGTACGCCGGACGTCTATGGGGCTATTTCTCTACTTCTACTTGTGTGCCTTTCTGTCATGAGGGGAATATCGTGAAAACGATGGCATCACGAAGAAGAATTCGTAGAATATCCATCGGTCTCGTCGTCATGCTGGCCGCGGCACTGTCGCCGGGGGCCTCGTTCGCGAGTGCTGACGACGGGCCGTCGCTGCGGGTGGAGATCACCGATCTGAACGGGAAGAAGCTCGACAGCCTCCCTGATGGGGTGTCCCCGCCGGCACCGGTACCGTCGATCGAGGACGCCCAGCGCCGCGGCGCCGAACTGGGGAACTTCTCATCCAGCAAATCCGGCGACAAGGCCGACGACGAGCGAATCCAGAAAGCGCTGGACGAGATCTCGAACTACCGGCCGCCGAGCACCGGCCGAACCCATGAGCTGAAGAACCCGGACCGCCCCATCGATCCGTTCCTCCTGGACCTGTGCATGCGGGATCCGCGGGCGGAGGGCACTCAGGGGCATGTTTTCCACCGCAACTTCTGGTGCCACCGTTCGGGGATACAGGCCGTTGCCTGGGACAAGCGGACGGGTAGGGTCCTGGGCTCGGCGAAACTCGCGTGGGACGCTGTCGGTCTGGGCAACCGGCACTCGCGGGAACTGGACGTGTTCCTCCGCCCGACGGCGATCAAGGACAACTGGGGCGTCTACCAGAACCTGGACAAGTTCAAGCTCTCCGTGGGACCGCAGTGCGGTGCCCCGACCGTGGGATGCAGCGTCGACTACCCGGCGTTCAACGCGACGGGTGACATCTGGAAGAACCGGATCGAGACCAAGATCTGGCTGTGGTGGGGGATCCTGTCCGACGAATCGAAGAGCACCGAGACCGACAAGGTGTCCAACCACCGCTGGTACTTCTCCACCTCGTCCGAAATACTCGACCGCCCGGCCGACACGGGCCGGTTCGACTTCCCGCCCAACGACATCCGGTGTGACTCCGCGACCTACTTCCCCAACGAGACCGTCGCGTGCGTCAACTCCAACGTGCTCTCCTACCTCACCTACTGGACCAACAACCCCAACTACAACGAAGGCGAAGTCGCCCTGCATATCCGGCAAGCGCAGGACCTGCCGAACACCACCTTCCCGCCGCGCGACTATCCGAAGAGGATCCCCGGGAAGTACACCTATCCCATCCCGGACGCCCCACCCCTGCACCGCATCCCCGGAGACGAGGAAGGCGCCAACAGGGCCGAGGTCAGAAGGACCTGCGACGTACTCAGAGTGCAACAGCCACCCAAGCCCGGGGAAGAATGCGACGAATACCCATTCGCCTCCACCCGGGAAGGCGCAGCCAGCACGCATAACGACTTTTCCGTGAAATACGTCGACGGAACCCAGAATTCCAGCGCCGGCGGTTCGTTAATACAGTGGTACACTCGCGAGCGGATGATGTATAAGGACCAGGACCGCTTCTGGGTGGAAATCAAGTCGCTCTGACGGGAAATCTGATGACCTCGCTGCTGCACGAGATCACCTGCGAACCCACCACCCAATACGGTGTCTTTCTCATCAGCGGTGGCGGGGGCGACGAGCCCGATCTGGGCAGCAGCACCGGGTGGCTGTTCGCCACCGGCGACTACGTCGTGGTCAGGAGCGCGTCCGGGGTTTGGAACGCCCCGGACGCGCTCCTGCAGTCCTGGGACGGCGAACCACCGCACCCCGGCCCGCGGTGGAGCACCGTCCAGACCACAGCGGCGGTCTTCTCCCACAGCGTCGCCACCGTGCACAACCTCATGCACGACGTCGAGTTCGCTCGACTGCCCCTGCCCACACCAGGCCGGTACCGCGTCCGCGGCTACACCGGGGACCGACACCAACTCCGGGCCGCCTTGGAACGCGCCGATCACCACGCCGCCCGCACCGACCCACCCGCACCGGTACGCGGCGTCGAACACCACCTGCTCCAGTTCTGGCCCGATCCCGAAACCACCGACGCGCCGCAATCCATCGCACTCGACTACGAGCAGGAACAGGTTCGCCGCGCGTTGCGCCGCCAGCGTGGAACCGGCCCCTAGCCACGCACCCAGGCAGCCAGACATTCCAGCCTTCCCTCAGACCGACGACGCGTCGTCCACTCGGGCACAAAAGTCGTTGGGTCCGGTGCCGGCCGAAGTCCCCGCAAGCTCCGGACCAGCTCAGTGTCCAGGGCACTTTGACCGCGAGGCGCCACCGGCGTTCGTGCGCGGGCCCGGCGCTGACGCTCATCTCACCGGCCGTGTATCGAGGAGACAGCTTCCCCGCTGTCGGCGACCCGGTAGCCCGGGTGGCGATACCAGAGCATGACCCGGCGTATCCCCCGCGTCGACCGTCGCCACGAACACCCCACACGCCCTGATCACCCGAGAACGCTAGGCATGGCGGCACTTCGCCGACTGGTGTGGCACATGTGGTCCCGAACTCGCTGCCGAAGCCGCGATCGACTCGGACGCCGACCTCGTAGCCCTGACCACCTACGCCGCCCGAGTTCTTTCACTACGAACCGGGGAAACGCGGCAGAACAAGCACCGACGAGCGCGAGCGCTACTTGTACAAAGTCTGGACGTTCGTGAAGGTGATGTCGTCTGCGGTGGTGTTGTCAGGGTTGAACCGGAAGACGACGTTGTCCGCGCCCCCGGCGCGCATCGTGAAGGTCGACGTCATCGTCACCGATCCGCCCGCAACGAGCTGCTCCGGCAGGTCGGTGGAGTTGCCCTTCTGAACGGCCGAGTTCGTCGCCTTGGCATGGTTGGCGCCGTACAACAGCTCTGTGCGAACGTTGCTCTTCACCGTCGGAAAGACGAATGGCGCGGTGCCGGTATTCGTGATCTCGGTAGCTATGGTGACCAGGACGTTCTCGGTGGGGCCGGAGTCGTAAACGTTCGAATCCGTGGTCTCGGACTTCGCGGAGATGATCCGGACCTTCAAGCCGTTGGGCAGCGTGGCGGCATCGGTCGCCGGGGTTTCCGGTGCGGAAGCGTTGTCGACGCAGAACTCCGTGTGAGTACTGGCGAAATTCGGGTCAGCGCACTTCGCGGGGTCGAGGCCGGCAGCGTCCTGTCGGGCGCCCGGCGCGGCAGAACCGTCGCACGCGGCCAGCACAAGGGCACCGGCCACGACGAAGAGGCCGACCGAGAGTCTTCTGTTGGGCACAGCGGCCCACTGTACGTCATGCGAGACGCCTCGAGAATCGTCCCCGATCCTGGGGAAAAGCAAGAAGTAAGCCGATGACGGTCTCCGAGCTGCCTAGGGCGGGCAGTGTGGACAGTTGATTTCGGCAAGTCGAATCGGCCCCGGTTCGGCACTCTGATTTGGCCCCACCTTGTTCGCGTGTTTCTGCTGGTCGGCCTGCGTGCTTCGGTGGTGTGCTGACTACTGATCGTCGACGTCGAGTCGGCTCAGTGCGGTGCTGAGGAATGCGTCCCGCCGTTGTCCGAGAAGGTCAGCGTCGAGGTCTGATCTGCCCTGGTCGTGGAGCGCCGGAACGCAGAACGCCATGTCGGCCAGGGTGCCTAGCGCCGCCACGACATCCCAGTAGGCGACCTGCTCGGCTCGTCGGCCGGCAGCGTGCTGCCAGCCCTCCAGGACCTGCTCGGCGGCGGGTAGCCCGAACATCAGGGCAGCGTCGAAGCGTGCACCGCCCAGGTCGACTCCCGGCGATCCGGCGCCGGCGCAGTCCCAATCAACCAAGCCGGTGCAGCGGTCACCGGACCAGAGGGTGTTCCCGAACCACAGGTCGCCATGCACGAGGACTGTCGGGCCGCCGGGCGCGGGCAACTGTTCGAGGCGTTCTTCCGCAGCCGCCAGCAGCGCGGTGGTGCCCTTTTCTCGTCGTTGAGCAGCGAAGTCGACGTCCGCGATCGAGCGGGTCCGCAGCGGCAGTGCAGCCCGGGGCGCCAACGGAACCGCCTGCAAAGCGGCGGCTGCGGCCCCGAAGCCCTGGAGCCGCTCGGCGGAGGCGACCGAGGGGATCCGGCTGTGCCCGGGCAGGACGGTGGTCAGCACTGCCAGGGCGCCTGCCGCGGAACCGTCGAGATCTGTGGCGATCAGCCTGGCCGCGGGCAGCTGGTGATTGCCGGCAACGTGCAGGGCAGCGACCTCGGTGGCGAACCGCTCGCAATGGTCGGGATCAGTGAGGTCTCCGAGTCGCAGCACGGCCGCCTCGACTCGACCACCCGGTTCGAACGTCAACAACCAAGGATTGGCTCCCTGACGTAGGCCGGTGGCTGTAGCCACCTGAGCGCCGCCTCCCACCGCGTCGCTCACCCAGCGCTGGACCTTCTCGGGCAGTTCGTGCACCGTGATCACACCCCCGGGTCGCACCTGATCTCGAGCGACCACGATGACACGAGCGCCGCCGACGATCTCGTATGCCGGGCCGTGGGCTCGGCATACGGCCCGTCGCAGATCAGGCCGATGTTGTCAGCTGGCGCGGTTGGTGCGGCGGCGTTTGGTGGTGCGCAGCCGGAAGGACTCGGTGCCGGTCTCGATAATGGACGCGTCGAACGTCAGGCGGTCGACGATCGCGGCGCAGAGCCGCGGATCGGTGAAGGTGCGGGCCCACTCGCTGAACGCGGAGTTGCTCGCGATCGCGATGCTGGAGCGTTCCTCGCGCTCGATGAACACCTGGAACAGCAGCTCCGCGCCGCGCCAGTCCAGCTCGAGATACCCCAGTTCATCGAGGCAAAGGAGATCGACGCGGCCGTAGCGGGCGATCGTCTTGGACAAGTGCTTGTCGTCGGCGGCCTCGACGAGCTCGTTGACCAGCGCGGCGGCGGTGACGTAGCGGACCTTGAACCCGGCTTCCGCTGCGGCGGTGCCGAGACCGATCAGCAGGTGGCTCTTGCCGGTTCCGGAGTCTCCGATCAGGCAGATCGACTGGCCGGCGCGGATCCAGGCGCCCTTGCCGAGAGTGTGGACGAGGGCGGGCGAGACGTTCGGGTTGGCGGCGAAGTCGAAGTCCTTCCTCGATGCGTTTGGTGCGCGGGAATCCGGCTTGCTTGACCAGGCGGGCCTTGCGGCGGACCTCGCGGTCTTCGCACTCGATGAACAGCAGCTCGGACAGGAAGCTCTTGTAGGTGGCCTGCTCGATGGCTGCGTCGGCGGCTTCCTCGGTGATCTGGTCGCGGCCGCGAGCAGTGGTGCGAGTCATGATGCGTTCCCCCTTCCTCGGAGTGTTGCGCAGCAGCTGGTCGTAGGCGGCGACCGAGGGTGCGGGGCGGGAGTCTGGCGGCAGGTCGGCGTCGCGGCGGTTCGACCGTCACCGTGTCGCCCGCCGCGGCGGCGTGTTTGCGGGCTCCAGCCTGAAGCGAGACCAAGGACCTGCGAATGCATGCATTTGCAAGCGGCCCAGAGTCCCCCTCCAGAGGTCTCTCAGGGACGTTTGCGATAGCGAACATGGCCGGTAAAGGTGACACTGAGGCGACGGCCTACGCCCAACTTCGCTCTGTGCGACGTGCCGTATGTCGGGAAGCGCTGGGTCCACCAGCTCGCCGACTACGACCGCGAGTTGGGCATCTCCTACTGGACCAAGAACTACCGCACCGGGATCGAACACGAAGACCCGGAAGCCCCGACTGATCCTGAAGCGGCCCGGGAGCGGCCCAGGGATAGGACACTGAGCCGCCCTGGGCCGCACTTTCGCACCCTGCCTGACAGTACGGCTCGACACCAAACTCGCTGGAAATGCTGCGTGCCGACGCGGTCTTCAGTATTCGAACGGCCGAAGTGGTACCGCGATCGCAATACTCGACACTCGATGATGCGA
Organism: Amycolatopsis sp. NPDC049868; assembly: GCF_044461365.1. NCBI lineage: Bacteria > Bacillati > Actinomycetota > Actinomycetes > Pseudonocardiales > Pseudonocardiaceae > Amycolatopsis > Amycolatopsis sp. NPDC049868. The sequence continues at coordinate 586,198 of NZ_JBITKV010000006.1, read as the reverse complement.
AATCCGCAAACCCTTCTGGGTCATGGCAGGACGGGCGAAACCACGATATTTCCTCCAAGGAGGTACTTGCGCGTGATTCCTCACTCGGCCGTCCGACATCGCGAGTACGCTTGGCCGCCATGTTCACAGTGGCAGCGTCCAATCTCAAGGAATACTTCGCCGCGGATCCCGCCAGGGAAGCAGACCTTCGGGCGGTCGACCGCATGGTCCGGGACGCGGCGCCGGAGCTGAAACGGGAGTTCTTCGGCGGCACCGGCGCGGGAAAGCCCGGTATGGGAATGAGCCTGATCGGCTACGGGAAGTTCCAATATCAGGTCAAGTCCTCTTCCGAACCCATCGACTGGCCGGTCATCGGACTGGCGCTGCAGAAGAACTACCTCAGTCTTTACATCGCCGCCGTGCGGAACGACCGATACCTCGTCGAGGACTACGCGGGCAAACTCGGCAAGGTCAGCCTCGGCCAGAACTGTATCCGCTTCAAGAAAGCCGACGACCTGGACGATTCGGGTCTCGGCACGCTCCTCCACCACGTCCAGGACGGTCTCGCCACCGGCGAACTGGAACTGCGCTACGGCCGCGTCAAAGCGTCCTGATCCGCACGGCGCGGTGGAAAGCGCTCCGGAAGAACACCAGACCGGGCAGGCGCCGGCTGCAGCGGGTCGCGTCGAGGACCCGGCTGAGGAAGATCGAGTGATCGCCACCCTCGTAGGTCTCCGCCACCTCGCACTCCAGCCAGGCCAGAGCGCCGCTCAACAACGGCGCCCCGGTGTACGGGCCAGGGCGCCAGTCGACCCGGTCGAACTGACCCGCGCCCTCAGGGCGACGCTTGTCAGCGAAGTACCTGGCCAGCTGTTCCTGCCCTCGGCCGAGCACCGACACGCCCAGCCTGCCGGTCGACACGATCGCGTCGTGCATCCGTGCGGTGCGGGCGACGCAGCACAGCACCAGCGGCGGGTCGAGGGACACCGACGTGATCGAGTTGGCGGTCATCCCGTGCGGCCGCTCACCGGCGACCGTCAGCACCGTGACACCGGTCGCGAACTCGGCGAGCACGTCTCGCAGCGGGGTGCCGGCCGGTGCGGCGGAATGCCGCGCCGGAACTCTCTCGTCGCTGGCCACCTGGTCTCCCGTCTCCGGTGCCGTCGCAGATCAGCGTGCCGCCTGAAGATCGAGCCCACCACCTTCGTCCGTGCGCAGCGCCGCAAGGGAAGCCGTCACCATCGGGTGAACCGGCCACGCGTTCTTGACCCTTCCCTTGGGGCAGGCATCAGTGTCGCTCCTGATCGGGCGAACAGCGTCCGCGAAGACAGGGAGTAGCCCCATGACCGAGATCCTCGAGCGCGACGTACCCGAACAGTTCGTGCTCACCGAGCAGCGGACCGTCGCGGCGCCCGACGTGAAAGAGTGGCTCACCGAGGCGATGGACCGGCAGTTCGGCACCGCGCAGGCGATCAACGGGCTGACCGGGTCCTGGTTCGTCGTCTACCACGGCCAGTTCACCGACGAGACGCCGGAGATCCCCGTCGAGGTCTGCGGTCCCGTCGCCCCGGATCAGGCGGGCGACCTGCCGACCCGGGTCGAGCCGGCACACCGCGAGGCGTACCTACGGCTGAAGAAACACCAGTTCACCAACCCCTCGGAGATCGCGAACGCGTTCGCCACGGTGGCCCAGTGGGTCGCGAAGCAGGGATACACCATCTCCGACGCGCCCCGCGAGGTGTACTTCACCGACCTCATGGCCGCCGACGACGACGAAGACGTCTGTGACATCGCCTTCCCCATTCGATGACCGTGTCCGTCCGCCCACCTGCACTACGCTCGACGGCGTGGACACTCTGCTGAAGATCGGCGTGTTCGCACGCCGGTCACGCCTGTCGCTGAAGGCGCTGCGCCTGTACGACCGCCTCGGCCTGCTCACGCCGAGGCATGTCGACGAGCAGACCGGCTATCGGTGGTATGAGGAAAGCCAGTTGGAGACCGCGAGGCTCGTGGGCACGCTGCGGCGCCTGGACATCCCCCTCTCCACCATCGCGGAGATCATCTCGGCACCGTCGCCGCAGGCTGCCGAGATGATCATGCGGTACTGGCAGACGATCGAACGCGACATGTCCGTCCGCCGCGAACTCGTCAGTCACCTGCTCGGCACGATGCGCGGGGACACACCCGACACCACCGCCGTCGCCGTACGGGACGTGCTGCCACAGCAGGTCCTGACCGAACAGCGGCATACGACCGTCGACACACTTTCCTGCTGGCTCGGCGGCGCGTTCGGCAGACTGCACAAGGCCGCCGCGGATCTCGGCGGACCCGCGGGCCACCCGTTCGCCGTCTACTACGGCGACGTCTCCGAGGACAGCGACGGGCCGGTCGAGGTCTGCGTGCCGATCCCCCTCGACGTGGCACCCGCCGTCAAGTTCGCCGTCCGTCACGAGCCCGCGCACCGCGAGGCGTACCTGCGCCTGCGCCGCGCTCAAGTGGAGTTCCCGCAGATCCTGTCCGCCTACGACCTCGTCACGCACTGGATCTCCCAGCGGGAGCTGAACATGACCGGCGCCCCTCGCGAGGTGTACTTCGCCGACTTCGCCTCGGCCGAGCCGGACGACCAGGTGTGCGACATCGCCATCCCCTTCGGCTGAGCCCCTCCGGAAAAACAGGCATACCACAATGTGGATCTGCCGCCCGCTTTCGCGCTGCTGAACACTGAAACCACTGACCGAGCCGGGTCCTGTGTGGACAACAGCGATTCACGCCGAAGGTGGATAACAGTGGCGGCACCCGAGACGAACCGTTTGGCGGTTGCCGCCGGACGAAACCGGGAGCAGATCCGGTACCGGTGTGTCGGGATCGGCATCGGCCCGGCCAATCTGAGCCTCGCCTCGCTGCTGCACGGCCGTCCCGAAATCTCGAATCTGTTCCTCGAACGCGAGCCGGAGTTCAGCTGGCATGACGGGCAACTGTTCCACGGCACCACGCTGCAGGTGTCGCTCCTCAAGGACCTCGTCACCCTCGCCGACCCGACCAACGAGTTCTCGTTCCTGGCGTATCTGCACGACCAGGGCCGCATTTACCACTTCGCCAACGCTCAATTCGACGCCATTCCACGGCAGGAGTACCGCAACTATCTGGAATGGGCGAGCAGGCGGAACAAGAACCTGCTCTTCGGTGAACGAGTGCGGTCGGTCGAGTTCGACGGCCTGTTCCGGATACGGACCGACCATCGGACGTTCACGGCGGAGAACATCGCCGTCGGTATCGGACAGCGCTCGTGGCTGCCCGCCTGCACCAACGGCAAACTCGGCGAGACCCAGTTCCACGTCAGCGATTTCCTCACCACCGCGGGTGACCTCAGCGGCAAGCGGGTCGCTGTCGTCGGTGGCGGGCAGTCCGGGGCGGAAGCGGTACTCGATCTGATCAGCCGGGTCGAACGCCCGGTCGCCAACGTGACCTGGTTGTCGCGGCGGCCGAACTACCTCCCGCTGGACGACTCGCCGTTCACCAACGACTTCTACATGCCTTGCCACTCGGACTACTTCGCCGGGTTGGACCCCGCGACGCGGGCGGAGTTCAACCGCCGCCAGGTCCTCTCCAGCGACGGCATCTCGATGTCGACCCTGCGCCAGCTGTATCAGCAGTTCTATCTGCACCGGTTCGTCTACGGACACGAGGGCCTGGTGTCGCTGTACCCGAACCGGGAGGTGGTCGACGTCGCCGGGAGGCCCGGCGAGTGGGAGCTGACCTGCCGCCACAACGCCCACGCCGGAACGCTCGAACGCGTGCGGGCGGACGTCGTGGTTTGGGCGACCGGCTACCGGCCCTCGCGGATGGACTTCCTGACACCGCTGGAAAGCCGGCTGGAACGGGAGAACGACGAATACCGCATCGACCGCAACTTCGCCGTCCGATGGGACGGACCGAGGGACCGCAACATCTTCGTGCAAAACGCCACGCGGCAGCAGCGCGGACTCGCCGACCCGAACCTGAGCCTGCTCGCGTGGCGCTGCCGACGCATCATCGACCGATTGCGAGAGGTCGACTCCGACGACCAGCTCCCGTCGTTCCTCGAGTGGTCCGCCCAGCGGCCGGTCGACGGCCAGGAGGGGACCTGAGGATGTACGGAACCGTCGACGTCGCGGTGGTGGGCGGCGGAATCGTCGGCTGCCTCGTCGCGAGGGAGATCGTGACGAGGCAGCCGAGTTCCACGGTGGTGGTGCTCGACCGCGACGCCATCGGATCCGGTGCCACGCGGCGATCAGCCGGCGTGCACTTCCCGCGCGGGGCGACACCGCGCGTCCAGGCGATGACCGAATACAGCCAGCGCTACTACCGGCGGCTCCGCGCGGAGCTACCGGCTTCCCCCATCCGTTCGCTCGACGCTTACGTGGTGTCCTCCGGTGCCACGCCTCCGGCCGGTTACCTCGCCGGGGCGGAACTGCGCCGGGGCGACGCGGTCCCGGGCCGGTCAGTGACCCTCCCGCCGGGCGCCACGGTGTGGCGATGCCGGGGTTGCCACCACGCCGATGTACCCGCCCTCGCCCAGCTTCTGGCCCGATCCCTGCGGCCACAGGTCGGCATCGGCGAAGGGTTGCGGGTCACCGGTGTGGAACCCCGCTCGACCCATGTCGCGGTGCGGCTGGCGAGTGGCGAGACCCTGACGGCGGGTCGAGTCGTGCTCTGCCCGGGCCCCTGGCTCGGCGACCCCGCTTGGCGAACCCTCGTGCCCGCGGTGGGCGCCAGGGTGAAACGGGTGGTCGCCCTGCATCTGGACCGGCCGGTCTCCCGGCGGCACAGTCTCGTGCTGTTCGACCGGGAAGACGCCTTCCTGCTCCCGCTGCCCCGCCGGGCGCACTGGTTGTTCAGCTACACCTGCCCGGAATGGGATGTCGATCCCGACGCGCCGCCGGAGGGCCTCTCGGCCGAGCACAGACGCGAGGCGGAGACCGTGCTGAACCGCTATCTGCCCGGAGCCGCCCTCAGGTCGGGCAGGGTGTTCTGCGACGCCTACAGCGACAACGGCGAGCCGCAGGTTCGCACCCTTGACGACACCGGTCGTGTTGTGTTCGCGGGCGCCGCGAACGGCTCGGGCTACCGGCTGGCCCCGGCGATCGCCCGAGAGACCGCCGATCTTCTGGAAGTCCCCGTCGGTTCGAGGAGCCTGTGGTGATTCTTGACAAGTACTCCGACGCCGAACTGCATCCGGCGTTCGGCATCGACATGAGCGTGATCGACGGGGGCACCGTCGGCGCGGGATGGGCACGGGTGCGCCCCGGCACCAGCTCCGCCCCACACCAGCACGACGAGATCGAGATGTTCGTCGTGCTCGAAGGCACCGGCGAGCTGGTCGTGAACGGAGCCAACCATCCCATCGGGCCGGGAACCGTTGCCTTGTTCGAGCCTTTCGAGACCCACGTCGTGGAGAACACCGGCGAAACCGATCTCGTCTTCGCCGACGTGTATTGGCGGGATTTCGCACACGCGACCCTCGCGGCGGAATCGCCGACGAGGCTTCGGCGACGACCGCTACTGGTGTTCTCCACCCCGCCCACACCCAACGGTGACCTGCACCTCGGGCATCTTTCCGGCCCATACCTCGGTGCCGACGTCTACGTCCGGTTCCAGCGGATGAACGGTGCGGACGCATGGCATCTCACCGGCAGCGACGACTTCCAGAGCTACGTCGCGGCTTACGCGCGCGATGCCGCCGAGTCACCCGCCACCACCGCTGAGCGGTTCAGCGCGGAGATTCGCGAGACGCTGGCGCTGATGGACATCGAACCGGATCAGTTCACCGTCCCGCGTACCGCGCCGCGATACGCGGACGGGCTGCGCGACTTCTTCTCCCGGCTCACGGCGTCGGGTGAGGTCCGCCCGACGCCCGGAACCGCGCTGTTCGACGGCGAGACCGGTGAGTACCTGTACGAAGGAGACGTCAGCGGCGCGTGCCCCGCTTGCGGGCAGCCGACTGGGGGGAACCTGTGCGAGGAGTGCGGTGAACCCAACGCGTGCGTCGATCTGCTGCGGCCACGGTCGGCGCTGTCCCCGGAACCGCCGCGACGGGCGGAGGTGGTCCGGCATTCCCTGCCCCTGCACGACTTCCGGGCGACGGTCGCGGACCACCACGCGCTCGGCCGGGTTCCGGCACGGTTGCGCGAACTGGCCGACCGCCTCTTCTCCCGCCCCAGGCTCGACGTCAGCCTCACCCATCCCACCGGCTGGGGTGTGTCACCTGCCACGCCGGACATGGATGATCAGGCCATCTGGGCCTGGCCGGAGATGGCCTACGGCTTCCTGTACGGAATCGAGGCGCTGGGACGCCGATCGGCGAAGAACTGGCGGTGGGATCGGCCACGGCATGACTGGAAGATCGTCCACTTCTTCGGCTTCGACAACAGCTTCTACCACGCGGTGCTGTACCCCGCGCTCTACCGGCTCGCGTTTCCCGAGTGGCGACCCGACATCGACTACCACGTCAACGAGTTCTACCTGCTGGAGGAGGACAAGTTCTCGACCAGCAGGCGTCATGCGATCTGGGGCAAGGAGATCCTCTCGGCCGAAAGCGTCGACGCGGTGCGATACTTCCTCGCCTCGACCCGCCCCGAAGGGCGGCGGACCAGCTTCAGCCGGAGTGAGTTCGAGGCCGTGCTGAGCACCGTCCTCATCGGACAGTGGCAGAGCTGGCTGCGCGACCTCGGCGCCCGGGTCGACGAGCGGTACGGCGGCCACGCTCCGGACACCGGCACCTGGACACCCGAGCACACGGCCTTCCTCGCCGGTCTGGAGCACCGGCTCCGGGCACTGACCGGCAGTCTCGGCCCGGACGGTTTCTCCCTCAACCAGACCACCCAGGGCCTGAGCGGGCTGGTTCAGGACGCCCGCGCGTTCGCCGGACGAGAGGAACCCGGCATCCGACTGCCGGGCTGGAGCGATCAGGCCCGTACCGCGATCGCGCTCGAACTGGCGGCCGCGCGGTTGCTCGCCGGTTGCGCCGCGCCGGTGATGCCCCGCTTCGCCCGTCGCCTGGCAGGCGCGCTGGGGCTGACGCCACCGGAACGCTGGCCATCGGCCGTGGAACTGCTCTCCCCCGGGGCCCGCGTCGACCTCGCCGGGCGCGTGTTCTTCGCCGAGGAGGCGGACGAGTGAGCGAATCACTGCTGGACCACCTCGCCACCGGCCGTCCCCGCAGCGATCGCCACATCACCTTCACCCGCTTCGGCGGGTCGGAATCGCTTGATCTCCGCCGGCTTCAGGAGCTGGCCGGGCACGTGGCCGGCAGGCTGGCCGAACTCGGTGTCGTCCGGGGGGACCGCATCGGCATCCACGGGAGCAACAGCCTCGAATGGGTGCTGCTGGACCTCGCCGCGCTCCGGCTCGGCGTCGTCACCGCGGGACTGGAACCGGAGAAGTTCAGGGTCGATCCCGCACTTCTCGCGCGCTACAGCCTGCGTCTGCTGTTCACCGACACACCGGTGGACGCGCCCGGTGTCCACGACATGGCCGAGGTACGCCGATGGTTGGACGCCGGGACCACGCCGGCACCCGTGAGCCATCGGCCCGGCGACGTGACGACGATCAAGTTCACCTCGGGCAGCACCGGCGAGCCGAAGGGACTGGCCGCGACGGTGGGCAGCATCGAAAGCTCACTGCGCGCGGTTCAGCAGCTGTTCTCCCACGGACCGGACGACCACCTGTTCGTCTTCCTGCCGCTGTCCTTGCTCCAGCAACGGTATTGGATCTACTCGGCTCTGCTGCACGGCCACGACGTCACGATCAGCACGCACAACGCGGTGTTCGCCACGCTGAGGCGCGCCGCGCCGAGCGTGGTCATGGGAATCCCGGCCTTCTACGAGGTGATGCGGCGCCGGATCGAGTCGCTGGCGGCCAGGATCTCGCCCGCAGACCCCGCCGCGGCTCTCCCCATCGCCGCGCAACGGTTCTTCGGCCCCCGAATCCGGTATCTGTGGACCGGCTCCGCGCCCGCCAGCCCGGCGACCTTGCGCTTCTTCACCGACGTGGGCCTGCCCATCTTCGAGGGCTACGGCCTGAACGAGACCTGCATCGTCACCAAGAACCACCCCGGGGCCTGGCGGATCGGCAGTGTCGGAAAGGTCGTGCCCGGCAAGGAGGTCCTGATCGACGCCGAAGGGGTGATCAGCGTCCGCGGCGACCACCCGGTGAACACAAGGTACGAGTACGGGCCGCCCGGCGCCTCGGAGGAGGTGTTCGGCACCGACGGCACCGTCCGCACCGGCGACCTCGGCTATTTCGACGACGACGGTTTCCTCTACATCCGCGGCCGCGCCGACGACGTCATCGTGCTCGACAACGCCCGCAAGATCGTCGTGCGGCCCATCGAGGAACGGCTGCGGGAATGCCCCGCGGTCGACGAGTGCGTCATCTTCTGCCCCTCCCGGACTTACCTGGTCGCCGTGGTTTCGGCCGTCGGCCGTCCGCCCGACCGGGACGCGATCACGGATTGGGTGACGCGGACGAACGCCACGGTCGAACGGGATGAACGGATCGCCAAGATCGTGCTCGCCCGCGAGCGGTTCAGCGTGGCGAACGGCCAGCTGACCGCGCAACTCAAACCGAGGCGTGCCGCGATCCTCGCCGCTCACGAGAACGAGGTGAACGACAGAACGGGCGTTACCAGGGCACCATGAGCGGAACGGACTCGGCGGACTCGAAAGGAACGGCATGAGCTGGCTGGAACTCGCGGCTACGACCCTGGACAACGAGTACGTACTCCTGCGGCCGATCGTGGCCGAGGACCGGGCCGCGGTGCGGTCCATCGCGATGGACCCGGACATCTGGCGCTTCTTCGTCTCCCGCGTCGAGACCGATGCCGACTTCGAAGCCTTCTTCGACGCCACGCTCGCCGACCACACCAACGGCACCCGGGTCGTCTACCTGGTCACCGACAAACGTGACGGTCGCGCCGCGGGCAGCATGAGCTACGGCAATCTGGCCGAACGCGACGGCAGGCTGGAGATCGGGTGGTCGTGGCTCGGCCGGGATTTCCGCGGCAAGGGGATGAACCGGTGGGCGAAGTACTTGCTGCTCCGACACGCCTTCGAACGCCTGGGGGCGGAACGGGTCGAGTTCAAAACCGACCGGCTCAACGAGCAGGCGCGTAGCGCGCTGCGTAATATCGGTGCCCGCGAAGAAGGCACGCTGCGCAGCTTCAACCCGATGCCAGGAGGACGACGCCGGGACGCCGTGTTCTTCAGCGTCTTGCGCGCCGAGTGGCCGCGGATCAAGGAACAGCTCGAACGGCAGCCGAAGATCACTCCCGGATGACCCGCGTACCGGACGTTCCGTTCGTCCGCGTCGAGGGCGATGCCCGTTCCCGGGGACGTGCGCATGGAACGGCTCGCGCGGCCGCTTTGCGGGCTTTCCTCGACGATGATCTCTGCCGCCTCAACCGGATCCTGTGGCGGCCCGTGCCGCCGGCCACGCTCGGTCCCACGATCGACGCCTACCGGACGGCGATCGCCGCCGCGGTGCCGGAGCTTGCCGACGAGATCGACGGGCTGGCGGAAGGGGCGGGCCTGAGCCGCCGGGAGGCGGTACTGCTGCAGGCACGGCGCGAGATACTGGGCTACCGCAGGGTGCCTGCTCACGGCGACTGCACCGCTTACGCGCGGGTGGGGCACGGCACCCCGGTACTCGCGCAGACGGTCGATCTCAACGGCGATCTCGCCGACCAGATCGCCGTCCTCGAGGTGGTGCGCGACGGTTCGCCCGGCCGCGCCCTCGTGCTCAGCTTCGGTGGGCAGCTCGGCTACCTCGGCCTGAACGACGCCGGGCTGGCGATCGGCATCAACCTGATCCTGGGAGGGACCTGGAAACCGGGGGTACCGCCCTATCTCGCGGTCCGATACCTCCTCGATCACGCTCGTGACGTGAACGAGGGCATCGAGCTGCTTCAGACCCTGCCGCTGGCCAGTTCACGCAACCTCGTGCTCTGCGACCGGTCCCGCGCGGCATGGGTCGAGCTGGTGGACGGCCGGATGCGGACCGTCTCCGCACCTGTTTTCGCGCATACGAACCACATCCTGCACCCGGATCTGATGGCTGAAGACGAGGTGAACCGGTTCGCTCGCCGCGCTTCGGTACGGCGGCTCGACGCTTGCGTCACGGGCCTCGCCGGGCTGCGCGCGAACGCGACCGCCGCGGAGCACTTCGCGCTGCTGTCGGCGCCGCCGGTGCACGTCGCCGCGAACGGCGACATCCGTCACGAGCACACGGTGGCCACGGTGGTCCTGTTTCCCGCTCGCGGTGAGCTGCACTTGCGACCGGGGGGCCAGGTGGACGGTCCGGCCAGGGTCTTCACGCTCAGGTGAAGGTGAAGTGGCTGAGGGACGGCGCCGCTCTCTGTCGTGAGTGGCGCGCCCGCTTGCGGGTCGATGCGCCGAGCACCGAACGGGGAGGCACGGTCTAGACAGCCGCCTCGACGAGGTAGCTACGGGGCAAGTCGCGCAGCGTCTCGGGCGCCACGGAGGCGGGCCACCGCCCGTAGTCGGCTGCCGGAGCACCCGGTTCGACGACCTCGTCCACCAGCCAGCCGCAGTTCTGGACGAATCCGCCGGGCTGGTCGGTGCCGAAGCGCCACGGGCTGCCCGCCGCCTCCAGTTTCCCCAGAAACGGCTTCAGGTAAGGGAAACGGAAGATTCCGGTGCCGATGAGGTCGGCCGCGAACAGACTGCCGGGTGCGGACAGCTCGGCGGTACGCGCGACCACGTACCGGGCCAGCGACTCGGGGAGGTAGAACAGCAGCCCCTCGGCGAACCAGATCGTCGGCCGGGCCGGATCGAAACCGTTGTCCGACAATGCGCCAACCCAGTCGTCAGTGAGGTTCACCGGCACCCGGCGACACTCGCAGCGAGCTTCCGCGCCGGCCATCGACAGGCGGGATTCCTTGTAGGACAGCAAGTCCGCCTGGTCCACTTCGAACACGACGGCCGTTTCGGGCCAGTCCAGCCGGTACGCCCTGGTGTCCAGACCCGCGCCGAGACCGACGATCTGGCACCCCGGCCTGGCCGACCGCAGAAGAAACTCGTCGAACCAGCGGGTCCGGATGGCCAGGAACGGGTTGCCCTCGTCGGCCGCGTGCGACGGGTGGAAGTGGGACAGCAGGGCGACGCCTTCCTGGCCGGCGAGCGTCGCCGCGAACGGATCGTCGAAGAGTCTGTCGTGGCGACGGCTCTCCCGTGCCCGCGCGGCGGCCGTCCACAGTGCTGTTTTGGCGACTTCGGCGAAGGATTCGCGCTCGCCGGACAGGTCAGCGGTCATGGTCCTACGTCCCGTCAGTGATCGTCGAGAAGGCCGGCTTTGATGGCGTTGACCGCCGCGGTCGTCCGGTTCGGCGAGTCGAGCTTCAGCATGATGCTGCCCACGAGCCGTTTCGCGCCGTGGCTCGAGATGGTCAGGCGCCGGGCGATCTGCTTGTTGCTCAGCCCCTTCACGAGCAGGGAGAGCGCTTCCGTCTCACGGCTGGTCAGCTTCACGGCCCGCATCCGCTGACGCGAGGTAGGGTCGTCCGCCCTGAACAGCAACTCCCGTGCGAGCCGCGAAGGCATCGGCAGTTCGCCGAGCGCGCACCGGCGCAGGCCCTCGCCGAGTGTCTCGGCGGACAGATCCTGCTGGGACAGGAATCCGTCCACCGGAACCGAGGTGGGCAGAACCGGACCGGTGACCGACATCTCGTCGATCACCACGAGGATCTTCGTCTTCGCGGCGAATGCGCCCGCGACGCTGTCCAGCCACCGCGTGTCGGCCGAGGCGACGATGACGAAGTCCAGTACCGGCAGCGCGGCCAGCCCGTCGATGTCCTCCCGGCTGCCGCAGCGGTGAACCGTCCCGACACCGGGTACGGACCTCAACACGATTTCCAGCCCGTGCCGCAGGACCTCGTTGCCGGACAGGAGTGCGATGCTGAACATGCCGGCGTCCTCGGCGACCGGAACGGTATGCGTCATGGCTGTGCCCCTTCCCCTCGTGGCGGCTCGTGCCGCTGCGGCCGGAACAACGCCGCTTCTCATTGATAGCAGCGGGTTCCGGCGCCCGACCCGGCAGAATCACTGACCGGCCATGCCAAATGTGCGGCAGAGGTCCGCCGCCCGCGACGGCACGACCGCGCCAAACCGCACGTCAGGGCTGCCCCGACTCGATCCGGCTCGCCCTGCGGACCACGACCACCACCGCCACTACGACGGTGATTCCCACCAGGTTGGCCAACGCCACCGTGTGGTAGAAGGCGACCGGGTCGTGCACCGCCGCCACGACCAGCGCACTGGCGACCACGATGACGACGTAGTAGAAGATGTTCAACAGCACCGCGACCAGCCCGGAACCGATCTGTTCCATGATGTTCAGCGAGGCCAGGACCGGCCCCTGCAGGACATAGGTCAGCCCGATCGTGCCAAGGTACAGCGCGGTCTGGTGGGACACCTCGGGCACGTCGGACATCAGCGAACCCAGCGGTCCGCTCGCCGCCCACACCGCGACCCCGAGCACGACGTAGGTCCCGATCGCGATCTCCAGGCCGGTGCGGAGCGTGCCAGGCAGCCATTCGGCCTTGCCCGCCCCCCGTTGCTGGTTGAGCACGATCGCCGTCGCCGAGCCAAGGACGATACCGGGCATCAGTACCAGGATCTGCAGACTCGACGCGCCGGAGTAGGCCGAGACGACCGTGGGATCGAAAACCCCGAGCACCCGCAGCAGCACGAGGTTGGAGCCGAACAGGATGACCTGGGTGGTCGCCACCGGCAGACCGACCTGCCGCAGATGCCGGACGGCGTCCGGTTGCCACGGTTTCGGCTGCCCCGGCCGCCACAGACCAGTGCGGCGCAGGAAGAACAGCCCGAGTGCCAGTCCGGCGACCGACGACAGCGCGATCGACAGCGGAACACTGCTCGCGCCCATTCCGGCGCCGATGCCCAGCACCCACACCCCGCCGAACTGGATACCCGCCCCCACCAGCATCACCGCCGCGCTGTGCCGCGCATGGCCGAACCCGCGCAGGCTGGACGCGCAGAGGACCACGCCGACGTAGGTCAGCTCGGCCAGCGCCATCCAACGGACGAAGGAAACGAAGTGGTCGTGGGACGACGGCGGCACCAGCAGCGCGTCGGCGAGCAACGGCGCGACGAGCGCCAGCACGACGATGAGAGCCGAGATGAACGCCAGCCACATCCGGCTGAAACTCAGCGCCATCGGCACCACGTCCTGAGGGCGCCCCCGGCCGCGGTTGATGGCCGCGGCGACCTGATTGCTGATGTCGAACGCGATGAACAACGCGAGGAACAGGCTCGCCACGGGCATGTACAGCGCACGTACGTAGAGCGCGTCCCCGTCCATCCTGCCCAGCAACGCCTGGACACCGACCACCACCAGCAGACCGATGACCTCGGCCAGCACCATGGGAACGGCCAGCCGCGCGAGCGCGGCGCGGATCGAACGGCGGTCCGGCCCCGGCACCGCCCACGGCGGCGGACCACCACCGGGAGGCGGGCCACCCGCCGGATCCGGCGGCCCACCGCCCGGACCGGATGGCATGTGTGGGGCCGCCTCTCCTGGGCCGCCGTGCTTGTTCGGCTGAGTCATGATGTCCTCCCTCGGGTGAGCTGGTGGTGGACGGCGAGCTTCTGCACGTCGCCCGAGCCCTCCATGAACTCGACGCCGCGCGCGTCCCTGGCGAACTTGTCGAGCAACGGGTGATCGAGCCGGGCACCGGGACCGAAGAATCCGAGCGCCGCGAGGGTCACGTCCTCGGCCAGCCGGGTGGAGCGCACTTTCGCCGCCGAGGCCAGGTGGCCCTGCGCCGGATTCGCGTCGACGGTGACGGCCGCGTGCCGCACGAGCCGTCGAGCCGCGTCGATCCGCAGTCCGAGCTCTTCCCAACGAGTGCGCTCGCCGCCCCGCAGAACCCGGCGGTGCTCCCGCACGTAGTCGTGGGCGGCCCGCGCCACGCCGACCCCCATCGCCGCGACCACGGGACGGAGCCGGTCGAACGTCCGGGTCCAGCCCAGAATGCCGCGACGGACCGCCGAGAGCTGCCGTCCGAGCAGACGCTCCGGCGGCAGCCGGACGGAGCGCAGCGTGAGTTCGCTCAGCCCCGCCGCGCTCAACCCGAGGGTCGGCAACGCGGTCGCGGTGTACCCGGCGTCCTCGGCGTCGACGAGCACCGCGCGGATGCCGAGCGGCCCCGGATCCGACCGGGCGAAGACCACGCCGACCCCGGCGCGGCCGGCGTTGCCGATGTACTTCTTCACGCCGTCGAGCAGATAGCCGTCGCCGTCACGGCGCAGACGGGTTTCGAGACTGGTGGCCGCAGAACCGCCACCTGGTTCGGTGAGCGCGAAGAACGTCCAGGTCGGCCGGGACGCCAGCCTGCCGAAGAAGTTCTCCTGCTGCCGTTCGTCACCCAGCAGCGCGACCAGCGGTCCCGCCATCGGCGCGCCGGGCGCGGCCATCAGTGCCCCGAGATCACCACAGGCCAGTTCCTCGACGAGCACCACCTGCTCCAGCAAGCTGTCCCCGGTGAACCGGTGCGACCCGACGACCAGTGGCGCGGGACGGAACCGTGGCGGGCTCTGGAACAACCCGACGTGGTCCATCGCGGGCAAGCCGAGCGACTCCACGATCAGGTCGGGCTTACGTTCGAGCCGCAGGGCGACGGCACGCAGATCGCCCGCCCAGCCACGGGCGTGCGTTCGCAGCGCGAGCAGACGGTCATCCAGTTCGGTCATCCGCGTTCCCCAGTGCTCTCCGTGCCGAGCCAGACGTCGGCGATCAGCTGGGACACGTAGGCCACCCGCCCCGGCCCATCACTGAGGAAGCCACTCGCCGCCAGCAGCCGCGACAGGAGGCGGTCGGCGTCGGTGATCCGGCGGTGCACCCGGCGCAGGGTCGGCGGATCGAGGCCAGGCGCACCGAGTACGGCCTCGATCTCGAACTGCTCGATCAGGGCGTCCGCCAGCTGACCGGCGACCAGCTGCCGGTCGAGAAGGCTGCCGTCGCCGCTGGCGCGCTCCCCCAGGTACGCGACGCACCGGTCGGTGAGCTGTTCGGACGCCCCCAGCCGCAGCCAGGCGAGTCCGGTCAACCACTTCGCGTCGTCGGCGGCCGGGCGGGGACCGCGCTCTCCGACGGCGAGGCCCTCGGCGGCGAGCAATTCCCCTGATGTCGCGGGCAGGTCGTCCTCGGCCGGTTCGCCTTCCCCTCGCCGGACGAGGACGTGCCCACCCGGGCCCGCCGGGGGCCCGCCCGGGACCGACTCCAGCAGCACGTCGAATCCAGCGCCGAGGCTCTCGCCCCGCGTCACCGCCCGGCAGCGCGCCCATTGCCGGGCGGTCGCGCGCGGGGGTGTCTCGATCGAGCAGGTTCCCAGATAGCGCAGTACCGGGTCGTAGTCGGCCAGCATCACCCGGCGTCCCGCTTCCCAGTCGTCCAGCCGATCGACCAGCGCCGCCCACACGCCCGTGCACGGCCTGCCGGGTTCGGCCACCACCAGATCGAGGTCCGGCTGTTCGACGCCGATCCCGTGTCCTGCCACCAGTGCCGCGGGATGGTCGTCGGCCAGCAGCGCGGTCACCGACGCGATCGCCTCATCGCGTCCGAGATCGGCCTGGCAACGGATCACCGGGCAGTCGCCGTCCGCATGACGGCTCAGCACCAGTGCGACCACAGCGTCGAGAGCGGGCCTCACCTCGCGCGGGGCAGGCTGATCGTCGTCCATCAAGGTGGTCTGGTCCAGGATCAGCACGAGCGCGCGATCGAACCCGTCCGCGGTCGCGTAGTCGGCCACGATCCGGAGCGCGGTGAAAGCGGCCGCGGCACCCTGATCCGACACCGCCAGCACCAGCGGGTCGCCAGGCAGCGCGTCGGCGGCGAAGCACGCGGGCCAGCCCGGTTCGGCATCGGGCGTACTGTGCGCG
Source organism: Amycolatopsis sp. NPDC049868 (assembly GCF_044461365.1). Taxonomy (NCBI): domain Bacteria; kingdom Bacillati; phylum Actinomycetota; class Actinomycetes; order Pseudonocardiales; family Pseudonocardiaceae; genus Amycolatopsis; species Amycolatopsis sp. NPDC049868. The sequence continues at coordinate 570,263 of NZ_JBITKV010000006.1, read as the reverse complement.
AGCACGACGAGGTCGAACGGCTCGTCCAGTGGTGCCAGATCCGCCAGCACACCGCCGATCATGTCGGTGAAGGTGTTGCGGCGGACGCGAGTGAAGTAGTCGTCCCGATGCCGCAGGCCGTACAGCGCCGCCAGATCGGCGAAGTACTGGATCAGGCCCGGATCGTAGGGGCGGCCCTCGCCGAAGACGCGGCTCGCGGCCCGCTCCAGTCGCAACGGCAGCCGTCTGCCGGCCTCCGGCGAGATCGGCGCCACCGCCGGTGAGGTCGCCAGGTACATCGGTCACACACTCGCCTGCTTGGCCACGTAGGTGGCCAAGGAGCCGACGGTTTCCAGGTACCGCTGCTCCAGCGTTTCGGCGTCGAACTGGAAGTCCAGCAGTTCCTCGAGCTGCATCAGCAGTTCCAGCGTGTTGACCGAGTCGAGGCCGAGTTCTTCGAACAGGCGAGTCTCCTCGGACATCGTCGCCGGCTCCCGCCTGCTCATGGTCGCCAGCAGGCCGATGGCCGTTTCGACGATCTTGCCGCGCTCGACGCTGTGCGACTCCATGGTTGTTGCCTCCAGTCTGCTGTTCTTCTCTGAGTGGGTGGTGCTGTCGGTCGTCCTCGCGGCTCAGTGCTGGAAGACCATCGCGGCGAAGGTCGCCCCGAGACCGACCGACGTCATCACGTAGCGGGCTCCCCGGCGGAGGCGTCCGCCGTCGATCGCCGTCCGGTAGTTGATGAACGAGTCGGCGCAGAAGCAGTGCCCCAGCTCGGGCAGGTTGTCCAGTAGGATCCGGTCCCTCGGCAGACCGATCGACTTCGCCACCCGGAGCCACGACATCTGGTTGACGTTGTGCGGCAGTACGAGGTCCACATCGGACACTTCCAGTCCTGCCCTGCCCACCGCCGCGAGGATCACCTCCGCGAGCGCGGGCGCGTAGAGCCGATCGAAGGTCGCCATCAGCTCAGGCGTAAGAAAGGGACCGGTGTGGTATTCGCCGTGGGTCCTGGTCGCGTAACCGATCAACCGGTCCCGCTCGCCACTCGCGGTGACCAGGACGGCCGCCATACCTTCGCCCATGATCGCGGAGTCCGCGATCACCTGTGCCGAAGGTGTGAACGCCTTTTCCCCCACCAGGATCAGCGCCAGCGCGTCCGAGTCGCCGTCCGCGGCGAGGAGCTTGCCGCAGAGGTCGACGGCGAGCAGTCCGGACGCGCAGGCGTGCTGGGTGAGGGAGAAGGCGATCGCGTGGTCGAGACCGAGCGCCTCGCGAACTTCGTGCAACGGGTTGCGGGGATAGGGCGCGGCGAGCTGGATCGTCTTGGCCTGCACGAGATACCGCACGTGGTTTTCCCTGCCGCGTAACGCGTCGAGCCCCTCCGCCGCGGCCAGCATCAGCTCGGTGATCGACTCCGACGGTGCGAGCCGCAGCCGGGAGAATCCGTAGAACCTGTGGTAGAGCTTGATTTGTGCCGGGCTGAGGCCTACATCGGCGAGGTACGGGGTGATCGATGTGACCTCCTCCGGCAGATGCACCGATACCGCCTCCAACGCCGTCATCCGTCCTCCTCGCTTGCTGATGTCCTCACGTTCCCAGACCCCCGCCGACCTCGGTAATGCGCGAACGGGCGGGCCACCGAGCGGCACGAACGGCTACCGCTGATCGGATGTCCTCACCCGGATGCGTCGAGAACCACCTTGAAGGCTTCGCGCCGGTCGAACAGGCGATAGGCCTCGGCGGCGGCGGAAAGCGGCATGCGGTGCGACACGAGCGCGGCCGGGTCGAGCCGGTCCGCCCGGACGAGCGCGAGCACCTGGTCCCGGTGTCGGATCGGGTCGCCGACAACGAATCTCATCGTGAGTTCCCTGGCGAAGGCCGTGCCTGCGGGGAATGGCAGATCCAGTGCGTGGTGCGCGCCCACGACGGCGATCGTGGCGCAGGGGCGGGCGGCGCCCACGGCCGCGGTCAGCGCGGCGTCGGTCCCGACCGCTTCGACCACCGCCGGTGCGCCGTCCGGCGCACCGGCGCGAGCGAGCGCCGCGCTGAGACCGGCGGGCGACGACGCGGTGAACCCGAGCCGGTTCGCGTGCTCCCGGCGTTCCTGGTCGAGGTCGATCACGACGACCCGCGCGGCGCCGGCGGCGGTGGCGCACATGGCCGCGCACAGCCCGACCGGTCCGCCGCCCACCACGGCGACGACCTGTCCCGGCAGCAGCGCGGTGGCCTGGATCGCGGCGTATCCCGTGGACAGGATGTCACCGGCGAACAGTGCTTCCTCATCGGTGAGATCGTCGGGTATGGCGGCCAGGACGACGTCCGCGTACGGGACACGCACGTACTCCGCCTGACCACCGGGCAGGGCGGCACCGACCACGGTCGAGTAGCCGAACAGAGTCACCAGCTCACACTGGTAATGCTCGCCACGCGCGCACCGTTCACACCGTCCACATGCGACAATGTCGGAGGCGACAACCCGTTGCCCCACAAGTAAAGAGACCTCATCTCCGGCGTCGACCAGCGTGCCGGTGAACTCGTGTCCGAGTACCGTGCCGGATTCGAACCCCGGGATCTCACCTCGGTACGGATGCAGGTCGGTACCGCAGATCGCCGTCCTGGTGACCCGGACGACGGCGTCCCGCGGCCCTCGCACCGACGGCATCGGCAGATCCGGTGCCACCCGGACGTCTCCCGGCCCGTGGTACACCACGCCCCTCATCCGGGCACCCCCGTTCCCGCCGGAACGATCCGCCAGTCCTTCGGTTCCAGCTCCACCTCCGCCGTGGCGCCCGTCCGCCAGCTCAGGACCGCCCGCGCGGGTTCGGCGCCGTGGTTGATGACCAGCGCGGCCCCGCCTGGATCGGCTCTGGCAGGCACCACCTCCACCTCCGGCAGCGTGCAGTCGATTTCGGGGAGGACACCGGCGAACTCGGCGATCCGACGGTAGAACCGCTCACCACCCCAGGCTTCGAGACGCCCCGGCCGGTCGAGCTGCCGTTCCACCGGCGCGCCACAGAACAGCATCCGTCCCGGTCCGACGGCGTTGACGAACACCGCGGGGCTGCCGTCGCGGTAGAACCCGACCGGGTCGGCCGTGGTCGGCACGACGTCCGAGGCGGTCCGGTTCTCCCAGTCCAGCGCCCACTCGTCCGTGCCCCAGCACAACGACTTCCGCCCGTCCGCGCACAGGCGGAAGTCCTGAAGACGCACGCCGGCCACCGCGTCGCCGGGGAAACCGTGCAGATGGTCACCGAGCGAGTAATAGACACTGGCGCCGTCGGCGAGGCACGCACCGAGTCGCTCGATGTCCACCGCGCCGACCCTCGTCACGGACGGACACAACACCAGCCGGTAGCCGTCGATCGGACCGGACACGACGTCGAAGTCGAGATGCGCACGTTTGAGCAGGAGGTACGCGTAGAACGACGCGACGGTTCCCGAATCCGGGTCCAGATATGAGCCCCGTCCGGCGCGGACGGCCTCCGGGAGGTACAGCGCGATGGACGCGGTACCTCCGCGAGAGAAGCTCGCCAGCTCCTCCGCCGACGCCGCTACCCGGCTCAGCCGGGCGAGCGCGGGCTTCGGGCTGCCGTCGATCCGGCGCAGCCCGGTGTGGCGCTCGCCGGGGCGCTGGTCGTAGGGCTCGGTGGCGGCGGTGAGATCCTGCCAGCACCACACGGCGAGCCCGGCGGCGCCGTTGGCGAGCGCCGCCGCCGCGGCCGCGGCGAGGTACCGGGCCGCGACCTCGTCGCTCACTCCGTAACCACCCAGTTCGTCGACGTAAGGCAGGCCGTACGCCCCCGCGAACCGAACGAGGAAGGGCACCAGCGAAGTCGCCTTGTACGACATGGTGGACTCGATCGATCCTGGCGCCCAGGTCGGAAATCCGTGGACAGCGATGAGATCCAGGCCTCCCGCGTTGTCCACTCCGAACGGCGAGCCGCCGAAAACACCCGTGGCGTCGTTGGCCTGCGTCACCAGCACGCCCGGCAGTTCACGGCGCAACGTCGACGCCAGTAGCGCGTGCCACTCGGCGACATCCGCGCGGGACAGTGCCGCGGCCGCGGCGGGCTCGACGTTGGACACCTCGTCGCCGAGGTCGACGGCGAGCACGTTGCCAAGGCCGCGCAGCGACCCGGCGACCCGGCTCGCGAACTCGACCTGCCGTTCGAGCATGCCCTTGTCCAGCCACAGATCCCTGCCCCGCCGCCACGGCAGGTCCAGCCGCTGCCCGTTCATCCAGATCGTCAGCAGGGACAGCACGCACACCAGCCCCGCTTCCCCGGCGAACCGCACCGCGTCACGCAGCCGTTCGAACGACTCGCCGCGGTAAACGCCGGGCTCGGGCTCGAAGTCGCGCCAGAAGACGAACAGGCGCACAGTGTCGAAGCCGTCCGCTGCCATCCGGGCGAAGTCGGAGCGCAGCGCGTGCGGATCCCAGTCCGTCCAAATGCGACAGCCCGCCACCGAGGGGTGATAGTTGACCCCGACCGGGACGAAGTCCTCGCCGTCGCGCAGCAACAGGCCCGCACGCACGGTGAAGCCGGTCATGGCTCGGTCCGGGTGCGCTCGGCGAGGTACCACTCGAAGGTGCGGCGCAACCCTTCGTCCAGGCTCACCCGCGGCCGGTATCCCACGGCGTCGCGCAGCCTTCCGAGGTCGGGCAGCCGCCGCTCGGGCGACCCTGCCGGTGCCGGGTGGATGTCGAGTGCCGGCCGGTAACCGGCGAGCGTGACGACCTTGTCGGCGAGCCGGTCGATCCGGATCTCCTCCCGGTCGTTCCCGATGTTCACGACCATCGGGTCGGCATCGGGGAGCCGGGTGAGCGCGACGGTCGCGTCGATCGCGTCCTCGATGTAGCAGAACGCGCGAGCCTGTGTACCGCCGTAGACGGGGAACGGATCGAGCCTCCCGAGCGCCCGTGCGACGAACTGGGGGATCACGTGCTCGTCACCCATCCGCGGGCCGTAGATGTTGTGGTACCGCCCGATCCGCAAGCGTGACAGACCGCTCTGCCGGAACAGGGATTCCGCGACCACCTTGCTCAGCGCGTACGAAGCGCGCGGGGCGGCGGGAGCCGCGAGCGCGAACGGTCCGTCCTCCTTCGTCGGGTACGCCGTCAGGCCGAGGCCGGCGGCGCCGTCGGCGACCTCACTCGTGGAGCTGAGGAACAACGCTCCCGGCGGGTACCGGAGACACCACTCCAGTACGTTCAGCGCAGAGCGCAGGTTGACGTCGAGTACCAATGCCGCGTTCCGGCTGACCCTGGCCACCCCGACGACCGCTGCGAGGTGGTAGACGGCGTCGAACCCGTCGTCGGGCGGGTCGAACGGCAACGGTTCCCGGAGGTCGTGCTCGATCAGCGCGACGTGCTCGCCGAGTTCGCGGAAGTCCTCGTCCTGCCGTCCACGGGAGAAGTCGTCCACGAGGGTGACTTCGCTGCCCTCGCGGACGAGGTGCCGGGCCAGGTGCAGCCCGACGAACCCGGCGCCGCCGGTGATCATGACCCGTTCAGCGCCCATTGCCCAGCCTCCGGTAGTCCACGTCCGGAAGAGCGCCGAGCTCGTCTTCGAGCACGCCCCAGATGTCGACGACGGTGGCGGAAGGACGCATCCGCGTCCGCACCGCTTCGGCGGTGATCTCCCGCGCGTAGCGGGGGTGGTCGACCAGGACCAGCACGGCGTCGGCGTCGGCCATCCCCTCGTCGAGTGACGCGGGGGTGAGGCCGATCCGCGCGGTCGGCTCAGCGCCGACCACGTAGTCGTGTCCCGCCAGTTCCGCCACCCGGCCCCCGAGCAGCCGGACGACGTCGATCACGGCCGAACCACGCACGTCGTCGGTCTCCGGGTGGCCCTTGTAGGCGATGCCGCACACCAGGACCTTCGCGTCCTTGACCGGACGCCCCGCCGTGGCCAGCGCCGCGAGCACGTGCTGCACCGCCGCCCGCGGAACCCGTTCGTTGACCTCACGGGCGGCGGCGACCATCGGCGGGTGGTAGCCGGCTTCCTCGGCCGAATACGCCAGCAGGTACGGATCCTTGGTCAGGCAGCTGCCTCCGACATACCCCGGACGGCACAGATCCGGCCGCGGATACCGCAGGTTCGCCGACGCGATGACCTCACTGGCGTCGACCGCGAGTGCCTCCGAGATCAACGCGACCTCGTTGCCGAAACCGTAGATGAGATCGGTATGCGCGTTGCAGACGAGCTTCACCAGCTCCGCGGCTTCCGGGCTGGACACCGGAACCTGATCCGGAGCGACCGGCGCGTACAGCTCCTTCGCCCTGGCGAGGGACCGCTCGTCGATCGCGCCGATGACCTGGGGCAGCTCTGACAGCTCCGCCATCGCGCGCCCCTGGATGGTGCGTTCCGGGCAGAACGCGAGCAGCGGATCGACCCCCCGGTCCCGCAGCCGGGCACGCACCAGCTTCCGGGTGGTGCCCACCGGCACGGTGCTGCGGACGACCACCAGTGTGTCGTCGTCCACCCATGGCGCGATGTCGTCGACGGCGGCCCGCAGATGGGCCAGATTCGGTCGCTTCGTCTCCGGGTCCACGGCGGTGCCGACGCAGATCACCACCGCGTCCGGCCATGACGGCGGCTCCGCCGCGATCGTGAACCGCTCCCCCAGCTGTTCCCTCAGCAGCTCGGCCACCCCCGGCTCGTGGAACCGCGGATGGCCGGCGGCCAGCGACGATCTGACCTCGGGGTCCGTCTCCACACCGACCACCGTCCTGCCCTGTCGCGCGAACGACAGGGCCAGTGGCAGTCCGACGTACCCCAAGCCGATCACGGCGATCGGGCCGCCGCCCGGAGGGGCTCCTGGATGATTCATGTGACTCCCTCGCTCTCGTCGTCGCGGGCGGCGCCGAGCGCCTCCCGTAGCAGCCGCGCGTCGACCTTCCCCATCGCCGTCCGCGGTACGCGCTCCAACACCACCAGGCGGTGGGGTGTCTCGTAAGGCAACAACCCGAGCTCGCGGCAGGACGCCAGCACGTCCCGCGTGGTCGTGCCCGGCGCGAGCACCACCGCGGCGTGCAGGCGTTGCTCACCGGTCCCGTCGTCGTTGTCGCCGTAGACCGCGACATCCCGCACACCGGGCGTCGCACCGAGGAATCGTTCGATCCGCTGCGGATTGACCTTTCTCCCGCCCACGTTGACGAACGTCGTCTTGCGGCCGGTGAGGAACAGGTGGCCGTCTTCGAGACGACCCGTGTCGCCGGTGTCGTAGAAGCCGTCTTCGATGCGGGCCGGGCCGGTCGCGCCGGCGTAACCCTCGAACAACGTCGGGGTCCGCACCAGCACCCTTCCCGCGTCGTCGACCCGCAGTTCCGTTCCCGGCGGCGCGGTTCCCACCGAACTGGCGGGCCACACCGTCGCCGACGCCGGATGGCAGGCGATCAGTCCCGTCTCCGTACTGCCGTAAACCTGGCGCACGGGACAGCCCAGACGGCGTCGCGCGCCGTTCGCCAGCTCGTCGGTGAGTGGCGCGCCGGAGGACAGCGCCACTCTCAGTGCCCGCCCCGCCGTCGGCAGCGCCGGGATCAGCAGCCGGTAGGCGAGCGGCGTGGCCAGCAAAGCCGTGGCACCACCGTCGAGCGCCTCGACCGCTCTGCGGACGGTGAACCGGGGCAATGTCCACACATCCGCCCCGGACACCAAGGACGCGAGCAGTCCGCCGATCAGACCGAACGAATGCGCGACGGGGACGGCGACGGCGACCGAGTCGTCCGCGGTCAGCTCGAAGGTCCGCCGGTAGGTCAACGCACCCGACAACACGTTGCGAAGCGGCTGGCGAGCCAGCTTCGGTTCACCGGTCGACCCGGACGTCAGCTGCAACACCTCGCCGTCCGGTGCGCCGAACCCGACGGTGCCCGGCGGAGCCGTCTCCGCACGCCAGGCCCGGTGTGGCCGCTCCGGTACACCGACCACAGTGGACGCGCCGATCCGATGCACCACCGAACGCGGATCGTCCACTATGGACGAATGTGATTCCAGCACCACGACATTCACGCCCGACGTCATCAGGCCGAACAGCGTGGTAACGCTGTCGGCGTCGCCGTTGGCCACCACGACGACCGGCCCGCCGGGAAGCCCGGCCGCGCGTCGCTCGACCTGGGTGACCGCGTCGTCGATTTCCGCCCAGGTGGTGTGGTCCCAGCCGGTCGCGGTGGCGACCCGCAAGGCGATCCGATCCGGTACCCGCTCCCGATTCCATTTCAGCCTCGCCCGCAGCACCGCGCGTACCGGCGTCGCCGCCCCTTCAGTCCACATAGGACGTGATCACCGACGCCAACGCCGCGGGCGAGGCATCGTCGAAGATCGCCAGCAGCAACTGGGCCTGGAAGATGTCCGACGCCTCCTCTCCAGCCGGACCGTGTTCCGAAGCCAGCCGCTGGAGCACCTCCACCGCCCGGACGGAATCGCCTCCGCAGGCGAAGAAGTCGTCCTCGCCGTCCAGCGGTTCACGGGTCAGCACCTCGCCCATCACCCTGCCGATGGCGGGCACCAGGTCGATCGCCTGATCGTGCATCTCATCCCCTTCTCGTCGTGGTCGAGCGTGTGTTGTCTCTCAGCGCGGCGACCGCCAGGCGCTCCAGTTCGCCTGCCTCGGGCAAGAGCCCCGAGAGCCCGAACACGCCGTGGAACAACCCGTCGACCCGGTGCAGGGTGGCCGGGACGGCGGCGTCGGCCAGTCGTCGCGCGTAGGCTTCGCCCTCGGCGCGCAGGGGGTCGTGCTCGACGGTCAGGACCAGCGCCGGCGGCAGGCCACTCAGGTCGGGCGCACGCAGCGGTGACGCGTAGGGCTGTCCTCCGTCGGCGGAGTCGGCGAGGTATTGCTCGATGAACCAGGTCATCTGGCGTCGTGTCAGGTGAAATCCCCGGGCGTGCTCGGTCCTCGGTGCGAAGCAGTCGGTCACCGGGTAGACGAGAAGCTGGAAGCGAATGGATGGTCCGCCCTGGTCCCGCGCCATCAGGCAGGCGACGGTGGCGAGAGTGCCGCCCGCGCTGTCTCCCGCGACTGCGAGCCGGTCCGGTGCGGCGCCGTAGGCCGCGGCGTTCTCCGCCGCCCAGCGCACCGCGCGGTAGGCGTCCTCGACCGCGGCGGGGAACGGATGCTCGGGAGCGCGCCGGTAGTGCACCGCGATCACGACGGCCGGTGTCCTTTCCGCGATCATCCGGCACACGCCGTCGTGGGTGTCGAGGTCGCACAGCACGAACCCGCCTCCGTGGAAGTACACGACCACCGGCAGGGCACCTCCTGCGCCGGGATCTCGCGGCCGGTAGACGCGTACCGAGAGACCGCCGTCCAGGTCGACGTCCTCGACGGATCCGACGGGCGGGCCGGGCGGGAACCGGGCTTCGGCGTGGATGCGGCGCGCCTGTGCGGCGTCGGTCACGGTGCCGCCGACGTCCGGGTGAGCCGCGGCCATCATCGACATCACCGCCGCCGTGTATGCCTTGAGCACCACCGCGTCACCTCCGCGAGGACAAGCGACCCACGAACACCGTCGGTTCACGGTCGCAACAGGACGGACGCCGGACAAGCGGCCCTGGAGCGCGCGAAACACCTGGCCGGCCGGGCAGGTCACAAGGGCACCTTCCCGATCGCGGAGTTCCCGGTCAGGCTGGAAAACGGCCGGTGCAGTCGAGTGGCGGGAGCGGTCGATGACGTCTCAACCGGGGCGCGGTGCCACCACCGACCTGATCGCCGTGGAGGACCCCGCCACCGGTTCCGTCTTCGCCGAGATCGCGGCGACCTCGCCGTCGGAACTCGGCGGGATCGTCACCGCCGCCTCGGCCGCCCAGCCAGACTGGGCGCGAACTCCGTCGGATTCCCGCCGAGCCGCCCTGCGGGCCTGCGGTGCCTCGATCGCGGCCTGCCGGGAGGAACTGGCCACCCTGCTCACCAGGGAACAGGGCAAACCCCTGCGATCGGCCTACGCCGAGGTCGACGTCGCGGCAGACTGGTTCGACCACACCGCCGCACTTTCACTCGAACCGGAAACAGTCGCCGACGGGGGAACCCGGATCACCGTCGAGCACGTTCCGCACGGAGTGGTCGCCGCGATCGCGCCGTCGAACTTCCCGCTCATCCTGGCGGTGACGAAACTGGCCCCCGCGCTGCTGGCCGGGAACACGGTGGTGCTCAAACCGTCCCCGCTGACACCGCTGGCGACCACGCGGATGGCGGAGCTGCTCTCCGAGGTGCTGCCGAGGGGTGTCTGTGCGGCGGTGGCCGGCGGGGGTCGCCTGGGTGCCGCCCTGTGCGAGCATCCGGCGGTCCGGTTGATCTCCTTCACCGGCTCGGTCGAGACCGGTACGGCGATCGCGCGTTCCGCCGCCGCCCGCTTCGCCAGGGTCGTGCTGGAACTGGGTGGCAACGACGCCGCGATCGTGCTTCCCGGAGCCGACATCGCCACCACCGCCGAGCGGCTGTACGCAAGCGCCATGACCAACAGCGGTCAGTTCTGCGCCGCGGTCAAACGAGTCTACGTCCCCGCCGCCGATCGGTCGGAATTTGTCGAAGCCTTTGCCGCACAAGCGAAGGCCACCGTGATCGGGGCGGGAACCGACCCGGCGACCGACCTCGGCCCGGTGGTGAGCGAACCCCAGCTGACCAGGTTGCACGGCTTCGTGACCGAGGCGGCCCACGCGGGCGCCGAGATCGTCACCGGTGGCGTCGTCCTCGACCGCCCCGGCCATTTCTATCCGCCGACGATCGTGACAAGCCTGCCGCCGGGAACCCGGCTCGAGAACGACGAACAATTCGGTCCCGTGCTCCCGGTCATCGCCTACTCCTCGGTGGACGAAGCCATCGACAGGGCCAACGCGACGAAGTTCGGTCTCGGCGGTTCGGTATGGGGCGACCGGGAGACCGCGCGCCTGGTCGCCACCGGGCTCGACTGCGGAACGGTCTGGGTCAACACCCATGGCGACCTCCGGCCGGATGTGCCCTTCGGGGGCGTCCGGCAGTCGGGGATGGGTGTCGAGTACGGCTACTGGGGTCTCGTGGAGTACACCCACCCGAGAGTCCTGCACTTACGCGGCTGACATGAACAGCTTCACCGCGGCCGGGGCAGGGCGGTGTCCAGCACGTCGGCGACGAGTTCGACGTCAGCGTCGTACATGCGGCTATGCAAGGGAAGTGAGAGCAGACGAGGTGCGACCCTCTCGGTGACCGGCAATGCCCTGCTCGCCACGGAGCGATAGCGGGTGAACCGGTGGGTCGGCGGGTAGTGCACCGACGTCTGGATCCGGGCCGCGGACAGGGTGTCCCGTACCTCCTCCCGCGAGCTGCCCGGCGGTAGCAGGACCGCCATCAGGTGGTGAGCGCTGTCGTCGTCGCGTCCGTCGAACGGGATCACCAGGCCCGGGATCCTCCGCAACCGGTCACGGTAGACCGCCACCAGCTCCCGGCGGCGTGCTCGATCCCGGTCGAGCCGTCCGAGCTGGATCCGGCCGAGCGCCGAGGAGATCTCGGTGGGACGGTAGTTGAGCCCGACGCCGTCGACGTCGTAGTCGGCTTGCCCGGTCTGCGCGCGCTGCCAGGTCGACCGGGTCAAATGGTGTGAGCGCAGCAGCCGGATCTCGTCGAGTACCGATTGGTCGGCCGCCACCACCATCCCACCCTCGCCGGTGGTGACGTTCTTGGTGGCGAAGAAGCTGAAACAACCCACGTCGCCCACCGTGCCGAGCATCCGGTCGCCGTCACGGACGACGGGCGCGTGCGCCGCGTCCTCGATCAACCGGATGCCGCGCCGCGCGGTGATCTCCCGCAGTGCGGCGAGATCGGCGGAGTAACCGCCGTAGTGCATCGCGACGACCGCCTTCGTGTGGTCCGTGAGCAGAGCAGCCACGTCGGCAGGGTCGACAGTGAGGTCGGTCTCGGAGCGCACGTCGGCGAAGACCGGTGTCGCGCCGTGGAGTGTGGCGACCGCCGCGGCCGCGACGAAACTCAGCGCGGGCAGCACGACCTCGTCACCGGGGCCCAGCCCCAGGCCGAGGACCGCGAGGTGCAGTGCCGCTGTCCCGCTGCTGACCGCCACGGCGTCGGGGACACCGAGCCGCTCGGCGAAGTCGTGTTCGAACTCGCGGGTCACCGCACCGGCGGAGAGCCAGCGGGAGTGCAGCACCGCGGTGACGGCATCGATCTCCGGTTCGCCGATCGTGTTGTCCGCCAAGGTAACCCGCCACGGCGGCGGCGTGTCGTTCATCCGGTCCTCCCGATCGCCGATCCGTATCCGTCCTCGACCGCGGCTGCCACCTTGTCCCAGCCGAACTCGCGCCTGGCACGCAGCAGTGCGGCTTGTCCCATGGCCGCGAGCCCCTTCTCGTCGCGCAAGGCGTCGATCAGGGTCGCGGCCAGACCGGCCGGTCCCGGCCCGGCGACCAGACCGTCCACACCGGGCCGGAGCACGTCCTCCACCCCGGGGAAGTCGCCGCTCACCACCGGTCTTCCGCAGGTCCACGCCTCGACGAACACCAGTGGGAAGACATCGGCCACGGTGGGGAGGCACAGCAGGTCGCAGGCCGCCAGTGCGTCGTGCTTCGTCTGCTCGTCCACCATGCCGAGGTCGAGCAGCCGAGGTGCCGCGTTGGCAAGGAACGCCGCTTCGGCTTCGGCGTCGGCGTTCGGGCCGATGAAGGCGAACCACGTGTCCGGCAGGCGTTCCCACACCGGCCCGGTCGCGGCCAGCAGGCGCCGGTACCCCTTGGAAGCGGTACGTCGTCCGGCGAAGAGCACCATCCGGCCGTCCACTCCGTACCGGTGCCGGAAGCCGCTCGCGTCCGGGGTGCCGACGAGATCGGCGGCGTGCGGGATCGCCCAGATCCGCCACGGTGGCACCCCGTATCCGGTGAGGACAGTGTTCTCGGTGCCGGTGAGGGTGAACAGGACGTCCGCCCGGCGGCACAGCGCCGCCGCGGTTTCGGGCTCGGGCCACACCTGGACGGCCGACGCGGGCGTGAGTGCGAACGTGGCCCGATAGCGGTCCGCCAGCTCCGCGGCCGCCGCCACCCAGGCGGGCCGGGCGAGGTCGAAGGCATGCACCACTGACGGCCGCCACCCCGGTAGCGCCCGGTGTACGTCGGCCTCACTGCCGAACACCGGCACAGCCCGTGGGCGGTGTTCACCGGTCGCGCCGACGCTGTCGGTGAGCACCGCTACCCGTCGACCGGGCCGGGCCAGCCGCTCCAGCGTCCGCCACGCCATCCGCTCGGCGCCGGCGAAGTCCCGTCCGTAGCCGCCGAACACCACGAGCACGTCCGGGAGGCTCGTCACGCTCGTGCTTCCTTTCGCTGGTGGCCCCCGCTGTCGACGAGAAGACCGATGTCCCGCACCGCGGCGAGTTCGTCCACCGCGACGTGCTCGGTAGCCCCCGGGGGCCCGGGTTCGAGGTAGCGGCGGGGTTCGGCCTGAAAGGCCTTCTTCGCCTCCTCATACCGCGCCGGCGTACCGATGTCGTGCCACGACCCGGAGAAACCGTAGCCGTGTACGGGCTCGCCGTGGCCGATCAGGTTGTTGATCAGCGTGGGCATATCGGCGGGCCCTTCCGGGATATGGTCAAGGGCCGACGGGCTGACGACATAGATCCCGGACGACACGTTCAGGCCGAACGTCGGCTTCTCCATGACTTCGATGACGCGGCCCTCTTCGAGGCGCACCAGTCCGACGCCCGCCGTGAACCGGCGGCGCAGGAAGGCGACCGTGAGCACACTGCCGGTGCGCTCGTGCGCACGGTGCAGGTCCGCGAAGTCGAGGGTGGTCAGGATGTCGCCGTTCATGACGACGGCCGGGTCGGTCCATCCCGGCGCCAGCCGGAGCGGCGCGGCGGTGCCCAGCGGCCGCTCGTCGAGACTGTAGTCGACGGACAAGCCCAGTCGCGCGCCGTCCCCGATCTCGGCGCGGATCTGCTCGCCCAGATGTGAGACGCACAGAGTCACGCGGTCGAACCCGAACGCGCGGAGTCGGCGCAGAATGATCTCCAGCACGCTGTGGCCACCCAGTTCGAGCAGCGCCTTCGGCCGGGTTCTGGTGTACGGCAGCAAGCGGGATCCCTTTCCTCCCACCAAGACAATCGCATGCAACGGCGTCACCCCGGTAGTCGAGAAGAGTCATGATCTTCTGTTGGTTCCAAGCTATCGAGCTCGAGTGGCACGGGTAAGGCGCGAAGGCGCGCCCCCCTGCCCTGACCGAATGTCCGCGTGACCCAGCTCCTATTGATCATCCACAAAGGACAGCTTGAGAGCGCAAGATACTCAATGAAGGCCCCCTTCCCTCGGTGCGGCCGAGGGAAGGGGGCCTTCACGTACTTCCGGCAGGGCAAGAACCCGCTCAGTGCGGGGTCGGCGAATTGAGAGACCCGGAGCTAAGCGCCGAAGCCCAGGATTACCGGGTTCGCGAAGACGGAACCGTTGGTAATACTCCCGAAGCGCAACGAGCAAGCGACCGCCGTGCAGTCGACCGTGCCCGCGGGTTTACCCTCCACCGGATCGACGCCATCGTAAGAGGCGCGCACGATGACCGGCGTGGTGAACCCGCCACCGGCGTTCGCGGTCACGATCACCCGGTCGGCGAAGTCGCAACTGACCGCCGGCCAGTCACCCGGACCGCATTGCATGACGCCGATCTGTTCCCCTGCAGGGAATCCGGTGCCCTCCGCCGTGACGGACTGGCCGTTCTGCAGACCGGACGACGGCGTAACGGTGGCGCCGGGAGCCGCCGCGGCGGCCGGAAGGGCGCCGAGTACCGCGACACCGGAACCGGTGGCGATGATCAGTGCGAGCTTTCGGACGAAACCGGTTTTCCGCGAAGACATGATCGAATACCTCCGATTGACAAGGAGAAGAGACGACCGGAATTCGGAGTGAATCCGGCGTGGGATATCTGCGTGGGAATGGTGCGAGCAAGTCCGGAACCGGACCTACCATCGACGCTAGCCAGATCAACGACGGTCGGTCAAGCACTTACCACCCGGACAATCGGTTGACTGTCCACACTGCGCAACTACCGAGAGGCCGGGGCCAGCAGCCCCCATTGGCCGGCGAGGGCGATCGCCTCCTGCCGGTTGCGGGCGCCCATCCGGCGGTACACCGCCGACAACCGGCGGAAGACCTCCCGCTGCGAATACCCCTCGGCACGGGCCAATTCCACCACCGAGCCGCCGCCGGCGAGCACGCGAAGCCACTGGACCTCTTGTGGTCGCAGGCCGGTGCCCTGCGGCCGATCCTGCGCCGACTTCGCGAGCGCACGTGCGGTCGGAGTGGGCAGGACCGTCCGGCCCGCCATCGCGGCACGGACCACCGCGAGGATGTCCGCGGGCGCGGAATCCCAGCTGACCGCCGCGTGCGCACCGGACCGCAGCGCGGTGGCGTACACCGAGTGCGCCGAGGAGGAGAGGATCGCCACGAGCACGAGGCCGGTGAACTCTTCGCTCAGCTCCTGCAGTCGATCGACGTCCTCGTGCCCGCGCAGCGTGACCACCGCGGCCGCGACCTGGCGTTGGCGCAACCACGCCGACGGCCGCGCCGGAGTCGCCACCTCGAATCCGTCGCCGGCGAGTATCGCCTCCAGCCCGGCCCCGAACGCCGGGACTCGATCGATAACCACAATGACCGGGTCTGGCATGTCCGCTCCCCCATTCCTCGCCCACGCGCCAAGCGGGACCGGAGGGACGCCGCCGGGCCCTGATGTCGCTTTTCGGAAGGCGACTTCCGGCCTTTCGTCCGCCCATTCGGGCAGTGGCCGGTCGGTCCTTATCCCGGCTGACACTATCCCCGGCGTGATCGCCGCCGCGCCATCTCACTCCGGTATTGCTCAGACAAGCGCAAATACGAATGGGTAATGACAATGAGAATCCAGTCATACTCCTTCCATGGTGGTTAAGTATCACGGAAACGGACCATACTGCGCCTCTGACGCGTTGACGATGATGATCCAGCCACACAGTCCCGGGACCGCGGCACTGGAGGTACTGGGCGGATCGCCGTTCGGACTGAGCATTCAAAGCGCGGGAATGGTCGAACAGGATCTCCCTTTTTTCTGCGCCAAGGACTGGCTTCCGCCGGACGGCATTCGGACCGCACTCGAGCTTCTCGGATGGACCTTCGACCAACAGGGGGGCTCGCGCGACGAAGCGATGAGCATCCTGCGGCACGCGACCCCGGCGCATCCGGTTCTCGCCGGCCCGGTCGAGATGGGACTGCTTCCCCATCACCCCGGGCTCGGGCAGCCCATCGGGGCCGACCACCACGTGGTGGTCTTCGGCGTCGAGGGCGATTTGATCCTCATGCACGATCCCCACGGGTACCCGTTCGCCACCGTGCCGACCGAGGCGTTCCTGACCGCGTGGGCCGCCGACACGGTCGGCTACCCGGTGCAGCCCTACACGACCCGCACCAACTTCCGCAGGGAGCGCGAGGTGGACCTCGTCTCGGCGCTGCGCGAATCCATTCCCCGGGCGATCGAGCTTCTCGACGGGCCGGACTCCGCCACGAGCGCGGAGCGACTGGCCGAGATGGTGGAGTCGGGGCTGGGCCGCATGCAGCACAAGTACCTGGTGGAGTACCAGATCAGCGGCGGGGCGATGCGACTGTCGGACGCGGCCTTCTTGTTCGGGTCGATCGGCTGCACCGCCGCGGCCCGCGTCATGGAGCGCCAGGCGCGCTTGATCGGTTCGCTCCAATTTCCGCTCGTGACAGGTGACACCAAGACGGCCGCGGAGACACTCCGCGTGCTGGGCCGGACCTATACCGAACTTCGGCTTGCACTGCTGCAGACCGCCGGAATCACCTACGGCGTGCCGGACTGACACCCGGCGGCGCCGGACGTCAGTCCGGCCAACGAATCCGTGCCTGGTTCACAATTCGCGCGGTGCGACTGCTACGAAAGATGGGTGATACCAAACGGCTGTGGTCACTCACATGTACCACTCGCTAAATGGCCTACTGCTTTCACCGAGCGCCGACGCCCTTCGACGTTGCTTACCTAAGCGCATGACGCTAAAGCCCCCGCGACGGACGGTACTGTGTGATCAAGGTGCGATTCTATGGGGGGGAACCATGGCGGAAACAGTGACACCCCGTCGAACATGTGGGCGACAAGCCCTCAGGTCCGGCGGGCGACTTCCGCAGCCGTTTAGAACACCGTGACGGAGCGCCCTTGAACGCTTCGCAGGTGGCTTCGACGGGACTCGGGCGCGGTCTCCGCATGCCCGCAGCGGCCGGAATACGCGCACCGCCAAAGCCTCGCATTCGGCTTGAAGTATGCGGATAAACCATCTTCGGAGGAGGGACGTTGGTGGAACAGGAAATAGAACAAGGTATCAATCGCGCTATTTTGCTCATGCAACAGAGACTTTCCGAAAAGATCACGATCGGCGATATGGCCGACGCCGCGATGTACAGCAAGTTCCATTTCTCAAGAATGTTTCACAGAATCACCGGAATCTCACCTGGCCGGTTTCTCTCGGCGCTGAGACTGGAGCACGCCAAGCAACTGCTCAGGTCGACCGACCTCACCACAATGGAGATCAGCCACCGGGTCGGCTATGCCAGCGTCGGCACGTTCGGTAACCGCTTCACCAGTTGTGTCGGTCTGCCACCCAGCGTCTACCGCCAATACGGCGGCCTGCCGTGCCGGACGGGGTTGCGATTCGGCAGGCTCGGCCAGGCTCCACGCAAGCCGACCGCCGTGGTCCGCGGACGTCTGCTGTCGCCCCGGACGGATATGATCGCTCCGGCGTTCGTCGGACTGTTCCCTGATCCCCTGCCAGAAGGAAGCCCCGCCGGGTGCGCCATTCTCTCGCGACCGGGCCCCTTCATTCTCGAACAGGTGCCCGCCGGAACGTGGTACGTGCTCGCCCGCTGTGCGACGATCGAAACTTCCGCAGACAGCGTGCCGTCGATCGGGGTGCACGGCCCGTTCACCGTCCACCCCGGCAGTGTCCAGCGGATCGATGTACACCTGCGCCCGAGGCGTATCGCCGATCCCCCCGCGTTGCTGGCCATCCTCGACCGTGTCCCCGCGACATCCCAGCACGATGCCGGCTGACTCCCGTGCCGAAGGCCGGGGATCCGTGTGATCCTGGCCTTCGGCACGGGAGTCCAGCTTCAGGATGCCTTCGCGCCGGTTTGTTCGATCGGCCGGGTGCCGGGAGCACGACCGGAACGCCGCAGGGAGCCCCGCACCACGCGAGCGACCACCGAGGGGCGCATCAACGCGGTCGGCGGCTCGATCAGGCCCGCCACTCGCATGAACGCGTGGGTGATCCGCCCATCCGTGGTCGCGGCCGCCTGGAGCTTGCCCATGTAGGCGTTCACCATCCGCACCTGGGTGGTGCGCTTGCCTTCCACCTCAGGCCAGCTGAGGTCGCCCCCGGCCGCGATCGCCCACGGCGCGTCGACGACCTCCGCGATACGCCGGAAGAACCGGCCCGCTTCCGGTACCCGCCCCTCGCGCAACTGATCACGCAACACGACGGCCTCCAGCGCGGCGACCGTCATCCCCTGGCCGTACACCGGATTGAAGCTGCACACGGCATCGCCCAGTACCAGTACCCCCGCGGGAAAGCGGCTCAGCCGCTCGTACCGACGGCGGACGCTGGCGGGAAAACGGATCGTGACCGGCTCGGCGACCGGCGGGGTCGTGCCGACGGCGTCGTGTATGGCCGGTACCGGCAACGAACGCGTATAGGCCAAGAAGCCTTCCAGACCGGGGTCCGGGCAGTCGCCCAGCATTCCGGTCAGGGACAGGATGTGCCGGTCCCCGCCCACTCTGCCGAAGAACGCGCCACGCGGACTGCCCGGCGTCGCCAGCGGGATCAGTGAGAGGCTCCCGGTCAATGGCCGGTCAGGCAGGTCGAACTCGCAGGTGGTGTAGGAGAGCCCGATCTTCACCTGCTCCTGTTCCGGCCTCGCGTACCCGAGTTCCTCGAGCCAGACCGGCATCCTGGAGCCGCGGCCGGTGCAGTCCACCGTGAGGTCCGCCTCCAGCACCTCCTCGTCCGAAGCGGCGCCATGCCGTCGCACGCGGGCACCGGTGACCCGTCCACCGTCCGGGGTCGTCCGGACGCCGACGATGTCGCACCGTTCAACGAACTCGACCTCCGGCAGCGCGGCGACCCTGGCCCGGACCCAGCGCTCGAGAAACGGCCTCGCCACCGACGCCACGACGAGCCCCGTCGTCGCGGGCCGCCACGTCCTGCCCTCGAAGAACCAATGCATCTCGCCCATGTCGACCATCGGGATGCCGTCGGCGCGCAGTTCCTCGGTCATCCCGGGGAACAACGCCTCCAAGGTCTGCTGTCCCTTAGCCAGGAGCGCGTGGGCGTGCGCACCCTGCGGTACCCCGCGGCGCGGGTCCTCGACCTCGGTCACCTCGTCCCGGTCGATGACCGTCACCCGCTCGTACTCCTCGGCGAGGACCCGTGCGGTGACCAGCCCCGCCATGCTCGCGCCCAGCACCACCGCTCGCCGTCCCACTCGATCACCCATGGTGCTCTCCTTCTCGTGCTCGGTTCACGCGGTTCCGGCGGGACAGTTCTGGTAGACGGCGATCTGCCACCGGCTGTCGTGTTTGACGACCACCCAGGTCGCGCGAATGGCTCGCTCCGGTGTCACCTTCCGGTCTCCCGGTGCGAGCACTCCTCCGTTGTTGACGAAGACCACGACGTTGGGGGACAACACCTTCACCTCGATCGGCGCTCCCGTCACCCGGGTGCCGAAGTAGGGAACGGCGAATGCACTCGCCATGAAGAACCGGATTTGAGCGCGTCCGTGCGCGTAGACACCGGGCAGGATCATGCTCCCGTCGGGAGTGAACGCCTCGGCGAACGCCTGCGCGTCGTGCGCGGCCCACGCGTCGACGACGCGCTGGATGCTGCTTTGCGCCGCCATCCGTTCCGGTTCCGGCAGGACGGCGGCACTGGCCACAGTGGACTGTTCGTCGCTTTCGGACATGAATGCTCCCCTGATCGGCGGCTGATCTTTGCCCGCGCCCGGCACCATCGCATCGTCACATCCACCGGATCGGGTCACCACCTCGCTTGTTGCGCTACGCGAAGCGGGATTCCTTATGAGAGAGCAGTTTCCGAGAGGGCATTCCGCGAGGTCTAACTCTTCGCGGCGACGGAGCACGATGAGCCCGATGGGCCGAGGGCCCCGACCATCCAGGGAGGACAGAGTGGACACCATCCACAGGCCGACGACCGCGCAGCTCGTCGAACGCGCCGCGAACCTGGTACCGCTGCTGAGGGAACAGGCGACCTCCGCCGAGCAGGACCGGCGTCTGTCCGATGCGGTCGTCGACGCGCTCACCGACGCCGGCGTGTACCGCATGCGGGTCCCCGCCCGCTACGGGGGCTGGGAATGCGACGCTCGCACGATGGTCGACGTCGCCACGGAACTCGGCCGCGGGGACGGTTCGGCGTCGTGGGTCACCGCCGTCTCCTGGATCACGACGTGGATGGCAGGCCTCTTCCCCGACGAGACACAGGACGAGGTCTTCGCGGACGGAGACGTCCGTGTCTGCGGCACGCTCAGTCCCACCGGGACGGCGGTACCGGTCGACGGCGGGCTGCTGCTGAACGGCAAGTGGGGCTTCATCAGCGGCGCTCTGCACGCCCGCTGGCAGGTCGCCATCGCGATGTCGCCCACCCCCGACGGCGCACAACAGCCGGTCATGGCCATGGTCCCGCTGTCGGACCTGACCATCGTCGACGACTGGCACACCAGCGGGCTCGGTGCGAGCGGCAGCGTCACGACGGTCGCACAAGACGTGCACGTGCCCTACGCCAGGGTGCTTCCCCTCGCCGCCGCACTGGTGGAGCAATACGGCTCCAAGCTCAACGCCACGTCCCCGATCTTTCGCGCGCCGTTGCTGCCGACGGCGTCGGTCTCGTCGGCAGGCACCGTCCTCGGCCTCGCCAAATCGGCCATGGAGCACTTCCTGCTCCGGCTGCCCGGCCGCGGGATCACCTACACGAACTACAGCAGCCAGCGCGAAGCACCGCTCACGCACCTGCAGGTCGCCCAGGCCGCGCTCAAGATCGACGCCACGGAGTTCCATGTCCACCGATTGGCGGCACTGGTCGATCACAAGAGCGCCGGTGACGAACCGTGGTCACCCGACGAGCGGGTCCGTGCCCGCGCCGACATGAGCCAGGCCTGCCTGCTGGCCAAGGAGGCGGTCGACATCCTCAACTCCGCCAGCGGGGGCTCGTCGATCTATCTCTCGGTGCCCATCCAGCGGATGGCACGCGACGTCCATGCCATCAACCAGCACGCCCTCATGCATCCGGACACGAACCTCGAACTGTACGGCCGGGTGCTGTGCGGGCTCGAACCGAACACGCGCTACCTCTAGGAGACGCCATGCGAGCAGCGGTCATTCCCGGCGTGAACGAGAAGTGGGAAGTGCGTGACGTGCCGCCACCGGCGCCGGGTCCCGGCGAGGTACTGGTCGAGGTCCGCGCCTGCGGGATCTGCTACAACGACATCCTGGCCACTCGCGGCGCCATCCCCTTTCCCGCCACGGATCCGGCGATCCCCGGCCACGAGGTGGCGGGCGTCGTCGTCGAGGTCGGCGCGGGCGTGACCAGTAGGCGGACCGGTGACCGCGTCGGTGTCACCTGGGTCCAGGCCGGCTGCGGGCGGTGTGCGCACTGCCGGTCCCATCGGCCGGTGGGCGGCCAAGCGCTGAACTGCGCCGCCCCTTCGATGACCGGGTTCACCGTCCCCGGCGGTCAGGCGCAGTACCTGGCGGCGGCGGCGGAGACGACCGTGCTCATCCCGGACGGTCTGCCCGACGAACTCGCCGCGCCCATGCTCTGCGCCGGTTACACGGCCTGGAGCGCCTTCCGGGCGGCCGAGCCGAATCCGCACGACCGCGTCGCCGTGCTCGGCATCGGCGGAGTCGGCCACCTCGCCCTCCAGTTCGCCAAGGCGTCCGGCGCGGAGACCATCGCGGTCACCCGGTCACCGGACAAGCACGACCTCGCCAGGGCACTCGGCGCCGACATCGTGGTCTCCGACGGTGAAGAGCTGCGCGACGTGGGAGGAGCCGACATCGTCCTGGTGACGGGACCTTCGTATGCCAAGGCCGCGGACTGCCTGCACGGGCTGCGCGCCGACGGCCGGATGGTGCTCGCCGGCATCGACCCGGCAGGCGGCTTGACGATCCCGCCGAATCTGTGGCCACCGTTCTTCGCCCAGCGTCACAAGCTGATCGGGGCCACGCACAACGGTCTCCACCTGCTGAGCGAAGCACTCGACCTCGCGGCATCGAGGGCTGTGGTCCCACAGGTGGAGACCTTCCCGCTCAGCGAGATCAGCCACGCGGTCGACCGGGTGGCTTCGGGCACGGTCCGGTTCCGGGCGGTGATCATGCCCTGACGTGACGCCGTCAGGGACGAACAGCCCCTCTACCGCAGCACCTTCAGATCCACCGAGCAGCCGAGGAGAGATGTCCATGCTCACCACGAAACAGGCGTTCAGCGGGATGTCGGTGAACGACCTGCAGAAGGCCCAGAAGTTCTACGGCGGGACACTCGGGTTCGAAGTGACGAAGAAGTTCGGCCAGCTGCACGTCCACCTCCCCGGCGGGCACAAGGTGCTCATCTACCGCAAGCCTGACCACCGGCCAGCCACCTACACGGCGCTGTATCTGCCGGTCGGCGACGTCGACGAGGCGGTGGACGAATTGACCGCACGGGGCGTCGTCTTCGAGCGCTACACCAAACCTCGTACCGACGAGAAGGGGATCTTCCGGGGCAGGGGGCCGGACATCGCCTGGTTCACCGACCCGGACGGCAACGTGATCGCCATCGTCGAGGAGAGGTGACCACGGAGTGCCCGCCGCCGGACAGGTCACCCGGCGGGGTGCGCGATACCGCGTCGTCGCCGGGTCGACCGGTCTGCTGGCGGTCCTGGTCACCCTGACCGTTCCGTTCCTCCCGGTTTCCCAGGCAACGACCACGGTCACGTGGCCGACCGCATACGGCACGCGCGCGGTGAACGCCCCGTTGACGAGCTACTCCCCGACGCGCCTGGAGGCCACGATCGGCTGTGCCACGGCGAGAGCCTTGGACAGCCGGATGAGCGGCCCCGGCACTCTGGTGTCCACCACGCCATCGGCGTCGCCTCTTGGCGCCATCGCCGGACTCGCACTGAGCGTCGACAACGGACTCTTGATCGTGCGGCCGCGAGGCGAGCCCCAGACGTCGGTGCCACTGCCCGGCGGCGACTGCGACATCACTGTCACCGCAACCGCCGCCGCGACGCTGACCGCGATCGGTGGCTCGCCGGTCGCGGTCGCCTCCGGTGACCACCGTCCTCAGCTGACCGGGATCTACTCCGACATCGACGGCGCACTGGACGGCGTCCGGGGTCTGTCCGTTCGCGCGGAGGTGGACAACCGGTTCGACACGAGCCCGTCACCGATGAAGCTCATCGCGATCGCGCTCGCGATCACCCTGACCGGCTGCGCGCTCCTCGCCCTGCGAGGAGTCGACGGCCGGGGACACCGGCCGTCCCGGCACAGGCGGCGCCCGGGGAAAGCCGATCTCGTTGTCACGGCGGCGCTGACGGCGTGGTGGGTGATCGGGACGCATACCCCCGACGACGGCTACATCCTGACCATGGTGCGCGACCGCGTGAACGCCGGCTACCTGCCCAACTTCTACCGATGGTTCGGCGCACCGGACTCGTTCTTCGGCTGGTTCTACGAGGGGTACGCCCTTCTGGCGCGCCTGTCCGAGGCAGGTCCGGTACTCCGGCTGCCGTCACTCGTCCTGGGCGTCGGGACCTGGCTGGTCATCGCTCATCTCCTGCTGCCGCGGCTGGGTGCGCGGACGCGAGGCGGAGCATCGCGGTGGGCCTGCGCGGCCATGTTCCTGGCGTTCTGGCTGCCGTACAACGACGGCTTGCGTGCCGAGCCGGTGATCTTGTTCTTCACCGCGCTGGTCTACGCGGCGGTCGAGCGCGCCATCGCCACCCGCGGGCTCCTTCCGGTCGCTCTCTCCGCGTTGTGCGCGGGACCGGCGCTGGCGGCGAGCCCCACCGGCCTGCTCGCCACACTGCCCTTCCTGGTCGGAGCCCGTCCGCTGCTGCGTCTGGTGCGGGAACGAGTGCGGGTGCGCGGGTTCGTGGCGGTCGCCCCGCCGATCGCCGCCGCGGCGACCGTGATCGGCACCGTGGTGTTCTGGGACCAGACTTGGCGTTCGCTCGCCGACGCCACCCGGCTGCATTTCGACCTCGGCCCGGCATTCGGCTGGTACGAGGACCATCTGCGCTACGTCGACCTGCTCAGCGACTCCGTGGGCGGTTCCATCGCTTACCGGCTGCCGGTCTTGCTCACGATCGTCTCGCTCCTGGTGTGCGCGGTGCTGCTGATCCGGCGCCGTCGGCTCGTCGGCTTGGCGACGGCGCCGTTGCGCAGACTGCTGGGTCTCACGGTCGGTACCTTCGCCGTTCTCGCGCTGGCCCCGACCAAGATCTCGCACCAGTTCGGGGTCCTCGCCCTCGCCGGCCCCCTGCTCGCCGCCGCGATGACCAGGACGTGGGCTCCCCCGGTGACCCGGACCCGTCGCGACGCCGCTCTCGTCGCGACCGCGGTCTTGCTGGCTGCCGCGCTGGCGCTGTCCGGGCCGAACACCGCCTGGTACGTGTCCGGCTGGGGTTTCCCGTTGGCGGACGGCGCGCCGGCGGTGGGCCCGATCCCGCTGCGGACCGTCGCCGTGATCCTGGCCTGCGCCGCCGCCGTCGTCGCGGTCGTCGAGCACCTTCGGGGCAGGCCTTCGGCCGCGCGCACCCGTTCCCGGACGGCGCCGGCCCTGCTCGTCACGACCACCATGGTGCTGGCCCACTTCACCTCGGCCGGTGTCGCGATCGGTCGGCAGCACGACAGTTACAGCCCCGGGGCGGACAACTTCGCGCACTTCGTCGGCAAGGGCGGCTGCGGTCTTGCCGACGAGGTCCTCGTCGAAACCGATCCCTCTACCGGAAGCCTGACCCCCGCGGACGGCGAGCAGGCCCGAGTGCTGTGGGCCGACGCCGGCGGCGGGCTGGCGGGAACACCGTGGTACTCGCTGCCCGCCACGGCGGCGAGCGGTGAACTCCCGGTCGTCCTGCCGCTCCCGGCCGGGAACACCGGCGACCTCACCGTGGAATTCGGCCACCGCAGGCCCGGTGGGCCGAGCGTCACCCGGCGCACTGTCGCGGCGGGCATCCCGGAAGTGCGGGTCCCCGTCGACGGCGACGCCGTCGGGGCGGACCGGATCCGGTTCCTCGCCCCGGCCGCCTCGATCACCGGGGCGAACGGCGCGCCGAGAGTCCCTCGGGTACGCACGTTGACCGAAGTCGTCGCGGACGCGCCCACGTACATCGACTGGCCCGCCGCGTTCCCCTTCCCGTGCCTCGACGTCATCGGGCCACGGCGCGGGATCGGCAGGCTGCCGCGCTTCCGGATCGACGGCGACGCCACCTTCCGGAACTCCGGGTGGTCGTGCGCGGACAAGGGTGGTCCGGCCGGCTGGCTCGACGTCGTCGGCGGACGGCGGACACTCATCACCTACCTGCGCGGCCGTCCCACCACCGACTGGGGGCAACTGCAGGTCATCGAGCCGTACGCGCCGGAGGCACTTCCCGCGGACGCGGCGGTCAGCACCGCTCCCTCGCGCACCGTGCCGGGGACCTGGTCCCCCGGACCGCTGCCCCGCACCGTCACACTGCCGCCCGGTCCGTCCACTTCGGACGGTCCGGACGGGTTCCTGTGCTTCGGATGACAAACACCAACGCCTGGAGGGATCTTGTACGACTATGTGATCGTCGGCGCGGGTTCGGCGGGCTGCGTCCTGGCGAACCGGTTGAGTGAGGATCCCGGCGTCGAGGTCTGCCTGCTGGAGGCCGGGCCTGCCGACACGAACGAGAACATCCATACCCCGTACGCCTTCGGGAAACTCTTCCGTACCGCGCTCGACTGGGACTACGACAGCCACGACGAGCGGCACTGCGGCAACCGCCGGATCTACCTGCCCCGCGGGCGGGTGCTCGGTGGGACGAGTTCGATGAACGCGATGGTCTACATCCGCGGACACCGCTCCGACTACGACGGCTGGGGGCAGCCGGGCTGGAGCTACCCCGAACTCCTGCCCTATTTCAAGCGGTCGGAGGACAACGAACGCGGTGCCGGCGCCTACCACGGAACGGGTGGTCCGCTCGCTGTGTCCGAGAGCCGGTCACGTAATCCCATGACGGCCGCGTTCGTCGAGGCGGCCACGGAAACCGGGTACGCGGCCAACACGGACTTCAACGGTGCCGAGCAGGACGGGTTCGGCCATTACCAGGTGACCCAACGCGAAGGCCGCCGCTGCAGTACCGCCGCCGGATTTCTGCGCCCCGTGTCGGATCGTCCCAATCTCACCGTGCTGACCGACCTTCAGGTGCACCGCGTGGTGATCGAGAACGGGAGAGCGTGTGGCGTGGAAGGTGAACGGTTCGGCCGGCAGGTGTCCTTTCGGGCAGAACGGGAGGTGATCCTCTCGGCAGGTGCCTACAACTCACCCCAGTTGCTCATGCTGTCCGGGGTCGGACCCGCCGATCTTCTCGCCGGACTGGGGATCGGGGTGCTGGTCGACCAGCCTGAGGTGGGGGCGAACCTGCAGGATCATCCCCAGGTGAACCTGAACTTCGCGCATACCGAACCGGTCAGCCTGCTGGTCACCGCCGAGCCGCGTCACGTGGCGGAGTTCGAACGCTCCGGGACGGGGCCGTTGACGTCCAACGGTCCCGAAGCGGGCGGGTTCATCCGGACACGCGACGGCCTGGCCGCACCGGACGTCCAGTTCCACGCGGCGCCGATGATGTTCCTCGCGGGCGGGCTCGGAGCACCGACCGGCCACGCGCTGTCCTACGGTGCCTGCGTTCTCGCGCCGCGCAGCCGCGGCAGCGTCCGCATCGTGTCACCGGATCCGACCGCCAAGCCGCGCATCATCCACGACTACTACGCCGAGCCCGAAGACCTCGACGTCGCGGTGGCAGGCCTGCGGGCCGGGCTGGCGATCGCCCGTGGATCGGCGCTGCGCAGGTACACCACGAGACTGCTCGACCCGCCGGAGTCCGACTACGACGACGACCTGCGCGACCATGTCCGCCGGCACACCCAGACGCTGTTCCACCCCGCCGGAACCTGTGCGATGGGCACGGTACTCGACGCCGGACTACGCGTGAGAGGGGTGGACGGCCTCCGCGTGGTGGACGCCTCGGTGATGCCGCGGCTCGTGCGCGGCAACACCAACGCGCCCACCATCGCCATCGCGGAGAAGGCCGCGGATCTGATCCGCGGCCGGGAACCTCTGCCCGAGGAGGAACCCCTCCACCCGAAGGCGGCGAGCTCAGCGTAGGCGGGAGAAGAAGCGGCGGACGTCGGCGACGAACTCGTCCGGCCGCTCGAGTGCCGGGAAGTGCCCGCCTCGTTCGAACTCCGACCAGTGGACGATCGTGGGCAGATCCCGTTCGGCGAGGCGGCGGATCGGGGGCAGGATGTCTTCGCCGAACACCGCGACGCCCACCGGTGTGGTGATCGGCGAACTCTCCTGGCCGGCGCCACGCAGGTCGGCGGCACCCTCGTAGTAGTGGTGCGCCGAAGAGCCCGCCGTCTCCGTCAGCCAGTAGATAGTGGCGACGGTGAGCAGGGTGTCCGGATCGAGCGGCTGTTCGCCGGTCCAGTCGTGGTACCGCTCCGCGATCCAAGCGAGCTGCCCCACCGGCGAGTCGGTCAGCGCGTAGGCCAGAGTTTGCGGTTTGGTGGACTGCAACTTCATGTACCCGGACAGTTCCTCGTCGAACCGCTTCAGCCTGCCGAGCCGTTCTCTGTCCACAGCGGACAGATCGGCCAGCTCGCCGGGGGCACCCGAGGGAAAGGTCAGCAGCATGGTCAGGTGGATGCCCACCAGATCCGCGGACGGCAGCCTGCCCAATTCGAGAGAGATCACTGCACCGGCGTCACCCCCGTGCGCGCCGTACCGGTCGTAGCCGAGCTCGCGCATGAGCTCGGCCCAGGCCCCCGCCACCCTGCGGGCGTTCCAGCCGGCGTCCTCGGTGCTGCCCGAGAACCCGAAGCCGGGGATGGACGGCACGACCACATGGAACGCGTCCGCGGCCTCACCACCGTATGCTCGGGGATCGGTCAGCCTCGGGATCACCTCCGCGAACTCGGCGACCGAACCCGGCCAGCCGTGGGTGAGCACCAGCGGGAGCGCGTCGGGCTCGGGCGAACGCACGTGGAGGAGGTGGACCTGAGCGCCGTCGATGGTCGTGACGTACTGGTCGAACTCGTTCAGCCGCCGCTCCACGGCACGCCAGTCGAACCCGGTCCGCCAGTAATCGGCGAGATCGCGGAGATAGTCCAGCGGGACACCGCGTTCCCAGCCGGCGTCCGCGATTTCGGAGGGCCACCTCGTATCCGCGATCCTGCGTTCCATTTCGTCGAGCTCGTCTTGGGCAACAGCGATCTGAAAAGGACGCATTGTTCTCGCCTCGACTCCGGTCGGGAAGGGACACCGCGTTCCGGTTCCCCTGCTCGCAGTCACGCTAAGGCGGACCGGGGCGGAATTCCGTGTGCGAACGTGCTGTGCCGAATGACGAAGCATTCTGCGAGCTGGTGTGCCGCCGCCGGATTGCTAACGTCGACCGTGTCCCGAAAAGGTTAGCGGAATCCGCGCATTCGCAGTTCCACGACGAAGATCGGAGTATGCAGTGACGATTTCCAGCCCCACGGGAACGGCGCGGATGACAGCGGCCGCGCTCGAGGCACTCGACCGACGCCACCTCATTCATCCGCACCAGCGCGACTCCCGCTCCGAACGACACGTGATCGTGCGCGGCGAGGGCTGTCTCGTCTGGGACGCGCACGGCACCGAGCTGCTCGACGCGACCGGAGGCGCGAACTGGCTGTGCCAGGTCGGCCACGGTCGCCGGGAGATCGCGGACGCCGCCGCCGAGCAGCTCGCGCGGCTGGAGTACTTCACGAGCTTCGACGTGTACTCCAACGACAAGTCCATCCTGCTGGCCGCTCGCCTGGCCGAGCTGGCTCCTGCCGGCCTCGACCGGGTCTTCTTCACCAACGGCGGCTCGGAGGGCGTCGACACCGCGATCAAGGCCGCGCGGCTCTATCACCACCGGCGAGGCGAGCCCGAACGCACTTGGCTCCTCGCCCGGCGGATGGGGTACCACGGCGCCACCTACGGCAGCGGAACGGCGACCGGCTTCGACGGTATGCAGCACGCCGTCGGCCCGAACCTCCCGCACGTGGAGAAGCTCACGCCGCCGCATCCGTACCGCGCCGAGTTCTACGACGGCCAGGGCCCGACGGACTTCCTCGTCGCCGAGCTGCGGCAGACGATCGAGCGTATCGGCGCGCACCGGATCGCCGCGATGATCGGGGAGCCCGTCATGGCGGGCGGCGGCGTGATCACGCCGCCGCCGGACTACTGGCCGCGGGTGCGCGAGGCCCTCGACGAACACCGGATCCTGCTCATCGCCGACGAGGTGGTCACCGCGTTCGGCCGCACCGGAAGCTGGTTCGATTCGGAACGGCGTGGAATGCGGCCCGACCTCGTCGTCACTGCCAAGGGGCTCACCAGCGGCTATGTCCCGCTCGGCGCTGTGCTGCTCGGCGACCGGATCGCCGACGCGCTGACCGGAGGCAGCGGTTTCTTCCACGGGCACACGTACTTCGGCCACGCCGTCGCCTGCGCCGTCGGACTCGCCAACCTCGACCTGATCGAGCGGGAAGGCCTGCTGGTCAACGCGACTCGGATCGGCGACTGGTTCCGCGACGGACTGGCGGCCGCGGCGGACCTGCCCGTCGTCGGCGACGTGCGGGTCGAGGGTGCGACCGCCGGCATCGAGCTGGTCTCCGACCGGGACACCCGGGAGCCGATCATGGCTGCCGAGGTGGCCGCCGAGATCCGTGAGGCGCATCAGGTGGTGGTCCGCGACTACGGCAACACCATCGTGCTCTCCCCGCCGCTCGTGCTCGATGAGGGACAGGCGGCACGGGCGACAGGGGCCGTGACCGAGGTGTTGTCCCGGCTCGCCCCCGACGGACGGATCACCGGCGGGCACTGAGTCCCCTATCGATCAGCACCAGGAGGATCGCGTGCCCACCTTCACCGGTTCCGTACGAAGGCTCCTGTTCACGCCGAAGCTCGCCGACGTGACGTTCGCCGGACGGGGATTCCCCGTCGAGAAGCCGAAACGACGGCTGGAAGCGATTCCTCAAGCCGTCGTCTGCGGATTCGAGTGGGCCATCGACTGCCACGACCAGTGGGAGGTCGAGGCCCGGCTCGCGCTGGTGGAGCAGGAGTTGCGGGGCTTCGCCTATGAGGGCGCGACGATGGCGTTCACGATCCTCGACGCGATGGGCCGAGGCCGACGCACGCGCGCCCTTCTCGACGGGCCTGGGCAGCCACATCTCCTTCTCGCGTACATCGGCATCGGGTTCGCGATGGCTCGGCTTCCCAGACCGCTATGGAAGAAAGTGCTGCCCGACCTCGCTCCCGGCCCGTTCCACCCCACGATGAGCTGGCTCGCCGTGGACGGCTACGGCTTCGACCTCGCCTACTTCCACACGCGACGGTGGGTCGACCGGCAGGAGTCCGTCACGGCCTATCCGTGGCAGGGCTGTCCGCGCTATTTCCCTCGTGCGTTCGACCAGGGACTCGGCCGGGCGCTCTGGTTCATCCACAACGGAGACGTGTCGAACACCGCCGCTGCCGTGAACCGGTTCGCCGAACACCGGCGCGCCGACCTGTGGAGCGGTGTCGGGCTCGCCGCGACGTTCGCGGGCGGTTGCCCCGCCTCCGATGCCATCGCACTCCGTGAGCTCGCGGCCGGGCATGCGCCTTCACTGGCGCTCGGTTCGGTCTTCGCCACCAGCGCACGGGCCGCGGCCGGGTACCTCCCGTCGCACACTACCGAGACCGGCGCCGAGCTGACCGGACTGTCCTCCACCGAAGCAGTCGAACTCGCGATGCGGACCGCGGTCTCCTCCGAGGGCGACGGGAGTTCCCCGGCGTACGAACTGTGGCGGGAACGTATCCGTGGAAAGTTCGCCGAAACCGCCTGAACGGCACCATGCACAGAGCATCGGCAGATATGGAAAACCAGGCCGTGGTACTGCGACGATCGTCTACGGCCAATCCTGAAACAACAAACCGAGGAGCGAGCCGTTTTGAGCAGCCATTGGCGAACGCTGAGGCGTCGCATACTCACCCCGGACAGCGCGCAGTCGACCATGGCGGTACGCGGTTTCGAAGTAAAGAACGAAACCAGCAAAGAACTGCTCGAAACAATCGGATCCACCTTTCTCGACGGCTATGGGACCGCGGTCGAGGCGAGGTCGACAACCGCCGCCGAAGATCGGCTCCAAACCGTTCCTGAGCGTTTCCGGGGCTTCGCTTACGAAGGCGCGGCGATGGGTTTCGCCGTGCTGGACGCGCTGCCGCCGCGTGGACGCCGAGTGACCAGGTTCCTGGCGGGACGCGGCACGGAGCATCTCTACATGGCCTACATCGGCGTCGGCTGGGCCTTGGCCCGGCTCCCGCGCCTGCGCTGGCCGTCGATCGAGACACTCGACCCGCTCCTGCGCTGGCTCCTCCTTGACGGTTACGGCTTCCACCAGGCGTACTTCCACACCCGCAAGTACGTCCACGAGCAGTACCGGGACAACCGGTTCGCCTGGCCCGACGCTCCCCTGCCCTACGCGCAGCGGGTGATCGACCAGGGAATCGGCCGGGCACTCTGGTTCGTCGCGGGCACCGACCCCGAGGTCGCCGGGCGGCTGATCGACGCCTATCCAGGCAGCAGGCACGCCGACCTGTACAGCGGAGCGGGCCTGGCGGCCACCTATGCCGGCGGAGTGTCCACAGAGGAACTCCGCCTGTTCTTCGAACGAGCCGGGAAACACCAGCCCGATGTCGCACAGGGCAGCGCCTTCGCCGCCGAGGCACGGCTGCGTGCCGGGTTGCGTGTCCCGCATACCGGCCTCGCCACCGAAGTGTTCTGCGGCAGGACGCCCGAGGAGGCGGCCGAGGTCTGCCGCCGGACCAGACCCACCGACACCGGCACGCACGACGGCGTGCCTGCCTTCGAGGTCTGGCGACGGCGTATCGCCGACGAGTTCGTCCTGACGGGAAGGTCTTGAAACGTGACTAAGGAACCAAGCCGGGTGCGACGGCAGCTCCCCGGCATCATCGCGGTCGTCCTGATGGTGCTCGGTTACCTCGTCGTACGGCTGCCCTCCACCGACGCGGCGGAAGGCGACCGGCTCGCGGCCGGGTACGCCTTCACCCCGATGTCGATCGCCCTCCCCGCCGCGCCACGACAGCAGAACATCCGCACGGTCAACAAGGACTACGAGCACATCCGCGCGTGGATCTCCTCGGTCGGCGCCGCCGTCGCGATGAACGACCTCGACGGCGATGGACTGGCCAACGACCTGTGCCTCGTGGACCCGAGGTCCGATCAGGTCATCGTGACACCGACGCCGGGCGCGGGCGGCGACCGGTACGCGCCGTTCGCGCTGGACCCGTCCGCCTTGCCGATGAACGACGTGATGGCCCCGATGGGTTGTGTGCCCGCGGACTTCAACGAAGACGGCAGGATGGATCTGCTCGCCTACTACTGGGGACGCACGGCGATCCTGTACCTCGCCGCGTCCGAGACGTCGGCGCTGTCGGCGAGGACCTACCGCGCCACCGAACTGGAGCCAGGCCCGAACTCGGCGAACGGCCGGTACACCGGTCCACAGTGGAACACCAACTCCGCCACGGTCGGCGACTTCGACGGCGACGGACACGACGACCTGTTCATCGGGAACTACTTTCCCGACAGCCCGATTCTCGACGGGTCCGCCGACGGCGGTGTCGAGATGAACCGATCGATGTCCCACGCCGGGAACGGCGGGGACAAGCTGCTCTTCCGCTGGGCCGGCGCCACGTCCGGCGCGTCGCCGTCGGCGCGGTACGAGAAGGCCCCCCGTGACGTCTTTCCCGAGGACGCACGCAACGGCTGGACGCTGGCGTCGAGCGCGACCGACCTCGACGGCGATCTGCTGCCCGAACTGTACGTCGCCAACGACTTCGGGCCGGATCGGCTGCTGCACAACCGATCCACGCCGGGACACTTCGCGTTCAGCTCGGTGAGCGGGCTCAGGACACCCGACGTGCCGAAGTCCAAGCGCCTCGGCGACGACTCGTTCAAAGGTATGGGAGTCGACTTCGGTGATCTCGACGGCAACGGCCTGAACGACGCGTTCGTCAGCAACATCACCACGTCGTTCGGCATCCAGGAAAGCAACTTCCAGTTCATGGCGACGGCGAAGGACAAAGAGGATCTCCGCGCGCGGCTGAGCGCCGGTGAAGCCCCGTATGACGACCGCAGTGCGCAGGCCGGAACGGCGTGGACGGGCTGGGGCTGGGACACGAAGATCGACGACTTCGACAACAGTGGCGTGCCCGCCATCGCGCAGGCGACCGGGTTCGTCAAGGGCGGGGTGAACCGGTGGCCGCAGCTGCAGGAGCTCGCCACCGCCAACGACGCGTTGCTGGACAACCCTTACTGGTGGCCCAACGTCCGCAGCGGCGACGACCTCGCGGGCGACCAGGCTCTGCGGTTCTTCGCGAAGGGATCCGACGGCCGGTACACCGACATCGCGGACCGGCTGGGGCTCGCGGTTCCGGTACCCACCCGCGGGATCGCCACCGGTGACGCCGACGGCGACGGCAGACTCGACCTGGCCGTCGCCCGGCAGTGGGACGCGCCGATCTTCTACCGCAACACCGCTCCCGGCAGCAACGCGTTCCTGCACCTTCGGCTCCACCACGAATCGTCCGCGACCTCTGCCGCCCCGCCGTCGGCGGGCTCACCGGTGATCGGCGCCCAGGTCACCGTCACGACCGCCGACGGGCGGCGCCTGATCGGCCGCGTCGACGGCGGCAGCGGGCACTCCGGCAAGCGCAGCCACGACGTCCACATCGGGCTCGGCGGAACCGGCGCCGAGCCGGTCGCCGTGTCGCTTCAGTGGCGCGACCGGTCCGGGCAGGTACGGAAGACGGACCTACGGCTCGGTCCGGGCACCCACACATTCGAACTCGGTTCGCAGGCGAAGGAGAAGTGATCCGATGACGGACACGACGACCGAGAAACAGTCCGCCGTCCCACGGCACGATCCCAAGGTGATCGTCGCACTGCGTCGCTTCGCCATCTCGATCACCGTCTTCAACATCCTCGGCTACACCGTGCTCGGGTTCGAGCAGCCCTGGTCCTGGCCGCTGATCGCCCTGCTCACCGCGTACGCCACCGAGATCGCCCTCGAACTCGTCTCCGCCCGGACCGACCGGCGCGCTCCGCGGTTCCTCGGCAACGGGGGCAAGGGTCTGCTGGAGTTCCTCTATCCCGCCCACATCACCGGGCTCGCGCTGAACATGCTGACCTATGTCAACGACCAGGTCCTCGTGATGATGTTCGGCGTCTTCGTCGCGGTCAGCGCGAAGTGGGTGCTGCGGGCGCCGGTACGGGGCCGTCTCCGGCATTACATGAATCCGTCCAACCTCGGCATCTCGGTCATCCTCCTGCTGTTCCCCTGGGCCAGCATCTCGCCGCCTTACCACTTCACCGAGCGGGTGGACAGCTGGATCGGCTGGGTGATCGTCGCCGTCATCCTGGTTTCGGGCACGATGCTCAACGCGAAACTGACCGGCCGGATGTGGCTCATCGGCGCCTGGCTCGTGGTCTTCGTCCTGCAGGCCGTCGTCCGCGGATGGCTGTTCGACACCTCGATCTCGGCGGCGCTCGGAATGATGACCGGGGTCGCGTTCGTCCTGTTCACCAACTACATGGTCACCGACCCTGGCACCTCACCGTCCAGTCCCGGGGCGCAAGTGGCGTTCGGCGCCGGCGTCGCGCTGCTTTACGGGTTCTTCATGATCTCGCACATCGCCTACGGACTGTTCTTCGCGACAACCGCGGTCTGTCTGATCCGTGGTCTGTTCCTGTGGTCGCTGCACCTGGTCCACAAAGCGGCCGAGCGGCGCGCCGCCGAACTCGCCGTGCGACGGCCGGGCCATCACGACGGCGAGGGCGCCGCGCCTCCGGTCACGACCGAAGGCGCGCGAACGTGACGCGCGGCCGCCGTCCACCGGGACCGCCGTGGACGGCGACACCAAGGCTTCTCGGGCAGTTGTTCACAGACCGGCTGGAGCTGATCGGGTCGGCGACGTCGACCTACGGTGACGCTGTGAGGATCGCCATCGGCCCGAAGGCGCTCTATGTCTTCAACCATCCGGATCACGTCAAGTATCTCCTCGCCGACAACAACACCAACTACCACAAGGGAATCGGCCTCGCGGAGGCCCGGAGGACACTCGGCGACGGCCTGTTGACCAGCGACGGCGAACTGTGGAGCAAGCAGCGCCGGACCGTCGCACCGGCGTTCTCGACGAAACGGATCGCACGGCAGGCCGCGGTCGTCGCCGAGGAGGGCAGGGCGCTGGTCGACCGGTTGCTCGCCAGTCACGGCCGTGGGCCGGTGGACCTGGTCGGCGAGATGACCCGGCTGACACTCGGGGTGCTGGGCAGATCCCTGCTCGACGCGGATCTTGGCGCGTTCGGTTCCATCCGGCACTCGTTCGAGTCCGTTCAGGACCAGGCGATGTTCGAGGCGGTGACACTGGGGCTGGTGCCCCGGTGGCTGCCGCTGCCGATCCACCGGCGGTTCCGGCGTTCCCGCCGCGAACTGCGCCAGGTGGCCGACGAGCTGATCGCCCGGCGACGGTCCGCACCGGTGCCCGGCGCGGACGACGTGCTGAGCAGATTGGTCGCCTCCGCCGACGGTGAGACCGGTCTGCGGCAGGCCCGTGACGAGCTGATCACGCTGCTGCTGGCCGGGCACGAGACGACGGCCAGCACCTTGAGCTGGACCATGACGCTGCTCGACCGGCATCCCGAAGTCGCGGACCGGATACACCAGGAGGCCGTCGACGTGCTCGGCGACCGTCCACCGGAGTACGAGGACCTGCACCGGCTGACGTACACGTCCATGGTCGTCGAAGAAGTCCTCCGGCTCTATCCACCGGTTTGGCTGCTGCCAAGGATCGCGGTGGACGACGACGAGGTGGCCGGCTACTCGGTGCCCGCCGGCTCGGACGTCGTGGTCTGCACCTACACGCTGCACCGGCATCCCGAGTTCTGGCCGGAGCCCGACCGGTTCGCCCCGGAGCGTTTCGCGCCACAGGGGGCGAGCGGACGGCCACGCTATTCCTACATCCCGTTCGGTGCGGGCCCGCGCTTCTGCGTCGGCAACTCTCTCGGGGTTCTCGAGTCGGTCTTCGTGGTGGCGATGATCGCCAGGGAGCTACGTCTGTCGACGCTCCCCGGCGCCCGGATCGTCCCGGAGCCGATGCTGTCGCTGCGTGTACGGGGCGGGCTTTCGATGACGGTGCACCCGGTCTGAGCCGCGGCCGTGCGCGTCACAGCGGTATGTTGCCGTGTTTGCGCCGGGGCCGCGGTTCGCGTTTGCCGCGCAGCATCACCAGGCCACGCGCGATCGCTGCCCTGGTCGTCGCGGGATCGATGATGTCGTCGACCAGGCCGCGTTCGGCGGCGTAGCGCGAATGCAGGAACCGCTCGGCGTAGTCCTCGGCCAGCAGCCGGGCGCGGTCCGGATCCTCGGCCGGTTTCTCCTTGGCGTACAGGACGTTCACCGCGGCTTCCGCGCCCATCACGGCGATCTGGTTGGTCGGCCAGGCCAGGGAAAGATCGGAGCCCACCGACCGGGAATCCATGACGATGTAGGCACCGCCGTAGGCTTTGCGCAGCACGACCTGGATCCTCGGTACCGTCGCCTCGCAGTAGGCGTAGAGCAGTTGCGCGCCGTGCCGGATGACACCCTCGTGTTCCTGTTCGGTGCCGGGCAGGAACCCCGGCACGTCCACCAGGGTGACCAGCGGGATCCCGAACGCGTCGCAGAACCGTACGAAGCGGGCCGCCTTCTGCGCCGCCCGCCGGTCCAGCACGCCGGCCAGCACCATCGGCTGGTTCCCCACCACTCCGACGACTTCGCCGTCCACGCGGGCGAGCGCGCACACCACGTTGCGCGCCCAATCCTCGTGCACCTCGAAGAAGTCGCCGTCGTCGACCAGTTCGCCGATCACCGCCTTCATGTCGTAGGGCCGGTTCGGCTCGGCAGGCACGATCTCGGCCAACCGGGGCCGCACGTCACGGGAGGCGCCGCGGACGGCCGTCACCGGCGCGGGTTCCATGTTGTTGGACGGCAGCAGCGACACCAGGTAGCGGACGTCGGCAAGGCAGTCGCCCTCGTCGGCGTGCACGACCGTGGCGACTCCGGAACGTTCACCGTGGACCGTGGCGCCGCCGAGCTCCTCGTGACTGACCCGTTCACCGCTCACCGCTTCGACCACGTCCGGTCCGGTGAGGTAGAGGCGGGCGGTATCGCGCACCATGAAGGTGAAGTCGGCCAGTGCGGGCGAATAGGCCGCGCCTCCGGCCGACGGCCCGAGCACGACGCTGATCTGCGGGATCATGCCGGACGCCGCGACCTGTCTGCGGAAGATCCCGCCGTACCCGTCGAGTGCCTGCACGCCCTCCTGGATCCGTGCGCCCCCGCTGTCGACCAGTCCGATGATCGGGCTTCCGGTCTCCGTCGCGAGGTCGAGCACTTTCTGGATCTTGGCCGCGTGAGCCGCTCCGAGCGATCCGCCGAAAACGGTGAAGTCCTGGGCGTACACGAAGACCCGCCGCCCTTCGATGGCGCCGGAACCGATGATCACGCCGTCGGTGAACGGCCGTCTCTCGTCGAGCTTCGGCCCCTGGCTCTGGTGGCGGCGATGGATTTCGAGCTCGGTGAACGAGTCCTCGTCGAGCAGCATGGCCAGCCGTTCGCGCGCGAGGTGCTTGCCGAGGTCGTGCTGGCGCCGGACAGCCGCGCGATCACCGGCCACGATCGCGCGTTTCAGCTCCGCGTTCTCCGCGGTCAGCTCACGCAGCGAGCGGGGCGGCACCTCGTCCGTCACCCACGCCTCGCGGAATACGGCGCCAGTGCCCGACGCAGCGCGTCGGGCACCTGGGCGGGCACGGTCGCGGTGTTGGGGCCCCGCATACAAGCGATCCGCTGGTGGCCGCGGGCGACAAGAAGTTCTCCGTTCGGCCGCAGCACGACGTAATCGAAGCTGAACTCGATCTGGGTCCGGGTCAGCTCTTCGAGCCGCATCCGCACGGACAGCTCGTCGAAGGCGGTGATCTCCGCGAGGAACTCGCATTCGACCTTGAGGGTGAACAGCTTGAGGTCCGCCCGCAGTTCTCCGAGGACGGAAGGCGCGCGCTCCTTGAGGAACATCTCCCGACATCGCCCCTGCCAACGCAGGTAGTTCACGTAGTAGACGTTGCCGACCAGGTTCGTCTCCTCGAAACCGACCGTGTGCCGGATCTCGTAGTAATCCGTCACTTCCACCTCACCTCCCCGCCAGTACCGCGAACACGACCCGTTCCCGGGCGCCTGCCACTTCGGTGACCCAGGTCGCGATGCGGGCATCGCCCGCGGACAACGTCGTCCAGCCGTCGGCGTGAACCCCGTCGACAACGAGTTCCGAGGTCGTCATACCCGCCTTGCGCAGGCATTCCAGGGCGCTCCACAGTCGAGTACCCGCCACCCCGGCGGACTCGTCACCTTCGCTCGCGAGCCGGCGTCCGAGTTCCAGAAGCCCGTCGCCGAGTAAGTTCGCCCACTCCTGTTCAGGCCGTTCGGTCACCTGCTGGACGTCGCAGCCGAGGAGCGGAGGCCCGGTGACCACCAGGGTCAGTCCCGCCCCGTGGGAAGCCGACAGTCCGGTCCCGGGGGCCTCGGGCTTGCCGTCCGGTCGATGGGTGACCTCCACCTCGTAGCCCAGCGCCCGGCTCGCCGCGAGGGTCGTCCGCGCGCGGCGGGCGGTGACGGAAGCGTCGCCGGAGCCGTCGTCCGGTTCGACGACGATCACCCGGCCAGGGCCGAGCAGCCGCTCGACGCCGCGTTCCAGATACGGCCCGAGCAGTGACGGCACCCACGGGCGCGCGCCGTCTCCCTTCCGGACGGCACGCAGCCGTAACCCGGCCCAGCGCTCGACGAGTACGCCGGTTTCGCCGTACACGTCGAGGTCGTAGACGTAGGTGTCCCCGTCTTGTGACCGTTCCCGCGCGTCCAGCACCACGTGCCCGGACTCCTGTGCTTCGCGTGTGGACAGCCAAAGCCGGTCGATTCCCTGTGGCAACAGGGTCGCGTCGGGTACGCAGCACTGGATCGCGTGCATCATCACGTCGCGGGTACCGGGATCGGCCAGTGCCAGTTCCTGCGGCAGGAACGAGGCGAACCAGGTCGACACCTGCCCGGCGGCGACCTCCGCCACCGCGTGCCGTGCCGCCACCTTGCGATATCGCGTCAGCCGCCGGAACCGCTCGCCCTGGAACAAGACCCCGCCGTAGAGATCGGCGGGGTCCACCGGGACAGGTGGCAGACCGGTCTCTTCGCCCCGTACTCGCGGCAGGTCCGGCCGGGGAAAGCGCAGCCGGGCCCGGAAGTGGTCCGTCTTGAAGCCTGTGTCCTCCGACCGGATTGAGACGTCCACAGTGGACGAGTCGCGGGCGAGCGCGGCGATGCGGACGGTGGTCGTGCCGCTGGTGCCGACCACGATGGGACGAGCGAACTCCACGTCCTCCAGGCAAGGCGGCCCGGCCGACCCGGTCAACGCGGCGGCGACCTGAGTCATCGCCTCCATCCCGAGCACCGCGGGGAACAACCTGTTCCCGTCGAGCAGGTGGTCGTCGAGATAGGGATCACTGTCCGGTCCGAGCGTCGCCTCGGTGACCAGTTCGACCGCCGGGTAGTGCACGAGTACTCGATCGGTGAACCGCCGCAACGGCGGTTCGGCCTGTTCGAAGCCGAGCGTCGGCAGCCCACCCGCGCGGCCGGTGACAACCAGCGCGGACCGCGGGACCGGATCGACCAGCAGCCGCCGGAACGCCTCGACGCCGTCGTCGACGGAGATCGGCGCGATACCGTCGCGTTTGAGCGCCTCGATGACGCCGAGCTTCTCCCCCATTCCCCCGCCTGACCACACCGACCACTCCAGCGCGAGGACCCTGACCTGAGGATGTTCGTGGCCGAAGTCCAACGCCAGCCCGGTCAGCCAGTCGTTCGCCGTCGCGTAATGCGCCTCGCCGCGCAGACCGGCTCTGCCGATGACGCTGCCGAACGTAACCAGCAGCTTCAGCTTGCCGGGATCGAGTGCGCCGAGTACCGCACGCAGCCCGTCGACCTTCGGCCCCATGGTCGCGCGGAACCGTTCCGCGGTGAGCCCGGTCAGCATCACCGGTTCGTTGCGCCCGGCGCCGTGCAGCAGTCCCGTGATCTCGCCCAGTTCGGTGGTCAGCCGCTGGATCGCCTGGTGGACCTGCTCCGGCGAGGTGACGTCCGCGCGTTCGTAGCGGCACCGGACGCCGGCGGTGGCTATCCGCCGCAGGTTCCCGGACAGCTCGGGGTCGGTCGCGGGGTCACCACGCCCCACGATCGCCAAGGCCACGTCGTGATCTTTCGCCATGGCCAACGCGCATTCCGCGGTGATGCCCTTTCCGCCCCCGGTCACGAGCAGGACGTCGCCCGGTCCCAGAGGCGGGCTCGCCGAACCGGCGTCGGCGATGCCGGACAGCACCGGAACCGTGCGGGTGCCGTCGATGTCGTACCGCACTTCGGTGAACCCGGTGGTGGAAGCCACTTCGGCCACCACCGTGGCCACTGTCTCGCTTCCTGGCGGTGTGACATCGGGAAGTTCGACGATCGTGGTCGGGCTGGCAGGTTGTTCCAAGTGAAGGCACTTCGCCAGCCCCGCCGCACCCCGGCGATGCTGCACGACGACGAACCGGGTCGTCTCGGCGGCGAGCACCGCCTTCGCGGCGGCGAGGTACAGGTCGGCCTGCACCTCGCCGCCGGCGGGAAGGCACAGCAGGACGCCGTCACCGAGCTGCGCGGCGACCAGGGCCGCGCGCAGGGGCTCCGCGAGTGGGTTGTCCGAGGAGGCGAAAACCGTCCAGTCGCCAGGCCCGCGACCATGCCTGACGGCGTCGGGACGAGGAGCATCGACGTGACGCACCTCGAACGCCCGTACCCACGGGCCGACGCCGGCCACCTCGTCCGCCTGCCGACCATTCCCCCCGGCGTCGGTCGCCGCGAGGTCGTCGATCAGCTCCGCGAGCTCGCCCAGCCTGGCGGTGGCGACACCGGGAACACCGTCCAGCGGCGGGCGGCCCAGCGACCGCGTGACGTCGTTGACGAGCTGCCCAACGGTGATGGAACTCAGATGGAGGTCGTCCAGCGGATGTGTTTCGGCGGTCACGATCTCCAGCGGAAGCTCGACGCGTTCGGCGGCGAGCTTCCGCAGCATGTCCAGCGTGCCGCCCTGGTTG
This sequence comes from Amycolatopsis sp. NPDC049868, assembly GCF_044461365.1. NCBI lineage: Bacteria > Bacillati > Actinomycetota > Actinomycetes > Pseudonocardiales > Pseudonocardiaceae > Amycolatopsis > Amycolatopsis sp. NPDC049868. Next base: position 528,771 of record NZ_JBITKV010000006.1, on the reverse strand, counting down.
GATTCGCCGTCGGACGGCACCGCCGATGAGGGCGGGAGGTCCGGCACCGCCGGCTCGATGTCGATCGACGGCGCCTGCTCGCACGGGCTCGCCAGGAACACCGGGTCCCGGTCGAGCGGGAACGGCCGAACCACGCGGCCCGTGAACAGGGCGGGTACGTCGACCGGTGCGCCGAGCACATATGCCGCACCGATGACCCGCAGCAGTGGCGCGAGCGACCGGCCGTCCGAATCCGTCGGCAGCACCGGTGTCTCCGGCGCGATCTGTCCCACGAGTCCGGTGAGGACCTTCCCTGGACCGACCTCGACCACGAGATCGCAACCGTCGACGGCCTTGCGCGCGGCCTCGTCGAACCGCACGGGCAGCACCACCTGGTCCCGCAGCAGCACCCGCAAGTCGGTGTCGGCGGACAGGAGCTCGCCGGTGACGGTGGAGACGACCGGCCTTCCGAGTTCCCCGAACCGCACGTCGGCGAGCTGACGGGCCAGTGCTCGGGCCGCCGGCTCGACAGCGGGCGAGTGGAACGCGTGCGAGACCCTGATGGCGATCGCCGTCACCCCCGCGGCGCGGGCCCGGGCGCAGACCAGCGCCACCCCCGCCGAGGGACCGGAAACGACCGTCTGCTCAGGTCCGTTGTAACCGGCGATGACCGTGCCCGATCCGGCCATGAGCCGTTCGGCGCGGTCGGGTGTGGTCGCCAGACCGGCCATCGCTCCGTCACCTTCGCTCGCGTCGGCCATCACCCTGCCCCGCAGGGTGGCGAGGTCGAGGACCGTCCGCGCCCCTACCGAGCCACCCCAAGACAACGCGGTCAATTCACCGAGACTGTGCCCCACGGCGACCTCGGCCTCGATTCCGAGCTCGCGCAGCACCTCCATCGTCGCCAGCGAACCGGCGACGATGCGGGGTTGCGCCACCTCGGTGGCCACTTGGTCGCCGTTCTCGGGCAGCGACGCGTCCGCCATGATTCGCCGGGCCGACGCGAACCGGCGGGCGATGGCGCCCTTGCCGCCCTTCCCGGACCCCTGGCCGGGGAACAGATACGCGATGCGCGGCGCGCGCGTTCCGTCGTCGAGGAAGACGTCGTCCTCGATCACCCTGCGCCGATCGTCGAGCCGGTCACGCAGCCGGGCCAGCGCTCGCGCGGCGTCCTGTGGTCCGCTCGCGACGACGGCGGCCCGCAGGCGACGTCCGGACAAATCGGCGGCAAGGGTGCCCGCGACGTCGGCGAGTTCGCCCTCCGCCCATCGCGTGGCCTGGACGGCCAGCCGGTCCACGCGGGCGCGCAGCTCGGCTTGGTCGTCGGCGTCGAACAGCAGCAGCTCGGCGTCCTGCCTGCCGTCCACCATGGCACGGGTGCGTTCGTCGACCTCACCGCGCCGGTGCACGCCGGGCCCCTGTTCGAGCGTGACGTGCGAGTTGATGCCTCCGAACCCCATCGCCGACACGCCTGCGCGCATCGGGAAGTCCTCCGGCCAAGGCCGGGCTTCGACCGGTACGTACACGCCGGCTTCGGCCTCCAGCAGCAGCGGATGCGGATCGCGATGCCCGGTCGCGGGAGGGATCACCTGGTGGTGGATGGACAGCGAGGCCTTGATCAACCCGGCGACGCCGGCCGCGGCCTTCGTATGCCCGATGTTGCCCTTGATCGTGCCGAGTGCCGCCGGCCTGGTGGCCGGACCGGCCGCGCGGTGGGCGCCGGAGAGGACTTCGATCTCCGTCGCGTCACCGACGGCGGTACCGGTGCCGTGCCCTTCGAAGAGGGACACCGTCTCGGTTCCGTAGCCGGCACGTTCGTAGGCCCGGGAAAGCGCGAGCCGATGACCGGCCGCTTCGGGCCGGGTGAGCCCGCCTTTACCGTCCGAGGAGACACCCCACCCGGTGAGCGAGGCGTAGATCCGCCGTCCCTCCGCGACCGCTTCGCGTTCACGCATCAGCACGACGATCCCGCAGCCCTCGCCGGGCCAGAACCCGTTCGAGCCCCGGTCGTAGACGACCATCTCGCCGGTGGCCAACGCGCCGGTCTTGGCGAAGCCGATCACCTCGAACGGGTCGATGGACAGGTCGACGCCACCGACGAGCGCGACGTCGAGGTCTCCGGCGGCCAACGCGTTCGCGGCGGTCACGACGGACAGCAAGGACGACGAGCACGCCCCGTCGACGACGAAGCCGCCGCCTGCCAGGTCGAAGTGGTTGCAGATCCGTCCGGCGATGGTGTTGGCCAGTCCTCCCGCGAGGGAGTCCTCGTCGATCTCCGGGAACGGCGCCTTGTAGCCGGCTTCCAGCTTGTGCAGGAACTTGGCGACGGCACCGCCGTCCCAGCCGTCGGCCGACAGCGCCGCGGCCACCGTGCGGCGTACGTAGGGCCATCGCAGCCGAAGCACGTTCGCACGGGAGAACTCCCCGGTGAGGCTGTTGCCCAGGATCACGCCGGTCGTGGACCTGGGCAGGCCTGCCCCGTCGGGGAAGCCTGCGTCCTCCAGCGCCCGTGCCGCCACGTCGAGTGCGAGCCAGTGGGTCAGATCGGTCGAGCGGAAGGTGCTGCCGGCGACCCGGTATCGCACGCGGTCGAACTCGAAGTCGCGCAACACGGCCGCTCGACGGGCGTAGTGGCGGTCCGTCGCGGCGGGATCGGCGGCCCAGTAGTCGTTCGGGTCGAGCCGTTCCGGTGGGATCTCGCGGAACGCCCGCCTGCCGCCGAGGACGTTCTCCCAGAACTCGGCGGGCGAACCGGCGTCGGGATAGGTCAGGCCGATGCCCACTACCGAGATTCTTTCCCCACTCATCCTGTCCGTACTCCTCTGGTGGTCCCGGCTCAACTCGGCCGGCCGCTGAACTGACCGGGCTCGCGTCCTGTTCCGGCGGGTCCGCGGTAGGCCTGTGCGATGTCGAGCCAGTGGTCCGCGTCGGCGCCGGAGGCGACCAGTCCCAGGTCGTCCCGGTGACGGCGCCTCGTGACCAAGAGGCAGAAGTCCTCCGCGGGGCCGGTGATCCGCTGGTCGGACTCGTCGGGACCGAACTCCCATACCGCGCCGGACGGGGCGATCAGTTCGAAGCGGAATCCGGACTTTGGCGGTGTCAGCCCGCGTGCCTGGTAGCCGAACTGCCAGGTACGCACGCCGAATCCGGCCAGGTACCGGATTCGGTCGGTCCGCCGCCGCCGGATGCCGAGGGTGTCGGCGATGTCCTGCCCGTGGCCGAAAAGCTCCATCATCCCCGCGCAGGCGAGTACGTCGGGCGGCAGCGGGTCGACCAGCCATGGCACGGTCCGGCCATGCGGAACCGCCGCCAGTGCGCGGATCGCGGTGTCCCGTTCGGACCGCCACCGGGCGGACAACTCGTCGACGGTGTGTCCGGTGTAGTCGGCGAGGGCGGCGTTCACCGCCGCGGAGAAGCCCCCGTCGAGCTTCGCGGTCGCCGCCTGGAACGCCGCGGCGTCCGCGGCGGCGAGTCCGGCGAGCCGGAAGACGAACGACACATGCGCGACCTGGTCCCGGATCGTCCAGCCGGGCGCCGGTGTCGGTAGCAGCCAACTCTGTTCAGGCAGCCCGGCGACGAGCTCGTCGAACTCGGCGGCGTCCGCGATAAGTCCTTTGATGGTCGGGCTGGCGTTCTTCGGTATCTCGGTCATTCCTGCGATCCCTCCGGCCTCGTGGCGGTCATCCATTCCCCGGTGCGTCGGGCCGCCGTCAGTGCGACCCAGGAGGTGAGGCTCAGCAAGGCCTCGTCCCCGGGAGCGTCCCGCCGGTACTCCTCGACCACGTCGTCGTCGATCCGGTACGACGCGAGTGCCGTGAGCAGGGCCAGCTTTCCGGCGGCGCGATCGGCCGGTGGCAGCTCGGCGACGACGGGGTCCATCCAGCCGCGACCCGGACCCGGTGGCCCGCCTGTCCAGCCGTCGAGTACTTCCCGTACCGCGGCGCGTACCGCGGGCGGCACTGCCGGATCAGCCGCCCGCGCGATCTCCGCCGAGGCCCGTGCGAACGCGTCGGACACCTCGCGCGCGCCGCCGGCCCAGGACAAGACGTCCGCCGGCGGGCGGGCGGGGGGAAGCAAGTCGAGGGACAGGCCCGCCGTCACGTCGCCGACAGCGCCGCGGAGCATCCAGCCCAGCGCCCCGCGCACGTATTTCCCCGCCGCACCAGGGGTTTGCGCGGGTATCGGCGAAGAAGGGAGGAAGATGTTCGCCATCCGATTGAGGTAGCCGAACGTCACCGCGACCCCGACGACTTCCCCGGTCTGCCGGGCGGGCACCGGCGGCGGTGCGACGGTCGAGGCATCGAGGCAGGTACGTCCCCAGGCAGTGGCCGCGGCGACACTCGGCGAGGCATCCTTCAGTCCATTCAGGACGGAATCGTGCACCTCGACGCAGTACGGGCAGTCGTTCGCCGCAGAAACCGCCGCTGCGACAGCCTCCTTGACCGCACGACCGGACTCGCCGGGCACCACCAGCGTTTCCCGCAGCATCATCCAGCACGCCGCCAGCAGCTTCGGCAGGCCCGAATGCAGCGCGAGCGGCGGTGCCACCAGGCCGAAGTCCTGCCGCGCCTGCGCGTACACCCGTGCCGTCAAGCCGATCGCCGAGTCCTCTCCGACGACACGGACGTGCCGGATCCCGCCCAGTGCCCGACGACTGATGAACCCGCCAAGGGCATGACGCATCGGACCCCCCTTTCTTCGATCATGTGGTCAGCCGGGCAGCGGCGCGCCGTAGGTGACGGGGATACCCCGCGCCCGTGCGGCGTCGACCAGCCCGGGCACGGCCCGCTCGGCCAGCGCGGCGATGGTCATCGCCGGGTTGACCGTCAGCGCGGTGGGAACCGCCGAACCGTCGGTGACGAAGATGCCCGGTTGCCCCCTGAGCTCGTGCCCCGAGGTCAGGGCCGACGTCTCCGGGTCGTCACCCAGGCGGCAGGAAGCCAACGGATGGACGGTGTAGGCGCCGACGACGTCGTTGGTCCAAGGCGCCACCTTCGCCAGACCGTCCCGTTCCAGGATGTCCTTGACGTCGGCGTCGGCGAGGTCCCAGCCACGTCTGGTGTTCGCCGTCGGCTCGTAGCGCAGGCTTCCGCGTCCGAGCATCTGCTGGGAGATCCGGTACGCGTTACCGGTTTCGGGAGGTGCACCGAAAACGCCCTCGTTGTCGTCCTCGGTCATCAGGAAGATCGTGAGCCAGGATTGCCAGCGTTCGAGCATCTCCTTCTTGTGCAGGCCGAACCAGGTCGGCGACCGCGCACCGGGAACCTGGGCGAGGATGGTGCCGAGCCCGGGCGGGAAGTACAGCTGCTCCAACGAGTAGCGGGTGAACTCCGGTCGTTCCGCGTCCAGCCGGTCCCATGCGGCGACTGTCGGCCCCTTGCCGATCTGGTTGGCCCGGTACGCGGTCTCCGCGTCCCGGCTCAGCCCGAGAACCTCCCGAACCCGATCCTCGTCGATGACCGCGGTGTTCAACCGCTCGCCGTTGCCGGAGAAGTACCGGCCCACCGCGGACGGCAGACCGCCGAGCGCCGCCTCGGAACGCTGAAGGATCACAGGTGTCGCGCCCGCCCCCGCGGCCAGCACCACAAGTTTGGCCGTGATGACCCCGCGCTCCGGATGCACCCGGTAGTCCTCGCCGTCGACGAGGTCGTAGTGCACCCGGAAGCGGTCGCCGTCGCGGGCCAGCTTCTGGACCTCGTGCAGGGGACGGATCTCGGCTCCGTGCGCGATCGCGGCGGGCAGGTAGTTGGTCAGCAGGCTCCGCTTCGCGTCGAACCGGCAGCCCGCCATCATCCAGTTGCAGTTGGTGCAGGTGCCGGTGTCGATGGCGACCGGCGTGGGGTTCGCCGTGCGTCCGGCGTGCCGGCAGGCGGCGCCCCACAGACCACCCGCGTAGGAAACGTCGTTCCACGTCTGTGTGGTGACCGGCAGCGCCTCGGCGACACGGTCGTACCACGGTTCCAGGGAGTCCCGGGTGACGTCCGACGGCCACAGCCTGCGTGCGAGCGAGCCTTGCCGCTCGAAGACGAACCGCGGCGCGCGCGGCATCGCCGCGAAATACACGACGCTGCCGCCGCCGACACAGTTACCACCGAGCACGCTCATCCCGTCGCCCACGACGAAGTCGAAGATCCGGGTGTAGGACGAGCCGAGCAGGAAGTCGTGCTCGAAATCGTCGCTGTCCAGCCAGGGACCACGTTCGAGTACCACGACCCTGGCCCCGCCGGCGGCGAGGTGGTATGCGGGGATCGCTCCGCCGAACCCGCTTCCCACGACCACCACATCGGTCTCTTCCTCGACGCTCATGCCGGGTTCCCGGCTCGATCGGTGCCAGGATGGAGGTCGGCGACCGCGCGCCGGTACGAGTAGTCGGGGAACCGCCAGAGCCCGTCCACGTCGGGTGCGGCCCACCCCATCGCCCGCAGACCGGGATGTCCCGACGCCACCGCTTCGGCCGTCGGCAGATGCGCGGCGCTGTCGTAGGCCATGTTGCAGAACAATGCGAGTGCCACCCAGCCGTCCCTTTCCGGGTTGCCGGGGGCCGTCAGGTCCAGCACCAGTGAGCAACGCTGCTCGAAGTCGAGCGCGACAAACGGCGGGACGGTCTCGTCAAGCGCCCAGCCGTTAGCGGCCGCGTGTTCCTCGGCATGGCGGTTGAGCGCCGGTACGAGGAACTCCAGTCCCCCGGTCACCCCGGTGGCGGGTGTGCGCAGCAACGTCAGCGCTCCCGCGGCCACCGCACCCGGTGTCGCCGACACTCCGGCGATCGCCCGGTCACCGGGTGACCGCTTCGCTCCGGGCAGGATCGTGTCGGCGAACGCCTCCAGGACCATCGTCTGCTCGTCTTCGCTCACCTCGTCGCCTGGCATGAAGTTCCTTCCGCCGAGAGTGCCGCCGATCAACGCGGTAAACAGCACATCAGCCCGTCTCGGACGGCGACACCTTCGTTGTTGCCTTGGGCTTCGCGCTTCCCCTCCCGATCACGCTGTCGGCAACCTGGAAGGGCAAATGGCCGCATTCGCCGACGCCGGCATAGCGGAATGGCCATGCCGGCGTCGGCAGCCGGAAGAACAGCTCTCGAAAGCGGTCAGATTTCCGCGGAGCCGATCCGCGCGAAATAGCTCTCGTTCAGCTGGATGATCTGAATGTAGTTCCCATCCGGATCTTCGAACGTGCAGAACAGGCCGTCCTTCCGTTCCTCCAGCTCACTGACCACCGGCGCACTTGCCGCCCGAAGCCGATCCGCCAACGCCTTCGCGTCGTCGGTGTCGAAGGTGAGCAGGACGCGGCCGGGCTCCACGGTCCGGGTCGCCACGTCGTCCCGGCCGTCGACGAGCAGACCGATACTGCCCAGCTGGAGCCAGCCCTCGACCGGTTCACGCTCGAATACACGCTCGTAGAAACCACGCAGCGACAAGGGATCGGCACTACCGAGCAGGACACTGGTGCCCCGCAGCGCCGGTACCGCCGAGGCCGGCGCCGGGACCCCGACGGGCTGGCCGAGCGAAATCATGTTGCCCTCGCTGTCGCGAAAGAACGCTCCCCGTTCCCCCGCCCCGCGGCTCGGATAGTTGTCATCGAGGTCGACGATCCCGTTCACCGTGCGGAAGCCCGGAAGATCGTACTCCTCGAATTCGACACCTCGCGCCCGCAACTCGGCGACCTCGGCCTCGATATCGTCGACCTCGAACGCCAGCTGAGTGAAAGAACCCTCGGAGGCGCCCCTGGAAGCGAACAGGCAGAACACCGTCGGTCCGCAGCGATAACGCAGACCGCCGGGGCGTTCGTCAACGGGTTCCAAACCGAGTTTCTCCGCATACCAGGCCCTCGCGCGATCAAGATCCTTCGCAGGCAGCCGTGTTTCCACGACCGCGTCCGACAGAGCCATTCGATCTCCTCACTTGGTCCCTTTATCCGGTTCACAAAGGGTAGCGCGGACGGACGGCCGCAAAAGTCCGTACACCGGTAAGTAAACGAAGGCCTCCTTGAGGGACCCAGAGTCCCTCAAGGAGGCCTTCACGGCACAGGCTCGGTCACGCCACCTCACCTACGTGGAATCACGGGGGCGGGACATGGAAGGTTCGCGGGCTGGACCGTCCGATGACATCGAAATTCTGCGCCCACCCGGCGCGATGCAGATCGTTCAGATCGGACGGCTGCCTGTACAGGCGCGGGTCGGTCGATTCCCAGTTGTAGTAGTCGTAGATGCTCACCTGATAGGTGATGTCGTAGCCGCCGTCACTGGTCGGCGTGACGACACCACTGATCTGGAAGTCGAACGTGCCGAGCGCAGCATACCAGTCCGGGTTGGTCTTGTAGTTCGATCGATAATTGTTCGAGTAGCCGGTTTCGAAGGCGAAAGACTCGCGGTGGCCGGACGGGAAACCACTCCACACCTCCATCGCCGCCCTGAGCGCTACGCCCTCGACCTTGTCCTGAAATCCGTCGATCTGCTTCAGCATCTTGTCGACATTCACGGTGTAATCACTCCCGGAATTGTCGAGGAAGTGAATCAACATGTCCGCCGCGATCACCAACATCGTTTGACCGACCGCCCCGGCTCCTAGCACCGCTTCCGCCCTGAGTGTCTGCAGCGCGTATTTCTCCAGCAGGCTGGGCTTCCACTCGTTGTAGTTCTTCGGTCCCGATCCGTCCTCGTTGGCTTTCTGATGATTTCTCGTCGTCGGCGGTGACGGCGGCTCCGGCATGGCCGGTCGGGGCTGCCTGCCGTCGGGGTCGGTCAAGATCACCGGGTTGTTGTGGGCATAGGTGTAGACGGCGAGGTTACGTGAATCGGTGATGCCCCCCGCGGCCTTGGATCCGGACATGAATTCGGCGAGGGCGGGATCGGCGCCTGCCCAGAGTTGGGTTCTGGGGTTGTAGTAGCGGGCGCCGTGATAGTAAAGGCCGGTCTCGTCGTCCAGTTCCTTGCCGGTGTACTTGTACGGAGTACCACCGCGCCCGGCTTGTTCCTCCACCCAGGTTTCCCCGAACGGCATGTACTCGAGATGTTCGGTGACCGTGCCCCGGTTGTCGGTGACGTAGCCGGACGAGCCGAGGTGGTCGGCGTGGAAGAAGGACTGGGTGTTCTCGACGCCCTCCGCGGCGACGGTCTTGGTGGTCAGACGGGTCTCGCCGATGAAGATGTGCTTGTAGCCTGTCCCGTCCCGTTCGCTGTAGCCGCGGTTGGGATAGAGGGATCGACCGTCACCGTTCTTGATGACGCGTTCACCGGCCGCGTCGTAGGTGTAGGTGACGGCCGCGCCGGTGCAGCCCGCCGGAGTCTGGGGAACCGTCGCGGTGGCGTCGTCGGAGTTGCAGGCGAGCCGGTTTTCCTCGTCCCACACGTACTGGCGTCGTTTGCCGCCGGCCGCGGTGTTCACCGTGTCGGTGAGGTTGCCGTTCGCGTCGTAGGCCTGGGTGATCGGGCCGACCTTGCTCGGCGCGTGCGGTTTCCCGCTGCCGTAGTCGTACTGGTAGTCGTAGCTGGTCTTGTCCTGGACCTCGGCCGGGTTGGCCGGATCCTCGACCGGCTCGATCGGACCGGACCACATCGGGCCCGACGACGCCGGGCTTCCCCCACCGCCTCGGACCAGCGACGCCGTGTCCGCCTCTGCCGGAGCGGTGATACCGGTGATCTCGTGGTGCTGGGTCTTGGTGGTGGTGTTGTGGACGGAGTCATATCCCAGCGCCAGGGAGTACTTGTCCTGTTGGTCGTTCTTGGTGGTGTACTGGCCATTGGCGCTGGTGAGCCGGTACAGGTCGTCGTAGCCGTAGGTCTGGCTGCTGGGCCCGCCGATCGTTCCGTTCCCCGGCACCTCGTTGGTCAGCTTCGTGATGTTCCCGACCTTGTCGTAGGAGTAGCCGAGATTCTGGAACTCGGTGCCGCCCGGCGCTTTCGACTTCAGACTGGCGAGCCTGCGGTCGGCCTGGTCGTAGGTGTAGGTGGTACGCACCCCGTTACCGGCCTCCTGCACGACCTTCTGGCCGAACTTGTCGTAGTCGAGCCGGTTGAGATACGTGTAGCCGGTGCCGTTCTTGGTGCCGGTGGCCCGAACGACTTGACCACCGCTGTCGTAGGTGTAGGTGAGGACCTCGGTGTCCGGATAGGTCATTTGCAGGACACGGTTGAACGCGTCGAAGCGCCACTGGGTGGTGTAGCCGCGGTCAGCCTGCCCGGCGATCTTGATGGTGCGGGTCTCCCGGACGGTTTCCCCGAGCGGGCCGAAGCCGCGCGTGACGGTGCCCGCGGCGTCGCGGATCTCGGTGACCCGGCCCGCGGCGTTGTCGGGGGCGCCTGGTCCGCCATGGGTGTAGGTGACGTTGTTGGCCGGAAAGGTCGGATAACGGACCGCGGTGAGGCGATTGTGGTCGTAGTCGTACTCGACCTGCTTGGCAGCCGCCCGCAGGTTCGCCGTGGTCTTCGCCGTCGTGTTGCCCGCCAGGTCGTAACGGGTCTCGGTGCGACCGGCGTCCGGGCTGTCCAGGACGGTCCGGCGGCCGAGGGGGTCGTACTCGGACCGGGTGGTGTTGTTCTTGTCGTCCACCACGGTGGTGAGCCGGCCGAACGGATCGTGGCCGTAACTGGTCCAGATGACCGGCTGCCCGCCTGCCGGATTGAACTCCTTGACCGCGGTGGTCAGTTCGCGGACGTCCTGGTAGGTGCGCTTCTGCTTGCCGTTGCCGTCGGTGACGGTCGTCTCGAACCGGGTCGCCCCGGCCCGGTCGGGTCCGAATCCGTAGGTCGTGGTGCTGGTGACCTCATCCGGCTCGACCGTCTTGACCGGCCGGTCCAGCGCGTCGAACGACACCCGCGTCGGTGTCACCGTGTCGAAGGCGGTGTTGAAGGTGCTGTTGTCGTCGGACTTGGGTTCGGTGACCGGGTGGTACTGCTCCACCGCCCGCCCGGCGAAGTCGAACTTGATGCGCCCGGACACGGTCATGACCTGCTCCGGTGCGTCACCGGGCTTCTCCGCGACCGTCGCGTCCTTTTTCGTCTGCAGGACGCGTTTGAGGCCGTCGGCGAAGGTCACGGTGTCGATCGTGTCCTCGCGCACACCGGCGGCATCGCGGTCCAGGTGCCGGGTGGTGGCGTAGGGGACCGCGGCTTCGGGGTGGTAGTCGAAGTCGATCGTGGCCTTGCCGGACCCGATCTCGTACGGCCCGGTGACGGTGTCGAGCCGCCCGACGCTGTCGTAACCGCGCAGTACCTGTTGGCCGTTCTGGTCGGTGGTGCGCACCGGCTGCCCGTACCTGAGGTCGTGCGTCGCGCCCGACCGCAACCCGAAACTGTCCACGATGGACTCGATGTGGACGCCGACGACGGTGTCGTAGCCGTACTCCAGCCGGTAGCGCTGGCCGGTCCGGTTGGCAGGCTTGGTGACCGACTTCAGGTTGCCGTCCGGGTAGTACTCCATGTCGGTGTCGGCCGAAACGCCGTCGGTGAGGTACTGGCGGATTTGCCGCACAGCGCCGGATCCGCAATCCACGGTGGCTTCGCGGTGCCGCGACACCGCGTCGCCGGCCGTGCCGCGCTGCTTGACCAGGTTGGCGACGCCGACGATGTTGCGCTCTCGGCAAGCCGCGTCGGACGCGCTGTAGCCGTAAGTGGTTTCCACGTCATCGGCGGCACCGTCATCGGCCGTGTCGAGCGACCGGATCAGATTCCCGTATCCGTCGTAGGACATCTCGACGTGGGTGGACTTGCCGGGTTTGGCGGCGCCTTCGTGGAAATGCCTGTCCACCCTGGTCAGTTGCGGGAACACGCTGGCCGGCGCGGTGTCGCGGAGCTGATAGGTGTTGACGGTTTCGGTGAGCGGCCGTCCGGCGCCGTCGGCGGTCAGGGTGCGGGCGAGCAACCCGGCCGTGTACGGGCCGTCGGTGCGGTACTCGTCGGTGGTCGAGCGGTAGAGGGCGTCGGACGCGCCTGGGTCGCGCTGTTCGGTGACGACCTTGCCGAAGCCGTGGAATTCGCGTTCGAGCCGGTTGTACTTGCCGTGCTCGTAGCGATAGGTGGTGAGCTGGGTATCGGCTCCGTCGCCGGGGTGTCCGTCGGACACGGTGGTACGGGACAGGACCCAGCGGGATTCGGGCATGGCCTGCGTGTTGCCGGTGCGGGTGTAGTCCAGATCGACCCGCCCGCCCATCGGCCGCGTCATCGAACGGAGCAGGTTGGTGCGGCCGGTCTGGTTGGCCGCGACGAGCAATTCGTTGTCACGGGTGGATTTGACGTGGTCTGCCAGCCCGTCGCCGTTGACGTCGCGGAGGCCGACCTCGCTACGGCCGATGCCGGTGGAGGCGTCGGCGCCGGGATTGAACACCAGGAACCCGCCGAAGGGCATCGGAAAGCCGAACGTGAAGTAGGCACCGCCGGCGAGGGTGGCGTTCTTGTCGACCGCGACCTCGCTGAACCCGCCGCGGAACGGCGTGGGCGGAGCGAAACCGCTACCGGTGTTGACCGCGACGGAGATCGGTTGCCCGGCATCGCCGGCGAACACGCGGTCGGCCAGGCCGTCCCCGTTGACGTCGGCCATGCCGGCCTTGGTCGTCGTCGCGCCCAGCGTCGCCGACACGCCACCCGCGAAGCCGTAGTTGTCGAGGTTCACGCCGAGGTTGACGCCGACGTTCCCGGTCTGGGCGGTGTTGACCGCGCCCGCGGGCCACGGCTCCGGCTCGGCGAACGAGTAACCGAGGTTCAGCGCGACCTTCCCGTCGGCGTGGACCTTGTCGGGCAGGCCGTCACCGTTGATGTCGAGCAGATCCCGCAACGTCGCCGACTCGCCACCACCGAGGCTGCCACCGATTCCCAGCGCGGGCATCTCCAACCCCGCCCTGGCCGTGGTCGAAGCGGTGTCCGCGTCAGGCGCATCGGTACCGCGCGCGGTACCCATCGTCCGCGCGGGGCTACCCGCGCCCGCGGACACCGACACCGCGACCGAGTTCGAGTCGCGCACGGTCCCGTTCAGCGACCCCCTGGTCGCCCCGAGCCCACCGGTCATGTCGGAATACTGGATCCCGCTGCTGCCCACGACGTCGGGGAACCTGTCGCCGTTGAGGTCGAGGAAGTCGACACCGCCGGCGGTGATACCACCCGCCAGGCTGCCGCCGACCGGACCGGCGCCGAGTGTGGTGGAGACCTGCACGGTCATCCCCCGGCGCGCCACGCCTTTCGCCCCGGCCACGTCGGCGTCGGAGAGGACGTCGATGGTGTCCGTGCCGTACCGGGAACTGGCGGTGGTGCCGGGCCCGACCCAGGTGTTGTCGTCCGCGCCGGCCCATTTGCCCTCGGCGGGCATCGGGACGAGCACAGCGAGCCTGGGCATGGTCACCTTCGGATCCGCCTTGAACGCGGGTACGTCCGTCTCTTCGGGTGCCTTGGGCAGGGAGTCGCGGAAGCTCTCGTCCAGCACCAGATCGCTTTCCACGATCGGTTTGGTCGCCCGGTCACCTTGAGCCTGGTAACCGATCGCTCCCCACCCGCGGTAGGGCTGGGCGAACGCACCCGGCTTCGCGGACGCGGACACCGTGGCGGACACCTGTGGGAGGAAGACCGGGTTGAAACCGACCATCGCCGACGCGCTGATCAGCGCGGGCGCCTTCTCCTCCGCCGTGGCGAAGTCGAAGAACAGTTCATCGCCCTGCGTGACCTGCACCGTCATCCGCGGCGGCGTCGGTTTGGGAGTCAGTCCTCCGGGAATCTCGATGACCTGCTTGCCCAGCAGCTGGCCACCGCGCTTCTTGATCGTGAACACGAAGGTGTGTTTGTCCTTGTCCATCACAATCGGGTTGATGAACGGCTGCACGAACAGTTGCCCGGTCTGGCCTGCCGTCCACGCCTTCTGCGGGGTGGCGCCATTCGACACCGGATACATGTCGAGGTCGTACGGCGGGTTGATGACGATCGTCGGCTTGCCGTTCTCGTCGACAACCGTCTCCACTCCTTCGGCCTGGGTGTAGTGCGCCTGGGGCACCCACTTCAGCGCGTTCGGATCGATCGCGGAATCCGCCCGCAGTCGCCACGAGAAGCTGTCCTTCGCCGTCACCGGAACGTTTAAGTCGATCGGGGTGGTACCAGTCGAGGAGGCGGGCAACTTCGTGTTGAGAACGTCCTTTCCGTTGCGGGTGATCACCACGGTCACGTCGTCTGAGGTCACCTTGTCCTTGACCACATCACCGGTCAGCTTCAGGGTCCCGGTCACCGGCGCGGTGACCTGAGACTGCCGTCCGGACAGGGTGAAGTCCTTGGACGCGGAGAAGACGGTATTGCTCAACCCGTTGACGTCGGTACTCGCGCCGCCGGCGTAGGTGATCGTCGGGTCCCACGCCACCGTGTCGTACATACCGTCCAAAATGGACTGCGTGCGGAAGTAGATCGCGTCCCCCTTGCGCACACCGATCGCGCTGACCCCCGTCGGCGCGAACTCCATATGGTCGTCCGGCCCGATCCGCTGCGCCCACAACTCGGTACCCTTGTGCTGAATCGTCACTCGCACTCCGTCGGCCTTCTGATAGGCGGCACGCTGCGGCGACGTGTCCTTTTCCAACCGCACTCGCCCATCGACGCGCACCGTCCCGTCGAACGGCGCGACCCACCGGCGCACGCTGTCCAGCAACGGCGAGGTGCCGACCGCCCGGTCGAACGCCGCCCGCTGGTCACCGACGAACTCTCCCGACGCCGTTCCCCCGCCCACCGGGACCGGGGTCTGCCTGCTGTCCTCGCTGTAGGCGGGCTGACCGTTCGCGTCCAGATAGCCGAACAACACACCGCCGTTGTTGACCAGGTCGGTGATCCCGTCGCCGTTGACGTCGGAAAAGTAGCGGTCCGACGTGGTGATCGTGGACACCAGATCCAGCTGGGCCGCGACCCCGGCGAAGGCCTCCAGACCGATCGTGCCCGACAGCGTCGACTCCGAGGAGATCGCGGGCAGCCCCGGCAGCTTGAGCGCGGTGTCGCCGAAGCGCGGTTGCCCGCCCGGCGCGGCCAGATTCGGCCGGTACCAGACCTCGCCGCCCTTGCGGAACACCTTGTCCGGCAGGTTGTCCCCGTTGACGTCGGCCAGCGCGAGCAGCCCGTCGGAAACACCGGCGTTGGCACCGATCTTCACCCCGGCCGAGCCCGATTTGATCGGCGCGACGGGGTTGTAGCCCGTGTACAGGTGCCCGCCCGCGCTCACCGACGTACTCGCCGACAGCGCGGACGCTTCGCCCTCGCGCACGTTCACCCCGAGGTCGTCATCGGCGACCGCCCAATTCTCGGCCTTGGCGAACCCGGTGTAATTGCCGTCTTTGTCACGGACGTCATCGAAGTAGTCCATGGAATGCGTGGTGAAAAGGCGGTTGTCCGCACCGAACTGCGAGATCGACGCGAGCAACGTCTTGGCGAACGCGCCGGTCCGGTAGTTCAGCTCGTAGGCGCGCACCAGCTGGTCGTCCAGCTTGACCTCGACCCGTCGCAGCAGGTCGGCGGTCACCTTCTTGAAGCCACCGCGGGCGTCGATCTGCACATCCGCGCGACGCGGCTCACCCCGGTCGCGGTCGCGCAGGAACGTCACCGAGTATTTGCCTTCGGCGTCGCCATGGCCGGTGTAGGTGATCCTCTGCGGATACAGGTTGCCGCCCGGCACCTTCGAATCCGCGGTCCCACCGTCGTTCACCCTGGCATGGCGGTAACGCATGACGTTGTCGTTGGCGTCACGGACCTCGCGTACCGCCCAGGTGGCGATGCGGCCCGCTTTGTCGGTCAAGGTCGTATCGGCCGCCCCGCCGAACAGCATGCGGGTGCCCGCCTTGTCGGTGACCTCCCACCAGTAACCGGCCGGGTTGTCCCCGTGGCGCACGATCCGGTCGAACCGGCTTTCCACGCGGGCGTGGAACACCTTCTCCGCCGTCCGCTTCTGCAACTCGCCTCGATGGGCGACGGGGGTGAGCTGCTCACCGTTCAGGACGTAGGTTTCGGTCTCCAGGCCCGCGTCATATCGCGGCACCCCCCAGCGGGTGTCCACCGTGATGGACGGCAGGGCGACATCCCACCCGACACCCAGCCAGCCGTTCGCACCTCCCGAGCTGTACGCCACCTTCAGCTTCGGCTCCAGGCCCGCTCTTCCCTTGGGCACCTCCAGCGGATACGACAACCGGGCATCGCCCATGGCGTTCGCCGCCGGTGGCCCGATCAGGTTCACCCCGGCCCCTGGATCGGCCGCTTTGATGTCCTTGATCTGGTTCGGATCGAAGGCCGTTCCCTCCGGGTGTTCCGGAGCCGTCACCGCCCCGTCCTCTCCCGCCGCCCGCACCGAGGGCGGCGGGCCCGCGCTCGGGAGCGTCATCGCCACCAACGCCAAGAACAACGCCACCACCACGGCCTTGTGGCGACGACGAACCGGACGAGCCCACGCGAAGGCAGCCATGCCCTCGACCCCCTCTGGATCCATGAATTCGGCTAGCGGGTCCCGGCGATTTCGGGTGCGCACGGGATCGAGCGGTGACACATGTGGCGAAGGCGATCGATCGAATAGGCGCATTCGGCCGAACTGCTCCATTCGGCCCAGTTCATGATTCCTGCGAAAAGGTGAGACAATCGATCTCGAGCGACGTTATCGGCGGTCCATTAAATTTTGATGAAACGCCTTTCCATCTTCATGGCCGTCAGGAACAGAGATGACGGACTACTCGATCGGTTGGGAAAACACCCTCATGCCCGCGTTTGGGCGATGCGGCTTCCGGTTCGGCGGCGATCCGCTCCGTGCCGAGCCGGCCGGAATCTGTCGGTGCCGGATGTCAAGATCACCGCGCCCGGGATCCCCTCGGGCTGGGTGGGTAACCCGGCTGGGCGGCGTCGTCCGACAACGGCGCCGCCCAGCGCCGTTCGCGTCGCCGGGTTCCGGTCGGACATGCCGAAGACGGGCAAGGGGGGCGCGACCCCCAGACCACGCCCCCCAGGAACTACTCAAGTCAAGGGCGACAGCCCACGCCGCCGATGTAGACGGCGTACGAGATTCCCGCCGAAGTGCCGAGCCTGGTCTCACCAGGTCGAACGCACCGGTACCAGTCGGGGGTGAACGGGTTGTGATGCTCGATGCGGATCATAACGGTTGTTCTGCCGCAGTGACCGTAATACGCCCAGCTGCTCGTTTCGTAGAATCCGCATGCCATGGGCCCGATACCGGTCGTTTCCGCGTTGCCGACGGTGGCGCCGCCGAGCAGAAGCGCGCTGGAAGCGACTGCGGCACCGGCTCCCCTCGCGACATTTCGGATAGCCGCGTTCAGCCGGCCCGTCTTCGCCTGACCGGTGCGACGCTTTTCCCTTGAAATGGACACCATGAATCCTCATTTCTCTTCTGTCGAACGCAGAAGTGATTCTTTGCGCGCTTGAGCATGGCGCGCTGCTTCGGCCGGCACATCCGCGAGCCGTCGTGCCGTGTCTACGCAGGGATACGTACGCCGGGATACGTCGAGGAGGTGACGTTCAATGGTTGCCATCGGGTTACCGTCAAAGTCATGGGGAGAGGGGAACGCGTTCGGCGATGGCTGCTGGATGCGTGGCCGAGTCTGCCGTTCATCGGCATAGGCCTGGCCACGACCGGGAGCAGCCAACCCGAGGCATGGCTGGAGGCGGATCTGCCTGCCTATGTACTCGTGGTCGCCGCTTCGCTGACACTGATCATCCGCCGGTATCCGCTGCTGTGTCTCACGTTGAACGGCATCGTGGTCGTCGGCTATCTGTCGCTCGGCTACCCATTCGGTCCGATCCTGCTCACCACGCCGGCCGTGGTACTGGTGATGGCCGCGCGGAGCCCGCTGGACCAGGCGATCCTGACGACCACCGGATACTTCGCCGTGCTTTTGGCGGCGTCCTGGGCCAAACGTGTCCGCGAGCAGCCGCCGGAATTCGTCGGGCCCGCCATGACGTGGCAGGCCCTGGGATGGGGCTCGATCATCACACTGGCGGTTGTAGTTGGTGTGGCGCTCCGCGTCCGTCGCGAAGCGCGCGAGACTGCTCGTGTCGATCAGGCGCACCAGTTCGGGTCAGCGGACCGGCTGCGGATGGCCGAGGAATTGCACGACTCCCTCGGCCACGGGCTCGCCGTCATCGCGATGCAGGCAGGTATGGCGTTGCACGTGCTCGACCGCGACGCGCGGGACGCCAGGGCGGCACTGGAAGCCGTGCGGGCCACCAGCAAGGAGTCGCTGACCGACCTCCGCGCCGCGCTGGAGTCGTTGCGTGGCAAGGAAACCAAGCTGGTGCGACCGGCACCCGGCCTGGCCTGTCTCGACCGCCTGGCCGACCGGGTCCGGCGTGCCGGAGTGGATCTCCAAGTGCAGGTCGACCCTCGGCTCCCCGAACTGCCGTCGAGGGTCGACACAATCGCTTATCAGATCGTGCACGAGTCGCTGACCAACGTGCTTCGTCACGCCGGAGCGGCGTCCGCCCGAGTACGCATCGCCTGCGCCGACCACGACACGAAGCTTCTGCTGGAGGTCACCGACACCGGACGGGTGCCAGGCGATCCACCGGTCGGCGCGGGCATCGGCTCCGGCATCAAGGAAATCACCGCGCAGGCGGAGGCGGCGGGCGGGGAGCTCCGTGCCAGGCCGAGGCCCGGCGGAGGGTTCGCGGTCATGGCATGGCTACCGCTCTGAGGGGGAATTCCCATGACACGAGTCGTGGTGATCGATGACGAGGCCCTGATCCGGATCGGGGTCCGCACACTGCTGAAGACCGAGCCCGACACCCAGCTGGTCGGAGAAGCGGCCGATGGCGGTGCCGGTCTCGCGATGATCCGCGACATCGTTCCCGACGTCGTCCTCATGGACATCCGGATGCCGGGAACGAGCGGCCTGGTCACGCTGCGGAAGATCACTGCGGACCCGGCACTGGCCGCGGTCGGGGTGGTGATGCTGACGACCTTCGACCTCGACGAGTACATCTTCGAGGCACTGCGCCGCGGGGCACGCGGATTCGTGCTCAAAGACGCCGAACCGGCCGACATGCTCCGCGCCATCCGGGCCGTCGCCGACGGCCAATCGCTGCTCTCCCCGGCCGTCACCCACCGCGTCATCGACCGGCTCCGCCGCACCGGCCAGCCGGCGACGGCGCACCCGGACATCGCCCGGCTGACGCATCGCGAACGCGAGGTCCTCTGCTGGGCCACCACCGGCATGTCCAACCACGAGATCGCCCGGCAACTCGTCATCAGCAGCGAGACGATCCGCACCCACATCAGCCGCGCCATGGTGAAGCTCCATGCCCGCGACCGGGCGCAGCTCATCGTCTACGCGATCCAGGCCGGGCTCACCCTGCCCGCGTGACCAGCCGGCGATTCGGGCTATCGAGGAGGCCTTCACGGCACGAGTTCCGCCACTCACGTTCCCCGCCGGGTCTCAACACGCGGGCGGGGTGAAACCACCGTTCTGAGCGACGACGTCACCGATATCCGCGAAGCCCACAGATCGTCCCGCCTGCCGCGGAGGCCGTCATGTCGGGTCGTTCGCAGGACTGGTCACATCCTTCGCGAGCGGCAGGACCAGCCACGGCGGCATCAGCCCCTGTCTGCACGACCGCCCTGCCGCGCCTGCGCCGCTTCACGCATCGCGAACCTGTACAGCATCTTCGCGCCATGACCGGATCCGGTCTCGCCGTCCGAGAACAATTCGGTCACCCCGAGTTCGACGGCCTGATCCAGGGCGAGCCTGTGCACGATCTCGGCCAGGACGTGATCGTCGGCACCTACCGCCACCTCGAAGTACCGCACCGCATCGCTCCGGACCCGCAGGACCATGTCCGCCAGCATCGCGTATGCGACGTTACCGGGAGCGGCTCCTCGTCGAACGGCGGCTTGCCACACGAAATAGCTGGAAGGGTCGCGGGGTTTGACGTAGCCGAGCAGGAAACCGGTCAGCCCGGTCATTTCGACGGCGACCAAGGAGGTGGCAGCGAAATCCCGGCAAAAGTTGACATATGTGCCGAGCGGCTCCGCCTCCGTCCACTCGGAGCGGTACGCGAGTTCGTACATCGACGCCGCATCCGGCACATCGGGTTTTCTGAGCACGAGATCCGTCGTGCTCTCGGCTGTTTCCCGCACCACTACCCCAAACTGGTGATCGGCTCCATGTACAGCTGTCATGACGGCCTAGTCCCCGGTTCCCCGCAGGACCGTCAGCGCGCCGGCGGCGGAACTGTCGACCTCGGTCTCGGCTTCAGCGAGCTCATGGAGTGCGTCGCACGCCGCCGACACGCGAGACACCTCACGCGAACTAATCGCGGCGGACCGGACAACATATGGCAACCGCGACCATCGACGGGCGGCGGCGTGCAGCACTCGACGTTGACAGACCCTCGTCGTTCCGAACCGAAGCTGCTCTCCGAGAAAACGGCAACGAAACAAATGGTGTTGCGCGGCGGTCCAGCAGCCGTGCAGTACGCAGGGATCGGAAAGCAGGTCAGGATCACGGGAGATACGGTCTCCAAGACGATCCAACGCCGCCGCACTGTCGTCGTTCCAGCGGTCCGGCGGTTCCACGGTGGCGGCCGACGAACGTCTTCGAACGACAAGATACCGCGTTCCGGCGGGCACCGGCGTCGCATAACCGAAGGCCATCACGGTGCGAATACGATTCGGTTCGGAGCCGCGATGGGGAACGGCCATGAGCTCCGCGAGTTCACTTTCCCGGATCCAGTCACGGAAAGGCGCAGCAGTTCCTTCACCACCCGCCTCGACGAAGCGATCCTCGACGTGCCAACGATCAGCGTCGAGACCGTCGATGAGCAAGAAGCCGGCTTCCCTACCCGGCCGACGCGACTCCGCGGGTCGACGTCCCACCACCAGCGCACAACCGTGCCGTTCGATTTCACGCGACAGAATCCGCCGAACCTCGGCGAAATCGACGCAGCCGCCGTAAAGAAGCCGGGAGCCGTCGCCGAGGCGGTTGAGCGGGAAGTTGTGATGCGAAACCGCGACGAGGCCGTCGGCTCGACGCAGGTCCATACCGAACCTGATCGACGCCGCGAGTCTGCCCACCCGGTCGCTACTGCCACAATGATCCAGGTAGGCGGCAATATTGGCGGTGTAACGACTCAAACCTGCCTCTGCCGCCTGGCCAACCATCGAGAAACCTTCCGAACTTGAACGACTCGGCGGCCGCGTACCCCGCTGGGCGACACAATTATCGCCATACCGGCCGCACATCTGCTCGTCACTATTTCGCCGCGCGGCTCATAGCGTCTGCGACGAATTAAGTCTGGCGCTCGCCGAGCATAGTGCCCATCATCGGATGACCCATCCGCCGACCGGGTGACGGCAAAGGCTCGAACTCATCCCATACCTACGAATATCGTAGTCGCTACGAAGATCATTCCGACCCGGCGTCGAGAAGTCTGAATTTCGTTATTTATTTCAGTCCGGACTTTCATATGCGTAGCCTGGTAAGCGCTTGCGGCCGATTCGACGACAGGGTCTGCCACGAGCCGGCCGACGCCCGGGGTGATCGGCAGAACCCTCGAATGGCGGATGTACAGCGCGACCGATCGAGCGCAAGCCTGGAGTCGACGACAGGAATCGTCGTTCACGACGACAAGTCGTCTCGTCAGGACAAAGTCCCGAGTGGACCACAGAGATATGTCCGGCAATGACAGGGCCGCCCACGTTCCGCCGGTGGCGCCACGCCCCGGAGAACCCGGTCCGGCCGGTCTCATTTCCTGAGCCGGCGGCGGTCGACGTAGCTGTGCCACCGATCGGTGGCGTTCGGAGACGTGATGCCCGAAGGATCCGTGGAAGAACTGGTACTGGGAAGAATTCTCGAAGAGCGCGCGGAGTCGCACCGGCATGAGCCGTTCCTGGAATTCCGTGATGTCACCTATACTTTCGGCCAGGTGGAGACTCGGTCGAATCGGCTCGCGCGCGGGCTGGCCGCGACCGGTGTGGAGGCCGGTGACCACGTCGCCGTGATGCTGCCCAACTGCCCGGAGATCGTGTTCACCGTCTTCGCACTGGCCAAACTCGGAGCCGTCGCGGTACCGGTCAACACGGCCTACCGTGGCGACCTGCTGAGACACGTTCTCGGAAGTTCCGAGTGCTCTTCGGTCATCATCGATCAGCCACTCGCGAGCCGTCTTCCCGCAGCTCCGGACCTCCTGCCGGATCTCCGCCGGGTGATCGTGCGCACCGAGGCGGGCGCCCCTCCCGATGTCCATGTCTCCTGGGACACGACCACCCTGACGAGCCTCCTGGCTCACCCGGACGTCCGGCCCGAGCACACCGCCTGCTTCTCCGATCTTCTCGCGATCATGTACACCTCGGGATCCACGGGGCCGTCCAAAGGCGCACTGGTGCCGCACGCGCTGGCGCTGGCATGCGCGCAGGACGTCGCGGACTTCGTGAACCCGGACGGTGAGAAGATCTATTGCCCGCTCCCCCTGTTCCACGCGGCCGGGCTGTGGGACGGCATGATGTCGGCACTGCTGACCGGCGGGACGATCGCCGTCGTCGAACGCTTCAGCGCCTCTCGGTTCTGGGACGACGTCCGTCATTTCGACGCCAAGGTGGCGATCTCGGTGTTCTCGATGCTGCCCATCCTGCTCAACCAGCCACCCACTCCACGCGACAGAGACCATCCGCTGAAGGTCTTCTACACCGGGAAGTCCGCGCTGGACGCGAAGTTTCACGAGCGCTTCGGCGTACGGTCGGTCGAGGCGTACACCAGCACCGAGGCGGGCGTGCCGATCGCGAGCCCGTTCGGCCATTGGCGCACCGGATCGTGCGGGCAGGTCAACTCGAGACGTTTCGAAGCGGCCGTCGTCGATGACAGAGACCGGCCTCTGCCACCGGGTTCCGCCGGTGAACTCGTCCTTCGTCCCAAACAGCCCTATGTCTTGACGGCCGGCTACTACGGCCGGTTCGATGCCACCGCGCACGCCTTCCGCAATATGTGGTTCCATACCGGCGATCGGGTCGAGCAGGACGATGAGGGCTACTTCTATTTCCTGGACCGCATGGCCGACGCGATCCGGCGCCGCGGAGAGAACATCTCCGCGTTCGACATCGAATCGCAGGTGAACTCGCACCCCGCCGTACAGGAATGCGCCGTCTTCGGGGTTCCTTCGGACCTGGGCGAAGACGAGGTGAAGATCGCGGTCGTCCTGCGGCAGGACTCGGCACTGACCCATGAAGATCTGCTGACCTACTGCCGGCGGAAGCTGCCGGGCTTCATGGTTCCCCGCTACGTCGAGTTCGTTCGCACGTTGCCCCGCACGCCGACCGACAAGGTGGCCAAGCACGAACTGCGAGCCGCCGGCGATCGCGGGATCACACCGTCCACTTGGGATAGTCGTGGCCTCGCAGGCGTCCCGGAACCGGCGACGGAAGGGGTCGGATGAACTGGGACGACACCCCCGAGCAAGCCGCGTTCCGCGAAGAGGTACGACAATTCGTCCGGAACCGCTTTCCGGACGCCTACCGGCCAGATCCGGACGCCGAGCAAGGTCTGGAACCGGAGGACGTCCGGGGCTACGACTGGATGGCCGACCGCCGGAGCGCGGATCCTGCCCGGGCCCGCGGAGCCCGCGAATGGGCCTCTACCCTGGCCGCACGCGGCTGGATCGCACCGCGCTGGCGACGCGAGTACGGCGGGGCGGAGCTGTCGGCGACCGAGGAGTTCGTGCTCTACGAGGAGCTGATGCGAGCGGGTGTACCGGCGGTCAACGGGCTCGGTGTCTTCCTGCTCGGGCCGACACTGCTCGCACACGGCACGCCGGAACAGAAGGCCGCGCACCTGCCGCCGATCGCCCGCGGCGAGCGGACCTGGGCACAGGGATTCTCCGAGCCGGAAGCCGGCTCCGATCTCGCGGGCCTGCGCACCCGCGCGGTGCGGGACGGCGGGCACTACGTGGTCGACGGGCAAAAGGTGTGGACCTCGCTGGGACAACACGCCGACTGGCTGTTCGTCCTGGTCCGCACCGGGGACGACGCCGGGGCACCGCGCCACCGCGGCATCACGTTCCTGTTGGTCGATGTGAAGACCCCGGGGATCACCGTCCGCCCGATCAACGACCTCCGGGGTGCGCGCCCCTACTCGGAGATCTTCTTCGAAGGCGTCCGCGTCCCGGTGGCCAACAGGGTGGGCGAAGAGAACCGGGGTTGGTACGTCGCCATGGACACCCTGAGTTTCGAACGCGCGGGTATCGGCGCGACGGTCAAGCTGGAGCAGGACCTCAAGCGCCTCGTCGAGTTCCTCAAGTCCCGGCGGGGAGCCACGTACCTGCGGCCGGAGTGGACGCACGGCGCCCGAGCCTCGGTAGCCCGCCGTTACGTCGAGATCAGAGCGCTGTACAACGTCGCGCGCTATTCGGCGTCACGGCCGGACGCCGTCCCGGGCTACGAGGCCTCGGTCAACCAGGTGTTCAGCGCCGAACTGCATCAGCGGCTGGCGAGGACCGGAGCCCGGGTCTTCGGCGGTCACAGCGTCCTGCGGCGCGGGGACGCGAACCGGTCCGCACCACTCGATGGCGCCTTCACCCGCTCGCGGCTCGACGCGGTCGCTTCCACGTTCCTCGGCGGCACTTCGGAGATCCAGCGCAACGTCATCGCGACCAGGGGCCTCGGTCTACCCCGGGGCTGAGCAGACGCGAGGAGGATTCGATGTACGACGGACTGAACGCGACGGTGAAGGATCGGGTGTGCTGGATCACGCTCGACCGGCCGGACAAGCTCAACGCGGTGACCCCGGATATGCTTCACGCCCTTCACCGGGTCTTCACCGAGATCGACGGCGACCCGGACGTCTGTGTGGCCGTCCTGCGCGGTGCGGGCGACCGGGCCTTCTGCGCCGGGATGGACCTCCAGTGGGCAGGTTCACTGACGAACGCCGATCGCGTGGAGCAGGGCAGGCTCGGCTCCAGGACCTTCGCGATGATGGAGCGGCTTTCGATCCCGGTGTTCGCCGCCGTGCACGGTTACGTCCTCGGCGGCGGTCTGGAATTGGCGCTCGCCGCCGACTTCATCGTCGCCCACGAGGACGCGAAGCTGGGCTTGGTCGAGATCACCTTGTCGGCCAGGCCGCCGTTCCGGCCGAAGATGACCGAGGACGGCGACCCGGACCAGCCCGAAGCCGGCGGCAACGCTCCGGGATGGGGCGGTGTGAAACGGCTACCGGCACGTATCGGCCGGGCACGCGCCAAGCAGATGCTGTTCACCGGGATCCGGCTGGACGCACGACGCGCGTTCGAGTGGGGACTGGTGAACGAACTGTTCCCGGCCGCGGACTTCGACTCCGAGGTCGCCGCGCTCGCCGAGCGGATCGCCGCGATGAATCGGTACAACCTGCGCCTGGTCAAGGAACTGGTGACCGGCGGCTACGACTGGATCGAACCACATCCTGTTTGACTCCCGGAGGAGGACTCGTGCTCCGTATCTACCGGATCGCCCACATCGCGGTGGTCACGCACGATCTGGCCTGGCAGACCGCGCTGATGGCGAACGTCTTCGGCTTCCGGCCCCTGCGCACTTGGGACAACCGCCGTGAGGGGGTCCAGGGAGTGAGCATGGCGGTGCCCGGCGCGCACGGCCAGTACTGGGTCGTTCTCGCCCCGTCCGACCAGGACTCACCGCTCCGTGAATGGCTTGACGAGCGCGGCGACCGCGGCGGGGTGCACCACGTGGGAGCGGAGGTGCCGGATCTCGAGGAGGCCGTGCTGGAACTGGAACGGCACGGTTTGAAGATCACCGATTCCGTACCGGGCCGATGGGTGGAGGCCTCACTGTCGCCACCACAGCACAAACCCGGTGTCCTGTGGCGCCTGCGCGGTCCGGGGCATCTGGCGATGGTCGGCGACGACGACGCCACGGCGGTCCCTTCGACCACCGCCGAGGGACCGACGCTCGGCATCGTGAGCATCGACCACATCTGCCAGGCCTTTCACGACCGTGATGAACTGGCGGGCTGGTACGAGGGGCTGGCCGATTTCGTTCAGATCTGGCGGACACCCGACGACGAGATCCCGGACATGGCCGACCTGGTGCTCAACATCCCAGGCTCCACGATCTGCTGGGAGGTGATCACCGGGCGTGGCGAGGATTCCTTTGTGGACAGGTTCCTGGCACGGAACGGGCCCGCGGTGCACCACGTGACCTTCGAGGTCTCCGATTGGGACGACGCCATGGCCGCCTGCGAAGCGCATCTGGTGCCGACGTTCGGGCTCGATGAAGGCGTGAAGGACGGCGCCGCTTGGAAACACACCTTCATCCACCCCAAGCACACAGGTGGTGTGCTCGTCCAGCTGTTCTGGGAGGCGGAGCCAGGAGTCTGGGTGCGTTCCGACAAGATTCCGCCTGCGCGGGAGCAGTGAGCATGGACCTGACCCTGACCCCGGAGCAGGAGCTCATCCAAACCACCGCCAGGGAGGTACTGCGGGCGAACGCCGCGACGGCGGGAGTCCGCGCAGTCCGGTCCGGTGACGGCTTTTCCGCCGGCCTGTGGAAGGACATGATCGAACTCGGCTGGCCGGGACTGTCCATACCGGAAGAGTTCGGCGGCGTCGGCGAAGGGTTCTTGGAAAGCTGCCTGCTGTTCGAGGAACTGGGCGCCGCGCAGGTTCCGAGCCCGCTGCCGACCACGACGGCCTGCGCCGAGATGCCGATCGACCGCTTCGGCACGGACGGGCAACGAGCGTCCTGGCTCACCCGGCTTGCCTCCGGCGGGCAAGTCACCTATGCGCCGGCCGCGCCACGTCAGGACGGGGACGCCGCGGGCCCGATCGTCACCGCGATCGCCGACACCGATCACTTCACCTTGATCGGGACCGCCGATCTCGTTCCGTTCGCCGCCACGGCCGACGGACTCCTCGTAGTCGCACGAACCGGTACGGGGTCGACGGCGTTCCTGGTCGATGTCGCGCAGACGACGGGGATCACCGCGGACAGTCAGCCGTCCATCGGGCCGACCCCGTACTGCCGGGTCCGGTTCGACGACGTCACGGTGCCCGTCGACGCCGTGCTGGGAAGTGCCGGGGGCGGGCACGAAGTCCTCGAAACCGCCGAGGCGTTCGGTGCCGCCGCGGCCTGCGCGGAGATGGTCGGTGGCGCGCGGCGCGTACTCGACATGACCGTCGAACACGCCTGTCGGCGCCGTCAGTTCGGCAAGCCGATCGGGACCTTCCAAGCGGTGCAGCACCACTGCGCGAACATCGCCATCGACGTGCTGACAGCGAGATTCATCGCCTACGAGGCGGTCTGGAGCCTGTCGTCGTCCCCTGTCCTCACCGACGACACCGCGATGACCGTCTCCTCCGCCAAAAGCTGGGTGAGCGACGCGTATCAGCGAGTATGCGCGCTGGGACATCAGGTACACGGTGCCATCGGCTTCACCGCCGAGCACGACCTGCACCTCTATCTCCTCCACGCGACGAGTTCGGCCCTCGCCTTCGGTGACGCCGACACCCACCTGGACCGCGTGGCGGACGCGCTCGGCCTGCCGCGCTGACCGAATCCGACCAGGAGAACCGAGATGGGAGTTCTGAACGTGGCTCAGTCACGACCGTTCGAGATCCGCGACTTCTCGTCGCACGAGGACCTGCGCTTCGCCTACCTGAATCTCAAAGCTCACCCGCGTGGGGAGATGATGCTGAACCGGCTCGTCGAAACCGGCTTCGTTCCCAGCCTGATCATCGAAGAAGACTCCCCGCTTGCCGAGAAGGGCCGCGTATCCCAGCTCGGGAAGTTACGGCAGGCTGTCGGATTCAGCCCGCCGAAGCCGACGGAGCTGCTCTGCGCCGAACATGGCATCGAACTGGTGACGGTGGACGATCACAACAACGCGGCCACGCGAGAAGCGCTACTCGACGCGAACCTCGATCTCGGTGTACTCGGCGACACCCGGATCCTGCGGACGCCGGTGATGGACGCCGTACCGGGCGGGATCGTCAATGTCCATCCTGGACGGTTACCCGACGTCCGAGGCAACAACCCGTACATCTGGGCCGTCATCCACGACCTGCCTCAGGGCGTCAGCGCCCATCTCATCGACTCCGGAGTCGATCTCGGTCCGGTGATCCTCGTCCGCGATATCGATCCACCCGCGGTCACGACGCTGCCCCAGTTGCTTCTCCAGATCAACGAGACATGCGGCGATGTCGTCGTAGCCGCCCTCGACCTGCTGGTCCGAGGCGAGGCGAGGCTGACCGACCAACCACCGGCCGGCGGGCCGACCTTCCGTGAGGCCCGCCCGGAGATCTGGTCGCTGGCGGCCAAGATGCTGTCGGAGAAGGCCGAGGAACACACTGCCGTGGCCCACGCCTACCAAAGGATGTGAAACTCGTGAACACCCGCAACGGAACACAGCTTCGCTTCGAACCGCTGGACGCGCCACTCGGCGCCCGCGTCATCGATCTCGATGTCGGGGAGGTGCCGAGTGAGAGCACCCGCGAACGGATACAGGCCGGGCTAGAGGAGTTCGGGGTACTTCTCGTCCGGGATCAGGAGATAACGCCGGAAGAGCAGGTTCGGTTCTGTCGCGCTTTCGGCGAACTCGACCTCCCCCCTCGCTTCGAAGACCGGCAGGCCGGGAACCCGGAGATCTTCGTCATTGGCAACCCCTCCGAGAAGGCCGTCCTGTTCGCCCCCACCGACGAGAACGGCGAACCGGACGCACGGGAACTCGAGTGGCACGCCGATCATTCGCAATACGCGGCACCGACCTGGATCAGCATGATGTACGGCGTCAAGGTCCCACCCGAAGGCGGTGACACCCTGTTCGCCTGCACGTACTCGTCCTATGAGGCGCTGGACGAGGTGACGAAGAAGCAATTCGACGACGTGGAACTCCTGCACTCCGTCCGCGGGGTGAACGATTTCCTTCGCGAGCTGGGCAAACCCGAGATCATCAGCGTGGCGGAGCTGGAACTCGAAAAGGAACCACCGCAGCGCTGGCCACTCGTCCGCACCCACCCTCGAAGCGGCCGGAAGGCGCTCTATTTCGGCGCGCGGATGTGCGTCGGCGCGGTCGGCATGAACGAGCGGGAGAGCCGCGATCTCATTCGCACGGTGACGGAACACGCGTGCCGGCCGCAGTTCGTCTATCGGCATAAATGGCGCCAGGGCGATGTGGTCCTCTGGGACAACCGGCGGGTGGTCCACGCCGCCACGACCTTCGACACCAAGAGGTACAAGCGGGTCATCCACCGAACCACCGTGCAGGAGGACATGCCGATCCGATGACCCGGATACGGACACGCACCGACTGGGCCGACGAAGACTTCGACGACACTCGACCGGCAGGCACCGCGGGACTGCTGGCACTCGCCACCGACGTCAACATCGAAGACGATCTTCGAGGGCTGCTCCCCTCCGCCATCAGGTTGTGCACGACGCGGATGGCGAACACGAATCCGATCACCGCGGAGAGCCTGCGCGCGACGTCGGCCAGGATTACCCCGGCCGCCGCGGGCATCCTGCCCGGTCAGGATCTCGACGTCCTGGTCTACGGGTGCACTGCGGGAGCCGCCGTCATCGGCAACGACACGGTGGAACGGCTTCTCCGGGCCGCCAAGCCCGGTGCCCGATGTCTTTCCCCGGTGAGCGCCGCCGCCGCCGCGTTGCGGCACCGGGGGATCAGGCGTCTGTCGATCCTCACGCCCAATGTCCGGCGGCTCAACGAAGCCATCGCCGGCTATTTCGCGAACGAGGAGTTCGACGTCGACAACATCACCGGTTTCGAACTCCGGCAGGATCCCGACATCACCCGCGTGCCACCGTCGGCGATCGTGGACGCGGCCCGCGAAACCTGCACGCCGAGCGCCGACGGCCTGCTGATCTGCTGCACCTCGCTACGGGCGACCCCGGTGATCGGGAAGATCGAGAGCATCATCGGCCGCCCCGTGGTCACGAGCAACCAGGCCCTCGCCTGGGCGATCACCGAGGCGCTCGGCCGGTCAGAACGCGTCGAAGCCCAGCTTGATCGCGAGCCCGACACCCGCCAGCGCGATACCGATCCGCAGCACATCGGTGGGCAACCGGCGCGCCACCACGGGGCCCAGCCATGAACCGGCGAGCAAACCGATACTCAGCGGGAGCACCAGTGTCCAGTCCACCGGACCGAACAACGCGAAACCGGCCGCGGCGACCACATCCGCCACGACCATCAGCACGTTCTTCAGCGCGTTGGCGCGAAGCAATGTCTCGCGCATGGTCGCGAGCAGCACGGCCAGCACCATCACCCCGGCCGCCGCGGCGAAATAGCCGCTGTACACCGAAACCGCGAACACACCGCAGAAGGCGAGCCATCCGTGGCGATGCCCTGCCCCGGAACGCTCGTCCCCGGCGGTTTCCGCGCTCCGCCGTCGCACCAGGATCAGTATCGAGGCGCCACCGACAAGGAACGGCACGACCTTTTCGAAGAGGCTGGGCGGGGTGACCAGGACCAGCGCCGCGCCCGCCGCGCTGCCGAGCACACAGACCAGCGCGAGCCGCAGCAGGACCCGGCCCTGACCGGACAACTCTTCGCGAGAGCTGTGCACGGCACCGATACTGCCGATGGCCAGCGAAATCGTATTCGTCACATTCGCGGACACCGGAGAAAGGCCGACGGCGAGCAACGCGGGATAAGAAAACAGCGACGCCAGTCCGGCGATCGTCCCGGACAGACCGGCGGCGAACCCCGCACCCACGAGTAGAGTGAATACTTGGAGCGTCACGACTTCAGGCTAACAGTGACGATCAAGGGAAGCGACCCGCGATTTACCTTTCCATGATGACGCAAATCGGAATTCGCTGGAACTCTCGCCTTTCCGGGCGAATAGAGAATGGTGAAGACGCCCGAATTCGAATCATCCGCCACCGCCCGGCGACGGCCCGGTGAGCAGGCCTTGAACGATCGCACCCAGCCAGGCGACCAGAGTGTCGTGGTCGGCCGACGCCAGCGGCTCCTGTCGCATCGCGTACCTGGCCACGGCCAGCCCGAGCAACTGGGCGCTCACCAGGTCACCTCGCAACGCGGCGTCCGGCGCGTCCAGCGCCGCGACCAGTCTCGCGGTGAACTCCTGGTCGATGAACTCCCGCAGCATCGAGGCCGAGGACTCGCTGTCGTTCGCGGAACGCGCCATGATCAGCAAGGGCTCGACGTGCCCGTTCGCGTCCCACACCTCGAGAAAACGGCGGACGAGCCGGGGGCCGAGCCCGTCCAGTCCCTGGTCGAGCAAGGCGCCGATCGGTTCGCGCGGGCTGTCGGTCATGCTCATCGCCGCGGCGAAGAGCTGATCCTTGCGCCCGAAGAAGTAGTGGATCATCGCGGGGTCCACCTCGGCGTCCGCGGCGATGGACCGGACGGTCGCTCGTTGATAGCCGTTGGCGGCGAAGTTCGCCCTGGCGGCGGCCAGGATCCTGCGCTTGCTTTCCTGTCCGGACCGCCATCGGCCCTGCCGGTTCGGCCGTGCCCCCGGATCGGGGCTCTCCACGATGCTCATCGCGCGCCAGCATAGTCGCGGCACCCATATCTTCAACAGTGTTGAAGTATCGGCTCGTCGGCTGCTACTTTTTCTTCGTCACTGTTGAAGAAAAGGGGCGTGCCTCGTGACCGAGAATCGATCCACCACCGTGTGCGTCGTCGGAGGCGGTCCGGCCGGTGCCATGGCGGCGCTGCTGCTGGCCCGCGCCGGCGTCGAAGTGACCTTGCTGGAGCGGCACGGCGACTTCCTGCGCGACTTCCGCGGGGACACCGTCCACCCGGCGACGCTCGATGTACTGGACCAGCTGGGGCTGGCCGAGAAGCTCCACGCCCGGCCGCATCACAAGATCGGCTCGATGAGCATGATCAGGGCGGGCAAGCGCCGCGAACTGGCCGACTTCCGGCGGCTGAAGGTCAAGTTCCCGTTCATCACGATGATCGGGCAGTGGGACTTCCTCGACTTCATCACCGGTGAGGCGGCGCGATACCCGAACTTCCGGCTGCTGATGAACTCGTCGCTCCACGACGTCCTGTGGGCGAACGGCCGCGTATGCGGTGTCCGCTACCGGAGCGGCGAAGAGGACCATGAGCTCCGCTCCGATCTGGTGATCGCCGCTGACGGACGGCGGTCGGTCACCCGTGCCGCGGCCGGTCTGCACCCCCGGGCGATGGGTGTCTCCATCGACGTCGTGCTGTTCCGGCTGTCCCGGCGCGATGACGATCCGACGGAGGGGATCACCCTCCGGCTCGACGGCGGGGACATCCTCGGGCTGATCGATCGAGGTTCCTACTGGCAATCCTTCGTCGAGATCCCGAAAGGCGACGGGATCCGGGCGTTGCGCGCGGCCGGTATCGAGGCGTTCCGCGACACCGTCGCGCGGCTCGCCCCGTTCCTGGCCGACCGGGTCGGCGAACTCGAGTCCATCGACGCGCTCAGCTTCCTTGACGTGCGAGTCGATCGGCTACGCCGCTGGCATGTGCCGGGCATGCTGGTGATCGGCGACGCCGCGCACTGCATGTCCCCGGTCGGTGGAGTCGGGGTGAACCTCGCCGTGCAGGACGCGGTCGCCGCGGCCAACGCCCTCACCGCACCCTTGCTGCGATGCCGTCGCGAGGGGATCCCGGTACCCCGATCGGCACTGGCGGCGGTCCAGCGGCGCAGGACCCCGCCCACGGCCGCGATCCAACTGCTGCAACGCGCCGCGCTCCGGGTCGATCTCAACGGTGCGACGGCCGGAACCGACACCGCGGCCGAAGACGGCGCCGGGCTGGTCGGCAAGCTCATGGGGCGGTTGATCGCCTACGGGATCCGCCCCGAACGCGTGCGCGAGAAGCGGATCCTGGCCCCGGCCGGCGGCGAGACCGAGCGGTGAACCGGGGACACACCGACATCCCGGTACTCGTCGTGGGAGCGACCATCGCGGGCTTGTCCGCGGCCGCGTTCCTCGGACGGCACGGCGTACCCGCGCTCGTGGTCGACCCACTCCCCCGGCGGCCGCGTTCGCCTCGAAACCACCGGCTCACCATTCGTACGATGGAAGCGTTGCACAGCGCGGGATTCGCCGGTCCGGTGCTCGCCATCGCGCTGGACGACACAACGCCCCGCGCGATCGCCACCGTGGAAACGCTGGCCGGCCCGGTGTTGTCGATGCAGCCGCCGCCGTGGCCGTCCATACCGGAATCGGTCAGCCCGATGCGGCCGTGCTACTGCAACGACGGCGAGTTGTCCGACGTTCTGCACTGGGCCGCCGGAAACTTCGGTGCCGAGATACGGATGAGCACCCGTCTCGTCCGATACGCCAAGGACGCCGACGGCGTCACCACGGTGCTGCGTGCCGCGGGCGGCTCGGAACGCACCGTGAGAAGCGAGTTCTTGGTACTGGCGGCCGGATCCCCGGACGACGCCGCGGCAGACATCGGTGTCCATGGCCCCGGCACGCTCGGGCACCGGTTCAGTATCGCGTTCCGCGCCGATCTCGACGAGGTGTCACCGTCCCCGGAAGCGGGCGGCTACCTGGTCCGCGCCGTGGACGGCATGGTGCTGCCGGAACCGGGGCGGCATCGCTGGGCACTCGTCGTTTCCCTTGAGCCGTCGCGGATCGCCGAGCTGACCGAGGAACGCAGCGTCGAGCTGATCCACACCGCGATCGGACGATCCGATGTGGACGTCACGATCATCGGCCGTACGCCGTTCGAGATCGCCGCGCGCACCGCCGACCGGTTCACCGACGGCAGGCTGGTCCTGATCGGCGACGCCGCGTGTGTCGCGCCGCCGACGCCGGGTATGAGCGGCGACACGCATATCCGACAGGCGCACAACGTTTCTTGGAAGATCGCCGCCATCTCGCGGGGCGAGGCCGGTCTCGGCCTGCTCGACAGTTATGACGCAGAACGAGGGCCGGGCGCTGAAGCCTCGATGGACCGATCGACCGACGGACTGGGGTCCAGGTACCGGTCGACGGCCGTACTTTCCCGGTCCGACGACGGCGAGGCGGAGGAGGATCCCCTGGTACCCACCGGACGGCCGGGCACCCGCGCCGCTTACGCGCGGCTCGCCGACGGAGAGTCCACAATAGACTCTTTCGGCGACGGCTTCGTCATGCTGGCCGGGCCGGACGCCGTGCCGTCGATACCGGCCACACGGCCGGACACCGGTGGCCGCCCCCTTGAAATCCGGGAACTGAGCGGCGAATCCCTGTGCCGATACGGCATCTCGGCCGACGGGCTGGTGCTGGTCCGTCCGGACGGTGTCGTCGCATGGCGCGCCGAACGGGCGGGCCCCGAGTCCTGGCGACTCGTGCCGGACGTACTGGCCAGGCTGCACAGCTCGCCGGGCCGATGACGAACAAGTGACCAAGAGGAGTGAAATCATGCGAGTACTCATCGCGGGAGCAGGGCTCGGCGGACTGTGCCTGGCGCAAGGGCTACGGCGAGCGGGAATCGACGTCGCCGTCTTCGAGCAGGACCCGTCGCCTCGTCACCGGGCGCAAGGGCATCGAGTCCACATCGACGATCGTGGTGAAGACGCACTGCGAACGTGCCTTCCGGCACCGCTCTACCGGCTCTATCTGGACACGCGCGGACAACCGAACGAAAGGTTCATGGTGCTCTCCGCGGCCGGGCACCGGATCCGTGAGGTGCCGATACCCGGACCCGCCCCAGAGGCGATCATCAACCCCGGCACGGCCGTCAGCCGGCTGACGCTGCGCGAGATCCTCCTCGCCGGACTGGATGACGCCGTCCACTTCGGCAAGGCGGTCGAACGGTTCGAGAGTGGCGCCAGGGTCCGGGTGCGTTTCCGCGACGGCGGCGACGCGACAGGCGATCTGCTGGTCGGCGCGGACGGCATCGGTTCGGCCGTGCGCCGCCGCTACCTGCCCCATGCCGGGCCACGTGACACCGGCATCCGGTGGATCGGCGGAAAGTCGCCGATCACCCCCGAAAGCAGCGCGACACTGCCGCCCGGGCTCGGCGGTTCGTTCGCGGCGATCACCGGTACCGAACCGGCGATGGGGATCGGCCTGCTGCGATTCTCGAACGACCCGCAGCAGGCCGCCGACCGGCTCTGGCCGGGATTGCGCCTGACCGACCGGACGGACTTCGTGATGTGGGCGATCACCATCACGGCCGACCGGTTGCCGGGCGGCGATGCCGCACTGTCCACTCTCGACCCGGCCGCGTTGCACCGGCGCGCGATCGTGCTGACCGGGCATTCGCACCCCGGCCTGCGCACGATCGTCGAGCAGGCCTGGCCGGAGCACACCTTCTTCCTGCGCATGGCCACCTCGGTCCCGGTCCCCGCCTGGGAGCCGGGCAACGTGACCCTGCTCGGCGACGCGATTCACGCCATGCCGCCCGCCAAGGGTTCCGGCGCCAACACCGCGCTGGCGGACGCGGGCACCCTGACCCGGTGTTTGCGGTCGGTGCTCGAGGAGGGGACGCCGCTGGTGACGGCCGTCGGCGACTACGAGAAGGAGATGACCGACCGGGGTTTCCGCGCGGTCAGGGCGTCGACCGAGGTACTGGACGCCATCGGACGAGGACTCATCAACGGGGGCAGGCCAGGAACCCCTCTTTGAGCTCCCCGCAGGCGTAACCGCGGGACCTCGCGAAGATCTTTCCGCGCGAGTGTCCTTTGTAGCCGGACCGGGCGCCGTCTTGACGGGCCCAGGATCGGGATCTACTCTTCTCCCTTCAGACAGGCACAGACGAAGAGCCACTGTCAGCGGTCTTCGTCGTGTCTGTTTTTTTGTGTCGGATCGCTGACAGCCAGCGCAGAAAGTTGGCGGTCCATGAGTTCATCGACGCTCAGCCCGACAGGCTCGATCTCGAACGTCTCCCAGGTAGCCGCGCTCGTCAACGGGCTTTCGAGGTTGCCGCGCAAGGCCAATCTGCTGTGGTATCTGGTGCTGGGCGGGCTCTTCCTGGACGCCTATTCCAACGCCGCCCTCGGCGCGGGCCTCTCCCCGATGATCAAGGAGCTCGGCCTCAGCTCCACCCAGGTCGGTGTGCTCACCGCGACCGCGCCGGCGGTGGCCATCCTGTTCAACCCGATCGGCGGCTGGCTGGCCGCCCGGATCGGCCGGGTCAAACCGTTGATCGCGGCCAAGGCGATCGCGGCGATCGGGGCCGTGCTCACCGCGACGGCGGGTGGGTTCGGCGAGGTCTGGTTCGGACGCGGCCTCGTCGGTGTCGCCTACGGGATC
Organism: Amycolatopsis sp. NPDC049868; assembly: GCF_044461365.1. Taxonomy (NCBI): domain Bacteria; kingdom Bacillati; phylum Actinomycetota; class Actinomycetes; order Pseudonocardiales; family Pseudonocardiaceae; genus Amycolatopsis; species Amycolatopsis sp. NPDC049868. The sequence goes on along the minus strand of NZ_JBITKV010000006.1, from coordinate 492,661 downwards.
GACTTCGCGGTGGCCATGGCCATGCTCGCGGAGTACACCCCCGCGAAGCTGCGCGGACGGCTCAATCTCTGGCAGTCCGTCTGGTACGTCGCCACCACCGTGAACCTGGGACTGACGCTGGTGTTCTTCCAGCTCGACGCCGGAGTGGGGATCTGGCGATGGTCCGTCGGGTCGGCCGGTGTCTTCGCGCTCGTCCTGCTGGTGCTGCAGCTGCTGTTCCTCGTCGAAAGCCCGTCGTGGCTCGCGGCGAAGGGCAGGCTCGCGGAAGCGGCCGTCAACCTTCGCCGGATCTACGGTTTCCAGGTGACACCGGGAACCACCAGCGGGCCAAACCCGGCCCAGGAACGAAAGATCGGGTTCCGGCACGCGGGGGTGCTGTTCCGCAAGCCGTATCTGCCGCGGACCTTCCTGTCCACGGCGATCTCCCTGACCCAGTCGATGCAGTACTTCGCCGTCGGGTGGTACCTGCCGGTGATCAGCCTGGCGATCTTCGGGCAGGCGTTCCAGACCGCGACGCTGGGTTCGATGATCTTCAACATCGCCGGGATCATCGGCGGCGCGCTCTCGGCGTACTTCGGCAAGAAGATCGGCCTTCGGACGAGTTCCGCCATCGGCTACGCCTTCGCGTTCGCCATCCTGCTGGTGATGGGGTTGGGCTTCGGCAAGCTGCCGATCGCCGTCGGCTTCCTGCTCCCGTTCCTGTTCATCTTCTTCCACTCGGCCGGACCTGGCGCGAACGGCAAATCGATCGCGGCGTTGTCCTACCGCAGCGACATCCGCACCCTCGGCACCGGGGTGACCGGGATGCTCGGCAGTTTCGGCAGTGTCGTCGGGCTCTACGTGTTCCCGCAGATCAAGGAATCGATGGGGCTCGGCCCGACGATCGCCCTGCTCGCGGTGGTGCCGTTCCTCGGCCTGGTCTCCTGCCTGATCGTCCGCTGGGACCCCACGCGCAGCGGGGTCGATCCCGACGACGAAACCATCGACCTCAAGCTCGGGAGCGCGTGATGTGGCGCGGGATCCTGGCCGTCGACGAGGGTTCGACCGGCACCAGGGCGGCCGTCGTGGGCGAGGACGGACGGTGCGGGCCCTCCTTCTACACCGCCATCGACGTGAGCCACCCCCGGCCGGCCGAGGTCGAGCAGGACGCCATGCAGCTGCTGGAGCGGACTGTCGACGTCGCGCGCCAAGCGGTGACGTGGGCCGCCGAAAACGGCGTGGAGATCACCGGGATGTCGATCTGCACCCAGCGGGCGACCGCCGTGCTCTGGGACCGCGAGACCGGGCGGCCGCTGGCGCCCGCCGTGGTGTGGCAGGACAGCCGCTACGCCGCCGAACTGGCGAAGCTCGCCCCGGAGTGGGACCGGTATCTGTGGGCGGAAACCGGGCGCCCGGTCGGCACCCGTGCCCCGTTCCTGTGGGCCGCCAGGCAGCTCGAAAAGCTCGGTGTTCCAGCCGCGCGGGTGCTGTTCGGCTCGGTGGACACCTGGCTGGTGTGGCATCTCAGCGGCCGCGAGCGATACGCCATCTCGGCGACGAACGCCGTCGCGTTCGGCGGCTACCGATTGCGGGAGCACGGCTGGGACACGAACTGGCTGGAGACACTGGGGTTTCCAACCGAGTCGGCACCGCCGCCACTGGACGACGACGGCGACTACGGCTACACGGACCCGGATCTGCTCGGCATCCGCGTGCCGATCGCGGCGGTGATGGGTGACCAGCACGCGTCCCTGATCGCGCTGGGCGCGCTCGCGCCCGGCCAGGCCACCTGCGTCCACGGCACCGGCACGTTCGTCGGCGCGCTCGCCGGTGACGAACCACCCGACGCGGTGGGCGGCCTCGACGGCGTATTGTGCCTGGTCGCCTGGCGCAGCGGCGGCCACAGCCGGTTCAGCCTCGAGTCCTACACCTCGACCACCGGCTCCGCCCTGCGATGGCTCATCGAAGACCTCGGCTTGTTCGCCTCGGCGGCCGAGATCAGCGCGCTGGCCGCGGCGCAGCCGAGTGGCGAGGCGACGTGGTTCGTGCCGACGCTGGCCGGACTGCGCACTCCGGTGCTACGGCCCGACGCCCGCGGCATGCTGGCCGGGCTGAACCTGGCGACCACGCGGGAGGTACTGGCCCGTGCGGTGATCGACGGGATCGCCCACGCGGTGAGCGACACCGCCGACGCCTTGCGCACCACCATGGACCGGCCGATGACCCATCTCCGGGTCGGCGGCGGTCTGGCGGCGAGCGACGCGTTGCTCCAGAGCCAGGCCGATTTCACCGGTCTCGCCATCGAACGAGTGGCGGATTCGGCCACCGCCAGCCTGCGCGGCGCCGCCTATCTCGCCGGCACCCGGCTCGGGCTGTGGCCGTCGCTGGCCGAGGCCGTCGCCCACCAGCGACCCGGCCGGATCTTCGAGCCCGCCATCGCCGAAACCGACCGGCTGAAGCTACGGGCGCGCTGGCAAGACGTGCTCGCCGTCTCGCTGTCGTGAAACCCCAGTTCTGAGTGGAGAGGTTCCTCGATCATGTTCACACTGCCGTCCCGGCGGCCGAATGCCGTCGCAGCGGGAGCGACCCCATCGGCGCTGCTGCGACTGGACCGTCGCAGCGCGCTGACCGGACTCGACGCCGGCGAGTTCGACCTTCTCGTGATCGGTGGCGGGATCACCGGCGCCTACTGCGCGTTGGACGCCGCCGCCCGCGGCCTGTCGGTCGCGCTGGTCGAACGGGACGACTTCGCGTCCGGGACCTCGTCCAAATCATCCAAGATGGTGCACGGCGGCCTGCGCTACATCGAGCAGGGCAACCTGGACCTGGTCCGGCATTCCCTCCTGGAACGCCAGCGGTTCCGCCGCAACGCCCCGCATCTGGTGCAGCGGCTGCCCTTCCTGTTCCCGATCCTGGCCAAGGACGGGGTTTTCGACGCCCGGATCGCCCGCGCCTTCGAGAGTCTGCTGTGGACATACGACCTCGCGGGCGGCTGGCGGATCGGCAAGCTGCACCAGCGGCTCACGGTCGACGAAGTGCTGGCGCACGCCCCGACCCTGCGAGCGGACCACCTGCGTGGCGGCCTGATGTACTACGACAGCCGGGCCGACGACGCCCGGCTGACCCTCGCGATCGTGCGCAGCGCGGCCCGGCTCGGCGCCGTCGTGGCCAACGGGGCCGAGGTGACCGGCCTGCGCACCACGGGTGGGCGGGTGACCGGTGCGACGGTCAAGGCCGACGGCGAGCGGATCGACGTCCGGGCGCGGGTGGTCGTCAACGCGACCGGGGTGTGGGCCGACGACGTGGACGGCATGGCCTCCGCGGGACACCGGCCGCAGGTGCGCCCCGCGAAGGGCGTCCATATCGTGCTGCCCTGGTCGAAGATCCGCAACGACTGCACCGTCACGGTGCCCATCCCGGGCCGCGCGAGGCGGGCGACCTGCACCCGCTGGGGCGATGTCGTCGTCGTCGGAACCACGGACACCGACTACGACGGTTCGACCGACGACGTGCACTGCACCCGCGGTGAGATGGAGTTCCTGCTCGAAGGCGCCACGATCGCCTTCGACACCAAACTCGGTCCCGAAGACGTCCTGGGCAGTTACGCGGGTCTGCGCCCGCTGGTCGGCGGCTCCGAAGGGACCACCCTCGACATGCGGCGCGATCACCACATCACCGTCGCCTCGGGCATGGTCACCGTGACCGGCGGCAAACTCACCACGAGCAGGCATATGGGCGAACTCGTCGTGGACGAGGCGCTCGGGCTACTGGGCCGCAAGGCCCGCTGCCGTACCAAGAACCTGCCCCTGCTCGGCGGCGCCGGATACGACGCCGAAGCCACCGCGGCGACCGGCGGGACCGCCGCACACCTCGGCGGTCGTTACGGGACCGAAGCCCGTTTCGTGAGCGCGCTCATCGACGAGGACCCGACGCTCGGCGAGCCGCTCGTCCCCGGCCAGCCGCACCTCAAGGCGGAGGTGGTGTTCGCGGCCAGGTCGGAGATGGCGCGCTCGGTGGACGATGTGCTCTCCCGGCGTACGCGGCTACGGCTGTTCGCCAGGGACGCCTCCGCCGAGGCAGCGCCGCTCATCGGCGAATTGCTCGGCGCCGAACTCGGCCTGCCACCGGAGACCGTGGCGTCGCAAGTGGAGGACTATCGGGCGGACGTCGCCCGGGAGAAGTCGATTCTGTTGGGAGACAACGCATGATCAGCAGCCAGACCATCGCCCACCCGTTCAACCGGGGGAAGTACGTGGTCGGGGCTCCGACGCCGCCCCGCTGGGGCGACCGGACGCCTCCTGGTCAGGGCCCGGCGTCGCTGCAGACGACCGTCGTCTCGGTGCCCGCCGCGCTGACCGAGTCGCTGCGAGGCGTCGCGGACGCCGTGCACACCGAGCACGACGAGGTGGTGCTGCGCACCCGCGACTGGTGGGCCGGTTCGATGATCGGCGAGACCGCGGGGAACCCGGCGACGCCGGACGCGGTGATCGCCGAGGTCAGCACGGTGGAACAGGTGCAAGCCGTGGTCCGCCTGTGCGGCGAGCACAAAGTGCCGCTGACGGTGTCCGCGGGACGCAGCAACGTCACCGGCGCCGCACTGCCGGTCCACGGCGGCGTCGTGCTGGATGTCTGCGGACTGAACAGGATCCTGTCCTTCGACGCGGACTCCCAGGTCGTCGACGTGCAGGCCGGTATGTTCGGCGACCTGTTCGAGACCGAACTGCAGAAAACGCACGGCGCCACCACGGGACACTGGCCGTCCGCGTTCGCACTGTCCACTGTGGGCGGTTGGGTGGCCTGCCGCGGGGCAGGGCAGCTTTCCACCCGCTACGGCAAGATCGAGGACATGGTGGTCGGCCTCGACGTCGTGCTGGCCGACGGCACGCTCGCCCGATTCGGCGACTATCCGCGGGCCGCCACCGGCCCCGACCTGCGCCAGCTGTTCGTCGGCTCGGAGGGCACGCTCGGCGTGATCACCTCCGTGCGCCTGCGCACGCACCCGCTGCCCGGCTACGCCAAGGCCGTCGCTTATGGCTTCGAAACCTTCGCCGAAGGCCTGGAGGCGTGCCGGCTGATCATGCAGCGCGGTGCGACCCCGGCCGCGATGCGGCTCTACGACAAGCTGGAGAGCGGGACACATTTCGGCCTGCCAGACACCAATCTGCTGCTGATCGCCGACGAAGGCGACCCGGTGCTGGTCGACGCGATGCTCCGGGTCAGCTCCGACGTCTGCGCCGCGACCGGGTCCGAACTGGACGGTCAGGCCGTCTTCGAGCGTTGGCTGGACGAGCGGATGCTGGTCGGCAAGTCGGCCGACGGGTTCACCCCCGGCCCGGGTTTCGTCGCCGACACACTCGAAATGGCAGGCGCGTGGTCGGCGCTGCCCACGATCTACGACGAGGTCGTGGCCGCGATCGAGGCCGTTCCTGGCACCTTGGCCGCGTCCGCGCACCAGTCCCACGCCTACACCGACGGCGCGTGCCTGTACTTCTCGCTCCGCGGCGACGTCGAACCGGAGAAACGGCGGCACTGGTACCGCTCGGCATGGGACGCGGCCAACGCCGTGCTGGTGCGCCACGGCGCCGCGCTGAGCCACCACCACGGTTCCGGTCTGCTCCGGGGGCCGTATCTCGCGGACACGCTCGGCTCCGGGTTCGACACGTTCGTCGCCGTGAAGCGGGCCCTCGACCCGCAGGGCCTGCTCAACCCGGGCAAGCTCGGGCTGCCCAGTGACCTCGGGCCGAATCCCCTTGACTCCGCGAGCTGATCGATCACTGTGGACCGTATGAACGAGAGGATCACGGCGGCGTTCGCGGACGTCCCGGTCTGCGCGTCGGTGGTCGGCACCGCCAAGGTGGCCGACTTCGCGAACGCGGCGTCCCGCGTCGGCATCCTGGCCGCGGTCCCGGTCGGGCAGCTGGCCAAGATCGTCCCGGTGCTGACCGGGCTGGAGAAGATCCTGTTCGTGAACATCGACTCCTGTCCTGGACTGGCCACCGATCGCGGCGGCGTGGACTTCCTCCACGAGATCGGGGCGACCGGCGTGGTCAGCACCAGGGTCGCCCCGATCGAACGGGCACGCGCGGTCTCGATGCTGACCATGCACAAGGTGTTCGTCACCGACCGGTCGAATCTGAACCGCAGCCTGGAAGCGGTGAAACGCAGCCGCCCGGACCTGGTGGAGCTGATGCCCGCGCCGATCATCCCGTGGATGTCGGCTCAGGCCCGCGAGGTCATGTCGCCGTTCGTGGCGGCCGGTTTCGTCACCGACCGGGCCGGGGTGGCCCATTCACTCGCGATGGGCGCGCTGGGCGCCGCGTCGTCCGATTCGGGGCTGTGGTCGTTGACCCGGTCCCAGCTGAGCGCGGGAGAGAAATGAGTTTCGTCGTGGTGGCCAGGTACCTGACCGCGTACCGGGACCGCGTCCTCGAACTGCTGGAGCCGATGGCCGGCGCTTCACGGCGCGAACCCGGCTGCCTCCGGTACACCGTCCACTCCGGAACCGAGGACGGCGTGGTGGTGATCGTCGAGGAGTACGGGTCCGAACAGGACTTCGCCGACCACTGCGCGTCGGAGCATTTCCAGCGCATCGTGCTCGGCGAGGTGGTACCCCTGCTGACCGAACGGCAGGTCACCACCTGCGTCCCGGCCGGGAGCGAGCGGTGACGCCGGTGCGGGGCGCGGTGCTCCGCGAAGTCGGCCGTCCGCTGGAGATCGAGGACCTGACGCTGGATCCGCCGGGGCCCGGTGAACTGCTCGTCCGGGTGCGGGCGGCCGGGCTGTGTCATTCGGATCTGTCGGTGATCGACGGCAGCAGGCCCCGGCCGCTGCCGATGGTCCTGGGACACGAGGCCGCGGGCGAGGTCGTGGAGCCGGGACCGGGTACCGGCTTCTCGGCGGGGCAGCATGTGGTGTTGTCCTTCGTGCCCTCCTGCGGGGACTGTCGCCCGTGCCTCACCGGACGTCCCGCCCTGTGCGCTCCGGCGGCCGACGCCAACCGGAACGGCACGCTGCTCAGTGGCGGCACCCGCTGGTCGGCGCCCGGCGGTCGTCCAGGACATCATCTGGGCGTATCCGCCTTCGCCGAGCACATCGTGGTCTCGGCACGTTCGGTGGTCGCCGTCGACGAGACGCTCCCGTTCGACGTCGCGGCCCTGTTCGGTTGCGCCGTGCTCACCGGCGCCGGTGCCGTCTTCAACGCGACGAACGTGCGTCCGGGCGACAGCGTCGTCGTGTTCGGTCTCGGCGGTGTCGGCCTGGCGGCGCTGCTCGCCGCCAAGGCCGCCGGCGCGACCACACTGCTGGCCGTCGACGTCGTCGCGGAGAAGCTTGAGCTGGCGCTTTCCCTCGGCGCCACCCATGCGCTCAAGGGCGACGTCGAGGCGATCAAGGAGCTCACCGGCGGCGGCGCCGACCACGCGATCGACACCACCGGCGTGGTGGCCGCCCTGCAGCAGGCGTATCGGGCGACGCGGCCGGGCGGCACCGTCGTCACCGTGGGGCTACCCGACCCCGCCGCCGAAGTCGCGTTACCCGCGCAAAGCCTGGTGGCGGAGGAGAAGACGCTACGCGGCAGCTACCTCGGCTCCTGTGTCCCCCGGCGCGACATCCCCCGGTTCGTCGCCCTGTACCGGTCCGGGCTGCTGCCCGTGGAGGCGTTGCTGACGCACCGGATCGGGTTGGAGGAGATCAACACGGGATTCGACCGGCTGCGGCGCGGTGCCGCGGTCCGGCAGGTGGTCACCTTCTCCTGATCGCGGGTCCGGGGCTTCGTGTCGCTCGTCCTCCGCCGTACGCCCGATCACACCTGAACCGGTCCGCGGTCGGGCAAGGCGTGAAGGTCGAGTTTCCTCGGCTGAGCCGCGGGAAGGGGGCCTTCACGCGCACCCGCTGTGACTGCTCCCGGGCCTGATCAGGGGCGAAGGGAGCCTTCAGCCCACCGCTGAGCCTTACCCCTCCACAACCTCGCGTGCTATTGATAACCGCTGTTTATCAATAGACCGGAATAAAGTCTTTGTCTTCGATGATTTCGCTTCCTACCGTGAACAAATCGGCGACAGAGGCCGGGGAGGAGGCGTCTCATGGAACTTCGTCACCTGCGTTACTTCGTCACCGTCGCCGAGACATGTCACTTCGGCCGGGCGGCCGAGCAGCTGCACGTCGCGCAGCCGGCGCTCTCGCACACCATCCGCCAACTGGAGGACGAACTGGGCGTCGTCCTGCTGGCGCGGACCACCCGCCAGGTCCGCGTGACACCGGCGGGTGAGTTCTTCCTGGCCGAAGCCCGGCGCGTGCTCGCGGGGCTGGACGTCGGGATCCGCGGGGTGCGGCGGATCGGCGAGGGGAAGCTGGGCCTGCTCCGGGTCGGGTTCACCGGCACTGCGGCGTTCTCCCATCTGCCGCATCTGGCCAGGGCGCTCGCCGAGCGAGTGCCGCAGGTGGAGCTGGAGATCCGCGCCGACCTGCTGACCGCCGAGCAGTGCGAACGCCTGCGCACGGGAACGCTGGGGATCGGGGTGCTCCGCCCGCCGGTCACCGGGGACGACATCGACTTCCGGGTGATCGAGAGCGAACCGCTGGTCCTCGCCGTCCCGGCCGACCACCGGCTGGCCGTCGAGCCCGTCGTCACGATGACGGATCTGCGGACCGAACCGCTCGTGACCTACGACCGGCGCAACTCGGTGGTGTACGAAGCCGTCGCGCGCAGCTGCCGCGAGGCCGGGATCACGCCTCATCAGCTGCACGAGGCGTCCGGAACCGCGGTCCTGCTCGCACTGGTCGCCGGCGGACTGGGAGTCGGCGTGGTGCCCGCTTCGGCCCGTGCCCTCCGCTTGGCCGGTGTCGTGTTCCGCGACCTCGCCGGAGCGGCGACCGTGGAACTGGCACTGGCCTGGCACCGCGAGACCCCGTCCCCGCTCGTCACGACCGTCCTCGACGCACTCGAAGACATCTTCCCTTCCGTCGCACCGTCCACAGGGGGCACCTGATGAAGATCACACGGGTCGAGGCGATCCCGTTCGCCATCCCGTACCGAAAGCCGCTGAAATTCGCTTCGGGAGAGGTGCACGTCGCCGAGCACGTCCTCGTGCGGGTGCACGCCGACAACGGCGTCGTCGGCGTGGCCGAGGCACCCCCGCGGCCATTCACCTACGGCGAGACCCAGGCGGGGATCATCGCGGTGATCGACTCCGTGTTCGCCCCGCAGGTCGTCGGTCTCAGCCTGCTCGACCGCGAAACGGTGCACACCCGGCTCGCCCGCACGGTCGGCAACCCGACCGCGAAATCCGCCATCGACATGGCCGTCTGGGACGCGCTCGGCCGCAGCCTCGACGTGTCGGTGACCGAACTGCTCGGCGGCTACACCGACCGCATGCGCGTGTCCCACATGCTCGGCTTCGACGAGCCGTCCGCGATGGTCGCCGAAGCCGAGCGGATACGCGACACCCACGGCATCAGCACCTTCAAGGTCAAGGTCGGCCGCCGTCCCGCGTCGCTCGACACCGCCGTCGTGCGCGCGCTGCGGGAGCGTTTCGGCGACGCCGTCGACCTCTATGTCGACGGCAACCGCGGCTGGACCGCCGCCGAATCGGCGCGGGCGATGCGGGAGATGGCCGACCTCGACCTGCTCTTCGCCGAGGAGCTGTGCCCTGCCGACGACGTCCTCGGCAGGCGCTGGCTCGTGGGGCAGATCGGTGTTCCGTTCATCGCGGACGAATCCGCCGTGACCCCGGCCGACGTCACCCGTGAGGTGCTCGGCGGCTCCGCCACCGCGATCAGCATCAAGACCGCCCGCACCGGCTTCACCCGTTCGCAGCGCACGCACCACCTCGCCGAGGGACTCGGTCTGGAGGTCGTGATGGGCAACCAGATCGACGGCCAGCTCGGCTCGCTGTGCACGGTCGCGTTCGGCTCGGCCTACGAGCTGACGTCCCGCCGTCCCGGCGAGCTCTCGAACTTCCTCGACATGAGCGACGACCTGCTCACCGAGCCGCTGCGCATCACCGACGGCGAACTCACCGTCCGCCCCGGTGCCGGCCTCGGTGCCGAAATCGATCCCGAAAAGCTCCGGCGCTACCGCCAGGACCACTGACGCCCACCACGAATCAAGGAGGATTCATGACCGCCACCCACGAGACCGCCACCGCGGCCGCGTCCGGCGCCAACGCGACCGAACGGTTCAAGAGCGACAAGTTCGCCGGTGTCGCCGGAACGCCCAAGGACCGGGTCAGCCTGCTGGCACGCGAGGTGCTGGAGGCCGTGCACGGCACGATCCGCAAGCACAAGGTCACCTACGACGAGTACAACGCGCTCAAAGCGTGGCTGATCAGCGTGGGCGAGGACGGCGAATGGCCGCTGTTCCTCGACGTGTGGGTGGAGCACGTCGTCGAAGAGGTCGCGACCGAGCACCGCGAGGGCAACAAGGGAACCATCGAGGGCCCGTACTACGTGCCCGCCGCACCCGAACAGGGCGCCCACGGTTCGGTCCCGATGCGCGACGACGAGTCCGGTACGCCGCTCAGCTGGACCGGGCAGGTCACCTCGACCGATGGCTCCGCGCTGGCGGGCGCGAGGGTCGAACTGTGGCATGCCGACGCCGACGGCTTCTACTCCCAGTTCGCGCCGAACATCCCGGAGTGGAACCTGCGCGCGAGCTTCACCGCCGATGACGAGGGCCGGTTCGAGATCCACACCGTGCGCCCCGCCCCGTACCAGATCCCGACCGACGGCGCCTGCGGCAAGCTCATCGCCGCGGCGGGCTGGCACGCGTGGCGCCCGGCGCACCTGCACGTCAAGGTGTCGGCGCCCGGCCACGAACTGCTCACCGCGCAGCTGTACTTCCCCGGCGATGAGCACAACGACGACGACATCGCTTCGGCGGTCAAACCGGAACTGGTGCTGGACCCGCGTCCGTCGGGCGACGGCGAGGCCATCGAGTACGGCTTCGTCCTCGACCCCGAACGTTCCTGACTCAACGTCCTTTTTGGAGTGATCGATGCTCTATCACGTTCGCATGGACGTTCGCCTGCCGCCGGACCTCGATCCGGCGGAGCGGGCCGACATCATCACGCGGGAAAAGGCGTACAGCCAGCGGCTGCAACGTGAAGGCAAGTGGCCGCAGCTCTGGCGGATCGCGGGCGAATACGCCAACTTCTCGATCCTCGACGTCGCGGACCACGACGAGCTGCACGCGCTGTTGTCCGGTTTGCCGTTGTTCCCGTACATGGACATCGAGGTCACGCCGCTGGCGGCGCATCCGTCGAAAGTCATGGGCTGACGCAGACCGAGCGCGGTCCGTGTGTCCGCCGTTCCGGTCGGTGAACGAGATCCGCCGACCGGAACTTCCGCCCCCGAAGTTCCGGTCGGTTGTTCATGGACCGCGCCGGTCCTGCCCCAGTTGAATCGGCCGAGGTCCACTTCGGACCGGCTGGGGTGAAGGAGTTCGGCGGAGTGACCCGATGACGCGCCTGGTGACCGGGGCCGACGTCGCGCGGGCGGCCGACCGGATCCGGTACTCCGTGCGCCGCACTCGCCTGCTCGGGCCGGTCGGCGACCTGTGGATCAAACCGGAGAACCGGCAGCGGACCGGTTCGTTCAAGGTTCGCGGCGCGCTCAACGCGGTCACCGGGCTGACGGGCCACGTGCTGGCCCAGTCGTCCGGCAACCACGGCCGCGCGGTCGCCTACGCCGCGGCCCGGCACGGAGTGAAGGCCACGGTGGTGTTGCCCGAAACGGCGCCCGCGTTGAAGGTCGACGCGGTCCGTGCGCTCGGCGCCGAAGTCGTCGTCGTGCCACCGGGCGAACGAGAATCCGCGACGGCCGAACTGCTGGCCCGCACCGGCGCCACCCTGATCACGTCGGCCGATTTCGCGGTGATCGCAGGCCACGGCACGGTCGGCGCGGAGATCGTCTCGGACCTGCCGGACGCGGGCACCGTCCTGGTCCCGGTCTGCAACGGCGGCCTGCTCGCCGGCGTCGCCGTCGCGGTCAAGGCGTTCTCACCGGGCACGCGGGTCGTCGGCGTGGAACCCGAACTCGCCGCCGACGCGGCCGACTCGTTCCGCACCGGCCGCCTGACGCGCTGGCCGGTGTCGCGGACCTACCGGACGATCGCCGACGGCCTGCGCGCCCCGGTGCTCGGTGACCTGGCGTGGGAGCACGTCAAGACGCTCGTGGACGACGTCGTCACGGTCGACGAGGAAAGCATCGTCGCCGCACAGGCGTTCTTGTTCGACCGGTTCGGCGTGGTCGCCGAGCCGAGTGGCGCGGTGGCGGCCGCCGCCCATCTAACCGGGCGCGCCGGGCCGCCGGGAAAGGCGGCGGTCGCCGTCGTCTCGGGCGGGAACGTCGCCGCGCCACCACTGGGGGCAAGGAGAGAGCAGGTGTTCGTTGAGCACGGCTGAGATCGGCGGAGTGCTCGCGACGATCGGGGGAACTCCCCTGGTCGCCCTGGACCGGATCGTTCCGCTGACCGGCTCCCGGGTGTTCGCGAAACTGGAGAAGTTCAACCCCGGTGGCAGCGTCAAGGACCGGACCGCGCTGAACATGCTGCACGGCGAGATCCGCTCCGGCACCCTCGTGCCGGGCCGGTCGGTGGTCGTCGAGTCCACGTCGGGCAATCTCGGCGTCGGGCTCGCCCAGATGTGCGCGTACTTCGGGCTCGACCTGGTGTGCGTGGTCGACACCCGCACGACCGCGCAGACCCTCGCGCTGCTGCGGGCCTACGGCGCCACGGTCGAGGTCGTCACCGCCCCGGTGGACGGCGACCTGCTCGGCGCCCGGATCGCCCGGGTGCGGGAGCTTCTGACGCTGCTACCGGACGCGTTCTGGCCCGATCAGTACGCGAATCCGCTCAACCCGGCGGCGCACGAGCACACGATGCGCGAGATCGCCGACGCGCTCGACGGCCGCGTCGACTACCTGTTCTGCGCGGTCAGCACCGGCGGCACGATGCGCGGGTGCGCCGACTACATCCGGCGCGAAGGGCTGAGCACGAAGCTCGTCGCGGTCGACGCTGCCGGCAGCGCGATCTTCCACGCACCGACGGAAGAACGCCGGATCCCGGGCCACGGCGCCGGCCGACGGCCGCCGTTGGTCGACACGTCCGCGGTGACCGAGGTCGTGCACGTGACCGATCTCGAATGTGTGCGGGCGTGCCGGATGCTCGTCGCGCGCGAAGCCATCCTCGCGGGCGGTTCCTCAGGCGCGACCGTGGCCGCGCTCGCGAAGCTGCGCGACCGCATCCCGCCCGGCTCCCGGTGCGTGCTCGTCTTCCCGGACGACGGCAACCGCTACCTCGACACGATCTATTCCGACGCGTGGGTCCGCGGTCACTTCGGCGAAATACCCGAAGTGACCGCCCGCGTCCTGGCCACCATCTCCTGAGGAGCCCCCTTGCGTCACCTCATCTCACTCGACGACCTGACCGACGATGACCTGCGCGCCATCGTCGGGCGGGCGGTCCGCCTGGCGGAACGGCCGCGCGCGACTTACTCCACTTTGGACGGTGCGGTCGTCGGTATCCACTTCCGCAAGACCTCCACCCGCACGCGCACCGCGTTCTCCGCGGGCGCGCTGCGGCTTGGCGCCCGGATCATCGCGTACGGTCCGAACGACCTGCAGACCAACACCGGGGAGTCCATCGAGGACACCGGACGCGTGCTGTCGTCGATGTTGGACTTTCTGGTGGCGCGTACGGCGGCCGACCCGGCGGAGCTCCGGGCCATCGCGGCGCAGGACCGGATGGCCGTCGTCAACGCGATGAGCGCCGACGAGCACCCGACCCAGGCGCTGGCGGATCTGACGACGATCGTCCAGCGCTTCGGCCACGTCGACGGCGTCCGCATGCTGTACCTCGGCGAGGGAAACAACACGGCGGCGGCACTGGCACTGGCGCTCAGCCGTTTCCCCGGTACCGAACTGCACCTTCGCACCCCGCCGGGCTACGGCGTCGACCCGGACGTCCTGGAGCGCGCGGGCAAGCACGCCGCCAGGCACGGTTCGTCCATTGTGGAGCGACACGACGTCCTCGATCTACCCGGCGGCGTCGACATCGTCTACACCACCCGGTGGCAGACCACGGGAACGTCCAAACCGGACCCGGACTGGCGCACGGTCTTCGCGCCGTTCCAGGTGACGGCGGACCTGTGGCGGACCAGCCCGGACGCGCTGTTCCTGCACGACCTGCCCGCGCACCGGGGCGAGGAGGTCACGGCCGACGTGCTCGACGGGCCACGTTCCATCGCCTTCGCCCAGGCGGAGAACAAGCTGTACAGCGCGATGGCCGCGCTCGAATGGTGTGGCGGGGAGGACTTGGCATGAGCTGGTTCGACGTGGCCGACAGCGGCCTGTCCGGTGCGGGCGAGGTGACGATGCTGTCCCGTGAAGAGGTCCGCAAATGCCTGACGCACCTCGACCCGGTCGACGTCGTCCGCGAAACACTGGCCGACCACGACCGCGGCATCAGTCTCCTGCCCGCCGAGGCGTACCTGCGGTGGGAGAACTCGCGAGGCGCCTACACCCGGTCGATCGGGATGCCGGGCGCGGTGCGATCGACCTACGGAATGAAGATCATCAACGCCAGCGTGTCCAACCCCGCCAACGGGCTCGAACGCGCGGGCGGGATCGGCCTGTGCTTCGACGCGGAGACCGCGCGGATCACCACGATCATGGAGGCCGGCCTGCTGAGCGCGGTGCGGACGGCGGCGGTGAGCGCGGTGGGGGTGGACGTGCTCGGATACGGTGGAGCCGTTTCGCTGGCCGTCGTCGGTTGCGGCGCGCAGGGCCGGATGCACACGGCGCTGCTCGCCGAACGGCTGCCGTCGCTGCGGAAGGTGACGCTGTTCGACCGGTCTCCCGAGGCCGCGCGGGCGCTGGCCACCACGCTGCCCGGGATCTCGGTGCAGGTCTGCTCGACCGCACGGGAAGCGGTGTCCGCGGCCGAGATCGCCGTGTTCACGACCACGATGGACGTGGGTTACGTCGAGCCGGACTGGGCCTCGCCGAGCGCGTTGCTGGTCAACGTCTCCCTCGGCGACCTGACGGACGCGGCGTTCCGTGACGCGGCGGCGGTGTACGTCGACGACGTGGACCTGGTGGCCGACAACCCGCGTCGGCCGCTGGGCCGTCTGATGGCGGACGGCATGTTCGGGCGTCCCGATTCCGCCGGGTCCGCACGCCCCCTCGACGGCACCTTGGGCGGAGTCCTGACGGGACGGCACCGCGCGGACGGGGTCGCGTCGCCGTATGTGGTGCTGAACCCGTTCGGCATGGGAGTCCTCGACGTCGCGCTGTACGCGGCGGTCTCCGCGCAGGCGCGGGCGGAGAGCCTCGGTACCGTCATCCACCTCAGCTGAGCCGCAACTCCGGCCTACCGAGAACCGCCCGTGACCGACGGCGACGACGCGAGCGGAACCAGCAGCCGCGCCGCGCCGGTGCCGTCCGCGAGCACGGCCCAGATGTCGCTTTCCTTCCCGTCCCCGCGCGGCAGGCTGTAGCCGATCGTGTCGTTGTCGAGCCAGACCACCTGATCGTCCACACTGCGCGTTTCCGCCAGCGGGGTCTCACGCATCGTGGCCAGATCCAGGACGTGTTCCCGCCACGGCTGGACATCGCCCTCCGCCACCCGCTTCTTGAAGGCGAGCTTCTTCCCGTCCGGTGACAGCGAGGGGCATTCCGCGTTCTCCCGCAGCGTGCGGGCGTTCCACGCCGTGTTGTCGCCCTGCACCAGATAGGTCCGTCCGCCGGTGGCGACCGTGGCGTAGAACGTCCGCTCGTCCGCGGCGAACGTGACACCCCAGTAGTTGACGTCTTCGCCACGATGGGACACGTCCCCGATCCGCAACGGGATGCCCTCGATGTTGCTCGACAGCTCGTTCAGCTCACGATCCATGATGGCCGTACGCGTCGAGAAGGTGCCGGGCGTCGAGTAGGAGTCACCGGTGACGAAGGTGGTCCAACTGCCCATCCGGCCACCGGGTGAGAGCTTCGCGCGGTTGGGGATTCCGGGAACATCGACCCGCTTGACCTCGCCGAGCGCGGCATCGACGAACCGGGCGACCGCACTCGCCATCGGCGTCGACTCCTTCGCCAGGCACAGGCCTCCCGCCGCCGCGGTGTAGAACCGTTCACAAGTGAGCGGGCTGATCCGGCGCGGGCCTCCGGGATCGGAGACGGGGACCGAGGCGACATTGCCGTACCCCGGCCCCGGCGCACCGTTGCGGAACAGCAGTCTTCCCTGCTCCCCCAGTACGACCTGCCCCGAGGAATCCACCGCGACCGCCGCGTCGGCCGTCTGCCGCTCGGGGCTGTTCGCCTTGGCCTGCACCACGTACACCACCGAGGCAGCGACGAGTGCGGCGACACCCGCCAGCGCCACGACGAACTTCACCGGAAGCTTCACCCCGTCTCCTTCCCCGTCACCGGCAGCTGTACGGGCCGGCTTTGTCGAGCAGTTCGCCGTTGGTTCCGATGATTTCCCAGGAATAGGTCTTTCCCTTGAGGACCAGCTTCATCACCCCGTGCTTGCCCAGGATCTTCTCGACGCCTTCGCGGGCTTTGTAGTCGAGGTACAGGCTGTCGCCGCCGATACCGGCGACGACCGAACGCACGCCGTTGGCCTCGTCGACGTGCCCGTCGACGTCCAGCGGCTTCGTCCGCTCGTAGTGGTGATCGTGCCCGGCGAACACGACGTCCGCCTTCGCCCTGGCCAGCTCGTTCCACAACGGCGCCACACTCTTCGCGTCACCGGAGTTCCCCGAGTTGAAGCGCGGGTGGTGCCAGTAACCGGCGATACAGGACTTCTTGGTCTTCGCGAGGTCCTTGCGCAGCCACGCCACCTGCTCGGCGCCGCCGCCGTTGTACACCGGATCCGAATCGAGCGCGACGAAATGGAAGGCTCCGACGTCGAAGCTGTAGTACGGTTTCCCCTTCGGCGTCGCGATCTTCCCGAAATACTGCTTGTACCCCGCCAGCTCGTTGTTCCACTCGTGGTTGCCCGGAGTGGGTTTGGTGATCTTCTTGAACTTGCCCCACGTCTTGTCGTAGTAGGACCGGAACTCTTCGATGGTGCCGTCGACGTACTGGTTGTCGCCGACCGTCAGCACGTACCGCGGCTTTATCCTGGCGACGAGTTCCGCCGTCTGCTGGTGCTCGGAAGGCAGCTCCGGTTTGGCGATGTCGCCGGCGAGCGCGATGACGATGCCGTCGGACGGTGTCGGCTGCGTGGACGCCTTCACCGGCGCGGTCGATCCGGACAGATTCCCTGCCGCGTCCCGCGCCCGCACCGCGTACTGGAAGTCGAAACCCGACGCCAGCGACGTGTCGGTGTAGGACGTCGTCGCGGACCTGCCGATGACGTTGCCGTTGCGCAGGATCTCGTACTCGACGACCCCGACGTTGTCGCTCGCCGGATTCCAGCCGAGCGTGATGCTCTCGGTGGTGGACGACGCCTGCCGGAGCCCGGTCGGCACCGACGGCGGCTGGATGTCGCCGTCGCCGGTCCGGACGCCGTAGACCTCCAGTTCCCACAGCGAGTACCCGTAAACGGTCGCCCGTGCCGTGCCGAAGATCCGGACATGCCTGGCGGAGGTGTTCAGGCCGGTGAACTCGTCGAGGCCGCCGTCGCTACCCACCACGGTCTTCACATCCCGCCAGTTCTGGCCGTCGTCGGACGCCTGGACCTGGTAATCCTTCGCGTGGGCCGACTCCCAGAAGACCTTGATCCGGCTGATGTCCGCCGGGCCGCCGAGGTCGACCGCGATCCACTGTGGATCGCCCTCCAGGCTCGCCCACCGGGTCGTCGAATCACCGTCGACGGCGAGCGCGCCACTGAAGCTATCGTTCTCGACGGTGGACGTCGTGGTCCGTTTGTTGACCGACAGCAGTGATTCCACCGGTCCGGCAGTGGCGCTGGAAGTGATCACGGGCTGAGCGAGCAGGACGATCGCCGCGATCGCGGCGGTGCCCGGCTTCACCATTCGATTCACCTGTACTCCTGGATGGGCCTACGTCGTCGTGAACCACGGACCGGGTCCGGTGCCGCGGACGGCACCGGACCACGGCCGTCAGCGGCAGGTGTACGGACCCGCCTTGTCGAGCACGTTCCCGTTGGTGTCGACGATCTCCCAGGAGTAGGACTTCCCGTTCAGCATCAGCTTCATCACCCCGTGCTTGGCGAAGATCTTCTCCACCCCTTCACGCGCCTTGTAGTTCGTGTAGAGGTAGTCCCCGCCGATGCCCGCGATGACCGAACGCACGCCGTTGGCCTCGTCGATGTGCCCGTTGACGTCCAGCGGCTTCGTCCGCTCGTAGTGATGGTCGTGCCCGGCCATCACCATGTCCGCCTTCACCTTGGCCAGCTCGTTCCACAACGGCGCCATCTGCTTCTTGTCGCCGTATTCTCCCGAGTTGAAGCGCGGGTGATGCCAGTAGCCGATGACGCAGGCCTTGGTGTTCTTCGCCAGGTCGTTGCGCAGCCAGGTCACCTGTTCGGAACCGCCGCCGCCGTAGATCGGATTCGAGTCCATCGCGACGAAGTGGAACTCGCCGATGTCGTAGCTGTAGTACGGCAAGCCCTTCGGGTACGCGATCGCGCCGAAGTACTCCTTGTAGCCCCTGAGCTGGTCGTCCCATTCATGGTTGCCCGTCGTGGGTTTGGTGATGCTCTTGAACTTGCCCCACGTCTTGTCGTAGTGGGCGCGGTACTCGGAAATGGTGCCCTTGTGGTACTGGTTGTCCCCGACGGTCAGCACGTACTGCGGGTTCATCTTGGCGACCTGGTTCGCGGTCGCTTGATGCGTCGAGAAGAGCTCGGGGTTGGCGATGTCACCCCCGACCGCGATGGTGATGGGACCGGTTCCGCCGGGCTGGGTCGAGACCTTGACCACCGAACTCGCCGCGGAGACGTTCCCGGCCGCGTCCCGTGCCCGCACGGAGTAGCCGAACTCCGCTCCGGACGCCAGCCCGGAGTCGGTGTAGGTGGTCGTCGCCGTGGTTCCGACGACGTTCCCGTCGCGGAGCACCTCGTACTCGGTGACCCCGACGTTGTCGGTGGACGCGGTCCAGCCGAGTGACACGCTGTTCGTGGTGCTGCCCGTCGTGGTGAGACCGGTCGGCGCCGTCGGCGCCTGCGTGTCTCCGCCGCCGGCGCGGTCACCGTAGACTTCCAGCTCCCACAGCGAATAGCCGTACGACGTCCCGCGAGCCGTACCGTGGATACGGATGTGGCGCGCGGACGCGTTGAGGCCGAGGTGTTCGTCGGTGGCGCCGTTCCCGCCGGTGACCGACTTGATGTCGGTCCAGGTCCTGCCGTCGGCCGAGCCCTGGATCTTGTAGGTCTTGGCGTAGGCGGCTTCCCAGTTCAGTTTGACCTTCGTGACGGTCGCGGTCCCGCCGAGGTCGACGGCGATCCATTGCGGATCGACGCCTTCCTCGCTCGCCCACCTGGTCGTGGTGTTGCCGTCGACCGCGTTGCCGCCGGCGAACGCGGCGGTCTCGACCGACGACGTGGTGGTCGGTTTGCCCGCCGACAGCAGGGATTCCGCTTGCGCGGCGGTCCCGGAAGAGATCAAGGTCTGCCCCAGCAGGGCCAGCGTCGCCACCGCGACACCAACCAGGGGTGTTCTCCGTTTCATGCGAACTCCTCGACGTTGCGGAGGCGGCGAGTACCGGCGGCGGGCGGCGTCTGTCAGCCGGAGTCGCTTAGTTAGGTAAGTTTCCTAACGATCGCAGTGTAAAAGGTTCTTAAACTCACAGTCAACGGGTGATCGCACGGTGCCCGGCACTATTTGATGGCAGGGTCGACTACGGCTCGGCCGCCCAGATACCGCGGACATGCCCGATGTGACGCCGCATGAGCGCCTCCGCACCGTCGGCGTCGCGGGCCTCGATCAGGTCGACGAGCTCGGTGTGCTCGCGCGCCGAGGAGACGAGCTGCCCGCGTTCGGCCAGCACCTTGAGGCCGTAGATCCGTGATCGGGCGCGCAACGATCGGACGACTTCGACGAGGTGTTCGTTGCCGGCCAGGCCGAGCAGCGCGAGATGGAACTCCATGTCGAACCGGACGTGGCCGATGAGGTCCTGCTCGACGGAAGCATGCTCGATCCCGGCCGCGAGCTCACGGAGTCGCTTCACGGCGTCGGCGTCGACTCCCGTCTCGGCGATGCGGCGCACGGTGGGCACCTCGATCAGTGCGCGTAGCTCGGTGAGGTCGTCGAGTTCGCGTTCGGATGGCTCGGTGACCCGGAAACCCTTGTTGCGCACGGTTTCCATCAGCCCTTCCTTGACGAGGTCGAGCATCGCCTCCCGCACCGGGGTCGCGGACACACCGAACTGTCCGGCCAGCGTGGGTGCGGAGTAGACGACACCGGGGCGCATCTCGCCCGAGATCACCGCACCGCGAAGGTTCTCGATGACCTCGTCGCGCAGGTTGCGACGGCCACCGATCGAGGACAGTCCCTTGACCGCGCCAACTGCCATCATCGACCCCTTCACCAGGCATTGTGGCAGTACAATGTCACATGTTACGTTCGTCCACCATGACAGGCGACGGGATCGACACGGTGGATTACCACTGTGGTGGCGAACCGTTCAGGATCGTCACCGCGACGACGGGGCCGTCCGGAGTGACGGTCGCGGAAAAGCGGGTCGCGGCCGCGGCCGACCCCGAGGTCGACGGACTGCGGCGACTGCTCTGCTCCGAGCCACGCGGGCACGCCGACATGTACGGCGGTTTCGTCGTGGCGCCGGACGATCCGGGCGCCCATTTCGGCGTTCTCTTCTGGCACAAGGACGGCTTCTCCGCCGCGTGCGGCCACGGCACCATGTGCCTTGGCACCTGGGCAGTCCAGACCGGACTGGTGCCCGTCGATCCCGGCGGCGTCACCGACGTGGTGATCGACGTGCCGTCCGGACGGGTGACCGCACGGGTCTCCACGGCCGGAACGAAGGTCACCGCGGTCGACTTCGTCAGTGTCGCCGGCTATCTCCTTCACGACGAGGTCGTCGTGGAAACCTCGCGCGGCGCCGCCTCTTGCACGATCGCGTTCGGCGGCGCGATCTACGCTCACGTGCCGGCGGCGACCTTCGGCCTCTCGGTCGACAAGGCCTCGCTACCGGGATTGATCGAGCTGGGGCGGGAAATCAAGAACAGGTTCAACGCGAGCGCGTACGCCGAGCACCCGTTCGATCCGCGTCTCAACGGCATCTACGGCGTGATCTTCTTCGACGAACTCGGCGGTGAGAAGGACGGAGACGTCCGCCAGCGCAATGTGACCGTCTTCGCCGACGGGCAGGTGGACAGATCACCCTGCGGTTCGGGGACCGCCTCACGCGTCGCGGCGCTGCATTCGTCCGGACGGCTGGCGACGGACGGCTCTCTCACCCACTCGTCGATCGTCGGTTCGACGTGGACCGCCCGGATCGCGGACACGACCGTCCTCGCCGGCCGGAACGCGGTGCTGCCCGTCGTCACCGGCCGCGCGTTCCGCACCGGTCACCACCGGTTCGTCGTGGACCCCGACGACGACCTGGTCCCGGGCTTCGTACTGCGCTGACAAGGAGGACTCGTGGACGTCGTCACCCTCGGCCCGGACGAGATCCGGGCCGCCGTGTCCATGCCCGCCGCTATCGACGCGGTCCGCGACGCGTTCCTCGCCCTGCACCGCGGCGAGTTCGAAATGCCGACGCGAACCGTGTTGCGCGACGGCGGATTCCTCGTGATGTCGGCGCACCACCGCCCGACCGCGTCGGCGATGATCAAGACCTTGAGCCTCGACTTCGACCGCGACCCGGCCATCGCCGGCACCGTCGTCTGGAGCGAACTCGGCCACAGCCGTCAGCTCGTGGCCGACGCCACCGAGATGACCCGCATCCGCACGGGCGCGATCACCGGCGTCGCGACCGACTTGCTGGCCCCGCCGGATGCGAAGACGTGCACCCTCATCGGCGCGGGTGGGCAGGCCGCCGATCAGGTCCGCGCCGTGCACGCCGTCCGGCCGTTGACCGAACTCAGGATCGTCAGCCGCGGGCTCGAACGCGCCGAAGCGCTCGGCAAGGCACTCGGCGCGGAGCTGGACATCAGCGCCGTGGTCCTCGCCGATCCCGACGAAGCCGTTCGGGACGTGGACATCGTCTGCTGTGCGACGACGTCCACCACACCCCTGTTCTCGCCCGAGTCGCTGGCCGAGCACGCCCACGTCAACGCCATCGGCGCCTATCGCCCCACCATGCGAGAAGTCCCGGACGACCTGCTCGCCGAGGCGACCGTCGTCATCGACGAACGAGAAGCGGTGCTAGAGGAGTCCGGGGAGATCATCCACGCCCTGGCGGCGCGGGCCATCACCCAGGACCACCTCCTCGAACTGGGGACCGCGCTGGCCGAAGGAGTCGTGCGGTCAGGAGGCCGTACGGTCTTCAAGTCCGTCGGGGTGGCCATACAGGACTGGGCGATCGCCGGCCTGCTCGCTCGAACGTCAGCTCGGTAGCCGGGAGTCTTCGCGGGACATCGGCGCGCCGGAGGCCCGGGTCTCGGCGGGGATGTGGTCCTCGTCCGCGAGTTTCCGGCGACGCCCGTCCAGGAACCACTCGACGCCGAAGTCGTCGGAGCGGGCCACCATGATCAGCAGCACCGCCAGATAGGCGAAGAAGCCTGCCGCGAGCCCGACGCCGTAAGCACCGAAGAGCCTGCTCCCGGCAGGGAACAGGGCGAGTACCGCCCCTCCGCCGACGGCGCCGAGCAGCGCGGCGAGGTCGGACAAGCCGATCTCGCCGGTCCGGTACCTGTTGACGAAGTACAGGTTCCAGCCGAGCACGAAGCCGAAAGCGCCGGCACCGATCAACTCCCACATCGCCATTTCCTCATTCCTTGAGCGTCAGACGGAGATCCGGACGCGCCAGCGCGAGGTAGCTCAGCCCCGCGACGCTGCCGGTCCGGAGAAGTTCGAGACGGCTCGCCCGGATCGCGTCGCCGAGTTCCCGGTTCGCGCCGAGCACCAGCGGGACGAGATGATCGGCGAACCGGCACGCCGTCGTCTCCCCCACGTCGATCTCGGTACCGACGATCCCGCCCGCACCCGCCCACAACAACCGTTGCGTCAACGGATTCGGCTGGTCGTCCCCCAGCGCGGCGGTACTGCAACCGTTGAGCAGGACCAGCGGCCGCGAGCGCCACAGCCGGTAGAGGTCGTCGGGCAGGCCGCGTGCGGACAGCCGTTCGCCGTCGCCGATCTCCACCCAGCCGATGCCCTGTTCCTCGTCGACGCCGCCGTGGCAGTACAGGTAGATCAGGCTGGGCTGCACGGCCCGCAGCCGGGCGAGCAGCCCGGCCCGCCGGTTCTCCTCGTACCACGCCACTCCCGGCAGCAGGCCTCGGAGCCGGCGCAAATGCCTGTCCCGCAGCACGAAAGCGGGATCCATGGCCTTGCCCAGCACGAGTGCGGGCGGATCCACGGATTCCACGGACCGGTCCGGTACCGGGAGATCCGTGCCCAGCGACGGCGGGCTGCCCAGGAGGAGCCGGAATCCCCAGAAGCCGGCAGGGCATACCACCGTGTCCGAGTCCGAGAGACAACGCCCGCCGAAGCAGCGCGGCTCGACACGAGCGTTCAAGTCGTCGAGGAATGCGCGGCAGGCACGCAGTTCGGCCGAACCGACCTCGGCCAGTGGAAAGTCGTAGACGATCGCGGCGGGCAGGGGCTGCGCGCAGCCGTCCGGCCAGATCACCTGCACGCGGACCCGTTCCCGAAGCCGCTGCCACAGCGGCACGGGATCCAGCCCGGCCCGCACGAGCGCCGGGTCGATCCGCGGCCGGATCGCGGTGTAGACGTTCCGGCCGTGCAACGCCAGCGCCCCGAGCGCGGAGTCGAGCGATCCCTGCGCCGCTTCGAGCCGCCGGTACAGGTCACGGGCGCGGCCTTGCAGGCGGTCCAGATGCGCCGCCGGGATGCCCGCGGCCATCGGCACCGCCCCGTCGGCGAAGAAGACGTGGATCCCGTGCTCGTCGGCGGTGTTGTGATTGACCATGATGCTCAGGGCATGCGGCGCGGACGAGTCCAAAAGGGACGGATCGAGCCCGTACCCGGCCACATAGTCCCGCTCCGCTCGCCAGCCTCCGCTTTCCTCCGGCCAACCGACATCCGCCTCGACGGCGAACGACTGCCAAAGGACGCCGCGGCAGTACAGTCCGACCCGCAGCCGTCTTCGCGCTGATCGCGCCGGAGTGCGGAGGTCGAACACGACACGTCCGGCGTCCCCGGCACCGAGCCTGACGCGCCGGGTCGGCGCCCCCGTGACCATCGGCCGTAACCCGGCCGGGGTGCTGTCGAAGGCCACCACGTCGAGAGGCACCTCTCTGCTCGGGTCCGCTCCCGGCAGCTCGCCGATGTCCACCCACAGCACGTATCCGGTGTCCGGAGTCAGGGGAACGTCCGACGGCGCCGGACCTCCGGCGACGTCGGAGACTCCGACCCGAACCGGCCGGATTCCGGGTTCCGGCAGCCCACTCGGCGGCGGAGGGGGCGGCGGCTTGCCGCCGCGACGACGGACGAAGCGCAGCCCGGCGAGGGCGGCCGCCGCCAGCAGCAGCCCCGCGAGGATCGCGAGCCACGTCTGCCGCGGAAGATCGAGAAGCGTGGTGTTCTCCACGGACGGTGCCGGTGTCGGCTCGGCTGTGCCGGTTGTGACCAGCACGGTGACGGTCGCGAGGAGGATCCGGGTGCCCGCGGGGCGCCGCGCGTACCCGGCCGGCGACTTCGAGGACGGCTCGGCGGATGGTTCTTCGACGATCGGGCTCGTGAACGTGGTGGGTGGGCTCGTGACCGGGGATTCGCTCGTGGTCACCGGCCCGGTCGAGGTGGTCGGTGGCTTCCGGGCCGACGTCGAGGGGGCACCCACGCGGTGGCAGGGCTGGCAATGGAGTTCGGTGGGGCCCGGCGGCTGCCCGGCGTCGACCGTGAGCCTGCCACGGAGCGGCCCCCGGCTCGCACCTGAGCACGGAGAACCGGGTTGCCCGCCGAAATAGAGCATGCAGTCTTCGTCGGCGGCGACCCCGTACTTGACGATCTCGTGAGCGGAGCCTGGGTGAACCTCCGCGGGGAGGACGTCCTGCTGCGCCGACGCCGGTAGGGCGAAGGCGAGCAGGATGACCGTCGACACGGCGACGGCTGCCCGTGGGCGCGACATCCGATCCTCCCCACCGTCAGTGCACGCACAGGGGGACGATTGTGGTCCGCGACCGGGGTGAAGACCAGCGGGTACCGGCCGAATCCACCGTCCGGGGGCGCGGGATCGCCGTGGTGCCCCCGAATCGGCCCACACCGGACCCGGATCCGGTGGCGGAGCGCGACCGGAGGCAACCCTTTCGATACCCGGAATCCGGTCAGCTCGTCGGGCAGGTCGCGAAAGCCACTTTCGAGACATCTGACGTCCCGAAAGTGGCTTTCGCGACACGACCGAAGACGGCTACGAGTAAGCGGCCGATCCTCAGGATTCGTCGAGGAGATCCTCGATCTGGATGGGGAGGTGCCGGACCCGGATACCGGTGGCGTTGTGGACGGCGTTCGCGACCGCCGCCGCCATCCCGACGATGCCGATCTCGCCGAGCCCCTTCGCGCCGACCGAGTTGTGCAACGTGTCCGGGTACTCGACGAAGTGAACGTCGACGTCGGGGATGTCCGCGTTCACCGGGATCAGGTAGCTCGCGAGGTCCCCGTTGGCGAACCGCCCGTTCTCCTCGATCTCCAGCCCCTCGTGCAGAGCGGCCGAGACACCCCAGATCATGCCGCCGACGATCTGGCTTCGAGCCGCCGTCGGGTTGATGATCCGACCGGCGTCGAACACCCCGAGCATGCGGGACACCCGGATCTCGCGCGTCCACTTGTGCACCCGGACTTCGCAGAACTGCGCGCCGAACGAGCTGAACGAATGCTTCGTCAGCTCCTCGCCGGGCGCCGAAGAACCGGTCACGGAGAGCGCCGGCCGGTCCAGGGCCCGCAGCAATTCGCCGAAGGTCATCGCCCGTTCCCCGGCCTGCACACGGCCGTCCGCGTAGGCGACCTCCATGCCTTCGAACGGCGCGCCCGGAGCCGAGGCCAAGGCCAGCAGTTCGTCGATCGCCTTGGCGGCGGCGATCATGATGGCCGTCCCGGCGCTCGCGGTCGCCGTCGAACCGCCGGACATCCCTCCTGACGGCAGGCGTGAGTCACCGAGCCGCGGCATGACCCGATCCGGCGAGATGTCGAGCGACTCGCCGCCGACCAGGGAAAGCACGGTCAGCAGGCCCGTTCCCGGGTCGGCCCCGCTGGTCGCGACGGTGGCCGTGTCGTCGGGCAGCAGGGTGATCTCGACCGTGGCCGGGAACCGCAGGGCGGGGAACATGGCGGTGGCCGTGCCCATGCCCACGAGCCAGTCGCCGTCGGTCCGTCCTTCGGGTGCGCGGTCCGCCCAGCCGAACCGCGCCGCACCGACCCGGAAGCATTCGTCGAGATGCTTGCTCGACCACTGCAGGTCCTTGCCGGGCGGAGCGGTCGAGTTGTTCCGCTGCCGCAGCTCGATCGGGTCCATGCGCAGCGCGATCGCGAGTTCGTCGATCGCGCTCTCCAGCGCGAACGACCCGGGTGCCTCCCCCGGCGCCCGCATGAACGTGGTGGGCGGGATGTTCAGCGGCACGATCTTCTGGCTGATGGCCAGGTTGCGGGTGGCGTACCACTCGCGCGAAGTGCCGTGCGAGGTCGGCTCGACGAACGACCGGTCCATGGGCGTACTGCACCACGAGTCGTGCTGGAGCGCGTTGAGCGTGCCGTCGTGTTCCGCGCCGAGGGAGATCTTCTGCACCGTCGCGGCACGGCCCGCGGTCGCGGTGAAGACCTGTTCCCGGCTGAGCACGGCCTTCACCGGCCTGTCCAGCGTCCTCGCCGCAGCCGCGGCCAGGAACGCCGGGGTGGACGTGCGTCCCTTGCCACCGAACGCACCGCCCACGAAGGGGTTCACCGCGTGCACCTCGGACGGCTCCGTGCCCAGCGCCATCGCCAGCTCCATCGCCTGGAGATCGGACCCCTGGTTGCCGCTGTGGATCGTGAGACCGTCGGGACCCCAGACCGCGACCGCGGAATGCGGTTCCATCGCGGCATGGTTCTGAGCCGCGGTGGTGTACGTGGCCTCGACGACCACCGGGCTCTCCGCGAGCGCGTCCTCGATGGACTCGACACCCGGGGCGAGGATGGCGAGGGCCGAGGGGCCCCCGTCCCTCGCCGCCGGCGGTTCTTCGGCCGAGTCGAGGCCATCCTGCAGCGAAGTCAAGGCAGGCCGGGCCAGGTAGGAGACCTCGACCAGCATCGCCGCGTCGCGCGCCTGCTCGTACGTCTCCGCGACCACGAAGCCGATCGGCTGGCCGTAGTAGGTGACTTCCTTGTCCTGCAAGGGAACCCAGGTGTCACCCAATATCGGCGAGGCCGGGGCGCGCAGCTCCAGCGGATCGAACGGCGTGTACACACCGATCACGCCCGGTGCGCCCTTCGCCGCCGTGACGTCCATCGTGTCGATCTCGCCGTGGGCGATCGTGCTCAGTACGACGTAACCGTGGACCAGTCCGGGAAAGGTGTGGTCCGCCCCGTACTCGGCCCGGCCGGTGACCTTCAGCGGTCCGTCCACCCTGCTGGTCATGAGCGGCTCCCTTCGGTCAGTTCGAGCAGCGCGCGGACGATGGTCCGCCGCAGCAACGACGGCTTGAACGCGTTCCCGGCCAACGGACGCGCGCCCTCGGCGGCGAGCGACGCCGCCTCTTCGAAAGCGGTGACGGTCGCGGGCGCACCCCGCAGGGCCTCTTCGACGGCGGGCAGCCGCCACGGCACGGTCGCCACGCCGCCGGCCGCGACCCGGGCGTCGACGATGCGCGAGTCCTCGACCCGCAGCGCGACCGCCGCGGAACACAGCGCGAACTCGTAGGACTGCCTGTCGCGGACCTTGACGTAGGTGGAGTTCGACGCCCAGTCCAGCCGAGGGACCTCCACCTCGGCGATCAGTTCGCCGGGCCGCAGATCGGTTTCGACATCGGGAGTGTCGCCGGGCCGCCGATAGAACGAGGCCAGCTCGACGGTGCGGGTCCCGGTCTCGCTGACCAGCCGGAGCCGCGCGTCGAGAGCGACCAGGGCGACGGCGACGTCGCTGGCATGGGTCGCCACGCACGAATCGCTCGTGCCCAGCACCGCGTGCATCCGGTTGGCGCCCGAGATCGCCGGGCAGCCGCTGCCGGGCACCCGCCGGTTGCACGGCATGGCGACGTCACGGAAGTACGAGCAGCGCGTGCGCTGCATGAGGTTTCCGCCGATGCTGGCCATGTTCCGGATCTGTTGGGAGGCGCTGAGCAGCAGAGCCCGGGAGATCACCGGGTACACACCGGGGTGTCCGGCGATGTCGCCCATCCGCTCAAGCGCGCCGAAGCGGAGTCCGTCGGTGGTGTCGATACCACGCAGCGGTACCGCGTTGATGTCCAGGACGTGTTGCGGTGTCAGGACGTTCAGTTTCATCAGGTCGACGAGGGTGGTGCCGCCCGCGAGGAACGTGCCGGGCGAAGCGACCGCGTCTTCGACGGTCTCGGGTGCGAGCAGCTCAAAGGGACGCATCGGCCCTCCTCGCCTGCTCGACCGCCGCGATGATGTTCGGGTACGCCGCGCACCGGCAGAGGTTGCCGGACATGAACTCGCGGACGTCCTCGACACGCTGTTCGACGGCGGCGACCGCCGACATGATCTGCCCGGAGGTGCAGAATCCGCACTGGAGGGCGTCCTGATCGACGAACGCCTGCTGAACCGGATGCAGACCATCCTCAGTGGACAGTGCTTCGACCGTGGTCACCGGCTGTTTCACGGTGGCGGCCAAGGTGAGACAGGACAGCACCGGCCGTCCGCCGACGTGCACCGTGCAGGCGCCGCACTGCCCCCTGTCACAGCCCTTCTTCGGCCCCGTGACGCCTAGCCGCTCCCGCAGCGTGTCCAGCAGGGTCACCCCGGGATCGACACTCAGGTGTTCCGTCCTGCCATTGACTTCGAATGAGATGTCCACTGGATCTCTTTCCGCAGATCGTCCGCGCCGTGGCCCCGACGGCGTAGGTTGTGGTGGTGGGAGTCCGTTCGCGAATTGAAGCGGATATTCATCCGCTTCAATTCAAGCTAGCGGATGACGATCCGTCCGGCAAGGTCGATCCTGCCCCTGGAGTCGCTCCAGGTTTCCCCGGTTCTCTCGGCTACATTCACTGGAGCACGGGATCGGCGGACAGGAGGGAAGATGACGACGGGCTCGGTCAATCCCCGGCGTGCGGACACCCGGCGCAACCATGAGCGCATCCTCGCCACCGCGGCGAAGTCGTTGGCCTGCACCGGCGAGGTCTCGTTCAACGCCATCGCGAAGCAGGCCGAGGTCGGCGTCGGTACGGTGTACCGGCACTTCCCCACCCCGGAAGCCCTCATCCTCGCGGTGTACCGGCGCGAGGTGCGCCAGCTCGTCGAGATCGTGCCCACCCTGCTCGCGAAGTACCCGCCGGAGCAGGCGTTCCGAGTGTGGACGACCGACCACCTGGCGCATTACATGATGACCAAACGCGGACTGGCCGACGCCTTGCGCGCCGCGACGGCCTCACGCCCGGAGTTGCCGGCGGAGGCCTATCAGGACATGGTCCGCGCGGTCTCCACCTTGCTGCGGGCCAACGTCGAGGCGGGCATCGTCCGCGCGGACCTGGCACCCGAGACCGTCCTGCGCGGCCTGGGCGGCCTGCTCTACCTCGACCCGAAAGGCGAATGGCGGCGCGACGTCGCGAGCCTCCTGGATCTGCTCTGGCGCGGGATGGGCACCGACCGAGCCTGACCATCCACAGTGGACGGCGTCAGCCGCGCAAGTAGTCCAGGTACAGGTCGAGCGCCGCCTCGAGATGATCCGCGGAGCCGGTGGACATCAGGATCGTCACCCCGCCCTGGATCGCGGTGATCAACGCGGCCGCGGCGCGGACCGGGTCGACGTCACGGCCGATGTCCCCGCTCTCCCGCATTTCCTCGATGCCGGCCTGGACCTGACGTTGCCATTGCTCCAGCAGTTGCTTCGTGACCGCCTGCGCGGCGGGAGTGTGCCTGCCGATCTCGGTGATCAGCACCCCGAGCGGGCAGTGCACCCCCTGCCGCCGGTAGCGACGGACCACCACGTCACGCCATTTCCTCCACGCCTCCCACGAGGTCAACCGCCCGAGGTAGGGCTGCTGATCCTCGATCACCTGCCCGGCTTCCCATTCGGCCACGGCGACGAGCAGTTGTTCCTTGCCTTCGGGGAAATAGTGGAACAGCTGACTCTTGCCCGTTCCGCTACGGCGGCAGATGTCGTCGAGGGTCGCCGCAGCGACGCCGTGCTCACGGATTTCGTCCGCTGCGGCTTCGATGATCCGCTGCCGCGTCGCGGCGCCCTTCTTCGTGAGCACGGAAGCCTCCCGGAATGTACTCGGCGGTCCATTATCTCTCGTCCGACCCGAGTCGTCGTCACGGCATCAGCAGCAGCTTCCCCGAGGTACGACGGGACTCGATGTCGCGATGCGCCTGCGCCGCGTCGGCGAGGGCGTAACGACCGCCGACATACGGCGTTACCTGCCCCTTCCTGACGAACTCGAACAGCTCGTTCGCCCGCCGCACCAGTGCCTCACGGGTGGGCACGTGGTCGACGACGGACGGATAGGACAGCAGGATGCTGTTCGGCAGATCCGCCGGACGGAACGTGGGATTGCCGTTCACCACGCCGTAGTAGGCGTGCACGCCGTGGCGGCGCAGTGCCAGCTGGGACGAGTGGAATGTCGCCGAGCCGCCGCCGTCGTACACGACCTGCGCGCCTTCGCCGCCGGTCAGCTCTCGAACCTGTCGCTCGAAGCCACTGCCGGCGGACACCAGCACATGGTCCGCGCCGGCCTTCTTCGCCACCGGGATCTTCTCCTCGCGTGACACCAGCCCGATCACGGTGCCGCCGCGAGCCTTGATCAGCTGGGTCAGGATGACTCCGACCCCGCCCGCGGCCGAGTGCACGACGGCCGTGTCGCCCGGCTGGATCGCGTACGTCTCCGTCGTGAAATGGTTCGCGGTCAAGCCCTGCATCAGGATGGCGGCCGCGGTCTCGTCGTCGATGTCGCCGGGCACCCGCACCAGTGACCGCGCCGGGATGGCGAGCCGTTCGGCATAGCTGCCCTTGTGGTAGCGCCAAGCGACCCGATCGCCGACGGCGAAGTCTTCGACGCCCGGCCCCAGCGCCGTGACGATGCCCATGCCTTCGACACCCAGCACGGTGGGGACCGACCAAGTGGGCAGCGGCATCTTGCGGGCGCCGGTGTCCATGAAGTTCACCCCGGCCACGCCCAGCCGCACGGCGACCTCGCCGTCTTTCGGCACCGGGTCCGGGAACTCCGTCCAGGTCATGACTTCCGGGCCGCCGTATTCGCTGATGTGGATCGCGTGCATGAGGGCAACGTAGGTCGGACAAAATGTACCGGCAAGTACAGAACCTTACCCTCAAGACTGTACTTGCCGGTACATTTTTTCGGCGGCATCCTCGGCCGGGTCAACCTCACCGAACGAAGGAAAGCCGATGGACGACCTCGCCCGGCTGGTGGCGGTGGAGGACGTGCGACGCGTGATGGCTCGCTACGTCTACAGCGCCGACCATCATCGATGGGACGACCTCGCGGCCCTGTTCACGCCCGACGCGCCGTTCGTCGCCTCCACAGTGGACGGCGCGATCCAGGCGCGGATGACCGGCCGCGCCGAGATCGCCGCCCGGCTCAAGGCCCACAACGAACCCGATTCCGTGCTGATACACCACCTGTTCTCCAGCGAGATCGACATCGAGTCGGCGGATTCGGCGGCCGGTGTCTGGGCCATGGAGGACATCGTGACCACACCGCAAGACGGCGAAATGCACGGCTACGGCCACTACCGGGTGCGCTTCACCCGCTCGGACGGCCGCTGGCTCATCACCGAACTACGCATCACCAGGCTCCGCCTGGACTGGACCACCTCGGACAAGGAGAACCGACCATGACCCTCGACCCGTTCGTCATCGACATCGAACAGGACGTCCTCGACGATCTCCGGAGACGACTCAAAGCCACCAGGTTCGCACCCGATCCGGACAACGAAGACGAGGCCTTCGGGCTGAGTACCGCCTATCTCAAGCCGATCGTGGAGTACTGGGCCGACGGTTTCGACTGGCGAGCCGTCGAAGCCCGGCTGAACGAGTACTCGCACCATCGCGTCGACGTCGACGGCACTCCGGTGCACTTCATCCGCGAGCCCGGGAAAGGTCCCGCGCCGATCCCGCTGTTGCTCATGCACGGCTGGCCGTGGACCTTCTGGGACTGGAGCAAGGTCATCCGTCCGCTCGCCGACCCGGCCTCGCACGGCGGCGACCCTGCGGACGCCTTCGACGTCATCGTCCCTTCGTTGCCCGGCTTCGCCTTCTCCACTCCGCTGACGAACGGCAAGGAGAACTTCGTCAGCATGGCCGACCGGTTCCACACGCTGATGACCGATGTGCTCGGCCACCGGCGTTTCGGGGTCGGCGCGGCCGATTACGGCGCACTGGTCGGAGCGCAACTCGGCCACAAGTACGCCGGCTCGCTCCACGGCATCCACCTCGGCAACGAGATGCCGCTGACGATCTTCCAGGGCGAGCGCAACTGGGATCTCACCGGCGGTGCGCCGATAGACGACCTGCCCGCGGGTCCTCGCGCCGACATGGTCAACTTCGTCGACACCTACGTTTCCCATGTCGCGACTCATATGCTCGACGCGCAGACGATCACGCACGGCCTGAACGACTCCCCGATCGGGATGCTCGCGTGGATCCTCAAGCGGTGGAAGAAGTGGAGCGACCAGAACGGGGTCTTCGAGGACTCCTATCCGGTCGACCACATCCTCACCAACGCGACGATCTACTGGGTCAACCAAGCCATCGGCTCGTCGATCCGCGCCTACAAGAACGTCAACCGGCATCCGTGGCGGCCCTCGCACGACCGGACGCCGGCCGTCGAGGCGCCGGCCGGGTTCACCTTCCACCTCGGCGACGCCGCGCCGCCGGGAGCCCACGACCGCGAACGCCGCGTCGCCGCGTTCAAGGAAGCGGCCGGTCCCGTCTACGCGGACGTGCGGCAGGTGAACGTCCACGAGAAGGGCGGCCACTTCGGACCGTGGGAGAACCCTGAGGCGTGGATCGAAGACCTGCGCGCCACGTTCCGCCCGCTGCGCTGAGCGGGCGGTCTCACAGCCGCGGGATGTTGCGGAGGTTGGCCCGCGCGAGGTCGATCATCCGGCCGACCCCACCTTCGAGCACGACCTTGCTCGCGGCCAAGGCGAATCCGCCCAGCTGACCGGCGGTGATATGCGGCGGGACGGACAGGGCGTTCGCGTCCGTCACCACATCCACCAGCGCGGGGCCGTCGTGGCTCAGTGCTTCCTTGAGCGCCGCGCGCAGCCGGGTCGGGTCGGTCACCCGCTCGGCGCGCAGCCCCGCGCCACTGGCGATGGCGGCGAAGTCCACCGGGCGATGGTCGGTCTGGTAGTCGGGAAGGCCGTCCACCAGCATCTCCAGCTTCACCATGCCGAGCGACGAGTTGTTGAACGTGACGATCTTGACCGGCAGGTCGTGCAACGCCACGGTGAGCAGTTCGCCGAGCAGCATGCCCAGTCCCCCGTCGCCGGACATCGAGACGACCTGGCGCCCGGGATAGGCGAACTGCGCGCCGATGGCGTGCGGCAGGGCGTTGGCCATGGTGCCGTGCAGGAACGACCCGATGACCCGGCGGCGCCCATTGGGCGTGAGGTACCGGGCCGCCCACACGTTGCACATACCGGTGTCGACGGTGAAGATCGCGTCGTCCGCGGCGAGTTCGTCGAGGAGGTCCGCGGCGAACTCCGGGTGGATGGGCACGTGCCGTTCGACGTTGCGGGTGTAGGCGTCGACGACCTGTTCCAGCGTTTTGCAGTGATCACGCAGCATCCGGTCCAGGAACGTGCGGTCGGACTTGCGCCGCAGTAACGGCAGGACGGCACGCAAGGTCTCCCGCACGTCGCCGTGCACCGCCAGTTCCAGCGGGGTGCGACGGCCCAGCCGGGTCGCGTCGTGGTCGACCTGCACGGTCCGCGCCTGGGGAAGGAAGGAGTCATAAGGGAAATCGGTGCCGAGCAGGATCAGCAGATCCGCGTCGTTCATGGCCCGGTAGCAGGCGCCGTAGCCGAGCAGACCACTCATTCCGACGTCGAAGGGATTGTCGTACTGGATCCACTCCTTGCCGCGCAGGCTGTGGCCGACCGGCGCCTGCACGGTCCCGGCCAGCTCCATCACCTCGGCGTGCGCGCCGCGCACCCCCGCACCGGCGAACAAGGTGACGGTCTCGGCGTCGTTGATCAACTCGGCGAGCCGGGCCACCTGCGACTCGGGTGGCACGACCGTCCCGTGCTCGGTGACCGGCGCCCCGTTCCCGGTGGGCGAAACGGCGTCGAGGTGCGCGACGTCCCCAGGCAACACCAGCACCGACACCTCACCACGGGACAACGCGTGCTGCATGGCGATCCTCAGCACCCTCGGCATCTGGGCGGGCCTGCTGATCTGCTCGCAATAGCCACTGCAGTCGACGAACAGCCGTTCAGGATGGGTCTCCTGGAAGAACCCGGTCCCGATCTGACCGGACGGGATATGCGAGGCGAGCGCGAGCACCGGGGCTCCCGTGCGGTGCGCGTCGTAAAGTCCTTGCACCAGATGGGTGTTGCCGGGACCGCAGCTACCGGCGCACACCGCGAGCCGTCCGGTCAGCTGGGCCTCGGCCGCCGCCGCGAACGCGCCTGCCTCCTCGTTGCGCACGTGGACCCATTCGATGCCCGGAGTACGGCGGATGGCGTCGACAATGGGGTTGAGGCTGTCTCCGACCACGCCGTAGATCCGCTCGACCCCGGCCTGAACCAGGACTTGCACGAACTGCTCGGCGACGTTGGGCTTGGCCATCAGGACCCCTTCGATGCTGCGGCGGCGGGAACACCTTCATGATCCACGCGCGAGCGCGGCCGCGCAGGTCCTAACCGAGCTCGGCCGAGGAGCCGACGACGACGGCGTAGAGATCACCGATCGTGGCGAGCGCCGCACGGTGCTGTTCCGCGGCGCTCACCGCGCCGGCGACGGACGGGAGCGGCCGCGTGGCACAGGCGGCGGCCACCACGGTCGGGGCGTTCCCGCGCAGGAACGCGCCTTCCGCGGTGAACGTGACACACATATGGGTCATGAACCCGGCCACGACGACGTTCCGATGCCCGGCGGCGTCGACCAGTTCCCCCAGCCGGGTTCCGACGAACGAGTTCGGCGCGGTCTTCACCACGACCTCCTCACCCGGGACGGGGGCGACCCGCTCGTGGATCCGGCCGATGTCCTGCTGGAGGTCGTACGGGCTGCCCTCGCCACCGTCGTGCACGACGTGGACGACCGTCGCGCCCGCCGCCCGGGCGCGCGCCAGCAACGTGGCCGCCTCGTCGAGCGCCGCTTCCCAGCCGTCGAGTTCCATCACGCCGCGCGTGTAGGTGTTCTGGTAGTCGACGAGGATCACCGTCGCGTCCGAGAGCGCCGCGGGAGTCGTCGGCAGGGAGCTGATTTCGCGGAGAGTGGTGCTGGCCATCGTGTTTCCTTCGCTTTCCGTCGGTACGGTTACCATCCTGGCTGACCCGATTCGATATCGAGATACGGATTCGGGTCAGCCATGGTCGAGATCGGCCGACATCCGCGGGAAGAGGGATCGATGAGTGCTCCGAGAGTGGCCGTGCTGGCGTTCGAGGGGATCAGCCCGTTCCACCTCGCCGTGCCGTCGCTCGTCTGGGGTCCGGAATCCCCGGCGGGCGACATGGAGCCGTGGCCGCTCACGGTCGTCTCCGTCGAACCGGGCAGGCTCAGCACGAGTGCCGGATACACGATCGACGTCCCCGCGGGGCTCGATTCCCTCCCGGAAGCCGACATCGTCGTCGTGCCGTGGTGGTCCGCCCCGGAAACCTCGACACCCGCGCCCGTGTCCGCCGCGTTGCGGGCCGCGCACGAACGCGGAGCACTCGTCGCCGGGCTCTGCCTGGGGGTCTTCGCCCTCGCGGACGCCGGCATCCTCGACGGCCGCGCCGCGACGACCCACTGGAAATGGGTCGAGACGTTCCGGAGGCGCTTCCCCTCGGTCGAGCTGCGCCCAGAGGAGCTGTACGTCGACGAAGGCGACGTCGTGACCGGCGCCGGCGCGACCGCCGGGATCGACACCTGCCTTCACCTGCTCGCCCGCACGTCAGGCCAGGTCGTCGCCAACCGGGTAGCCCGCCGGATCGTCGCGGCGCCACACCGGCCCGGCGGTCAGGCCCAGTTCATCGAGCTTCCCGTGCCCGCCGCGGACGAGGATCCGCTCGCCGAGGTGATGAGCTGGGCGCGGTCCCATTTGGGTACGCAGCACAGCATCGACGGCCTCGCCGCCCGTGCGCATATGAGCCGCAGTACGTTCACCCGCTCGTTCCGCGCCCGCACCGGGACCACCGTCCACCACTGGCTTGTCGCGCAACGGCTCGCGCGAGCGCGGCACCTTCTCGAGACGACCGCGCTCGGCGTCGACGCCGTGGCCGCGCAGTCCGGCTTCGGCACGCCCGCACGACTTCGCGAGCACTTCGCCGCCGCGCTGGGCACGACGCCGACCCGCTACCGCATCGAGTTCTCCGCCCCGCGCTGACCAGCTACGAGGCGAGCGGGCAATCCTTTTCTCCCGCTTGCAGTGAAAGCGGAATAACTATTTCCGACTTTTCGCCTCGGCGAATAGCTCACCCCCGAGGGTGAGCTCATTCGAGTGCATTGCCCAGCGAAACTGGATCGAAGAAGCCGTTCCAGGGCAAGATGATCGACGGACGAGGACCGGCGCGACGGAGGACCATGTGGAGCTGTGCGGAACCCCCATCTTCGACTCCCTGGTCGAGGAGACGCGGAGGGCGGCCTCCGGAAATGGCGCGCTCCCCCGGGACGGCGAAGACCATTCCGAATTGAGCGAGCGGAACGCCGATTCCGGCAAGGAAAATAAATGACGATCACCGCGGGGTCATGAATATCGAAAATGAGCCGATCGGCACTTTTATCCTGATTCGGGTGAATCCGCACCGGTGGAATTCTGCAGATCGTCGAGCAGCTCCAACTGGCCGGCTATGACCCCGGTCAGAATCCCGCGCGCGACGGCCAGCAGTTCGGCGACCGACGGACTGGCCAGGGAGTAGGACACGGTCGTGCCGTCCTTGTGTGGCATCACCAGGTTGGCCCGGCGCAGGACGGCGAGCTGCTGAGACAGGTTCGCCGGCTCGATCCCGAGGTCGGCGAGCAGCTCCGAGACGTGATGGTCCCGCTCGCCGAGCAGCTCGAGCACCCGGATCCGGACGGGGTGCCCCAGCGTTTTGAAGAACTCCGCCGTCGCCTGATACAGGGGGCTGTTCATCGGCATCCCTTCCCCGCAGAGCCGGCCGTCCGCACTTCCCTGATCGTGCCGGACGACAAGGGCCGCCGAACGTCACCTCACACAGAACGGTCGCGACCGCACCCGATCAGGGCACGACTCGCGGTTCTTGACACCGTCGCACAGCCAAAAATTGCATATTTATGCAAGTTTTCATATCAGGAAGGTGAGTACACCTGTGAGTCACGGCATGCGGGATTCCGCGAGCCTCTTGTCGAACCCCCGGCCTGCCGCGAGGAGCGGACGGTGACCACGCGCCACTCCATCCCCGCCGCGGCCACCCGGGCCCATCTGGTCCTCGCCGCGCACGCGGCGGAACTGGCCGATCTCGCGGCGAACGCCGCCAGGGTGGACGCGTGCTCCACGCCGGACCACTCCGGCCTGATCGGGATGGCACAGCAGATCGTCGAAGCGGCGGTGGTCGCCGCGCGGCTCGGCGGAAAGACCTGGCAGGAGATCGCGCGCGGGCTCGACGGGGAGACGCCGAAGTCCGCGCGATCCCGGTACTGGCCCTCGGTCGCGCGGTTCCGGGCGGACCCCTTCCCCGCGCAGGGTTCGCGTCACGAGGGGATGCCGGGGCACACCGAGCAGACAGCCTTCCGTCTTCATCAGTTGCCCACCTTGGAACAGCGACCCGACGCACCCGCCGAGTCGGCGGCTCGCTCGCCGGCCGGACACCTCGCCCTGGTCACCGCCGAGCAGGGCGCCCCCGAGCCGGCGGCCGCGGACGCCCGGCTGAAGATCGCGGAACGGCTCGTCGCCGCCTACGAGCGGATCGCGACCAACGACCGGCAGCCCCCGCAATGGATCCTCGACGGCCTGGCCCACGCCCGCCGCACGGCCGCGGAACTGCGCGGCCACGCCGGAACGCCCCCTGAATGAGCTTCCGCGGCGGATCGCCGCGCAGGAAGCTACACCGAGGTCGCAAGACCTGCTTCGCGGTCGAAGTCGTGCTCGTCCTCGGTCTGCGTCCGCGACACCATCTTCGCGACCAGGTCGAAGATCGGCGTAG
Source organism: Amycolatopsis sp. NPDC049868 (assembly GCF_044461365.1). Lineage (NCBI taxonomy): Bacteria > Bacillati > Actinomycetota > Actinomycetes > Pseudonocardiales > Pseudonocardiaceae > Amycolatopsis > Amycolatopsis sp. NPDC049868. Next base: position 454,157 of record NZ_JBITKV010000006.1, on the reverse strand, counting down.
CTTCCTGCGGGAAGGTCACGCTCTGCTGGTTCGCGCTCTCGGCGATCATGAACTGCTACTCCTCAAGGGTGATGACTACAGCGACTGTTCACTCTAACGGCCGGGTATCGATCACGGGCCGTATTCGGAGTTTTGGTCACTGCCCCGAGGCGGCCGTCATCTCGTGCTCGCGACGGGTGAGTACCAACGGGTCGCCTTCGGTGATGGCCACCGTGTGCTCGGAATGGGCCGTGCGCGAGCCGTCGGCGGAGCGGATCGTCCAGCCGTCGGCATCGAAGACGATCCGGTCGGTCGTACGGGCGAACCAGGGTTCGAGCGCGACGGTCAGCCCGGGCTGGAGCTTCAAACCGCGACCCGCCTTGCCCTTGTTGGGGATGTGGAGTTCCTCGTGCATGGTGCGACCGATGCCGTGGCCGCCGAACTCGGTGTTCACCGGATAGCCGTAGTCACGGGCGACCGCCCAGATCGCCGCGGAGATGTCACCGAGGCGGTTGCCCGGACGCGCGGCCCCGATCGCGGCCTCCAACGCTTCTTCGGTGGCGCGAATGATCCGCAGATCCTCTTCGGCGGGCGTCCCGACGATGATCGTGCGCGCGGAGTCCGCCGCCCAGCCGTCGATCTTGACCGCGAGATCCGCGGTGAGCACGTCTCCGTCGCGGAGCGTGTAGTCGTGGGGCAGACCATGCAGGACCGCGTCGTTGACCGCCAGGCAGATGACGTTGCGGAACGGGCCTTTGCCGAAGGACGGCGCGTAGTCCCAATAGCACGACTCCGCCCCGCGACGTTCGATCATGCCGCGCGCGTGATACTCCAGGTCCATCAGATTGACGCCCACATCGGCGAGGCTGCCGACCTCGGTGAGCACCTCGGCGACGAAACGCCCGGTCACGTGCATGCGTTCGATCTCAGCGGGCGTCTTCAGTTCGATCATGGATCCTCGTATCGCAGGCGGCCTGACAGTGAGCGGTATAATAATACCAGCTTCGGTGCGACGGGCAGTCCCGCTGGTGGCCCCCGTCGGCGGGGGTAGTACATGAAGGCCCCCTTCCTGTACCTAGGCGCAAGGAAGGGGGCCTTCATGTACTCGGCAGGATGTGAAGGCTCTACTGCGGCGGGCCACAGTGCTCGATCGCCTCGAGCAGGATCGCGCAGGCGAACTCGATCTCCTCGGCGGTCACGGTGAGCGGCGGCATCAGGCGGATCACGCTGTCGTCGCGGCCGCCGAGTTCGACGATCAACCCGTGCTGCAACGCGTACGCCTGCACGGCGCGGGCGTAGCCGCCCGCCGGGCCGCCATCGCGCGGATCGGCCAGCTCGATCCCCCACATCAGACCGAGGCCGCGCACCTCACGGACCCAGACGTCGCCGTGCAGAGTGCCGAGCCGTTGCGCGAGCTGCCGCCCACGTTGCCGGACATTCCCGAGCACGTCGTCACGCCGGACGATGCGGACCGCCGCCGCACCGGCGGCGAACGCGGCCTGGTTGCCCCGGAACGTGCCGGTGTGCGCACCGGGCGCCCAGCCGTCCAGCCGCCGGTCGTAGAAGATCACCGCCACCGGAAGTCCCATCCCGCTCAGGGCTTTCGAAGCGATGATCACGTCGGGCTCGATGTCGTAGTGCTCGAACGCGAACCAGGTCCCGGTGCGGCCGCAACCGGTCTGCACCTCGTCGACGACGAGCGGGATGTCCAGCTCCGCGGTCAGCGTCCGGACCCGGTGCACGAAGTCCCGGTCCGCCGGGATGATCCCGCCTTCGCCCTGCACCATTTCCAGGATCACCGCGGCGGGAAGGGGAACCCCGCCGTTGGGATCCCGCAGCGACCGTTCCAGCAGGCCGACGCAGTTGGTCGCACAGGTGTCCGGCGAAAGCCCCACAGGGCACCGGGCGCAGTAGGAGTACGGGAAGAAGTGCACGCCGGGCACGCCGTTGGCGATCGGCCGTTTCTGGGCGACGAGCCCGGTCAACGCCATCGCGGCGTGACTCGACCCGTGGAACCCGCCTTGAAAGGACACCACGTCACCGCGCCCGGTCGCGGTCTTGCACAGTTTGATCGCGGCGTCCACGGCGTTGGCACCGCCGGGGCCGCAGAAGTGCATCCGCATCCGCGAGCGCAGGGTCGGCGGCAGCATGGACAACTGGGCGTCGACGAACTCGCGTTTCGCCGCCGTCGGGAAGTCCAGGCCGTGGGTCAGTACGTGCATCTGTTCGGTGGCCGCGTGCACCAGTTCGGGATGGTTGTGGCCGAGGGAGAGCACGCCCGCGCCCGCCAGGAAGTCGACGAAGACGTTCCCGTCCATGTCCCACAGGTAGCTGCCCTCCGCGCCGGCGATGGCGATCGGCAGATGGCGCGGATACGCCCGCGCGCTGGATTCCCACTGTCGCTGGTGTTCGAGGAATTCGGCCGAGCGCGGGCCGGGCAGGGCACCCTCGACGCGAGGTGCCAGTGCCGGTCTCGCCGTGGGAGTGTGGGTCATGGCAGCCTCCTTGCCGCGGTGGTCTCTTCCGCCGTGTCGAGTTCGACCGCCGGATTGGCGTACCAGCGGGTCCGGGCCGGGGCCGTGGTGCCTTTCATCAGGAACGCGTCCGCTTCGGCGATCGCCCCGTCCGCCATCTTCACTCCATAGTGGACGAAGGATCCGGTGCTGAGGGTGCACCCCGAGCCGATGTCTATGTAGTCGGATTTGAACGTGCCGTCCTCGAGCGAATGTCCTTGCACGACGGTGTGCAGGTTGAGCACACAGTCGTCGCCGATGCTCACCAACGACCGTTCCGGGATCGCGCAGCCGTCGTCGAAGACGCGGCGGCCGATCCGGACGCCGAGCCGGCGCAGCAGAAAGGGTTTGAACGCCGTCCCGTTGAACAGCGCGAGATAGCGGGCGGGGCTGAGCTTCCAGAACCGCTCGTGCCGCCAGAAGACGGGATCGTAGATCGAGCAGAACCTCGGCCGCAGTGCCCGGAACCCCTGTACGGCGAGCTCCGCCAGCATCAGGAACCCGATTGAGAACACCAGCGTCGCCACGATGCCGCCGCCGACGGCGAGCGGACCGACCCGCTCGTGCAGGACGCCTGCCGCCGTGCCGATCAGCAGGACTCCGAGCAGGTGCAGCCAGTGCACCAGCAGGTAGACGAGGATCGTGACGGTGTTGTGGCGGTTCTTCGCCCGCAGGCCCTGGCGCAGCGCGTCGCCGGTGCCGAGGTGCTCGAATCCGGTGTCGCGGCGGACGGTCCGGGGGATCTCGAAGGCGGGTGACCCGAGCAGGCCGACGTTCTCCCGGACCGGCCCGTCCAGCGGAACGAGGACCTTGGTGGCCAACAGGCAGTTCCGGCCGATCCGCGCGCCCGGAGGGAAGGCGATCTCGTTGCCCAGGAACGCCTCCGGCGCGACGGACGTCCTGCGCAGGCGGAACGACGAGGCGGAGAAGTCGGCGTTGAGCATCGAAAGACCGTCCGACACCATCGTCCCGGTGCCGACCGTGCTGAGGAACGGCGTCTCGTGCTTCACCTCGACGCCGAAGTTGGATCCGGTCTGCTGGACCTTCGACAGGTCGTACCCCAGCGCGCGCAGGTAGTACACGATGTAGCTGCTGTCGCCGAACAGGTACGTGTAGGCACGCATGTTCGTCAGCCGCGCGATCAGTCGCTGGATGGCGAAATGCCTGCCGTAGAGCGGGTAGACCCGGTCCGGCCGGAGGAAGAGACCGAGCAGGCGCGGGATTGTGAAGACGACCGCGAGACCGGCGAGCAATGTCCCGAAGTACAGCAGTGCCGAGTCGATGATCCGGCCACGATAGAAGGCCCAGCTCGTGAAGTCCGTCGTCGTGGTGAGCCAGCGGTCGACGAACACCTCCGCCCCTCCCAACGTCACGGGAAGTGTCACGGAGAGCAGTAGCAGCAGGCTGGAAGCGCAGAAGACGATCGGCCTGAGCCTCCCGCGCGGGACCGTCCCCAGTGCTCGATAGTCCACACTGGAGAGACGGGCGGGAGACCCGTGCCAGCTCTCGCCATCGGGAACGGACTGCCCGGCGTTCAACGACGACGAGTGGCCGAGCTGCGCGTTGTGACCTAGTGCCGTGCCGATGTCGAGCACGGTCATTTCGCCGACGAAGGCGTTGTCGCCGAGCGTGACCCGCCCGGTCTGGATCCGCCCTGCCCTGGCGCGGTAGCACGAGAAGTAGGCGTCCTTCCGGATGACCGCGCCGGCGCCGACACTGAGCAGATCGGTGCACACCGGCGGGTTCCGCGACAGGATCACGGCGCCTTTGCCGATGTCCGCGCCGAGCGCCCGCAGGTACCACGAGTACAGCGGCGTGCCGATGAACAGCATCAGCGGGCTGAACCTGACCAAGGTCTTGACCGTCCAGAAGCGCAGGTAGCCGACGCTCCACAGCGGGATCTCCCCCGGCTTCCACCGGCCGACGATCACCCACTTCGCCACGACCGGCACCACGGACAGGATGACGAAGACGACGAGCCCGAGCCCGGCGGCGCGTGCGTAGCTCTCGGCGAAACCTGTCGCGGCGGAGATCCAGGCGAATCCCGTGTCCAGGATCCAGCCCGAACCGGCGGCGTAGGCCAGAAACGCCAGGAACTGGAACACTCCACAGAGGACGTACGACGCGGTCGAGGCCCGACGTGGCTCTTCGGCACGCACGACTGTGCCGTGGGCCGCGGCGGTGGTCGACTCGGCGAGGCCGCGAACGGTGGGGTTGAGGTACACGTCCCTGGCCGACAACGGTGCGAGGTCTCCGCGTTCCCGGATCACGGCGCAGAACTTGGCCAGCAACAGGGAATCGGCCCCGTAGTCGTCGAAGAAGTGCCCGGTCACCGAGATCCGCTCGATCCCGAGGACACCGCCCAACGCCTCCGCCAAGTGGAGTTCGGTGTCGGTGGCCGGTGCCACATAGCCGACGTCGTTTCCCGCTCTTCGTGGACCGCTGGGCGCCGGGAGATGCTTGCGATCGGCCTTGCCCGCCGGGGTCAGCGGGATGTGGTCGAGCTTTTCGAGGTAGGCGGGCACCATGTAGCCCGGCAGCAGTTCCGCCAGTCGGCGACGGAGTTCTCCGGGGTCGATGTCCGTCTGGTCGCGTCGCAGGCTGTAGTAGGCGACCAGTTCGGTGGTGTCTGGTTCCGGGTGGTGGGTTTCGACCACCGCCTGGGCGATTCCGGGGATCTGCAGGAGAACCGATTCGATCTCGGTGAGCTCGACGCGGTAGCCACGGATCTTCACCTGGGTATCGGCCCGGCCGTGGTATTCGATCTCCCCGTCCGGGGTGATCCGGCCCAGATCACCGGTGCGGTAGATGCGCTGGGACGGATTGTGCCCGATGTCGAGGAAGTCCGGGATGAACGCGCGCTCGGTCAGATCGGACCGGTTGAGGTAGCCCCCGGCGAGCCCGATCCCGGCGATGCCGATCTCCCCCAGTTCGCCCGCGGCCAGCGCCCTCGGCTCGTCCGGATCGAGGATGACGACCGAATAGGTGGGCAGGGGCACCCCGATGGTCACCGGTCGATCCGGCCGCAGGACCGACCATGTCGCGGTGACAGTGGCCTCTGTCGGGCCGTAGACGTTGAGAAACCGTCTGTCCGGGCGGTACCACCGGCGCACGAGGTCTTCGGGACACGCCTCACCGGATACCAGGAGGAACCTCAGCAGCGGCAGGTCCTCGTCGAGGCTGGCCAGCAGGGTCGGGACACAGCACAGCGCGGTGACTCTGTTCTCCCTCAGGAAGTCGAGGAGGTCATGGCCGACAAGTGCGGCACCGCCGGGTTTCGGCACGAGTGTCGCGCCACTCAGCAGCGGCACCCAGATCTCCTCGACCGAGAAGTCGAACGCGATCGTCATGCCCTGATAGACCCGGTCGGTGCCCTGGATGCCGTAGACCTCGGCGGCGACCTGGACGAAATTGCAGATCGAGGCGTGGTCGATCGTCACGCCCTTCGGCCGGCCGGTCGAGCCGGATGTGTAGACGACGTAACAGAGTTCGTCGACCGGAGTGCCTCTCTCGGGCGCGGTGAGCCGCTCGCCCGGCTGCTCGGCGATGCGATCCGAGTCCTCGTCGAGACAGACCAGTTCGACGCTGCCCTGCTCGAACCGGTCACGCAGGGCGGCCGTCGACACCACGAGCCGGACGCCGGCGTCCTGGACGATGTAGGCCAAGCGGTCGTCGGGAAAAGCGGCGTCCAGCGGCACATACGCCGCCCTGACCTTGAGCACGGCGAGCATCGCGACGTAGGGGTGAACCGGTTCGGCGAACAACAACCCGATCCGGTCGCCGGGACGCACCCCGTGGGCTCGCAGGTGCCTGGCGAGCCGATTGGCCTGCTCGTTCAGGCCGTCGAACGTGAGCTTCTCGCCCTCGGCGTCCACCGCGAGGCGGTCGCCGAGGCCGTCGGCTCGTAACCGGTCGCAGAGCCGCTCGTACAACTCGTCCAACCGATCGCCGACCCGCCATCGAACCTTCTGGTCGTGGCCGTCGCAGGTCAGGACCAGGCCATCGGTGGTGAACTGGCCCGACGGCAGTCCATAGGGGCTCATGTCCCGTCCACCGCCAAGCCGAACGATTCGTGCAGGGCGCGGACGGTCGTGTCGACGGCGTCGGCGGGGATCACGGCGGTGAGGCGCGACTGCGACGTCGTCATCGCGGGCACCGTGACCCGGTGGTCGGCGAGGACCCGCAGCAACTCGGGCAGGAACCCGGGCGGATCGAGCAGCGCCGTGCCGACGACGGAAACGGATCCGAGTTCCTCGATGACCGTGGAACGGGCGTCCAGCTCCATCGCGAGCCGGGTGATCGGCAGGCCGAGCGGCTCCGTTCCCCGGACGGTGAACCGCAGTTCGCCGGGATCGGGCCAGCTCAGGTTGTCCGTCCTCACCCCGCAGGCCGCCAGCGTCGCGAGGACGCGCGCGTAATGGTCCGGGTCGGCGGCCGAAACCTCGACCCGGACCAGCCGCACGTCGCGCTCGTGTGCGATGCCGATGACGCGGGGAGCGCCTTCCAGTGACGCTTCTCCCGCCGTCACGACGGTCGACGGGCCGGGGTCCGACGCGTGCTTCACCCGCACCGTCACTCCGTGACGGCGCGCGAGCTCGACGGATCTGGGATGCAGTACCCGGGCGCCGAGCCCGGCGAGCTCGACCATGGCGTCGTACGAGATCGTCCGGACCACCCGGGTGTCCCGCACGATCCGGGGATCGGCCGTGCGAACGCCGTGCACGTCGGTCCGGATCTCGCATTCGGAACCGCCGAGCGCGGCGGCGAGCGCCACGGCCGTGGTGTCGGAACCACCTCGGCCCAAGGTCAGCAGCTCGCCGTCGGCGTCCCGCCCCTGGAACCCGGCGACCACGACGACCCGGGCGTCACGCAACCGGGCGACGATCTTGCCGGCGTCGACCCGCACGATGGTCCCCGCGCCCGGTTCGCCCGCGACCTCGATCCCCGCCTGGTCACCGGACAACGAGACGGCCTCGATCCCACGCTCGGCCAGCGCCATGGCGAGCACCGACGCCGATACCTGTTCACCGGTCGCCATCAACTGGTCGAGCTCCCGTGGAGCGGGTGGTTCGGCGAACTTCCCGGCCAGCGCGATCAACCGATCGGTGCTGTCCCCCATCGCCGACACGACCAGGACCACCCGATCTCCCGCTTCGGCGATCGCGGCCACTTCGGCGGCCACCTCGTTCACCATTTCCGGTGTGGCCAGCGACGAGCCGCCGTATTTTCGTATGACCGGCCCTTCGCTTCGCCTCTTCGGCAAGGTTGGGTCCAGGCTGACGTCGAGTTTCGGAGAAGAATTCACCATTTTCCTTAATCGGTAGCCACGGTGGCCGCGTTCGCGTTCGGAAAATCGACTCGTCGCGAATGGCCGCATTCGCGGTGGTGGGGTATACAGCGGAGTTCGGAAGTGCCTGCCGGACAAGATGCCCTGGCAGAGGTCACAGGTTTGGAAAGTAGTGCGGGACACTTTCCGCGGGTACCTCCGTAAGTACGAAAGATCAGTCGTCCGTTTCTCGCAGGCCATAACCCGTCGACAGCGCGCAAGGTTATGACGGCAAACAGCCGAGTTCGATGGAACTAGGTCAGAAGAATGACGTATTCGCAGCGGCTTCGAAATTCGGGAGAACGACGGCGTGACAAAACGGAACGAATTTCCTCACTTGCCGGAAGTTACGAGATCCTTTTACGCACGCGAAGCCGAGGAGGAACCCGTCAAAATGACCATGCCGCGCGCAGTAGCCGAAACCCAGCAATTTTCCCACTGTTCGGAAAGTGGACATGAGGACACGCGGTCCCATATCGTGGACCGAGTCGTCGTATGTCCTTTGTGGACTTCAGTTCGGAACCCACGGCCGGGACGCTACGGCTCACCATTCAGCGCGGGAGTCTCACCGGTCGGCGTCGTCGCCCCGCATCGCGGGCCGGACGACGGCGACGGGGCACTCCGCATGGGCGATCAGCGCCTGGCTTGTCGAGCCCAGGAGCATGCCCTCGAACCCACCGCGGCCACGGCAGCCGACGACGAGCAGACCCGCCCGCTTGCCGAGTTCGAGCAGGGCGCGGACGGCACGCCCCCGGCACAGGACGACCTCGACCGCCACCTCCGGGTACTTGTCCCGCCACGGAGCCACTTGCTCTTCGACCGATTTCCGCTCGTCGTCCTCGACTCGATCCGGCAGGTCGGACCAGGCCCGGGCGACGGTCAGCCCAGTGTTCCGGGAACTCGCTTCGTCGAAGCCGAACCCGAGTGCGCCTTCGCTCGCCGGGGAACCATCCGTGCCGACCACGATCCGGTCGTCGTCGCGCCACGCGCCGCGGACCACCACGATCGGGCAATGGCCCTGTTTGGCGAGCGCGACCGCGGTGGAACCGATCAACGGTCCGGTGAACCCGCCCAGCCCTCGTGATCCCAGCACCAGCATCCTCGCGGTGCTGGACTCCTGGACCAGCGCGGGCACCGCGCTCCACTCTTTGACCGCGGTCTCGACGACCAGGCCGGGAAAGCGGGTGAGCGCGGCCTCCCGTACCTGGGAAACCCACCCTTCTCCCAACTTGGCGAACCCCGCTCGGATCGTCTCGGCTGGGGGAAGGACACTCGGGACGTTCGCGAGCGGCACGGCGTAAACGTGGACGAGCCGGAGCGGCAGTTTCCGTCGAGAAGCGGCGCCCGCCGCCCAAAGAGCAGCCGTCCTCGCCGAGCGGGATCCGTCGATCCCGGCGACGATCGAACCTTCCGTGGCGCTCGGCATCCCGGCTCCTTTCGAGGTCGGGCCTGCGGTCATAGGCCGGTCCCAGTCTCGAATGGCGGCACTGCATGATCGAAGAGGACGAAGTCCCCCGGCATCCGCTCCTGAGTCCCGGTCCCGTCGCCGTCCGGCCCGCGAGAACGGGGCGAAAGTCCCTATGACCGGAGGCGGATCAGCCGACCGGTGAGGGGCTGCCCAACCGCCCATCGTGGACTTCGACGATCCGGTCCACCGCGGCGAGATGGGCGAGGTCGTGCGTGACCAGGACGGTGGCGGTGGACCGCTGATGGGTCAGGCGCGTGATCAGGTCGATGACCGCGGCGCCGCGGTCATGGTCGAGGGCGCTCGTCGGTTCGTCGATCAGCAGCACGGTGGGCTCGTTCATCAATGCGCGAGCGATGTTCACCCGTTGCCGCTGGCCGCCGGAGAGCTGGTGCGGGCGCCGTCCCGCCTGTGGTCCGAGCCCGACTGCGTCGAGCAGATCCATGGCCACGCCACGTGCTTCGGCCGTCGAGCGGCCATCGATCCTGGCCATGACCTGGAGTTGCTCGGCGGCGGTGAGGGAGGGCAGCAGGTTGGGTTGCTGGAAGACGATCCCGATCTTGCGGCGGCGTAGTCCGGTGAGTTCGCCGCGGGTCAGCCCGGTGGTCTCGGTGCCGTCGATGGTGACGCTCCCGTGGTCCGGGGTGATGAGGGTGGCGGCGACGGCGAGCAGACTGGACTTGCCCGAGCCGGAAGGCCCGGCGACAGCGGTGATCGTGCCCGGCGGGACGTCCAGCGTGACGTTGTCGAGAGCGGTGAGGCGGGAGTCGCCGTCGGGATAGGTGAGGGTGACATCGGTCAGGTTCAGGCTCATCGGGCACTCCCCAGTGCGGTCAGCGGGTCGACGGAAGTGATGCGGCGGACGGAAAGCGCCGCCCCGAGAGCGCCGAGCAGGATCATCACGGCGGCCGGGACCAGCACGGTGGCCGGCGTCAGCAGGAAGGGCACGGCGGATCCGGCGACGACCGCGCCGAGGCCGACGGCCAGCCCGGTGCCGACGGCGGTGCCGCCGACGAGAAGGACGACAGCCTGGCCGAGCGCGTCCTTCAGCAGGAAGGGCGTGCTCGCGCCCAACGCCTTGAGGACGGCGATGTCGCCGCTGCGCTGGATCGTCCAGACGGTGAAGAAGGCGCCGATCACCAGCGCGGAGATGGCGAACAGGAAGCCTCGCATCAGTTGCAGCGAACCGTTTTCCGAGGTGTAGGAGCCGATCGCGGACAGCGAGTCGCTCTTCGAGACCGTCTTCGTGCCCGCGGCGAGATCAGCGGCGGCGAGATCGGTGTCGGCCGCCGTGGTCAAGGCGAGCACCGTCGCGCTCGGCTCGCCGCCCGTCGGTGGCACCGTCTTCGCCCAGACGTCGAGACCGGCCCACACCACCGGGGTGTGGCTGAACCAGGCGTCCCCCGACACGGCCGTGACCGTCAGCGGACGCCCGGCCACGGTGATGGTGTCCCCGCTCCGGACACCCAGGTCGTCGGCGGCGGACGTCGACAGCACCACCGAGTCGCCGGTGAGGTTCCCGCCGTCCGGGGCGAGTGCCGAACCGGGCCGGACTCCGAAGACGGAGATCCCGGCACTGCGGTTTCCCGCACCGGCCTTGGTGGTGGAGATGCCCAGCGGCTCGGCACTGGTGACACCCGGCGTTTCTGCCCACTGCCGCCGCTGCGTCTCGGTGATCGCGGAGTTGGCGTAGGACAGGCTCTGCCCGTCACCAGGGGCGGCGAAGACGATCTTGTCGGCGGGGAGGCCGGTGATCGCGGAAATGTTCTGCTCCCCCAGCCCCGCGGTGAGCCCGGACAACAGGCCGACCAGCAGGGTGATCAGCACGACCACGGCTCCCATCAGGGCGAACCGCCCTTTGGCGAATCTCAGATCTCTCCAGGCGACGAACACGGTTCCGGTCTGTCCTCTCCGGCGGGTGGGCTGGCTACCTCTCCACGATCGCCGCTGGTGACCGCGACGACATCTGGCCGGAGATGGCACTTCGCCCGCCGGAAGACGGCACGCCGCTTCTACCTTTGGATAGAGGCGCCCGCGGGTCCCGCTCCGTAATCTGGACGCACTGTGACCACCGCCCCCGCTTTGACCCCGACCAGCCGGGTGCTGACCTGGTGTCTGCACCTGCTGCTCATCGCCCTGCTCGCACTCGCGGCCGTCCGTGCGGTCGCGGACGGCTCGTCGAACGCGGGAGCGGTCGTCGCGACGGCGTTGGCGTGCGCGGTCGTGTACGCGGCAGGCCCGCTCCTGCCGCGTGTCAGGACGTCTCGGCAGGCCGCCCTCTGGTGGCTGATCGCGGTGGGCCTCGTATGGCTGGTCCTGCTGGTGCTCACCGCCGACGGCGTCTGGGTCGCCTTCCCGCTGTACTTCCTGCAGTTGCATCTGCTGCCGCGCCGCCAAGGCCTGCTCGCGGTGATCGCGACCGCGCTGGCGGCGATCATCGCGTTCGCCGCCCACCAGGGTTCCTTCGTTCCGGCGGCGGCGATCGGCCCGGCGCTGGGCGCCGCCGTCGCGGTCGCCGTCGTCTGGGGATACCAGGCGCTGTACCGCGAAAGCGAACGACGCCGGAACCTGATCGAGGAGCTCACCGCCACCCGCGCCGATCTCGCCGAAGCCCAGCACGCGGCGGGGGTGCTCGCCGAGCGGGAACGGCTGGCCCACGAGATCCACGACACCCTCGCCCAAGGGCTGTCGAGTATTCAGCTGCTGTTGCGTGCCGCGGAACGAACCCTGCCCGACACGGCCGGCAACGCCGCCCGCTACGTCGAGCAGGCCCGGCAAGCGGCCGCCGACAACCTGGCCGAAGCCCGCCGCTTCGTCGTCGCCCTGTCTCCGCCGGCGCTCGACGACACGACGCTCGCCGCCGCGCTCGAACGACTGTGCGCCACCACCAGCGCTCGGCACCGGATCGCCGCGCGTTTCCGGTTCACCGGTACTCCCACTCCCTTGCCGACCGCGCACGAGGTCGCCCTGCTGCGCATCGGCCAGGCGGCCCTCGCGAACACTGTCCGGCACGCCGGCGCGTCCACCGCCGAAGTCACCCTGTGCTACCTCGGCGAGCACGTCACCCTCGACGTCGTCGACGATGGTGTCGGCTTCGACCCGGAACACACCGGCTTCGGTCTGACCGCGATGCGCACCCGGGCCGAAGCCTTGGACGGAACCCTCGCCGTCGACTCCTCCCCCGGCCACGGCACCGAACTGTCCGTACGGTTGCCCGTCGAACCCAAGGAACGTCCGTGACCGAATCCCCGATCCGGCTCCTCCTGGCCGACGATCACCCGATCGTCCGGGCGGGACTGCGTGCCCTGCTGGAAACCGAACCCGGTCTCGTCGTCTCGGCCGAAGCCGCGACCGCGGAGGAAGCGGTGGCCCGCGCCGCGGAGGGCGACATCGACGTCGTACTGATGGATCTGCGCTTCGGCCCCGGTATGACCGGCGCCGAAGCCACCGCGGTGATCACGGCGCGGCCGGACGCTCCGCGCGTGCTGATCGTCACCACCTACGACACCGACGCCGACACACTGCCCGCCATCGAAGCGGGCGCCACCGGCTATCTCCTCAAGGACGCCCCTCCCGAAGATCTGGCGGAGGCCGTCCGCACCGCCGCCGCCGGACGCACCACACTCGCCCCGACCGTCGCCGACCGGTTGATGCATCGGATGCGGATGCCCACCACCGCACTGACGCTGCGCGAGATCGAAGTCCTGGTACTGGTCGCCGACGGTCTGTCGAACCGGGCCATCGCGGAACGGCTCCACCTGACCGAAGGCACCGTGAAATCCCACCTCGCCCGCAGCTACACCAAGCTCGGCGTCGACTCGCGCACGGCCGCCGTCGCCACAGCCACCGACCTGGGCCTCATCCGTCGCTGACCGTCTTCGTGAGTGGTAAGGACGGCTAGTAGCCGAACACCTAGGTGAAGTACGGGCGAGGTTGGTCTCAGATCCGGTCCGTGAAGGACCCCTTCCCTCGGCTCAGCCGAGGAAACTCGACCTTCGCACCTTGCCGGTACATGATGGCCCCCTTCCTTGCGCCTGGCGCAAGGAAGGGGGCCATCATGTACTTCAGACGAGCGACGGCACCGGCCCGTTCGCGAGTCGATCAGCTCCCGAGCACGCCGCTGACCTCGTTCGGCGTTCCCGGGATCGTGCTGGTCGCGGTCTTCGTACCGGAGGCCAGGTCGACCGAGTGGATCTCCTTCTTGCCGGGATCGGTGACGTAGGCGGTTCCGCCACGGACGAAGATCGCCGGCCGCGGCTGCTGCCACTCGATCGGCTCCTGCCAGGAGCCGAGGACGGCGATCTTCTTCGTCACCGCACCGGTCACCGGGTCGATCACGTGGATCTGACCGTCGGTACCCAGCACCAGCGCCTCGCCCTGAGGACCGCGGGCCAGCGAACGGAAGGTGTAGCTGGTCCCGATGTCGACGTGCTTGAGCGTGGCCTTCTCGGTGTCGATCAGGGAAATCCGGGTCGGGCGTTCGAGCTCGGCCGCTTCGTCGACCTTGTAGTCGCCCAAGGTGATCGGCGAAACGTCGGAGCCCGCCTGGTTGCCGATGCGCCCGTAGGCGTCCGGGCTGGTCACCTTGGTGATGACACCGTTCCGGTAGATCAGCACGCCGGTCTGGCAGCCGACCACGATCGCCTCTCCGCGAGCGGCGGCCTCACCGTGCACGCCGGGGCATTGCTCGTTGCGCGCGATCTCCTTCTTGTCCTTGTCCAGCACCACGATCCCGGACCGCTTGTCCTTGTTCCCGACGGTGGTCACCAGTTCGCCGTTCTCGAGTTCGACGGCCACGCCGTGATGCGCTTCCGGCGTCTTGTGCTTCGGTGCGGGGAAGGCGGCGGTACCGATCGTCTTCGGATCGAAGACGGTCACTTCGCCGGTCCCGTCGGCGAACAGCACCGTCTTGCCGGCGTGGCGGACGACGTGCCCCGGTTTGGCCGCCTTCACCTCGTTGTCCGTCAGCACGGCGCCGACGGCGTCGAGGACCCGGAACCCCGTGGCGGTCGAGACCATGAGGTGGCGGTCGTTCCCGGCCGGGTTGAGCCGGTTGAAGCCTTCCAGCGGAAGGTTCTTCGCCACCTGCAGCGTCTTCCCGTCGAGCAGGACGATTCCGCCGTCATAGGTGACGGCCACCGGATTCGCGACGACCGGAGCCGGAGCAGCGTCCTTCCCCGGCTCCGCCGCCGGCTGTTCGGTCGCGCAGGCGGCGAGCGCGAGCGTGCTCGCCGTCGTCGCCATCAGCGCGAGATATCGGGTCTTCCGTGCCATTTCACTGTGCCTTTCGTCTGTTCCGGTCAGGAACGGGTCAAACCGGTGGTGATCGATTCGGTGTTGGCGCGCATCATTTCCAGATAGGTGGCCGCGCCCTGGCCTGGTTCGCTGAGCGACTCGGAGAACAGCGGGGCCACCTGGACGTGCAGCCCCGCCTGCTCGGCCAGTACCCGCGCGAGCCGGTCCGGCTGGGACGAGTCCGCGAAGATCACCGGCACTCCCGCCGCGCGAACGGTGTCGGCGAGCGCTTTCAGATCCGAGGAGCTGGGCGACGCGAGCGTCGTTCCGCCCGGGATCACCGCGCCGACGACCTCGAACCCGAACCGCTGGGCCAGGTAGCCGAACACGTGGTGATTCGTCACCAGTTTCCGGCGCTCGCGGGGAATCCCGCCGAACTTCTCGGTCATCATGCGGTCGAGCGCTTCGATCTCCCCGCGATAGCGTTCGGCGTTGGCGCGGATGACCGCTTCGTCGACGCCGCCGACATGGGCGACGACCTCGTCCGCGATCGTCTTCACCGCGTCGCGCACCCGTGCCGGATCCGTCCAGAAATGCGGGTCCGGCTTGTTGTCGGCGTAACTGATCGGGTTCACCCGCTCTCCGGCGGGTAGCGCCGGTACGCCGTTTTCCTCGGCTGTGCGGACGGTGCGCAACATGCCCTCTTCAAGCCCGAGCCCGTTGTAGACGATCAGGCCGGCACGCTCGACCTGCGCGGCCTGCTGCGCGGAGATACCGAAGGAGTGCGGGTCCGCGTTCGGCTTCATCAACACGGTCACTTCGGCCTGATCGCCGACGACGGCGCGGGTGATGTCGCCGAGGATGTTCGTCGTGACGACGACCGATTTGCCGCCCCCGCCGCTTCCGGAGCATCCCGCCGCCGCCAGCAGCGCCACCACGAACAGGGCGAGTACCCGGCGCCTCATCGGCCGGTCTCCACGATATGTCCCGCCTTGCCGCCGACCTTCAGGGTCCTGGCACGCCGGAGGTTGTCGTTGTAGTCGATTTCGTACACCTCCGCCGACAGCGGGTTGTTGAGGTAGGCGCGGGTCGAATCGACCTGGATCGAGGCGGTGCCGGCGGCGGCCCCTTCCGAGGTCAGGAGCGGGATCGCCGTCTTTTCCTTTCCAGCCCCGTCGATGGAGCGCAGCTTCCCGTCCCGGGTGAGGACCAGCACCGGACCACCCTCACCGACGGCGTTCACCGCGGCGACCGGCCCGGTCTCGACGTACTGCCAGCTGCGGCGCCCGACGTCCAGCGACCACACGGCGGACTCACCCGCCCGGGCGGCAAGCGTGGCGCCACCCGGCCGGTGGAAGAAGGCGGTGGCACGTTCCTGCTCGGTGACACTTCGCGGATACGGGATCTTCGCCCCGGTGAACGAACCGTCCTTTTCGGTCACCAGCAAAGCGCCGTCGGCGCATCCGAACACGACACCACGCCGGGTCACCGCCTGGCCCCGCAGCTCCGGACACGGCTGGTCGATCTCGGCCACTGCCTTGCCCTGGCGGTCGTGGACACGCACTCCACTGGCGAACGGCTTTCCGGCGTCCGCCACCGTGGCGATGATGTGCTCGCGGTAAGGGATCGCGACTCCGGCATGCGGCTCGCGCGTGATCTTCCCCAGTTCGGTGACGGTCCCCTTGTCCAGCGCGGCACGGTCGAGCAGTGTCGCCGTTCCGTCCGAATAGGACAGTGCCGAGACGGCGGGATCGCTGTAGGCCGCCGAAAGCCGCTTGCCCGGCGCCACCCCGACATCACGGACCTTTGCCCGGTAGTAGTGGACGTGGTCACCGTGGTCGACCATCCAGGATCCACTGTCGATCACCCGGATCGCGCCGTCGCCGGCGGTCAGGTAACCGAAGCGCCCGTCGCCGGTCACGGCCTGCACGCCGTCGACGCGCCCGACTTCGTGAACCTCCTCGGTGATGAGGTCCACGACCCGCACCGCACCCGTGTCCGAGTCGGCGACGATCAGCCGTGACTGCGCCTCGGCCGTCTCTTCGGCGCCTTCGACATACCCATGTGGGACTTCCGCGGTCACCTCCTTCGGCTGTTCCCCGCCGCACGCCGTCAAGGTCAGCGCCGCGGCGAGCGCCGTCACTGCTTTCAGTTTCATCGTGAGCACTCGATCTCCGGTGTCAGGGAACGGAATCGCTGTCGTACGAAGGACAGGAACGCGGAAAGGAAGAAGAGGAGGACCGCGCCGGCGGCGATGGTCGCGCCTGCCGCGGTGCCCCAATGCCAGGACACGAGCAGGCCGCCGACCGTGGCGGCGATGCCGAGCAACGCCGCGATGAGCATGATCGTGGTGATCCGCCGTGACCAGAACAGCGCCGCCGCGGCGGGGGCGATGAGCAGGCCGAACACCAGCAGCGTCCCCACGACGCGGAACGACGCGACGATCGTCAGGGTGACCAGCCCGAGCAGCACCGCGTTCGCCAAACGTGGCCGCAGCCCCAGGGTGTGCGCTTTGCGGACGTCGAAGGTGAGTGCGGTGAACGAGCGATGTCCCACGAGCGCCACCACCCCCACGACGACCAGGGTGATCGTGAGGCCCACCAGGTCACCGGATCCGACGGCGAGCACGTCACCGAACAGGAATCCGGTGAGATCGACGGCGAACGACCGCGAGTGCGACACGATGATCACGCCGCTCGCGAGCATGCCGACGAACAGCAGCCCGATCGTGGTGTCCTCGGACAGCCGCCGCGAACGCCCGAGCGCCGTCACCCCGAGCGCCATCACCCCGGCGCTGATCGCCGCACCGATCAGGAGGTTCACGCCGGTCAGCGAGGCGATCGCCACGCCCGGCAACATGCCGTGCGACATCGCGTCGCCGATGAACGCCATACCGCGCAGCACCACCCAGGTGCCCACGACCGCGCACACCGCCGAAACGAGCACTCCGGCCACCAACGCGCGCTGGACGAACGACACCTCGAAGGGGATCAGCAACCACTCCACTCGTCACACTATAGTGGTAATGATTGTCATTATCTGAAAGAGGGTGGGATGACCCCGGACACAACGGCGCTCACGATCGACCGAGCGCACGCCCATTACGGCTCCCGTGAAGTGCTGCGCGGGATCACCGCCCAGGTCCCCTCGGCGCGACTCACCGCGGTCGCCGGAGCGAACGGCGCGGGCAAGTCGTCGCTGCTCAACCTCGTCGCCGGCGTGCTCCCGCCGACCACCGGTTCGGTGACCCGCCGGGATCCGGGCCGCGTCGCCTACGTGACCCAGCAGAGCGAGGTGTCGCGATCCCTGCCGATCACCGTGCGCGCCACCGTCACCATGGGCCGCTGGGCACATCGGGGCCACTGGCGACGACTGTCCAAATCGGACCGGGCGATCGTCGGGGAATGCCTGGAGCTGCTGGAGATCACCTCGATCGCGGACCGGTTGATCGGTACGCTCTCCGGCGGGCAACGGCAACGGGCGCTGGTCGCGCAGGGACTCGCCCAGCGATCCGGACTCCTGCTGCTCGACGAGCCATCGGCCGGTCTCGACCTGCACGCCCGCCGCTTGATCGACGAAGCATTGCGCGCCGCGCTCGCCGAGGGCACGACGGTCCTGCGCGTCACACACGACCTCGAAGTGGCCGGCCGGGCCGATCACTGCCTGCTGCTGCAAGACGGTCGCCTCGTCGGCGAAGGCACGCCCACCTCGGTGCTGACCCCGGAGCGTGTGGCGGAAGCCTGGGGTCTTCCGACCGGTATCCGGTCAGGGGTCGCCGATGCTCGCTAGGGTGTACCAGTGGAAGCGACGTGGCGGCGCATCATGGCCTTGCTGTCCGAACACGCACCTGTCACCGCGCGGGAGGTCCGGCCACCGGCGCCGGTGGCGCACCTCGAGCGCTTGCGAATCCGCGTCGGACTCGCGCTCCCGCCCGAGCTGCTCGCCTGGTGGGCCCTCATGGACGGCGTCGACGACCGGAGGAGTCGATCCGGGGAGCTGATCCCGAAGGGCTACCTGCCGCTGTCGGTGGCGAGTGCCGAGGAGGAGTACGCCAGACAGTCGCAGTACCCCGACCCTGGCTGCTGCACTCCCGACGGAACGCACAGCAAGCAGGCGGGCCAGGACGGATTCCCGTTCTGCACAGCGGTCCTTCCCATCGGCCGGGCCGTCGACGGCGGCCTGCTGTGCGTCGATCTCCGGCAGGGCGAACACCATGGTCGTGTCATGGAGTGGTACGCCAGTGAAGGGATCTACGGGGCCGATTGGGCGAACGTCACCGAGATCCTCGACGAGATCGCCGAGCGACTCGACGACTACGTCCACGACCGTGAACCGCCGTATCGCGAACGGCATCCCGTCATCAGCGAAGGCGCGCTCAGCTGGCCTTGACCCGCGAAAGCCACCGCACGGTGACATCCAGCGCTTCCTCCGCCGAGTCCCCGAATCCGTGCCCCGCTCCGGCGAGCGAGTGCCAGCTCGTATCCGGCCGTGCGAAGGCGGCCTCCCGGGCGATGACATGGGATACGTGCTCGTCCCCGGAGCCATGGACGACGAGTGCGGGCGTCGTGGACGACAGGAAGGCACCCAGCGGGTCCAGGTGAGCGAACTCGTCGAACAGCGCGGCCCCCAGCTGAAACCGGCCTTCGATATCCAGAAACCCTTTGTCCGCCAGCGAAGTCCGATCCGTGTACAGGGCGAGGGCCCTGGGCAGCTCCGGTTCGAGGAACGTCCGCCGCAAGTCGAGTACCGGCTGCCAGAGCACGAGCTGCCGCACGGGCAGTGCCGCCAGCGACAGGGTCACGCTCACCGCGCCGAAGCTCGACGCCACCACCGAGACGGGCCCGCCCACCGATCCCACCGCGGCACGAAGATCCACCAGTTCGCCCGCGATGGTCATGTCCCTCGGCCGTCCTTCACTGCGGCCGTGCCCGCGAAAGGAGAACCGCAGCACCGTGAAACCCGCCTCGGTGAGCCGCGGTGCGAGGGCGCTGAACAGGCCGTTCTCGTCGAGGTCCGCGGTGATGCCGTGGACGAGCACGACCGTCTCCAGGCCGCCCTCGTGCCGGGCGCTGTCGAGCCGGAGACCGTCGGACGTCGTGATCACAGGTACAGCACCGCGGTGAGCACCATGCCGCCCAAACCGACGAGCCAGGTGTACGGCAGCGTCGAGACCATCGCACGTTCCGGGCGGACCCCGGCGTACTGGGACGCCCATACCGTCTGTGTGCTGGTCGGGTCGGAGACGCTGAACACCTGGTTGTAGGAGGCCATCAACCCGACGACGGCGGGAAGCGGGTAGATGCCACCGGTGACCAGCACGCCCGCGACACCGGCACCGAGGCCGAACACGTTGAGCGGGCCGCGGAACAGGCACAACGGGACCAGCGCGGCGAAGACCACGACGAACCACACCGCCCCGGACGGGCTTATCGCCGCGACGATCGGCGTCAGCGCGCCCTTCGCACCGGGGAGTTTCACCGCGGCCAGCAGCATCCCGATGGCCACGAACAGCGCGATCGGCGGTGCCGCGACGTCGAACGCCTTGTACAGCGAGCGCAGGCCACGTCCGCTGAGCTCACCCCATTTCGTCGTCGTCACGAGCGCGTAGACCACCCCGGACAGCAGGGACGGCACGATCGGCACCGCGAACCCGAGCGCGAGGACGATCGGCAGCAACGGTGAAAGCAGCGCGTACCAAGGGGCGTCGCCGCGGCGCACGCGTGCCTTCGGCCGCTCCAGTTTCACCGCCCACGTGTGCCGGGCACCGCGCCGCGTCTGAACGAGGACGTACGCGATGCCCACGACCAGTGCCATCGGGAACAGCTTGATCATGATCGACTTGACGTCGGAGACCGGCGCGCCCAGCGCGTCGGACAGGAACTGCCACACGGCCAGTTCCAGCGGCGAGCCCGCCGAGATGCCCATCAGCACCGTGCCGCCCGCCGCCACCGGGCTGACGCCGACCGCGATCATCGCCGGGATACCGACGACACCGGCGAGCATGGCGGCCGGGGCCGAGCCGGTGATGCTGCCGCACAGGATCGACACGGCGAACACACCGAGCGCGACGACCGACGGCCGCTCCCCGCCGAACTCGACGATCTTGCGCACGAGCGTGCCGGCGATGCCGGTCTCGTCCATGAGGGTGCCGAGCCACGAGCCGAGCAGGACGGCGATCATCGTGGACGCCAGCGTCGCGGATCCGGTCTGGAGCACGCCGGTCAGGATGCTGTCCTTCGCTCCCGTCATGGGCGCACCGGCGAGTACGGCGATGCCGAGTGCGAGCAGCACCAGAGCG
The DNA here is from genome assembly GCF_044461365.1 of Amycolatopsis sp. NPDC049868. Classification (NCBI taxonomy): domain Bacteria; kingdom Bacillati; phylum Actinomycetota; class Actinomycetes; order Pseudonocardiales; family Pseudonocardiaceae; genus Amycolatopsis; species Amycolatopsis sp. NPDC049868. The sequence goes on along the minus strand of NZ_JBITKV010000006.1, from coordinate 433,341 downwards.
AAAGCCGTGGGCAGCACACGGGTGAGCATCAGCACGACACCCACCGCCATCAGGACGAGAATCGCGATTCCCATGGTCAATTCCCTCCCGCGAGCGCGGTGGTGATGAGCAGCGGGCTGACGGCCAGACCGCTGCGAAGATGAGCGAAGCGGTGCGCGGAGATCTCCTCCGCGCCCGCGACATGGCCGCGCAGGCGCAGCGGCCCGAGCCGGAACGCGGTATGCCCGAGCCGGCGGTTCAGCTCGCGCACGTCGAGCCGGTGGTGCGCGAGTTCGTGTGCCACCGCTGCCCGGCGCAGCGCCTCGCGGCCGACCGGCCATCCGCGTGCCCGCGCCAGCTCCTCGACCCGGCGCAGCGCCTCGGTGTACACGACGACCGTGCCGCGCTGGTGCTCGGCAAGTACCAGCTCACTGGTGCTGACGCCACCTTCGCGCTCCACGACCTGGACGTCGCCGGAGTCGTTTCCGGCGGCCAGTTCGTCGCCGTACGCCAGCGCGATCATCGCCCAGGCACGCAGTTGTCCGTCGGAGCGGTTCTCGTGCGTCGGCGTCGCCCGCAGGAGACCGACGGCCAGTTCGATGTCGTTCATCGGCGGTCCTGGAGGATCACGACGACCGGCTCGTCGCTCGCACGGGTCTTCAGCTCGGCTCCGGCCAGTGCTAGCAGCTGGTCCCTGTCGAGCACACCGGACAGATCCGCGATCTTGGGTCCCACCAGCAACCAGACGGCCGGTGCGCGGGAGCCGCCGTCGCCGTAGCGGGTGTGCTGGTCGGCAAGCGTGGCCAGCCGCGTCTGAGCGGAACCGGCGTCGGAGATCTCGACGACGGCACCCGTGCCATGCAGCCGGATCACGCCTTCGCCGTCGACGACCCGCACATGCCGCACCGGTTTCGTGAACCGGCCGAACACACCCTTCCGGCGGGCCGACGCGCTGAAGACGCGGTGATGCGCGGTGGCCGCGTCGCGCCGCAGCCGGTCGGGCCCGACGCCGATGCTGCGCGCGACCGCCGCACCGATGGCGTCATCGTCCACTGTGGACGCTCGATCTTTGGTGCGCAGTTCGGTGGCGCCGGTGGCGACCGCGCGCACCAGGTTGCGCTGCGGGTCGACCGTGACGTCGACCTCGACCCCGGCCGGATCCGCGCCCTGCGCGACGACGGCCGCCTCGGCTTCGGACCGCACAGCGAGGACGTCCGCGTTGGACGGACCGGGCACGATCCGCTCGACCGACTCCCGCACCAGCGCCAGCGCGGCGCCGAGCGGGCTGATGACCTCGGCGTGCGCGGCGATCCGCCAGTCGTGTCCCGAATCCTCGCCGAGGAACGGGATGACCGCGGCCGCCCCGCCTCCGCCGCCGACCAGGGCCGGCCGATCCAGCCGGTACTCCCGGATCAGCTCGTCGACGACCGCGCGCACCGGCTTCACCGCCTGGCGCGACACCGCCCGCGCGGCCTCCTCCACCGAAGTACCCATCGCCGCCGCGAGCGGTGCCAGCGCCAACCGGGCGGACTCCGCCTCGGAACGCGCGTAGGAATCACCGGGCACGACGCCCAGCGCGTTCGCGGCACACGTCAGAGTGATCGCATACCGCTTGCCGTCGGCCGCTTCGAGCGCGATGTAGTCGCTCGGATCGTCCGGCCGAGGGGAAACGGTGACCAGTCTCGCCCCTTCCAGCGCCGACGCGGGCGCGAAACACGCGTAAGGCAGGCCAGCGATATGGGCGCTGCGTGGTCCGACGTCGGTCACCGCGCGTCCGGAGAATCGGATCAAGGAGCCGCCGCCGACGCCGATCGTGCGCACGTCGAGGGCGGGCAGGTAGGTCTCGTGCCCGCCGAGGTGCGCGTGGCGGACCAGCACCCGCCCACGGCGGACCACGCTGATGTCGGTGGACGTGCCGCCGGTCTCGAGGAACAGCCCTTCGCTGAGCTTCTCCCCCATCAGCGCGCCCGCGACTCCCGCGGCGGGCCCGGACAGCGCCGTCAGCAGCGGCCTCCGCCGCATCTCCGGCAGCGACATGACGCCGCCGTCACCACGCACCACCATCAACGGCGCGGTCACCCCCGCGCGGCGCACGCTCGCCTCGACCAGGTCGGCGGTGGACACCATGCGCGGCATGATCCCCGCGTTCAGTACCGCGGTGCGCGCCCGCTTCGTGAGCCCGTACAGACCGGTGATCTCGTGCGTGGCCGTGGCGAGCACGTCCCGCTCCCGAGCGGCGGCCGCCACCGCCCGTTCCCCCTCCGGATCGTCCACGCTGAACGGTTCGACCGCGACGATCACTTCGGCCCCTTGCCGGACCAGATCTTCGACGGCCCCGCCCGCGTCGGCGAGCTCACGCACCGGCGCGAACCGCACCGGGAGTTTCCGCCCGGGTGCGAGCTCCATTTTCGCGAAGGCCCCGAGCCGCCGGGTGGCGAAAGCGTCGAAACCGGTGCCCACCCCGGCGATCCCGACCGTCGCCACGTCGCCTTCCAGCAACGCGTTGGTCGCCTGGGTGGTGCCGTGCGCGAGGAACGACACGTCCTCGGCGCCGATGCCGACGTCGGCACGGAGTTTCTCCAGCGCCTCGAGGATCCCGTGCGCGACACCGTCTTCGTGGTCGTGGCTGGTCGGGACCTTGACCTGGCCGAGCAGTTCGAACGTGCGCGCGTCGACGGCGACGGCGTCGGTGAACGTGCCACCGACGTCGATGCCGACGCGTACCGGAGTGGGCTTGGACTTCACTGTCCACCTCCTGAGGGCATGGGGTCAGTAACCGCGGACCTCGGGCCAGCGCCGTTCGACGCCAGCCCGGTCCAGCACTCGGGCGAATTCCTCGAACCGCGCCGGGTCCTCCCGGACGGCGTGCGGCTCGCCGCCTCCGCGCACCGCGAACCCGGCCAGGTGACCGGCGACCTCGCCGACGTTCCACTCCACGGGGTGCAGCCGGTGACAGCCGTTCGTGATGTGGGTCGTGCCGATGTTCTTCCCGGCGGGCAACAGGTTCCGCATCCGCCGGGGCAGCAGCGCGCCGAGCGGCAGCTCGAACGGCACGCTCGGGACGTCGACGTAGGTGTCGCCCGCCGTCGAGGGATGCAGATCGATCCGGTAGCTGCCGACGCCGACGGAGTCCTCGCGGCGTTTGCGGCCGGTCGGCCCCAGTACGTCGAGCGAAACGTCCTGCTCGACGATCGTCGTGACGGCCCGGATCCTCCGTGCTTCGCGCACATACGCCGATTTGGCCAGACCGTCGTCCGTGTCGACGACGTCGCGACGCAATTTCAGTCCGGGGAAGCCGGTGCCGCCGTCGAGCCTCGGCGCTTCCGTCTGCAACCAGTACAGCACCGACAACGAGAGCTGTTTGGCCTCGTGATGGGCCAGCGCGACGTCCTCGGCGGTGCTCACGCCGTCGATCTCCACCGCGGGCCGGAGCCAATAGTCGTTGAGAGGCCAGTTCACCAACGTGATGTCCGAGCCGAAGGCGCCCGGCCGGTGCAGTTTGCGCGCGAGGATCCGGCGGAAGCCCCACAGCTCCTTGTCGCCGGCGTCGGCACTCTGGTCCGCGCTCACCGCCAGCGGATCGGTGTCCGGGTTCGGGTCGAAGGTGCGGCCGACCGGGGCCAGCGAACGCGGATCCGGGGCCAGGAACCCGAGCAGCGGTCCTGGCCAGAAGTCCGGCTGGTACTCGCGCCAGAAGCCGTACATCTCCGGCCGGTCGACCGTGTGGTCCTCGCCCGCGTGGTGCGAGAGCGCGAAGCAGTAGGTGATCCCCTGGAGATTGGCGGGATCGGCCTGCTCCGGAGCGTGCGGTTCGCCGTGATCGGACTGCGCTTCGGCGCCGATCGCGAACTCGGTGCCGGTCAACGGCAGCAGATCGCCGTTCTCGGTCGCGTCCAGCACGTACTCGGCACGCACGGTGGTGCGCTCCCCGCCGGGCCCTTCGAACGTGACGACGTCGACGCGATCGCCGCTCACCTCCGCCGCGACCGGCCGGTGACGCAGCAGCACGGTGAGCCGCCCGGCGGCCCGGTGCGGCGCCAGCATCTCCTCCAGCACGGCGAGCGCGACCCGCGGCTCGTGACACAGCTTGCTCACGCGGCCGGCGCCGGGATTCAGGTCGGTCAACGCGGCCGCCTCGGCCCGCAGCGGATAGTTCCGCCGGTAGTAGTCGCGCACGCCCTCACGGAAGGCGCGATAGGTGGCCGTCCCGCCGAAGCGCTCGATCCACGGGTTCTCGTCCGGGGGGACCGCCTGCGCGGTGAACTGACCGCCGAGCCAGTCGGTCTCCTCGGTCAGCACGACGTGATGCCCCGCCGACACGGCGGCGAGCGCGGCGGCGACGCCGCCCACCCCGCCACCCGCGACAAGGATCTCGGTGCCGAGTTCAACCATGTTCCGTCCTATCGGGATCGCGGTGGGCCGACTTGGGCGCCGTCCACCTGAGGGCACCGCAACAACTGCTGCGGCGCGGTCGTCCGTTCGGTCACGAGGTCGACCAGCAGCCGCACGGCGCGTCTGCCCATCTCCCGCATGGGGACCTCGAAGCCGCTCACCCCAGGCGGGCCGCCGAGCACCGCCAGTGAGAGATCGTCCGGAGTGGACAGTCCGGCGGCGTCGACGGCCTGCCGGACCGCCCGGTACGCCGTCCCGGTGTCGGTCCCCTCCACCACGACGGCGGTCACCCCGTCGGCGACCCAGCCGCGCACGGTCGTCGCGGTCAGGTTCGTGCCCCGCAACCGGACGACGCCGGTCCTCGGGGCCTCGCGTACCACTCCGCGCTGCCGGTCCTCCGAGGACGGTGCCTCGTCGGCCTCGCGCACATAGCGGATCTCGCGATGCCCGAGATCGAGCAGGCGCCGCAGCACCAACGCGGACGCCGTCACGTAATCCGCGCCGACGTACGGGATCCGGCCACCGAGCTCCGGCCGCCGTCCGATGTAGACCAACGGGAAGCCGTCGTCGACGAGCCGCGACACCGGCCCTTCCGGCACGTGCCTGCCGAAGAACAGACAGCCGTCGGCCAGCCGGGTCCGGCGGATCGCGGCTTCCTGCCGGGCACCGGGTCCGCTGGTGCCGGTGAACAGGATGAGGTCCTGGCCGAGCGTGGCCGCCTCTTCCTCCACACCGGACAGAATCGGGTGGTAGGTGTCCGCCTCGTCGGTCGGAAAAGGCACTGCGGAAGGTGTACAGGCCGAGCAGGTTCGACCGCGACCGCGCGAGCCGGGTCGCCACCGGATGCGGCACGTAGCCGAGATCCTGCGCCACTTCCAGCACCCGCCGCCGGGTCGACTCGGCCATCCGCACCGACCGGTTTCCGCCCAGCACCACGGAGACGGTCGCCTGCGAAACCCCGGCGATACGGGCGATGTCCGCCTGCCGCGGCGGCCTCCGTCCTGATGCCATTCCGCCTCCTCGGACCGGGCTAATGCGGTTTAGCCGAGCATCTGTCCGGGGTCGGCCGAAATCAAGGAAACCGGCTCATCCTGTCCGATATCGCCACTGAGCAGGACTAATACGTATTAGCTCCTTGACGGTCCGCGGCAGCGGTCCGAATGGTTGGACGAGCACGTCGACGCCGACGAAAGGGAGTGCCCGCATGACCGAACTGTCCCGACGCGCGGCTCTGCGCGGAGCCGCCGGAGTGGGTCTCGGCCTGGCCGCGATGCCCGTGCTGGGTGCCGGGTCCGCGGCCGCGGCGCCTGCCGGATTCCCGGACTACCGGTTCCTGCGCACCGCGTTCGACAAGAGCGAACTGAAGTACAACCCGACCGGCGAACTGATCTTCCCGTGCATCCGCGGTGTCGCGGGCCGGATCGCGAACCCGCTGGGCCGCTACTACCTGTACTACGCCCCGCACGACGCGCCGGGCGGGATCTGCCTTTCCTACGCCGACAGCCTCGAAGGTCCCTTCACCGAGTATCCGGACAACCCGATCGTCAAGAGGACCTGGAATCCGCACTACGCCGTCTCCCACGTCTCGTCGCCGCACGTGCTGTGGAACGAGGACGCACGCGAACTGTGGCTGTACTTCCACGGCGAGAACACCACGACCCGTCTCGCGCGATCCAAGGACGGCATCCACTTCACCTACGACAAGGTGGTGCTCTCGACCTCGATGCTGCCCGCGGGAACCACGGAGACGTCCTACGCACGGGTGTTCCGGCACGACCTGCCGTCGCGTGGCGCCAAGTACGTGATGGTCTTCATGATCAACGACAAGAGCAACCATCGCTCGATCGGCTGGGGCTGGTCCGCCGACGGGCGGAACTGGACGTTCTCACAGACCCCGTTGATCCGTCCCGAAGAGGTCGGCGCGAGCAACATCGGTGCCCCGACCGTCGCCAAACGCGGCACGTCGACGTACGTCATCTACCACGAGAACATCGAAGCCGGCGGCAACATGCTCATCACCGAAGTCGGGAACGACTTCGGTAAACGCAGGCACCTCGGCGTCTTCCACGCCCCGTTGCCGGGCGCACCGGACAACGGGCGCTGCGCGGCTCCTTCGTTCGGGACCATGGACGGCAAGGAATACATGTTCTACGAAGCCGGTGCGCGGCTTGACGGCTCGATCGCGATCGCGCGCGCGGTGTGAGGCGACACTCCTCCTGACGGTGGGAACGAAATCACCCTGGGTCACCACCTAGGCTGCCAGGACGTCCGACCGTCAGTGAGGAATCGCGTATGCCAGCCGCCGAAGCAGCGGAAACGCGCCGCCGCTATCGGCCGGAGTTGCAGGGACTGCGCGCCCTCGCGGCGCTACTGGTCGTGGTCTACCACGTGTGGCTGGGCCGGATCTCCGGCGGCGTCGACGTCTTCTTCCTGATCTCCGGATTCCTGATCACCGGCCAGCTGGTCCGGGCCGCCGGCCGCGGCCGGATCGCGTTCCGTCCACTGTGGAGCCGGATGATCAAGCGGTTGTTCCCCGCCGCGCTGGTTGTTCTGCTCGTGGTGCTCTTCCTCGGGATGTGGTTGCTACCGCAGGATCGCTGGTTCCAGACCATCAAGGAAGTCTTCGCTTCCGCGCTCTACGTCGAGAACTGGCGGCTGGCGGCCGACTCGGTCGACTACTTCGCCCAGCACAACACGGCGAGTGTCGTCCAGCACTACTGGTCGCTGTCCATCCAGGGGCAGTTCTATCTCATGTGGCCGCTGCTGATCGGGCTCGTGGCCTTCGCCGCCAACCGGGCGCGCCGTTCTCTGACCGGGACGGTCGCGATCACGCTCGGTGTCCTGTTCGCCGGGTCGCTGGTCTTTTCCCTCCGGCTGACCGCGACCAATCAGCCGCTGGCCTACTTCCACTCCCTCACCCGGGTCTGGGAGTTCGCCCTCGGCGGGCTGCTCGCGCTGGCGATCGATCGTTTCGTCCTGCCCCGGCCGGCCCGGATCCTGCTGGGCTGGCTCGGCGTGGCCGCGCTGGTCACCTGCGGGATGGTCCTGGACGTGGGCGCGGTGTTCCCCGGCTGGGCGGCCTTGTGGCCGACCGTCTCCGCCGCGCTCGTGATCATCGCCGGCGCGACCGACAGCCGCGCGGGCGCGGACCGGATCCTGTCTTCCCGGCCGCTGGTGTACCTGGGCGACCTCAGCTACGCGCTGTACCTGTGGCACTGGCCGGTACTGCTGTTCTACCTGGTCGCCCGGCATCGCGAGGCCGTCGGGCCACTCGGCGGGGCGGTCGTGATCGGCGTGTCCCTGGTCTTGGCCGCCGCCACCCACCGGTTCGTCGAAGAACCGGTGCGGAGGTCCTCGATCGGCGAGCGGACACCCTGGGGCGCGTACCGGTTCGCCGTGCTCGCGCTGCTCCCGGTGCTCCTGGTCGCCGGAACCTGGCAGGTGGTGAGCACCAAGAAGGCCGACTTCACCATCGCACTCGACGACGACCATCATCCCGGCGCGATGGCACGCGACCCGGAAACGCCGAAGAAGACCGTCCCCGGCAAAGAAGCGCTACCGCCGTTGATCGCCGTCCCGAACGACTGGGGCGGCATCCCCGACGCGCACTGCACACCGTCCCGGTTCGACCAGATCCTCGAAGTCTGCACCTCCCGGCCGGAGGGCGCCCCCGCGAAGACGATCGTCGCCGTCGGCGACTCGCATATGCAGCAATACCTGGCCGCGATCAAACCGATGGCGGAGAAGAACGGCTACCAGGTCACGTTCATGCTCAAGGGCGCGTGCCCGTTCTCCACGACGTCGGACGTGATGCCCGGCGACCCGGGCTGCCTCGCGTGGAATTCCGCGGCACAGAAGGAAATCCTGGCGATGCGGCCCGACGCCGTCGTGGCACTGTCCACTCGCGACGTCCGGGTCGGCCCCACCGAGAAGACTCCGCGGGGGTTCGTCGACCAGTGGAAGGTCCTCGACCGCGCGGGGATCCCGGTGGTGGCGATCCGCGACAGTCCCCGCCCCGGTTTCTCCCCTCCGACCTGCATCGACGCTCACGGAATCAAAGCCCCCGAATGCACCGTGCCGCGGAACAAGCTGCTCGCCGAGCCGCCGTACTCGAAACTGACGGACATCCCCGAGAACGTCTCCTTCCTGGACTTCAGCGACTACTTCTGCGGTCGGGGACTCTGCCGTCCGGTCGTGGGGAACGTGCTGGTGTACATGGACGACAACCACGTCACCGCCAGTTTCATGACCACCCTCTCGCCAGTGCTGGAAAGAGGCATGATCAGCGCGCTCAACTGGTGATCATGGACCGAGTAATGCCTTGACGGCCTCGCGCGCCTGACGGGCAGGCGCCGGATCGCCGCTGATACCCGCCGTCACGATCGCCCCTTCGGCGAGCAGGTAGACCGGTTCCGTCACCGGCCGTCCGGTGGCCCGCACCCAGTTTTCGATCTGCTCGTGGAACGCCTGCTTGTGCGCCCGCACCTCGGCCAGTACCGCCGCGGACGACGGTCCGATCTCACCGTGTGCGTTGATCCAGGCACAGCCACGGAAGCCGGGTTCGGCGAACCACTCGGCAAGCCAATCGAAGATCGAGAGCACGCGCTCCCGGGGGTCCCGGACCTGTTCCACATGGGCGGCCAGGCTGCCTCGCCAACGCTGATCACGCCGTTTGAGCATCGCCACCACGAGGTCTTCCTTGGCTTCGAAGAACCGGTAGATCCGCTTGAGCGAAAGGCCGGACGCCGCGCGGACCTGGTCCATGCCGACCGCCTGGATGCCGTTCTCGTAGAAGAGTGCCTCGGCGGCATCGAGCAGGGCTTCGCGGTCCACGCGGTTCTGCTCGTCGGTGACGGCGGCCGGCATCGGTACTCCCTTGACGTCGAGAACGTGCGTTCCCTATCGTAGGCGCCAGACGTAGAGAACGCACGTTCTCAACCGAGGAGGTTCGATGATGACGGAAGATCGCCCGCCCTATCCGCCGTTCACCCGGGAGACGGCGCTGCGGAAAGTCCAAGCGGCAGAGGACGCCTGGAACACCCGCGATCCCCGGAAGGTGTCGTCGGCGTACACGCCCGACTCCGTTTGGCGGAACCGCGACACCTTCGTCCGGGGCCGCGAGGAGATCGTCACGTTCCTGACCGCGAAGTGGGAGCGAGAGCTTGACTACGCGCTGCGCAAGAACCTCTGGACGTTCACCGAGAACCGGATCGCCGTCCGGTTCCAGTACGAATGGCACGACGGGGCCGGACAGTGGTGGCGCAGCTATGGCAACGAACTCTGGGAGTTCGAGGAACACGGCCTGATGAGCCGTCGCGAGGCGAGTATCAACGACGTCGCCATCGCCGAGACCGAGCGACGCCTCTTCGGCCCGCGCCCGCAGGAGGAGCACGGCGCCGAGTTCCCGCTCCGCTAGCCCAAGCGGCCGATCAGTCCACGATCGCCGAGATCTCCCACAGCCCCAAGGACTTGTCGGCGTAGGCGCCGCCCTCTTCGGTGCACCCCTCGACCAGCACGGCCAGCGGCTCCGGGAACCCGAACGGTTCCCGGCACAGGTTCAACGGCCGCCAGTCGCCGGTCACGATGTCGGTATTGGTGCCCAGTTCGGTGAAAGTCGTGGTCAGCAGGTACCGGGACCCGCTCCGCCGGAGGTTGTGCAGCGCTCGCTCGATGTCGGCGAAACTCAGATGCACCAGACAATCCCGGCACAGCACGAGATCCGCCGTCGGCAGCGGATCGGCGGTCAGATCGAGCACCCGGAACTCGTGGACCGGATCGTCCCGGAACCGCTCGGTGTTCATCGCGATCAGATCGGGAACGATATCCGCGCCGATGTAGCGGTCGAGATCGAGTTCCACCTCGCTGAGCCAGCCGTAGTCGCCGCACGGAAGATCGAGCAGCGTCCGAACCCCGAAGCGATCGAGGAGTACCGGTAACCGGTCGCTCAGCTCCCGCGTCTGGACGGTCTCGGAGCCGGGCCCCGAGACCGACCCGGAACTCCACAACCGGGAGCGGAAGATGTAGGTGAAACGATCCTGGGTCCCCATGCTTTCCAGCTCGCCGGCGACCCGCCGGAAGTTGCGCTGCGCCGTGGTGATCGGTCGTTCGTCCACTTCCGCATCGTAGATGACCTTGGGAGTGGTAAGGACGGTTGGAACCAAGGGTGTTTTAGGTACAAGATCCACCAGAACCCGAAACGCCACTCACGAGGCACTGGGAGCAGCTGATGACCGATTGGGATTCCGAACGAGAGCGGCTGCTCGTGGCGAGCGCGGACACCTTGGCCAGGACGGCGTTGACGAACGTCGTGCGCGAGTATCCACACCACGAGAGTCACTGGCACCTCGAAGGCGTTCCCGTCCTCTCCCCTCGGCTCGCGCACCCGTGCTTCTACGGCAGTTTCGACTGGCATTCGTGCGTCGAGATGTTCTGGGTGCTCGTACGCCTGCTCCGCCATCACAGCGACCTCGTGCCTGCCGAGGAGATCCGCGGCGTCCTCGACGAACACCTGACCGTCGAGGCGCTCGCGGGCGAGGTCGCTTTCTTCACCCCAGAGGAGCACCGCACCACCCAGCGCCCCTACGGCTGGTCGGCATTGCTGGAGCTCACCTTCGAAACCGCCACCTGGGACGACCCGGACGCCTCGCGCTGGTCGGCACCGTTGCGAGAGTTGAGTGCGATCTTCGTGACCCGCTACCTCGACTGGCTGCCCAAGGCCACTTACCCGATCCGGTACGGGGTGCATGACAACGGCGCGTTCGGGTTGTCGCGCGCCCTGCCGTACGCGCGCCATCTCGCCGACCACGGCGACCCGCGGCTGCACCAAGTCCTCACCGAGACCGCCTGGCGCTGGTTCGGGTCCGATCGCGACTACCCCGGCTCCTGGGAACCGTCCGGAGCCGACTTCCTGTCCCCAGCCCTCGCCGAAGCCGAACTCATGTCCCGCCTGTCGCCCGCGGCCGAGTTCGCCGATTGGCTGGGCGGTTTCCTGCCCGGCGTCGCGGAACGGAGGCCCGCGACGCTCTTCACCCCGGCGACCGTGACCGACACCTCCGACGGACAGCTCGCCCACCTGCACGGCCTCAACCTGCACCGCGCCTGGGGCTGGCACCGGCTCGCGCGCGCCCTTCCCGACGATGACGAACGAATCCCCGCCATGCTCGAAGCCACGCGCGATCACACCCATGCCTCGTGGGCACAGACGACTGGAAGCGCCTACATGGTCGAACACTTCCTCGCCTACTACGCGCTCCTTCTGCTCAGCTGAGAACCCTGCCCGGAGTGTGTCCACTCGTTCAGACCAGTCACTCGCTGTTGGTGAGCCGAGCGAGGCGACAATGGGCGACCAAGTGCCTGAACGAGTGAACCGAGCGTGAGCATGGCTGCTCGAATCTCGTCGGACTTGACCGAAGTTCGACCGTACCCGGCAGTTGCGATCAGCATTTCGCATCTTGCGAAAAGAGCCTGGACAACAGGGAAGATCGTGGCCTCCACCTGCGGAGAGAATCGTCGCCTGGCGTTTCGCGCCGACCTGGCCCAACGCCTGGAACGCAAGTTGCCGGGCTGTCGAGCCGTCTCGGCGGCACTGGTCCGTTCGGCCCTACCCGCTACTTTTAGTAGTTTTCGGGATCACCCAGACCGTTGAGCGACGCGTGCATACCGTTCAGCGCGACACACGCTGTACTACTGAACGGTCACAGACCGCTTTCGCCAAGATGTCCTCAGCCGCACCGGTCAAGAACCGGTAACGCACGCGTGGCCCCCTGCTGTCACAGGAGGCCACGCGGATGTCCATTCGCAAGCTCGCTAGAACTAGGACAGGACGGTCGTGACCATACAGCCTGATAACGCGAAGACACCAGACAACGGACCGCCCCAACGGGTCAAGGTCGTCATCGAACATGTCGAAGAGCCGGCTCGGCGCGTCGCGACGTCCGCGGAGATGATCCGCGCGGCGCGACCGCTCCTGAGGACACCGGGACGCCATCGCAAAGTGCAGACCCGCGACAGCTGGCTCTGCCTGGCGATGACGGTCCTCACCGGCTGGGCCCCGACACTGCGGATGTGCCTTCTGCTGACGATCGGCGGCGGGATCATCGTCGGCATCGTCGAGATCAGCACTCCGGAAGTCGGTGTGTCGGCGGGGACCAGTGTCGGTCTCCTGACTCTCTTCGGTGCCTGGATTGTCAAGGCCCGCCAAGGTAAACAGCGGCGAGAGCCGAGTCTGTAGCCGGATTCCGCCCCGTGCCCGCCGCACCGCGGGCACGGGGCGCGGCAATGTCGGAAAAATCTCCACACTCGTTCGGTGTCTTCCGGTTGAATGATCGCGAAGTCCTGACATGTGAGGAGATCTCGTGCGGAGAGCTAGGAGACTGGGGGCTCTGGCCGTTTCGGTGCTGGCAGCGACCACGGCACTGGGCGGACCGGCGTCGGCCGACACCGTGCAGTCGTTCCACACCTCGCTCGACCCCGCTTCGGTGCGGGAGTCGGTGCGCTATCTCGTCGAGAACTACCGAGTGAGTGAGCAGGAGGCGTTGCGCCGCCTGGAATTGCAGACCGACGGTGGCAAGCTGGACGAACTGCTGCGGCGCGACCGCGGCGCCGAGTACGGCGGCATGTGGCTCGACCAGGACAAGGGGCAGCTGGTCGTGGCGATGACCAAGCCCGCCGCGGCCGAGCCGTATCTGAGGGCGATGCCGGCCCGTTCCGCTGTTCGCACGCACCAGGTCCAGCACTCGTTGCAGCAGCTCACGGCGGCGAAGGAACGCATCGCGGCCAAGGTCGGCGCGGGACCGGACGCGGTCTACCTGCCATCGGTGAGCGAGTCGGAAAACCGTGTCGTGCTTTGGGAACGCGACTGGGTGGCGCGGGAGAAGGCGGTCGTGGCCACCGAGACGACCACCGCGCGACGGGCCGCGGCGGAAGAATCCGGCATGGTCGTCTCACGGGTACTGAAGAATCCGAACGCGCTGTCCACGCCGAACGTGGATCTCGGGTTCTGTCATCCGCTCTACTGCACGAACTACGGTCCGATGCGGGGCGGTATCCGGTTGGACATGAAGCGGGACGACGGCACCTGGGGCGGCTGCACCAGCGGTTTCAACCTGCGGTCCACCGGTGGCGGTTTCCCCGGCAAGGGCTGGGTGCTCACCGCCGGGCACTGCATGCGGACGAAGACGAACAACACGCCGACCCAGCACAACGGCAATGACGTACTACAGCAGCACGGCATCGAGAAGAGCTCGTACCCGTACGACTACGCGGCCCTGCCGTACGTCAACGACGCGGCGTCGACGACGTGGCTCGAAGGCCAGACCGGCCGTAACCGGGTGCTGAAGTACTGCCGCAACGGCGGCATGGACAGCAACGGCGACACCCCGTGCGGTGCGCAGGCCACCTCGGTCGACGAGTACATCACCGGCGCGCGCAAGCTCGCCGAGATCAAGGCCGGGTATGTCGTCTGCGCCTCCGGAACGGCGTCGAGCAAGGTGAACTACCCCGATTCCGTCGACAGCGGTGCGGGCGCCGGCTACCTCGTCGGGACCCGCTGCGGCCGGGTCCTGTCCACGGACGTGGGCATCAACACCGACCTGTGCGCCCGTCCGGGTGACAGCGGCGGACCGCTGTTCAGCCAGGCCGACCACGCGGCACTGGGCATCCTGGTCGGCAACCAGCAGTCCCGGTCGGGCCCCTGCCAGGCCGGTGAACTGAACAACTACGCGCCGATCGAGACGATCACCACCGATCTCAGCGAGCGGATCGCCAGTCAGGGATCCGCCTTCGCGGTGATCACGACTCCGAACGGCTGATCTCCCGAGCAAGGGAAGGCCCCCTTCATCGCGCTAGCTCCAGAAGCGATGAAGGGGGCCTTCGCGTCACTTGGTCAGGAAAGGACCCTCGTAGCGCAACGCGTCGTCCTCGCCGTACACCCGGACCGTCAGCTCCGGCGGCTCCCAGGGCGCGAACACTTCGTCGATCGTCTCGGGCACCGGACCCAGGTCCACGTCCACGGCGAAGGTGTGGGCCACGATGTCGGCCTGGACGACGACGCCGTCCGCGTCGGCCACCTCCAGCCTGGTCACCCCGGGGTCGATCGCTCCGAGAACACCGGGCCGCCTGCTCCACACCGCGAACCCGCGCTCTGTGGTGTCACTCCCGTATCCGGTGCTCATGATGTTGAACAGCGTGCTTTCTCCCGCCCGGAAGATGCACTCCGCCTCGACACCCGAATCCTGATAGGCCAGCATCCGCCCGTTCCCGGTGCTCGTCCCGATCCGGGCTCCGGTGTGCCATCCCTCGTGCGACACCTGCTCCGCCGATCTCGCGATCTCCGAGGACCGGTAAAGCTCGCTGAGGGCCGTCAATTCCGCGATCCACCGCGCGGTCTGTTCATCGTTTGCTGGGGCCACTACGCGTGTGCCCTCCTCCCTGACTGTCCACAATGGTCAACATCGAGGCTGGCACACCCGGATGTCGATCACATCGGGGTTTCCCCCGAGATCACCCCGGCCCGCTGCACGGTTCGGTGCAACCGACGCCGGAGCTAGCCGCGCGCGTCGAGCTGCGCTTCCAGGCCGTCGAGAATCGTCTGGAGGCCGAAGTCGAGGTCGTGTTCGGCGGTCGCACCCTGGTCGTCGGCACTCCACCCCTCGCTCTGGGCTCGCAGCCGCGGGAATCGCATGGCGACCTCGGTCATTCGCGTGATCGTCTCCTGAAGCCGTTCTGTTTCGTCGCCTCCACCACGGCTGAGGCGGGCCTTCCATGCCGCCTCCGACGCCGCGCCGACGGCCGTACCCAGCACGAACGTGAACACGACCTTGGTCGCCTGGTCCGCGTCCCGCGCGGTGAAGCCGGCCGTTTCGAAGACGCCGAGCAGATGGTCGTCGTGCCGGGCTTTTCCGGGACCGTAGACCAGATGCGTGCTCATGGCGGGGACGAGCCACGGGTGCCCCAGGATCATCGCGTACATGCCTTTGGCCATCGTGGTGGCGGCGCCGCGCCAGTCGGTCCCGTCAAGGTCGGGCAGGTCGATCTCTTCCCATACCGCGTCGCAGGCGAGTACGACGAGGTTTTCCTTGCTCTGCACGTGCCAATAGACCGAGGTCGCGGCGGAGCCGAGCCGCCCGCCGAGCTGTCGCATGCTCAGTCCTTCGATCCCGTCGGAATCCAGCAGCTCGACGGCTGCCCGGACGATCTGTCCCCTGGTCAGGGTCTCGCGCGGCATTCGCACAGGATAAACGGCTCACTCGGACACTGTTCGAGTACTACTTGCACGCTGTGCAAGTCGCCGCTAACGTGCGACTCGTACAGTGTGCAAGTCGGAGAATTACCGGGGGATCCCATGACCACGCTCGCCCTTGCGCTGCCACAGTTCCTGCTGGCAGCGACGTTTTTCGTCATCCCCGTCGTCGGCGCCCGACGCGGGGCCGCGGCCCAGCGCGAGGCCGAGAGCGAATTGATACGACAGGGTGTTCCCGCCACCGTGCTGACCCGGTACGGGATCAACTTCGGAGCGACCCGCGGAAGCTTCTTCCTGGCAGTGGCGATCGGAGTGCTCTTCGCGGTACTGGCCACGCTCAACCTGACCGGTAACGGCATGGCGGAGACCCTGACCTGGATCTTTCAGCCGATCATTCTCGTGCTCGGCTGCCTGATCATGCCCGGTGAAGTATTCGTCACCCGGGGCATCCGATCCACGTTCAGGAAGTCCGGCGACGCCGTGGCGCAAGGCATCGACGTCGAGGCACTGGTCGCCGCGGTGCGGCGACGTTTTCCCGGCTGGCTCCGCCACGTGATCCTCGCCCGGTTCGTGCTGGCGACCCTGGGCTCGGCGCTCGTACTCGTGCTGCTGGCCACGTCGTCCGACTGGGACAACCGGACAGGGGCGCATGCCCTAGGCCGAGCAGAGCAATCTCGCGGGTTTCCCGTCATGGGGTCTTTCGTCGCCCGTCGGAGTGTCGCCGGGGCAATCCGGTGACACTCCGACGGAGAGGGGCGAGGGCGATGACCGCGCGGCGCACGATCACGGACGAGATCGGCGAAATCGGTGTCTGGCTGATGGGCGAGTTCGGCGGCCGCTTGCCCGCGAACGTGATCAGCCGGGTGCTCAACGCGAGCAAGCGCGACCTCGAAGGCCGCATCGACCCCGAAGAGCTGAGCGAGATGTTCTACACCCTCTGCCGGTTCCGGCTTCAGCGGATCCTGGCCGCGGACGAGCGCATCACGGTCAAGATCCCCGACGCTCGCCTTTCGTGATGGTCTTGAGCTCGACGTACTGCGCGAGACCCGCCGCACCGTACTCGCGGCCGATTCCGCTGGCCTTGTAGCCGCCGAAGGGACCGTCGAAGCCGATCGGCGCCCCGTTGACGGTGACGGTCCCGGTGCGCATCCGCCGCGCGACGGCGAGCGCGCGGTCCTCGTCGGCCGACCAGACACCACCGGAGAGCCCGTACTCGGAGTCGTTGGCGATACGGACCGCGTCGTCCTCGTCCGTATAGGGGATGACGACCAGCACCGGACCGAAGATCTCCTCCTTGGCGATGCGCATCGTGCTGTCGACGTCGGCGAACAACGTCGGCGTGACGTAATTGCCCTTGTCCAGGCCCGCCGGGATTCCGGAGCCTCCGGTGACCAGGCGCGCGCCCTCGGCGACACCGATCTCGATGTATTCGCGCACCCGCTGTTGCTGGCCTGGCCGCACCATCGGGCCGATGAAGGTTCTCTCGTCGGCCGGGTCGCCGACCACGAGCGATTCCATCATCTCCTTGAGCCCGGTCACGACCTCGTCGTACCGGCCACGCGGCGCGAGGATCCGTGTCTGCGCGATGCAGGCTTCACCGTTGTTGAGCAGCGATCCGAACTTCAGTCCGGCGATCACGTCCGCCATGACGGCGTCGGGCAGGATCACCGCCGCGGACTTCCCGCCCAGCTCCAGGCTGACCCGCTTCAGCCGCTCCCCCGCCAGCGACGCGATCCGGCGGCCGGCGGCGGTCGAACCGGTGAACGCGATCTTGTCGACGCCGGGGTGCTTCACCAGGTACTCGCTGGTCTGCCGGTCCGCGGGCAGCACGCTGATCACCCCGGACGGCAGGCCGGCCGCAGCGAGCAGGTCCGCGAGCAGGTTCATGCTGAGCGAGTTCTCCGGCGAGACCTTGAGGACGACGGTGTTCCCCGCGAGCAGCGCCGGGATGATCTTGGCCATCGACGCCGAGAACGGCGAGTTCCACGGGATGATCGCGGCTACCACCCCGATCGGTTCCCGGCGCACGATCGAACGGAACGGCGCGGAAGGGTCCGAGGGCGCGAGCGTCTCCTCCCACCCGAATTCCTCCGCCGCCTTCAGATACGAGACGGCGAGCCGTCCCACCCCGGGCTGCCCGGCCCGCGTGAACCAGAGAGCGGAACCGTTCTCCGCCGAGATGAGCTCGGCGATCTCGTCCGCGCGGGCCTCCCTCAGTGCGTTCAGCCGCCGGAGCACCTCGATCCGCTCCTTCGGCGGGGTCCGCGGCCACGGACCTTCGTCGAAGGCGGCCCTGGCCGCGGCGACGGCGCGGTCGACGTCGGCGGGAAGAGCTTGGACGACGCGTCCCAGAACCGACTGGTCATGCGGGGACACGATGTCCAGCAGCGTCGAATCGCTCGGCGTCGTCCGCTCGCCTCCGATGAAAAGCCTGTCGTTCGTGATCACCGTTCCGCCTCGCTAACTGTCACATCGAAGTAGCATTTATGGCAGTTAACGACACAGCCTCGTGATACATTCCCGGCGTGAGAGCCGATGCGACGCGCAATCTCGAAGCCGTCCTGACCACCGGCGCGCGCATGCTCGCTGACGACCCCTCGGCCAGCATCAGCGCGATCGCCGCCGAAGCCGGTGTCGACAGGCGCACCGTCTATCGGCGTTTCGCCTCCCGCGAAGAGCTCTTGGCCGCCATCTACGACTCACGGCTGACCGCGGTCGAACACGTCGTCCGCACCGCGCGGTTCACCGAGACGGCGGTCCCCGTGGCCTTGCACCGATACGTCGAAGGCATCATCGAAGTCAACCGCGCCTGGCCGGTCGAACTGACCCGGATGCGCGCCGAACCCGCCATCCAGGACCGCCGGAACCGGCTCTCCGCCGAGGTGGACACGTTCCTCCAGCGGGCGACCGACGAGGGATTCCTCCGCGCGGACATCCCCGACGGCTGGGCGGCCCGGCTGCTGATCCAGCTCCTCCACCTCGCATCGAGGGAGGACATGGACGCCCCGCGCGCCGCCGATCTGCTCGTCGAGACCTTCCTGAGCGGAGTCGGTGCTCGCTAAGAACTTCGTCACCCTGCGACCTCCATGGAGCGGCGACGTCACGCAGAGTGTGCGAAGGTGGCGTCATGGCCGCTTCCCACAGGCGATTCCCCCTGTCCTGGACCACCGTCATGCCGGTCCTCGCCATAGTCGTGTTGGCGCTGAGCTGGGGCCGCGACCTGGGCGCGGTGCCGGTGATCATCGTGGCGCTGGCGCTCGGCGGGACGGTGCTGGCCGCGGTGCATCACGCAGAGGTGGTGGCGCATCGTGTCGGGGAGCCCTTCGGCTCGCTGGTGCTGGCGATCGCGGTCACGGTCATCGAAGTCGCGCTGATCGTGACGATGATGTCCTCCGGCGGTCCCGAGGCCGGGACGCTGGCCCGCGACACGGTGTTCGCCGCGGTGATGATCACCATGAACGGCATCGCCGGCATTTCGCTCATGGTCGGCGCCCGTCGTTACGGCGAGACGCACTTCAACCCCGAAGGCAGCGGCGGCGCGCTCGCCACCGTGGCGACACTGGCCACCGTCAGCCTGGTGTTGCCGACCTTCACCACCAGCACCCCGGGCCCGGCCTTCAACGGCACGCAGCTCACCTTCGCCGCCGTCGCCTCGCTGCTGCTCTACGGCCTTTTCGTGCTCACACAGACCGTGCGCCACCGCGACTTCTTCCTGCCGGTCGACAGCGAGGGCTCGGTCAAGGAAGAGGAGCACGCCGAGCCGCCGACCAACCAGGCCGCGCTCACCAGCCTCGGGCTGCTGCTCGTGGCGCTGGTCGCCGTCGTCGGCCTGGCGAAGGTCGAATCCCCCGCCATCGAAGCGGGGGTCAGCGCGGCGGGCTTCCCGCAGTCGTTCGTCGGCGTCGTGATCGCCATGCTGGTGCTGCTGCCGGAAACGCTGGCCGCGACCCGGGCCGCGCGGCGCGATCGGATGCAGACCAGCATCAACCTCGCCTACGGTTCGGCGATCGCGAGTATCGGGCTCACCATCCCGACCATCGCGCTGGCGTCGATCTGGCTGGACGGGCCACTCCTGCTGGGCCTTGGTGCGACCCATATCGTGCTGCTGGCGCTGACGATCGCGGTCAGCGTGCTCACCGTCGTGCCCGGCCGCGCGACCCGGCTGCAGGGCGGGGTGCACCTGGTCCTGCTGGCCTCGTTCCTGGTGCTCGCCATCAACCCGTGACACGAGTCCTCTTCGGACCGTGTTCTGTCAGGGGTCCCGGGTAATCTCAGCCCCGTGAACGCTCGGGACCGCATCCAAGAACTCGCCGATCAGATCGTCGTCCTTCGCGACGCCTACTACCAAGGCTCGCCGAAGGTGGCCGACGCCGACTACGACGCGATCGAAGACGAACTGCGCGGGCTCATCGAAGCGAATCCCGAGCTGGCCCCGGACCCGAACCCGCTCGACCAGGTCGGCGCGCCCGCCGTCCTGCACGCGCCCATCCGGCACTCGCGCCCGATGTTGTCGCTGGAGAAGGCGACGAAGCCCGAGCAGGTCGAGGCGTTCTTCGCCCGGTTCCCCGGGCAGCCGGTGGTCGTCATGCCGAAGCTCGACGGCCTGTCGCTCGCCCTCGTCTACGAGAACGGACGGCTCGCCAGGGCGGTCACCCGCGGCGACGGGACCACGGGCGACGACGTGACCATGCTGGTCCGCGCGCTGACCGACGGCGTCCCGGACAAGGTCGACGCGCCCGGCCGGGTCGAGGTCCGCGGCGAGGCCGTCATGCTGCGTTCCACTTTCGCCGCCTACAACAAGGTCCACCCGGACAAGCCGCTGATCAACCCGCGCAACGCCGCCGCCGGCACCCTGCGCGCGAAGGATCCGGCCACCGTCGCCGAGCGGCGTCTCCAGTTCTTCGCGTTCGACCTCTCCACGGAGCCCGACAGCGCGGAAACCGATCTCGACGGTGCGCTGCGGACGCTCGGGTTCGCCGCCGCCGACATGCGGCACTGCCAGGACGCCGAGTCGGCGCAGGCCGTCATCACCACCATCGAGCAGCAGCGCAACGAACTCGACTACGACCTCGACGGTGCGGTGCTGCGCCTGGCGGATCGCGACGCCTACGCCGCCGCCGGAACCCGGTCCAGTTCACCGCGCGGGGCGCTGGCCTTCAAATTCGCCGCCGAGGAGAAGACCACCGTGCTCGCCGATGTCGTCTGGGACGTCGGCAAGACCGGGAAGATCGCTCCCGTCGCGTGGCTGGAGCCGGTGTTCGTCGGCGGGACCACGGTCACGCGGGCGACGTTGGCCAACCAGGAGGTCATCAAGGCCCGCGGCATAAAGATCGGCGACACCGTCCTCGTGCGCCGCGCCGGCGATGTGATCCCGTTCGTGGCGGGTGTCCTCGACGCCGCCAAGCGCACCGGCGAGGAGCGGGAGATCGTGCCGCCGTCGGTATGCCCGTCGTGCGGGGAACCGTTGACCGAACAGGGCAACAGCCGCGAACTGTTCTGCACCAACGTCGCCTGCCCCGCCCAGACCGTCCGGCGGCTGATCCACTGGGCATCGCGCGCGGCCGCGGACATCGACGCGATCGGCGGAGTCTGGATCGAGCGGCTCGCCGAGGCCGGGATTCTCGAACACCCGTCGGACTTCTACCGGCTCACCAAGGAAAGGCTGCTGGAGTTCGACCGCATCGGCGACGTCTCCGCCACTCGCATGATCGAGTCGATCGACGCGAGCCGGGCCGTCGGCCTGCGCCGGGCGCTGATCGGTCTGGCGATCCCGATGGCCTCCGAAGGCACCGCCGCGCGGCTGTGCCGGGCGGGCTTCGATTCGCTGGAAGCCGTCGCCGACGCGGGCGAAGAGGGTCTCGTCGCCGTGGAGGACATCGGTCCGAAGGTCGCCGCGTCCCTGATCGAGCACCTCACCCGGCTCCGTCCCGAGCTCGAACGGCTCCGCGAGGCCGGAGTCTCGCTGGACGTACGTGAAGAAGACCTCCCGCCGGTCGTCGCGGCAGGCGCGCCGCTCGAAGGCAAGACGGTCGTGGTCACCGGATCGATCAGCGACCCGCGCTCCGGCGAGAAGGTGCCGCGCCCGACCTTTCAACGGCTGTGCGAAAAGGCGGGCGCGAGCATCGCGTCGTCGGTCTCGGCGAACACGGACCTGCTCATCACCGGCGCCGACGTCGGAGCGAGCAAGCTCACCAAGGCCGAGAAACTCGAAGTCGAGGTCGTCGACCAGGGCGTGATCTGGGGCCAGTTGATCGAGGCGGGCGTCGTTTAACCTCTCCTCCGCGTTTAGTCCTCTGGATGCGGAGGTTCGTGTCGCGAACTACCGCATTCAGAGGAGTTTGGCTGGTTGCTGAGGACACGCGCGCGCGTGTCCTTTCGGCCGGAGGCCTCGGATTTGCGGAGGCGGGCCGCCGACTCGGCTGAGTGAGCGACCAGCTGATGCCGCGGCCCGGCTACGGAAATCCGAAAGCGCGCTTCAAGAGACACGGCCTAAACGCTGGGCTTCGTCCGATATCGCGGGCTGGTCGAGTGCCATTCGAAACTCCCGCCCATCCAGCCCCGCAACCCGCGTAGAAACCGTTGCAGTTCGACGGAAGGCACCGCGCTCAACTTCTCGTGAGCGGCCTGGAAGTCCCGGACGACGTCGTTGTGCAGTTCGATGGTGATCGCCGTGGCCTCTTCGATCGTGCACTTCCGGTCATCGGCGATCAGCAGTACCGCGTTGCAGGGCGGCGATTCGTCCTCCAGATCCTTGGCGACCGAATACACGTCGTTGACGAGAACAGCCGCGGTACCTGCTTGGATCGCCGCCTCGCGGACACGTGGGTCGTAGTAGAGGTTCGAGGTCAGTTCGTAGCCGCCGAGGACATCGATCAACGTCATCGAGGTGTAGAAGCTGTCGTGCTGCCGGGCGGCGAGATACTCCCACGCGGGCGGGTATTTCCCACTGTGCCGCCACGCCGCGTAGGCGGTCCAGCTCACGAACATCGCGAAGGTCGAATAGCAGATACGCTGGACCTGCGCGGCGGTCCCGGAACGTCGCAGGAAGTCCGTCGCCGAGCCCAGTGCCACCAGAACCCGGTCGTTCCGCAGTGTTTCGTCGAGGTCCCGGCTGAATTCGCCCAACGACGGCACCGGGTCCATGGCCGCCATGGCCAGCGCGAGCTTCGGCGGCAGCTCGGCAGGCACGGCACCGAGCGAGCTGTCGTCGGCATAGAGGTCGTCGGCCGCCCACCACGCGGCGTTGAGCTTCGCCGAGATCAGCAGCCGGTCCGGATCCTCGCAGTCCGGGTGGGCGAGCATGACGAGTCTGCCGAAGCCCGCCTTCCCGAACTGTTCGCATTCCTCCTCATCGAATCCGCACTCCCTCGCCCATATGACCAGCCGCCGGTCGACCTCCTCACCGAGCGGCTCGTTGATTCGTTCGGTGACGGGGCAGTAGAACGGCGGTGCCGACGCGTCACCGCCCGGCCGGTACGCGTAGGCCGGGTCGAGAGCGGGTTCCTCCGGCGGCGGAGTCGCCTCCACCGCCGGAGCGACCGCGGTCAGCCGGGCCGCCAGCCGGGCGGCGGACGTGCCCAGCCCGCTCGGACCGGCCAGCAGAGTGGCGAGCGCACCCTGTTCGGTCATCGCTTACTCCGATGGTCTCGCGGGATCAGACGCGGTCCGCGGCGATGAGGAGGTAGTGGAAGCTGCCTTCGCGATAGGCGTCCAGGAACGGTCCTTCGATCCCGGTCGCCACCGACGACTTCGCCCGCAGTTCCCAGTACGGGATCGTGTCCGGCGTCAGATCCACCACCGAGATCGGCACCAGGTCGTTGGCCGTCATGGCCTTGAAGTACTCGCTGCGCGGATGGATGTTGCAGGTGTAGTGCTGGTCGATCTGCGCGACGGCCTTCGACCGGCCGCCGGTCACGTCGTTGTAGCACCCGGTGATGGTGACGTAGCGGCCGCCGAACTCCAGCTGTCGCGCGTGCTCGGCGAACAGCTCGTGGAGATCCACGTACATGGTGCTTTCGTTGTTCCAGATCGCCTTGCGCGAGCCGGTTTCGAAGCCGGTGTCGAGCATGTTGCGGAAGTGGTAGCGCACCCGGTCGGCGACGCCCCGGATATCCGCCTGGTGATTGGCGAACTCGACCTGCTTCTCCGAGATCGAGATCCCGTCGACGTGGCAGCCGAACCTCGCGTTGGCCATGATGCTGGACCCGCCGCGCCCGCAGCCGGCGTCGAGGAGCCGGTCGTCCGGTTTGACGTCGCCGAGGTGATCGAGCAGGACATCCGCCTGCGCTGTCTCCAGGCGGTGCATTTCGGCGATGATCCGCTCGTCGCGGGTGTCTTCAGGGCCTTCCAGCACCGACCAGTCGACCTCGCCGACCCCGTAGTGGTGGTGATAGAGCCCGTCCACATCGCCCAGACGCAGGTTGACCGGGTCCTTCTCCTTGTTCCAGTACGACGCCACCGACTTCTGATACTCGGTGCGCAGAACCTTTGCGGGAGCGGGAGTACGGGCAATGGTCACGTGCGTGGTCCTTTCTGGAGCGTTGTTGTTCGTTGTCGTCACGGGGCGAGGGGTCACCGCGCGACCTCGACGTTCTCCAGGACGCCGAGCGCGTCGGGCACGAGCACGGCGGCCGAGTAGTAGGTGCTGACCAGGTAGCTGGCGACCGCCTGATCGGAGATGCCGTCGAAGCGCACGTTCAGGCCCGGCTCGTACTCGTCGGGCAGGCCGGTCTGGTGCAGCGCGATCACGCCGTTGTCCTCCACGCCGGTCCGCATGGCGAGGATCGAGGACGTGCCGTCCTCGGTGACCGGGATCTTGTCGCAGGGCAGGAGCGGCACCCCACGCCACGCGGCGACCACCTTGCCGTCGACGGTGGTGCCCTCCGGATACAGGCCGCGGCGCGTGCATTCCCTGCCGAACGCGGCGACCGCGCGAGGGTGGGCGAGGAAGAACTTCGTCTTGCGGCGGCGGCTGACGAGTTCGTCCATGTCGTCGGGCGTCGGCGGACCGGACCGGGTTTGGAACCGCGACTTCAGATCGGCGTTGTGCAGCAGCCCGAACTCGTGGTTGTTGATCAGGTCGTACTCCTGCCGCTCACGCAGTGCCGAAATGGTCAGCCGGAGTTGCTCTTCGAACTGGTCCATCGGCCCGTTGTAGAGATCGGTCACCCGCGTGTGCACCCGAAGCGCCGTCTGCGCGACGGCCAGTTCGTATTCGCGCGGCGAGATCTCGTAGTCGACGAACGTGCCCGGCAGCAGCGGCTCACCATCGTGACCGGACGACATCCCGATCTCGGCCTCGCCCTTGGCGTTCTGCGGTTTTCCCTTGTTTGCCAGCATGTCCTGCACGTGGCGGCGCATCGCCTCCGACCGGCCGTTGAGGTCGGCGAAGTCTTCGGCGCGCAGGGTCAGCACGATCACCGGGGTGACGGCCTTGGCGGTGAACGGCCAGTTCCGGTCGATACCGGCGAGCATCTCGTCGCCGAAATGGTCGCCATCGGCCAAGCTGCCGACGGAGGCTTCGGCGCCGTACTCACCCGGCACCACTTTGGCGATCTTGCCGTGCGCGACCAGCACGACCTCGTCGAGCGGAGCGCCGTGGCTGACGATGGTCTCGCCGGGCCGGTACTCGTGCTGCACGAACCGGTCGGCGAGCGCGGTGAGCGTGTCCTCGTCGTCGAAACCCCGCAGCAGAGCCAATTCCGCGAGTTCCTGCGGGACGACGCGGACATCCGTGCCGACGTTGGTGAAGCTCACCCGTCCGTCGCCGATCGCGTAGGTCAGCCGCCGGTTGACCCGGTAGGTGCCGCCGGTCGCCTCGACCCAGGGCAGCATCTTCAGCAGCCAGCGCGGCGTGATGCTCTGCATCTGCGGCCGCGTCTTGGTGGTCGTCGCCAGGTTCCGCGCGGCGGCCGGGCCGAGACTGAGCCGCCGGTCGGCCTCCGGCGTCGTGGCGGTCATCCTTCGCGACCGAGTTCGGCGGCTTCGAGGACGGCCAGCGCGTCCGGTACGAGCACGGCGGCGGAGTAGTACGTGCTGACGAGGTAGGAGATGATCGCCTGCTCCGAGATCCCCATGAACCGGACGTTCAGCCCGGGCTCGTATTCGTCCGGCAGGCCGATCTGGCGCAGGCCGACCACGCCCTGGTTCTTCTCCCCGGTACGGATCAGCAGCACGGAACTGGTGCTGGTCTGGCTCACCGGGATCTTGTTGCACGGCAGGATCGGGACGCCGCGCCACGACGGCACCTTGTGCCCGCCGAGGTCGACGCCGGTCGGATAGATGCCGCGTTTGCTGCACTCGCGGCTGAACGCGGCGATCGTGCGGGGATGGGCCAGGAAGAAGCCGGGTTCCTTCCACACCAGGGCGAGCAGGTCGTCGAAGTCGTCCGGTGTGGGCGGACCGGTACGCGTCGCGATCCGCTGGGTGAAGTCGGCGTTGTGGAGCAGGCCGAAGTCGGTGTTGTTGATCATTTCGTGCTCTTGCCGCTCACGCAGCGCTTCGATGGTCAGACGCAACTGCTGCTCGGTCTGGTCCATCGGCTGGTTGTAGAGATCGGACACCCGGCTGTGGACCCGGAGCACGGTCTGGGCGACGCTCAGTTCGTATTCGCGCGGCGAAGTCTCGTAGTCGACGAACGTGCCCGGCAGCAGCGGTTCACCGTCGTGTCCGGACGAGATGTCGATCTCGGCCTCGCCGAAGTCGTTGGAGCGTCCGGAGTCCTGCGACGCCTGCTCGATCTGCGCCTGCAGCGATTCGGACTGTTCGAGCACCCGCTCGAAGTCCTGACGAGTGAGGGTGAGCACGGTGCAGGCGGTGGTCGCCTTGGCGGTGAACTCCCAGATACCGTCGTTGTCCACGAGGGCCTGCGCGCCGAAGTAGTCGCCGTCCTTGACCACGCCGAGCGCGGTCTCGTCACCGTAGTGACCAGGGCCGGTTTTGCTGATCTTGCCGTGCGCGATGAGGAAGACCCGATCGGCGCGGTGCCCGAATTCGACGAGCACATCGCCGGCGGCCACTTCCTGCTGTTCGAAGCGGCGCGCGAGTTCGACGAGGACCTCTTCGTCGTCATATCCCTTGAGCGGCTTCAGTTCTCCGAGTTCCGCCGGGATCACGCTGACTTCGGTGCCCGTCTTCGAGAAGGTCACCCGCCCGTCGCCGACCGCGTAATTGAGCCGCCGGTTGACCCGGTAGGCACCACCGTTCACCTGAACCCATTCAAGGGACTTCAGCAGCCACCTGGACGAAATCCCCTGCATCTGCGGAACGGATTTGGTCGTCGTCGCCAGGTTGCGCGCGGCGGCCCGGCCCAAACTCAGCTGCGGATTTTCCGGCCCCTGGACACCTTCGGCGGAAGTGTCCGATTCGGTCACGGTCACAGCAAGGTCCACCCTTCGATAGTCGTGTGAACAAACAAGATCCACAAATCGCGGCGTGCCGGTCATGCCCCGAAGTGCGGCCCCGCTGGATCAACATAGCAAGGGGTTTTTCACACACAAGCGCACTTTCAGGTAATGCGACAAGGCCACCCGAATGCCGATTTTCCCATTGCGCAGGAAAGCTTTTGTTAACGTTACTCGACGCTTTTCGGCCGCCACGCAATCGGTCCAGTGATTGTTCTGAGGTGTCATGCGGAGCCGCGCCGGGACTCCCCGGCGTACTCACGAAGCGGCCGTTTGAGTGGCCACACCGGACTCTTTCGGGTCGCCTCCACATCCGCGTTCGACATCGGCTTGACAGACAGCGACGAAACAGAGGGTCGCGTCCGGACACTCCGTCGGGTCACGCCTTGGCACTTGCTGATATGTCAGCGTCGGCTGTACTGTCCGACATGTGCTGACATGTGAGACCCAGGGTGCCGCGCTCGCCCGGCTCGGTCGCGCCCTCGCCGACCCGAACCGGTGCCGGATCCTGGTCGCCCTCCTCGACGGAGTGAGCTACCCCGGCCGGCTGGCCGATCAACTCGGCCTGAGCCGCTCGAACGTGTCGAACCACCTGGCCTGCCTGCGCGGCTGCGGGCTGGTCGTGGCGACCTACGAAGGCAGGCAGGTCCGCTACTCGCTGGCGGACGCGCATCTGGCCCGCGCGCTGCGGGAGCTCGCCCATGTCGTGCTGGCCGTCGACACCGCCGAGCCCTGTGTGGACGAGGTGCTCCGATGAGCGTGGAGAGCGGTTCCTGCGCGGACGACTGCTGCGCCACGAAGTCCACTGTGGCCCCGGATCGCCGCGCGCGGTTGTCCCGGCGGGTCCGGTTCCTCGTCGCCACGACGATCGCCTACAACGTCGTCGAGGCGGTCGTCGCCATCTCGGCGGGTACGGTCGCCTCGTCGACCGCCCTGATCGGCTTCGGCCTGGACTCGGTCATCGAAGTCGCCTCGGCCACTGCCGTCGCCTGGCAGTTCTCCGGCAAGGACCCGGAAGCCCGCGAACGCACCGCGCTCAAGGTCATCGCGGTGTCGTTCTTCGCGCTGGCCGCCTATGTCGCCGTCGAGTCGGCACGCACGCTGTTCGGAGCCGACCCCGCCGAGCACTCACTCGTCGGCATCGTGCTGGCGGCGGTCTCACTGCTCGTGATGCCTTTCCTGTCCTACGCCCAGCGCAGAGCCGGGCGTGAACTCGGCTCCGCGAGCGCCGTCGCCGACTCGAAGCAGACCTTGCTCTGCACCTACCTTTCCGGTGTGCTGCTCGTCGGGTTGCTGCTCAACAGCCTCTTCGGCTGGTACTGGGCGGATCCCCTGGTCGCACTCGTCATCGCCGCCGTCGCGATCAAGGAAGGCCGTGAGGCCTGGCGCGGCGAGCACTGCTGCTGAAAGGAGCGCCATGACCCGGCCCGCACGGTGGAACCGGTACTGGGACGGCAAATCCCGGAACTACGACCGGGAAATGCAGTTCATGGACCGGAAGCTCTTCGGCGATTCGCGGGCGTGGGCCTGTGGGCAGGCCTCCGGCGACGTTCTCGAAGTCGCCGTCGGGACCGGCCTGAACCTGCCGCTCTATCCCGGTGAGGTCACGCTTACCGGCATCGACCTCAGTGACGGCATGCTCGCCATCGCCCGCGGCCGCGCCGAACGCCTCGGCCATCCGGTCACGTTACGGCGCGCCGACGCACACGACCTGCCCTTCGACGACGATTCGTTCGACACCGTGGTCTGCACCCTCGGGCTCTGCGCCATCCCGGACGACGGCAAGGCGTTGCGGGAGATGGCCAGGGTCCTCCGGCCCGGCGGCAAGCTCATCCTGCTCGACCACATCGTGAGTTCGTCCCGCGCGGTCCGCGGTCTGCAATGGATCGCCGAAAAGATCACCGTGCCGATGGCGGGCGAGCACTTCCTCCGGCGGCCGTTCGACAAGATCGGCGACCTCGGCCTGGCCGTCGAACAGCGGGAGCGGTTCAAACTCGGGCTGGTGGAACGGCTCGTCGCCCGCAAATGAACCGTGTCATCGGAATTTCATCGATACGGCCGATCCTGATGGCGTGACCTTCCCCCAGCAGCAGCAGTCCATCTGGCAGCAGTACCCCGTCGCCCCGCCGAAGAAGACGCCGAATACCGCGCTGATCGCCGGGATCGCCGCCGCGGCGCTCGTCGTCACCGGCGGAGCGATCGCGGTGACGGTGGCGCTCGTCACCGGCGGCAGCGCTCCCGAGGTCGACCCCGACCCGTTTTCCGCGCAGGCCGGGGACTGCATTTCGGCTGACGAAGACGCCGGCTCCAATGGCGCGTTCAGTTCCAGCGCGGTGCGGGTGCACTGTTCGGACAGCTCCGCCAACTACACGGTGATCGCACAGCTTTCGAGTGGGACCGGCTCCGATTGCAACGCCGTGCCCGGCTACGAGTACGGCAACCCCGTCGTCTACGACTTCGCGTCGGGGCAGTCCAGGGAACTCTGCGTCATGCCGAGGAGCTGATGATTCAGGACAGCGACCCGAGGACCGCCTGAGATTCGAGAAGGCCGTCCTCGCTGGGTGCAAGTCCGGCGCCGAACACCCGCTGGTGTTGCTTCTCGCGGATGTCACGGTGCGCGTCCGCCGGCCTGTCGTAGCCGTAACGCCGCCGCGCCTCCGCCGGGGTCAAGACCTCGTCCGACACCGGCGGAACACCGAGAACGTACGGAGCGATGACCGGCACCGCGGACGGCGCCAGCAGACGCGCGGCCGCCAGCTTCAGCCTCGGGTTGCCGTCGACGACGCCGTAACCGAGCCGCAGGACCGGCCGGACCAGCAGGTCGACGAACCGCGGCTGGGTGAAACCGCTCAGCTTCCGCATCCAGCGCGGCATGGTCGCGATCGTCCCGGCCCGCAGGAACCAGTTCACCAGCCAGAGGACCGGAGTCAGCAGTCGCGGCGCCGGCGGCAGGACAACCTTGGCCGTCAACAGGTGGTCCATCATCTTCCGGGCGGCCTCGCTGACCGCGAGCCGGGGACGCATTCGCTCGAAGTACTCCCGGACACCTTCGCGGGTACGGGGAACGTCGGCGGGATCGCAGGTCTGGAACTCGGCCGCGATGGCGCATTCCTCCCAGTACCGGTTCTCCTCGGCGGGAGTGAGCCTGCCTCCGCCGTACAGCTCGTAGGCCTTGAGCACCGAATGCCAGCCGGTCAGCAGGATCCACAGCTGAGAGTGGGGATCGTTGGCATCGTAGTGTTTGCCGCTGACCGGCTCGACGCCGATCGCCTTGGCATGCACCTTCACCAGCACGTCCGCAGCCTGGGAGACCTTTCGGCTGTCGGCGAAGGCCACCATGGCGAAGTAGCGGACGGTCCGGTCGTAGCGGGTGCGTGGCCGGGCGTAATTCGCGCCGGTCTTGTCGACGGCGGCGATCAACGCGGGGTCGAGTTCCTCCACCACGACGGACCGCTGCAGTCCGGTGACGGCGGCCGTGACGTGCCCCCACACCTTCCACGTGACCGAACCCGGTCCGAAGAACCCGTGGTCCAGCATCGGTTCCACCGGTGTCGTCGCCACGTCGGCCTCCCGTTCGCCGCAATTAATACTGATGCGTAGTAATACGCCGTAGCACTATCCTACGATCGAGTAGCTTTGTCCAGGGTGTGATCGAGGAGGCCCGTTGACCAGCACGACACCGCGGAAACGCCGGGCCTACGCCGCACGGGTCCCCGCCGAACAGCGCCGGGCCCAGGTGCTGGACGCGGCACTGCACCTGGTGGTCACCCGAGGCCACAACGCCGCGACGATGGAGGCGGTCGCCGAGCAGGCCGGAGTCACGAAACCGGTGGTCTACGGCCAGTTCCGCAGCCGGAACGAGCTCCTCGCCGCACTGTTGCGCCGGGAGCAGGAGGCCGCGCTCCAGCAGTTGCTCGACGTACTGCCGGGTGATCCGGGCCGGCTGCTCATCGAGGACGCCCCCGAGTTCCTCGCCCGGACGCTCGCCGACTTCCTCGGCGCGGTCCAGGCCACCCCGGACCGGTGGTACTGCATCGTCATGCCGATGGCGGATATGCCCGGCGAGTTCCACGCCGCGCGGGAAGCGGCCCGCACCATCGTCCTCGATCGCGCGGAGTCGCTGACGCGACGACTACTGGACGCCGTCGGCGCCCCGGCCGAACTCGACCCGGAGATCGTCGCGCACACCGTGACCGCGCTCTTCGAGATGGCCGCGCGGCTCGTGCTCACCGATCCCGGACGCTATCGGCCGGAGCGGTTCGTCGCCGCGATCCGGGCCGCGATCGGCCTCGTGTCGCATTAGCTTCGCCTGGCGAGTCTCTGTACCTGCCCGGCGTGCAGATCGCTCACCCACTCCCAGCCGGGTTCGGCCGACGAGCCGATCCGCGGGTCGTCGGGAGTACGGCCGTCGCGCACGGCGTGCACATACGCCCGGTCCTGGTCGATCCGTGCGCGAGCCTGGCCGGCGCCGCCGACGGCGCCATGGCCGGGTACGACGACATCGACGTCGTCCGCCACCGCTTCGAGCAGCCGCAGCCCGGTCAGGTAGTCCCCGAGCGGATCGGCGGTGTCGTCGAACATCGGGACCAGGACGTCGGAAAGCATGTCGCCCGCGATGAGAACCCCGCGTTCCCCGATGACCAGCGCCGCATGGCCAGGAGCGTGGGCCGGATGCTCGATGATCCGCAGTTCGGGGCCGTCCCAAGGGATCCGCGTGCTTCCGGCGGGCAGGGCGGTGATGAGGCCGAACAGATCCGGCGACACCTCACCGGCGATCTCCGGTGGCAGCCCCTCGGCGAAGTCGGTCCGCCAGTTCGCTTTCGACCGCAGATCTCGCAGACTGGCCGCGCAGCGGTCCGTGCCGTAGCGGGGCACGTCACCGAACGCGGGGTGCCAGAGCGCGTGATCCCAGTCGGGATGTGTCGCGAAACCCGCCACCACCGTCCGGCCGGACTCGGCAAGGTCGTTCGCGAGGCAGGCCATTTCGCCGTCGGTGATCCCGGGATCGACGAGCAGCACACCTTCCTCACCCTCGACGACGACCGTGTTGTTCCGCAGCAACGCACTCTGATGAACCAGCACACCCACCGCGACCCGTGTCAGCATGCTCCGGTGACCTCCCAGGCCGCTTCGATCATCCGGAAGATCTCGTCCACCGCGGCCTCCGGATCGGCCGCCTCCCGGCCGATCGAGTAAGCGTCGATCACGAACCTCGCGATCGTCCGGCAGGCGGTCGCGGACCGTGCTGACTCCGGATCGGCAGCGATGGCCGCCGCCAGGGATTCCGCATGGCGCAACCTCATCGAGTCTTCGTACTCCCGCAGGGCGGGCGATCCGTCGATCATGCGCCAGATCGGGGCGGCGCCGTCCGCGGTGCAATGACGCACCATCGCGTGAACCTCACGGCACAGCGCGGGGATGAGCGGCTCCCCCGGCGACCTTTCGGTGACCGCCCGCGTGAGGCCTTGCTCGAAGTTCGCGTCCTGCTCGAACACCAAAGCCTCTTTCGAAGCGAAATGGGAGAAGAGCGTCGTGACGGCGACGTCGGCCTCCGCGGCCACCTCGCGGATGCCCACCGCGTCGTAGCCGCGTTCCAGGAAAAGCCGCAGAGCGGTGTCGGCGATCTTCTGACGGGTCGCGGCCTTCTTCCGCTCGCGACGTCCGGTCGGCGCTGTCATACGATGAAGCTATCAGATACGAAACAACAACCGTTCCAAAACACTAACCGTTAGTGCTACGGTCGGCCGCATGAAGCAAGTGATCTTCACCGAGTTCGGTGGACCAGAAGTCCTGCAGCTCGTCGACGCCGGAGAACCGCACGCGGGCGCAGGCGAAGTACGTATCGCCGTGCGAGCGGCCGGGGTGAACCCCGTCGACTGGAGGATCCGCGAAGGCCAGGTCCTCGGCGCGCATCCGACCGTGCTGCCGTCCGGGGTGGGCCTCGACGCCGCCGGTGTGGTGGACGAGGTGGGCGAAGGCGTCGACGGGGTCGAGGTCGGCGATTCCGTGTTCGGCGAGGGTTCGAGCACCTACGCCGAGTTCGCCGTGCTGTCGGCCTGGACGGGAATGCCCGAGGGGCTCACCTTCGAGGAGGCGGCCGGATATCCCTCCGTGGTCGAGACCGCGCTGCGGCTCATCCGCGAAGCCGGCGTGCGGTCCGGCGAGACGCTGCTGGTCAGCGGCGCGTCCGGCGGAGTCGGATCGGCGGTACTGCAGATCGCGCGCGAACGCGGTATCACCGTGATCGGCACGGCGAGCGCCGCGAACCAGGACTATCTGCGCGGCCTGGGCGCGCTCGCCACGACCTACGGCGAAGGCTGGGTGGACCGGGTGCGGCGGCTCGGCCGGGTCGACGCCGCCCTCGATCTGGCCGGATCGGGCGTGATCCCCGAATTGGTCGAGCTGACCGGGGATCCGGAGAAGGTCCTCTCCATCGCCGATCTCGGTGCGCCCGAGCACGGCGTCCGCTTCTCCGGCGTGGCCGGGAGCGTGCCGGACGCGCTGGCCGAGGCCGTCGACCTCATCTCGCGGGGGAAGCTGCACATCCCGGTCGAGAAGTCCTATTCACTCGCCGACGCCGCGGTGGCACACGCCGACAGCCATGCCGGGCACACCCGTGGCCGCCGGGTCATCGTCGTCTGAGCGGGTTCAGGCGAGGGGAAGGATCACGACGCCGTCGTCATCGGAATAGAGCGTGTCGCCGGGAGTGAAGGTCACTCCCCCGAAGCCGACCGGGACGTCGACAGCGCCGACGCCCGCCTTGGAGCTCTTGCGCGGGTTGGTGCCGAGCGCTTTCACCCCGAGCGGGAGCCCGGCGAGCTCGGCGCTGTCGCGCACCGCGCCGTTGACGACGATGCCCGCCCAGCCGTTGTCGGCGGCGGACTTCGCGATCATGTCGCCGGTGAGCGCGCTGTGCAGGGAACCGCCGCCGTCGACCACCAGGACGGCGCCGTCACCCGGGGCGGCCAGGAGCTTCTTGACCAGCCCGTTGTCCTCGTGGCAGGAGACGGTACGGATCGGGCCCGAGAAGGACCGGTGCCCGCCGAACTGGCGGAACTGGGTGTCACAGACGCGCAGCCGGTCGCCGTGCTCGTCGACGAGGTCGGCGGTGGTGAAGGAATCGATCACGGCTCCCGAGTCTAGGACGGGAAAAGCGTGTCCAGCACGTGGGTGAGGATGGCGGCGGGATCCGCGGCGGGGGCGACCGACTGGCGCAGCGCGAGACCGATGCCCAAGGCGCCCAGCATGACGACGGCCTGATCGAGCGGCATGGCGGGTTCGAGACGCAGGCGCCGGGTGTGTTCGGCGAGCAGGGCGACCACCTCGTCGTCGTGGCGTCGCTGGATCGCCGCGACCAGCGCGGCTGTTTCCGGTTGCTGCGCCGTCGCGGCGAGTACCTCCGCGGCCGCCGCGCTCCACTTCGCCGCGTCCTTGTCCGCCACGTCGACGGGGTTCAGGGCCGCGATCACCTCGTCGCGTGAAGTGGCGCGAGCCAGCGCTTCGCGCAGCCCCTGCAGATGACCGTCCGCATCGGCCTCGATGATCGCCAGCCACAACCCTTCCTTGCCGCCGAAGTGCTTGTAGACGGCGCCGCGGGTGTACCCGGCGTCGGCCGCGATCTCCTCGACCGTCGCCGCGAGGAAACCGCGTCGCAGGAAAACCTGGCGTCCGGCGGCCAGCAAGTGTTCATGGGTGCGGCGCTGCTGCTCGGCGCGCGTCAGCCTGCTCATCGTCTCGCATTCAGTAACAGGATGTTTCTGGAAACGCGACGTTACTGTATCGTCGGCCGCATGGACCTCCTGGCACCACTGGCGGCGTTTCTCAGCCTCCCTCTCTTCCTGGCCGGGTTCGCTTGGTACGCCACCCGTGCCCGGCGTTGCGGTGTCAGCCAGTCTCTGCTCGCGCCGATCGAGGAGATCTGGGATCCGATCTCGCACAAGACGAACATCGAGATCCAGATCGAGGCCGAACGGAGTCCGGAGACGCCCTCCCCCGGTGATCCGCCCGAACTCAGTATCCGATGGTGAAATGCCGGTCCTGCCCGGGATTCTCGAGTTCGTCGACGATGGCGACGGCGAGATCCTCCGCCGAGATCCGGGAAGATCCGTCGTCCGCGGTGAGGATCGTCGTCGTCCCTCGCCGATAGGCCCCGGTCCGGGCGCCGGGTTCGAGGATCGCGGGCGGGCTGAGGTACACCCAGTCGCCCGAGTGCGCTTCGCAGGCTTGAAGCTGTGCCGCGCTGGCCGAGGCGATGGTCCGCCAGGCCGTCGGGACGAACGCCGGATCGTCGATCACGAGCCCGCCCGACGGCGAGCGCAGTGGCCCCGCACCACCGACGACCAGGACACGGATACCAGCCGCGGCATCGAGCAGGGCCGTGATCGTGGCGGCGACGGTGTCTTCCGCTCCGGGTTCGGGTCTCGTCGCACCCACGACGGCGTCGGCTCCCGCGAAGACGGCGCTCATCCGGCTGACGTCGGTGGCGTCACCGCGTACGACCTCGACCTCCGGATGCGGCGAATCCGGTGGCGTACCGCGAAAAACGGCGGTGACCCGGTGTCCACGGGAAGCGGCTTCGGCGACGACACGGGATCCCGCCATCCCCGACGCTCCGACGACGGCGATCCTCATCGGACGGCGCTTTTCGGGGTGATCTGGCCCGCGACGATCGAGGCCAGTGCGAGCGCGAAACCGGCGAGCTGGATCAAGCCGAGCGACTGCCCGAGCAGCGCCGCCCCGAGCAGCGCGGCGACCATCGGCGACAGCAGTCCGAGGACCGCGACCGAGGTGACCGGCAGCGACGTGATGCCACGGAACCACAGGACGTAGGCGAGCAATCCGCCGATCAGACCGAGCCAGGTGTAGCCGAGAGCGGCGTTCAGGTCGATGGCGGGCGGGGCTCCTTCGAACAGGAAGGTCACCGGCACCAGGAACAACCCGCCCGCGGTGAGCTGCCATGAGGCGAACGCCGTCGGCCCGACGTCCGCCGGACGACCCCATCGTTTGGTGAGCGTGACGCCGAGCGCCATCGTCGCGGCGCCGCCGAGTCCGGCGATCACGCCGAGGACGTCGAAGCCCGCCGCCGGTCCGAGCACCACCAGCCCGACACCCACGATCCCGACGATCCCCCAGGCGAACCGCCACGCCGACGGGCTCTGACGCAGCACGGCCACGGCGAGGATCGCGACGAGCAGCGGCTGGGCGGCGCCGAGCGTGGCGGCGACTCCGCCGGGCAGCCGTTCGGCGGCGACGAACAGCAGGGGGAAGAACATCCCGATGTTGAGGACACCGAGCGCGGCGGCCTTCAGCCACCAGGTCCCGCGCGGGAGGGTGCGGGTGATGGCGAGCGCGATGAGCCCGGCGGGCAGGGCGCGCATGAGCCCTGCGAACAACGGATGCCCCGGCGGGAGGAGTTCGGTGGTGACCACGTAGGTCGTCCCCCAGACCATGGGAGCGAAGGCGGTCAGCGCGGTACCGGCGAGACCGGCGGCGAGCGGTGTGGTCGTCAGCGTTTTCACGCTTCTCAGCTTCGACGCTGCCGATCAATGAGTCCAACACATGTTTGTCACTTGATCCATCGTGATTCAAGATGGATCCATGGAGCTTCAGCAGATGCGGTACGTCGTGGCCGTGGCGGAGACGAACAGCTTCACGCGGGCCGCGCAGCGGTGCCTCGTCGTGCAGTCGGCGCTGAGTCATCAGATCGCGCGGCTGGAACGGGAACTCGGCGCGCGGCTGTTCGAACGCACGAGCCGCCGGGTGCGCCTCACCGCCGCGGGCGAGGCGTTCCTGCCCGCCGCCCGGCAATGCCTCGAGGCCGCCGAACGGGCGGGTTCGGAGGTCGCCGCCGCCGTCGGCGAGATCCGCGGGCGGCTCACCGTCGGGATCATCCCGACCGTCGCGGCGGTCGACGTCCCGGCCGCCCTGCAGACGTTCCGCAGCCGGTACCCGCACGTCCGGATCGGGCTGCGGGTCGGGGCGAGCGGGCAACTGGTCGAGCAGATCAAGGACGGCGCGATCGAGGTGGCGTTCCTCGGCCTCCCGGTGACCGATCGGCCGGACGGGGTGGGCACCTGCGAACTGGGCCGCGACGATCTGATCGCCGTGGTGGCTCCCGGGCATCCACTCGCCGTCGAGTCCGAAGTGGACTTGAAGCGGCTTTCGTCCGAAGTGTTCGTGGACTTCCCGTCGGGATCGGCGGGCCGGGCCCAGACGGACCAGGCCTTCGCCGCGGCGGGAGTGACCAGGGAGGTCGCGTTCGAGGTGACGGCCGCCGATTTCATGGCGCGGCTCATCCATCAGGGACTGGGTGTCGCGCTGCTGCCGTCGAAGTACGTGCCGAACCTGACCGACGTCGTCACCGTGCCGGTCCGGGACGCGCCCGCGCGGATCGAGCACCTGGTCTGGAACCGCTTCACCGTCACTCCGGCGGCGAAGGCATTCCTGGAGGTGCTGGGTGTCGAAAGTGGAGGTACATGAAGGCCCCCTTCCTGTACTTAGGCGCAAGGATGGGGGCCTTCATGTACTTGGGCCGCCCTACTTGCGGTCCGCCTTGATGATTTCGAACAGGCTGGTCCACGAGCTACGCCCGTGGCCCGCGGCGATCGCCCGGTCGTAGTGCGACTTGACCGCCTCCGGCAGCAGCGCGTCGACCCCCGCGTCCCGGCTCGCCTGGACGATGTGGTCGGCCGTCGCGCCCATCATCGTGACGTTGGCGTCGTCGCCGGGGTGATCGCCCTTTTCGATCTGCTCGGCCGCGGCGTCCAGGTAGAAATCCATCATCTTGAAGTTGTCCTTGGCGTACGGGACGAACCTCTCCGCCGGCACCCCTGCCGACCGCACCAGCGCGCTCGCGTGCAGGAACACCGAAAGCGAGGTCAAGAAGATGTCCAGCTGCGCCTGGTAGAACAGCTGCGCCAGCCGGACGTCCTCGCCGAGGTAGTCCGGTCGCCCGATCAGCGCCAGGGTTTCGCGGTGCTTCTCGAACACCTCGGTGGGGCCGCTGTAGAAGACGTAAGCCTCGTTCTTGCCCACCAGCTCGGCGGGCACCATCACTCCGCCGGCGACGAATCGCGCACCGCGGGCCTCGACCCACTCGGCGGCTTCGCGGGTCTTCTCCGGGGTGTCGGAGCTGAGGTTGACGATCACCTTGCCCGCCAAGGCGTCCTCGGCCTTGCCGAGAATGTCGTACATCGCGGCGTAGTCAGTGAGGCTCAGCAGCACCAGCTCCGACGCCGAAACCGCGTCCGCCGGTGTCTCGGCGCGCACGGCACCGGCGGCGACGACGCCGTCCGCGCGGGCGGCGGTGCGGTTCCAGACGGTCACTCCGTGGCCGTTCTCCAGGAGCACCCGGACCATGGCCTGTCCCATCGGGCCGAGCCCGATCATGGTGATCATTGTGTTTCCCTTACTTCTTGAGGAGTTCGATGACGCTGATCAGGTCTTCGGCGCCGTGTCCGTCGGCGACCCGCTTGTCCATCAGCGGTTGCAGCGGGGTGAGCAGTTCGGCGCTTACGCCCTGTTCCGCCGCGGCTTTGGCGAGGTTCGGGTAAGCCCCGGCCTGCATCCCGATGTTCGACACGACGTCGGTCACGTAGTCGCCGTCGTCGATCTGTTCGGCCGAGCGCTCCAAGAAGCCGCTCATCGCGTCCAACCAGCCGCGGAGCATCGGCGCGAATTCCCGTGCCTTGACGCCGGCCGAGCCGACGAGCGCGTACGCCTGGATGACGCCGACGAAGTACCCGTACATCCCGCTGAGCAGCGCGATGTCGTGCAGAGGCGCCAGTCCTGGGTCGGCGCCGAGATAGTTGACGCCGCCGAAGGTGTCGAGCGCGGTACGGGCCCGGCCGAAGACGGTGCCCGATCCGCTGTAGAAGATGAACGCCGCCGGCGTGCCGATCATCGGCGGGACGGCCATGATCCCGCCGTCCAGGTAGGCCGCGCCCAATCCTTCCGCCCAAGCACTCATTTCGCGCGCCTGGCCGGGGGTGCCGTTGGTCAGGTTGATCAGCTGCCGTCCTTCGAGCCCGGCAGCCACCGGGTCCAGGACCTCGTGCACCGAGTCGTAGTCGAGCAGGCAGGCGATCACGATCGTGTTCGCCGCGAGTGCCTCCGAGACGCTCGAAGCGACCGAAGCTCCCTTCGCCGCCACCGCCTCGGCCCTGCCCGCGGTCCGGTTCCAGACGGTGACCGGATGGCCGGCCGCCAGTAGTGCTTCTACGAGCGCGGTTCCCATCGCGCCCAGCCCCAGTACCGTCACCGGGGTCTTGCCGTGTTCGCTCATGGGACCACCGTGACGCGGCCCGCGCACGGATCGCTGCGGGTTCACGCACGATCTTGTCGGTGGTCCGCGCTAACGTCGTTTTCGTGCGTTTCGGAGTGCTTGGGCCGCTCGCCGCGTGGACGACCGCGGGCGAGCCCGTCGTCGTGCCCGAGGCGAAGGTCCGTCTCCTGCTCGCCGGGCTGCTGTCCCGCGAGGGCAGGGCGGCGTCGGTGTCGTCGTTGACCGACGATCTCTGGGGTGAGCACCCGCCGGGCAATCCCGGCAACACCCTGCAGACCAAGGTCTCCCAGTTGCGCCGCGCCCTGGACCGGGCCGAGCCGGGCGCCAGGGAGCTCGTGACGCACCAACCGGCCGGATACGTTCTCGCCGTCGAGCCCGGCGAGCTGGACGTCCATCGGTTCCGCGCGCTCACCGCCCGCGCCCGCGACGCCGCCGACCCGCGTGCTCGTGCGGCGCTGCTGGCAGACGCGCTGGCGTTGTGGCGAGGGCCTGCCTATGCCGGCTTCGAGGACGAACCCTTCGCCGTCGCCGCTGCTCAGCGGCTGGAGGAGGAGAGGCTGCTCGCCGAAGAGGAGCGAGCCGAAGCCCGGCTGGCGCTCGGCGAACACGGCGTCCTCACCGGGGAACTGGCCGGTCTGGTCTCGCGGAATCCGCTGCGAGAGCGGCTGCGCGGTCTGCTGATGCGCGCGTTGTACGCGGCCGGGCGGCACAGCGAGGCGCTCGAAACCTATGCCGAGCTGCGCACCCGCCTGCGTGACGAGTCCGGGCTCGAACCGGGCCCGGACCTCGCGGCGCTGCACCAAGCGATCCTCACCCGCAGCCCGGAGCTCGAGCCGGTTCGCGCCGCCGAGCCGGTGCGCGGAAATCTCCCGGCGGCGCTGACCGAGCTGATCGGCCGCACGACCGCGGTCAAGGAGGTCGAGGCCCTTGTCACCGACGCCCGGCTGGTCACCCTCACCGGCCCCGGCGGTGTGGGCAAGACCAGGCTCGCCATCGAGGCCGCGTCGAAGCTCGCGATGGCCGACGGCACCTGGCTCGTCGAGCTGGCGGGCCTGGACATCGTCGAATGCCCGACGTGCCCGCCCGAGGATCTCGTCGCCGTCGTCGTCGCGGCCGTGCTGGATCTTCGAGAGGAGGCGACCTCCACCGGAACGCTGACACAGTCGATGGCCGCGGCCTTACGGGACAAGGAGATCCTGCTCGTCCTGGACAACTGCGAGCAGGTCGTCGAACCGGTCGCGACACTGGTGGAACGGCTGCTCGCGGCGGTGCCGCGGCTGCGTGTGCTCGCCACCAGCCAGGAACCGCTCGGGCTGCCAGGGGAGAACGTCTGGGCGGTGCCGCCGCTCGAACTGCCCGAGGAGCCGGATTTCGCCGCCGTGCGGGAATCGAGCGCGGTCCGGCTGTTCGCCGCCCGTGCCGCGGCGGCCGCGCCGGGGTTCGCGCTCGACGCGGAGAACGCGGCGGTGGTCGCCAGGATCTGCCGCACCCTCGACGGAATCCCGCTGGCGCTCGAACTCGCCGCCACCCGGGTCCGGACGCTCGGCGTGCACGAACTCCTCGCCCGCCTGGACGACCGGTTCGGCCTGCTCTCATCGGGCAGGCGAGGCGGGCCGCGCCGCCAGCAGACCCTCCGCGCGATGATCGACTGGAGCTGGAGCCTCCTGAGCGAGCCCGAGCAGATCGTGCTGCGCAGGCTCGCCGTCCACGCCGAGGCTTGCGGGCTCGACGCCGCCGAATCGGTCTGCGCGGGCGGCGAGATCGCCGCCGGCGACGTCTTGGATCTGTTGTCCCGGCTCGTCGACAGGTCGTTGGTGGTCAGCAGGCCGGGCAGGTCCGGCGAACCGCGGTTCCTGCTGCTGGAGTCCGTTTCGGCGTACGCCTTGGACCATGCCGGGCAAGCGGGCGAGCTCGACGACCTGTACTTGCGGCACGCCCGCTTCCACGTCGAGCTGGCCGAACGCGGTGACGCGGAGCTGCGCGGCAGGGAACAGCGCCGCTGGCTCGACAGACTGGACGCCGAAGGCGCCAACACCCGGCGAGCGCTGGAAACGCTGCTGAGGCGAGGAGAACAACGGCTCGCGGCGCGGCTGGTGAACGCGACGACCTGGTTCTGGTTCCTGCGTGGGCGGCTCACCGAGGCCCGGCGCTCGCTGGATCTCGTGCTCGGCACGGGGATCGACGCCGGCGACGAGTACGCGCAGGCTCTCGGCTGGCGCACCGGGATCGCCGTGCTCGACGGCACCGGCACGGACGCCACCACCGAAGAGATCGTGCGGGGTATCGCCGATCCCGGTGTCCGGGCGCGGATGTCGTGGTTCCTCGGCTACGCGTGGTCGACGGTCGGCGACCTGTGCCGGGCGGAGCGGCTCACGCTCGACGCGCTGGAAACCGCCCGCGACATCGGCGACGACTGGAGCGCCGCGGCCGCGCTGAGCGACCGGGCGTCCCATCTGATCTCCGGCGGCGACCTCACCGGAGGTGGCCGGATCGCCGCACAGAGCGCCGCGATCTTCGACGGACTCGGCGAACGCTGGGGCTGGCTGCAGGCGTCGTTCGTCATCGGCATGCTGGCGTCGATCGCCGGGGACTACGAGCATGCCGCCCGCGTGCATCGGGAAAGCCTTCGCCGCGCGGAAGAGCTCGAGCTGTGGCCGGAGGTCGCCTACAAACTGTCCTGGCTGGGCCGGACGGCGCTGCTCATGGGCCGCTTCGACGAAGCGAAGGAGTTCCACGAGCGGGCAAGGGCGCTGGCCGTCGAACACGGCTTCAAACCCGGCGAGGTCTACGCCGAAACAGGGCTCGCGCTCGGCGCTCGCCGCCAGGGACTGTTCGACGAGGCCGAGCGGCGCCTGCTGTCCATACTGGACTGGCATCGCCGGGTGGAGTCCGAGGCGGGCAGCACCCTGGTGCTCGCCGAGCTCGGGTTCATCGCCGAACAGCGCGGAGACGCGGTGGCGGCGAAACGACTCCAGCTCGAGGGCCTGGCGATCGCACGCGACAGCGAGGATCCCCGCGCGATCGCGCTCGGCCTCGAAGGTCTCGCCGGCGCGGAAGCGGCGGCCGGGTCGCATCACCTGGCCGCGCGGTTGCTGGGCGCCGCGGCGGCTTCCCGCCGCTCGGTGGGTGCTCCCCTGCCGAAGGCCGAACGCGGCGACGTCGACCGGATCACCGGCGTCGTCGTCGCGGCGATCGGAGAAACCGCATTCTCGGCGGAGAGCGTGGCGGGCGAGGCCATCCCGATCGATCAGCTGGTGACGGACAGTCAGTAGCCAGGCACCCGTATCACCACAATGGACCATGCCTTACTTCACGTCAGCAACAAACGGTGATTTCTTTCTGTCGTCCGGGCGCCTCGACCGGTAGCGTGCGTATCCATGCGGGTGAGGTGGGGGGCTCCCGGCGGGCCCAGGGTGACAATGCCGTGGCGAGCGGCTCCTAGGGCGGCACTGACCAGTCCCCTGACTTTGATCATCGCCGCGGTGACCGCTTTGCTGGCCTGTTTCCTCGGCACCGCCGCCGTCCTGCAGGCCTCGGCCGCGGGCGGCGCGGCCGTCACGTATCAGTCCG
The DNA here is from genome assembly GCF_044461365.1 of Amycolatopsis sp. NPDC049868. NCBI lineage: Bacteria > Bacillati > Actinomycetota > Actinomycetes > Pseudonocardiales > Pseudonocardiaceae > Amycolatopsis > Amycolatopsis sp. NPDC049868. Next base: position 390,476 of record NZ_JBITKV010000006.1, on the reverse strand, counting down.
ACATCGTGTGCCCGGACTACTACGGGCCCGTGTTCAGCAAGGACAACGTCCCCGCCGCGGTCGCTCCGCAGGTGATCGACTCGGTCCGCCGCAACGCGCCGGCGCACGGTTTCCCCGCGCCGGTCACCTCCCGCTACACGCCGTACCTCTTCGGCACCGAGTTCAACGGCGACCCCAACTACAAGGTCGTCCTCGCGCATCGGGACCAGGCGCTCCAGGGCCATCTCGATGTTGCGGGCGGATCGACGGGTGGCGGATTCCTGCTCGGCACCGTCGTGGCCGGGGCCGAGAACATCAAGGTCGGCGCCACCCCGAGCATCAAAGGCACCCCGATACCTCCGGTGACCGGGCTGTATCGCGACCTTCCCGACCCGGCGCCGCGCTGGTGGTGCTCGCAGCAGCGGAACGCCGTCGTCAGCAGGCTCGCCAACGACCCTCTCGACTCCGTCATGTTCGCCAACGACGGCAAGACCTTCGACGACACGGTCCGCGCGCTGCAGGTCCCGACGATCAAGACGCTCCACATGTCGTTCTACGAGGCCCCGCCCAAGACCGTGAGCGAGGCCGAGGATCGTCAGGAACGCGGGAAGGCGCTCATCGCGGCCGTCAAGGCGGATCTGGGTTCCCGCGGCCTCGGCGACGCGATCATCGGGTCGTTGCCGTTCGAACGCTCCGTGGAGATCAGCAACCAGGCGGAATCGAACGTCCTGATCTCGATCCTGCCGCTCGCGGCCATCAGCATCCTGGTCGGCTGCGCCGGGATCGGCACTGTCGCCCTGCAGTGGTACCAGCGGCGGCATCCGCAGCTGAGGCTGCTGTCGGCTCGCGGTAGCGGTCCTGGGGCGCTCGGGCTGCTCGCGGTAGCCGAGCTCGGGCTCCCGATCATCGTCGGCGGCGTGGCGGGCGCGGTGCTCGCCCGGCTGTTGCTCGGGATGTACGGGCCACCCGGTGAACTGGACGACGGCGCGACACTGTGGGGGTCGCTCGTCGCGGCCGCGATCCTGCTCATCTCGCTCGCGCTGCTCGCCGGCGTGATCTCCGTCCGCACCCATCGGGAGTTCGAACTCGGCCGGGTCCGCTCCGGAGGGCGCAAGAAGGTGAAGCTCCTGGCCTTCTTCCCGTGGGAGCTGCTCACCGCCGGTATCGCCCTGCTCGGCTGGAACCGGCTCGTCGACTACAGCAAGGGATCACGGATCGGCAACCCGCTCCCCCAGGTCGACCCGCTCGCGCTCACATACCCGGTGTTCGTCGTGCTCACCGTCGGGCTCGTCGCCGCACGGCTGGCCTGGCTCGCCCTGCACGCGTCGCATCGGGCTCGGCTGTGGTCCCGGCCCGCGCTGCAGCTGGCCATCCGGCGGCTCGCCAGCGCCCGCGCGCCGGTCACCGGCGTGCTCGTGATCGGCACGCTGGCCATCGGGACGCTGGCCACGGGGATCGGCATCGCCCGAGGCCAGGAAGAGGCGCTGCAGACGAAGTCCGCCATCTTCGTCGGAGCCGAGACCAGGGTCGACACCGAAAGCGTCGTCGGCACCGGGAAGGTCGGGCTGCCCGCCTCGATCACCGACAGCACGGCGATCGTCGGCGAGCTGACCGGCACGGGCAATGTCGTGCTGGTCGTGGATCCGCGGACGTTCCGGCGTGCGGCCACGTTCGGCCCGCTCGACGAAGCCGAGGTCGACCGGCTGCTGGGCGGCCTGTCGAGCCCCGGCGCCGGTGTCCCGGCGATCCGGATCGGGAACGACCCCGCCCAGAAAGCCACGCTGCCCGCCGGTCTCGGGGACGCCAGGACGGTCGGCGAGCTGCCGATGTTCCCGATCATCGGCACCAAGGCCGGGTATGTGGTCTCCCGGGATTCGCTCAGCGAGGCGCAGCTCCGCTCCGTGCCCAAGTGGAGCCTGCTGTCCAGCTCGTCGATGACGCAGGTGACCGAGGCGCTGGCCTCCGTGGGGGTGATGACGGCGGTCAACCGCGTCACCCGCGAGTCCGCGCTGGACGCGCTTCCGTTCTACGTGGTGTCGTGGACGTTCTCGTTCATGGCCCTGCTCGGTGCCGTGCTCGGGGTGGTGGCGGTGCTGTCGCTCCTGGTCGCGGTCGAAGTCCGCCGTCGCCAGAACGCGCTGGCCGGGGCGCTGGTGCTGCGGATGGGGATGCGCCCGCGTGCCCTGCTGGCGAGTCACTTGATGGAACTGGGCGCGCTCAGCGGGCTCGCCGTGGTGATCGGCGTCGTGTGCGGTGTGTCGGTCGCGGGACTCTCGGTGCCGCGCTTCGACCCGGCGACATTCCTCCCGCCACAGTCGGCACTGCCCGACCCGACCCCGCTCGCCCTGACCGTACTCGCCGTCGGTGTGCTCGTCGTGGCGCTGGCGGGCTGGATAGCGATGCGCTCGGTGCGCACCGCCCGGACCGCGGAGTTGATCCGTGCCTGAGAAACCGATCTTCCGGCTGCGCGGGATCGGCGTCGACTACCAGACGCCGGCGGGCACCGTGACCGGCGTCGACGACGTCACCATCGACATCCCGGCGCGCGGGATCACCGTGCTGGCGGGGCCGTCCGGCTCCGGGAAGTCCACCCTCCTGCGGACGCTCGGCCTGTTCGAGCAGCCGGCGCGGGGCACGATCTCCTTCCAGGGCACCGAAACCGGGAAGCTTCGGCATCGGGACCGGCGGGCACTGCGGCGGCACCACCTCGGCCTGGTGTTCCAGAACCCGACCGACAACCTGCTCGCGTATCTGAGCGTCGCCGACAATCTCCGCGCGGCGGCGGAATCGGCCGGAACCGAATGCCTTCCCGACGACATCCTCGATCAGCTGGGGCTCGGCGGAACCGGCAGCTGGCGGATCTCCGCGCTGTCGGGCGGGCAGCAGCAACGCCTCGCGTTCGGCTGCACGCTCGCTCGTCGCTCGACCGTCGTGCTCGCCGACGAGCCGACGTCCCAATTGGACGAAGCCTCGGCCGACCGGGTGCTCGACACCCTGAGGTACCTCGCGGGTCAGGATTTCGCCGTCATCGTCGCCTCGCACGACGATCGGCTCATCGAACTCGGCAGCCGGGTGGCGCGGATGCACAAGGGCAGACTGGAGAAGGTCGAAGAACGGGAGGTCGTGCCGTGATGGCGGAACCCGCCCTCGAGGCCGTCGGGTTACGCCGCCGGTTCCCCCATCCCAGCGGGGACGTCGAAGTCCTGCGCGGGCTCGAACTGCGCGTGGCCGCGGGCGAGCTCGTCACCGTGTCCGGCCGGTCCGGCTCCGGCAAGAGCGCGCTACTGGCCCTGCTGTGCGGTTTCGACTCGCCCGATTCCGGCAGTGTCCTGCTGGACGGCGTCCCGATAGCGGGCGCGCCGCCATGGCACACCTGCGCCGTCCTGCCACAGGCGCTCGGCCTGGCGAACGAACTGACGATCGCGGAGAACGTGGCGCTGCCGCTGCGGCTCCGGTCCGACGTTCCCAAGCCCAGCGCGAAGGACATCCACGCGCGGGTTTCGGAACTGCTGGAGGAACTCGGGATCGGCGACCTCGGCGACCGCTACCCGCTCGAAGTCTCGTTCGGACAGCAGCAGCGGGTCGCGCTCGCCAGGGCGGTCAGCGGGCGGCCCCGGGTCCTGCTCACCGACGAGCCGACGGCGCACTTGGACGCGGGGAGCACGCCGCGGGTGCTGCGGCTGTTGCGGCGCTGCGCCGAAGAGGGCGCCGCGGTCATCGTGGCGACGCACGACGACGAGGTTCACCGGATCGCGGACCGGCGGGTACGGCTGCTGGACGGCGTTCTTTCCTAGCTTCCGGATGTCATGAAAGGGTCGTTCAGGACATCTTTCGTCCTGAACGACCCTTTCATGACACTTGGCGCGAGGCCGGGGATGCTTACGGAGCGACCGGGCCCGCCTTGTCGTACAGCCCGTTCCCCGCCCAGTTCACAAGGTCGTGCGAAGGCCGCGAAGGCGGGGCGGGCACGAAGTTCGCGGCGTCGTCGACGCTTCCGGTGCCGTCGTACTTGGCCTGCAACGGATACGGGAACACAGGCCGCGTACGGAAGACCTTGCCGTCGGCGTCGCGGCCGGTGGCGATCGTCCGGTCCGGCGCGGTGCCGCGCTCGACCCAGGACACCAGCTCCTTCAGCGGGTCGTACTCGGTCAGCTTGTCGCCGGTCGCGCAGTGGTACAGCGCGGGAACCATGAACAGCCGGGCCCAGTTCCGCGTCGCGGCCGGGCCGCCGTTGGCGCGGGTGAGCCGCTCGTAGTAGTCGGTGGTGCCCGCGGCGGGGATCGCCTGGTCCGCCCAGCCGTGCCAGATCACGAGTTTCCCGCCGGCCCGCCGGAATTCGCGCAGATCCGTCGACATCGCGTTGGAGCGGATGCCTTCCGGGGTCAGCCGGTCGAATTCGCGGGAGGTGAAGGCGAACTTCTCGACCGACGAATGCGGTGTGCCGATCGGGTAGGCCATGTACTTCAGGTAGTTGTCGGCGAGCGCCTGGGCGAAGGGGACGCCGCCTGTTTCCGGCGACGGGATGATCCAGCCGTACCACGAGAGTTCGGAACCGACAGTCTGGCCGCCCGGGTACAGTTTGCGGCCGCGTTCGTCGGTCGGCGGCGCGTAGATCTTCTTCGTGGCGTCCACCTGCGCCGCGGTGAGGCAGCCCGCGTTGTCGGTGCCCGGCGGGCAGGCGATCGTGGCCGGGTCGAAGCGGCAGGTGCGCGGGTCGTCGATGGCTCCGTCGCCGAGTCCGTCGGACTTGTCGCAAGACGACAGTGCGGCGGCGTGCAACGCCGGGAGCTTGTCGGCGGTCAGGATCGGCTTGCCGTCGGCGCCGGTGTTCACCCTGGCGAGCCAGGTCTGATATACGCCGACCAGCGGCCCCCAGTAGCCGGCCGGTGCGCCCGCGATGATGCCGTCGAAGTCGTGCGGATAGCGCTGCGCGAGCAGCAGCGCCTCGCGGCCGCCGTCGGAGCAGCCGCTGAAATACGACTTCTTCGGCGGAGCGCCGTAGAACGCCGTGATCAGCCGTTTGGACGCCTTCGAGACCACGTGGGGCGCACGGAACGCGAAGTCGTCGCGGGCGGCCTGGTTGTTCTCGGCCCACTTGCCGTCGTCGACGACCAACGGGGTCTTGCCGACATGCCCGTCGTCGGTGGCCGCGACGGCGACGTCGCCCCCGTGCGGGAAACCGCAGTCGGCGAACGACGGCCTGGAGACCACCCCGCAGAAGCCGCCGCAGCCGAACTGCAGGTACCGCCCCGCATAGGTCTTGGTCGGCAGCCGCAGCTGGAACCGCACCGCTGGTTCCACGTAGCCACGGACGTCGCAGTTCTCCGGTTCGGTCGCCGTCGCCGGCACGACCGTCGCGGTCTCGACGTGCGTGATCGCGCCGGGAACGTCATAGGTCCGCACCAGTTCGGCGCAGGTGCGCACCGGGCGGAACGTCGTTTCGCCGGCGGTGGCCGCCGGCGCCGTGAGTATCGAGCCTGCCGTGATGAGCGCTGCCACGCCGAGCATGGACAACCGCCGCATGTCCCCACCCCAGTTTCCCGGATCGGCTTCAGTCGTGTCTTCAACCCTGGCCCCGTGTCTGTCCGTTGTCCACCAGGTTTCCGGGTATCCGGGTTGTCCAGTTCGGGCCAGGTTTGTCCGAGTGTCTTGACATCGATGTCACAGCCGAGCTTTTCTCTCTTGGCGCCACCGGTCCCCTGCCTGAGCGGCGCCCAGCATGCCCCCGCGAGAAAGCATTGGTGCAACGATGCCCCGAAGCGTCAGACCTTGGGTCTGCGGCCTCCTGAGTGCCACGGTGGTGGCGTCCGGGGTGGTGGCCCTCCCCGCCACGGCCGCGGCTGAGGAAGCCCCACCGGACTTCTACTCTTCGTTCGAACAAGGCGAGCCGGAGCCGACGTGGAGCGACACCGTCGACGTCGACCCGTCGGGCAAGCCGAAGGCGTTCGGTGTCGACGGCGCGAACGCCACCACCATCCCCGGTGACATCCGCGGCAAGGTCACCGAGACCACCGCCAACAGCGAGAACACCCCGAACGAGGGGGTGGCGAACCTGGTCGACGGTTCGACCGACACCAAGTGGCTGGCCTGGACCCCGACCGGCTGGGCGCAGATCACGCTGTCCGAGCCGACGTCGATCACCCGGTACGCGCTGTCCTCGGCGAACGACTTCGACAACCGCAACCCGCAGGACTGGACGCTTCAGGGTTCCGCCGACGGAAAGTCGTGGACCGATCTGGACAAGCAGACCGGGCAGAAGTTCAGCGAGCCGTTCCAGACGAAGGAGTACCGCCTCGCCGCCGCGAGTGCCGCGTACAAGTTCTTCCGGCTCGACATCACCAAGAACAACGGCGGCCCGATCATGCAGCTCTCGGAGCTGCTGCTGGCGAACGACGACCCGGCCCCGCCTGCGCTGCCGAACATGCGCAGCTTCACCGACAGCGGCCCGGGCAGCGGCTACACCAGCAAGAACCGGGTCGGCTTCACCGGCCTGCGCGCGTTCCGCTACTCCGGCAGCCACAAGGCGCAGGGGCACGGCTGGTCGTACAACAAGATCTTCGACGTCGACATCCCGGTGGCGGCGACCTCGGAGCTGTCGTACAAGGTGCAGCCGGAGTTCATCCGCGGCGACCTGAAGTACCCGAGCACGAACGTCGCGGTGGACCTGGCGTTCACCGACGGCACCTACCTGAGCCAGCTCGGCGCGGTCGACCAGTACGGTTTCGGTCTTTCCCCGCAGGGCCAGGGCGCGAGCAAGGTGCTCTACACCAACCAGTGGAACCTGGTGCGCTCGCAGATCGGCGTGGTCGCCAAGGGCAAGACGATCGACCGGATCCTGGTCGGCTACGACAACGCCGACGGGCCGGGTTCGCTGCAGGGCTGGTTGGACGACATCAAGGTGTCGGCGACCCCGACGCCGCCGGCGAGCCTGCGCCCGTCCGACAACGTGCTGACCACGCGCGGTTCGCTGTCCAACGGGTCGTTCTCGCGCGGCAACAACATGCCCGCCACCGCGGTCCCGCACGGGTTCAACTTCTGGATCCCGACGACCGACGCGGGCACGTTGAGCTGGATGTACTCCTACCACTCGCGCAACAACGAGCAGAACCTCCCGGCGCTGCAGGCGTTCTCCGCGAGCCATGCGCCGAGCCCGTGGATGGCCGACCGGCAGACCTTCCAGTTCCTGCCCTCGACCGCGAGCGGTGTGCCGAACCCGGACCGTGAGGCGCGGAAGCTGCCGTTCAAGCATTCCAACGAGACGGCGCGGGCGCACTACTACGGTGTCGACTTCGAGAACGGGATCAAGACCGAGGTCGCGCCGACCGATCACGCCGCGCTGTACCGCTTCAAGTTCCCCGGAGCGGACTCGAACCTGATCTTCGACAACGTCAACAACAACGGCGGGCTCACCCTCGACCCGGCAGGCCGGTCCATCACCGGCTACAGCGACGTCAAGAGCGGGCTGTCGGCCGGTGCGACCCGGATGTTCGTCTACGCCACCTTCGACAAGCCGGTGACCGCCGGTTCGAAGCTGTCCACCGGTTCCGGTGACCAGAAGCGGGACAACGTCCTCGGCTACCTCAAGTTCGACGCGGGTGCCGACAAGACCGTGAACATGCGGATCGCGACCTCGCTGATCAGCGTGGACCAGGCGAAGAAGAACATGGAACAGGAGCTCGCCCCGAACGCGACTCTCGAATCCGTCGCCGACGCCGCGCAGAACGCTTGGGACCAGAAGCTCAAGGTCGTCGAGGTCGAAGGGGCCTCGAAGGACCAGCTGATCACGCTGTACTCCAACCTCTACCGCCTGTTCCTGTACCCGAACTCGGGCTTCGAGAACGTCGGCACGGTCGAGAAGCCGGTGAAGAAGTACGCGAGCCCGGTGTCGCCCAAGGCCGGCCAGGACACGCCGACCCAGACCGGGGCGAAACTGGTCGACGGTGAGTTCTACGTCAACAACGGGTTCTGGGACACCTATCGGACGGTGTGGTCGGCGTATTCGCTGCTCAGCCCGGAGACCACCGGCAAGCTCGTCGACGGTTTCGTGCAGCAGTACCGTGACGGCGGCTGGATCTCGCGCTGGTCCTCCCCCGGTTACGCGGATCTGATGACCGGGACGAGTTCGGACGCCGCGTTCGCGGACGCCTATCTCAAGGGGGTCAAGGGTTTCGACGTCCAGTCGGCCTACGACTCGGCGATCAAGAACGCCACCGTGACCCCGCCGAACGGCGCGGTCGGCCGTAAGGGCATCGACGAGGGCACGTTCCTCGGGTACGCGCCGAACACCGCGGACCACGGGTTCTCGTGGGCGATCGAGGGCTATGTCAACGACAACGCCATCGCGAACATGTCGAAGAAGCTCTACGACGAGGCCCCGGCGAACGACCCGCGCAAGCAGGAGTACCTGGACAACTACGGGTACTTCACCGAGCGGGCCACGCAGTACGTGAACGTGTTCGATCCGAGTGTCGGCTTCTTCCAGGGCCGTGACGCGGCGGGCAAGTTCACCCGGAGCAAGGAACAGTTCGACCCGGAGGTCTGGGGTATCGACTACACCGAGACCAACGCGTACGGCATGCGGTTCTCGGTTCCGCAGGACGGACAGGGCCTGGCGAACCTCTTCGGCGGCAAGGCGGGACTGGCGTCCAAATTGGACGAATTCTTCGCCAAACCCGAGCAGGGGCTCAAATTCGGCACCTACCCCGGCGTCATCCACGAGATGACCGAGGCCCGGGACGTCCGGATGGGCATGTACGCGCATTCGAACCAGGCCGCGCACCACACGCTCTACATGTACGACTACGCGGGCCAGCCGTCGAAGACGCAGGCGAAGGTCCGCGAGGCGCTGGCCAGGTTGTACGTCGGCAGCGAGCTCGGCCAGGGCTACGGTGGCGACGAGGACAACGGCGAGCAGTCGGCATGGTGGCTGTTCGGCATGCTGGGCTTCTACCCGCTGCAGGTCGGCAGCTCGGACTACGCGATCGGCTCGCCGCTGTTCACCAAGGCGACCGTGAACCTGCCCGGCGGCAAGAAGATCGTGGTCAACGCGCCGAAGAACAGCGCGAAGAACGTCTACGTGCAGGGCCTGAAGGTCAACGGCAAGGCGCAGACGTCGACGTCGCTACCGCATTCGGCCATCGCGAACGGCGGGACGCTCGACTTCGACATGGGCCCGAACCCGTCGTCGTGGGGCACCGGCCCGGACGACGCGCCGAAGTCGATCACCAAGGGCGACGCGGTGCCGACCCCGGTGCACGACCTGACCAAGCCGGTCTCCGGTGGCGACGCGGCGTTCTTCGACAACACGTCGCGGACCGAGGCGAAGGTCAAGGCGCCGATCCAGTACCAGGTGCCCTCGACGAACGAGGCGGGTTCGTTCTACACGCTGACTTCGGGCAAGGGTGCGGGCGACGCGAAGAGCTGGGTGCTGAAGGGCTCCTACGACGGGAAGAACTGGGCGGTCGCGGACCAGCGGACCGATCAGAAGTTCTCGTGGCGGCAGCAGACCAGGGCGTTCAAGATCGCGAACCCGGCGCATTACGCCTACTACCGGCTCGAGGTCACCGCGACCACGGGCGGTGAGGCGTCGCTGTCGGAGTTCGAGGTGCTCGGCAAACCCGACGCGGCGTGCGCCCAGACGATCACGGGTGAACGCAAGGGCCCGCTGACCGTGCGGAACGGGGTGACCTGTGTGGACGGTGCGACGGTGTCCGGTCCGGTGTCGGTGGCGGCGGGCGCGAGCCTGATCGTTCGCGGCGGCTCGATCTCCGGGCCGGTGACCGCGAACGGCGCGGCGCAGGTCGTGCTGGACCGGACGAAGGTGGACGGCCCGGTGGCGATCACCGGGACGACCGGGACGGTCTCGATCGAGCTGACCGAGATCGGCGGACCGGTGGCGTTGACCGGCAACCAGGGTCCGGTGCTGACTTCCAGCACGATCGGCGGACCTCTGGCGTGCGCGGCCAACTCCCCCGCTCCGACGGACTACGACCTGCAGAACACCGTCCGCGGCCCGGCCGCCGGACAGTGCGCGAAGCTGTAGTCCTCCGGTAGCGCGTGAAGGCCCCCTTCCCTCGGCTGAGCCGAGGGAAGGGGGCCTTCACGCTGCATGACTGTTCCTGCCGCGCAGGATGCCGAAGCCGACCAGCGCCGCGGACAGCACCGTGAGGGCGAGACCCGCGTACGTGGTCGCCGTCAGGAAGTCGGTCGAGTGCAGAGCCGCGGTCAGCGCTCCGGGGAAGATCAGAGCCAGGATCGTGCCGCTCAACGCGATGCCGACCCCGGTGGTGACTTCACCGGCGGTGTCGACGAGCGCGGCTCCGATGGTGGTCCGGTTCGAGGGCAGGCCCCGCATGACGTTGGTGCCCGCGACGACGCCGACCACCCGCATCCCCACCGCGACGAGGGCGAGCGCGACGGCGATCCAGGCATAGCCGAGCCCGCCGAACACGGTGTAGACCGCGAGTCCGCACACGACCGCGGTGGCGCTGAGCCAGGCGGCCTTGGTGAGTCCGACGCGGGTGATCAGCGGGGTGATGAGGGCGCCACCGGCGATGAGGACGACGACCTGGGGCAGCATCCCGAGCGCCGCTTGGGCGGGCGCCCAGCCGAGGCCGAACTGGAGGTGCAACGTCACGAGGTAGCTCAGCCCGGCGGTCGCCGATCCGGCCGCGGCCTTCAGCGCCAGGCCGCTGGACACGAGTGGCCTGGCGACGAGTTCCAGGTCGAGCAGAGGGTGCCGGGCCGTCTTCTCGCGGAGCACGAAGCAGATCCCGGCGACGAGGGCTGCCGCGGCGGCACCCCAGGGCAGAGCCGAGGCGATGCCCACTTCGGCGAAGAACGTGGGGGCGAGCAGGGCGAGGATGATCGTCCCGGTTCCCAGGACCGCTCCCGCGATGTCGATCGGTTCGCGGTGCAGGCCTGCAGGATCGTCGGCGGGGATGCCGGTCCGAATTCCGAGGAACGCGAGCGCGGCGACCGGCACGTTCACCAGCAGCAGCGCCTGCCACGGCGCGACGGTGAGCGCCAGCCCTCCGGCGGTGGGGCCGACGGCGAGGCCGATGAGGCCCACGGTCGAGATCAGTGTGGTCGCGCGGACGCGCGGCACGTCTTCGTCGAACAGGCGGAACGCGAGGGCGAGCGAACCCGGCGTCGTCATCGCGGCCGCGACACCCATGAGCGCCCGGACGGCGATGAGCTGCCACGCGGCGGTGACGAACATCGTGGCCAGGCTCGCCACGCCGAGCAGGACGAGACCGGTGAGCATGATCTTGCGCCTGCCCACCCGGTCGGCCAGCGCGCCGAACGCGAGCATGAGGCCACCGAACACGACGGAGTACGCGCCGGTGACCCATTGCAGAGTCGTCGTCGAGGCGGAGAGCTCGCGGCCGATGGTCGGCAGGGCGACGTTGAGGATCGAGTTGTCGAGCATCTCGAACAGGAACACGGCCGAAAGCCCGGCCAGCGCGGGCCACGCTTCGACGAGGGAACGGCTTTGAACAGGGGAACGCAAAGGTCGACTCCTTCGAAAAGAAGGAGTGACGGTTCATCCGATACCGCGTATGCGCGTGCTCAGCGAGGAGAGCACGTTTCTACCCCGATGCCTCCATCCTAGAGCACTCGTGAGCGGTAAGGAGCCACCAGGGCCGGTCTGGCCTCGACTGTTCCCAATGTCGCATTTGAGACGCTCAGTGACTCAAATGCGACATTGGGAACAAGGGCCGGGGGCGCAGCAGGTCAGCGGTCGTTCGACGGGGCGTCGGTCTCGGAGTTCGATGACAGTGGAATCTCTCGGTGGCACGGTCGAGTGTGGAGGATTTGGGACGTTGAGCGTCCCGAATCCTCCACACTCGCCGACATCGGCTCCACCACGCCAGCAGGTCGATCGGTCAGGCGGCGGCGCCCCGCACCGCCAGTTTCTGCACGTCCATGTACAGGCACCCGGCCGTCGTCGGCTGCGGCGAACAGGTCCTGTCCGGATAGAACGACAGCTGGTTGGACGAAACGGTCAGCCGCACGAACCGCACCCCGGTCGCGCTGCCCGGAGCGAGCTGGAGCGCGGTGAGCTTGTTCAGGTCGGCGGGCTTGAAGTCGCCGGTGCCCGCCTTCACCCAGGTCGTGCCGTCCACGGAGGTCTCGACCGTGACGTCCTTGGCCGCGGCGGGCGGATCGTCGCCGCAGACATTGGCTGGGTCGATCTCGATGGCGCTGACGTTGACCGGCTTGCCCAGTTTGATCGTGACGAACCGCGTCTCGATCTTGCCGTCGGGGCCGATCACCTTGTCGGTCGACCAGCCACCGCCGCCGAGCGCCGACGAGGTCACGAGATCGCCGGGCCCGCAGCCGTACGGCGTGAAGTCCTCACCGTTGAACGCGGTGACGCCGGCACCCGCGGCTCCGGACGCCCAGTTGAACCGCAGCGCCCAGTCGACCTTGGTCGTTCCCGACCGCACCGAGACCGCGCGGGTCTCGCTGTCCGCGCCGCCTCCGAAGGCGTAGACCTTCGGGTAGGTGCCGGGGAGCACGCCGGGGATGGTGTAGCCGCCCGCGGCGTCGGTGACCGCGGACAGCGAGCCGGTGAAACCGGAGTCGTGCCCGCTGAACCGGACCGCGACGCCCGCGATCGGGGTGCCGCTTTCCCGGTTGGTGACCTTGCCGGTCACGGTTCCGGTCGGGGTGCCTGCGGGCGGCGGGGTGGAGAAGTCCTCGGCAGGCGCGGTGTCGGCGCCGGTGATCGACGCGGCGAAGTAGCCCATGCCGCGCGCGGCGAACGCCTTCCACAGTTTGGCGTGCGCGCGGCCGCCGTTGATCACCGTGTCGGCCTGCAGGATCGCGTTCCGCATGTCCAGGAACGACGGCGACGCGGGCGAAAGCTCCATCGCGCGGGTGACCAGCGCCCGCGTCAGCTGCACACCGAGCGCCTCGCGGATGTCCCACAGCGTGCTCGCCCAGATCTCACCGTCGGCGTGGACCTCCGGGAAGCCGATGATCCGGCCGAGGTCGCCGTAGGTGTAACCACCGGGCCCGGCTCCCGGCGTACCGGGGCACTGCGGCGCGCCGGCGCCGACGGGGCAGTCCAGCGGCTGGGTGCGGGCGAGGGGAACACCGTTGCTGACGTAGTCGCCGCCGAGGAGTTCACCGGGTTCCGAGGTGTCCTTGATCGCGTTGCGCCCGACGAGGTAGTCGAAGGCGTACCAGTCGCTCCAGGCTTCGCCCATCGAGCCGGACTGCAGGGAGCTCAGTGTGGAGTTGCCCTGCGCGTCGACGACGAGCCGGTTGGACAGGCCGTGGGTGTACTCGTGGTGGATGATCGTGGCGTCGTCGGCCGAGTTCGCCGCGAGGAACGGGTCGGTCGGGTCCCTGGGGTCGTGGAACAGGAACATGCCCATCGTCGGCGGCTGACCGTCCGGCGGGGTGCCCATGAACGCGTTGTCGTAGTAGCCCGGCGTCTGTGCGCCGAGCAGGGTGTGGACCTGGACGGCGTCGCCGTCGACCTTCTCGAAGTTGCCGGCCTGGCGGGTGAAGCCGATCGGGAAGGAGGCGAGGTGGTCGTGGAAGCTGCCGACGTAGGCCAGTGCCTGCACGGCGTTCTGTTCGCGGTTCTTCGCCCACGAACCAGGTGTCTTCGGGTCCCAGGAGCAGGGCCTCGCCGTCGAGCACGGCGGGCCGACGGCGGCGTTGAAGTCGGTGAACTTGTAGCGGAAGGTGCCGTCGGTGTTCCGGCCGATCTCTTCCTGCGGCTGGAACTTCTGGTCGCCGTTGACGTCGGCGGCGACGTGCGCGACGTTGCCGTCAAGGGTCTTGGCGTCGGCGGGCAGCCAGCCCTTCTGGCTCAGGTTGACCTGTTTCTGGGGGCCGGGCTGAGCTTCCCAGGCGAGGCCCTTGGCGCCATCGGCGTCGTTGGCGTGGTTGACCAGATTCTTGCGGTAGAGCAGTTTGCCGGTGCCGGCGTCGGTCACTTCCTGGAACATCTGGTCCACGGCGGGTTTGGCCAGCGTGTACCAGGCGGGACGGATCCCGTCGCCGGTCAGGAACGCGACCTGCTTCGAGTCGGGGCCGGGTGCGGCCAGCGTCGCCGCGCCGAGCGAGGTGGGAAGGTCGCGCACGGGCGCGCCGTCCAGCTGGATCAGCCTGCCGTCCTTGGTGACGTGTGCCTTCAGCCCGTTGCCGAATACGGGAATCCCGCCGACGGACTGGGTGAAGGACAGATGGTGTGTGCCTTCGACGTCGACGTAGTCCTTGCGCAGGTTCAGTTTCGCGGTGTCACCGGCGCTGAGGCCGACAAGGCCTTCCTTCTCCCGCAGGTAGTTCAGGACGATGTCGCGGGGTGCCTTCCCGCTCGGTCCGGTGAGGAAACCGTCGGTGCGGGCCAGGACCCGGGGCGTGCCGGTCAGCTCGTCGAAGTCGAGCAGGGCCTGGTTGCCCAGTTCCGCACGCGCGGTCGCGACGGAATCGGCCCGCGACGCGGCGAGCCGGTCCCGCGCGGCCAGGACGCGCGGGTTGGTTCTCGCCGTGTCACGGACATCGACGTCCTTCCCGGATCTGTCGGGTGTGGTGTGCACGGCGCCCGGTGCCGGTGCCGCACCGGCTTGGGGCGCTGTGACCAGCGCTAATACGGTGATGGCGGTCGCGGCGCACAGCGAGGCACGCGAACGCGACGAACGTGACGTCACTCCAGACCCCTCTCTCGGTGGTGACGCAGACGTTCCATTCGTACCGATACAGTCACAGTGGACGTCAGCGCCGATCAGGTACGGCAATCCCGGTGAGCGGTACCCCTGGCACGATGGTGTCCACAGTGGATTCAAGAGGGATTCGTAGGGGACGATGGACAGCGCCACGGAATTCGAGCGGCTGCGGCCGGCCATGTTCGGGCTCGCGTATCGCCTGCTCGGTTCGGCGGCGGAGGCGGAAGACGCCGTTCAGGACGCCTATCCGAAGTGGGCGGGTGCCGAACGCGAGTCGATCGGATCGCCGCGGGCGTGGCTGGCGAAGGTGGTCACCAATCTCTGTCTGAACCGGCTCACCTCCGCCAGGGCGCAGCGTGAGCGGTACGTCGGGCCGTGGTTGCCCGAACCGGTCCTGACCTCGACCGATGTGCTCGGTCCGCTGGAGACGGCGGAGCAGCGGGATTCGGTGTCGCTGGCGATGCTGGTGTTGCTGGAGCAGCTCAGCCCGGTGGAGCGCGCGGTTTTCGTGCTGAAGGAGGCCTTCGCGTACAGCCATCGCGAGATCGCCGGGATCCTCGACGTCTCCGAGGTCAACTCGCGTCAGCTGCACAGCCGAGCGCGAAAGGCACTGGACCGTACGGAGGAGCGACGGGTTTCGAACCCGCGACATCACGAGAAACTGGTCGAGAGCTTCCTGTCCGCGGCGCGGGACGGTGACTTGCCCGCGTTGGAGAGTTTGCTCACCGCCGATGTGACGGCGTGGTCGGACGGTGGCGGCAAGGTCACCGCGGCGCGGCGTCCGGTGCACGGCGCGGCCAAGGTCGCGCGGCTGTACGCCGGGATGTTCGCCGGTGCCGGCCAGGTGTCGATCGAGATCCTCGAGGTCAACGGCGGCCCGGCGGTGGTCGCGACGGCCGGTGGGGTCCTGTTCGGCATCCTCGGGTTCGAGGTGGTGGACGGCCGGATCCGCGGGCTGCGCGCGGTCGGCAATCCGGACAAGCTCGCGTTCCTCTCGGGGCAGCTGTCACGTTCCTGATGGCCCGCCGGTTCTTGAGGGTGAAAGCTCTCATGAAGGAGGACCAAGGTGGCGAACCCGATTCTGGTGACCGGCGGTACCGGCGACCTCGGCCGCGAGGTGGTGCGGCGGCTGGCGGCCGAAGATCGGCAGGTCCGCGTCATGAGCCGGCGGCCGCGGCCCGCGGACGAGCGGCACGAGTGGGTGCGGTGCGACCTGAAGACCGGTGACGGTCTCGCCGAGGCGGTCACCGGTGTGTCGACGATCATCCACTGCGCGTCGACGCTGGGCCGCGGGGACGAGCAGGTGACACGGAACCTGGTCGAGGCGGCGAAGCGGGCGGGAAATCCGCATGTGGTGTACATCTCGATCGTCGGCATCGACGTGATCCGGTTCTTCTACTACGACGAGAAACTGGCCTCGGAGGGGGTGATCGAGGAATCCGGTCTGCCGTGGACGGTGCTGCGCGCGACGCAGTTCCACGACCTGGTCGCGCGGGCGTCGTCGGCGCAGCGGCGGCTGCCGGTGACGATCATGCCGTCGGGTTTCCGATTCCAGCCGGTCAGCACCGGCGACGTCGCGGACAGGCTGGTCGCGCTGGCGTCCGGTGAGCCGTCGGGGCGGGTGCCGGACATGGGCGGCCCGGAGGTCCGGAGCGCGCGTGACCTGGCGGAGGCCTATCAGCGCTCGGTGGGACGCCGGAAGCCGATCGTGTCGCTGTGGCTGCCGGGCAAGGCAGCCAGGGCGTTCCGGGCGGGCGGCAACCTGACGCCGGAGAACGCGACCGGTGTGGGCACTTTCGAGGAGTTCCTCTCACGCGTTTAGTCCTCTGGATGCGGCACACCGAGCCGGGCTCACGCGCGGGAGTTACGGTGGCCTGGTGACGATCACCGGGTTCTTCTCCTCCTTCGAAACAGGTGATCCGCAGCCGGTGGATCCGGCCTTGCGCGTCGGCACCGGGCCGCGTTCGTCGCCGACGGCGAAGCCCGGCGTCGGGTTCACCGGCGCGCACGCGCTCCGCTACGAGAACACGCTGCGCGCGACGCTGTTCGAAGTGGACGTCGAGGTCACCGGCCACACTGAACTGTCCTATGTGGTCTTCCCCGAGGCCGAGCGCGACTCGGTGCCGAGCTATCGCAGCACCTTCGTGGCGCTGGACGTCGAGTTCGACGACGGGACGACGGCCGGGTTCAGCGCCACGGAGCAGGGTCTGGACAAGACGCTGTATGTGGACCAGTGGAACCTCGTGCGCCGCGGGCTGGGTGAGTTCGCCGGACGGCGGGTCACCCGGATCGTCCTGGTCAGCGAACCGCCGGACGGCGACAGCGCGGGCTGGGTGGACGACGTCCGGCTCACCGAGCGTCCGATCGAGATCCGGGACCCGGTCGACCACGTCCGCACCACCCGCGGCACGCATTCCAGCGACAAGTTCTCTCGGGGCAACAACTTCCCCGCGACGGCGATCCCGCACGGCTTCAACTTCTGGACCCCGGTCACCGACGCGAGCGCCACCGACTGGCTCTACAGCTACCACCGGCACAACGACGCCGCGAACCGTCCGGCGCTGCAGGCGTTCGCGCTGTCGCATCAGCCGAGCCCGTGGATGGGCGACCGGCACACCTTCCAGGTGATGCCGGGGATCGGGCAGGTGGAGGCCGACCGGGCACGCCGCGCGCTCGCGTTCTCCCATGACGACGAGGTCGACCGGCCGCATCACTACGGTGTCCGGTTCGCCAACGGCGTCACCACCGACATCGCCCCGGCGGATCATGCGGCGCTGTTCCGCTTCACCTTCCCGGCGGATCGCGGCTGGCTGCTGTTCGACAACGCCCGCAACCGGGGCGGACTGCGCCTGGACGCGGCGAACGGCGTGGTCACCGGCCACACCTGGGTCCGCAGCCGGTTGTCGGCGGGGGCGCGGCGGATGTTCGTGTACGCCGAGTTCGATGTCCCCGCCGAACGCGGCGGGAGGATCCGGCGTCCGGTGTGGCGCACGGTGACCGGGTTCCTGGAGTTCGCCGCGGGCGAGGTGACGATGCGGATCGCGACGTCGCTGATCAGCCTCGCGCAGGCGAAGCGGAACCTCGACCAGGAGATCCCCGCAGGCACGAGCTTCGAGCAGGTCCGTGACCAGGCCCGCGCGCGGTGGTCCGAGGTGCTGGACCGGGTCGAGATCGAGGGCGCGACCGAGGACCAGCGCACCACGTTCTACTCCAACCTCTACCGGCTCTTCCTGTATCCGAACTCCGCGCACGAGGACACGCCGAAGGGTGTCCGTCACGCGAGTCCGGTGATCCGGCGGTGGTGGCCCAGCACGCGAACCAGGACCGGCGCGAAGGTCGTGGATGGCGAGATGTACGTCAACAACGGCTTCTGGGACACCTACCGCACCACGTGGCCCGCGTACGCCCTGCTCAGCCCCGGCCGGTGCGGGCGGATGATCGACGGATTCGTCCAGCAGTACCGCGAGGGCGGCTGGATCTCGCGCTGGTCCTCCCCCGGCTACGCCAACCTCATGACCGGCACCAGTTCGGACGTGGCGTTCGCCGACGCGTACCTCAAGGGCGTACGGGGCTTCGACGTCGAGGCCGCCTACGAGGCGGCGCTCAAGAACGCGACCGTGACACCGGCCGGCCAGAGCGTCGGCCGGAAGGGGCTGCACGAGTCGATCTTCCTCGGGTTCACGCCGACGTCGGTCCACGAGGGCCTTTCGTGGGCGCTGGAGGGCTGCGTCAACGACTTCGGCCTCGCCAATTTCGCCGAGGCGCTCGGACGGAGCGACGACGCCGCGTACTTCCGGCAGCGCTCGCGGCAGTACGCGAACCACTTCGACCACTTGATCGGGTTCTTCCAGGGCCGCAACCGCGACGGGAGCCGTCATTTCGGTGCCGCGGGTTACGACCCTGAGGCGTGGGGCGGCGACTTCACCGAGACGAACTCCTGGAACACCGCGTTCTCCGTGCCCCACGACGGCGCCGGGCTCGCCGCTCTGCACGGCGGCACCGAAGCGCTGGAGTCCAAACTGGACACCTTCTTCGCGACCCCGGAGACCGGCCGCAAACCGGGTTCCTACGGCGGGCTGATCCACGAGATGACCGAGGCCCGCGACGTCCGGATGGGACAGTACGGGCATTCCAACCAGCCCTCCCACCACATCCCCTGGATCTACCTCCACGCGGGCGCGCCGTCGAAGACGCAGCGGATCGTGCGGGAGGTCCTGCGGCGGCTCTACGTCGGGAGCGACCTCGGTCAGGGTTATCCGGGCGACGAGGACAACGGCGAGATGTCCGCTTGGTACGTCTTCGCCGCGCTCGGGTTCTACCCACTGGCGATGGGCAGCCCCGAGTACGCGATCGGCTCGCCACTGTTCACGAAGGCCACCGTCCATCTGGAGAACGGGAAGGACGTGGTCATCGAGGCGCCCGGCAACACGGAAGACACCGTGTACGTCCAGGGGCTGACGATCGACGGACGGCCGCACGAGAGCAGCACGCTCGCGCATTCCGCACTGGCCGAGGGCGCCGTGCTGAAGTTCACGATGGGCGAGCGGCCGTCGGAGTGGGGCCGCTCCCCCGCCGAGCCCGCCGCCCCGAATCCGCTCACGGATATCACGGTGGCCGACGGCCCCCTGTTCGACGACACCACCAAGACCGAGGTCACCTTCCCCGGGCGCGAACCCGTCATCGAGTTCCCTGTCGAGGACGCCTCACGCGAGGTCGTGATGTACACGCTGACCTCGGGAAGCCGGCGGGGTGATCCGCGTTCATGGGTCCTGGAGGGCTCCGACGACGGCGAGCACTGGACACTGCTGGACCAGCGGGAAGGTGAGCGGTTCCGCTGGCGGCGTCAGACGCGGCCGTTCGCCCTCGCCGGGCCGGTGAGGTACGCCCGATACCGTCTTCGCGTCACCTCGTCCACCGCCCGGCGGGTCACCCTCGCCCAAGGAGAGCTGCTCGCCCGATGATCTCCCGCATCACCCAGGCCACGACCGACCGTCTGGTCGCCTCCGATCCCGGCCTGGTCCGGCTCCGGCTCGGCTTCTCGGCCGTGCTCAGCATCGTGGTCGCGGTGCTGGCCATCCTGCCGTTCCACCAGCCGCTCACGGTCATCCTCGTCGCCGCGATCGCCGCGATGACGTCCGCCTTCACCGTCAACGACGAGACCCCGGGACAGCAGGCGGTGACGCTCGCGCTGGGGCTGGTGCTCGGCGCGGCGTCGCTCACCGCGGCGAGTGTGGGTTCCGCGGTGCCGCCGCTGGACAGCATCGTGTTCGTGTTGCTGATCTTCGTCGCGGTCTACGCGCAGCGATTCGGTTCGCGCGGGATCGCGCTGGGTTCGCTGTCGTTCTTCCTGTTCTTCTTCGCGATGTTCCTGCAGACGCATTTGAAGCAGGTCCCCGTGCTGCTGCTGGCGCTGACGATCGGGATCGCGGCCAACGCGGTGGTCCGGTTCGTCCTGGTGCGCAGGCATACCGACGCGGAGTTCCTGCGGATCCGGCGGGCGTTCCGGGCCCGGCTCGCCGCCGTGGTGCGCGCGGCCGAAGACCACCTCGCGGTCGGCGGCAGCGAGCGCACCCGCAAGCGGCTCCGCACGACGAACGCCCGGATGCACGAGTCCGTGCTGCTCATCGAGGACACGGCACCGGAGGTGACCGGCGCGGATTCGGTGAACCGGCTGCGCCGCCGGGCGATCGAGGTCGAGCTGGCGGTGCAGTGGCTGACGATCACGGTGCAGCGCACCTGCGCCGAAGACCTCGACGAGGACGTCCGCGACGATCTGATCGCGCGGATGCGGCGGTTCCGGTCCCTGATCGAGCGTGACCCGCGGGAGCTGCCGCTGATCAGCGAGACCGAAGAGTTCAGCAAAATGCTGGTGGAGGGCAGCCGGATCGACGAGCACGCCGCGCCCGGTGACGGCGTCCGGCGCGCGCTCGCCGAACTCGCGCTGGCCGACGTCCGCGCGCAGCGGGTCGCCGAGCACGACGTCTCCGATGCCGTCGACGATCCCGAAGACCCCGACGAGGAGAAATCGTCGGCGTTCGCCTACGACAACCAAACGCGCAGCGCCATCCAGGCCGTGGTGGGCGGCGGGCTCGCCGTGCTCGGCGGGGAGCTGGTGTCGAGCCAGCGGTGGTACTGGGCGGTGCTGACCGTGTTCGTGGTGTTCATCGGCTCGTCGACCGCGGGGGCGACGTTCGTCAAGGGTGTCCGGCGCATCGGCGGCACGCTGATCGGGATCGTGGGCGGGCTGGTGCTGACGCTGCTCGTGTCCGGCAGTGTGCCGGCGACGCTGGCGCTGATCCTGGTGTGCGTGTTCGGCATGGTCTACATGGCCCGGGTGTCGCAGGTGATCATGGCGTTCTTCATCACCAGCATGCTCGGGCTGCTGTACAGCCTGCTGGGGACGTTCAGTCTCGAAGTGCTGTGGATCCGGGTCGCGGAGACCGCTGTCGGCGCGGCGGCCGGGGTGCTGGCCGCGGTGGTGATCGTGCCGGTGCGCACGCGCGCGGTGATGCTCGACGACGTTTCGGCGTTGCTGGAGGAACTCGACGAATTCGTGGAGAAGACCGCAGGCCTCTTGTCCGGCGCGGAGAACGTGAGCGTCATCGAGAAGTCGCGTGATCTGGACCGCGCGGTGGACAAGGTCCGGACGACGATCGAGCCGCTGACCCATCCGGTGAACCTCAGCAGCCGTCGTGACTACGGCTGGCACGTGCTCACGACGGTGGAGACGATCGCCTTCCGCGCCCGGCACGTCGCCGCACGGTCGCAGCCGGGGCTGCTGCTCAACGAGGCGGACCGGCTGCTGCTGTACACCGGGCGGATCCGGGCGAACATCGCCGTACTGCGGGAGGCGATCGGTGATCCCGGCGGTTCTGGCCACGGGACGCTCGTCCGCGACGACGGGACGCCGGTGGCGGACCGGATCGACGATCCGCGGGCGCGTTCGGTGCTCACCAGTCTCGGGCACCTCGACGAGACGGTGATCGCGCTGGGGCGGGTGTTCGGGGTGGAGGCCACGGATCCGGAGCCGTCCGGGAAGCCGTGAGGGTCAGGGATTGGGAGGTAAGGCAAACACGGCGGGACACCGATCGAGCCGCCCCGCACGACGTTAGCCTTGCCGTCCTTCCACGAACGAGGGACCGGACCGGCTCGGGCGCCCGTCTCGCCTGAAGTACATGAAGGCCTCCTTCCTTGCGTCTGGCGCAAGGAAGGGGGCCTTCATGTACTTGGGCATGGTGTGAAGGCCTCCTTGAGGGACCCAGAGTCCCTCAAGGAGGCCTTCACGGACGAGAGGTCAGTTCTTCGGTTTGGGGCAGTTCTTCCAGGAGAAGTGGTACTCGGTCTTGATGGAACCGTCGGTCGAGTCCATGGTGACGAAGCTGGTGGTCTTCTTCGGATCGGAGGTGCCGACCGCGGCCCGCAGTTCCGTGTTGATGTTGAAGTTCCGGTCCTCACCACAGGGCTTGTAGACGATGGCGCCTACCTCGACCTTGTCCGTGAACTGCCAGTTGTCCTCGAACGGGCCTTTGAGGTTGTGGTTCACGTATGCCGTGGGCGAATTGCCTTGGAAGTAGTAGTTGGCCCGTTCCAGTCCGGTGGCTCCCGCGGCCAAGGAGGCGAAACCGCGGTAGTCGGCGCCCGCGATGCCGTAGGTGAATCCCTGCGGTACGTGGACATAGAGGTTGAGCTGGCAGTTCTTGCGCAGATCGGTCGGCTTCGCGCCGATGCCGACCTGAGCGGTGTATTCGCTGTAGGTGACGGTGAACGCGGTGTTGTCCGGTGAGACGGAAACGGCCGCCGTACCTGGTTTGCATCCGGTTCCGTTGACCGTCACGACGTCGATGACTATCTTGTCGGCCGGCAACGGGGGCGGCACCCAGGCGTTCGGGGTGACGACCGAGGAGAACAGCGTTGCGGCAGCGACCAGCACGTTGAGCATGGGATCCTTCCCAAAGCTTCCACACGGCGGGAAGTGGCGGATTCGAGGTCAGCGAGACGATCTCTCCCGGCCGCCCGCCGATCGGACGAAAACGGTTTCGGTCACCGGACACAGGGGTGACCGCCGAAAATGGGGTCGTCGAGAAGACTCGCCGCCGCCGGGCAGGGCGGCGACGAGCGGTGAAGTCATTGGTCAGAGCGGCCAAGGCCCTGACCGGACATGGGTGGGACGGCCTTCTTCCTGGCCGGGAAGCAGGCCGTCACCCTGGAGGAGAGGTCAGGAGGCCGGGCAGGTCTTCCACGAGAAGTGGTAGGTGGTCTTGAACGCGCCGTCGGTCGAATCCATCGTGATGAAACTGGTGGTCTTCTTCGGATCCGACGAACCCGCGCTGACCCTCAGTTCCGTGTTCACGTTGAGGTTCCGGTCCTCGCCGCACGGCTTGTAGATGATGACACCGCCTTCGGCCTGGTCGCGGAATTGCCAGTTGTCCGACAGCGGCCCGTTGACGGGATGGCTCACCTGCGCGGTCGGCGAATTCCCCTGGAAGTAGTAATTCGCCCGCTGCAATGCCTTGGCGCCGGATTCGAGGTAGGCGAAACCGCGGTAATCGGCACTGGCGATACCGTAGGTGAATCCCTGCGGCACGTGGATGTTCAGGTTCAGCTGGCAGTTCTTCCTGAAGTCGGTGGGTTTCGCGCCGACGCCGACTTGGGCGGTGTATTCGCTGTAGGTGACCGTGAAGGAACTGTTGTCCCTGGCGACCGCCACCGCGGAGGAACCCGGAGGACAGCCGGACCCGTTGACGGTGACGACGTCGATGACGACCCGGTCGGGCGGCGGCACAGGCGGCGGGGACATACTGTTAGGCGTTATTATCGACGAGAAAAGAGATACGGCGGCAACCACTGCATTGAGCATGGGGTCCTTCCCAAAAACTTCCACACGGGGGGGCGGGGAACTGGGCGGACTCATGCTAGCGAAATGATCATCACAATGCCGCCCGCCGATCGGACGAAACCGCATCGGCAATCGGTTCATGAAAACATATTATGGACTGTAACCGTTTTCCGAGGCCAATGAGAACGCCATCGGCCCCGGAAAACACCATTCGATTAGCACGATATGAAAAATGCTTTCGCGGATTCGCCGTTGACGATTCCGCGGAGACAGGCGGGCCCGGCGACCAGGCTCGCGGCTTCGCCGAGCACGGCCACCGCCTCCGGCTTCCAAGGACCCGAGGTGATCACCACGACGTGGTCCAGCCCCCAGAACGCGAGCTCATCGCACCGGCGGGTGAAGTTCTTCTGGCAGTCCGGCACCGAGCGCGGGGACACTGACACTGATCCGCATGATCTTCCTCATCTTCCGGGTGCTTCAGGGCCGCCGATCGGGCTCAGGTGGATGCCGGCGATGAGCCAGCGGTCGTCGTCGCGGACGAACACGTGGGTGACGCGGAACCGGCCGTCGATCCGGTTCCCCTGATGCGTGCCCTCCTGGGCATGCACGCCGACGGACACGGCGGCCGTGCCGTAATCGCGGACGTCGACCTCGGCCCAGTCCAGCTTCTCGGTGACCAGGTCGCCGCCGCGGTAGCGCTGGAGCCACCGCGGTTTCCCGAGCACGAAGCCCAGTGGCCCGACCAGGGTGAAGTCGGCGGTGGTCATCGCGCCGAGTGCTTCCGTATCGCCGCGGACCTCGGCGTCGGCCCAGCGGGCCCCGAGGTCGCGGATCTCGCTCTCCGTACTGCGCATGGCGTTCCTCCGGTTCGTTCGACCTCAATAACGTTAGATATCGAACGGTTCGATGTCAAACCCTTAGATTGATGCGCTATGCTCCGGACGTGCAGAAACCCACCGCGGCACCCATCGGCGTCGTCCTCGCCAAGACCGCCAAATCCGTCGGGCGCGCCTTCGATCAGGCGCTGGCCGCCGACGGCGGCTCCCAGCCCGTCTGGCAGATCCTGATCACGCTGAAGACCCGCCGCGTGGCCAACCAGCGAGAGCTCGCGGCCGCGGTCGGCATCCAGGGCGCGACGCTCACCCATCATCTGAACGCCATGGAAAGTGCGGGCTTGATCACCCGGCGGCGCGATCCCGACAACCGGCGGGTGCATGTCGTCGAACTCACCGACGCGGGTGAAACCGTCTTCCACCGGCTGGCGAAGGCGGCGATCGCGCACGACAAACGGATACGGGCCGGGTTCAGCGCCGAAGAGATCACCACGCTGGCCGGGCTGCTCTCGCGACTCGCCGCGAACGTCGCCGCGGACGGCATCGATCAAGAAAACAGTGACTGGACGCACCCGAACGGCGACTCGGGACAGGACTAGCATCGCGGTACAAGTCGATGTCGCCTCAAGCTGGAGAACCGCAATGACCCAAGCCCCTGTCAACGTCACCGTCACCGGTGCGGCCGGCCAGATCGGCTACGCGCTGCTCTTCCGCATCGCGTCCGGTCAGCTGCTCGGCCCGGACACCCCGGTGAAGCTGCGGCTCCTGGAGATCCCGCAGGCGGTCAAGGCGGCTGAGGGCACCGCGATGGAACTCGAAGACGGCGCGTTCCCGCTGCTGTCGGGCATCGACATCTTCGACGACCCGAAGCAGGCCTTCGAGGGCGCGAACGTCGCCCTGCTCGTCGGCGCCCGTCCCCGCGCGAAGGGCATGGAGCGCGGCGACCTGCTCGAGGCCAACGGTGGCATCTTCAAGCCGCAGGGCGAGGCCATCAACGCCGGCGCGGCGAGCGACATCAAGGTCCTCGTGGTCGGCAACCCGGCCAACACCAACGCCCTCATCGCGCAGGCGCACGCGCCCGACGTCCCGGCCGACCGCTTCACCGCGATGACCCGCCTCGACCACAACCGCGCGCTCGCGCAGCTGTCGAAGAAGCTGGGCGTACCGGTGACCGAGCTGAAGAAGGTCGCGATCTGGGGCAACCACTCCGCGACCCAGTACCCGTCGATCGCGCACGCCGAGGTCTCCGGCAAGGCCGCGACCGAGGTCATCACCGACGAGGCGTGGCTGACCGACGACTTCATCCCCACCGTCGCCAAGCGCGGCGCGGCGATCATCGAGGCGCGCGGCCTGTCCTCCGCGGCGTCGGCCGCCTCCGCGGCGATCGACCACGTCCACACCTGGGTCAACGGCACCCCGGAGGGTGACTGGACCTCGGCGGCTGTCGTGTCCGACGGCTCCTACGGTGTCCCCGAGGGCCTCATCTCCTCGTTCCCGGTCACCGCCGCGAACGGCGAGTACAAGATCGTCCAGGGCCTGGAGATCGACGACTTCTCGCGCGCCCGCATCGACGCTTCGGTCAACGAGCTGGCCGAAGAGCGCGACGCGGTGAAGAAGCTCGGCCTCATCTGAGCCTGAACCACCTCACGAAGGCGGCCGTGTCCCCCGGGACACGGCCGCCTTTTCGCGGCCGATGATCGTGTCGAGGTTCGCGCGAGTGCTCTCCAGCTCGCCGATCGCGTCGTCGATCCGGGCACGCTGTTGCCGCAGGGCGTCGACCAGCTCCGGGCAATCCGGGGTCAACCAGCCGTCCTCGTCGACGATGCAGGGCAGGATCTCCAGGATCTGCGCGGTGTTCAGCCCGGCCGCGAGCAGAATCCTGATCCGCCGCACCGCCGCCACGTCGGCGTCCCCGTAGACGCGATAGCCACTCGGACGCCGCTCCGGGGTGAGCAGTCCCTGCTCCTCGTAGTACCGCAGCGCGCGCTCGCTGACGCCGGTCCGCCGCGCGAGTTCCCCGATCCGCATCCGCACTCCAGACTTGACTCTCACGTCAATGTCAAGGTTTAGCTTAGCCGCCATGACCACCGTGACCGTCCTCGGACTCGGCCCCATGGGACACGCCCTCGCCGCCGCGTTCACCGCCGCCGACCACCCCACCACCGTCTGGAATCGCACTCCTGGCAAGGAAAACGGCCTCGACGCCGCCGTCGCCGCCACCGCCGCCGAAGCGATCACGGCCAGCCCGCTCGTGATCGTCTGCGTACGGGACTACACCGTCGCGCGGTCGATCCTCGACACCGACGCACTCAAAGGCCGCACCCTGGTGAACCTCAGCGGCGGATCACCGGAACAGGCCCGCACGATGGCGGCATGGGCAGCCGAGCACGGCATCGACTACCTCGACGGCGTCATCATGGCCACGACCGACGCCATCGGCGGCCCGGACGCGGCCCTGTTCTTCAGCGGCCCCGCCGACGTCTACGAAACACACCGGCCCACGCTGGCCGCGCTCGGGGAGAACGCGCAGTACGTCGGCGACGCCCCCGGCCGGGCCGCCGCGTTCGACGCGTCACTGCAGGACATGCTCTGGACCTCGATGAGCGGAGTGATCCACATGTTCGCGCTCGCCAAGGCGGAGAACATCGCCGCCACCGACATCGCCGCACACGCCAAAGCGCTCCTCGGCTTCTTCCCCGACATGATCGACCTGCTCGCCGAACAGGTCGCCACCGAGAACTACTCCGGCGACGCCGGCACCCTCACCTCCACCGCCGCGACGATGGACCACATCCTCGACGCGATCCGCGCGCAAGACCTCGACAACGGCGTCCTGTCCGCCGCCCGCGCCGAAGTGCGGCGAGCCATCGACGCGGGGCACGGGGAAGACGGGTTCGCCAGGCTCGCCGCCCGCTGAGACCGGAACTCCCGGCGGGTTGTACATGAAGGACCCCTTCCTGTACTCAGGCGCAAGGATGGGGGCCTTCATGTACTGGGGAACCCTTGGCTCTAGCGACCCGAAACACGCACGACACAATGGGCCCGTGCACCTGAACGCGCTCCTCACCGGCCAGCCCTCGGAAGTCCTCACCAGGACCCTCGAGCTCTCCCGCACCGAGCGGAAAGCCCTCCTCCCCGAGCTCTTGGCCGCCTTCAAGGACAGCAGCGAGTTCATCGAGATCGAGCCCAACACCTACGGCGCCCGCAACCCGCTCAGGGGACAGCAAGCCGCGACCGCCCTCTGGGCCGTCCTCCCCGCGAGCGACCCCCTGCTCCGCAGACTCTGGATCGCCTCGCCCACGATCCTCGAACGCGTTCTGCAGGACCGCTCGCTCACCGAACGCAAGACGATCGCGCTGCGCATGATCGGCCACCACACCGCCTGGGAAGCCATCCGCCGCATGATCCGCGACGGCGACCTCGAACCCATCCGGACACCGGAGTACCACGCCGGCTGGTTCCGCTGGGCCGGACGCTTCGGCGGAAAACCACTGGCCGAACGGCTCCGGACCGAACCCGAAGCCCTCACCGAACTCTGGGAACTGCTCACGATCGAAGGCAACGGCGACGGCAGCTTCGCCGCCTTCGACAAGTACGTCCGCGACGAGGACAAATGGTCCACCGCGCTGCTCGAACTCACCGAAACCGGCGAACTCGACCGCACCCGGCTCCTCGAGCTCACCCTCGACGTCCTCGCCCGCGACTTCGCCGCCTTCCGCGCCCAGTGGTACGCCGCACTCCACGAAGCGCTCACCCCCACCCCGGACGAACGCACAGCGGCCCAGCACCGCTATGCCCGGCTGTGCGGAAGCGGTCTCCCGCGCACCGTCTCCTTCGCCGTCAAAGCACTATCCCTTGTGGACAAACAGGGCACGCTCGATGACGAAGTCGCACTCCAGCACCTCCCCGCCGCAGCGGCCGGACGCGGCGCCGCCACCGCGAAACTCGCCCTCAAACTCGCCGGCCGCATCACCGACCGGCGACCCGAACTCACCGACCTCGCCAACGAAGTCTTCGAAGCGGCACTCACCCACGAGGCCTCCGACGTCCGCGCCATCGCCACCACCCGGCTCGGCGTCGCCCCTGACACGGCACCCGCCGTCGAGACCGCCGAGTACCCGGAACCCACCCGAACACCCTGGGACCAGCGCAAGGCACTGACCATCCCGCTCGAAATCCCCGACACCCCGGCCGCGCTCGCCGAAGCCCTCTCCTCCCTGCTCGCCGACCCCGACCAGGCCGACCTCCTCCTCGCCGTCCTCGACGGCGCGCATCGTGTCGCGGGCGAACTCCAAGACGCCCTCAAACCGCTGGTGAAACGCGCCGCCAGGATCGCCGACCAGACGTACAGCGCGGCCGTGCCGAAGATGATCGCCACCCTCGTCCTCGGCCTCGCCGGCCGCGAGGTGGCCCACCCACCGCAGGTCGACGGCTGGCGCCGCCCCCTCCACCACCGGATCACCGCCCTGCTCGAAGGCACCGCCGTCCCCGTCTCCGCCGCCACCCACCAAGGCGGCTGGCTCGACCCCGTCGTCTTCGTCGCCCGTATGCTCGAACACCCGGACGCGGCCGAAGACGACGTCGCCGACGCACTGCTCCGGCTCGCCCCGGACACCAGGCCCGAAGCCCGCGCACTCGCCACGGAACTCACCGGACCGCACGCCGACACCATCCGCTACGCCCTCGGCGGACCGGCCATCGACGACACAGGCTGGACCGCCCTCGCCGCGGCTCGCGCCCGGCACCCCGAATCCGCCGATCCCGCCGCCGCACTCCGCGGCGAACCGGGACCGCCGATCACCTGGACGGCGAAAGCCGGCCTTACCCACTACGGCTCGAACACATTGGACATCGAGCAAACCCCGGAGCCAGTCGCACCGGAAGTTCCCTGGCTGGGCTTGCCCTTCGACCGCGGGGCCCCCGACTGGCTCGGCTTCACCGAATGCCACGAAGCCGTCTCTTCCCCGTATGACCGCGACCACCTCGAAGCCACCGTCGCCGGAAACCTGTACTTCAACGACATCGAAGTCGGTTATCCCGTGGAGAAGGCCGCGCTGCCTCCGTTCCTCGACAGCCCCGCGGTCCCGGGCTTCCCCGGTACGACACTCCTCGCCACCACGCTCACGCTGAAACGCCCCGCCGCCGTCCAGCTCGGCACGGACGCCGTACTGACCCTGCTCGACCGGCGGATGCTCGGCCCCCGCGCACTCGGTGCGGCGCTGGGCGTACTCGTCCCGCAGCTCGTCATCACGCGGCTGGCTCCCCGGCTCTCGGTCATCGCGAACGAACACCCGATCGCCGTTCTGTCCACACTGGACACCCTGCTGCCGAAGCTGGCGCCCTCCCAACGCGGCATCTTCGCGCTGCTGGAGCTCGCCGCCGACCTCGTGGACCGCGGAGCGGGCACGATCAGCGCCGAAACGAAGGAGTGGCTCACAAGCTTCAAGGGCAGTTCGAAAGCGGCGAAGGCGGCGTCACGACTCAGCGGCTGACATCCGTGCCGCCAGCACGTGCGAACAAGGCCCCCGGTTCTCCTGGTGCTTGGCCCACCACGCACACGTGCACCCGGCGGGCGAAAGTCGGACGCGCTGCACCGAGCCGGCACGGGTGATCTCGTAGCCACCGTCCGGCAACCTCCGGACGGCCCCGGCGGCGACGAGCTCACGGGCTTTCGCCAGCCGGCCGTTCGCCGGAGCGGCCCCGCTCGGGAGCTCACGCGGGAACCACGTGCCCTCCACGACGTCGTGACCGGCGCGACCCGCGACGAGCTCCGGCGCTTCGAGACCCGCCGCCAGCGCGTTCAGCCAGCCGCCTTCACCCGAGAAGCCACGGGCCGGCTCCGGGGACAACGTGACGACGAGCCGCGCTCGCTCCAACCGGAGCACCCAAGTCGCGACCTCGCTGTCCGGTCGCGTGTAGACGGTCAGCCCGTGGGCGAATCGGATGAGCGGCTCGACGACCCGCAACCGATGAAGCCCGGTCGCCGGGATCGAGTCCCGTCCCTGCCGCGACGCCAACCGGAGCCCGCGGCCCGACGCCACCGCCCACGACTTGCCGACCGAAGTGGGAAGTCTTCGCAGGAAGTTCCGTGTCTCCGTTTTGTCCAGCTCCGCTTTCTCGACCGCTCCCGCCGTGACAGCGGCGACCTCGGCGAACCCCGCCACCCAGCGATCCGGCAGCGGTACCACGGACTCGTCGTTGTGCCCGTCGAGGGTGCGGAGCCGGATTCCCTCGCCACGAACGGTCAAATGCAACGGATCCTGGGCCACGACCCCGGCCAGGACGGTCCGTGTCGCCTCGGACAGATCGACGTTCGTGCATCCTTCGCCGAGACCGCCCACGTCCGGCAAGTCGAGCCTGACGTACAGACCACAGCACGGCGAAAAGGCTTCCGCGCGCAGCGTCGTCCGATCCGCGGTGAACACCGGATCGGACTCGGCGATCAGCCGGTTCACCATCGACGGCGGCATCCAGAACCGCGTGCGCGCGACCTTCCCCAGCACGAGCAGCGCCTGGGCGGCCTGTGCTCCGGGTTCCAGAAATCCCTGGAAGAGCACCCGTGTCCGGACGTCCTCTTCCAGCTGCTCCAGTACGACCTCGGTGCTCACCGGGCAACCCTAGCCAGCGCCCCCGACAGTCTTTGCGGGTTTCCTCGTCGGCTTGAATTTGATCTTGTCCATCGCCCGACTGAATAGGTCGTTATACACTTTGAGATCGACCAGATCAATCCGACTGAGCCTGGCGGCGCCGGTAAGCGCGCTGCTGGCACGCCCTTGAGCAGTAGTCCCGTGGCCTGCCCCGCCCTCCCCCGTCCAAGGGCTTGCCGCAGACGACGCACTCCCCTCCCCCGATTTCGTCACTGATTACCTCACTCCCCTGGCTTCGAATGAGCGCCTCGATACCGTCGAGGGTCCGCCGCAGCCCGAATTCGAAGGCGTCGAGCGGAGCATCCATTCCCCCGGCCTTCCACAGTCGCTCCAGCGCCGGATAGCGGTCCAGGCGCTCGAAGAGGGACTCGCGTTCGCTCCACCAGTGCTCATGGGACATCCCCGTGCGCCGCTGGAGTTCCTCGACCTCCCCCGCCTGACGTGCGGCGGACTCGACGAATCCGCCCACCAGGTTCACCACCGCGATCACCTGCTCCGGCGCCAGCCCGCTACGGGAGGCCACGTCCAGCGCCTGGTCGTAGCCGGCCATGATGTTCGGCCCCGGCAGGCGGCGGGTTCCGGCGCTGTGGACCAGCCACGGATGCCGGTGATACCTCTCCCTGGCCCGCCGCGCCCAGCGTTCGAGGCCCGCTCGCCAGCCGAGCCCGTCCGAAGGCCCCATCGGGAACTCGCCGTACACCGCGTCACGCATGAGTTCCACCAGTTCCGCCTTGCCGGGTACGTACCGGTAGAGCGACATGGTGGTGGTGCCGAATCGTTCCGCGACCTTGCGCATCGACAGCGAGGCGAGCCCTTCGGCGTCCGCGACCTCGACGGCCGCCGCGACGATCCGGCCGAGGCTCAACCCGGGCCGCTCCGGCTCGGACGTTCCCCACAACAGCTCGATCGCGCGCTCCGGATCCGGCTGCGCGTCGTCTTCCGACACCCGCTACTCCCTTGACGCTCTTCGCTCGTTCGTGTTTAGCTGATAAACCTCAGTATATCCCATATACAACCCGCAGGAGCGCTTCAGCATGCCCGAAATCAGGTTCTTCGTATCCCCGGGCGGCAGAGACGACTGGCCCGGTACCGCCGACCAGCCGTTCGCCACCCCGAAAGCGGCGCAGAAGGCCGTCCGCGCCGCGACCGCCAACATGACCGGCGACGTCATCGTCTCCTTCATGACAGGCGTCCATCGCCTGGACGAATCCCTTGTCTTCGCAGACACACAGGGCGATTCCGGCTCGAATGGCTTCCGCGTGATCTACCAGGCACACGGCTACGGAACGGCCACCCAAGCGAAGGTCGAACTGAGCGGCGGCCGCGAGATCACCGGCTGGACGACGGGCGACGACGGCCTCTGGACCGCGCCGATCGGCGACCTGACACCGCGACGGCTCACCGTCGGCGGCCGCCCCGCGGCACGGGCTGCCCGCACGGACGGGCTTCCCGGAACCGTGACGAAAACAGCGGCGGGTTACGTCACGGACCGTGCGGAGCCTCAGGCGTGGCCGGACCCCTCCGGGCTGGAGTTCGTGTACCCGGGCGTCTACCCGTGGTCCGAAGCCCGGCTAGCGGTCGCGTCGATCTCCGGTGACGCCTCCTCGACCACGATCACCATGGCTCAGCCCGCCTTCGACAACGCCAAATCCCTCTACGACGCCAAGTGGCACGGCGACGGCGGCGACGGCACTTGGGACGGCCTCGCCGCACCGTCCACGCTCGAGAACAACGTGGCCTTCTTGACCGAACCGGGAACCTTCGCCGTCAGCCGCACCGAGGCGGGCGACCACGTCCTGCATTACCGCCCGCGTCCCGACGAGGAGATCGGCAAGACCACCGTCGTCGCTCCGGTGCTCGAAACGCTCATCAGCGGACAAAGTGTGCACGACCTCGTACTCCGTGGCTTCACCTTCACCGACGCGACCTGGTCCGGCCCCACCCGCACCGGCGGCTACCTGCACTATCACGGCAACGCACGCCACGAGCGGGGCGGCTTCCAGAAGATCGACCTCGGCGCGGGCATGGGCTACGTCCACGTACCCGCGGAGCCGGCCCAATTGCCCGCCAACGTCAGCCTCACGTCGGTCAGCCGGGTCGTCCTGGAGGGCAACCACTTCACCCGGCTCGGCGCGGGAGGCCTGCTGATCGAGGACGCCACCGACGTGGGGATCGTGGCGAACGTCTTCGACGAGATCTCGGGCAGCGGGATCGCCGTCCACACGAGCACCCGGGTCGCGGTCGAAGACAACCTCGTCCACCACATCGGCACCGAGTACCGCGGTTCGCCCGGTGTCCTCGTCGTCGAGTCGGTGGAGACCACCGTGGCACACAACGAGATCCACGACGTCCCGCACAACGGCATCGTGATCACCGGCGGCGAGCGCGCCAAGGACACGCAGGTGATCTCGAACCTCGTCGAACGCAGTATGGGGAAGCTCATGGACGGTGGCGGGATCTACCTGTCGGCACCACAGGGCTCGTCGTTCGCGGGCGGGGCGATGGTCCGCGGCAACGTCATCCGCGACGTCCTCACCTCGTACAACTTCGGCCTCTACACCGACTATGGCGCGGCTTGGATCACCGTCCTCGGCAACATCGTCCACCGTGCCGACACCCCGATCGTGCTCCAGGTAGGGCCGCCATTGGAGAACGTCGCCTTCGTCGGCAACTTCTGGGACGCCCTGCCCGACGGCTACGACACCCCACCCGAGACGGTGACCGTGGCCGGGAACACGGTGCTGTCCAAGGAGAGTTTCGAAGACGCCGTCCGGGCGGTGCCGGCGGGCGAGGACATCCTCGCGCGGGCAGGCCGCCGAGGTCTGGAACGATGATCTCCGCTCCTGCCGGACGCGAGTCCGGCAGGAGCCGCTCCGGCCACGATTCCCGAGGAGAACACGCGCGATCCGACCCTGTCCACGGAGGCCCCCGGGACCCGCCGACGCGGTTCTGGCCTGAGCCACGCGGTATAGGTCGTTATACATTCAGCTGAGTCGCCGGATGCCTTCGGCGAGTTCGGCGACGTCGGCCGCGGCGGCGAAGCCGAGCCGGAGGAACGGTCCGGATGGTTCGGCGGCGAAGAACCGGTCCCCCGCCCCGACCACGACTCCCCGCTCCCTCGCCGCACGGGCGACCGCGTTCGCATCACTCCCCGCCGGCAGCCGCACCCACAGGTGCAGCCCGCCCTCCGGCCGCCGCGCGACAGTCCACTCAGGACACTCCCCGGCCAGCGCCGCGGCTGCGGCTCCGCACCTCTGCCGTAGTTCGGAGCCCAGTTTCCGCACGTGACGTTCCCAGGACGGCGCGCTGAGCAGTTCGAGGGCCGCCTCCTGCAGGGGGCGGGAGACGAAGAAGTCGTCGACCCGCCGGATCGCCTTCATCCGGTCGAGGACGGGTCCACGCGCGATCAACGCCCCGATCCGGAGGCTCGGCGCGGCGGCTTTGGTCACCGACGTCAGATGGACGACCGTGCCGTCGCGGTCGTCGGTGATCAGCGGACGCGGTGCCGTGGGCCCATGCGAGAGGTGCCGGGCGAAGTCGTCCTCCAGCACGAAGGCACCCGCCGCCCGCGCCACCTCCAGCACCTGAGTGCGGCGTTCCGGCGTGAGCACGGTGCCGGTCGGGTTGTGAAAGGTGGGCTGGCAGTAGAAGAGCCGGGCGCCGGTCATCGCGAACGCCTCGGCCAGCAGGTCCGGCCGGACCCCGTCGTCGTCGATCGGGACCGGCACCGGGCGGAGCCCCGCCGCCCGCGCCGCGGCGAGCGCTCCCGGATAGGTCGGCGATTCGACGAGGACCGGGCTTCCGGGCGCCGCGATCGCCCGGAACGCCATGGAGAGCCCGCTCTGGCCGCCGGCGGTGATCAGGACGTCGTCCGGTGACGCACCGGCGGGCCCCGCGAACACCGACCGCAACGCGGCCAGACCGGCGGCGGGGGCCCGATCCCACGAGTCCGGACGGCGCCCCGCCCGCGCGAGAGCCGCGCTCAGGAATCGGGTCGCCTGCAGTGATCGGTGCGGATACCCGCCGTCGAGGAGGATCGCGCCCTCCGGTGGCGGACCGAGGACGCCGGTGAGCGATGTGGTGTCGACGCTGCGGTCGGTCAGCGCGACGGTCTGCCAAGCCGTGTCGAGTGGGCTGTCCGCTGTCGACGGCCTGGCCGCCACATACGTGCCGCTTCCGGGGCGGGTCACGACGGCGCCCTCGGCCGCCAACAGAGCGATCGCGCGCGAGACCGTCACCGGACCGACCCGGTAGCGCTCGATCAGCTCACGGCTGCTGGGCAACCGGTCCCCCGCGGCTGCCGCGCGGATGAGCGAACGCAGCTGGAGCACGAGTGCGGAAGTGCTACTATCCGACATGAAGGAACATGATAGTGCTACTGGGAATCGCGCGGAATCACTACTCGACGTTCCCACCCTGCGGGCCGATACGCCGGGCAGCGAGAAGGTCGTCCACTTCAACAACGCGGGTTGCGGACTCCTGGCGAAGCCGGTGCTGGCCGCCATGCTCGATCATCTGAATCTCGAAGCCGAGATCGGCGGTTACGAGGCCGCCGCGGCACGGTCCGACCAGGTCGCGGGCTTCTACCGCGAGATCGCCGCGTTGATCAACGCGCGGCCCCGCAACCTCGCCTTCGCGGCGAGCGCCACCCACGCCTACTCCACCGCGCTTTCCTCGATCCGCTTCGAACCCGGCGACGTCGTGCTCACCACCCGCAACGACTTCATCTCCAACCAGATCGCGTTCCTGTCGCTGCGGAAGCGGTTCGGTGTCGAGATCGTGCACGCACCGGACACCCGGGAAGGCGGCGTCGACGTCGAGGCCATGGCGGCCCTGATGCGCACGAGGAAACCGAAGCTGGTCGCCGCCACTCACATCCCGACCAACTCGGGGCTCGTCCAGCCGGTCGCCGAGATCGGACGGCACTGCCGGCGGCTCGGCTTGCTGTACCTGGTCGACGCCTGCCAATCGATCGGCCAATACCCCATCGACGTCGAAGAGATCGGCGCCGACCTGCTCACCTCGACGTGCCGCAAATTCCTGCGTGGTCCGCGCGGTTCGGGGTTCCTGTTCGTCTCCGACCGGTTCCTCGAAGCCGGGCACGAGCCGCTGTTCATCGACATGCACGGAGCCCGCTGGAGCGCGCCCGGCACGTACGAACCCGCGAGGTCGGCTTCCCGGTTCGAAGAATGGGAATTCCCTTACGCCACCGTGCTCGGCTGCGCCGCCGCGGCCAGGTATGCCCGTGAGGTCGGCCTGGAGGCGATCTCACGGCGCACCCCCGCGCTCGCGGCGAGGCTGCGGGACGGTCTCGGTGCCATCGCGGGCGTCGAAGTGCTCGACCGCGGCCCGGAATTGGGCGCCTTGGTGACGTTCTCCATCAAGGGCTGGGAAGCCGTGCCCTTCAAGGAGGCGATGGACGCCAGGCGGATCAACTCGGCGCTCAGCTACCGGGAGTTCGCGCAGTTCGACTTCGGGGACAAGGACGTCGACTGGTGCCTGCGGCTGAGCCCGCATTACTACAACACCGAGCGGGAAGTGGACGACGTGGCGGCGGCCGTCGCCGAACTCGCCGCCTGAGCGCGGTCTCCCCGCCTGGGCACTGGGGGTGTCCGGGCGGGGAGACCGTCAGGAGGGTCAGGCCCCGGCGAGGCCGCGGCGCTTCAGCAGCGGCTCGATCTCCGGGTCGCGGCCGCGGAACGCGCGGAAGGCGGCCATCGGGTCGACGCTGCCGCCCCGCCCGAGCAGCTCGCGGCGGAAGTGGTCGCCGTTCTCCCTGGTGAGCCCGCCGTTCTCGCGGAACCACTGGACGGTGTCGGCGTCGAGGACCTCGCTCCAGATGTACGAGTAGTACCCGGCGCTGTAGCCGCCGCTGAAGATGTGCGCGAAGTAGGTGGTGCGGTAGCGCGGCGGCACGGCCTCCAGCGCGACACCGGCCTTGGTCAGCGCCTCGGCCTCGAACCGCTGGACGTCGTCGACGTTGTCCTCGGTGCCCAGCGCGTGCCACGCCTGGTCGAGGAGGGTCGCCGCGAGGTACTCGGTGGTCGAGAAACCCTCGCCGTACTGCTGGGAGGCCAGAAGCTTGTCGATCTGCTCCTGCGGCAGCGGCTCGCCGGTCACGTGGTGCTTCGCGTAGTTCGCCAGCACCTCGGGCCACAGCATCCACATCTCGTTGACCTGCGAGGGATATTCGACGAAGTCACGCGGGACGTTGGTACCGGAGAACATCGGATACTCGACGTCGGAAAGCAGCGAGTGCAGCGCGTGCCCGAACTCGTGGAACGCGGTGACGACCTCGTCGAAGGTCAGCAGGGTCGGCTCGCCCGCCGGCGGCTTGGCGACGTTGAGCACGTTCACCACGACCGTCTTGGTGCCCAGGAGCTTCGTCTGGTCGACGAAGTTGTTCATCCAGGCGCCGCCGCGCTTGGAGTCGCGGGCGTAGTAGTCGAGCAGGAACAGGCCGAGTTCGGAGCCGTCGGCGTCGAAGACCTCGAAGATCCGGACCTCGGGGTGGTACTTCGGCAGGTCCTCCCGCTCGGTGAAGCTCAGGCCGTACAGCTTCGACGCGGCGAAGAAGACGCCGTCGGTCAGCACCCGGTTCAGCTCGAAGTACGGGCGCAGCGCCGCGGTGTCGACCTCGAACCGGTCCTTGCGCACGCGCTCGGCGTAGAACGCCCAGTCCCACGGCCGCAGGATCGCGCCGGGGATGTCGGCTTCGAGGTAGCGCTGCAGTTCGTCGGCCTCCGCCTTGGCGTTGGCGACCGCGACCGGCGCGAGACGTTCCAGGAGCCCGACAGCGGCCTGTGCGGTCTTCGCGGTCTCGTCCTCGATGACGTACGAAGCATGGTCGGGGAAGCCGAGCACGGCGGCCCGCTCGGCCCGCAGGCGGACCAGTTCGGCCACGATCTCGTTGTTGTCGGACTCGTTGCCCCGGTTGCCACGGGAGACCGACGCGGTGAAGATCCGCTCGCGCAACGCGCGGTCCTCCAGCGAGGCCAACGCGGCCTGTGCCGTGGGCAAGGTCAGCTTCAGAACGTATTTGCCTTCTTCGCCGGCGGTTTCGGCTGCCGTGGCGATCTCGTCTTCGCCCAGTCCCGCGAGTTCCGCGACGTCGTCGACCACGACGGCGAGCTCGTTGGTGTCCTTGAGCAGGTTCTGCTGGAAGCGGGTCGACAGCGTCGACAGCTGCTCGTTCAGCTCGCGCAGGCGCTTCTGGTCGGCCTCGGCCAACCCGGCGCCGGCCCGGCGCACGTCGGTGTGGTGACGCTCCAGGAGGCGCAGCGACTCGCCGTCGAGACCGAGTTCGTCCTTGCGCTCGAACAAGGAGTTGATCCTGGCGAACAACGCCGGGTTCAGGTTGATGGCGTCGGCGTGCGCGGCCAGCCGCGGCGCCATCTCGGCCTGCACGCGCTGGATCTCGTCGTTCGCGTTCGATCCGGCGAGGTTGAAGAACACGCTGGAGACGCGGGACAGCAACCTGCCGGACTTCTCGAGCGCGACGATGGTGTTCTCGAAGGTCGGCGGCTCGGCCGAGCCGGCGATCTTCTCGATTTCGGCGGCGTGCTCGGCGAGGCCCGCCTCGAAGGCGGGAAGGAAGTGTTCGTCGGCGATCCGGTCGAACGGCGGAAGGGCGTAGGGCAGCTCACTCGGCGCGGCGAACGGGTTGTCCTGCGAAATCATCGGTGTTGCTCCCGGGTCGTCGAATCTGCTGTTCAGGCCACCTTACGGGCAGTGAGGGGCCGGTGGATGCCGTCCGTGGCGTGACACCGCGGACAAGGGATGGTCACGCTCCGGTGGTACCGCCCACCACCGCGTCGGAGCTCTGTTTTCCCTTGCCACGCTTGGTTTTGGCCTTGGGCGGCGGCGGGGTGATACCGGCGAGATCGCCGCCGTTGTCGTTGACGCGCAACACGAACGGACGAGTCTCGGTGTAGCGGACGACCGAGATCGACGCCGGGTCGACCACGATCCGCTGGAACGCGTCCAGGTGCTGGCCGAGCGCATCGGCGAGGATCGCCTTGATCACGTCGCCGTGGCTGCAGAGGAGCCAAACCGCGTTCTCGCCGTACTTCGCGGTGATCCGCGCGTCGTGCGCCCGGACCGCCGCGACCGACCGGGCCTGCATCTCGGCGAGCCCTTCCCCGCCGGGGAAGACCGCGGCCGACGGATGCGCCTGCACGACCCGCCAGAGGGGTTCGGAGAACAGATCCTTGAGCGCGCGCCCGGTCCATTCGCCGTAGTCCACTTCGGACAAACCGGGCTCTTTGACCTTGTCCAGACCGCGTGCCTCGGCCAGTTTCGCGACCGTCTGGCGGCAACGGAGCATCGGCGAGACCACCAGCTCGGCGAGCGGGACCGGCGCCAGCCGGTCGACGAGCGCGGCCGCCTGCGCCCGGCCGGTGTCATCCAGGCCGATCTTGGGCGTGCGCCCGGCCAGGACACCCGAACCGTTCGCCGTGGACTTGCCGTGGCGCAGGAGGATCACAGTACTCACGTGGCCCACCCTACGTGCCGTGCTTTGCCCGCTCCCGCGTTTCGTCCTCTGGATGCGCGGGATTACAGGTGCGGTCCCGCCTGCGGGTCCAGGACACCGGCGAAGATCAGGACGAAGAGCAGCGCGCCGAGGACGAGCCGGTAGATCACGAACGGCACGAAGCTCTTGGTCTTGATGTAGGACATCAGCCACGCGATGACCGCGTACCCGACGCCGAACGCGACCAGCGTCGCCAGGATCGTCGGCCCCCACTGCGCGGGAGCGCCGTCCTTGCCGATGTCGGTCAGCTTGTACAGGCCCGAGCCGAACACCGCGGGCAGCGCCAGCAAGAAGGAGTATTCCGCCGCCTCGGCGCGGGTGTAGCCGAGCAGCAGCCCGGCGCTGGTGGTGCCACCGGAGCGCGAGACACCCGGGATCAGCGCCAGCGCCTGCGCGAACCCGAAGCCGAGGCCGTGCGGCACGGTCAGGTGGTCGAGGGTGCGCTGCTGCTTCCCGATGCGGTCGGCCACCAGGAGGATCAGGCCGAACACGATCAGCGTGGTCGCGGTGATCCGCAGGTCACGGAAGGTTTCGTCGATGGCGTCCTGCAACAGCAGGCCGAGCACCACGATCGGCATCGAGCCGACGATGATCAGCCAGCCCAGCCGGGCGTCGGGGTCTTGCCGCCAGTCCTTCTTGTAGATCGAGAAGAACCAGGCGCGGAGGATCCGTCCGATCTTCGCCGAGAAGTACAGGATGACCGCGAGTTCGGTGCCGATCTGGGTCACCGCGGTGAACGCGGCGCCGGGGTCGTCCCAGCCGGCGAGCGCCGCGGTGATCCGCAGGTGCGCGCTGGACGAGATCGGCAGGAACTCCGTGAGGCCCTGGACGAGCCCGAGGACCAGTGCTTCGAACCATCCCATCAGGCGACACCGGCCGATTCGATCGCTTCGGCGGCGACTTCGAGGGCGTGTGCGGAGCCCTCGGAATCCGGCATGGCGGGTGCGACGGTCAGCGTCGTGACGCCGGACCCCGCGAAGGCCTGCATCCGCTCGGCGATGCGCTCCTTGGGTCCCAGCAGTGACGTCGCGTCGATGAACTCCAACGGGACGGCCGCCATGGCTCCCTCGTAGTCCTTACCCAGGTACTTCTGCTGTACGTCGGCCGCTTCGCGCTCGAAGCCCATCCGGCAGGCGAGCTGGTTGTAGAAGTTCTTCTCCCGGCTGCCCATCCCGCCGATGTACAGCGCCGCGTACCCGCGGACCGCGTCGGCGCACGCCTTCCAGTCGTCACCGACCACGAGTGGGACGGTGGGGACGACGTCGAAGCCGTCGAGGGAGCGCTCGGCCCGGTCCGCCCCGGCCTGGATCAGCTTCAGCTGCTCACCGGCGTGCTCCGGCGAGTAGAACACCGGCAGCCAGCCGTTCGCGATCTCACCGGTCAGTTCGAGGTTCTTCGGGCCGATGGCGGCCAGGTACACGGGGATCTCGTCGCGCACGGGGTGCACGGTCAGGGTCAGCGCCTTGCCGGGCCCGCCGGGCAGCGGCAGCTGGAAGTGGTCGCCGTCGTACCGGACCCGGTCGCGGCTCAGCGCCTTGCGAACGATCTCGACGTATTCACGAGTGCGGCCGAGCGGCGACGCGAACTTCACGCCATGCCAGCCCTCGGACACCTGCGGGCCGGAAACACCGAGGCCGAGGCGGAACCGGCCGCCGGAAAGCGTGTCCAGGGTCGCGGCGGTCATCGCGGTCATCGCCGGTGTCCGCGCGGGGATCTGCAACACCGCGCTGCCCACGTCGATCCGTGAGGTCTGCGCCGCCACCCATGAGAGCACCGTCGGCGCGTCCGAACCGTAGGCCTCCGCGGCCCAGACGACCGCGTAGTCCAGTTCGTCCGCCTTCTTCGCCAATGCCAGGTTGGCCGCGTCGTTCCCCGCGCCCCAATAGCCCAAGTTCAGTCCGAGTCGCACGGCGTGAATGTATCCATCGGAGTGTCACTCCTCCGTTCAGGGTGTTGACAGCCGATGACCCGCACGGTGGTACTCGATCACGACACGCTCACCTGCTCCGCGACCCGCACTTGCCTTCCGGCTAGGCTCGCCCGTCGTGGAAAAGCGACAGCTCGGCCGGTCGGGACTTCGGGTCTCGCGGATGGCCCTCGGGACCATGACGTGGGGTGGCGACACCGACTCGGAGGAGGCGGCCAGCCAGCTGGTCGCGTTCGTCGACGCCGGGGGCACCCTGGTCGACACCGCCGACATCTACGGCGAGGGAGAGAGCGAACGCGTCCTCGGCGCGTTGCTCGGCGACCTGGTCCCCCGTGACGACATCGTGCTCGCCACCAAGGCCGTCGCCCGCCGCACCGACGGCCCGTTCGGGGGCGGAGCCTCGCGCGGTGCCCTGCTGAGCGCGCTCGAAGGCTCGCTGCGGCGGCTCGGCACCGACCACATCGATCTGTGGCAGCTGCACGCCTGGGACACCACCGTGCCGGTCGACGAGACCCTCGCCGCCCTCGAATACGCCGTGACCAGCGGAAAGGCCCGCTACGTCGGCGTCTCCAACTACTCGGGCTGGCAGCTGGCGACTGCCGCGGCCCGCAGTTCCGCCGTCGCCCCGCTGGTCTCGACGCAGGTCGAGTACTCGCTGCTGGAGCGCGGGGTCGATCGCGAAGTCGTCCCGGCGGCGGAACACCACGGCATCGGACTCCTGCCGTGGGCGCCGCTCGGCCGGGGTGTGCTGACCGGCAAGTACCGCACCGGTACCCCCGCCGATTCGCGCGGCGCTTCGAGTGTTTTCGCGGGCTATGTCGAACATCACCGGACCGATCGCGCGGCCCGGATCGTGCAGGCGGTCGCGACGGCCGCGGACGGCCTCGGCACGTCGCCGCTGGCCGTCGCGCTGGCCTGGGTCCGCGACCGGCCCGGAGTGGTCGCGCCCGTGGTCGGAGCCCGTGACACCGGTCAGCTGACCGGTTCGCTCACGGCGGAGGAGATCACGCTCCCGCCCGCCATCCGCTCGGCGCTCGACGACGTCAGCGCGATCGAGGTCGGGTACCCGGAACGCGGCCTCTGAGCCGTCTCGAATACTGGATTAGGTGACTGTTGGGTGACGCTGACGTGACGTGGTGGAGTTCCAGGAGGATGCTGGACAAGTCCGTTCGACGAGTAGCAGGTGGAGGCACCAAGGTGGGTCGGCTGTCCGCCGTTTCCCGGATCGCGATCCCGCTCGCCGGTGTCCTGGTGCTCTCGTCCTGTAGTACGGACGACACGCCTAACGACTCCTTGCAGATCGTGCAGAACCCCGTCGCGGCGACCGCGGCGGTCTCCCCCGCCGTGACCGTCAAGCCTGCCGGTTCGGTGTTCGCGGTGCCGGGGGTGACGGCGCTGGTGACCGACGAGGCGAGCAAATCGCTGGTCGTCGCCGTTTCGGAGCCGCCGTCGCTGCGCATCTACGATCTCGCCGTCCTGGACGCCCCGAAGAAGACGGTGGCCTTGCCAGGACCGGCCGAGCGGCTCACGGTCTCGGGTTCCCAGGTGCTCGCCAGCGTTCCCGGCAAGAGCCTGCTGGCGAAGGTCTCCCTGCCCGGTGGCGCGCTGGAGACGGTCCCGGTCGCAGGGCAGCCGTCGGCCGGTCTCGCCGACGGCGAGGCGACGCTGGTCTCCGTCCGGGACCGCAAGGCCGTCGAGGTGCTGTCGAAGAACGCGGGACCGAGGACCATCACCGGGCAGATCTACAGCGCCGACGACGTGCTGAGCACCGGTGACGGCGTGGTCGTGCTCGACAAGCTCCGCACCGCCCTGTTCGCCGTCGACCTCACCGAGGGCAAGATCGGCGAGGGCCTGCGCGCCGGCGACGGCGCGGCCAACGCGGTCACCGACGATCTCGGCCGCGTCTTCGTCACGGACGCGCGCGCGGGCGCCCTGCTGGCGTTCTCCACCACACCGCTGCTGCTGCGCCAGCGCTATCCCGTTCCCGGCGGGGCGTACGGCATCGCCTACGACCGCACCCGCGGCCTCGCCTGGGTCACGCTCACCGAACGCAACGAGGTCGTCGGTTTCGACGTCCGCGGTGGAGAGCCGATTGAGAAGTACCGGTTCCCCACCGTGCGGCAGCCAGATTCGGTCACCGTCGACGAGCAGGGCGGCCGTGTGGTCGTCGGCTCGGCCATCGGAGAAGGGATCCAGGTGATCACGCCATGACAGTGGTGGACGAGGCGGTGGTCGAAGGGGATTGGGAGTACCGGCGGCTGCAGCTGCCTCCCGGTGTTTCCCGGCGGGCGGCGGCGACGCAGCTGTCGATCCACGCCGAGTTCGCCGGCTGGGAGCTTTCGACCGTCCGGCTCTACTCGGATGGGACCCGGAGGGTGTGGTTGCGCCGCAAGCGCACCGCCACACCCCTGCCCGGCCTCATCACCTGAGCCGTTCCGACCGGCTCCGTGCCAGCGTCCGTGCTCGCCTGCAGCACATGACGGCCCCTTCCTTGCGTCTGGCACCAGGGGCCCGGCAAAGTCGTGTAAGCGCTGGTCGGTGCCACGTACGGTTCTCGCCGGGGGTCGTTAGGGCCGACGGCTTCTAAGTACCTACTGGATTTCCTGCGGCTGATTGCATGCAGGTCCGTGAAGGCCTCCTTGCCTACCTTGAAGGTAGCGAAGGAGGCCTTCACGGACACGATGAGCCACACTCACCCCAGGTACACCAGCCACCACAGCAGTCACACG
Organism: Amycolatopsis sp. NPDC049868; assembly: GCF_044461365.1. Lineage (NCBI taxonomy): Bacteria > Bacillati > Actinomycetota > Actinomycetes > Pseudonocardiales > Pseudonocardiaceae > Amycolatopsis > Amycolatopsis sp. NPDC049868. The sequence goes on along the minus strand of NZ_JBITKV010000006.1, from coordinate 346,305 downwards.
TGCCGTGCGTGACTGCCGGTGCAGGTGGGTCGCATGTGGCGACCAGCAAGGCTGTGAAGGCCTCCTTGAGGGACCCAGAGTCCCTCAAGGAGGCCTTCATTTACTTACCTACTACCAGCCTGCCCAGAGTCGCTGCTCCATCCGGCGCCGAGACAACGCAGGCCCCCAGTCGGCGCCCCCAATGTGGCATCGGAGACGCTCAGCGTCCCCAATGCCACATTGGGGGCACTCGTCCGCCGAACACGTTGGTGGGTGAACAAAGACAAGTCCCTCAAGGATGTCTTCACGGACACGAACTGAGGACGAAAGCCGCGCGTAAGGCCCCTTCAGCTCTTGAACACCCGGCCGAGCCAGTCCGCCCAGAGCCCGTCCTGTTCCGCGGGATCGACGTCGCCGAACAGGTGGTGCATCGCGACCATCGGCCCGGCGAACCCGCGCACGAAGCGCAGGAACGCGTCCGCGGTGCGGATCCCGACCGTCTGCGCGTTCGCGAGATAGACCTCGCCGTCCACGGTGGACACGGAGTCGGTGGAAAGCCGGACCCGGTCCCCCGTCTCCGGCCGCCCCGCCAGGCCCAGCTCCCGGCCCAGCGTCAGCCACGCGCTGTCCCAGTCCCCGATCATCGGCCCGAACACCGTCACCGGCACGGCCTTCCGGCCGGCGAACCGGTTGAGGTACTCGACGAGGGTGCGGAGGAACAGCTCACCACCGGCGGTCATCGCCTCGAACTCGTCTTCCCAGTCGTCGCCGGGCAGGAAGCCGCTGGTCACGGTCCGTAGCACGGTGCTGCCGCCGGAGCGGCCCTCGATGAGGAACTCGTAGGCGACGAACCGTCCGTCCGGCGCGGGTTCCGTGCCGTAGACGAGCCGCTCCAGCGGGTCCCACGAGGTGATCGCCGACGTGGGTTCGTAGGCGCCGAACGCGGTCTTCACGGTTCCGCCGACACCGCCTTCGACTTCGTTACGTCCCATGAACCACGACGTGATCCCCGGTCCGGTCGCGATGGCGTCCCAGACCTGTTCGGGCGTCGCGTCGACCTCGAGGCGGTCGGTGATCTCGAACTCGTGACCCACTCAGCGCTCCTCGGGCTCGGTTTTGACGCTCGGATGGACGGCGACGACGATCCGGTGATCGCGACCCTGTTCGGCGCCTTCGTCGTGGTATTTGCTCACCAGATTCGTGATCGCGATGGTGAGCTCTTCGGCGAACGCGGACCTGTCCGCGGCGGACGAGAACCGCACCTCGCCGTCGATCGCGAAGGTCGCGACCCGCTTGCGCGCCTTGGTCGCACCGGTGATCAGCAGGCCGACGTCGCGTACCAGCCTGCCCGCCACCGCGAGCAGCCAGCGCGCGGACAGGCGGTCCGGTGACTGCGCCGGATCAGGCTCTACCGCCGAGAGCGCCGTCGGCGAGATGACGTACGAGGACGCCGTCGCGCGCATCATGCGCTCGGTGACGTTGCCCTTCCGCCGCTCCTCGACGAGCTCGACCAGCCCGTGCTTCTCCAGCGCGCGAAGGTGGTAGTTCACCTTCTGTCTCGGCAGGTCCACCCGCGCGGCCAGCATCGTGGCCGACGCCGGTTCGGCGAGTTCGGCGAGCAGCCTGGCCCGGACCGGATCCAGCGACACTTCGGCCGCTTCCGCGTCCTCGATCACCGCAACGGAGAACATGACACGAAGGTGTCACCGAAAAGAGTTTTTGTCAAGGATGTCAGTCTTGTCGGTGAGCCCGGTTCGCCAGGGCCAGCAGGCGAGGCACCACCTGCGGGGCCGCCTCGAGCGGGACGACGTGCCCGACCCCGGGCAGCACCACGGACGTCCCGTTCTCCACCGCGCCCGCCAGCTCCTCGACGTCCGCCGTGGGCACGAGCTTGTCGCGCTCCCCCACGATCGCGATCACCGGCACCGCGCCCACCTGCGACAACGCGGATTCCCGCGTGTAGGCGTCCAAGGCCGGACGGAACGCCGACACCGTCTGCGGCCAGTTGCCGCGGATCATCCGCACCGTCAGTTCGACGTCGGCGGGCACCGGGTCGTCCCCGAAGAGCCACCACCGCAGCCCGGCGGTCACCGCCTTGCTCGTGTGCTCCCGCACGAGGCCGATCAGTTTGGCCCCGAAGACCATCTCCAGGTCACGGCCGAGCTTGCCGAGCGCGTTCGGCCAGATCGCGTCCGGGGTGACACCGCCCGCCGACATGGCGAGGAACCCGATTCCCGCCACCCTCGCCGCGAAAGCGTCCGGGTGGCGCTGAGCGAGCGACAGGATCGCGAGCCCGCCCATGTCGTGGCCGACCAGGACGACCTTGCCGCCGGGAATCACCTTCTCCAGCACCTCGGCCAGATCGTCGGCGAGCTGTCCCATGGTCGCCGACGCGGCCCGGACCTCACCGGATTCGCCGTGGCCGCGCTGGTCGTAGGCGAGCACCGCGACCGGTTGCTCCGCCGCTTCCGCCAGCACCGGCGCGATGGCGCGCCAGCTCCGCCTGTCGAGGGCGTATCCGTGGAGGAGGACGACGGTCACCGGCGCCGACGGATCACCCCAGCGCTCGAAGTGCAGGGGTGTCCCGTCGGCGGCCAGCAGACCAGGCATCAGGCCGAGCGGAGGAAGCGGTCGAGCACGCGCACGCCGAACTTCAGCGCCTCGACCGGGACACGCTCGTCGACTCCGTGGAACAGCGCCGAGAAATCGAGGTCCGCGGGCAGCTGCAGCGGTGCGAACCCGAAGTTGCGGATGCCGAGCGACTGGAAGGACTTCGCGTCGGTGCCGCCGGAGAGCATGTACGGCAGCGTGCGGGCGCCCGGGTCCTCGGCGAGCACCGCGCTGGTCATGGCATCGACCAGGGCGCCGTCGAAGGTCGTCTCGACCGGCGGCAGCTCCATCCACTCCTTCTCGATGTCCGGGCCGAGGATCTCCTCCAGTTCGGCGTTGAACGCCTCGAGACGGCCGGGGAGGATCCGGCAGTCGACCGACGCCTCCGCGACCGAGGGGATGACGTTCGACTTGTACCCCGCGGTGAGCATGGTCGGATTCGCCGTGTCGCGCAGGGTCGCGCCGATCATCCGGGAGATGTTGCCCAGTTTCGCGACGGACCCCTCGATGTCGTCCTCGGGGAAGTCCCAGCCGGTGATCTCGGTGACGCCGTCCAGGAACTCGCGGACGGAGTCGGTCATGACCAGCGGGAAGCGGTGGTTGCCGAGCCGGGCGACGGCCTCGGACAGCTTGGTGACGGCGTTGTCGCGGTGGATCATCGAGCCGTGGCCTGCCGTGCCGCGCACCCGCAGCTTCATCCAGCGGATGCCCTTTTCCGCCGTCTCGATGAGATACGCGCGGACGTTGTCCTTCAGCGTGATCGAGAAGCCGCCGACCTCGCTGATCGCCTCGGTGACACCTTCGAACAGCTCCGGCCGGTTCTCGACCAGCCACTGTGCGCCGTACTTGCCGCCCGCCTCTTCATCGGCCAGGAAGGCGAAGACGAGGTCACGCGGCGGAACGATGCCGTTGATCTTGTAGTGACGGGCCAAAGCGAGCGCCATCGCAACCACGTTTTTCATGTCCACCGCGCCGCGGCCCCAGACGTAGTCGTCCTGGATCGCGCCGGAGAACGGGTGCACCGACCACTCCGAGGCGTCGGCGGGGACGGCGTCGAGATGACCGTGGATCAGGAGCGCGCCGCGCGAGGGGTCGGCGCCCGGCAGCCGGACGATCACGTTGTGGCGGTTCTTGCCACCGGACTCGACATAGGTGATCTCGTAGCCCGCGTCGGTGAGCTTCTCGGCGACGTACTCCGCCGCGGCGCGTTCACCGACCAGCGTGTCGGGGTCACCGGTGTTGGTGGTGTCGATGCGGATCAGTTCACTGGTGAGGGTGACTGCCTCTTCGGCTGCTGCTTCGATCAAATTCGGTTCGGTCACCAGGCATTCCTACCATTGGCGGAGCCCCCCGACCCGTTGCCGCCATTCCGCGGACGGCGTGTGAATCCCCACTCGCCCCATGAAGCCTCGCGTATCGGTCCGTGGGGAACGCGATATCAGGCAGGCAACTCGCCGTTGAGAACCGCCACGCCAAGGCCGGACACCTGATGGACGACGGCGCCGCCATCGCGCTGGGTGGTGATCAGGCCGGCCTCCCGCAGCACCCTGGCGTGCTTGCTCGCGCTGGGAGGGGACAGCCCGATCCGGCGGGCCAGGTCCGTCGTGGTGACCGCTGTGGTGCTGGCGCGGAGTGTGGCGGCGCGGGTGCGGCCCAACAGGGTGGTCACCGGATCCTGCGCGGCCGACCTGTCCGGCGTGAGCCAGGCGAACCCGGAGCTCACCGGATAGGCGAGCACCGGGGGCAGATCGGCGTCTTTCAGGGTGACCGGATGGTGGCGGCAGAAATGCGACGGAAGGAGCACCAGGCCTCTGCCGTGCAGATGGAGGTCCTGGTCGACGTAGTCGTGCACCTGCAACACCGGTGGCCGCCAGTCGACCCGCGGATGAAGGGTGGAGAGCAGCCGATCGACCCCACCGGTCAGCAACGCCTTGCCGCGCCGCGATCGGTCGGCTTCGACATGCGCGCGCAACCGCCCCCGATATGGCGCGACCGCATGCTGGTAGTACCGGTCCAGAGCGGTACCGAGTTGCCGCACGGCGGTGACATCGCCGTCCGCCAGCTTGCGCGTCCACGGCGTCGGTGGCCGTCGATCCGCGAGACAGGCCACGTCGTCCCGCAACCGACGGCGTGGAGTGGACATTATCCGATCGATCACCGTATCCGAGTCGGCTTCTCCACGCCCCGGAGTGAGAAAGTCCGCGGAATAGCCGCGGGGCGGCGCCAACTCCAGCAGAAGCGGAATCCAGGCGGGAAGTTCCGCCCTGATCCGGCGCCGCCAATGATCGAAAGTGAGGATTTCGTCCGGTTCTTGTAAAAGATGGAGACTGAACAGCGTCTCCCATGAGGCGTCGACGTCCTCCGCGATGGTGATCCGAGAGATATCCGCGTCGGTGAAGTGAATCCGCAGCACCCTGGCTCCCCCCTGCGGTTGCTTGCCCGCAGCGCCTTGTCGCACCGTTTCCATGATGTTGTCGATGTGCAGTACGGAAAACCCGCCAATCGGATCAAACAGGCCTGCACCCCTCGCCCGCTAGTTCGCCGCCGTACCGCCCAGATCGGCCCACCACCAGTTACTTCCGGGCTGCCAGGCGGCTTGGTGAGCCCGCCCGTTCAGGCCCTGCACGGTGACCTGGAGCTGATTCCCGAAGGCCATCGCGGTCGGCGTCCCGGTGAGCCCGCCCGACGGCCCGCCTGCCGCCTTTTGCCAGCCGGTCCAGCCGTTCGCCGACCAGGAAGCGGTCCAGAGCTGGCTGTCGGTGCCCAGTGCCGCCACCCGGACCGTGGATCCGACGACCGTGGCGGACGGGTCACCGAAGATCGCGCCGCCCAGGTTGTGCCACCTCCAACCACCTTCCCGGTTCCACACGGCCTGATACACATTGCCGTTGAGGCCCTGCACGAACGCCTGCGCCTGATCTCCGAAACGAATCACCGAAGGCGTACCGGTCAACCGCGCACCGGGCTCTCCGCTCTTCGACCAGCCACCCCATCCCGAGCCACCGAGTACGTTGCTGTACAGCCGCTGGTCGGAGCCGAGCGCGTACACCTGGGCCTGCCCGCCGAAATCGAGTGCGGCCGGATCGCCGACGACCGTGCCCCCGAGGTTCGTCCACCGCCACGCGCCACCGGACCACCGTGCCTCGTAGACCTGGTTGTTCTCGCCACGGGCGAAGACGTGGAGGTTCTGGCCGATCACGACCGCGGACGGGTTGCCCCGCAGCCGGGCCGGTGTTCCACCAGGCTCCGCCCAGTTCGACCAGCCCCCGGACGGATCCCAGTATCGGGTACGCAGCTGACGGGTCTCCCTGTCGATACCGAAGACGTGCATCTGCCGCCCGAACGCGACAGCGGCCGGCTCGCCCGCGAACGACCCACCGAGGTCGGCCCAGCCACGCCACGCCGAACCGTCCCATACCCGTTGATGGACACTGTGGTCCCGCTGACGCTGGAAGATCTGGTACTGCCCGCCGAACGGCACGGCCGCGTCCCGCTTGCCCCCGCGGACCTTCTGCAGATAAGCCTCGTGCCGTTCGTACCAGAACTTGCCGGGATCGGAGTTGCCCTCGTGGCCGGAGAACTGGTTGTGCCCTCTGATCCCGCCGCTCTGCTCGTCCGGGTCGGAACTGCCTGTTCTCGGAATCAGATAACGTTCACAAAGATCGCGCACCAAAGCGGCCGACGAACGCATCATGATGTCGGTGTACCACTTCTCCTCGCGGCTGGTCGCCTCGTGCTCGATGCCGATCGTGTTGCCGTTATGACCGCGCAAATGATTGGCTCGATCCTGATTCTGCACCATCTGCGTGATATCACCGTCTCTGGACCGGATCACGTAGTGCGCGCTCGTCTGGGCCGCGTTCGGGTTGGCGAAGAACCGGATCGTGCTGTCGTAGTCCGGTACCGCGGGCGGTACGGGATCGAAGGTGTGCAGTGCGATCGCGGTGATGGCGTCGCCGTTTCGGCCACCCCAGTTATGCGGATCGGCGGCTACCCACCGTGCGGCGGGATAGTCCGGTCTGGCCGGCAGCGCGGCATCGGACGCGGTCACCGGGATCAGTGATGTCACCAAGACTCCCGTGACCGCCAGTGACGTGGCCAAAGATCGCTTCATGAAACCTCCCCTGGTTCGCGACCGAGCGGAGACCTCTACTGGCATCGCCGCGGTCCTCGCCGGTCGCGTCGAGCAAACCAGCAACGACAAGGGGCGTTCCACGGTTTTCATTGTGAGGAAACGTGGCGCGGCAGTCGGCCCCACTCCTCATGCCTGCCAGGCCCCGCGGACGGTGGAGGAGCGAGCGCCGAATGGATCAGCCGATACCGGGTGATCTGCTCTGTTCGAGTGGTTGTGATTTTCGGGTACTGCGGGTGGCGAACGTGGGACGCTAGCGTCGGCCGGGCCGGCGGCTCACCGCCGCTTGGGGAGAGCCATTGGGCTTAAAGGGGGATTTTCTCGTCATGCAAAGAAAACACTCGCGGTCTTCGCTGAGGATTCGGCTCGTTGCCGTACTCACCGCGGCCGGACTGGTCGCCACGACCGGCACCGCGCTCGCCGACACGAGCGCTGACCGCAAGGTCGTGCAGGAAGCACTGGACCAGTTCACCACGAGCGGAGGAGCGCTCGGCGCGCAGGCCAGGGTGACCGATGGCCACCAGCGCTTCACCGCACGCTCAGGCAAGGCGGAACTGGGATCGAACCGACCGGTCCCGGAGAACGGCCGGTTCCGCGTCGGCAGCATCACCAAGACGTTCGTATCGACGGTGCTGCTGCAACTCGTCGGCGAAGGCGAGCTCGATCTGGATGCGCCGGTCGTCCGCTACCTTCCCGGCCTGATCGACGGCCGCATCACGGTACGCCAGGTCCTGCAGCACACCAGCGGCCTCTACAACTACACCGACGCGTTGCCGCTCGACCCGGACGAGTTCGAGCAGATCCGTTACAAGCACTGGACACCGCAGGAACTGCTCAAGATCGCGACCAGCAGGCCGCTTGGCTTCGATCCCGGCACCCGGTGGAGTTACTCCAACACCAACTACGTGGTCGCGGGTCTGCTGGTGGAAGGAATAACCGGCAGGCCGTACGAAAAGGCGGTCGAGCAGCGGATTCTGAAGCCGTTGCGCCTTCACGGCACCGAGGTTCCCGGCGACGAGGTCGACATCAGCGGCCCGCACGCCCACGGCTACGTGTCCGTGGCGGGCAAGCCGAACGACATCACCCGCCTCAACCCGTCGGTCGCGTGGGCCGCGGGCGAGATCATCTCCACCACCCGCGACCTGGACACGTTCGGCGTGGCACTGGCCGGCGGCAGGCTGCTCAAGCTCGCGCAACAGAAGGAGATCGCCAAGACCACCGCGGTCAGCCCCGAATACGGCCTCGGCCTTCAGGTGCAGACCCTGCCGTGTGGCACCGAAGTGTGGGGCCACGGCGGCGGTATCCCGGGCTACTCCTCGCAGCTGTTGACCACGCCGGACACCCATAAGCGGCTGGAGCTTTCGGTCACGAGCGCGCCGACCGCGGGTAACCAGAACCCGGCGTTCGCCAAGCTGCTCGCCGAGGTCTTCTGCTAACGAGCTCGAAGAACCTCACCTCGAAACGGCATTTTTGCGCTCATTCCACGAGTGTTGCCCCTGTTATTTTCATTCCCGGAGCGACCGGGGACCTGGTCATCGAATCGGCGAGATCGGAGATGACCGGCGTGAAAGGCACCGTCCTCGGTCGCCCGGCAGGGGTGGCACTGCTCCTGCTCACCGCGGCATGCGGCACTCCCACGGCTCCACCGCCCAGCACTCCACCGTCGTCTCCGGTGAGCACGGCACCCGCGAGCACGACGCCGACGGTTGATCTTTCGTCGCTGCGCCAAGGCAAGATCCCGGCGGACTACCCCAAACCGGACTTGAGCGGGCTGCCACCCAAACCCGCCGACACCGCACCGCTGCGGGAGCGGATCGCCTGGGAAGCACTGCGAAAAGCGACCGACTTCGCCCATCGCGTCGACCCTGGAGCGCGCTCGTCCTGCCCCGCGTTCGACCCGGGCCGCACCACCACGGTGACCTGCACGGTCACCTATCTCGGCGAGAGTTACGGCTACGTCCTGCGCGACATCAAATTTCGGGGCAACGGACTGAGCAACGGCCGCGGCGAACATGGCACCGTCTCCTACCAGGCGGACCTCGCCGCCGGGCCGATCATCCGCGACCAGGTCGAGTCGGTGCTGAGGTACCAGAACAGCACCGAGTACGCGGCCTGCGACATGCCCGAGCAGGTGCGCTTCGGATTCGACTCCACGCGGCGACGGCCGTCCGGGTCGTCGATCGCCGGCGAGTGGATCCACGTGCCCGGTATCTCCTGCCGCTACCTCGACCCCACGGCACGGACCGTCAAGACCCTCCCATTGGAGCTCTACGAATCGGGCGCGCCCATCCATCCCTCATCGCGGATCGGCGGCTGAGGCAGGCACTTCCTGGGGCCATCCCTTGGTCCCCGTCACCCGTATCGGTGATTCTCGCCGACTCACCATTCGTGGCAAGTGGATCACCGGTTCGTGTCACACCCCCGCCCACTTGCCGTAGCGGAGGCTCGGCGTCCACATCGACTCGCCACGACGCTGCTACACACGGTGTCAGCGCTCGCGAAACCCACCCCTGACGCAAAACACGAAAGACTTACGTGTTTATCGTAGGAAGATTCATGTCCCGCCGGCGGCCCGGGAAATCGTTTTTTGACAGGACGCCAATGCGGTGAAAATCTTCGATCGCTCCTCGCGAGAGCAACAACCGAACACGAAATCCGAACAAGGAGCCCCTCAATGCAGATGTTCACCCAGCACGTGCACCACGGTCACGACCTGATCTCGGGTCTGCTCGCGCACCTGGCCCACGTGCTCGGATGGCTGGTCTGACGCTCTAAGCAAAGGGATTGACGGGGGCCAATCTGTTGGCGCGGGTCGGCCCCTCGTGTTTGCGACCCGGTAAAGGGACACAACCGTGTCCCTTTACCGGGTTCCGGTATTTCCGCCGATGCTACGAAAGCGCGAACCCCAGTTCCCTGCCCCGCGTCACGAGTTCTTCACGGGCCGAGGGATGCGCGACCTGGTCGACGATCTGCCGCGCCTGCTCGTTCGCGTCGTTGCCCCAGATCGTCGCGACACCATGCTCGCTGACCACGAAACTGTGCTGGAACGAGGTCACCGGACCGGCCAGCCGGGGCACGACCGTCGAAACGTCGGCCTTCGGATGCCAGGACGGCAGCGCGATGATCGCCCGGCCACCGGGTGAGTGCAACGCCCCGACCACGAAGTCGGTCTGCCCGCCGAAACCCGAGTAGATCGTCCCTCTCACCCGGCTCGCGTTGGCCTGCGCGAACAGGTCGACCTCGAGGGCGCTGTTCACCGAGACCAGACCGCGCTGCCGGGCGATCACCGCGGGATCGTTCGTCTTTTCCGTGCGCAGCAAACGGATCCTCGGATTGCGGTCGAGCCAGCGGTACAGGTCGGCACTGCCGAACACGAACGACGCCGTCACCGGTTCCGCCGGATCGAGGGCCCCGGCGCGGTCGAGCGCGAGCACGCCGTCGCTGAACATCTCCGACCAGATCGCGAGTCCGCGCCGTCCGGTCACCGCCGCCAGGGTCGCGTCGGGGATCCCGCCGATGCCCAGTTGCAGGGTCGCGCCGTCCGCGACCAGCCCGGCCACCCGCTCACCGATGGTCCGCGCCGTGTCCCCCACCGGTCGCGGAACCGGCGACAGCAGCGGTTCCACCACCTCGATGCCGTAGTCGATCTCGTCCACCGGCACGAGGCCGTCGCCGTAGGTGAACGGCATCTCGGGGTTGAGCTGCGCGATGACCAGACCGCCGCGGGCTCGCACCGCCTCGATGGCCGCGGGCAGGATGTTCACCTCCGTACCCAGCGACACCACGCCGTCCACCGAGGCCGAGGTGTGCAGCAGAACGACGTCCGGCGGCAGCGAGTGCTTGAGCAGCTGCGGCACCAGCGACAGCCGGGACGGGAAGTACCGCAGCCCGGCGCGTCCGCGCATACCCGCGCCCACGAACGGTGTCTCCAGCAGTACACCCTCACGGTCCGGCATCCCGGCCTGCGCGTTCAACGCGAACAAGCGGTACTCCGCCAGTGCCGCGTCCAGCACCTTCAGTGCCCGCATCGGCGTCGCGAAATTCCCGCTCACCACCACTCGCGGCCGCGTAGCGGGAACGCCCGCGAGAACGGAACCGAGCTGGCTTTCCGACAAGACGCGCATGAGCCGATCATGCCCGAGAAGCACCTCGCCGGCGCGGGCCGGACCCCCAGAGAAACCGGCCCGCGCGCGGTACCGCCTGACCATGGTGCGGCCGAGACCGGTGCCCGCGCATGGGTACCGAGACCCCATATTCCGGTGCGGCATCGGGTAAGCACCGTCCGTGCCCGGCAGTCACTCTCCGGACATCTTCGTGCGTGCGCTGAATGTGGGTGCGCCGCCCCCATGTGCGTACCTCGCCGAGCTGAAAGCATTACCGCCGTGACGCCCCAGCCATCGGTGACGTCCCTGCCGCCGAGGTGGTGGGAGCACGGCCGGACCCCGCGCGAACGAACAACGGACAAGCCCCTCTGGGCCGGTTTCGCCGAACACGCGGTCACCGCGCTTCTGCCGGAGCGCCCCCCAGTCGGTGACTGGCGTGTGCAGTTCGCCGGGGTCTTCAGGTCGCTCGTCGACGCCGCCTCGCGTGACGCGGTCCCGGACGATCTCCCCGGCGCCGACGTCGAAACGCTTCGTCAGGGTTTCGCGGCTCAACTCGACCGGCATCTGCTGAATCTCTCGGTCCGCACGCTGGTCCTCGAACTCCACCGCTCCCGCAAGGCCGGAACCCTCCAGGGCGAAACGCCCGAAGAGCGCTTCTCGGATTTCGTTCGACGGCAATCCGCTCCGGCGGGACTCGTGCGGTTGTTCGGCGAATACCCGGTGCTGGCCCGGCTCCTCGCCCAGGCCTGCCTGTACGCCGCCGAAGCCCACGCGGAAACGCTCGCCCGGTTCTCGGCCGACGCGGCCTTGCTGCCCTGCTCGGTCGTCGACGGCGAACTCGGCACGCTCGTCGAGGTCTCGGGCGGGATCGGTGACTCGCACGCACGCGGACGTTCGGTCAAACTGCTCCGCTTCTCCAGCGGCGCCAAGGTGATCTACAAACCCCGCCCGCTGATCCTGCACGAGCGTTTCACCGACGTCGTCGAACAGCTCAACAAACGGCTGCCCGGATTCGAACTGCGGACCGCCGACGCACTGCCGCGGGCCGGGTACGGCTGGCTCCGGTTCGTCGAACACCGGCCGTGCGCCGACCTCGGCGACGTCGACCGCTTCTACCGCAGGCAGGGCATCCTCCTGGCGCTCCTGCACGCGCTGGACGCCACCGACGTCCACTACGAGAACATCATCGCCTGCGGCGACCAGCCGGTGCTGATCGATATCGAGACCCTGTTCCAGCCGTCGCCACCCGTTCCGCCGGAAGGCGACCCCGCGGCGGCGATGCTGGCCCGGTCGGTGCAGCGCACACTGCTGCTCCCCCACCTCTTCGCCGGCGAGCACGGTGCCGTCGACATCTCCGGCCTCGCCGGCCACGGTGGCAAGCTGCCCACCGACCGGGTCGATTGGGCAGAACCGGGGACCGACCGGATGCGGCTGGTCCGGGTTCCCGGCGAACTCGCCGGAAGCAACAACCTCCCCCGCCTCGACGGCCGCGACGTCACCCCCGCGGAGCACAGCGCGGCGCTGCTGGCCGGGTTCCGGCTCGGCTACGACGCGATCTCCACCGGACGGGACGAACTCGCCGAGCTTCTCCGGCGCTGCGCCGACGATCCCATCCGGGTACTCATCCGGCCGACGAACTTCTACTCCCGCCTGCTGGACGAGACCACCCATCCCGATCTGCTTCACGACGCCGCCGACCGCGACCACGCGTTCGACCTGCTCGAAGAGGACTCGGCGCGCGAGGAGAAGCTGCTCCGGCTCGTGCCGCACGAGCGGGAGGACCTGTGGGCGGGCGACGTACCGATGTTCACCTCGACTCCCGGTTCGACGTCGCTGCTGGATTCACGTGGCGACAGCGTCGAAGGGGTCGTCGAGCGGCCGTCACTGGACACCGTGCTGGCGAAGGTCGCCGACATGGATCCGCTCGACCAGCGGGACCAGGAGTGGCTGATCTCGGCCACCCTCGCCATCAGCACGGCTGCCGACGGCCACCACCGCAGCGGCGACATCGCGGAAACGGCGGTGCCGAATCAGGCGCCCGACGCGGAACGGCTGCTGGTCACCGCGTGCGGGATCGCCGACCAGATCGTCGCCAACGCCTTCTCCGACGAGCACCGCTCCAACTGGCTCGGGATCGAACTCGTCGACGACCGGTACTGGACCGTCCTCCCGATGGGCGCGGGGCTCGGCGAGGGCTACTGCGGTGTCGCGTTGTTCCTCGCCCAGCTCGCCGAGCTGACCGGGATCGCCCGGTACCGCGATCTGGCCACGTACGCGATCAGCCCGCTCCCCGGCCTTTTCGCCACGCTCCGCGCCGACCGTGAACTCGCCGCCACCGCCGGCTGCGGCGGGCTTCTCGGGCTCGGTGGCGTCGCGTACACGATCGCCCGGCTCAGCACGCTGGTCGGGCTTCCCGCCGGCGACCTCATCGAGCAGGCCGTCGACCTGATGCCCGAGGCCACCACCGAAACGCCATCCGGGTTCACGACCGGACTCGCGGGCGGCGTCGCCTCGATGCGGTCGGTGTATGTCCAAACAGGACTGGAGACGGCGCTGGCGCGGGCGGACCGCTACGCCGCACAGCTGCTCGCACGCGAACGTCCGGCGGAGAAGGCCTTCGCCCGCGGTTCGGCCGGGATCGACTGGGTTCTGCGGGCACACGACCGTTCCGGCGAAGAACCGCCCGGAAAGGCGGACGATCGGGCGGAAAGCGACGGCGGGTGGTGCGACGGACTCGCGGGCGACGCCCTCGGAATGGCCGCGCGCCTTCCCGATCCCGAGTACGCCGGTGACCTGGACCGGACGATCAGACGACTGTCCGAAAGGGCACCGCTGAAGGATCTCAGCCTCTGCCACGGCGAGTCCGGAGTGCTGGACGTGTTGTGCGTGCTGGCGGAGAACGGGCACACTGGCGCCGCCGCCGCGGTACGCCGCCGGACCGGTCATCTGCTCGCCGCCATCGACCAGCGCGGTGCCCGCTGCGGGACACCCGGCGCGGTCCCCTCGCCAGGGCTGCTGAGCGGCCTGGCGGGGATCGGCTACGGCCTGCTGCGGCTGGGATTCGGTGACCGGGTCCCCTCCGCGCTCCTGCTCCGCCCCGACCGGCCGCATCCCGCGGCCACCGTTTTTCCACCGGTAAACCGAGTATGAGGAGAAGAACCGCATGTACGAAAGAGATCTGCCCGCCACCGAAGACGTCCTCGGCGCCGTGAACCTGCCGCGCGCACTCGAGGTCGGCTCGCGCAACCACGCGCTGGCGGGCAGCAAGCCGCGGCTGAGTGCCAACCCGCTCGCCACCCTGTCCACGGACACCGGTTCACCGTCCGTCGTCAGCGTCTTCACCGGCGGCTGGATCTGAGCAACGCGCACGAAGGCGGGTTCGCGCCGCCCGCCTTCGTGATCGACTTTTGGCCGTGACGGCGGAATCCGCTCGCTATAGTCACGGCGGTGGGTATCCGTTCGTCACGGATGATCGGCCGCGACGCCGAACTGGCCGAGCTCTCCGGAGCTCTCGATCGCGCCATCGCGGGTCGCGGCGGCGCGATCTTCCTCGTGGGCGAAGGCGGCATCGGCAAATCCCGGCTCGCCATCGAAGCCGCCTCGCGAGCGGTCGCCGCCGACATCCCGGTGCTGCAGGGCAGGGCCAGCTCGATCGGCCCGCTCGTCCCGTTCCGGCCGCTCACCCAGGCGCTGCTCTCGCATTTCCGCGGCGGTGGCCCGCCGGAGGCGGCCGAACTCGACCCGTTCATCCCCGTACTCGCCCAGCTCATCCCCGATTGGAGCCGAGGAGACCGGCCTCGGGAATCGGGCTCCCTGATGGTGCTCGCCGAAGCGGTGTTCCGGCTGCTGGCCGTCACCAGCCGGGATCGCGGCGCGCTCCTGGTCCTCGACGATCTCCAGGACGCCGACGCCGAGACGCTGTTCATCCTCGAATACCTCGTCGACAACCTCCCCTCGGCGCACACCCTGTTCGTCGGCACGCTCCGCAACGAGCCCTCCGACGCGCTGCGCCTGGCGACCTCCGGAGCGCAGCGGATGAGCTGCGCGGTCGTCGAACTCGGCAGGCTCGGCCTCGCCGACACCCACGCGCTCGCCGCCGCCTGCCTCGAAACCGAGCCGGGGCGACTACCGTCCGCCGCGACGGAACTGTTGTGGCGCAACAGCGCCGGCCTTCCGTTCATCGTCGAGGAACTGCTCCACGGCATGGTGAACGACGGCCTGCTGGTCGAGGGCCGCGACGGCTGGCGCGTCATCGGCGAACTCCGCGCCCGCGTCCCCGCCGCGCTGGTCACCAGTATCGGCGTCCGGATGGAGCAACTCGGTGAGCAGGCGGGCGAACTGCTTTCGGTCGCGGCGATCATCGGCCGCCGCTTCCCGCTGACGGTGGTGCAGACGGTCACCGGAACCAACGACCGGACCCTGCACAATCACCTGGGCGCCGCGGTCTCCGCGAACCTGGTGACCACCGACGAGATGACGCCCGGCTGGTACGCCTTCCGCCATCCGCTGACCGCGGAAGCGTTGCTGGCGCGCCAATCACCGGCACGGAAGGCGGAACTCGCCCGGCAAACCGCCGACGCGGTCGAGAAGCTGTACCCGGGACTACCGGGCGACCTGTGCGCGCTCGTCGCGTCGCTCCGGCTGACCGCCCTGGACGAGCGGGCGGCGGGCCGCTTGTTCGCGGAGACCGGTCGTCGCGCTCTCGACGCGGGCGCCGCGGACTCCGCGGTCACCATGCTCACCAAGGCCCTCGACCTGCTCGCCGGGGCCGACGCGGGTGACCGGGCCGAGGTGCTGGAGACGCTGGTGCACGCGCTCGGGCAGACCGGTCAGTTCGACCGCGCCGTCGAACTGACCGCCGCGTTCGGCGAGGTCGGCACGCTCGAACGGGCCGCGAAACTGCGTACCCAGCTGGCCTGGGCCGCCTACATCGCGGGACGGCACGACGAATGCCTCGGCCAGATCGAACGCGCCCGCGCTCCCCTCGGTTCGGCGATCTCACCCGCTCAGCAGGCGGCGCTCGACGCCGTCGAAGCGAACCTCTGGCTCGACGTCCCCGGCCGGACCGGCACGGCGGAGCGGCTCGCGCGTCAGGCGTGGAAGGTGGCCGAGGCGACCGCGCAGCCGTTCGTCGTCTGCCAGGCGCTGCAGGTGCTCGGGATGCTCGCGCTGTCGCGGGACCTCACCGAATCCGAGCACTACATGCAACTCGCGCGGCGGACCGCCGAGGACAACCATCTGCACCACCTCCGCACGCAGGCGCTGGTCCGGCTCGGCGGACATCGCGTGCTGATGAACGGGGACGAGCAGACCCTGCTGCTCGCCCGCGCGGACGCCCAGCGGACCGGGTCGATCACGCTGCACTGCGCGGTCGATTCCGTGCGCACCATGCACGCGATCCTTCGTTGCGACTTCAGCACCGCGCATACGCTGCTCGCGGAGAACCTCGCAGTGCTCGGCAGGCTCCGGTTGACCGCGTTGCTGCAATACGCGCATATGACCAGGGCGATGTCGGCCGGGCACCGGGCGGACCGTCCCGCGATGGAACAGGCACTCGACGACTTCCGCGAAAGCGGCGGCGAAAACGCACAGGAGATGGTGCTCAGCATCGGGCTGGCACGGGTCTTCTGTTCGCTGCTCGAAGAGGACTTCGACCGCGCCCGGCGCGAACTCGGCCAGGTCGTCGAGCTGGAGGACCAGCGACCGAGCCGGTTCCACCTCGCCGGCCAGCACGGGCTCAGGACGCTCGTCGACGCCCTCGGCGGCGTGCCCTGCCCGGAGGACGGATCCGCGGTGAGCGGGATGCGCTGGAACCGGCAGTTCGTCGAATTCGCACACGCCGTCGAGCACGGCAGGCGCGGCGATGCGGCCGAAGCCGAACGAGCTGTGCTCTCCGCGCTGAACACATCGGCGCCCTATCCCCTGGCCCGCCATCTCGGACTCCGGCTGATCGCCGAACCGGCCGCCGCCGACGGCTGGGGCGATCCGGCCGGCTGGCTCAAAGAGGCGGAAGAGTACTTCCACGGCAGGGACATCCAGGCGGTGGCGGCCGCCTGCCGGAGCCTGCTCCGCAAGCTCGGAGCCCCCGTCCGGCAGCGGCGCTCCGGGGTCGACCGGGTCCCCGGCGACCTGCGCGCGTCCGGGGTCACCGTGCGCGAATACGAGGTGCTGGTGCTGCTCGCCGAGCGGATGGGGAACAAGGACATCGGCGCCCGCCTGCACATCTCGCCCCGGACGGTCGAGAAGCATGTCGCGAGCCTGCTCGCCAAGACCGGGCTCGCCGACCGTGCGGCCCTCGCCGAACACGCCGCCGGACCGCGACCTGGCATGCTGTGATCCATGAGCGACCTGATCGTGTACGGCGCCGGCTGGTGCCCCGACGTCAAACGCAGCCGGGCCCTGCTGGACTCGAAGGGCGTCGAGTACGACTACATCGACGTCGAAGCGGACTCCGGCGCGGAGGAGACGGTGCGAGCACTGCAGAACGGTGAGCGGCGGATCCCGACCATCGTCTGGCCGGACGGCACCCATCTGGTCGAGCCGAGCGACGACGAGCTCACCGCGCACCTGAACCGGTGACCCTCCCGGACGTCCCGGTCGGCACGAGGGTCGTCGTGCGGTACCGGATCGAAGGCGGGTTCACCGACGCCCTCGGCTACCTGCGCTCCCGTGACGACACGGAATGCACGGTGGAGACCAAACGCGGACTCGCGACGATCCGGCTGGCGGACATCGTCCTGGCGAAGCCGGTGCCGCCACCTCCGGCTCCGCGCGGGTGACGATGTCGCGTGTCTGAGGGGACGACACGCGTGATCAGACGGACGACACACGTGTCCAGGCGGACGACACGCGTGTCGTCCATCCAGTCACACGCGCCGTCCCCTCAGACACGCATGACCGCCGAGCGGCTCCGGATCCATCAGGAACGGATCAGCGCGAGTCGGCTATCGGCGCCTTCGAACCGGAGAGCGGAATGAGCCCGAGGGCGATCATCCCGACGGCCAGCCCGAGGTGCAGCCAGTTGTCGGCGTTGTTGACCGGCACGAAATTCGCCGTCGACCCGTGGTCGATCAGCAGCCCGTACAGCCACAGCACGAGGTAGATCACCCCGCCGCCGACGAGGAACGCCTTCGCGCCGCTCGCCGTCCGTGCCAGCAGGATGCCCGCGACGCCGAACGCCAGGTGGACGATGTTGTGCAGGATCGACACCTGGAAAACGCCCAGCAGCAACGCGCCGGACTCGTGCCCGGCACCGCTCAGCTGCTCGTAGTTCGTCGTGATGCCGGGGATGAAGCCGAGAATGCCGACGAGCAGGAAGACCGCGCCCACGCCGAGGGCGATGAGCTGGCGCGGAGCCCGCCGAACGGTGGTCGGCGATGCAGTCATGATTTCCTCCGATCCAGGTGGAATGAGCTTCCGGAAGGTCGAGTACCCGCGCCGAAGCCGGTCACACCGGGGAATCGTCGTTTTCGAATTCGTGAGAATTCCGTGTAATCCGGTGCTACCGGGGTAGCCACCGCCAAGCACTCACCCGGCAAGGAGGCGAAACCCGTGGCCGTGCACGACGCACCGCGAACAGGGCCGTTGGGCAGGCTTTTCCGGGCCGGCTTCCACGCCCTCTCCGCGCTCCGCGGCGCGCGAGCGTTCCACCCGAACGGCCTACTGCTCAAAGGAGAGCTTCACGCTTTGAGGCGTGACGACCTCGCGCTGCCGTCGGAGCCGGTAGCCGTCACCGTGCGCATGTCGAAAGGGGCCGGTCTCCCGGGGCGCGTGCCCGACGCGCTGGGCCTCGCCGTCCGGATCACCGCCGCCGACGGTGCTCCGTGGGACCTCACCCTGACCACTTCGGCCGGCCGCGTGTTGCCGCGACCGGCGCGAGCCTGGACCACCGGCCGCTACAGCTCGTTACTGCCCTACCGCACGAAAGGCGGACTGGTCTGGCTGTCGGCCCGTGCGGAAACGCCACGGCACGCCGAAGCCTCCCTGGACGCCTTGAGGCGGCTGGTGCGGGAAGGACCGGTGACCTACCTGGTCGAAACCGTTCGCGCGAACGGGCATCGAAAGCCCTGCGCGACGCTGACCCTCCAAGAGGTGGACGAAGACGCCTCGCGCCCGGCCTTCGATCCGATGCTGAACGCTCCCCCTGGCTGGGAGCTGCGGCCCCGCTGGCTGACCGGGCTACGCGAGCGCGCTTACGAGGGCAGCCGCGAAGGCCGCTGACTCAACCCGCGAGTGGCTTGTCCAGCACGGCCTTCACGTGGCTGAAGTTTTCGATCGAGTAGCGCCCGTGGTAGCGGCCCATCCCGCTCTCCCCCACGCCGCCGAACGGCAGTTCCGGCGCCGCGAGGTGGATGATCGCCGCACCGAACACCAGTCCGCCCGACGAGGTCTCCGTCTCGATCCTGCGCTTCGTTTCCTCCGATTCGGTGAAGGCGTACAGCGCCAGCGGCTTGTCGCGTTCGTTGACGAACGCCAGCGCCGCGTCGACGTCGGGCACGTCGATGATCGGCAGGATCGGGCCGAAGATCTCGTCCCGCATCACCGGGGCATCCGGTGAGACACCGGTGAGCACGGTGGGTGCGATGTACTTCTCGTCGCGGTCGGCTTGGCCGCCGACGACCACGGTTCCGTTGTCCAGCAAGGCGGTCAGCCGGTCGTGGTGCCGGGTCGAGATGATGCGGCCGTAGGATTCGCTGACGGCCGGGTCATCACCGAACATCGCTTGGACGGTCGCGGCCAGATGTTCCGCCAGCTTCGGGCCGGTGTCGCCGATCGCGAGGACGTAGTCGGGCGCGACACAGGTCTGGCCCGCGTTGGCGAATTTGCCGTAGGCCAGCCGCTGGGCGGTCACGGCGAGGTCCGCTCCCGGCTCGACGATCGCCGGGCTCTTCCCGCCCAGCTCCAGCGTGACCGGCGTGAGGTGCTTAGCCGCCGCTGCCATGACGATCCGGCCGACGGTGCCGTTGCCGGTGTAGAAGATGGTGTCGAACTTCTGCTCCAGCAGCGCGGTCGTCTCGGGAATCGCGCCTTCGACGACACGGACGCCCTCGACGTAGTTCGGCAGATGCTCGGCGATCGCGGCCGAGGTGTTCGGCGACAGCTCGCTCGGCTTCACGACCGCGCAGTTGCCCGCCGCCAGCGCTCCGACCAGCGGCGCGAGCACCAGCTGGAGGGGGTAGTTCCACGGTCCGATGATCAGCGCGACCCCGAGCGGCTCACGAACGACGCGGCCGTCGCCCGGGCGCAGCGGGTACGGCAAGTCGGCGGGTTCCGGGCTCAGCCAGGAGTCGAGGTTCTCCAGCGTATGGTCGATTTCGTTCCGCACGAGCGCGATCTCCGCGCGCTTCGCCTCGGCGGTGTTCTTGCGGAGATCGGCATAGAGCGCCTTGAGGAAGACGTCGGCCTGCTCGGACAGGAGCTTCCGCAGTCCCGTGAGCTGCGTGCGCCGCCACTCCACCGGTTTCGTGGCACCGGAACGGAAGAGGGTGCGCAATTCTTCGACGACGGCGGGGGCATCGCTGCTGGTCATGGATTTGAGCCTAGTCATGGACCGGGGCGGCTGCCCAGCGCTACGCGGTATAGGGCGTTATACAAGAAGCCGAAGGGTGCTTTCCCCGCGTGGCAAAGCACCCTTCGGCCCGGCGTTACGGGTAGCTCACCAGGTTGCTCGGACGCGTGTCCGGCGGCGTCACCGCCCCGGCGTCGTTGATCACGTGGGTGATGGTCCCCTTGTAGTTCAACGAGACCGTCACCAGATTGTGGAACCGGACGCCGGAGCGGTTCGGCACCTCGAACGCGTGATACAGGTTCACCGACGGGTTGTCATTGAAGAAGCAGTAGCTGCCCAGGCCCCACGCCTCGTGCGTGGTCACGTTGTCCCCCACCTTGTAGGCGGCGAACCCGTTGAGCCCGTTGGGACTCTTCCAGCCCGCCTGGTCCGGGACGTCGTACGGGATCTCGTTCTGGAAGAAGATCGTCCTGCCGTTCTGGCCGTTCCAGATCACCTGGTATTTCTGGTAGTGCTCGACGAACAGGCCGGTCGCCAGCACGTTGTCGCCGTTGACGACCACGCCGGTGTCGCCGGTGTTGATCGTCCAGCCATAGGTGCCCGCGTTGCCGTGGTCGGCCCGCCAGGCCCAGATGTGGTCGATGATCGTGTCACGGCTGTTGACGATCAGGCTGTTCGTCGCCTTGCCGGCGATCTGACCGCCGATCCGGAAGAACACGTCCTGCAAGGTCGTCGGGTTCGCCGCGTGGTTCGCCGTCGAGCCCACCTGGCCCACGGTGAGCAGCGACTGCGAGTTGGCCGTTCCGGCGTCGAACAACAGTCCCTTGAGCCGGACGCCGTCCACGTCGGCGACCTTCATGGCCTCGACGCCGTTGTCCGGCACCAGCGTCGGGTAGCCGACACCGAGCACGACGGTGTTCGCTTTCGTCACGTTCAGCGTCTGGTTCAGGTGGTAGACGCCGGGAGTGAAGAACAGGTTGCAGCCCTGGGAAAGCGCGGTGTTGATCGACGACGCCGTGTCCCCCGCCTTCACGACGTAGAACTGACTCATCGGCAGCGAAGAGCCCTGGGTGCCTCCGTTGGCCCAGCTCGGCCCGGAAGCGTTGGTGCGCAACGAGGGCAGGAACACGCGGTACTTGCCGGAGCCGTCGAGGTAGAGATACGGGACGTCGCGGGACACCGGCGTGGTGCCGAGCGTCGTCTCCGGCGGATTCGGGAAGGTGTTCGCGGGAGCGCCGCTCGTCCCGGAGAAGACCATGTTCCAGACGCCGCCGTCCCAGCTGCCGTAGCTGCTGTCCCGGGTGTACCACTGCTGCTGCGAGATCGACGCGGCCTGTCCGGAGACCTTCGTGTCGGCGGTGTAGCCGCCACTCGCGAACCCATAGCTGGCCGGATAGAGCTGGAGCCCGCCACGGATGTCCATCCGGCGGAACGGCGCGGCCTGCGCGACGGCCCAGCGGGTCGAACCGCTGCTCGGGACGACGGCGAGGTTCTCCGCCGACCGCCAGAAGTTCTGCAGCGCCACACCCTTGTCCGACTCGTTGAACGCGTCGACGGTGACGTCGCCGTTGAGCACCACGTCGCCAGGGTTCTGCCCGAGGCCCGCGACCGAGGTGTAGTAGCCGACGTTGTCGTGGATGCCGTTGTACACGCCGGGTTTGAACAGGTGCGCGTACCGGCGCTCGGTGAACTGCGCGGTCAGGGTGTCCTTCTGCGCGTTGAAGTCCGCGTCGAGCCGGGACTGGATCGACGCCGCGGACATACCCGGGTCGAAGATCCGCACGTTCGGGCCGAAGTCCGGGACCTCGGCCTGAGCCGGGCAGGTCGCCTGCGTCGATCCGATCGTGTAGCTCGCCGACGCCACCGGGGAGTTCGCCGAGCCGGCTTTGAGCGCGATCGCGGAGATCGTCGAGGACGAGGAGACCGTGATCGGCCCGGTGTACGGGGTGGACGACGCCGTCGGCACGGAACCGTCCACTGTGTACCGGATGCTCGCACCCGCGGTCGCGCTCGACAGGGTCACCGAACGGGCGCTCGGGTAGCTGCCGCCGGGCGGATCGAAGGTCGGTGACGCGACGGTCGTGCCGCTGCCGCCGTGGGTGTACGTGAAATGCGGGGTGTCGTACTGCGGCCCGTTCTTCTCGTAGGTGAACCAGTAGTCGAGCACCGTGCCCGCCGACAGCGAGCCGACGGTGTGCCGCCACGTGCCCCCGTTGTCGGTCATGCGGACGTTCTGCTGCCCCACTCCCGGGACGCCGGTGTAGTGGATGTCGACGTAGCGCGCGGGGGTCGCCGGGGTGAAGGAGAACTGCGCCTGGGTCGCGGTCAAGGACGCGGCGCTCTGGCTGTAGTCGGCGGCCGCGGCGGTGGCCCCGCCGAGCCCGGCCGCGATCAGGAGCGCGGAAAGGCCGAGGGCGAACGCGCCACGGACCCCTTTCCGCCGTTCGGGCTGCACAAGGATCCGGTTCACGTCGTGACACCTCCGGCGTTGGAAATCCACGGGCGAAGCAATTCGTTGCGCGCAACAACAAAGTAGCCGTCCGTGCGATATGTCCAGATCACGCTTCGGTAACAGTGGTGGTCCAAACCACTGACTACTCCGGACGGACCTGCCGGATGCGGCCGTCCTGCTCGCCTCGTACCGCCGTCTGGGCCACCCAGGCCGCGATCTGCGCACGGGAATCGAAGTTCAGTTTCCGCAGGATGCGCTGGACGTGCCCCTCGGCGGTGCGGCGGGAGATCACCAGCCGATCGGCGATCTCCCGGTTGGACAGACCGTCGGTGATCAAGACCGCGACCTCGTGCTCTCGGTCGGTGAGTACCGTCCCGACCTGGGCGACGGGAGCTCTCTCCGCCACCTCGGCCTCGTCGAGCGCGAAGGCGACGGCCTCTTCCAAGGTGAACTCGCTCCCGTACCGGGACAGGACCGCGTACCGGCTGTCACCCAGCGCCTCACGGGTCTGCGCCTCACAGTCGCCGTGCGGGGCGCCGAAGTACTTCGAGCCGAACATCGGGTAGCCGACCGAGCGCCAGATCCGCCCCGCGCAGCCGAGCAGGGTCGCCGCGCGCACCCAGTGCCGCAGCGACGACTCGATCCACGCGAGCACCTCGATCGAGAGCACCATGCCGAGCAGGTCGTTGAAAGTACATTTGATCTTCAGGCAGTTGCGCGCGTAACGGGTCGCCAGTTCGAGTTCGCCCCGGTTCAGCGCCACGAGCGCCAGCACGTAGATCGCGTAGGCATAGGCCCATTCCTCGCCATGCGCGGCACCGATCGCGCGCGCCTCCTCGCACAGCGCCGCGGCCTCCTCCAATTCGCCGAGGAATATCGATGCGATCGCCATCTCGATTCCGGCCAGCATCACGTTGCCGTTCATCTCACCCAGCCGCCGATAGCGGCTTCGGGCGTCCTCGAACAGGTCCTTCGCGTAGCCGACGTCGTCACCGACCAGCGCGTTGCAACCCAGGCGGTGGATCGCGTAGGCGAGCGCCGCCTCGTTCCCCACCCTGCCCGCTTCCGTGCGGCACTCACCCAACAAGGTCACCGCGGAGGGGATATCACCCTGCAAGGTTGAGACGTATCCATTGACCCACAAAGCTTTCAAGCGGTCTTCGCCGCCGTCTGGGACGGCTTCGAGCGCGTGGTCGAGCCAGTGCCTCCCCTCGCCCAGCACACCGCAACCCGCCCAGTAGAACCACAGCGTGCCCGCCAGCTTCAACCCGGTCCTGCCTTCGGACGGCGTGGCGAGGCAATAGTCGAGCGCGGCGCGCAGGTTCGCGTGCTCCAGTTTGGTCCGCGCGAAGATCTCCGCCTGCTTCGGTCCGAACCATTCCCGCTCACTCAGCTCTGCCTGCGCGAGGTAGTAGTCCCGATGGCGGCGCAGGACCGCCTCCTCGTCACCCATGCCGCGGAGCTTCGCCCTGCCGAACTGGCGAAGCGGCTCCAGCAGCCGGTACCTCGCCCGATCACCATCGCGCTCGAAGAGCAGGACCGACTTGTCCACCAGCCCGGCCAGCTGCCCGAGCACCGAACGAGCGGGCAGCCCGTCCCCGGCGCAGACGGATTCGGCCGCGGCCAAGCTGAACCCACCCCCGAAGACCGACGCCCGCGCCCAGAGGACCCGCTCGGCGGCGCCGCACAGGTCGTGGCTCCATTCCACCGCCGCCAGCAGTGTCTGGTGCCTGGGCAGTCCGCCGCGTTCCCCCTTGGCGAGCAAGTGGAAGTTGTCCGCCAGCCGGGTCGCCAGCTCGTCGAGGGACAGCGCCCGGATCCGGACCGCGGCCAGCTCGATCGCCAACGGTATCCCCGCGAGCATCCGGCACACGTTCGCGATCGAAGTCTGGTCCTCATCGGTGACGGCGAACCCCGGCTCGACGGCGGCCGCCCGTTCGGCGAACAACGTCATCGCGGGATAGCCACGCCAAGCCCCCGATCGCAGCGGGACCAGCGGGTCGGGCAGCGGTAGCGGCGCGACCTGCCAGAGGTGCTCTCCCGGAATCCCGAGCCGCTCCCTGCTGGTGGCGAGCAACCGGAGCCCCGGCGACACCCTCAGCAGCCGGTCCGCCGACGCCGCACAGACCTCGATCAGATGTTCGCAGTTGTCCAGGATCACCAGGATCCGGCGCTCCCTCAGGTGATCCGCGAGCACGTCCGTCTGGTCGCGGCCCTTGTCGTCGCGGACGCCCAGCGCCTCCAGCACCGTATGAGCCAGCAAGTCCGGGTCGGACAGATCCGCGAGTTCGACGAGCCAGGCACCGTCGGGGAAGGCCCGGCGCAGTTCGGCGGCGGTATGCAGAGCCAGCCTCGTCTTGCCGACACCGCCGACCCCGGTCAAGGTCACCAGCCGGGCCTTGGACAGCAGCCTTTTGACCTCGGCGACGTCCTTCTTTCGCCCCACGAAACTCGTGGTTCCGGCGGGGAGGCTGCCCGGCCGGCCCGCTTCGGCCGCGGTACCCACCCTTGAACCGTACGGACGCCTGTGAACGGCGGTCAACGAGGCCAGGGGCCCCTTCGCTCGGTCAGCCCAATCCGGTTTCAGCTGTCGGGCACCACATAGAGCGTCGACACTTCGCCTCCGTGCATGGCGAGAAGACTGGTCCGGCAGGCGAAGAGCACTTCGCGGTTCGCGACCGTGTCCGGCGGGACACCACAGCCGTCGCAATGGAGTTCGACCGATCCTGGAAAAGTCTCGTCGATTTCGACTTCGACCGTGCGGTCGCAGCGCCGGCACCAGCGGTGCCCGGTGACGACCAGTACGTGCAACGGATCGGAGATGCACTGATGCACCCAGCAGCCGTGCACGTAACAGGTCGTGCGCGCGTGTGCGCTCAGCCCATGCTCCTCCGCCACGTCCTCGGCGGCGAGGATCGCGGCCAACCGCCGGTCGGCGAGCTCGCCGTACCGATCCAGACGGCCGCCCACCCGGGGTGTCGTACGCGCATCCTCAGAGGAGACCAGCCGGAGACGGGCTCGCGAAGGCTGTGAAGCACGTAGCACCATGTGGGTCTCGACCTTTCGGCATCCACTGGAAGTCTTATCAGGTTGCGCTTGTTCCGCCTCGGCGACACCCGTACAACTACCTGTCTTCATACCTGAGTGCACATTGATCTTCGAGATGAAAAGGTCGCGGCGGCGCTCCGGCCGGGTTAGGCTTCGAGCCACGAAATCGGGCTGGGGTTACGTCAGAGGCTAAATGACCATGACAGATCCTGAAGCCACCGCTCGCCGCCACCTCGCACCTGACCGGGTGAGCAACCGCGATGTCGAGGCGCTGGAAAAACAGACGAAGGCACTCCGTGCCGTCGACTACCAATGCGGGGGCGGGATGTGCCGCGACGCCGTCTTGGTCCGGATCCACCGTGGCCATCGGATGCTCGCGATGTCGATCTCGGAACCGTTGCGGCCCAGGCTTTTCTCCGCGGTCGCGGATCTGCACAACCTCGCCGGGTGGACGTGTTTCGACACCGGTCACATCGGCGCCGCGCAGCATCATCTCGATGTCGCGCTGAAGCTCGCCACCGACGGCGAAAACGCCGAATTGATCGCGAACATCCATTACCGACTGGGCCGGATCGATCTGCACTACGGCGTCACGGACGAGGCCCTCACGCAATTCGAGCTGGGCAGGCTCGCCGCGAAGCGTGCCGGTTCGAAGCTGGCCGCGAGCATCCTGAGCGCGAACCAAGGCTGGGCCTACGCCAAGAAAGGCGACGCGAACCTCGCCGTCGGGCTGGTAGACCAAGCAGGCGAGGAATTCGCCGGAAAGGATGACGCCGAGCCACCCGACTGGGCGAGGTTCTTCACCGAAGTCGACGTTTCCGCGATGGCGGGCTCCGTGCACACCGATCTGGCTTTGCGCGAGGGTGGCCGTCATGTCGGACTGGCCATCGCCGCACTCACCGACGCCGTTCGCGGATACGGTCCGGAAATGGCGCGCAGCCGTTCACTGTGCCTGGCCATGCTGGCCACGGGACACGTTCTCGACGGGGACGGCGACCAGGCACTGTCCGTCGGCATCCAAGCGATCGAAAGCGCCGAAACGGTCAAATCGGTCCGCGCGAGAGACCGGATGCGCCCGCTCGAACTGGAAGCCGCCAAACACCCCGATGACGCCGATTGCCGGACTTTGTCCGAGGCGGTGACCTTGTTCGTCACCGGCCGGGATCAAACCTGAAGAACGTCCGTTTGTACGGCCCTTGTATTCCCGCTGCCCATGCTGACCGGACAACCGAATCCGTTCAGGAGGCAGGAATTGTTGACCAAGGTAGCCGTGCTCGCGACAGCGACCGCGCTCTCCTTCGGCGTGGCCGCACCGGCCGGCGCCGAAGTGACCGCGTTGCCCACGGCCAGCATGGAAGCGGTGCTCAAGGCCGCGCAGATCGACCCGCGCCGGGCCGACAGCGCGCTGACCCCTGGTGCCAAGGACAGCGTGCTGCTGGTGGAGCAGGCACTGGCCGCCAAGGGGCTGCTCGACCAGCAGTACGTCGACGGCCACTTCGGCACGTCGACGATCACGGCGTACTCCACCTACCAGAAGTCGCTGGGCTACACCGGGATCGACGCCTCCGGCCTGCCGGGGAAGACGTCGCTCGAAAAGCTGGGCGAGAACCGCTACACCGTCACCGCGGTGGTCTCGGCGGGTAGCCGCCTGACCTACCACGGCAAGACGATGAACACCCGGACCAAGGCGATGCTCGTGAAGGCCGAAGGTCTGCTCGGCAGGCAGCTCACCATCACGCAGGGCTCGTACAACCCCGGCGGCGTCGGTGCTTCGGCCGGGACGCACGACGGTGGCGGCGCGCTCGACATCGGCGTCGAGGGCATGTCCTCGACCACGCGGACCGACGTCGCGCGGAAGCTGCGCCAGGTGGGCTTCGCGGCTTGGATCCGGACTCCGGACCAGGGCTTCGCCTACCACATCCACGCCATCGCACTGTCCGATCCGGATCTGTCGTCCGGCGCGCAGCACCAGGCAGGCGACTACTACCTCGGCTACAACGGGCTCGCCGGCCGCGGCGCCGACGACGGCCCCGCCGTCTCGCCGAAGCTCACTTGGGAGGAGTACCTGCGCTCCTGAACACCTTTTCCGAAGGCCACCTTCTCCGGCGTCGATCGTCGCGAAGGTGGCCTTCGGCCTGTCCGGGAACGCCCGGGTAGGCTTCGGCGCGACGGCAAAACCAGCGGGAAGGGAACATCGCGTGGAGGCTCAACCGGTCGGTCAGTGGCTCGACGAGCTGGCATCGAAGGCCTCGACGCCCGGTGGTGGCGCGGGTGCCGCGATGAACGCCGCGGTCGGTGCCGCCCTGGTCTCCATGGTGTGCAACCTGACCATCGGCAAGCCGAAGTACGCCGAGCACGAGGCCACCATGACCGAGGCTTTGGCCAAGGCCGAAGACCTCCGTGCGCGCGCTCTCGGCCTCGCCGCCGACGACGCCGCCGCGTTCGACGCCGTGGTCGCCGCGTACAAGCTCCCTAAGGCCACCGACGAGGAGAAGCAGGCCCGCACGGCCGCCATCCAGGCCGCGCTGGTCGGCGCCGCCGAGGTGCCGCTGCGCACGGCCGCCCTCGCCGCCGAGGTCATCGACGTCGCCGCCTCGATCCTCGAAGGCGCCAACACCAACGTCATCTCCGACATCGCGGTCGCGGCCTCGTCCGCGAAGTCCGCGCTCGAATCGGGCGTCGTCAACGTCGAGGTCAACCTCGCGTCCATGTCGGACGAGCAGCTCCGCAAGGAGACCGAGGCCCGGCTCACCGAGTACACCCCCGCCGCCGGGCGCGCCGACGCCCTGATCGCCCAGGTTCGCGAAAGGCTCGCCCGATGACCCTGATCGACGGGCGCGCGATCGCCGCCGCCATCACCGCCGAGGTCACCGAGACCGCCGCCAAGCTCCGCGAATCGGGCACCGCCCCGACGCTGGCCGTGCTCGTGCCGACCGACGACGACGCCACCGCCTGGTACGTGCGCTCGATCGAGCGTGCCGCCAAGAAGGTCGGCGTCGACTGCCGAGTGGTCCAGCTCGAGAAGCCGACCGGTGCGGACGTCACCCGCGAACTCGACAAACTGTCCGCGGACCCGTCGGTCCACGGCATCATCTGCCAGACCCCGCTGCCCGAAGGTGTCACGCTCGACGACGTCGGCGCGCACATCGACCCGCGCAAGGACGTCGACGGCGCCAACCCGGTCAGCCTCGGCCGCCTCACCGCCGGCCTCCCGACGTACGCGCCGGCCACCGCCGCCGCGGTGCTGGAGATCCTGAAGCGCGAGCAGGTCGCCCTGTCCGGCGCCCAGGTCGCCGTCGTGGGCCGCTCGACCATCGTCGGCAAACCCGCCGCGCTGCTGCTGCTCGGCGAGCACGCGACGGTGACCGTCTGCCACTCCCGCACCAAGGACCTCGCGGCGGTCACCAAGACCGCGGACGTCCTGGTCGTGGCCGTCGGCCGCGCGCATTTCATCGGCGCGGACCACGTCAAGCCCGGCGCCGTGGTGATCGACGTCGGCACGAACCCGACGCCCGAAGGCGGGCTCGTCGGCGACGTCGACCAGGCCGCGGTCGAGGAGATCGCGGGTTCGATCACCCCGGTGCCCGGCGGCGTCGGCCCCGTCACGACGTCGCTGCTACTGCGGCACACCGTCACCGCCGCGCAGTCCTGAGCCACCGAAAGAGGCGGCGAGTCCACTGAGGACTCGCGCCTCTTTCGCGCGGTAAGGCTTTCGGACTTGAGCGAGCGTGTGATCAGACGCCGAACTCGCGTGATCACAGACGGATCTCGCGTGATTGAAGGCGGAACTCGCGAGTTCCGCCTTCAATCACGCGAGATCGGCGTCTGATCACGCGAGTCGCGCCTCCGACCTGGCCGGCAGAACCTCGTCAGGTCCCGACCACCGTCTCCACCACCTTCCGCACCTGCGCCGTTTCCGGCGCGGGCGCGGTGCGGTCCGCGTAGAGCAGGTGCGTGGCACCGATCAGCGTGGCCGCGAGCGTCTCGACATCGGCGTCCTCGGCGATCCGGCCTCGGTCGCGTTCCGCCTTGAGGTAGCCGCCGATCATGACGGCGGCCTGGGTCAGCACCGGAACCCCGGCAGGCCATTCGCGGCGCAATCGGGCACGAAGCTCGTCACGGAAGATCACGAGCGGCACGATCGCGACCGCGACCGACTCGAACACCGCCGCGAGCGCCGAGGTGAGGTTGTCGACGACCGCCCCGGTGCCGACGGCCTCCCGCAGCCCCGACTCGTCGAGCTTCTCGATCCGGTCCAGCACGAACTCGGCGAGAAAGCCGTCGAAGTCGTCGAAATGCCGGTGCAGCACGCCTTTCGCACAGTCCGCCTCCGTGGTCACCGCACGGCTGGTGAGCCCGCTCGGACCGTCCCGCAACAGGACCCGTTCGGCGGCGTCGAACAACTGCGCGCGGACGGCGCGCAAAGCTATCCCTGTCGGCATTCGGCTCCCTTTGCGTTGACGAGTGGGCAAGTGCCCACTTAAGATGGGCGCATGCCCACTCTACCCTCGGGGCAAGAGCCTCATCGCTATCGACAGGCCGCGGAATCCTTCGGCGTGGACGTCGAGCGCTACGACCGGACCCGCCCCGCCTATCCCCCGGAACTCGTCGACCAGCTCATCGCCGCCGCTCCCGGTCGCGAGACCCTCGATGTCGGCGTCGGCACCGGCATCGAAGCGCGTCAGTTCCAAGCCTCGGGTTGTCATGTGCTCGGCGTCGAGCCGGACGAGAGGATGGCCGAGTTCGCCCGGCGGAGCGGGATCGACGTGGAGGTCGCGAAGTTCGAAGCCTGGGAGCCCGCCGGTCGCCGGTTCGATCTGCTCGTCTCCGGACAGGCCTGGCATTGGGTCGACCCGGTGGCGGGCGCCGTCAAGGCCGCCGAAGTCCTACGGCCCGGCGGGCTCTTCGCCGCGTTCTGGCACGTACCCGAACCGCCGGAAGAGGTCACGGACGCCTTGGCGGACGCTTACCGGCGGCTCGTGCCGGACGCCCCGATCGACCTCAAGAGCGTGCCGAAACAGTCCTCTGACCCGTACGGGCCACTCATCGTGAAAGTCGCCGACGGCCTGCGCGAAGCAGGCGGGTTCGGCGAGCCGGAACGAAGCCGGCACGACTGGGACCGGGTCTACACCCGTGACGAATGGCTGGATCAGCTTCCGACGTTCGGCTCGCTGACCTGGGTCGAATCCACAGCGCGACAAGAGATCCTCGCTGAAGTCGGGGCGGCGATCGACAGGATGGGCGGCCGGTTCACCACGCGTTACGCCACCGTGGCGATCACCGCGGTCCGCGACTGACCAGCCGGTGACGGGAGCCGCGCCGCTCCCGTCACCGGCGTCCGTCAAGGCGTGACGGGGACGTTGGTCAGCCCGTTCACCGCCCTCGACACGGTGTTGGACGCATACACGACGTTCGGCCGGACTGAACACTTCGACGTCGACGTGATCTTGATGGCGTACTGGCCGACGCCGCCGAGGTCGGACTTGTTGTCCCGCCAAACGTTCCCGCAGCCGTTCGGGAACGACGGGGTGGTACTGGGATTGTGCGTCTCGTAGCCGTTCGCGAAGGTTCCCGGCGAGGCGAAGGTGCCGGTGTTCCCCTCGATGACGTATCCGATTCCCTTGACGTCGACCCAGGAATCGGCCGAGTTCTGCCCGGAAACCCCTTGACCGTCGAAGGTGTTGCCCCGGATGACGCCGTCCGCGGTGCCCTCCTTGACGTCGATGCCCTCCGCGGCGACGTACGGTCCGATGTGGTTGTTGAGCACCTGAATCCGGTCGCTTCGGTCGACCCCGCCGGAGTTCCCGTGACAGGCCCAGTTCGAGTTCGCCGAGCCGAGGTAGACACCCTCGCCGTAGCCGGCCTGCACGAGCCCGGTGTGGCTGATCGTCGAGTCACGGATGACACTGTCGGCCGAGGTACGGCGGAAGTGCACGGCCTCCTCGTCGATCCGGTGCACCCGCACCCCTTCGAGCACCGTGTGGTGCGAGTTGTCGGCGACGATCCCCTTCTTCGACTCCTGCACGGTGAAGCCCTTGAGGTGCCAGTACGGCGCGCCGTAGAGCCAGAACCCGTACCCGGAATCCCAGCCCGCCGTCGGAGCCGGGCAGGACGGCGCCTCACCGGACGGGCCGTCGTTGATCAGGACCGCCGTCGACGGTCCGGTCACCGTGATCGGCGCCTCCGCCGTGCCGGGTTTCGTCGCGACGAACGAACCCCGATACGTTCCCGCGGCCAGCCGGATGGTCCGGCCCGGGCTCGCCGAGGCCAGCGCGGCCCGCAGTTCCGCCGCGGTACTCACGTCGACGACGTCCCCGGACGGCACGCTGGTGGTCGTCGGCGGGGTGCTCGTGGTCGTGCTGGTCGGCGACGGCGGAGTGGTGGTCGTGGTCGGCGCTCCTCCCCCGCACGGGCTGCCGTTGACCGTGCACCCGGTCGGCAGGCCCAGCCCCGTGGTGTTGAAACCGAAGGACGCCGTGCCGCCGGGTTTGATCGTGCCGTTGAACGCGGCGTTGGTGACCTTGTAGTGCTGCCCCGTCCTGGTGAGCACCGAGCTCCACGACGTGGTGATCGCGGTGCCCTGGGGGAGATCGAACTCGATCGTCCACTGTGTACTGTTCGCGTCCCCCGCGTTGGCCAGCGTGTACTTCCCACCGTATCCGCTGTCCCAGGCCGAGCTTTGGGCGAACGTCGCGGTCAGGCTCGGCGCGGCGGCCTCGGCCGCGACGACGGCACCGAACAGCCCCGCCGCCGACGCCGTGGCCGCGAGCGCCGCGAGCAGTCGTTTCCTCGTCATTCCGTGCCTCCGCATTTCGTTCCGGCGATCGAGCAGGCGAACGGCAGCCCCTGGCCGGCGGCGTTGAAGCCGAACGTCGCCGTGCCGCCGGGTTTGACGCTCCCGTTGTGGGTGGCGTTCCCGAATCGGTAGTGCTGCCCGGTCCTGGTCAGCACCGAACTCCAGGAACCGGTGATCGTCGTCCCGGCGGGCAGGTCGAACTCGACCGCCCACGAACCCACCGAGGCCGAACACGTGTTACTGATCGTGAAGCCGGCGCCGTAGCCGCTGTCCCACACCGACTTGCGGGTGAAGGTCGCGTTCAGGCAGGCACCCGGGCTCTGGGTCGGCGTCGTCGAGGACGTGGACGTGGTGGGGCTCTGGCTGGTCGGGGAAGACGGCGGTGTCCCGTCGACGGACTTCAGGAACAGCGACGACGCGGCGTCGGTCTTGGACGCGTCGACCCCGTGCCCGCCGGTGTAGTCCCGCTGCTCGTTCTTCGCCCAGTCGGCGATCGGTGTGCCGCCGATGTCGAGGTGCTTGTAGGCGGTGCCGTCCCACCCGAAGGAGTAGACGCGGTGCCGGTCGGCGTAGAAGTCGTTATACGGGCCGTTGTCCGCGAGCTGTTTGGTCATGGCGTTGTTGAAGAACACGTTGCGGTGGCCGGAGGCACCCGACCACTTGACGGCCTTCTTGCCCGCGCCCCACCAGATCGGGAACCAGTTCGAGTCGTCGGGCCCGCCGCCGCCTTCCTCGCCGCAGTTGGCGCGGCAGTTCCCGGACCGGTGCGCATACGGGACCTTGACCGTGTTGAGCTCGAAGAGGTTGTTGCGTTCCCAGCCCCCGTGGAGGTTCAGGTCGGAGTCGAACGAGTTGCCGATCACCACGTTGCCCGCGGCGGACCACTGGAAGGTGAAGTGCCGCAGCAGGGTCGAGGTGTTGCCCGCGTAGAGCGAATCCCAGACCCGGGAGCCACGGAAGTAGCCGTTGCCGCCCTTGCCCTTGTTCCACGAACCGTTGAGCTCGTTGTCGACGATCTGGAGGTTCTTCGCCTCCTCGGTGACGATCGGGTGTGACCCGGTCATGTCCGCGCGGACACCGCGGACCCACGAGTCGGCCGCCCACTTGAACACGATCCCGTGCATCTCCGCGGCGGGCGCCATGTTCCCGTAGTTGTTGTTCGCCTCCGCGGGATTCAGGCCCGGCATTTCCTGGGTGAAGCCGAGGTTCTCGAACCCGACACCGAGCACCGGGTCGACCAGCGGCGCCGCCTTCGAGTCGTAGGTGGCGCCGTCGATCGGGGCCGAACCGTCCGAAGTGGAGTTCACCGGGACGTCGTACTCCAGCGGTTTGTCGAGGGTGATGGTGCGTGCCGTGGTGTCGAGCGCCGCGATCGTGAAGATCTGCTGGCGCATGTGCATGTTCAGCAACGGGAACGTCGTCGGCGTCGCCTGCTGCTGTTCGTAGAACTTCCGCGAGTTGGCCGCCCGGATGTTGACCAGGTTCCCGGCGGCGAGCGAGGTCAGGGCGCCACTGCTCGCCAGGTGGACGACCTTGTCGCCCATGCGCGCGGCGAACGCGGTGTCACCCGGCTTGCCCCGCAGTTTCACCCCGGCCTTCCAGTGGACGTTGATCGTGCCCTCGAAGATGTCCTTGCGGTTCGCGGGAGCAGCGGCGTAGTCGCTCGCGTAGGACGTGTGCACTCCCCTCGACTGGACGCGGAACAACCCGCGACCGGGCCACAACCAGCCACCCTTGCCCGCACCCGAGGTCATCCCGTCCTCGTCCCAGTCGGAACCGTCCGGGGTGAGGGTGTCGTAAAGGGTGTTCGCGTCCGGCTTGTAGACGAACTTCGTGGCGTCCTTGCCCGCGCCGCGCAGGATCAGGTAGTCGGCGTCGACGTGGATCTCGTGTGTGACGTCGAACCGGCCGGCCGGGAAGCTGATCGTGCTCAGCTTCGTGTGACTCCCGGACGGCGAGCACGCGCTCTTGATCCCGTCGATCGCCGCCTGGATCCCGTTCGTGTCGTCGGCGCCGTCGTCGGGCTTGACGTTGTATTGGCTCGCCAGTTCGGCCGCGGTGACCTGACAGGTGGCGTTCGGATTCACCGCACCGGAGCCGGGTAGCGCGGCACCACCGCGATACCCGGCTTTCGACCAGTCGTAGAGGCCGGCGACCGGCGCGCGGCGATTGGCCGCGCCGAGGTCGAGACCGGCCAGTGCGCCTGGTCCCGGCGCCGCGTCCGCCGCTGAGGGCGGTACCTGCAGGAGTGCGACGGTGGCGACCACGGCGGCGACCGCCGGTAGGACGGCACGACGAAGAGGACTTTTTCGGGACACCCGAAACCTCCGTGACGGACTGACGGAAGGTGTTGCGGCGTGTACACCCGGACCCCGCCTTTATAGTTCACGTCCCTGGCGTCCGTCAACGGATGTGAATCACGTCCATGTATGTGAACGATTGAACGTCGAGATATGGGTGTAGAAGGCCTCAAGATAGCGGCGGAGGAACGCCTCGGTCCCCTCGTCCGTCACCTTGCCGTTGTCCGTGATCAGCCCGTCGGTGTACCTGATGTAGGCCTCAGGCTGGCCCAGCACCGGGGAGTTGGTGAAGGACAGGATGCTCTTCAGATGGTGCTGAGCCACCGCTGTGGAGATCAGTCCCGGCGACGCGCCGATCACCGCGGCGGGTTTCCCGTCGAGAGAGTTCGACCCCCACGGCCGGGTCGCCCAGTCGATCGCGTTCTTGAGCGCCCCCGGGATCGAGCGGTTGTACTCCGGCGTGACGAACAGGAGCGCGTCAGATCCCTCGATCGCCCGCTTCAGCTCCCGGGCCGCCGACGGGAAGTCCGGGTCGAGGTCGTGGTCGTACAGCGGCAGGTCGCGGATCGGGATCTCGGTGAACCGCATGTCTTGTGGCGCCAGCCCGGCGAGCGCTCCCGCCAGCCGCCGGTTGATCGAATCGCGCGACAGACTGCCGACCACATAGCCGACTTCGTAGGTCATGCTCATTGCCTTTCTCGTTGTCGAACCGAATCAGAGGAAGCGGGCCCGGCGCCGCACCGGGCCGCCCAGGGCCGCGGCACCGAAGGCCGCGGCCAGACCCACCAGACCGACGCCGCCCCAAAGCGCGCCAGGCCCGAACGGCAGCAGGAAGGAGCCGAGTACCGGCGCGAGAACAGCGCCCACCGACCAGCTCATCCCCGAAAGCCCCGCGTACGTGCCCTGCAACGCGGGCGGCGACAGGAGGGACACGATGGTCGGGATCGAGCCCGCGACCGCGATCTCCCCCACCGTCCAGATCACCACCGTGAACGCGAGCCCTTCCGCGTCGTGCACGAAGGCGGTCAGAGCGAACCCCGTGGCCACGACCGCCGTCCCGGCAGCCAGGACCCGGTTGGGATCGAGCCGCGAGAGCCGCTTTCCGACCAAGGGCTGCACGGCGACGATCAGGAGGCCGTTGAGCGCCATGACCAGTCCGAAGTGGACACCGGTGATCCCCTGCCCGGCCATGGCGAGCGGAAGGGTCGTGAACGCCTGGGCGTACATGGCGCCGTAGGCGGTCACCACGACACTGAAGGCGAGCATCAACGGGTCCCGGAGTACCAGGCGCCAAGCGCCACCTCCCGCCACCGCGGCGGGCCTGGATTCCGGCACCGCCCGCCACACGAGCACCGCGAAGGCGAGGGCGACGGCGGCGTTGACGCCGAACATCGCCGTCGCACCGCGGTCGGCGAACCAGCCGCCCGCCACCATCGCGACGGCGTAACCGAGGTTCACGCCCCAGAAGAGCAGGCCGTACGCCCGCGGCCGGACCGAGGGCGGGACCAGGTCGGCCACCATGGCCTGTGACGCGGGACGGTAGGACTCGATGGTCAGCCCGAGCAGGAACGCCGTGAGCGCCACGAGCTCGAACCCGGTCGCCGCGCCCATCAGGACCATCGACGCCGAGGTCGCCAGCATGCCGCCGGTCAAGGTGACGCGGCGGCCGAAGCGATCGGCGAGCCGGCCCGCCACCACGTGCGAGAGCACCGATCCGACCCCGAACACGGACATCACGGCGCCGGTCTCGCCGATCCCGAAGCCCTGTACGCGGGTCAGGTAGACGGACAGGAACGGCTGCACCATCGCACCGGCGCGGTTGACGAGGACGCCCAGCCACAACATCCAAAACGGACGCGGCAGCGACAGCGGCCCAGTGGCCGGAGAGGTGAGGGTGATCATGCGGTCCATCGTTGACCGGAGGTCCCGGAGCCGATAAACGTTTCAGTCGTGCCTGAATCCTCGTGGGCGGAGTTCGACTTCACCTCCAGCGACCTCGCCCGGCTGCGCTTCGCGTTCTCCCCCGCTTCCGAGGCGATCGCCAGCCTGCGGTTGCTCCAGGACCCCGGACGGCACGCGGTACACCTGCCCTGGATCCGCGCCGTCCGGCCACTGCTGCGCGAACTGGATCTGCGTCTGCTCTTCGCGCTGGTCCCGCTCGGCGCCTACTTCGCGGACTTCCTGACCCCGCCACCGGCCAGCCCGGTCCCCGACATCGACGCCGAGCTCGACCAGATCACTCGTGCCGATCTCGGCGAAGCCGTCGCGGAGGCCTCCCGGGTTCCCGCCGCCGCGAGCGACGTCGTGCGGCGGTTCCTCGACGACCCCGCCGCCGGGGTCGCGCGGGCGGCCGAGGAACTCCGGCTCTACTGGGACACGGCGCTGACCAGGTACTGGCCGCAGATCCGGGGCCTGTTCGAAGCGGAGATCCTCCGCCGCTCGCGCCAGCTGGCCCGAGACGGGGCGGGGGCGCTGTTCAACGATCTGCATCCCAACATCTCATGGAACGACGGGCGGCTGAAGGTGCGCACCCGCGCGTGGAAACGCAGCGGGCCGCTCGGCGGAGACGGCCTGATCTTGATCCCCAGTGTCTTCCACTGGCCCGACACCGCGGTGATGGCCGAGCCGTACCAGCCGAGCCTCGTCTACCCCGCGCCGGGCGTCGCCACCGTGTGGGCGCGCGACATCATCCCGACCACCGGCGCCCTCGACGCCTTGATCGGACGGACCCGTGCCCGCGTCCTCGTCGCCCTGTCCGAGAGCGTGACGACGACCGCGCTGGGACGCCGGCTGTCGATGGCGCCCGGCGCGGTCAGTCAGCATCTGAAGGTCTTGCACGACAACGGCCTGATCACCCGGCATCGGACCGGACGGGAGGTTTTCTACGCGCGCTCGGCACTCGGTGACACCTTGTGTGCCAACGGGTAGGCCGGTCAGTGCTCTCCGGAGCGGAAACGGTCGAGTACGCGGCGTTCCCGTTTGGTCGGACGCCCCGCGCCCCGCTCCCGCCGCGCGACCGGTACGGCCGCCTCGGGCGGCGGCGCCGGCGTCCGGTCGATGAAACAGGTCGCCGCGTCGGCGGCACCGACCCGCTTCTGGATCACCCGCGTCACTTCCAAGATCCGCGTCGTGTCGTGAACCCGCGCACGGACCTCGTCACCCGCCACGACGGTGGTCGCGGGTTTGGCCGGTTTGCCGTTCACGCGGACATGGCCGCCACGGCACGCCGCTGCGGCGTCCGGACGCGTCTTGGTCAGCCGGACGGCCCACAGCCAGCGATCAACTCGAGTGGACTCCACAGCAGTACATAGTGGCCTATCGGCCGTCTTTATTGCCACTCGGTATAGACGCAGGTATAACTTGTTCTAAATCCCTCAACGGTGAGGAAGATCACGTGAGCGACGAAACCATACGGAGAAGCGCTTCTGGACAGTTATCCCGTCGCCTCTTTATTGCTGGAACTGGTTCTATCTTGGGGGTCGCTGCCCTCGGCGGGACCGCTTCCGCGAAAAGCTCGATCGCAGACGCCGCCCGAATCCCGGCGCTCGTCATCGGTTCCGGATACGGCGGCTGTGTCGCCGCGCTCCGGCTCGCCGAAGCCGGCGTCGACGTCCACCTCGTCGAACTCGGCATGGCATGGGACACCCCGGGCACGGACGGCAAGATCTTCGCCAACACCACCAAGCCCGACTATCGCTCCTTCTGGCTGCGGACGAGGACCAAGCAGCCGTTGAGCAACTTCCTCGGCTTCCCGCTCGACAAGGACGTCCCGCGCCACATCGGGATCCTCGACGCCGAAGAATTCGGTGGCATCACCGTCTACCAGGGCCGCGGCGTCGGCGGCGGCTCACTGGTGAACGGCGGGATGGCCGTCACGCCGAAACGCGAGAACTTCGGGTCGGTCCTGCCCACGGTCAACGCGGACGAGATGTACGGCGTCTACTACCCGCGCGCCAACGCGGGTCTCGGCGTCGCCACCATCGACCCGGACTGGTTCGAGACCGCCGAGTGCTACCAGTACGCGCGGGTCGGCCGGAAACACGCGCAGCGGTCCGGTTTCCCGTTCCTGTTCGTCCCGGACGTGTACGACTGGGACTACATGAAGAAGGAACAGGCGGGCACCGTGCCGAGGTCCGCGCTGGCCGGGGAGATCCTCTACGGCAACAACGCGGGCAAGAAGTCGTTGCAGCAGACCTATCTCCCGCGGATCAAGGCCACCGGGCGGGTGACCGTCTCGGCGCTGCATCGCGTCACGTCGGTCACGCCCGCGTCCGGTGGCGGATACACCGTGGCGATGGAGCAGCTCGACACCGGAGGCACGGTGACGGCGACGAAGGCGGTCACCGCGGACAAGGTGTTCTTCGCGGCCGGAAGCGTCGGCACGAGCAAGCTGCTGGTCAAGCTCAGGGCGACCGGCGCGCTGCCCAACCTCAGCGAGGAGGTCGGAAAAGGCTGGGGCGACAACGGGAACGTCATGTGCGGCCGAGCGAACCACATGTGGGACGCCACCGGGGCACTGCAATCGTCCATCCCCACCGCGGGTATCGACAACTGGACGGCGGGCGGCGCGTTCGCCGAGGTCGCCCCGCTGCCGACCGGCATCGAGACCTACGCCTCGTTCTACCTGTCGATCACCAAGAACCCCAACCGCGCGACGTTCTCCTGGAACCCGAGCGCGAACAAGGTCGATCTGAACTGGCAGACCGCCTGGAAACAGCCGTCGATCGAGATGGCGAAGACGATCTTCGACAAGATCAACGCGAAGGAGGGCACGATCTACCGGACCGACCTCTTCGGCGCGTACAAGATCTGGGGCGACCATCTCACCTACCACCCGCTCGGCGGCGCGGTGCTCGGCAAGGCGACCGACAATTACGGCAGGCTCCACGGATATCCGGGCCTTTACGTGATCGACGGTGCGTTGATTCCGGGTAATACCTCGGTGAACCCGTTCGTCACCATTACCGCGCTGGCGGAAAGGAACATCGAAAAGATCGTCGCCACCGATCTGTGACGACGATCTGAAATAGGCCGGGGCCGCCACCCCGGCCTATTCTTTGGACAACACCGTCATAGCTTCGGAAGAACGCAGACGGTGTCGATTCCCAAAACGTGGTTCAGCCGCCCGAAGGCGAGCCACGAACCGATGCTCATACTCAGTTCGACGATCTCCTTCTGGCTGTAGTGCTCGGCCATCCGCTTCCAGAATTCGTCGTCGATGCCGTGGTGGTCGAGCGCGTAGCGTTCGGCGTACTCGGCGGCCAGCCGGGTCCGCTCGTCGAACGCGCCGGTGGTGCGCCACTCGGTCACCGCGTCGGCGAACTCCTCCTCGACCTTCACCCCGTCGCGTTCAGTCCGCCAGTCCAGGCAGAAGACGCAGCCGTTGATCTGCGCGATCCGCAGCCTGGCCGCCTCGAACTCGCGCAACCCCAGCGTGGTGTGCGAGTACACCGCGAGCGAGAGATTCGAGGCCGCGACCCCGATCCCGGGCACCATCTCGCCCCATACGTAGCCGATCGGGTCCTTGCCCTCGGGAATGTCGATGTTCATCGCGCGCTCCTTCCGAGCTTGCCGGTGGCCGGTCGCAACGGGACGTCGAGTGCGTCGTAGAGGCCCGGTTCGGCGTCCACGAGCCAGTCGATGGCGCCGACCAGCCTGCCGACGGCGGTCGCGTTGCCGCCGGCGGACCGGTTCTCGCCCTCGTCGGTGGCCTCGACCGAGACTTCGATCCTGGGACGGCCTTCGATGATCACCTTGTGCGCCCCGTCACCGCTGGGCGGCATGGGCCAGTCAGGCGCGCACGAGGCGTGGATCCGGGTGACGTGCTCGATGACGATGCGGGGTTCACCGTCCACGATCCCCTGCACTTCGAACCGGACAGCACCCTGCGTACCCGCTTCGAACTCGCCCATCGCCCGCGTGGTCACGGTTTCCTCCAGCGGGCGGCGATCGAGCGTCTCGCGGATCTCGTCCAGGTCGACGCCGAGACCGCGGGCGATGAGCCGAACCTGCCCGCCCCACACCATCGTGGGTACCGACGGGGCCAGCATCGGCGGCTGGTAGTCCATCGGCTGCCCCATCCCGACCAGATAGCGGACGGAATCCGGCTGGTCGTAGGTGGAGTAGTCGAAGATCTCCTGGCAGCGGACCGCGTCCACGGTGGTGCCGAGCCCGCTGATCAGCAACGGCAGGATGTCGTTGCCCCATCCGGGATCCACCCCGGAGACGAACAGCGAACCACCGCCGTCCGCGATCGCCGCGAGCACCGACTCACGCAGTTCCTCCGGCGCGTTGCGCTGGTCGTACAGCGCGTAGAGCGCAGGGGTCACCACCACCGCCCCGGCCCGGACCGCGCGGACTATGTCGGCCAGCGCTTCCGCCGGCCGGATGTCACCGGACGCCGCGTACACCACCGCCCGTGGCCCCGCCGCCAAAACCGCTTCGACGTCATCGGTCGCCGCCACACCCAGTTCGCCGTCGATCCCGGCGAGCGCGGCCGCGTCACGGCCGGCCTTCGCGGGATCGTGCACGAGCACTCCGGTGAGTTCCAGCGCCGGATGCGCGTCGACGGCCCGGATGGAGGCACGGCCGATGTTGCCCGTACCCCAGACAACCGTGGGAATCATGAAGTCGAGGTTAACCGAATCGAAGTTCGGTTCCCAGTACCGAAACAATCACGAAAACCGCAGGTCAGAGTGCATTACTCGGGTTCATTCGACGGGGCAACGAAAGCGTTCCGGTACGCGGAACGAACGCCGTTTTCTCCGGTGACCGGCAATAACCGTTGGACCGGTCGGACGGTGTCTGTGTAGTGTGCGCTCTCGTGACGAGCCCCGAGTCGGACAGAACACCGCCGCCGGTCATCCGGCGGCGAGTCTTCCTGTCCTGCCGTTAGGTCCTCTCGCCTCCCGGTGACCGGAGCGCTGTTCCGTGCGTCCGGCCGGGTTTCCTCCTGTCCAGCGCACGGCTCCTCCTGTTCACTTTCCACTTGGGAGTCGTCCGTTGCCCCTGTTCGTCTATGTCCTCGGCCTTGCCGTTTTCGCGCAAGGCACCTCCGAATTCATGGCCTCCGGTCTCGTACCGGGGATCGCCGGTGAGTTGTCGGTCCCGGTGGGCGCGGCCGCCGCGCTGACGTCGGCCTACGCCATCGGAATGATCGTCGGCGCTCCCGCGATGGCCGTGCTCAGCGCGCGCTGGCCCCGACGGCGAGCGTTGGCCGGGTTCCTGGCGGCCTTCGTCGTCGTGCACGTCATCGGCGCCGTCACGACGAGCTTCCCGCTGCTGTTCGGTACCCGGGTCGTCGCGGCGGTGGTCAACGCCGGATTCCTCGCCGTGGCGATGCCGGTCGCGGTCGCGCTGGCACCCCAAGGGAAGCAAGCGCGGGCGACCGCGATCCTGTTGGCGGGTATCACGTTGTCGTGTGTCGCCGGAGTGCCCGCGGGCGCCGTCCTCGGTGATCTCGCGGGCTGGCGTTCCGCGTTCTGGGCGGTCGCCGCGCTCTGCCTTCCCGCGCTGGTGCTGGTGTTCCGTTCGGCACCGGCCGACGCCGCAAGTCCGTCCGAAGTCTCGATCAGGCGCGAAGTGCACGAGCTGAAATCACCACCCGTACGACAGGCGATGCTCCTCGGCGCGCTGGTCAACGGTGCGACCTTCACGACGTTCGCCTTTCTCGCCGTCATCGCCACGGACGTCGCCCACCTTCCCACCGAAGCGGTTTCCGGTCTGCTGGCGGCGTTCGGCATCGGCGCGTTCCTCGGTGTCACGGTGGCGGGCCGCAAGGGGAACGGCGAACTCCGGCGAGGTCTGGTCCTCGGGTTGTGCGCCCTGCCGGTCGGCTGGGCGGCACTGGCCACGACCGGCGCGCAGCCGATCGCGTTGTTCGTCCTGGCGACCGTCCAAGGTGGACTGTCGTTCGGCTGTGGCTCCGCCCTCATCGCGCGGGTCATGCACGTGGCTCCCGGGGCGCCCACCCTGGGTGGCTCGTTCGCGACGGTCGCGTTCAACGTCGGTGCGTTCCTGGGGCCGGTGCTCGCCGGTTTCGTCACGGGGGCGACCGGTGACTACCGGGACGCCATCTGGATCAGTGCGGCGATCGCGCTTGTAGCGCTTCCGTTCGCTCTGCGGAGGAGGTCGCCGGTTCGCTCCTGAGCAGGCACGCCGGGATAGGTAACATCGGCCGGACCATGGAGATGATCACTGTCCCGGCGGGCCGGGCGACCCTGGCGGACCGGCGGACGCGGCGGAGCTGGACCGTCGATGTCGCGTCCTTCCTGCTCGCCCCGGTTCCGGTCACCCAGGAGACCGGCAGGCTTCCCCTCGTCGACGTCTCCTGGCAGGACGCCCTCCTGTTCTGTAACACCCTGTCCGAACGCGAGGGCCTGACTCCCGTCTATGAGCTGGATTCCCTGGCCTGGAACCACTCCGCGAACGGCTACCGGCTGCCCACCGAAGCGGAATGGGAACATGCCTGCCGTGCCGGCACGGCGGGTCCCCGCTACGGGCCGCTCGACGAGATCGCCTGGTACCGCGAGAACTCGGCGGAGTCCGTGCACGAGGTCGGCGGGAAGACCTCCAACGCGTGGGGCCTGCACGACATGCTCGGCAACGTCTGGGAGTGGTGCTGGGACGTGTACGACGCCGAGGTGTACGGCGAGTACCGGGTCTTGAAGGGCGGTGGCTGGTTCGACGAGCAGTGGAGCTGCCGGGCCTCGGTGCGACGCCGCAGCCACCCCACGTTCCGCGTCGACGATGTCGGCTTCCGCCTCGCTCGGTCACTGTGACCCCGGCCTCTCGTACGTGTTGATCACCCGATTGAATGACGCCAGGACACCCGGCCGGGGTGTCGGACCTCTGGAGGAAACCGTGACCGGAACCGCTCCCCGAGACGTCGAACGCGTCTACTCCACCGCCGACGTCGTCGCGAAACTGCGCAGGCTCGCCGACGCGCTGGAGTCCGAGACCTCGTTCCGCATCCAGATCGCCGGGGAACGGTTCCGCGTCCCCGCGCGTGCGCAGTTCTCGATCGAGCACGAGCGCGGTGACGGCGAGGAAGAGGTCGAGTTCCAGCTGAAGTGGAAGATCGAGGAGACCGACTCGGACGACGACTCCGAGGG
The DNA here is from genome assembly GCF_044461365.1 of Amycolatopsis sp. NPDC049868. NCBI lineage: Bacteria > Bacillati > Actinomycetota > Actinomycetes > Pseudonocardiales > Pseudonocardiaceae > Amycolatopsis > Amycolatopsis sp. NPDC049868. Next base: position 302,264 of record NZ_JBITKV010000006.1, on the reverse strand, counting down.
CACCGTCGTCTGACGTTCTGTCCACAAAGGACCGGGCGGGCTCGTGTTTCATCAGCGGGCCCGCCCGCTTCTTCGCTACCGTCCGCTGGTGACCAAACGCTACGACCGCCGGGCGTTCGTCCTCGCGTACCTCGCGGCCCAGCCCGAGTACTCGCACGGGTTCAGCGATGACGATTCCGCGTACAACGACGCCCTCAGGGCCTACCGGGAACGGCTGCTCAAAGGGCTGGAGTCGCTCTTCGGCCTCGAACTGACCTGGGACGGCATCTCCGACAGGATCGACGGCTCCGCCCTGTTCATGCTGTTCAGCAGCGCTGCCCGGAAGCACCTGGAGGTCAAAGCCTCGGGTTTCCTCGAAGGCGGATTGCTCGTCAAGGTGCTGGAACGGGCCGGACAGGACGGGCCTGTGCTCGCGTCGATGAGCCGGAGCGTCGAACTGCGAGACAGGCTGCGGGAGTCCTACGTCGACACGATGGAACTGGTTCTCGGCATCCTGCTCGGCGAGCGGGCGGACGCTGTGTTCACTTCGGCCGACCTTCGCGGGGCCGGCGTGGATGACACCGAGCCTCGGGAAGGGTGAGCGGTAGTCGCCCGATCCATCAAACGATGCCGCCGTTGGCACGAAGGACCTGCCCGTTGACCCACCGCGCCGGTCCGGCGAGGAACGAGACGACCTCGGCGATGTCGGACGGGGTGCCGAGGCGTTCGAGCGGGGGCTGCGCCGCCATGCTCGCGATGGTCGCTTCGTCCTTGCCGTCGAGGAACAGCGCCGTGGCGGTCGGGCCGGGAGCGACCGCGTTCACGGTGATGTCGCGGCCGCGCAGTTCGCGGGCGAGGACCAGGGTGACGGCCTCGACCGCGCCCTTCGTGGCGGCATAGGCGGCGTATCCCGGCAGGGCGAGACCGAGCACCGACGTGGAGAAGTTGATGATCGCGCCGCCGTCGCGGACGCGCCGGGCGGCCTGCTGGTCGACCACGAAGGTGCCGCGGATATTGGTGCGGTGCAATCGGTCCAGCCGGTCGAGATCCAGTTCGGCCACCGGCGCGAGATACATGATGCCCGCGGCGTGGACCACGACGTCGACCCCGCCGAAGGTCTTCTCCGCGGTGTCGAACACGGCCGCGACGGCTTGCTCGTCGGCGACGTCGGCCTGGGCCGCGATCGCCTGGCCACCGCTGCCGGTGATCGCGTCGACCGCGGCCTGCGCCTCGTCCTCGTTGCCGCCGTATACGACGACGACCGCGAACCCATCGGACGCGAGCCGCTCGGCGGACTCCCTGCCGATGCCCCGCGACCCGCCGGTGACGATCGCTACGCGTGCCATGACATGCTCCCATCAGGTGTTTCCGTTGATAACGAGATAACAGTATCACTGATACCGGATCACTGCTACCAGCTGAGTGTTATCGTCGATTCATGACGTTGACGACGAAAGACCGGTTGGTCCGCGCGGCGGCGGAACTTCTGCGGGAGGGCGGGCGCGAGGCGTTGTCGACGCGTGCGGTCAGCGCCGCCGCCGGAGTGCAGGCGCCGACGCTCTACCGGACCTTCGGCGACAAGGACGGCCTGCTCGACGCCGTCGCCACGTACGGCTTCAAGAGCTATCTGGAGGGGAAGCACGCCCTCGGCGAGACCGACGACCCGGTGGGCGATCTGCGGCGAGGCTGGGACCTGCATGTCGAGTTCGGGCTGCGGCAGCCCGCCTTCTACATGCTCATGTACGGCGAGCCCCGCGTCCGTGAAGCCCGCCGCGAGGCGGACGCGATGCTCCGCCGGATCGTCGAACGCATCGCCGGGGCCGGCAGGCTGCGTGTCCCGGTCGAACAGGCCGCGCAGCTGGTGCACGCGACCGGGATGGGCGTGATCCTTACGTTCCTCGCCAGCCCGCCCGAGCAACGCGATCCGGATCTGATCGTCGCCGCGCGCGAACACGTCATCGCGGCCATCACCACCGACAGCGCGGACGACGCGTCGGACATCCCCAGCCGTGCGATCGCGCTCAAGGCCGCGCTGGAGAAGGAACCCGGGGACGTGCTGACCGCGGCCGAGCACGCGATGCTCGCCGAATGGCTCGACCGCCTCGCGCGGTGACCTACCGGCCGACGGCCTTCGCCGCCGCGACCGCCTGCCCGGCATAGGACCGTCCGAAAAGGACAGTGTGGACCAGTAGCGGGAACAGCTGGTGCGCGGCGATCCGGTCGGTCCAGCCGTCGGTGAGCGGGGCGACCTCCTGGTAGGCGGCGAGCACCCGGTCGAGCAACGGGCAGCCGAACAACTGCAGCATGGCGAGATCCGTTTCGCGGTGGCCGCCGTGCGCCGCCGGATCGATGAGCGAGGCTTCGACAGGTCCCCACAGCACATTGCCGTTCCACAGGTCGCCGTGCAGGCGCGCCGGAGGTTCGGCCACTTCCGGGAGCCGCGCACAGGCCCCCTCGACGACGGCGGCCTCGTCACTGTTCAGAGTGCCCTCGTCGACCGCGCGGCGGACATAGGGCAGGACCCGATGCTCGGCATACCACCGCGCCCAGTCCTCCCCCGGCGTGTTCTTCATCGGCGCCAAGCCGATCCACGCGTCGACGGGCCCGTCCGGCGGCGCCGCGCCGAACGCGGGCGCGCCCGCCGCGTGCAGCGCCGCGAGCCCCCGCCCCAGCCGCTCCGCCGCGTGATGCGTCGGCCGTCCTCCGCCGACCAGCTCCGTGACCAGCCACTCGTCGTCATGGCCGCGGACCCCGGGCACCCGCACGGCACCGGCTTCGCCCAGCCATCGCAGGCCCGCGGCCTCCGCGAGCGTGGCGTTCCGGGCGTGACCTCGTTTGACGACCACGGTGTCGCCGCTGTCCAGCACCACTTCGGTCACCCCGCTCGAGAGGTTTCTCTGCTCGGCGACAGCGCGGCCGGTGATCCTCATGGCAGCCTCGGCAGGCGGGGAAACCTGGGTCATGCCCGCAACCTACCTCCGCCCACGAATGGGACGACGCCCGGTTCAGCAGCGCCAGCACACGATTGAGCCGGGCGATCCGCCTAGCCGTGCGGGGCCTCGGCCCGATCTGTTCGCGGAGCCGGGCGGACGGTGCCTAGTTCGTGGCGGATGACCATTACCGCCAGGACCACGAGCCATGCGAAGTAGGCGTAGGCGTTGATGCGCTCGAATCCCCCTGCCCACGGGGTGTCGTTCTGCTCGATCCCGCGCATCGCGAGCGAAGACGCGATCCCGAAGGCCACGACCACGACGATCGTCGCGAGCGAGTAGCGGCGGAACCATCCTGGATAGGCGACGGCCGAGAGCGCCATCATCACCACCACGAGCAGGCTGAACACACCCGACAAGACGATGTGCATGGTGTCGTTGAACCCCGTCGCCCTGCCACGAGAGCTCATCGCCCAGAACGTGTGCGTCGCGATGCCCACGAGCACGAACTGCGTGAGCTGAAGGGCTCCGATCCACCACAGGCTCTTTCGCCGGGCCACCAGGAGAAGGCCGATCCCGAAGGCGAGCAGGAGCACGTTGTAGAGAAGGATCACCGTCACCATCAGTGGCCGCACGGGCGACCCGAAGGCGCTCAGCTCGCTGATCGCCTGGTCCAGATAGCGGTAACCGTCGTAGGCGGAGGCCGCCAGGAAATCCCCGATGACGTACACCACGACCGCCGCGACCGCGGCGAGGAGCAGGGTCTTCTTCATTTTCGACCTCCTGCCCCCATGGTCTTTTCGCGGCAGGCCATCGAGTCAGGGCCGGACGTCCCGTCGCCGGGTCCTTTCGTCCCGCTTTCCTCGCCACGGGACGAACCGCCCACTCATGCGGCGCGTTGACGCATTGCCCTCGTCGAGCGGCGGCGCGCGGCGGCCAGGCTGGCCCGGCACGCGGCGATCAGCCGGGCGGAGGCGGCGCTTTCGCCGTGGCCGCACCGAGGGCAGAACATCGTGACGTCACCGGACAGTTCGTCGACGGAGACGGTCAACGCGGTCGCGCACGAACGACACCAGCGATGCCGCGTGATCGGGTTGACGTGCAGCGGCGAAGCCACGCATTCGTGGATCCAGCGGCCGTGCACGTGGCAGGTCAGGCGGTCGTCCGGGGACAGGCGGCCGACGTCTTCCGCGTCGTCCTCCATCGCCAGCAGAACCGGCAGGGTGCGGCTCACCGGGTTCAGCCGCGTGGTCGAGGCCAGTGTCGTGGTGTTCATCGCTTTCTCCTTCCGGCTCTTAACAGGACGTCGAACGGGAAGAGCCAGATACGACACGGCCGGGCATCTTTTCCCGAAGAGCTCCCCCTCGCGGGTGAATTGATCTTGGTCGAATCCGAACCGTTACCCCATTCGGGTTAATGGCGCGTATCTTTCGGATCATGACGGCCGCACTCGTTTCACTGTCCACATCAGACAGTCACGGCCGCGGCTACCTGCTGTTTCCGCCCGCCGGCGGCACACTCCAGGCCTTCGAGCCGCTCGCCGGTGCGGCCGATGCGGACGTTCGAGGCGTCGAATACCCCGGACACGGGGAAATGCTCGCGGAACCACCTGCTTCGGCCGTCGAAGAACTCGCCGCGTACTCGGCCGCCGCGATGCCGACGGCCTGGTTCTCCCGTTCCGTGACGATCGGATTCGGCATGGGCGCCTTCGTCGCTTTGGAAACGGCTCAACGGCTGGGCGTGTCCCCTCGCGCGCTGATCGTCGTGGACGCCTGCGCCCCGCAACGGCGTTCGCCCGACAAGAACGCCAAAGCGGGGGCCTCGGCGATGGGCCGGGTGTTCGGCCGCACCGGACTCACCCCCGTCGCGGGCTATCGCGATTCACCCGAAGGCTGGGAGTACGCCCTGGACCTGCTGCTCGGCGATCTCCAGCTGCTGAACGCCTACCGTGGGCCGGCCAGGACCCAGCTCTCGTGCCCGATCGCGGCGATCCGCGGCGCCGACGATCCCGCGTCCGCTTCGGGCGACGACGCCACGGGCGGCTGGCGGGTGTGGACGTCCGGTCCGTTCGTGGGGCGCGTCGTCCCCGGCGGCTATCTGGGTGTTCTCGAATCCGGCCGGGAGGCCGAGTTCTGGGCGCGGATCCGTCGGCTGGAAGCGGCCTTCGTGGCCGCCGAGCCGGAAGTGGCCTAGCCGAGGTGACTTACACCGGTGACGTCGTCCGACGGTCGCCGGGCCCGAAGCCATCCCCTTAATTTCTTCCCGTACCAGGCGTTTCGCGGGAGGAATCAGGATGCTCAGCAGGAGAAGGTTCGCGCAGGCCGTCGTCGCCGCGACAGCGGGAGCCACCATGGCGGGCTGCTCGGCCCAGCCCGCGGCGGCACCGGCCACGACCGGCGGGAACACCTCGTTCGGCCCGCTCAAGCAGATCGACGCCGGCGAACTGAGCATCGGCTATGCCGAAGCAGGCCCCGCCGCCGGTCCGGTGGCGGTCCTCCTGCACGGCTGGCCTTACGACATCCACAGCTACGTCGACGTCACCCCGCGCCTGGTCGCGGCCGGATACCGGGTGATCGTGCCGTTCCTGCGCGGCTACGGACCGACGCGGTTCCTGTCGAAGGACACGTTCCGCAACGGCCAGCAGTCCGCCATCGCCGCCGACATCGTCGCGCTGCTGGACGCGCTCAAGATCGACAAGGCCGTCTTCGGTGGCTTCGACTGGGGCGCCCGCACGGCCGTGATCATCGCCGCGCTGTGGCCAGAGCGGTGCAAGGCGCTCGTGTCGGTGAGCGGCTACCTGGTGACCAACCGGGAGACGAACAAGCAGCCGCTCTCCCCCACCGCCGAGCTCGGCTGGTGGTACCAGTACTACTTCGCCACCGAGCGCGGCATCCTCGGCTACACGAAGAACCGTCACGACTTCAACAAGCTGATCTGGAAGATCGCGTCGCCGAAGTGGGCCTTCGACGACGCGACCTACGACCGTTCCGCGGCCTGCTTCGACAACCCGGACCACGTGGCCATCGTGATCCACAACTACCGGTGGCGGCTGAGCCTGGCCGAGGGAGACCCGAAACTCGACGCGCTTGAACAGAAGCTCGCGCAGGGGCCGGCGGTTTCGGTGCCCACCATCACGATCGGCAGCGACTTCGACGGCCCGAACACCGATGGCAAGGCGTACCGGTCGAAGTTCTCCGGCAGGTACGAGCACCGCGTCCTGAACGGGATCGGCCACAACGTCCCGCAAGAGGCACCGGAGGAGTTCGCCAAGGCCGTCATCGATGTCGACCGGTTCTAGCGGCCCCCGGTGAGGTGTTCGAGCGCCAGCTGGGACAAGCGGATGAAGCCGTAACCGCGTTCCGCCGCCTTCTCCGGATCGAAGTCCTCGAAAGCCGATCGGTCCGCCAGCAGATCCGCCGCCGTCTCGCCCTCGTTCAGGGTCGGCGTCGCCAGCTCGGGGACCAGGGCGGCGTCCAGCGCGGCCCGCACCTCGGGATCGGCGCGGAAAGCGCGGGCACGTTCGGCGAACAGCAGATAGCTGGCCATGTTGGCCTCGGCGCTGGCCCATACGCCGTCCATGTTCTCCGTGCGCAGCGGCTTGTAATCGAAGTGGCGCGGCCCGTCGTAGCCGCCGTGCTCCAGCAGGTCGACCAGGAAGAACGACGACAGCACGTCGCCGTGGCCGAACACGAGGTCCTGGTCGAACCGCGGGCCGCGCTGGCCGTTGAGGTCGATGTGGAACAGCTTGCCCTGCCACAGGGCCTGCCCGATGCCGTGAACGATGTTGAGCCCGGCCATCTGCTCGTGCCCGACCTCGGGGTTCACGCCGACGATCTCGTGGTTGTCGAGCGTCGAGATGAACGCGAGCGCGTGGCCGATGGTCGGCAACAGGATGTCGCCGCGAGGTTCGTTCGGCTTCGGCTCGAGCGCGAGCCGGAGGCCGTAGCCCTGGTCGAGGACGTACTGGGCGAGGAAGTCGATGCCCTCGCGGTAGCGATCCATCGCCGCGCGGACGTCCTTCGCGGCGTCGGTCTCGCTGCCTTCGCGTCCGCCCCAGAGCACGAACGTCGATGCGCCGAGTTCAGCGGCGAGGTCGAGATTCCGCAGCACCTTCCGCAGCGCGTAGCGGCGGACGTCGCGGTCGTTGCTGGTCAGGCCGCCGTCCTTGAAGACGGGGTGGCTGAACAGGTTCGTGGTCACCATCGGGACCACGAGACCGGTCTCGGCGAGCGCGCCCTGGAAACGCTTCAGCTGCCGCGCACGTTCCGTGTCGGCCGAACCGAACGGGACGAGGTCGTCGTCGTGGAAGGTGATCCCCCAGGCACCGAGGTCCGAGAGGCGGTGCACGGCCTCGACCGGGTCGAGCGGAGGACGGCTCGCCGGGCCGAACATGTCGTTCGCCTGCCAGCCCACGGTCCACAGCCCGAAGCTGAACTTGTCCTCACGCGTCGGTGCCTGAGCCATCTCGCCTCCAATTAGTTTGATGCCTGAACTTATCGACGCCCACCCCGGCGGGTCAAGGCTTTCGTTCAGGCATCGAACGAATACAATCGCGCGATGATCGGCACGCGCCCGGCGGGACAGCACACCGTGCGGCAGCACAACGCCGCACTCGTCCTCGGGGCGATCGCGGACGGTCCAGGCACGTCACGGGCAGGCCTGGCCGCCGTCACCGGCCTCACGAAGGCGACCGTGTCGACCGTGGTCGACCGGTTGATCGCGGCGGATCTCGTGGCCGAAGGCGAACCGGAGCAACGCGTCGGCCCCGGGCGGCGCGGCACCGTCGTTTCGCTCTCCCCCACCGGTCCGCACGGACTCGGCATCGAGATCGGCGTGGACTACCTGGCGTCCTGTCTCGTCGATCTGACCGGCGCCGTCCGCGCGCAGGAGGTCCGATACGCGGACAACCGGACCCCGCGTGTTTTCCAACGCGTATCGGCGTTCTTGCGTAAAGCCCGGAAGCAGGCGGACGCGCTGGGTGTCCCGGTCGGCGGCGTCGGTATCGCGGTTCCGGGCCTGGTCGAATCCGGCCTCGTGCGGCTCGCCCCCAACCTGGGCTGGCGCGACGTCGACCTCGCCGACCGGCTCGGTGGGACGTTCACCGTCGCCAACGAAGCGAACTTCGCGGCACTCGCCGAACTCTGGCACGGTTCTGCGTTGCCGGATTTCGTCCACGTGTCGGGCGAGATCGGAATCGGCGCGGGGATCGTGCTGGACCGTGCCCTGTTCGAGGGGGTCCGCGGCGCGGGCGGCGAGATCGGCCACCTGCCGGTGGCGCCCGACGGCCCGCCGTGTTCCTGCGGCGCGAACGGCTGTTTGGAACGTATGGCCGGCCAGGAGGAGATCCTGCGGCTCGCGGGCGCGGAAACGGTGGACGAGCTGATTTCCGCACTGGAATCCGGGAAGGCCGCCGCACTGTCCGCGGTGACCACCGCCGCCGGGCACCTCGGCGTCGGACTGTCCACTGTGGTCAATCTGATGGACGTTCCGGCGGTGGTGCTAGGCGGAACCTACGCGCGGCTGGAGCCGTGGTTGCGTGAGCCGCTCCTCGCCGAACTGGAACGCCGCGTGCCCAGCACGGCGTGGTCGCCGGTGCGTGTGGTCCGCTCGGCGCTCGGCACGGGGGCCGCCGTACGCGGCGCCGCCGGCTCGGTGATCCGCGGCATCCTCGCTGACCCCGAGCACCATCTCACGACTCACTCGCCAGCCGATCAGGACGCTCGGGATCGGTGACCCCGGGCAACGACGCCTCGATGGACAACGCGCGCTCCTCGATGTCCGCACGTTGGACACGCCGGGCGTAGGCGATCAGCTCGTCGCGATCCGCGTGCGGGAGCCAGCCCTGCTCACAGCCGGTCTCCAGCCGCACCAGGTACCGCACCAGCTCGGCCGACTCGGCGCCGAACTCCCGCATGCGGCGTGTCAGCAGTTCCGCCGCGGCGAGGTAGCCGTTGTTCCAAGCGTGGACCGCCAGCAGTTGCGCGGTCGCGGCGAGGATGTCGCCGAGGTGGAACCCGCCCTCCGCGGCGAGATGCCCGGCGAGCCGGAAACTGCGTCTGCCCTCGCCGACCGGACCCTCCTCGCGAATCGCTTCGAGCAGCGCCCCGATCTGCCGTGTCAGGTAGTCCTGACCCGCGTCCTCCACCGTCACCGCATTCCTCCTCCCAGTCGCCGCGATCGCAGGAAGGTGTCAATGGGGTGTACACCAGATACATCGAATGCCGAACCGTTATCACCCGAATGGCGTGTTCGGCGGCGTGCGTCGATCAACAGGGTGCCACCGCTCCGGTCTCGCCCGCGGCGCACCAACCCGGATGCTCGCGGAGCCACTTGTCGCGCTGTTCCTCGACGTCGCGCTGCGTCATCCCGCGTCCGGCGTTCACGCAGCCGCCGGTCTGGCATTTGGTGTCGGTCCCCGGCTCGTAGCACTGATTCTCGTTCTTGCGGCAGGCCGCTCTGCGCTGGTCCGCCTTCGTCTTGGCGGGCACCTTGCTCGTGGTCGGCGCCGCGGTGACCGACGTGGTCACGACCGTCGTGGTCACCACAGTGCTCGGCGGGTCGGTAGCGGCCGGTCCGACGCTCGTCGTGACCGTGACGGCGGGACGTGACGCCGGTTCCGACCGCGCGCAGGCAGGCGCGATGAAGACCGCGGCGACCGCGATCAAGACCAGGGCACGCGCCACGATTCCTCCGCCTCCGCCATCGAACCTGCCTGTATTCGGCGGAAGCGCGGAGAGCGTTACAGCGTCAGCTCGTGGTGGCGGTGTTGATCGCCCGCGCGTAGTCGGCGGCCGTGCCCTGCGCCGAACACTTCTTGATGTCGTCGTAGAGCCACATGAAGCCACCTGGGATCCCCGCCGACGACTTCCAGGCCCTCATCTTGCTCTCCACCTGAGCAGGCGAGTCCCCCGCGGTGCAGCCGGAGCCGTTCTTGCTCCAGAGCCCCGGATCCACCGGCATGCCGAGCGACCGCGTCCAGGTCGCCGGATCGTTCCCGCTGCCACCCGCGTATGCCTGCAGGTACACGCGATCGACCAGACCGCCGAGCCCGTTCTTCACGCCTTGCCAGTACGACACCGCGGTGTACGGAGCGAGCGTGAAGTTCCGGTAGCCCATGGCGTTCGCCATCCGCGCGAAAGTCACGGTGGAGTCGACGTCGTAGTGCGCTTCGTCGTCGTTGTTGATCGCGTCCGCGCCGGTGGCGTTCTTCAGCGCCAGGAAGTTGCGGTACAGCACGGTCCCGCTGCCGGTGCCGTCGCGCGTGATCAGGTTGTCGATGGCTTGCCAGTCCGGTGTGCCCCAGGCACCGACCGAGACCTCGATACGATCGACCGACGTCGGAGCCTGCTTCAGCGTCCGCAGCCGCGCCAGCCACCCCGCGTCGCCGACGTACTGGCCGTCCTTGACCACGAGATGATCGTTGTAGTACAGATCCCCGTTGTCGTGGACGTGAATGCTCCACAGGATGACCGTGGTGAAACCCGACGACCGCAGGACGTCCATGACGCCCTGTCCGTCCTGATAGAACGGTCCCCCGCCGTAGATCGCGGACCGGCCGGCCGCTGCGGGGCCCACCTGCGCTTCGGCTGTTTCCGGTTGAGTCGTTTGGACGATCGACGCGGCGACCACCAAAGCCACCGCCGTACGCACCCAGGTCCACCGCATCAGGTCAGCTCCCTTCGGCCCGCATCGGAGGGTATGAGATTTTCCAACGGTGCGGCCAGGTTTGTTCAGCGACCTGTCCGGTGGAATGGACCATTCGGCTCACGCCACCAGTCGCTCGACGACCAGAAGTGTTCCCACCACGATCATCGAGGCGCCGGAGATCCGGGAAACGACGCGGGAAACCGCGGGACGGGCGCGCAGCAACGCTTGTGCTCCCACGCCGACGCACGGGTAGACCATCGCGCAGGTGCCGACGAAGGTGAGGCCGAGAACAGCCAGCTGGACCGGCATCGGCCAGCGCGCGGCCGGATCGGCGAACTGCGGCAGCATCGCGACGAAGACCAGTAGTCCCTTGGGGTTCAGTCCGCTGACCGCCATCCCTTCCAGCAGAGTGCCGCCTCGGCTCCCGGCCTCCCCGGGTGCACTGGCAGGCTTCGCCGGCGAGCGCACCGTCTTGAATCCGAGCCAGATCAGGTAGAGCCCGCCGGCGACGGTGAGCGCGAGCAACGCGATCGGCGTCGACGCGACGAGGACGCCCAGCCCCGCGGCGACCACGAGCGTCATGGCCAGGTAGCCGAGAACGATGCCACCGGCGGCGGGCAGGACCTGGCGACGCAGGCCTGCGCTGATCGCGAAGGCCCAGTCGGCGCCGGGCACCGCGATGAGCAGGGCGGCGACGCCCCAGAAGGCGAGAACTGATCCGAGAGGCATGCTCGGAAAGCTATTCGCGATTCGCCCAAAGGTGCTTTCAACTTCTACCTCGAAGCCGGACCAGCGTGGAAGAATCTTCCACATGGACGCTGTCGATCGGAAGATTCTTGCCATCCTGCAGGAGGAGGGACGTCTGACGCTCACCGAACTGGCCGAGCGGGTCCAGCTGAGCGCGTCGCCGTGCCACCGCCGGCTGCGTGCGCTCGAACGGGACGGCACGATCAGCGCGTACCGGGCGGTGGTCGATCCCGCCGCGCTGGGACTGAACTTCGAGGCGCTCGTGTTCGTCACCATGCGGCAAGAGGACCGCGAGACGCTGCTGGGCTTCGAAGACGCCGTCACACGCATCCCGAACGTCCTGCTCGCGCAGCGTCTTTTCGGCGACCCCGACTACCTGCTCCGCATCGTCACCGCCGACCTCGCCGCGTACCAGCGGCTCGAAGACGACGTGCTGTCCGCGCTGCCGGGGGGTGCAGCGGCTGAACTCGACGCTCGTGATGAAGCAGGTGGTCAATGACCGGCCGCTGCCCACCACGCCCAGTACATGAAGGCCCCCATCATTGCGCCTATGTACAGGAAGGGGACCTTCATGTACTGGCGGAGTGGTGTGTGCTGAAGGCTCCCTTCACCGAGTCTGATGCGACGAAGGGAGCCTTCGCCCCCCGGCGGCTACGGGGAGCGGCGCTTTGGACCCGATGATCGCCACACTCGCTCTAGGTACACCAGCAGCCACAGCGGTCACATTTGCCGCGCGTGAAGGCCCCCTTCCCTCGGCTCAGCCGAGGAAACTCGACCTTCACACCACGCCCAGTACATGAAGGCCCCCATCATTGCGCCTATGTACAGGAAGGGGACCTTCATGTACTTCAGGCAAGCAGGGCGCGGATACCTTTTGGCTTACCACTCACGAGGGGCGACGCCCGGCTGCTCCTCGAAGATCAGCCACGTCCGCGTCGACCGCACGCCGTCCAGCGCCTGCAACCGTTCCAGCACGACATCTCGCAGCGAGGCGTTGTCCGGAGTCCGCACCAGCAGCAGGATGTCGAAGTCGCCACCGACGAGCGAGACGTGCTCGACGAACGGGATCTCCCGTAACTCCGCCGACATCGTGCGCCACGACGTCTGCTCGACGGTGATCAGGATGTACGCGCTCGTCCCGAGCCCTGCCAGCCGAGGGTCGATCCGGGCGCCGAAGCCGGTGATGACGCCTTCGGACATCAGCCTGTCCAGCCGCGCGTAGGCGTTGGTGCGCGAGATGTGCAGCCGTTCCGCCAGTGCCCGGACGGCGAGCCTGCCGTCGGCGGTCAGCTCGGCGAGGATGGCGCGATCGATGTCGTCGAGGGCAAGGACCGTTCGTCCCGAATCCGGCTCGTGAGCCACGCCACTATTGGACGTCTTGCTCGTCTGAACCGATTCTGCGGGCAGTTTGTCGCTCATTTCGCGCGCCTCTTGAACACTGGGACTCCAGAAACCACCATCTCAGCATCATATGTCTGTGAAAGGTGGTGCTGCGCCATGTCGCGGGAGACCCCTGCCGCCGCGTTGCTGCCGTCCGGAATCCCGGTGCGGTTCCTCGCCGAGGACGGCACGCGCGTCGACGAGCACGGTGACTACACCGTGCCGCCGTCCGAACGGCTCGTCGAGGCCTATCGGCTGATGGTGCTCGGCCGCCGGTTCGACGCGCAGGCGACCGCGCTGACCAAGCAGGGCCGCCTCGCCGTGTACCCGTCCAGTGCCGGCCAGGAGGCCTGCCAGGTCGCGAGCGCGCTCGCCCTCACCGACGCCGACTGGCTCTTCCCCACCTATCGCGACTCGGTCGCGCTCGTCGCTCGCGGCCTCGAACCGGGCGAGATCCTGACGCTGCTCCGCGGCGACGCGCACTGCGGCTACGACCCCGCCGAGACCCGCGTCGCACCCCAGTGCACCCCGCTGGCGACGCAGACTCTCCACGCCGCCGGGCTCGCCCACGCGCTGCACCGCCGCGGCGAGGACGCCGTCGCGTTCGCGCTCATCGGCGACGGCGCCACCAGTGAAGGCGACTTCCACGAGGCGCTCAACTTCGCCGCCGTGTTCAAGGCGCCGGTGGTGTTCTTCGTGCAGAACAACGGGTTCGCGATCTCGGTGCCGTTCGAGAAGCAGAGCGCCGCACCCGCGCTGGCCTACAAGGGGGTCGGCTACGGCGTCCGTTCCGAACAGGTCGACGGCAACGACGCCCTCGCCGTCCTTTCCGTCCTGGACGACGCCGTCGCGCACGCGCGGGCCGGTCGCGGGCCGGTCCTGGTGGAGGCGCACACGTACCGGATCGACGCGCACACCAACGCCGACGACGCCACCCGCTACCGCGACCAGGCCGAGGTCGAGAAGTGGCGCGGGGCCGACCCGGTTCGCCGGCTGGAGACCTACCTGACCAACGAGAACCTGTTGTCCGGCGAAGACATCGAGCGATTCCGAGCCGAGGCGGAGACCTTCGCCGCCGGGGTGCGCGACACCCTCAACGCCGACGTGGAGCCGGATCCCTTGTCGCTGTTCGAGCACGTGTACGCCGTTCCGACCCGTCAGCTGGCCGCCCAGCGGGCGCTGGTCGCGGCCGAACTGGAGGCCTGATGACCGAGATCTCGATGGCACAAGCGCTCAACGCCGCTCTGCGGGACGCGGTCAAGGACGACGACCGAGTGCTGATCTTCGGCGAGGACGTCGGCCCGCTCGGCGGCGTGTTCAGGGTGACCGACGGCATCACCGCCGACTTCGGCGAGGAACGCTGTTTCGACACACCTCTGGCCGAGTCCGGCATCGTCGGCTTCGCGGTCGGGATGGCGATGGGCGGGTTCCGTCCGGTGGTCGAAATGCAGTTCGACGCCTTCGCCTACCCCGCGTTCGAGCAGATCACCTCGCACGTCGCGAAGCTGCGGAACCGCACCCGCGGCGCCTTGTCGCTGCCGATGGTCATCCGGATCCCCTACGCGGGCGGGATCGGCGGCGTGGAGCACCACTGCGATTCGAGCGAGGCCTACTACACCCATACGCCCGGCCTGCGCGTGGTCACGCCCGGCACTCCTCAGGACGCCTACGACCTCCTGCGCGACGCGATCGACTCGCCGGATCCGGTGATCTTCCTCGAACCCAAATGCCGCTATTGGTCGAAGGAACCCGTGTCCTTCACCCGTGACGGCGCGGCCATGGACCGCGCCGTCGTGCGCCGCGAGGGCAAGGACGTCACGTTGATCGCGTACGGCCCGATGGTCGCCACCGCGCTGGAGACCGCGGAGGCCGCGACCGCCGAAGGCTGGGACGTCGAGGTGGTCGATCTCCGGTCGCTGAGCCCGTTCGACGACGAGACCGTCGCCGCCTCGGTGCGCCGCACGGGACGCGCGGTCGTCGTCCACGAGGCCGCCGGGTTCGGCGGCTACGGCGCCGAGGTGGTCGCCCGGATCACCGAACAGTGCTTCCATCAGCTGCACGCGCCCGTGCTGCGCGTGACCGGGCTCGACATCCCTTACCCGCCGCCGAAACTGGAGCGTCATCAGCTTCCGGACGTCGACCGGATCCTGGACACCGTCGCCCGGCTGCAGTGGAACGACGAACCGGTGGTGGCCGGTGCCTGACTTCCTGCTCCCCGACCTCGGCGAGGGCCTGACCGAAGGCACCATCGTCACCTGGCTCGTCGCGGAGGGCGACACCGTCGGCGTCGACCAGCCCGTCGTCGAAGTCGAGACCGCGAAGGCCGCCGTCGAGGTGCCGGTGCCGTTCGCCGGTGTCGTCACCCGCCTCCACGGTGAACCCGGCCAGTCGCTGCCCGTCGGCGCTCCCCTGCTCACCATCGGCCCCGGGTTCGCCGAACCCGGCGTGACGACCGCGAGCGAAGGCAGCGGCAACGTCCTCATCGGCTACGGCACCACGACCACCACCAAGCGCCGCCGGACCCGCACCGTCGTCGCCACCCCGGAGAAGCCGTCGAAAGCGCCGGGTGTGATCTCGCCGTTCGTCCGCAAGATGGCCGCGGACAACAAGATCGATCTGACGAAGCTGACCGGCAGCGGTCCGGGCGGCATCATCCGGCGCGCCGACGTCGAAGCGGCCCTCGCCGTCCCCGAGCAGCGAGACGGCGAGACGCGGATCCCGCTGACGGGGGTCCGCAAGGCGGTCGCGGACAAGCTGACGACTTCGCGGCGGCAGATCCCCGAGGCGACGGTGTGGGTCGACGTCGACGCGACCGGACTCGTCGCCGCGCGGAAATCGCTCAACGCCTCGGCGCCGGATCGCCCGGTCAGCCTCCTCGGCCTCGTCGCCCGGTTCGCCGTCGCGGGTCTGCGGAAGTTCCCCGAGCTGAACTCGCGCGTCGAAGGCGACGAGATCGTCCAGCTTCGGGACATCAACCTCGGCTTCGCCGCGCAGACCGACCGCGGTCTCGTCGTGCCGGTGGTCCGCGACGCGGGTTCACTGTCCACAAGGGAGCTTTCGGCGGCGATCGGTGACCGGACCACGCAGGCCAGGGAAGGAAAGCTCGGCCCGGCGGGCCTCACCGGCGGGACCTTCACGGTCAACAACTACGGGGTGTTCGGGGTGGACGGCTCCGCCGCGATCATCAATCACCCGGAGGCGGCGATCCTCGGCATCGGCCGGATCATCGACCGTGCCTGGGTGGTCGACGGCGAGCTGGTGGCGAGGAAGATCTGCGAGCTGACGCTGGCGTTCGACCACCGCGTG
This sequence comes from Amycolatopsis sp. NPDC049868, assembly GCF_044461365.1. Taxonomy (NCBI): domain Bacteria; kingdom Bacillati; phylum Actinomycetota; class Actinomycetes; order Pseudonocardiales; family Pseudonocardiaceae; genus Amycolatopsis; species Amycolatopsis sp. NPDC049868. The sequence goes on along the minus strand of NZ_JBITKV010000006.1, from coordinate 286,275 downwards.
TGCGACGGCGGGACCGCCGGCGGATTCCTGCGGTTCGTCGCCGACTGCGTCGAATCGCCGATCACCGCGCTCGGGGATCTTTGACCGGGTCGCACAACTCGCGGTTGTGACCCGCCAACGACCCGTTGTTCGACTTCGGGGCACCGGATTGCTTTGATCTCGCGGGTGGGTGGGAGATCGCTGGGGCGACGGTTCGGCTGGCTGTGGGCGGCATACGCGGCGAGCGCGTTCGGGACCAGGTTCGCGTTCGACGCGTTCAGCCTGATCGCCATCGTGGTGCTCGGCGCGGGCACCGCCGAGGTCTCGCTGCTGGCGGCCGCCGGCCTCGTCGTGGGCGCCGTGGTCGCGCTGCCGCTCGGCCCCTGGGTCGAGTTCCGCCGCAAACGGCCGGTGATGATCGCGATGGACCTCGTCCGGTGCGTGGCGCTGCTGACCGTCCCAGTGGCGTACGCGTTCGGGCTGCTCGGCTTCGGCCAGCTTCTCGCGGTGTCCGTCGTCGTCGCGGCGGCCGACATCACGTTCCTGGCCGCCAGTGGGGCGTTTCTGAAAACCCTGCTGCCCCGGGAGGATTTGCTGGTCGCGAACGCCCGGTTCGAGTCGACCACCTGGACGGCGACCGTACTGGGGCCGCCACTCGGCGGTTTCGCGGTCGGCCTGTTCGGGCCGGTGATCACGATCGCCGCCGACGCGGTCAGCTATCTGCTTTCGGCGGCCGGGATCCGTGCCGTCGGTGGTTCGGAGCCGCCACCCGCGAAGCCGGAAGGTTCCCGGCTGACCGGCCGCGACCTGCGGGAAGGCTGGCGGTTCATCCTCACCCATCCGTTGCTGCGGCCTCTGTTCGTCAACACGACCGTGGTCAACGGCCTGATCATGGCGACCGCGCCGCTGTTCGCCGTTTTGATGCTCGGGCAACTCGGCTTCGCGCCATGGGAGTACGCGGTCGCCTTCGCCGTGCCCTGTCTCGGCGGGTTGATCGGGGCGCGGCTCTCGCGGCCCTTGGTCGCCCGGTACGGCCGGGACAGGGTCCTCTTCGTCTCCGGTTGGCTTCGGGTCTGCTGGCCCGTCGGGCTGGTCTTCATCCAGCCCGGTGTTCCCGGGATGATCCTGGTGATCCTCGTCGAGCTCTGCCTGATCACCTGCATCGGTGTGTACAACCCGGTGCTCGCCACCACCAGGCTCGAACAGGTGCCCCTCGACCGCGCCGCCCGCACGCTGTCGGCCTGGTCGATCGCCGGGAAGCTCACCACCGCCACGCTGACCGCGCTGTGGGGCCTGCTCGCCACGTTCACCGGCCCGCGTGCCGCGGTCGGCATCGCGGGAGCGCTCATGCTCGCGACGCCGCTCCTGCTCCCGCGAAACCGTCGTACCCCTGTGCCAGTATCCGCGCATGTCGATCAAGAGAGTGGTCACCGACCTCGAGACCCGGACGATGGAGGAGGCGAAGGCCTTCTACGTACAGGTCCTCGGCTTCGAGGTGGTGATGGACCACGGCTGGATCGTGACCCTGGCCGACCCGGAGCGGCCGGCGGTCCAGCTGAGCCTCATGACCCATGACGAGACGGCGCCCGTCGTACCGATCGCTTCGATCGAGGTCGACGACGTCGACGCGAGGTACGCGGCCGCCAAGGCCTCCGGCGCGGAGATCGTGCACGAACTGACCGACGAGCCGTGGGGTGTCCGGCGGTTCTTCGTCCGCGACCCGAGCGGGCACGTGGTCAACGTCCTGTCGCACCGCTGACGTCCGAAGGGGGTTTCATCAAAATTTCATGACTCGTCCCTAGCGTTCGACCACGCACCGTAGTCGAACGAAAGGACGATGAATGTGAAGAAACTCAGGGGGGTCCTGGCGGCGGCCGCACTGGCCGCCGGCCTGATCGGCGTCATGGCGCCGTCGGCCCAGGCCGACCAGGCTCGGTACTACATCCTCGTCGGCGGCACCTGCGACGGGGCCGCGACCGTCTACAACGACGCCTGGTTGCGGGGCGGGATCAAGAAGGTGGTCCACTACCCGGCAGGGGCCGCCGGAGCACCCAACTGCGACCAGACGCCCATGGACCAGAGCGTCGCTCGCGGGCACGAAGAAGCCCGCCGTGTCGTCCAGAGTTCCTTCGACGAGAACCCCGGGGCGGAATTCACCGTCGTCGGCTACTCGCAGGGCGCCCTCGTCGCGAACCTGGTGCTGAACGACATCGCCGACGGGAAGCTGGCCGTGGACAAGTCGCGGTTCCGGGCGAAGATCTTCGCCGACCCGATGCAGCCCGTCGGCCCGCCGGGACGCGGGATCAGCGCGGTACTCCCGGCGGGTACCGGGGCGCCGTCGCCGTTCGGCGGCTACGTGTCCTTCGGGCCCGGCCGCACCGACTTCGGCGGCATCCCGTTCATCCGCTACTGCATCGAAACCGACGGTGTCTGCCACTTCGACACCATCGAGGCGCCTGGCGGGTACTTCGCCCAGCACCTCTGCTACCAGTGGGCCCGGCCCACCGATCACCGCTCGATCATGGAGGACACGATCGCGGACGGCGTGTACACCAACGGATCGCACGCGCTGCCGCGGCAGAACTGCCGCCCTCCGTGGCCTTCGGTGTGACCGGGTGAAGACGGCTGTCACCCGGCGCCCGATAGCCGGGTGACAGCGGTTCGGGCGATGGCCCGCCCACAGTGTCGTGGGCGGGCCATCGTCGAACTACCTGACAGGCAACCCTTCCGGTGCCGGAGCGTGGCCGGTCGGCCGGGCGGTGAACGTGCCCCGGCCCTGGGTCCGGCTGCGCAGCCGTGTCGCGTAGCCGAACAGTTCGGCCAGCGGCACGATCGCGGTGACCACGGTCGTCCCGGCGCGCACCACCGACCCCAGCACCCGGCCTCGCCGTGCGGCGAGGTCGCCGAGCACCACGCCGACGGCGCTTTCGGGCACCGTGACGGTCACTTCGGCGATCGGCTCCAGCAGGGTCATCGCACCGGCGGCCAACGCCGCCCGGAGCGCGAACCGTCCGGCCGCCCGGAAGGCCGGCTCCGACGAGTCCTTCGGATGGGTCGCCCCGTCCGTCAGCGTGACCCGGACGCCGGTCACCGGATGCCCGCCGAGCGGGCCTTCCGCCAGCGCGTCACGGCAACCCGCTTCGACGGCGCGGATGTACTCCCGAGGCACCCGGCCACCGACCACAGTGGACTCGAACTCGAATTCCCCTTCCTCCAGTGGCTCCGTGTCGATGACGACGTGGGCGAACTGCCCAGCACCGCCGTCCTGTTTGACATGCCGGTGGACGAAACCGGACACGCCGCGCGCGACCGTCTCGCGGTAGGCGACCCGTGGCCGGCCGACCCCGACGTCCAGCCCGTGGTCACGCCGGATCTTCTCCACCGCCACCTCCAGGTGCAGTTCGCCCAGTCCCGACAGCAGGGTCTGACCGGTCTCACGATCGGTCCGGACGACCAGCGACGGATCCTCCTCGACCAGCCGTGCCAACGCCGACATCAGCCGTTCCGTGCCGGCTCCCGTCCGCGCCTCGACGGCCACCGACACGACCGGATCGGCCGCGACGGGCGGCTCGAGCAGGAGCGGCGCCGACGGCGTGCACAGCGTCGCGCCGGGACGGACCGTCTTGAGCCCGACCACCGCGACGATGTCGCCCGCGACGGCGCTGTCCACCCTGGTGTGCCGGTCCGCCTGGACCCGCAGGATGCGGCCGACGCGCTCGATACGGCCACCGCCCACGTCCATCACCGCCTCCGAAGTCCGGATCGTGCCCGAATACACCCGCAGGAACGTCAACCGCCCGGTGGCGGTCGAGGTCACCTTGAACGCCAGTGCCGCGAACGGCGCCGACGGATCGGCGGGACGTTCCTCAGCCGTGCCTTCGTACTCGCCACGAACCGGCGGAACGTCCGACGGCGGAGGCAAATACGCCACCACGGCTTCCAGCAACGGCTCCACCCCGCGGTTGCGGTAGGCCGAGCCGCACAGCACCACCACACCGTCGCCGGTCCGGGTGAGCTCGCGCAGCGCCGAGACCAGCGTGCCCGCCGACACCGCCGACGACGCGCAGAACTCCTCCAGCGCGCCCGGATGGGCTTCCGCCACGGCCTCGTCGAGCAGGCGGCGGCGCCGGTTCGCTTCGTCCACAAGGGACTCCGGAATCGGCCCTTCCTCGGCGGTCTCGGCGCCATCGGCCCAGACGAGTGCCCGCATCCGCAGCAGGTCGACGACGCCCACGAAGCCGTCCTCCGCCCCGATCGGCAGCTGGACCACCAGCGGACGCGGATGCAGCCGCTCCCGGATGGACGTCACGGCAGCGTCCAGATCGGCACCCGCGCGGTCGAGTTTGTTGACGAACGCGATCCGCGGCACGCCGTGCCGATCGGCCTGGCGCCACACCGATTCGCTCTGCGGTTCGACCCCGGCGACGCCGTCGAACACCGCGATCGCGCCATCGAGGACCCGGAGCGACCGTTCGACCTCGTCGGCGAAGTCGACGTGGCCGGGGGTGTCGATCAGGTTGACGAGATGGCCGTCCCACGAACAGCTGACGGCGGCGGCGAAGATGGTGATGCCACGGTCTCGCTCCTGGGAATCGAAGTCGGTCACGGTCGTGCCGTCGTGGACCTCACCCCGTTTGTAGGTGGTGCCGGTGACGTACAGGATCCGTTCGGTGAGGGTGGTCTTGCCGGCGTCGACATGGGCGAGGATGCCCAGGTTCCGGACGGCGGACAGGGGGACGCGGTGCGGGTCGGTGCGCATGGCGCGGGCCTTTCGAGATGAACTGGCGGAATCTCCGACGGCGCGATTCGGCGAACGCGGGCAGGCACGTCTCACCGTTGCGGGCAACGGGAAGAAGGCGTGAGAAGGGCGTTCGTCAGCAGGACCGGTACGAGCCGCGCGGCAGGCACCGGATGCGCGGAGACACCAGGATCACCTCGTAGCGAGCCGAGGGGACGACGACGGCGTTGTGATGACGCACGGTCCTGTCCTTCCTCGCCGGGGTGATTTCGTGGCGAGTGTAGCCACTCCGATGTGGACCGCGAACCGGTTTTCCGCGATTTCGGGGGAAACTGGTCGGCGACCGACCAGTTTCCGGCGACGGCGGTGTCCATCCCTTCGAGAGACACCACACGAGGAGGGAACCCGGCATGCGGGTGGACGAACTGCTGACCCTGGCGAAGAGCGGTGACGGCGAGGCGTTCCGTGACCTCGTCGCGCCGTACCGCCGCGAACTGCAGGTGCACTGCTACCGCATCCTGGGCTCGGTGCAGGACGCCGAAGATCTGCTGCAGGAGACGTTGCTGGCCGCGTGGCGCGGGATCGACGCGTACGAGGAACGCGCGTCCATCCGGACCTGGCTGTACCGGATCGCGACCAACCGCTGTCTCAACGCGCTGCGTGCGGGCGGCCGCCGCCCGCACGACCACGCGGCCTACCGACCGGAGGTCCCCTTGCCAGAGCCGACGCGCCGCCGCCCGGAACCCAGCTGGCTGGAGCCGTACCCGGACCTGCTGCTCGCCGAGATCGCCGATCGGGTGCCCGGTCCGGAGGCGCGTTACGAGGCCAGGGAATCGATCTCGCTCGCGTTCCTGGCGGCACTCCAGCGGCTCCCTCCGCGGCAGCGGGCCGTGCTGGTCCTGCGCGATGTCCTCGGGTTCCGCGCCGCCGAAGCGGCGGGAATCCTCGACACCACCGAGAACGCCGTGACCAGCGCGCTGAACCGGGCGCGTTCGGCGCTGGCCGGAGAGATGCCGCCGGGTGAGCGGGAGACCGCTCCCCTGCCCGATTCCCTGCGGGAACGCCGGATCGTCGACGAGTTCACCCGTGCCTTCGAGAACGGCGACGTCGAGGCCATCGTGGCGCTGTTGACCGACGACGCCTGGCTGACCATGCCCCCGCTTCCTTTGGAGTACCAGGGGCCGGAGGCCGTCGGGCATTTTCTGGCGACCGTCGCACTCCGCGATGGCCACCGGTATTCGCTGATCCCGACTCGCGCCAACGGCCAGCCCGCCTTCGGCTGCTACCTCCGCGACCCGAGGACGCCCATCGGTCACGCGCACGGCGTGCTCGTGCTGGAACTCGCGGGCGACCGGGTCACCGCGGTGACCCGGTTCCTCGACAACTCGCTGCTCGCGGCCTTCGGGCTGCCCCGCTCGCTGCGCGGCTGATACCGCACCTTTCCCGCACACGTCCACCTGGCGTGTGCCCTGTCATGCCCGAAAACACTGCCGGCAAGGAGAAATCTTGACCCCCAAACAGGCGTGGGTCCTGGGGCTCGCATCCCTCGCGTCGTTCATGATGGCGCTGGACAGCCAGGTCGTGACGACGGCGCTGGGCACGGTCCGCGAGGATCTGTCGGCGTCGATCGAGCAACTCGAATGGATCGTCAACGCCTACAACCTCAGTTTCGCCGTCCTGCTGCTCACCGGAGCGGCACTCGGTGACCGGTTCGGCCGCCGCCGCATGTTCGTCACCGGCCTCGCCGTGTTCACCCTCGCCTCGGTGGGCTGCGCGGTGTCCTGGGACATCGGCACGCTGATCGTCGCGAGGGCGGTGCAGGGCGCCGGTGCCGCGCTGGTGCTGCCGCTGTCGCTCACCCTGATCAGCGCGATCTTCCCGCCCGAGCGGCGCGGCAAGGCGATGGGGCTCTATCTGGGACTCACCGGGCTGGCGACGTTCAGCGGCCCGTTCATCGGCGGGGTCATCGCCGAAGGGCTGGCGTGGCAGTGGATCTTCTGGCTCAACCTGCCGGTCGGCGTGGCCGCGGTCCTGCTGACGCTCCGGCGCGTCGACGAGAGCACCGGTCCGAGAAACCGGCTCGATCAGGGCGGCGTCGTCCTGGTGACGCTGGGATCGTTCGGCATCGTCTGGGGCCTGGTCCGGGGGAACCTCGCGGGTTGGGGCAGTGCCGAGGTACTGGGCGCGCTGACCCTCGGCGTCGCGCTGGTGATCGCCTTCGTGTGGTGGGAGCGCCGCAGCGAAGCGCCGATGCTGCCGATGCGGTTCTTCCGGCTGAGGGCCTTCTCGACGGCCAACGCGGCGAACTTCTGCGTCTTCGCCTCGCTGTACGGCACGTTGTTCTTCCTGCCCCAGTACTTCCAGACCGCGCAAGGTCTCGGACCGTTCGAGGCGGGACTGCGGATGATGCCATGGACCGCGACCCTGATGATCTGCGCGCCCCTCGCCGGCAAGCTGGCGGACAAGTACAGCGCGCGCACGTTCGTCGCCGCCGGGCTGCTGCTCCAGACGATCGGCATGAGCTGGCTCGTGCTGGTCGCCGAACCCGGCGCCGGCTACGCCATCCTGCTGCCCGGCCTGATCGTCAGCGGTGCCGGCATCACGTCGGCCATGCCCGCCGCACAGCGCTCGGCCGTCGGAGCGGTCCGTCCTGCCGAGATCGGCCAGGCGTCCGGCGCGTTCATGACACTGCGGATCTTCGGGGGTGTCTTCGGGGTGGCGGTGGTGGTCGCCGTCTTCGCCGGTGCCGGAAGCCATCTGTCGCCCGAGGAGTTCGGCAGCGGCTTCACCGCGGCGATGGCCGCTGTCGTCGCGTTCGCCTTCACCGGCATGCTCGTCGCCCTGTGCATGCCCGGCGCCCTGTCCAGTATCGATCGAGGAGGAAATCGATGACCGATCCGAAGACGCGAGCCGAAACACTTCGAGGCCTCCACAGCGGGGAAATGCTCGTGCTGCCGAACGTCTGGGACGCGGCGAGCGCCGAAATCGTGGCAGCGGCGGGTTTCCCCGCGATCGCCACGGCCAGTGCCGCCGTCTCGGCGATGCTCGGCCACCCCGACGGCGAAGGCGCGCCGTGGCATGAGATGTTCGCGGCGGCGGCACGGATCGCCCGCGTGGTCTCGGTGCCGGTCACCGTGGACGCGGAAGCCGGCTATGGCCTGGCGCCGCGGGAATTCGTGGAACGGCTGCTGGAGACGGGAGCCGTCGGCTGCAACCTGGAGGACACCGATCACCGGTCCGGCGGACTGGCCGACGCGGACGAGCACGCCCAGCGGATCGCGGAGATCCGCTCGGCCGCGACCGGCGCCGGGGTGCCGATCGTCGTCAACGCCCGGGTCGACACGTTCCTGGGAGACCGCGGGATCGCGGAGCCCGACAGACTCGCCGAGGCCGTCCGGCGGGGCAGGCTGTACCGGGAGGCCGGTGCCGACTGCGTGTACCCGATCGGGGTCCGGCGCCGGGACGACCTCGCCGCGCTGGTCACCGAGCTCGCGTGCCCGGTGAACGGGAATGTCGGCGAGGAACTGGATCTGGCCGCGCTCCGCGAACTCGGGGTGGCACGGGTGTCGTACGGCCCGCGCTTCTATCGCGCGGCGCTGGAGGGATTCCGTTCCGCGATCGGGAAGCTTGAGGGGTGAGGCATTGCGAAAGCCTCTTTCGCAACCTTGAGGGTTGCGAAAGTGGCATTCGCGTCGTCACTTGCAGAACGCGGTGTCCACAGTGGCCATGACGGCGTTGGAGCCCTTCTCCGCGTCGCCGAAGGTCCCCGGCATCGCGGTCACCGCCAGCCCGACGGCACGGCCGTCTTCCGTGGCCCCACCACGCGTTTCGAACCCGTGGATGTCCCCACCGTGGCCCCAGTACACGCCGCCGCAGCTGAGCGGGTTGCTGGCCAGGCCGAGGCCGTACTTCGTCCCCGGGAACAGGGGTGCGTCGACCGTCTTCCGCATTTCGGCCAGCTGCGCGGCGGGCAGCAGCCTGCCGTCGAGCAGGACCCGGAAGAACTGACCGAGGTCACTGGGCGTCGAGATCAGCTGACCGGCGGCACCGCCCCAGGACGGATCCAGTTCGGTCGCGTCGATCACCTTGCCGGTGGCGGCGTTGCCGATGGCGTACCCGTGCGGGTGCCGCCCCTGGATGGTCTGGTCTCCGACCTGTGGCCAGTAGGTGTTCTTCAAACCCGCCTTCTTGATCACGCGTTCGGTGATCTGCTCCTGGACCGGACGTCCGGTCACCTTCTCGATCACCATGCCCGCCAGCAGGTAGCCGGTGTTGCTGTACTCCCACTTGGCGCCGGGCTCGAACTTCGCCGGATGCCCCAGGGCGGCGGCGAGCAGTTCGTGCGTGGGGAAATACCGGTGCTGCACCTGTTCGAAGTCCAGCAGGCCGAGGTGCTCGGTGTAGTTCGGCAGCCCGCTGGTGTGCTGCAGGAGGTGCCGGATGGTGATCTTGGTGGCGTCGATACCCTCCCCACGCACGATCCCGGGCAGGTACTTCTCGATCGGCGCGTCCAGCTCCACCTTGCCCTCGGCCACCAGTTGCAGGACCGCGACCGCGGTGAAGGTCTTGGTGTTGCTGCCCGCCCGCACCATGCCGTCACGCGGGACCGGGACCTGGCGGTCGATCCGCGACGACCCCGCGACCAGTGACGTCGTCCGCCTGCCATCGCTCACGGAGGCCAGCGCGGCCGGGAACTTCTCCTGACGCACCAACGAGTCGAGGCTCTTCCGCAGCTCCGTTCCCTTGGCCGGGGCCGCGTCCGCCGCCGTCGTCCACCCGGCGCCCAACAGCCCCGCCACCGTCAGGACCACCACACCCTTGCGTACCGTCATTCGCACTCCTTCTCCGACGAGATCGACACCGACAACACTGGCCGAACCGGACACGAAGATCAGGAGTGCAAGCTGCCGAATCCTCGGTGGTGCAGGCGCTACCCCACGAAAATTTTCGACGAGAATTCGTCCCACCATTGTCCGGGCGGGACGCGGCTGGCTAAGGTCAGTTCGGTAAGTGGACTAGACCACCCGAGGCCGGGAGGCGACGATGCCCCTCGACGAACAGCAGACCTGGGCAATGCTGCGAGAGCTGGACGAACCCGGCCACTGGGAGGTGCCGCACGACTTCGACGGACCGGCCGCACGGGCTCGATTCGAGCGGCTGGCCGAACGGCTGGAGCGACAGTTCGGCTGCTCCTGCGAAGTCGACCGTGACGTCCAGGACGCCAGCCACCTCGGCAGGATCGTGATCCCGGCGAACGCGACCGCCGCACTGGACCAGGTGACCGTGACGGTCAGCAACTTCGGCGGTCTCGTCGCGGTGACACTGGGAAATCCGGGTAGCTACGACGAAGACGAGGAACGCGAGTTCTTCCCGGCGCCGGTGCGAAGACGGGTCGAAGACGAACTGGAAGCGCTCGGCTACCTGCCCGTCTCCGAACACCCGCTGTGGACCAAGTACACCGGGATCAGCGGATTCGACGCCCTCTATCCGCCGGATCGGCCACCCTCGTGGTGGGACCGGTTCTTCGACTACCTCTAGACGTTGCTCGGCGCGAGCGCGGCGGCGAGTTGCGCGGCGTTCGGCACACTGACGAGAATCTCGTCGAAGGGGAGCCCGGCGACCTCGCGGTCGACCTCGATCCGCAGCCCAGGCACACCCCTGCGGGCCGACACCAGCTGACGCGTCCCCGTCCCCAGTCCCCAGTAACCCACCTTCAGCACTCCACTGATCAGCGCCCCGGCCCGTCCCCCGCGCGTCCGTCGCAGGGGCGCGTCGACGTGCTCGACGGCCTTGATCGCCGCCGGTGGCACGACCACCTCGTCGCGCCACACGGCCAGCCGCTCCCAGGTCGAGAACCTCACCCGCACCCCGCCGTCGGCGATGTCGATCGTCGCCATCATGACCACCTTTCCGCATAGCCATCTGATGTAGTTGTTATAGCAACTGTATAGCAGATATCCTTACCTGGTGTTGCTGACTCTCGACCTCGACAGCGAGGTTCCGATCTACCAGCAGATCCGCGACCGGATCGTCGAAGCCGTCGCCGACGGCGTGCTCACCGAAGGCAGCACCCTGCCCTCCACCCGGCAGCTCGGCGCCGACCTGGCGATCAACTTCCACACCGTCAACAAGGCCTACGACCTGCTGCGGACACAGGGGTTCATCCGCATCAACCGCAAGACCGGCGCGGTCGTCCGGCGGGACGTGACGTCGGGTCCGGCGGAGGACGGTTACGCGGACGAGTGGCAGGAGCGCCTGCGCACCCTGCTCGCCGAGGCCGTCGCTCTCGGCGTAGGCCCGCGCGAGGTGACGAGCCGATGCGAAGCGGTGTTGGACTCCTTCGCGGTGAGCGCGCGGCGATGATCTGGCCGCACCTGGCCGTTATCGCGTTCACCGCGGCGGCCTTCGGCTCCGCGCCCGCCCTTGCCCGGCCGACACTTCCCTTCGGCGTCCGGATCCCGGCCAGTCGTTCCCGTGAGCCCGTCATCCTCCTCGCTCGCCGTCGCTACAACAGGGGTATCGGCGCGGGTGCGATCGTCGCTTTCGTCGTGGTTCTCTTCGACTGGCTCGCGCCCGAGGTCGTCCTCCTCGCTCTCACTGCCGCCTATTCGCTGCTCGGGGGCCTGGCTCACCGCTCGATCGCCGCCGCGAAACGCGCGGAAGGCTGGTATGCCGGCGCGCGGCAGGCGGTCACCACCGACACCTCGCTGCGCTCGGATCCGGTCCGTCCACAGTGGATCCTGCTGGTGCCCGCCGTGGTACTCGCGGCCGCCACGGCGGTCAGCGGATGGCTCACCGGCGCGGCGGGCTTCTCGATGGTCTTCGCGCAGGTCGCGGTCATCGTGCTGATCTCGCTCATGGCCGTCGCGATCTCACGGGCCAGGCCGGAGATCGACGCCGCACAACCTTCGGTGTCGGCCTCGCGGTACCGGGAGTACTTGCACGGCGTGCTCGCCCTCCTGCTGATCTCGGCGGGCTGCGTGAACGCGACACTGCTCGTCGTCTCGCTTCAGCAGTGGGGTGTCGTCGAGAAAACGGTGCCGGTGACGGTCGTGGCGTACCTTCCCCTCGCCGCCGCGTTCATCGCGTGGCTCGGTTTCACCGTCCGTGCGGGCGACGCCGGGCACCGATTGCGTCCCGGCCGCGACGAACCGGAGACCCGCTACGAACAACGTGACGACGACCGCCACTGGTACGTGGCCGGGATGGTCTACGTGAACCGGAACGATCCGGCGCTGCTGGTGCACCGGCGGGTCGGGACCTATTGGACACTCAATCTCGGGCATCCGGTCGCCTGGCTGGTCCTCGCCGCGGTCGCCGTGGCCGGGGTGCTCACCGGGCTCGGCATCGTCACGCTGCCCGAGAAGGGCGTCTGATCACAGGGCGTTACCCTGAGGCAATGACGTCGCAGAAAACCCCTCAAACGATGAAGCCCGCGACAGCGGCGAAGAAGCTGGGTGTGTACCTGGAGGCGACCCCGGCGGAGTTCCAGGAGGGTGTCGTCTCCCGCGACGAGCTGAACGCGCTGCAGGCCGAGCCGCCGGAGTGGCTGCGGGATCTGCGCCGCAACGGGCCGCATCCGCGTCCGGTCATCGCGGCGAAGCTAGGCGTCTCCATCAGCGGCTTGGCGCGCGGCGGGATCACCGGCGCCCTCACCACCGAAGAGATCGACGCGGTCAAGAGCGAGAACCCCGACTGGCTGCAGCGGGAGCGCGAGACCCAAGCCGAGGTCCGCAAGGAGGAGGCGCGCCTCAAGGCCGCCCGCAGCGAGAGCTAGCCGCGACGACGGGGCTTGCCGCGTTTCCCGCCCTGAGGAGCGCGGCGATTCCCCGACTGCGGTTTCCGGCCGCCGGCCTGGGGACGGTTGCTCTTGGCCGGGGTCTTCTTCACCGGCGCCTGCTTTTCCTGGGCCTGCTGCCGTCCGCGGGTGCTGTTGACCGTCCGGCCGCGGACGATCCCGATGAACTGCTCCATCAGGTCGGTGGTCTCGTCGTCCGGCCAGGACAGCGCGACACCGGACTCCGGAGTGCCGGAGATGGGACGGTAGGTCAGGTCACGCCGATGGTGCAGCCGCGCGAGCGACTGCGGGACGATCAGGAGCCCGACCCCGGCGGCGACCAGCTCGATGGCGTCCGCGGTGGTGGCGGGCCGCTCCAGCGCGGGCTTCCCCGGCGGCGTTTCCCAGTCCAGCGTGTCGTCGAGCGGGTGCAGGACGACCTCGTCGGCGATGTCGTCGACGGAGACCTCGTCCGCGGCGGCGACCAGATGGTCCTTCGGGACGACCACGACCGTCGTCTCGGTGTAGAGCGGGATCGCGTGCAGGCCCTCACGGTCGATCGGGAGCCGCAGCAGGACGGCGTCGACCTCGCGCTCCCGGACCAGCGCGACCGCGTCGGCGGCCGTCGTCTGGACGAGTTCGAGCGGGACGTCGGGCGACCGCTCGTCCCAGATCCGGACCCACTTCGAGGGCGTCACGCCGGGGACGTACGCGAGCTTGAAGGAGGCGGGAGTATCCGGGCCGGTCATGGGGCAAGGTTACCGGGCGTGATCTCGCCGGCCACGGCGCCTGAAGCCGAGGTACATGAAGGCCCCCTTCCTGTACTTAGGCGCAAGGATGGGGGCCTTCATGTACTGGGCTACGGAGCCCAGGCCCCGGAGACCGCCCACGTGACGTCCTGGTCGTACGAGACCGGGTTGTCGAACGGGTGGCCGCCGCCGCTGGTGGCGACGAAGACCTCCTCGGCGTAGTGCCGCACGTTCGTGCCCAGCTCGTTGACCGACGCCAACCGCACGCCGCCGGCACCGGGCTGGGCGCAGAACGTCGCGTCCTTCCGGAACAGGTCGGTGTTGTCGTTCCCGCCCAGCCGCACCCGGAAGTCCGCGTGCCGCAGGAACTGTCCCGGATAGTTGCGCGCCTCCAGCGAGTAGCACGACGGATCCGCGAGACCGCGCCGCACGACGAACGTCGCGTCCGCCTTCAGTAAGGCCGCGCTCCCCGCGTTCACCACATCCGTCCGGGCGAGACCGTCACGGTGCCGCAGGAAGCGGTCCGTGAAGCCGGGCGTGGTCACCTTGAACGAGCGCGCCTGGTCCAGTGGGAGATCCACGCCGCTGCGCCAGAGCGGGACCGACGCTGCCCACGTCGTGTCCGCCGCGAAGCTCGACGGCGTGTCCCACGGGTTCGCCCCGCCGCTGCGCGCGAGATAGACGGTCGCGGCGTAGTGGCGGAGATAGGCACCACGCTGGTTGAACGACTCCAGCGCGGTCCCACCGGCGCCTTCCCGAGCGCAGAAGGTCGCGTCCCCGGCGAACGACGCCGAACCGTCGTTCGCGTCCTTGCGGATCCGCGACGACGCGTGCCGCAGGAAGTGCCCTGGATAGTTCCGCGACTCGAACGACAGGCACGACGCGTCGGCCAGTCCTTGCCGGGCCCAGAACGTCGCGTCCTTCTTGCCGAGATCCGCACTGCCTTCGCCGAGGACGTCGGTGCGGACGAAATCGTCCTGGTGCCTCAGATAGCGATCCGTGTACCCGGCCGTCGTGACCCGCAGCGACACCAGCTCGCCCCGGCCGACCTCGGTGCCCTTGGCGATGGCGAGCACCTTCTGGTTGATCTCGCGCACCCGCGCTTCGGTCATCTTCAGCACGCGACGGTCGTAGGTGTAGAAGCCGTTGACCTCGTTCTCGACGTCGTACGGTTCGGTGTAGACCGACGCGGAAAGCCCCCGGCCGTGCACGAACCGCCCGACCTGCTTGGTGATCTCGACGTACCGGTTCGTCAGCGACGTCTCGTCCGGATACAGCGCGCCGTACGCGAAACCCTTGCCCGGTTCCCATTCGTGCCCCGTGACGCGTCTTCCGAGGCCGCCGTACTCCCCCAGCACCGCGATCCTTCGCGCGTCGGGTTGCCTGGTGCCGGTGGAGACCTGGTACGCGTGGTCGTCGATCACGTCACCGTTGCCCGGATCCGGATCGGACACGCAGCAGTTCGACCCCGAGTTGTGGTTGATCAGCCGGGTGCCGTCGATCGAGCGGACCAGATCCACGATGCGGCCGGCGTCGTACTCACCCCAGCCTTCGTTGAACGGCACCCACTGCACGATCGAGGTGATGCCCTTGTGCTGCTCGATCATCCGCCGCAGCTCGGATTCGTAGTTCGCGTGCCCGTTCGGGACTTCGTCGATCGAGTCGAGTGACGGCATGTCCTGCCAGACCATCAGCCCCAGTTTGTCGGCGTGATAGAACCACCGCGCCGGTTCGACCTTGATGTGCTTGCGGACCATGTTGAAGCCCAGCGCCTTCTGGCGTTCGAGGTCGAACCGCAGCGCCTCGTCGGTCGGCGCGGTGTAGATGCCGTCCGGCCAGTATCCCTGGTCCAATGTGCCCAGCTGGAAGACGAACTTGCCGTTGAGCAGCGGCCGCATCACACCACCGACCATCGCCTTGCCCAGCGAACGCATGCCGAAGTACCCGGTGACGACGTCGCCTCCCGGCAGCCGCACCCGCAGGTCGTAGAGGAACGGGTCGTCGGGAGACCACAGCCGCGCGTTCGGCACCGGGACCCGCAGATGGGACCCGACGCCACCCGTGGCGGTGCCGACCACTTGGCCGCCTGAAAGCACTTCGGCGGTCGCTTGCTGCCCGGGTGTGCCCTGGACGACGAGGTCGAGCGCGCCGCCGGGGACGTCGGGAGTGGTGTCGAGCCGCGTGATGTGCTCGGCCCGGACCGGTTCCAGCCAGACGGTCTGCCAGATCCCCGACGCCGCCGTGTAGAAGATGCCGCTGGGCGACTTGCGCTGCTTCCCGACCGGGTACCGGCTGCCGTCGACCGGCGAGGCGACGCCGACGACGATCTCGTTCTCCCCCGCCTTGAGCGCCGGGGTGATGTCGAACGAGAACGCGTCGAAACCACCGGTGTGGCTCCCGATCGACGTCCCGTTGACCCAGACCTTGGTCTCCCAGGTGACGGCGCCGAAGTTGAGCTTCACCCGGCGACCGTCCCAAGTGGACGGAATGGTGAACGTCCGCCGGTAGAACATGTTGTCCTCATGCCGTTTGATCCCCGAAAGCATCGACTCGATCGGGTAGGGCACGAGTACGTTTTCGCTCAACGGCCTGCCGATCGGCGGCGAATTCAGGTTCGGCGCGCCGGTGAAACCCCAGGTTCCGTTGAGGTTGAGCCATTCCGAGCGCACCAGCTGCGGGCGCGGGTACTCGGGCAGCGCGTTCGACGGCGAGACCTGGTCCGTCCACGGGGTCGGGAGCGGGACAGGAGCGGCTTGGGCGACGGGAACGAGTGTCGTCGCGGCGGCCAGCAGGCCGGTCACGACGCTCAGCGCCCGCACGGTTCTTCGATGCATGCGATCTCCCCTATCTCCGGGCGGTCGTGCGGGCCAGCGACCGCTGCAGCACAACGACCACCAGCAGGAACGCACCGCTGACCACCGACTGGTAGTTGCTGTCGAGAGTTCCTATCTGGTTGATGACGTTCTGGATGACCGTTCGGATGCCCACGCCGATGACCGTTCCGAGAATCGTGCCCATTCCGCCGGTCAGCAGGGTGCCGCCGATGACGACGACGGAGATGGCGTCCAGTTCGAGGCCGACCCCGATCACCGTGACACCGGATTGCAGGTAGGCCGCGGTCAGCGCGCCCGCGAGCCCGGAAAGGACACCGCTCATCACGTAGACGGTGACCTTGGTGCGCGCCACCGGCAGCCCCATCAGCTTCGCGGATTGCTCCGAGCCGCCGGTCGCGAACACCGCTTGCCCGAACCGCGTCCGCCGCAGCAGGAGCCCGCCGACCAGGCACAGCGCCGCCGCGATGAACACCGGATAACCGAACCCGAACAGCGTGCCGCGCCCGAGTTCGACGAACGCCTCGCCCTCCGGGATCTTGTACGTCGTCGCACCCTCGGTGGTGATCGCGAGCAGCAGCCCGCGGGCGAACAGCAGGGACGCGAGCGTGACGATGAACGGCGCCATCCCGGTCTTCGCGACGAGCAACCCGTTGATCAGGCCGATCAGCCCGCACACCGCCAGCGGCAGCAGCAGCGCGACGAGGAAACCCCATTGCGATCCGTAGGCGGCGAGGACCCCGCCGAGCGCGTAGACGGACCCCACGGACAGGTCGATCCCGCCGGTGATGATCACGAACGTCATCCCGAGCGCGATGATCGCGAGGAACGAGCTCTGCAACGCGATGTCGCGCAGGTTGTCCAGGCTGCCGAAGCGCGGGAACAGCAGCCACGCGACGGCGACCATGAGCACCAGCGCGATCGCCGCGCCCTGTTTCTGCAGGACCCCGGTCATGAGCTCGCGCCGCGTGGAGTCCTGGGCGGCCATCGTGGGCGCCGCGGTCATCGGCTGCTCCGTTCCCGTGCGACGTAGACCGCGCCGACGATGATCGCGGCCTGGATCATCTGCGCGGTCGAATCCGGCAGGTTGTGCTTGATGAGCGTGGCGCGGACGAGCTGCATGAGCAGGACACCCATCACCGTGCCGAGGATGCGGACACGGCCGCCGGTCAGCGGGGTGCCGCCGACCACGACCGCGGTGATCGCGGACAGTTCCATCAGCAATCCGGCGTCCGCGGGGTCGCCGGCG
Organism: Amycolatopsis sp. NPDC049868; assembly: GCF_044461365.1. Lineage (NCBI taxonomy): Bacteria > Bacillati > Actinomycetota > Actinomycetes > Pseudonocardiales > Pseudonocardiaceae > Amycolatopsis > Amycolatopsis sp. NPDC049868. Next base: position 268,952 of record NZ_JBITKV010000006.1, on the reverse strand, counting down.
CCGAGCCTGGCGGTGGAGAGCACGCCCGCCAGCGCCGCCAGCAGCCCGCAGATCGCGTAGACGCCGATGAGGACGCGGTTGACCGGCAGCCCGGCGAGCACGCTGGCCCGCCGGTTGCCGCCGATCGCGACCAGGCGCCTGCCGAACGCCGTCTTCCCGACCAGCGCCGCCACCAGCACGGCCAGTACGGCCGCGATGAGCACGCTCACCGGGATCCCGAGCACCTCGCCGTTGCCGAGCGCGAGGAAATCCGGATCGTGCAGCTGGATCAACTGGCCGTCGGCGAGTACGAGCGCGAGCCCGCGCCCGCCGACGAGCAAGGCGAGTGTCGCCACGATCGGCTGGATCCCGACTTTGGCGACGAGGACCCCGTTCAGCGTCCCCGCGGCCAGCCCCGCCGCGAGCGCGACCGCCACCGCCGGCAGGGTTCCGGCGCCGAGGTACAGCGGGACGAGCGCGGCGGAGAGCGCCATCACCGCGCCCACCGACAGGTCGACGCCTTCGGTGCCGATCACCAGCGCCATCCCGAGCGCGACCACCAGTACCGGCGCGGCCTGGATGAGTTGCGTCCGGAAGTTGCCGACCGTCAGGAAGTTCGCCGTGAACGCGATGTTGAACAGCACGAGCGCGACGACGGCGACGTACACGCCGTATTCCTGAAGCCACCGCGCCACTCGGGTCCGGTCCACCGTTTTCGCCGTTTCGGTCATGGTGGGCCCCGGTTCCTCCGTTCTCCGCTGCGTACTAGTCATCCGCGCCGCCCGAGGCGATCGCGGCCAGCACGTGGTCCTGGGTCAGCCGCTCCCCCGCGAGTTCCCCGACCACCGCTCCGTCCTTGAGCACTATCAGCCGGTCGGCACCGTCGAGAAGCTCCTCCATCTCCGACGAGATCAGCAGGACGGCGAGCCCTTCTTTCGCGAGTTCGTCGATGAGCGCCTGCACCTCGGCCTTCGCGCCGACGTCGATTCCCCGGGTCGGCTCGTCGAGCAGCAGCACTTTCGGCTCGGTGCAGAGCCAGCGGGCCAGCAGCACCTTTTGCTGATTGCCGCCGGAGAGTTCGGCGACCTTCTGGTCCGGGCTCGACACCTTGATCCGCAGGCGTTTCACGAACGTGTCGACGATCCTGTCCTGCCGGGCCCGGCTGACCAGGCCGAAGCGGGAGAGCTTCGGCAACGCGGCGAGCACGATGTTCTCCCGGACCGAAAGATGCGGGATGATGCCCTCGGTCTTGCGGTCCTCGGCGAGCATGCTCACGCCCGCGCGCATCGCGGCCGCCACATTCCCTTGCGGGACTTGCCTTCCGCCGACGAGCACCGTGCCACCGGAAAGCGGCAGGTCGCCGACGATGGCCCGCGCGGTCTCGGTCCGGCCGGAGCCGAGCAGCCCCGCGAGGCCGACGATCTCGCCGGGTTTGATCTCCACCGAGACACCGCCCAGCCGGTTGCCGCTGGTGAGGTTCTCCGCGCGCAGCACCGGTTCCCGGCCGGCCTCGTGGTCGCCCTCGAAGGCCGTCGCGCCGTGCGAGCGGATGTCGCCGACGCTGCGGCCGAGCATCATCGACACCAGTTCCAGGCGTGGCAGGTCGGCGAGCGGTCCGGTGTGGACCCGCTTGCCGTCCCGCAGCACCGTGACCCGTTCGCAGATCCGGTACAGCTCGTCCATCCGGTGGCTGACGTACACGATCGCGATCCCGCGTTCGTGCAGCCTGCCGATGACCTCGAACAGCGTCTCGACCTCGCGCGACTCCAACGAGGACGTCGGCTCGTCCATGATCACGACGTCGGCGTCGACCGAAACCGCGCGGGCCAGCGCGACCATCTGCTGGGCGCCGACGCTCAGTGTCCCGAGTGGACGGCGGACGTCGGTGTCGATGCCGTAGTCCGCCAGCAAGGCCGCCGCGTCCGAATTCATCCGCGCCCAGTCGACCAGGCCGAACCGCTTCCTCGGCTCGCGGCCGAGGTACACGTTGCTCGCCACGCTCATCAGCGGGATGAGGTTGACCTCCTGATAGATCGTGGAGATCGCGCCCCGTGCGTGGATCGTGCCGGAGTCCGGTTTGTGCACGCCGGTGAGCACCTTGATCAGCGTCGATTTGCCGGCGCCGTTCTCGCCCACCAGCGCGTGCACCTCGCCCGGCCGCAGCGCGAACGACACGTCGTCGAGCGCACGTACCCCGGCGAACGTCTTCGTCACGCCTTCGACCTCGAGAACCGGTTCCATCGTCAGTACGCGTTTCCGAGCTTCTGCGCGGCGTTCGCCGAGTCGTACTGGTCGTCGGAGATCACGACGGTCGGCGGGATCTCCTTACCGGCGGCGAAATCCTGCAGCGTCGAGAAGGCGAGCGGCCCGAAGCGCGGGTTGGATTCGATCACCGCGTTGTAGCTGCCGTCGGCGATGAGCTGGACGGCGTTGCGGGTGCCGTCGATCGAGACGATCTTGACGTCCTTGCCCGGCGTCTTGCCCGCGGCCTTCAGCGCGGTGACGGCGCCGATGCCCATCTCGTCGTTCTCGGCGTAGACCGCGGTGATCTCGGGGTTGCTCTGGATGAGCTGCTCCATCACCGCCTGCCCCTTGGACCGGTCGAATTCACCGGTCTGCTCGGCGACGACCTGGATGCCCGTGGTCGCGGCGATCTCGTCCTTGAAACCCTTGGTGCGATCGGTGGTCACGTTGTTGCCGGACGCGCCGAGCAGGATCGCGACCTTGCCGGTGCCGCCGGTGGCCTTCACCATCTCCTGCGCCGCGCGCTTGCCCTGCTCGACGAAGTTCGAGCCGATGAAGGTCAGGTAGTCGGTGCACGGCTGTGAGGTCACCTTGCGGTCGATCGTGATGACCGGGACCTTCTTGGCCTTCGCCGCGTCGAGGGCGGGCTGCAGGCCGTCGGAGTTCAGCGGGGCGACGATGAGCAGTTGCGCACCCCGGTCCAGCAACGACTTGATGTCGCTGACCTGCTTGTTGAGATCGCTCTGCGCGTTGGTGACCAGGAGTTTGCCGTCCGGGACACCGAGTTTCCTGGCTTCGTCCTTGATGGACTGTGTCTCGGCGATCCGGAACGGGTTCGCCTCCTTCTCCGACTGGGAGAAGCCGATGACCGCGTTCTTCACGTCCACCTGCGGGTAGCCGGTCTTCTCACGGGCGCATCCGGGCCCAGCGGCCTGGTTCGGCGCCGCCGAAGCGGCGGGCCCCGCCCCCGACGGGGCGGATTGCTGGGTCTCACGGCTGGTGCAGGCCGTCAGCGCGAGCGCGAGGCCGGTCACCAGGAGCAGGGTGCGGCGGATGGGCAGGGACATCGATCGCTCCTCGGGGAAGTCGAGCACACGGGTCTGCGGTGACCCATGTCACTCATAGGGACGATGCCAGATTTACATCGTTGGTACAACGTTGTAAATCCGCCGTTCGCGCGGCTAGGCTGTGCCGGATCTGTACCGGAGCACTGTGGAGGGGAGCGAGGGTGGCCACGCTCAAGGACGTCGCCAAGCTTGCGGGCGTCTCGGTCAAGACCGTGTCGAACGTGGTCAACGGCTATGACTTCGTCAAGCCGGAGAACCGCAAACGCGTCGAGGAGGCGCTGGCCTCGACCGGATACCGGCCCAATCTCGGTGCCCGCAACCTCCGCCGCGGGCGCACCGGGTTCCTCGGGCTGATGCTGCCCGAGCTGAGCATCCCGTACTTCGGCGAGCTGGCGGGCCTGGTGCTGCAGGCGGCGCAGGAGCACGAGTGGAACGTCCTCATCGAACAGACCCTCGGCACCAGGGAACGTGAGCGCAACGCACTCTCCGCGCTGGGCCCGCATCTGATCGACGGCGCGATCATCAGCCCGGAAGCGTTGCACACCAACGACTTCGAGGACCTCGCGCCGGGTGTTCCGCTGGTGATGCTCGGCGAGCACGTCGTCGACGTCCCGATAGACCACGTGGGCATCGACAACGTCCAGGCCGCCCGGATCGCGGTGCGGCACCTGATCTCGCTCGGCCGCCGCCGGATCGCCGCCATCGGTGCGCATCCGCAGCGGCACACCGCCGCGCAACGTCTGGAGGGCTACCACTCCGCGCTCGCCGAGGCGGGGCTCGCGCCCATCCCGGAACTGGTCCTGCCCGCCCTTCGGTACCACCGCGCCAACGGCGCCGAAGCGATGGCGCATCTCCTCGCGCTGCCGGAACCACCCGACGCGGTCTTCTGCTTCAACGACCTTCTCGCCATCGGCGCCCTTCGCGCGGCGGCCGAACGCGGCGTCCAGGTCCCGTCGGAGATGGCGATCGTCGGCTTCGACAACAACGAGGAGAGCGCGTACAGCCTGCCGTCCCTGACGACGATCGCGCCGGACAAGGCGGCGATCGCGCGCGCCGCCGTCGATCTGCTGCGCCGGCGAATCGCGGGCGGGAGCGACCTCGAACCCGAGGACGTCCAGACGCCGTTCTCGCTGGAGATCCGGAACAGCACCATCGCTTGACCCCCGCGTTCAGTCCTCTGAATGCGGTAGTTGCGCGTGCAAGGACCGCATTCAGAGGACGAAAAGCGGGAGTCGTGGCATTGTGTGTCCGTGAACCGGGCCCTGGCGGTGCTGACCCTCCTCGCGTACGTGACGTTGCCGCTCGGCTCGGCCAAGTACGAGACGCTCGTGCTGCCGACGCTCCTCACCGGGCTGGTCTACGCGGCGATCGCGATCGCCGGCTTCCCCTGGGTGCAGAAGCACGGACGTGCCTGGGCGATCGCGTACGTCTGCGTTCAGTTACCGCTCGGCTTCACCCTGTTCTCGCTTTCGGGCGCCGCCGTCGGGGCGGTCCTGCTTCTCGTGGTCCTCGTCTGCCACACCGTGTTGCTGCTGCCGCTGCCGGTGGCCTTCGGGGTCGCGGTGGTGATCCCGCTCATCCACCTGCCGATGGCGCCGATGGACGGGCTCCGCGAGGGACTCGGGACGCTGGCGGTCATGGTCTTCGCCGCCGTGGTGACCGAGCTGGTCGTCCGGGAGAAGCGGGCGCGGGAGGAACTGGCCGAGGCGCACGAACGTCTTCGCGACCACGCCGCCCAGGCCGAACAACTCGCGACGATCCAGGAGCGCAACCGGCTCGCGCGCGACATCCACGACGGGCTCGGCCACCACCTCACGGTCGTCCAGATGATGTTGCAGGCGGCCCGCGCGGTGATCGGCACCGGGGACACGGAGCGGGCCGACGGGATGCTCGCCAAGGCACAGGATCAGTCGCGCGAGGCGCTGGCGGAGGTCCGCCGGTCGGTGTCGGCGTTGCGGGAGCCGCGCTCCGAGCCGCTCACGGACGCGTTGCGGACGTTGACGGACGAGGCTTCCGCGGCGGGCGTGCCGACCGGGTTCGAGGTCAAGGGCACCGCGCGGGACACCCGCGCCGACGTGGAGGAGTCGCTGTTCCGGGCGGCTCAGGAGGGACTGACCAACGTGCGCAAGCACGCGCGGGCCAAGGCCGCGACCGTGGTGCTCGACTACGCCGTCGCCGATCGTGTGCGCCTCGAAGTCCGCGACGACGGCCTCGGAATCGCTGCGGATTCCCTGCCGGACAAGGGTTTCGGCCTCATCGGGCTCCGCGAGCGGGTCGCCGGCCTCGGCGGCCGGGTCTCGGTCGACTCCGCCGAAGGGAAGGGCTTGACGCTCACCGTGGAGGTGCCGGGATGACCGTCCGCGTGCTGATCGTCGACGACCAGGCGTTGTTCCGCGAAGCGTTGGCGACCCTGCTGGAAGTCCAGCCGGGAATCGACGTCGTCGGCGAGGCGGCGAACGGTGAGGAGGCCGTGCGGCTCTGCGCCGAACTTCGTCCCGACGTCGCGCTGATGGATCTGCGGATGCCCGTGCTGGACGGGATCGCGGCCACCGCACGGATTCGGGCCGAGCAGCCCGGCGTTCGTGTCCTGGCGCTCACGACGTTCGACGACGACGAGGACGTGTTCGCCGCGTTGCGCGCGGGCGCCGTCGGCTATCTCCTCAAGGACGTCTCGTCGACGCGGCTGGTCGAAGCGCTGGTCGCGGCCGAGCGGGGCGAATCGGTGTTGCAGCCTTCCGTCGCGGCGAAACTCGTCGCGCGAGTGGCCCGGCTGCCCGCCGAAACACCCCGGCCGTTGGTGACACCGCTTTCGGAACGGGAACTGGAGGTCGTCCGGCTCCTGGCTGATGGCCGCAGCAACCGCGAGATCGCCAAGACACTGTTCCTCGCCGAGGGCACGGTGAAGAACCTCGTGACGAGCGTCCTGTCCAAGCTCCAGGTGCGGGACCGCACCCAGGCCGCCCTGCGCGCGAAGGAACTCGGCCTGTTCTGAACGGCGGATCGAACCGGACGTTTCGCGTGACCGGCCGGACGGCACGTGTGATCAGACGGACGACACGCGTGACTGGGGGGACGACACCGTCACGCCGGCAGGTCCGCACGAGTCATCCGCCTGGACACGTATGTCGTCCGTCCGATCACGTGTGTCATCCCTCCAGTCACGCGACACCTCCCGATCGCAGGTACCTGACCACCGGTCACATGACCTCGCACATGACTTCCGGCACCTGCCCTCGTGCCCCGCCGCGGCTGAACATTGCTCCCGTCGCATCGACCGAGGGAGCCGGAAATGAACCACACGACAGAACAGAAGACCCGTAAGCAGGCCGTCCTGCACTTCACCCGCCACGCCGTGGAGATGCTGCTCTCGATGGTGGCCGGGATGATCGTCTTCGAGCCGGTCTGGTCGTTCCTGTGGCCCGGCCTCGCCGGGAACGTGACCGCGAACGCGCTGGTGATGGCGACGAACATGTCGCTCGGCATGGCGCTGTGGATGCGGATCCGGCGCCACGGCTGGGCTCCGATCGCGGAGATGTCGGCCGCGATGTACGTGCCCTATCTGCTGGTCCTGCCGTTCTTCTGGACCGGCCTGATCTCGGGGCCCGCCTTGATGACGGCCGGGCACGTGCTGATGGTGCCCGCGATGCTCGCCGCCATGCTCCGCCGCCGCGCCGAGTACGGAGCCTGACCATGCGATCCTTCGTCCGGGTCACGCTGACCGTGCTGGCGTTCACCGTCGCCGCGCTGGCCCTGCCGGTCACGCTCGGCGCCGTCACACTCAGCGCCAGCTTCGAGAACCGCTACACGCAGAGAACCGACGGGATCGCGCCGCCGCCGGTACACAAGGCACACGACCCCGCCAAGCCGACCGCGGTGGTCGTCGTCGGGAACGAAGGTGCCGTCGTCTCCGACGCGCTCGCACCGTACGAGGTCCTGGCCGCGTCCGGCGCGTTCAACGTCTACACCGTCGCGCCGCTGGCCCGGCCGGTCACCTTGACCGGCGGGCTCGATCTGATCCCGGACCTGGGTTTCGCCGATCTCGACAGACTGCTCTCGGCCGCCGCCCCGGACGTCGTGGTGGTACCCGCGTTGCCGGACCTCGGCGAGCCGACCACGCGGCCGGTGACCGATTGGCTGCGGCGGCAGTCGTCGCGAGGCTCGCTGCTCATGAGCGTCTGCAACGGTTCGGGCGTCCTCGCCTCGGCCGGGCTCCTCGACGGACGGAAGGCCACCGCGCACTGGATCCGCATCGGCGGCTTCGAGGACGAATTCCCCGCGGTGGACTGGATTCGTGGCACGCGCTACGTCGACGACGGGAACATCGTGACCACGGCCGGGATCCTCTCCGGTATCGACGGGGCGCTCCGCGTCACCGAGCGGTTCGCCGGCACCGAAACCGCGCGGAAGGCGGCCGAAGCCGTCGGCTGGACCCACTACTCCCCCGGCTCCAGCCCGCCGATGACACAGAACAGCTTCGAAGCGGCGGACACCGTCGTCGGATTCAACACCGCCTTCCGGTGGGACAAGCCGATGCTGGGGGTCCTGCTGACTTCCGGGATCCGGGAACTCGAACTCGCCGCGGTGTTCGACACCTACGGCCAGTCGCTGGCGGTCGAGACGACGGCCGTCGGTCTCGACGGCGCGCCGATCCTGTCCCGGCACGGACTGACCTTCGCCCCGCGCGGCACGCCGGTGCCGGAAGACCGGCTCGTCGTGCCCGGCGCGGACGCCGCCGCGAGTCACGCCGCCGATCGGTTCTCCGCGCTCTCGCCGGTGTACCTGCACGCCGCGCCAGGATTCCCGTTCGACGCCGTACTCGAAGACCTGGTGCGCACCACGGACACCGCGACCACGCGGTGGACGGCCAGGACCTTGGAGTACGGGACGGAGCATCTCGCGCTGGACGGTGAGGCGTGGCCGTGGACGGTCACGCTGCGCCCGTTCGGGCTGGCCGTCCTCGGCCTGCTCGTGGCCTTCGGTATCCGAGCGCTCTATCGCGTGATCCGGAGGACGTCGCCGACCGGGCGGCGAGGTGTGACGGCACCCGGGAAGCCGTAGCCCAGGCGGAAAACGACCTGCGGGTGCGCGTTCTCGCCGAGCAGTGACCGGAGGACGGCGCGGGCGGACGGGACTTCCATCGGCTGCGAGTAGAACGACGCGCTGAGGCCGAGCGAAGTCGCCGTCAGCAACGCCCGCTGCATCGCCCGCCCGGCCCGAATCTGGGCGAGGGGCCCGTCGGTCGGTGTCGTCAGCACCGCGACGACCGGATCGCGTTCGAACTCCCGGACCTGGTCGCTCTCCCCTTGATGCCGGACGGGCAGCAACCCACCCGAGGGACGCGGTCCGCCCGCGTAGCCCGGGACGCCGTCGTGGCTCCCGCTTTCCCTGGTCCATGCCTGCAGTTCCGCCTGGAAACGATCGTCGAGGGTCTGCATGTGATCCGCCCGCCGGATGAGTCCCGCGACGGCCTCCAGCAGGCCTACCTCGTCGAGCAGGACCAGTTTCGCGCCCTCGTCCCCGGCCGCCCGCCGCACCGCGTACCGGGCCCAGGCGGGGACCGGGGTCGAGGCGAACGGCCGCCGGTTGCTGTACCGCACGCGGATCGACGCCGCCAGGCGCTGCTCGGCCGCGCTCGCCCGGTGCCGGGGCCCGATCCCCACTCTGGCCAGCAGTTCCGGGCGGTCCTTCTCCGGCAAGAACTCCACGTCACAGGACCGCCCCGCGACGGCGATCGCGAGCTCGAGGTTCAGCAGCGCCGCGCCGCAGGACAACCGCGCCTCGCGGCGGTCCGGGTCGCAGACCTCGAGCACGCGATCCTCGTCGAGGACGAGGCCGATGACGTCCGGTCCGACCTCGAAGAGCCACGGCTGCGTGTTGTGGGGTGACGGTGCCCGGACGGCGGCCTCCAGCGCGGCAGTGACGACCGGTGTTTCGGTGAGGATCATCGCGGCTCCCTAGCCGGAGGTGGTCCTCTCACCCTTTCGTCCGGGAAGCCGGGGCCGGAAGTGGCCGTGGTCTTTTAGGACCGGGACCTTCGGCCCTCAGCCGGCCACCCGCGGACCGGGGCCGGTCTCCCGGACCACGCGGTAACGAGGGTTCGCGCTCACCAGCGACTCCACCTCGCCGGGCAGGCCGTCGAGCGCCTCCTGGATGGCCGCGAGCCGGCCCGCGGTGTCCGACGTCTCTTCGAAATGCCGGTAGTCCTCTTCACTCGCCCAGCTGACCAGGTTGACGACCCGCGTCCCGTCCACGCTCGCGTGGAACCGGGCCGAGACGTAGCCCGGGTAGAACCGGACCCAGCGGTCCTGGATCCCGGCGAAGGCCTCCACCAACGCCGCCTGGGTCTCCGGCCCGTCGACCGCGTACTCGATGATCGAGTAGAAACCCTTGTCCTCACTCATGTTCACTCCTCGAAGCTGGTGATGAACCCAGCATTCGCCCTCGACCTAAGTGGAGATCAAGAGTGACCTGCCCGACATTTCGAACCCGGTGAACGGACGCCGCCCCGGCAAAGGTGGCGTGTCGCGAAAGCCACTTTCGCGACGTGTGATGTCCCGAAAGTGGCTTTCGCGTCCTACGCCCAGCGCGCTATTCGCGGAGTCCGATCGCCTCGATCGGCTTCGACCGCAGCGCCACGCGGGTGGCGAGGCCGAGCGTGACCAGTCCGAGCAGGATCGCCCCGGCGATGACACCGCCGAAGACGGTGACCGTGCCGGACGGCAGCGGTGTCCCGCGCAGGCCGAGGTTCAGCAGGATCAGGGGGATCCCCGCCACCACGGTGCCCAGCAACGCCGCGACGCCGACCGTCGCCAGCGCTTCGAACCGCATCATCCGCACCACCTGGCGTTTCGTGGTGCCGATCAGGCGCAGCAGCGCGAACTCCCGCGAGCGTTGCGCCGTGCTCATCACCAGTGTGTTCGCCACCGAGATCACGACGTAGCCGAGGATCACCCCGACGGCGACCAGGTTCACGTAGAACTGGGTGTCCTGCTGCCCGTTCGCGGGCGCGGCCACCGCCGATCCCGGCGTCATGGCCAGCCCCGGATAGCGGACCGCGAGCTCGTTCAGCGCGGCGGTCACGGCGGCGGAATCCGCGTCGGGTTGCCGCCGCACCAGCACCGAATCGTCCATCCGGTCACCGGTGTGCGCCCTCGCGAGATCGGCGGGCAGCACGTACCGGCCGAACGCCTGGTCACGGGTGTAGGTGGCGACCAGCCGCAGCTTCGCCGGAGCACCGTCACCGAAGAAGAACTCGACGTCGTCGCCGATCTTCTTCTCGTACCAATCGGCTTCCGATTCGCTCATCGCCACGGTGTTCCCGGTCAGGTCGGTGATCTTGCCCGACACGACGCCCAGGTCGAGGTTCCCGCGAACCTGCGCGCCGTCCAGTCCCTGCGCCGCGTACCGCTCGACGCGCAGCTTGTCCTCTTCCTGCACCGTGTTCAGCACCTCGGTGCGCACGACCGGGGTCGCGGCGGCGACACCGGGGACCCGCCGTGCCGCCTCGGCGACCTCCGGGGACAGCCCTCCGGTACCACTGGCGAGCACGTAGTCCGCCGTGGTCGACTCGACGGTCTCTTCCTGGCGTGCGGCCGCTGCCGAGGTCTGGCTGTAGAACATCGTCAGCGCGAACGAGACCGCCAGCATCACCGGCGTCACCGCGGCCGCCAGCCGTCGCGAGTTGGCCTGGCTGTTCGCGGCGGCCAGATAGCCGCTGATCCGCGAAATCCGGTTCAGCACCGGGGCGATCAGCCGGGTCATGAGGGCGACCACCTTCGGGCCGAGCACGGCCAGCCCGATCACGATCACCAGCGACGAACTTCCCGAAGCCGCGAGCCCCGCGTCACCGCGAAGGAAGATCGGAACCATCGACCCGCCGAAACCGGCCACCACCAGCGCACAGCCGACGATGAGACGCACCCGGCCGAGTTCGCGCCGCTCCACCGCGGCCTCGCCGAGCGCCTCCACCGGGCGGATCGACGACGGGCGCCGCGAAGCCGACCAGGCGGCCAGCCGCGCCGTGCCAAGGCCCAGCGCCAGCGCGGCGACGAGCGGGATCGGGCTGATCGCCAGTTCGAAGTCCGGCGGGATCACCCCGATGGCACCGAAGGCGTTCCTCAGGCCGAAGCCCACCGCCACCCCGAGAGCGCTGCCCAGCACGCCGGCGACCGAGGCGACCAACATCGTCTCGGCGCCGATGAGCTTGCGGATCTGCTGCGGTGTCGCCGCGATCGCCCGCAGCAGGGCGAACTCCCGGCGACGCTGGTTGATGACGAGTGCCAGGGTGCTGGCCACCACGAACACCGCGATGAGGAGCGCGAACCCGCCGAACGAACCCGCGAGCGCCATCAGCAGCATCCGGGTCTGGCTGACGTCGAGGAACTCGACCGTGCTGCGCTCGACCCCGGTCGTCACCGTCACCTTGTCGGAACCGACCGCGGCGCTGATCTTCTCGGCGAGATCACCCGGCCGGACGCCCGGCTCCGCCAGCACGCCGATCGCGTGTGCCTGTCCGGGAGTCCCGGCGAGTTCGGTCGCCTTCTCCGGCGAGAAGAACAGCGCGGACTGCCGGGCGAGACCGTCGCCGGTCTTCGGGGCGGCGATCCCGGAGACCCGGAAGTCGACCGGCGTCGAGCGGACGGCGATCTTCACCCGCTGCCCGACCGACACGCCGCTCCGTGCCGCCAGTTCCGCGTCCAGCACCACCTCGTCGGCACCGGCGGGCGCGCGGCCGTCCCGCAGGGAGAACGGTGCCAGCACGGCGGCGTCCCAGTTGTGACCGAGCGACTGGCCGCCTTCCGGCCCGTTCAGCGGCCTGCCGTCGGCGGTCACCACGGTGGCCGGGAAGCTCTGCTCCGCCACCGCACCACGGACCCCGGGCACGGCGGTGATCGCCCCGGTGAGCGTCACCGGCACCGACGCCTGCTCGGCGACCTGCTTGCTGTCGAGCGCGCCGGTTCCGGGCGGATCGACCGTCTGCCCGCCGCCCACGACGACCGCCGCGTCGGCGTATCGCTGGGTGGGGACACCGGCGCGCAGACCGGATTCCATCAGGACACCACAACCGGCGACCAGCGCCGTCCCGCAAAGGATCGCGACGAACGCGCCGACGAAACCACTCAAGCGGGTCTTGATCGTCTGCCAGGCCAGATCCCACATGACGTCACCACTCCCCGAGGTGGGTCATGCGCTCGGCGACCCGTTCCGGCGTCGGCGCCGGAAGGTGCCCCGCCAGCTTGCCGTCGGCGAGGAACAGCACGCTGTGCGCGGCCGACGCCGCGACCGGGTCGTGGGTGACCATCAGCACGGTCTGCCCCATGCCGTCCACAATGGAACGGAGGAGGTCGAGGACCTGTTTCGCGGTGCGCGTGTCCAGCGCCCCGGTCGGCTCGTCGGCGAGGACGACCTCCGGCCGGGTGACCAGCGCGCGGGCGATCGCGACCCGCTGCTGCTGGCCGCCGGAGAGCTCCGACGGGCGGTGTTCGAGCCGCTTCGCGATCCCGACACCCTCGACGATCTCGCGCAGCCACTGTGGGTCCGGTTTCTTCCCGGCCAGCCGCATCGGCAGGGTGATGTTCTGCAGCACGTTCAGAGACGGCAACAGGTTGTAGGCCTGGAAGACGAACCCGATGCGCGTTCTCCGCAGCTCTGTGAGCGCTTTCTCCCGCAGCCTGCTCAGTTCCGTGTCCCCCAGCAGCACCCGGCCCGAGCTCGGCTTGTCCAGCCCGGCCGCGCAGTGCAGAAAGGTGCTCTTACCCGAGCCCGACGGTCCCATCACCGCGGTGAACGTGCCCCGGCGCACTTCGACGGTCACCCCGTTCAAAGCCGTGACCGCGCCGTCGCCGGATCCGTAGACCTTGCTCACGGATTCCAGCGTCAAGGCGCACGCGCCCCCTGAATTCATCGTCGTTTCCCCTTAGCGGTGGTGATCTCTCTCGACTGAACCTACGGGCAGCGAGGTTCGCGATCGATCCCGCGTGAGGGAAGACTCGTGGTAGCGCTGGCACCACCACGAGACGGTCAGGCCATGGAGATCGCCGGCCTCCGGGCGGTGTGGCCGTTGGCGTTCTCCAGTGCGTGCGCGATCCCGAGCGCCCGCAGGTCGGCGTGATGCGGCGTGACCACCTGGACCCCGACCGGCAGCCCGTCGCCGGTGAAACCCGCCGGGACGGCCGTGGCCGGGCATTCCGTGGCCGAAATCAGATAGGCCGCCCGCATCCAGTGCAGGTAATCCTCCACTTCGGACCCACCCGCGGTCTTCGGGTACTCGAGCTCCGCGTCGAAGGGAAGTACCTGACTGGCGGGGAGGACGACGGCGTCCACTTCGGTGAAATAGGCGCGGACGCGGTGGAACAGTTCGGTGCGCAGTCGCGTGGCCTCGGCCACATCCGCTCCCGTGAGCGCGCGTCCTTTCGCGACATTCCACCGGACGGCCTGTTTGACCTTGTCCGGTTCGGCGTCGACCAGATCACCGACGGACTGCGCGTAGTTCAGGGCACGAAAGGTACGGAAGACCTCCTCGGCCCCGGTCAGATCCGGACAGCCCGAAACGACCTCGGCGCCGAGACCACGCAGCACTTCCACCTGGTCTTCCACGATCGCCGCGACCTCGGCGTCGACGGGTACCCGGCCGCCGAGATCGGGCGAGACCGCGATACGCAGTCCGTCCAATCGGGACGGTAGTCCGGCGGTGAACACGCTGCCGGGTTCGGCCAGTGACAGCGGAGCACGATCGTCGGGGCCCGCCTGAACGGACAGCAGCAGGGCCGTGTCGGCGACCGTGCGTCCCATCGGGCCTTGGACACCAAGGGTGAACCAGGCGTCCTTCGACGGCCAGGCCGGGACCCGACCAGGGCTCGGGCGGTGCCCGACGACGTTGCAGAACGAGGCGGGATTCCGCAGCGATCCGCCCATGTCGCTGCCGTCGGCCAGCGACGTCATCCCGGCCGCGAGCGCGGCGGCGGCACCTCCGCTCGAACCACCCGCCGAGCGGTCCGGCGCGTACGGATTGCGGGTCAGGCCGAACACCGGGTTGAAGGTGTGCGAGCCCGCGCCGAACTCGGGGACGTTCGTCTTGCCGAAGACGATCGCTCCCGCGGCGCGCATCCGGGCGACGACGAGATCGTCGGCGTCGGGAACGTTGTCCGCGAACGCGGGCGAGCCGAAGGTGGTGCGCAAGCCGGCCGTCGCGTGGAGATCCTTCACGGCGAGCGGAAGCCCGTGCAGGGGTCCGAGCGACCGCCCCGCCGCCCGCGCTTCGTCGGCCGCCGCGGCGGCGGCCCTCGCGCTCTCCTCGTCGATGCTGACGACGGCGTTCAGCACCGGGTTCAGCTCCGCCACGCGGTCGAGAGTGGCGTCGAGCAGTTCCCGCGCCGACAACTCGCCGGAGGCCAGCAGCCCGGCCTGGGTGGTGGCGGACAGATCGTTGACAGCGCTCACGCGCGGACCTCCTCGTCGTCAGGGACAGGGTAGGGAAAACCTTCAGCGGGGGAACGGGTTCCTCCACTAGGCGCGATCCCTGCTCCTTCCTACCTTGGGACGAACGTTGCCGGGGAGGGGCGCAACGTCGACCGCCCGTCACCGTTCAAGGAAGAGCGCGCATGACAGCATCCACCGCTCCACCCAGGACCACCTCGACCCAGACCCGCCGGCTCGCGATCGGCGCGGGCGCCGGGACGTCGCTGGAGTTCTTCGACTTCTCCATCTACACGGTCGCCTCCGCGCTGGTCTTCCCCAAGGTGTTCTTCTCCGGCGACACCGATCCCTGGTTCGCCTCGTTCATGAGTCTGGCCACCTACACGATCGGCTACGTCGTCGCGCCGCTCGGTGCGATCGTGATGGGCTGGGTGGGCGACCGCTACGGCCGCCGCCGCGCCATGCTCATCACCTTCTACCTCATGGGCGCGGCCACCGTCCTGATGGGTCTCTTGCCCGGCTACGCCACCATCGGTGTGGCGGCGCCGTTCCTGCTCGTCCTGTTGCGCCTGGTGCACGGTTTCTCCCGGGGCGGCGAGCTGGGCGGGGCGTCGGTGCTCGCCGTCGAGCACGCGCCGCCGTCACGACGGGCGGCGTTCGGCGCCTTCGTCGCCTTGGGCTCACCACTCGGCGCGCTGCTGGCGAACCTCGCCTTCGTGCTGATCTTCTACTTGCCGCAAGGGGTCATCACCAGCTGGGGCTGGCGGATCCCGTTCATCGCGGGCGCGGTCGTCCTCGCCATCGGAGTCTGGGCGCGGCGGGCGCTGGAGGAATCGCCCGTGTTCCACGAGCTCGCGGCCAGCAAACTGGACAAGAAGATCGTCAAACTGCCGATCTGGAACGTCATCCGCGACAACTGGGGCAGGCTGCTGCTCGCCGCCGGCGCGAACACCGGGCTCAACGGGGTCATGTTCGTCCTGGCCGGGTTCATGCTCTCCTACGCCGCCGGCCCCGCGCCGAAGGGCCTCGGCCTGGACATCCAGGACGTGCTGTGGTGCACGCTGCCCGGACTCGCGCTCCACGCGGTGACGGTCGTGCTCGGTGCCCGGGTCTCCGACCGGCTGGGCCGCAAACCCGTGATGCTCGCGGCGGCCGTCGCGGTCCTGGCGTACATGTTCGTGCTCTTCCCGATCGCCCGGGTCGGCACGCTGACCGCATGGGCGCTCGCCATCGCCGGTGGTTTCGCCCTCACCGGCTTCCTGTTCGGCCCGCTGATCACCTATCTGACGGAACTGTTCACGCCCGAACAACGGCAGTCCGGCGCCGGGCTGGCGTACCAGATCGGCGCGGTGCTCGGCGGCGGTCTCGCGCCGTCGATGGCGAACCGGCTCATCGAATGGACCGGCACCTCGACGTCGGTCGGCTACTACCTCGCGGGCGGGATGGCCCTGACCGTCGTCTGCCTGCTGGCCCTTCCCGAAACCGCACCCGTGAGGACCCATCGATGAACGACGAACTCACCGAACTCCGGCGCCGCGTCGAGGTACTGGAGGCGGAGGCCGAGATCCGCCGCGTTCAGGCCCGCTACATGTTCCTCTGCGACACGCCGTGCCCGGAATACGGCGTCACCGACGACGACCAGCGCATCGACCTGATCCTCGACCTGTACGCCGAGGACGCCGTCTGGGAAGGCGTCGGCGAGCACTACGACGGGCAGTTCGGCCGCGCGGTGGGCAAGGACCGGATCCGGGCGCATTTCGCCCGGTTCTGGGGTGAGAAGCGGGATCCGGCGCTGGTCCTCAACGCGCACTACCTGACTTCGGAGCAGATCCACGTCGACGGCGACCGGGCCGATGGGCAATGGATCCACGTCCAGCCGTGGCTGTACGCCGACGGGACGGGACTGCTGCGATCGAGCAGGCTCAACAACACGTTCCGGCGCCACGACGGCCGCTGGCTCATCACCCGCACGCGGACCGAGAACGTCTTCATCGCTCCGCTGCCCGCGGGGTTCGCTTCGGACTTTCCGGCGGCTTCGGTGCTGATGGCTTGATCGCATGCCAAGTACATGAAGGCCCCCATCCTTGCGCCTAAGTACAGGAAGGGGGCCTTCATGTACTTCAGCTACCCAACCCGGCTCGTGAGTGGCGTTTCGGGCTGAACGACCCGTGTCTACACCGTGACCTGGTGCTGAAGGACATCGCGCACCAGCGTGCCGAGACTGTCCGACTCGGTCTTGGCCTTGATCCGGGCCCGGTGCACGTCGACGGTCTTCACGCTCGTGCCCAGCTGGCGCGCGATCAGCTGGCTGGGCAGACCGTCGATCACCAGCCGCAGCACCTCCCGTTCGCGCGGGGTCAGGGTCGCGATCCGCTCGGCGACGGCTTTGCGGCACGCGGCCTCCGAGAACCGTTCCGCCGCGACCACCAGCTGTGCCTGGACGACCTCCAGCATCCGCTGCGGCTCGTACGGCTTCTCGAGGAAGTCGACGGCGCCCAGGCGGAGCGCCCGCACGGACATCGGGATGTCGCCGTGCGCGGAGCAGAAGATCACCGGGGCCGGGAATTCCCGGGCGACCAGCTTCTCCTGCAGCTGCAAGCCGCTGAGCCCCGGCATCCGGACGTCGATGATCAGCACGCTCGGCTCGTCGGGGTCGAATTCTTCCAGGAACGTCGGCCCGTCCGGGTAGACGAGCGCCTGGATGCCGACGCTCTCCAGCAGGAACACCAGGGATTGGCGGATGGCCTCGTCGTCGTCGACGATGTAGACCACCGGCGACGTCTCGCCGCCGGACGCGGAATCGGTGGTGACCATGGAGAGCTCCTTACCATGAATCCCCGGCGAGCACCCGCTCCGCCCAGCAGGCGTGCCCGAGCAGTTCGTCCTCCCCGCCGTGACGGCCGACGAGTTGCAGTCCGAGCGGCAGACCCGCCGCGTCGGTGAATCCGGGCAGGGCGACCACGGGCAGGCCGAGTGCCTGCCAGCCCCGGCTCAGCACCGGGTTACCGGTCGCCTCCAGCCCGCGTGGCGCCGCTCCGGGCGCGGCCGGGCCGAGCACGACGTCGTAGGCGTCGAACATCTCGGCCAGACGGGCGGAGCCGTCGGCGATGGTGGCCCGGGCGGTTTCGTACTCGTCGGCCGAGGTCCCGGCACCGGCCTGGAGAAGCTGCGCCAAGGGAGCACTCAAGCGCTCGGCCACGGCGAGTTCGGCGGTCCTTTCCCGGGCCGCCTCGTAGGCCATCACCACGGGATGTGCGGCCGTGAGCTCGGCCATCAGCCGTTCGTCGCGGAACGGCTCGACGATCGCCCCGGCTTCCTGCAGACGCTTCGCCGCTTGAGTCAGCGCGTGCCGCATCGGTGCTTCGACGACGTCGAGCGCGGCAGCGGACCACACCAGGACCCGCGGCGGACGCAGTTCCTGTGCGGGCTCGCCGGTCAGCGCAGGCCATGCGATCGCGAGGTCGGCGGCCGTGGCCGCGAAGACGCCGTGGCTGTCCAGGCTGGGGCTCAACCCCGTCACCCCGGTGACCGGGTACCGGCCGTGGCTCATCACCAGCGAGGCGACCCCGCAGTACGACGCCGGCCTGGTGACCGACCCGGCGGTCTGCGAACCGAGCGCCAACGGCACTTGCCCGGACGCGACCGCGACGGCCGATCCGCTCGACGAGCCGCCTGGGGTGTGGCCGGGGACCGCGGGATTCAGAGTCGGGCCAGGAGCGAAGAAGGCGAACTCGGTGGTGACCGTCTTTCCGAGCGGAATCGCCCCGGCCGCGCGCCACTCAGTCAGGATCGCCGCGTCCGCCGTCGCCGGGGTGGCCTCCGCGCGCAGGGCCGAACCGCAGCGGGTGGGCAGGCCCGCCAGATCGATGATGTCCTTGACCCCGAGCGGTACGCCGCCAAGCACCCCGGTGCCAGGCTGGAACGCCACTAGTTCGACCCAGGCGCGCAGATCCGCGTCCGTCTCGGCGATCCGCGCCAATGCGCGTCGCGAAGCCGCCTCCGGGGTGGTCCGCCCTTGCCGCAGGTCCTGGACGAGTTCACGCAGCGACCAGGGTCGCGTGAGCTTCACTCGTCCTCCCAAGCGGCATCCGCTTCCCAATAGTCCACGCCGCCGGCGCTGACCGCGTGCCGCCATTCCGACGTGCGCCTCAGCCGGGGTTCGACCCGCGCCGTCACTTCGTCGGCGGCGTCGGGACCGTCGGCCGGGACCTGCCAATGGACCCAGTTCAGCTCACGGCCCTCGGAGTCGTGCACGAACAGATCCACATGGCGCCAGCCGTACCCGTGGGTGTCGTTGTAACACATCAACGTGGTGCGCTCGTTCACGGCGCGATCCGGTGGAATTCGCGCCGGAAGTAGGCGAGGCCCCCGGCGTCCTCGTCGACGAAGACGTCCTCGACCTCGACGAAGAGCACCGTGTGCGTGCCCTGGGTGAACTCTGCGCCGACCTGTCCGATCAGGACGGCGGCCGCGTCGCGGACGACGGGGATGCGGAACCTGTCGTGATCCCAGACCTCGAACCGGAACCGGTCGAGCATCGGCACGTCCGTCGCGCCGGCGAATTGCAGGGCGAGGTCCTCGTGCTGGGAGGCCAGGACGTTGATGGCCATCCTGCCGTTGGTCCGGAAGATGTCGTGTGTGTAGCTCGACTGGTTGACGCAGACCAGCAGGGTCGGCGGTGAGTCGGTGACCGAGCAGACCGCGCTCACCGTGATGCCGGCGCGGCCGCTGACGCCGTCGGTGGTGACGATGTTGACAGCCGTCGAAAGGTTCGCCATCGCCGCGCGAAACCGTCGCTGGGTGGTGGTCAGCTCATCGGGCATACCTCGACGCTAGAGCCGTGGCCGAAACCGGCGATATCCCGAGTTCCACCGCGCCGCCTGAGGATTTCCCTTACGTGGCCAGTGGCAGGGCGAACCCGAACCGCGAGCCACCGCCGTCCCGCCGCTCGGCCCAGATGCTTCCGTGCTGCCGGGTGATGATGCGATGGCTCAGTGCCAGCCCGATCCCGCTGCCTCCGGGTTTGCTGGTGAAGGACTCGACGAAGGGATCCCTGGCGATGCCGCGGCCGTGATCGTCGACGGTGAGGACGCCGGCCCCCTCATCGGCCCGTGTGCCCACCGTGATCCGCCGCTGCACGGGCTCGCATTCCGCGGTCTCGTCGATCGCGTTGAGACACAGGTTCATCACCACCTGCCCGGTGAGGACGCGTTCGCACCGCACCAGCACCGGCGCCGGATCGAGCCGGACCTCGATGGCGACGGAGTTCGGCGCGGCGCTCAGCTCGATGAAGTACAGGCACTCCCGGACGATCTCGTTCAGGTCGACCACCTGCTCGACCTGTTCCAGATGCCCGACGAACGAGCGCAGTGAACCGACGATCTCCTTGGCCCGGTCGATCTGGCGAGCCACGCTGTCCAAGCCGTAGCCCATCTGCTCACGGACGTCACCACCGTCCGCCATCGTGGCGGCACGCGCCCGGATGCCCGCGATGAAGTTCGCCGCGGCGGCCAGCGGCTGGCCGAGTTCGTGCGCGATCGCCATCGCCATGTCCCCCATGGCGTTGTAGCGCGCCAAGTAGTTCTCGTGCCGCAGTTCCAGCTCTCGCCGCGCTTCGCCGCGGACGCGCTCGGACACGTCGTGCAGGATCATCAGATACGCGTCGACCTCGGACTCGGAAAGCCGCTCCAGGCTCCCTTCCAGCCAGGTCGCGCTCTCCCCCGGCAACTCCAGCTGCACCGGCCCGACCGGATCGGCGCCGGCGACCACCTCGGCCCAGCGCACCGGCCTGCCGCCCAGGTACAGCCGCGCGTACGCGGTCAGTGGCTCCCCGGCCAGCCGATCGTCGTCGCCGGTCAGGCCGAGGAAGGTCAGCGCGCTGTCCGTGGCGAACCGCACCGCGCCGGCGGCGTCGAGCATGAACGCCACGGTCGAGGTGTGCCGTGCCAGCGCGTCGACGTACGACGTCGTCAGCTTCAGCTCTCGTTCGATCTCCTCAGCGCGCTGGATGTCGCGGAACTGGACCATCACCGCCGGTCCGCGCGCCAGCTCGACCCGGATGGCGACCGCGTCGGTGGGGATGACCCGGCCGGATTTGCTCCGGTAGTGCCACACGATCCGGCTCGAACCGTGTTCCACCGCGGCCTGGAGCCACGCCCGTCCGATGACCCGGTCGTACTGCTGGGCGGAGCTGCTCATGTGGTTGGCCTTGAGCGGGCGCAGCTCCGAAAGGCTGAATTCGAGCATTTCGCACGCGGCGGGATTGGCCCACAGGATGTTCTTGGTCACCGCGTCGTGGACGAGCACGCACACCTTCGAAGCGTTCATCATCGCCACGAAGTCGCCGGTTGCCAGCTCGGGCGCGATCGGGTCGACCTCCACGGCCTCAGCATAGGAGTTCGCCACCTGGCCCTCCGGTAAGGATTTCCCCTACCCCTCTGCGTGGGAATCCCGGCCGTCGGCAGGCAATGACCAATGGCCACGCGCGGCGGTGATCCCTAGCGTCGGAGACATCTTCCCTACGACGCGAGGAGCGCCCGATGGCCCAGATCCAGGAGAGCCCGGCCGTGACACTCGACGATGTCCTGGCCGAACTCCCTGAGCGCCGTCAGGAGTTCCGCGACCAGCGGTACGTCTCCCGCGACTTCGTCGACCGGCTCAAGGCGGCAGGCGTCTACCGTTCCGCGACGCCGGAACGGTTCGGCGGCAAGCCCCTGCCCCCGGCCGAGTTCCTGCGGATGGTGGAGCGGATCTCCGTCGTCGACGGATCCACCGGCTGGGTGGCCAGCTTCGGCTCCGCGCTGGTCTATCTCGCGGCACTGCCCGTCGAGACGCAGGCCGAGCTGTACGCCGACGGTCCGGACGTGTGCTTCGCCGGTGGCCTCTTCCCCGTGCAACGCGCCGAGCCCACCGCCTCCGGCTTCCTGGTCGACGGGCGCTGGAAGTTCGCGAGCGGCTGCATGGGCGCGGACGTCCTGGGCGTGGGGATCCCCGGGGACGACACGACCGCCGGGAAGCCTCGCACCGCCCTGCTGCGGCCCGAGCAGGTCGAGATCATCCAGGAGTGGGACGTCGTCGGGATGAAGGGCACCGGTTCCTTCGACCTGGTCGTCGACAAGGTGGAGGTCCCACGGGAGTGGACGTTCATCCGCGGCGGTGAGCCCACCATCGACGAGCCGTTGTACCGCTACCCCACCCTCGCGTACGCCTCCCAGGTCCTGGCGGTCGTCGGAGCGGGTGTCGCCCGCGCGGCGCTCGACTTCGCGACCGAGGTCGGCAGCGGCCGTTCGGGCGTCACGGGCGCGCCGAAACTCGCCGACCGCGCCTACTACCGGACGGGACTGGCCGAAGCCGAGGCGACGATGCGCTCGGCGCAGGCGTACTTCTACGAGGTCACCCACGAGGCGTGGCAGACCGTGCTGGACGGCGATCCCGTGGCGCCGCACCAGAACGCCCATCTCCGGCTGGCCTCGACCCATCTCGCGAAGACCGCCGCCGAGACCGTCAACCGGGTCATCGGCCTGTCCGGGACGGGCGCCATCGCCAACGACCACCCGCTGCAATGGCTGCTCGGCGACGCCCTCGTCCCGCAGCAGCACGCCTTCCTCGGCCCGGCCATGTACGACGCCGCGGGTGCCGTGCTGATGGGCCATCCGCCCACCGTTCCCGGCTTCCAGTGACCCACCACCGACCGCTGACGAGGAGTTGGACCACCACCATGAGCGATACCCCGCTGCGCGTGCTGTTCTGCATCGGTATCAACCAGAACTTCTTCGACCTTCCGGAAGGCGGCGTCACCGCCGGCGACGTCTGGACCGCCTTCGTCGCGCTGATGGACGGCATCAAGGGCCTGCCCGGGGTGGACTTCATCGGTGACATCGACGACGACTCCCATATGGTCGGCCCGTCCGGCGGGTGGCCGTGGACCTGTTACCTGCTCTGCGACGTCGACACGCAGGAAACCGTCAAGAAGGCATGCGACTTCCTGCGCACCACTCCGGTCGGCGACAGCCCGTGGAAGCTGTGGAAGTACGCCAAGATCGAAGCGCGCATCGGCCGCGCCCTCACTCCTCGCGAATACCGGGGCTGATCGCGATGACCGAATTCACCGCCGCCACCGTGTACGACCTGCCGCCCGCGGACCTCGTCCTCGGCGACCGGGTCGCCGGCCGGATGTACACCGACCCCGCGATCTTCGACCAGGAGATGACGAAGATCTTCGAGCGGACCTGGATCTGGGTCGCCCACGAATCGGAACTGCCCAAGGCAGGCAGTTTCAAGTCGACCCACGTCGGACGGCATCCGGTCATCGTCACCAAGGACCGCAAGGGTGAGATCCGCACGCTCGTGAACCGCTGCCGCCACCGGGGCGCGTCGCTCTGCGAGAAGAAGTCCGGTCATGCCAACGGGTTCACCTGTCCCTATCACGCCTGGTCCTACGGGCTGGACGGCAAACTGCGCGGCATCCCTTATCCCGACGGGTACGAGGGCGTCATGGACAAGGCGGATCTCGGGCTGAAGACCCTGCGCACCGAGTCCTACGGCGGGATGATCTTCGCGACCCTGAACGCCGACGCCGAACCGCTGGCCGACTTCCTCGGCGACGTCAAGCTGTGGATCGATCGCTTCATGGCGCAGGGCGGCGGCTATCCGGTGAAGGTGCTCGGCACCCACCGGTTCACCTATCGGGGCAACTGGAAGATCCAGCTGGAGAACACCACCGACGGGTACCACTTCCCCATCGTGCACCGGTCCTGGATGGCCTCGGTCGACGCCGAGACCGCCGAGATGATGTCGTTCATGACCGATCCGACGGCGGTCACCCACGACCTCGGCAACGGCCACTCGGTGATGCAGATGGTCCCCGAACACTCCGATCTGGACGCGGACGACGGCAGCGAGCCGCTCCAGCCGCGGTTCGACGGCCTGGTCGCCCGGCTCGAAGCCGCGGGGGTGGACGAGGCCGAGATCCGCAGGCTCGTCCGTGCCGTGCACGGCACGGGGTTCAACCTCAACCTGTTCCCGAACGTGTCGATGTCGATCTCGTTCTTCCGGGTGTTGCGGCCGATCAGTGTCGACGAGACCGTCATCGAGCACGTCGCCCTCGGCAGCGACGGCCCGGCCGAGATCGTCGGGCCGGTCAACCGGGAGCGGCTGCGCGCCCACGAGCATTTCCAGGGGCCGTTCGGGTTCGGCACTCCGGACGATTCCGAGGGCTGGGACCGGGTGCAGCGCGGCGCCCAGGGCGCGCCCGAGCTGCCGATCATGGTCAACCGCGGTCTGGGTCGCGAGAAGCCCTCCGCCGAGGGCTGGCCGACCAGCCACGTCACCGACGAGACCGGAATGCGGGCGGCGTACGCCCAATGGAAGCGGATGATGAGCGATGACTGAGACCCTCACCGATCCGCGGGTGGTCCGCGCGATCGAGCTGGCCTGGCGCGAGGCCGCGCTGCTGGACGCCAAGGAATACGAGGCCTGGCAAGGGCTTTACGCCGACGACGGGATGTACATCATCCCGATCGAACGCGATGCCGACGACTTCGACGACGTCCTCAACATGGTCCACGACGACGCCCGGATGCGCGGGTTGCGCGTGCGGCGGATGACCGAGGGCTACGCGATCGCCGCGGTGGACTCGGCGATCACCGTGCGGACCGTCTCGCGTTTCATCCCCACGGACGTCGGCGACCGTTCGGTCACGCTCAAGGCCGCACAGATCATCGTGGCGTACAAACGCGGCCGTCACGACCTCTGGGCCGCGGACGTCGACTACGTCGTCCGCCTCGGCACCACCGGCGACGAGGACCGCTTCGCCCGCAAGGTCGTCCGGCTCGTCAACGCCGACGAAGCCGTTCCCGCCGCGGGATTCCTGCTGTGAGCGGCACCGCGCCGGTCGCCGTGATCACCGGCGGGGCGACCGGGCTCGGCGAGCAGATCGTCCGGCGCCTGCACGGCGGCGGCCACCGGGTGGCGATCGCCGACCTCGACGAGGCGGCCGCGAACCGGCTCGCGACCGAATTGGACCGGACCGGGGCGCACGCCCAGAGTTACCGCGTCGACGTCGCCAGCCGCCCGGCCATCGATCAGTTGCTCGCGTCGGTACTCGGCGATTTCGGCGGGGTTCAGGTGCTGGTCAACAACGCCGCCCGCACCCAGGCGCGGCCGTTGCTGGAGATCACGCCGCAGGAGCTCGACGAGGTGATGGCGGTGAACTTCAACGGCACCTTCCACGCCTGCCAGCTGTTCGGCGCGCATATGGCCGAAGCCGGATACGGCCGGATCGTCAACCTGGCCTCGCTGGCCGGGCAGAACGGCGGCACCTCGACCGGCGGGCACTACGCGTCCTCCAAGGGCGCGATCCTGACGGCGACCAAGGTGTTCGCCCGTGAGCTCGCCGCGCGGGGGGTCACGGTGAACGCGGTCTCCCCCGGACCGCAGGACAGCCCCATGGTCCACCGGATCGTCGGCGAGGAGAACCTCGCGAAGCTGACGGCCGGTATCCCGGTCGGACGGCTGGGCAGCATGACGTTCATCGCCGAGATGGTGGCGCTGCTCGCCTCCCCCGAAGCCGCCTCCGTCACCGGCGCCTGCTGGGACGCCAACGGCGGCCTGTTCATGCGCTGACCAGGAGGCACCCAGATGACGAACGTCCTCTTCCGCGTCGTCGAAATCATCGAAGAGACGCCGGAAATCCGTACCCTGCGGCTGGTCCGGCAGGACGACGAGCCGCTGCGCGTCCGTTACCGGGCGGGGGCGCACGTCGACGTGGTCGGCCCGACCGGGGTGCTGCGGCAGTATTCGCTGTGCGGCGCCCCCGACGACCCGCGTTCCATCCTGATCGCGGTGAAACGGGAACCGGAGTCGCGCGGTGGATCCGCGGCGATGCACCAGGTCTCGGTCGGCGATCACCTCAAGATCAGCGAGCCGCGCAACCTGCTGACCGTCGCCGAAGACGCGGACCGGCACGTCCTCGTCGCGGGCGGTATCGGCATCACGCCGCTGCTTTCGATGGCCTACGAGCTCTACACCTGGGGCAGCGAATTCGAGCTGCACTACTTCGCGCGCTCGCGGGAAACCGCGGCGTTCGTGGAACTTCTCGAAGAACGGGTGGAGTTCGCCGACCGGATCCGGCCGCATTTCGGC
This sequence comes from Amycolatopsis sp. NPDC049868, assembly GCF_044461365.1. NCBI lineage: Bacteria > Bacillati > Actinomycetota > Actinomycetes > Pseudonocardiales > Pseudonocardiaceae > Amycolatopsis > Amycolatopsis sp. NPDC049868. The sequence goes on along the minus strand of NZ_JBITKV010000006.1, from coordinate 243,105 downwards.
GTCCCGCGCGGCGAACATCCCGCCATCCTGCGGACGATCGCCGAGGGCCTGACATCGGCGACGCACGTCTACACCTGTGGTCCGGACGGTTTCATGCGACAGGTCGGCGACGTGCTCGGCCCGGTCGTCGGCGCGGACCACGTGCACGTCGAACATTTCGAAGCCGCCGAAGTGGACACCTCCGGCGACCGTCCCCTCACCGTCGAACTCGACACCGGTGAGGAGTTCGAGGTACCGGCGGGGAAATCGATCCTGGCGGTCCTCGAGGACAACGGCATCGAAGTGTTCAAGTCCTGCGAGGAAGGCATTTGCGGCTCGTGCGTGTCCGGTGTGCTCGAAGGCACCCCGGATCATCGCGACAACTGCCTGACCGCCGCCGACCGCGAAGGCCAGATGGCCCTTTGCGTCTCACGCGCGCTCACCGACCGGCTCGTCATCGAGCTGTACTGAGCGACCACCGTTTGGCGAATAGCCGGGCGATGGGCGCCGCTGGCACGCTGGACCCGGTCCGCTCCGCCGAGAAAGGGTGATCCCCGGTGACGCGTCCCCTGGTTCTGGACCCGAACGGCCAAGACATCCACGCCGAGAACGAACGCCTTCGCGAACATGGCCCGATAACCCGGGTGGAGTTGCCAGGCGGTGTCGTGGCCTGGTCGGTGACCGGCTACGAACTGCTGCGTGACCTGCTCGGCGACCCGCGGGTTTCCAAGGACGCCCGGCAGCACTGGCCGGCCCTGGCCGAGGTCAGCACGGATTGGCCGTTGCTGGTGTGGGTCTCCGTGCGGAACATGTTCACCGCTTACGGCGCCGACCACAAACGGCTCCGTTCGCTCGTGACGCAGGCTTTCACGGCGCGCCGGATCGCCACGCTGGAGCCATGGATCACCCGGATCGTCACCGATCTGCTGGACGGGCTCGCGGCCCTGCCCGAAGACGAACCCGTCGATCTGCGGGAGAACTTCGCCTATCCGGTGCCCATCGAAGTGATCTGCCACCTGTTCGGGGTACCGGACTCGGCTCGCGGCAGACTGCGTCACTCGGTCGACGTCTTCTTCCGGACTTCGGCGAGCCAGGACGCGATGTTGGCCGCCTACCAGGACATCCACTCGATCTTCACCGAACTCGTGGCCGCCAGACGGGAGAACCCCGGCGAGGATCTCACCACCGCGCTCATCGCCGCACAGGCCGACGGCGCCCGGCTCGACGAAGCCGAACTGATCGACACTCTCATCCTGTTCATCTCGGCGGGGCATGAGACCACCGTGAATCTCCTCGACCAGGCGATCACCGCGCTGCTGACCCATCCCGATCAGCTCGCCCTGCTCCGCTCCGGGCAGGTCTCCTGGACTGACGCGATCGAGGAAACCTTGCGGTGGCAGGCACCTGTGGCGAACCTGCCGTTGCGCTACGCCGTCGAGGACATCGCTGTCGCCGACGTGGTCATCCGGCAGGGCGACGCGATTCTCGCCGGCTACGCCGCCGCCGGACGTGACCCGGAACTGCACGAGCACGACGCCGACGCGTTCGACGTCGCGCGCGAGGACAAAGCGCACATCGCTTTCGGCTTCGGAGCGCACTACTGCATCGGCGCACCGCTGGCCCGGCTGGAGGCGGCGATCGCTCTTCCGGCCCTGTTCGAGCGTTTCCCGGAGATGGCCCTCGCGGCCGGCCCGGAGGGGCTACGGCACCTGGACTCGTTCATCTCCAACGGTCACCGCGTGCTGCCGGTGCGGCTTGATCGCGGGCCAAGTACATGAAGGCCCCCTTCCTTGCGCCTAAGTACAGGAAGGGGGCCTTCATGTACTTCAACTGCCCAACCTCAAGACCGCCCGCGGAATCTCGCGGCCAGCGCGGCGATCGGCGACCGCCGCACCCGAACCGGCAGCGCGCCGGACGTGATGTCCTCCAGCAAGGTCGCCACGGTCTCCCGCGCACAAGTGCGGTTCGCGCCGATTCCGCCCGAAGGACCGCGTTTGATCCAACCGACCACGTAGGCGCCACTGAGCCCCTCGACGCGACCGGCGGTGTTCGGGATCGTGCCGCGGTCGTCGTCGAACGGGAGCCCCGGCACCGGCACACCTCGATAGCCGACAGCGCGGACGACCTGACCGGCGGCGATTTCCACCGGCCCGCCCTGCCCCGTGACGCGCAGGCCGCGCACCTGGGTGTCGCCGATGATCTCGGCCGGCGCGGAGTGGAAGCGCAGGACGATCCGGCGCGAGTCCCCGGCCGGAGGCGCGGTCCAGTCGACGGTCTCGCGGCCGAGTTCGCGCAGCAGCGCCGCTTTGCCGTCGGCCGCGTCGATCGCGGCCGTGGTTCGCGGGTCCGCGTCGTCGACGACGAGTGGCACGTCATCGCGCCCTGCCAAGGCGAGCAGCTCCGGCGACGTGTACGCGGCGTCCTCCGGCCCGCGCCGGGCGAGCAGCACGACTTCCCGGATCTTGCTGGTACGCAACCGTTCCAGCGCGTGCGGGGCGATCGTCGTGCCGGCGAGGTCGTCGGGGTCGGCGGTGAGGATCCGGGCCACGTCCAGTGCGACGTTCCCGGTGCCGACCAGTACGACACGTTCCGCGGACAGGTCCACCGCGTTCGCGGGCACGTCCGGATGGCCGTTGTACCAGCCGACGACCGTGGTCGCGGCGATACTGCCGGGCAGATCCTCGCCGTCCAGGCCGAGACCACGCGCGGAGGAGGCACCGACCGCGTAGACGACGGCGTCGTGACGCTCGGCCAGCTCGTCCACCGACACGTCGCGACCGATCTCGGTGCCCAGGCGCATCCGCAGCCGCGGGTGTTCGTGAAACCGCGAGAAGGTCTCGCCGATCCGCTTCGTGGCGGGGTGGTCCGGGGCGACGCCGTAGCGGACGAGTCCGCCCGCGACCGGCAGCCGGTCGATCAGCGTGACCCGCGCGTTCGTGTGGAGCAGCAGGTCCTCCACGGCGTACATGCCGGCCGGACCGGTGCCGACGACGGCGATGTCCGCGGGTGCGAAGTCGCTCGGGATGGCCCGGTCGAACGTCGGCGGGCCCCACTGGTGAAAGTTCGGCGCCGGATCCGCCGAGGCGACGGGCTCGCGGTCGGCGTAGAAGGCCGCGTTGATTCCCGCGTAGACCTGCAGCGGTCCGGTCAGCAGATCCGCCGGGAAGATGGCGTCCACCGGGCAGGCGTCCGCGCAGGCCCCGCAGTCGATGCAGGTGGCCGGGTCCACGTAGAGCATCTCGGTGGTGCCGAAGTCGGGTTCGTCCGGCGTCGGGTGGATGCAGTTGACCGGGCAGACGGACACGCAAGTGGCGTCGTTGCAACAGGTCTGGGTGATCGCGAAGGCCATGTCAGATCAGGTTCGCCCGCTTGTAGAACACCAGCGCCGGGCGGGTGAGCAGACCGCACGAGCCGAGGAACTCCATCAGGCCGGCACAGCTGGACCGCATCATCGCCTTGTGGTGCTCGTTGGCCTTCGCCTCGCGCAAAGCGCGCTTCGGGTCGAGCCCCGCATACTTGTAGACGTCGCGGTTGATCATGCTGCTGACGATGAAGTACGAAGCGATCGCGATGACCAGCGCGTTGATCCGGCGGCGCAGGAAGCCCGCGCCCTCCAGTTGCTCCCGCGTCTCCTCCCTGGCGAACTTCATGTGCCGGGACTCTTCGACCACGTGGATGTTGTTGATGGTGCGCACGAACGGGACCACGCGCTCGTCGCGCATCCAGTCGCGCTGCATGACGTCGAGGACCTCTTCGGCGACGAGGATCGCCGCGTACGCCGCTTCGCCACTGGCCGTCGCCTTGAAGACCCGGCCGAGTTCGACGGCCAGCTTGCGCGGGCGGTACGGCGGCGCGCCGAGCTTCGCCGCGCCGCGGGCGAACATGATCGAGTGACGGCATTCGTCCGCGATCTCGGTCAGCGCCCACTGGAACGCCGGATCGGTCGGGTCCTTGGCGTAGAAGTCGCGCAGCACCATCTGCTGCAGGATCATCTCGAACCAGATGCCGGTGCTCGCGACCGAAGCGGCTTCCTGGCGGGTGAGCTCCTTCTGCTGCTCCGGGCTCATCTCGCCCCAGTAGCTCGTGCCGTAGAGGGTGCTCCACTCCGGACTGGCACCGTGGAAGTCCTTGTCCAGCGGCGTCTCCCAGTCCACCTCGGTGGCCGGGTCGTAGGACAGCATCGCGGACGAATCGAGGAGCCGCTGCGCGGTCTCGTGGCGGCCTGCCCCGGCCGTTCGCGGCACATCGGTGCTGGTCATACGGACCTCCCTGACGACGTCGACAGAGTGCGCGGCTACCTGTTACCGCGATTCACTGTTACTCAAGGTAACATATACGAGCAGTCCACGAAAGAAGGGGAAATCCGCCCATGACCGCGCCCCGCCGCATCGCCACCTTCGACCACGACGGACTCGTCTTCGATGTCCGGGACACCGGACCGCTCGACGGCGACGTCGTCGTCCTGCTGCACGGTTTCCCGCAGACCGGCGCCTCCTGGACCGACACCGCGGCCCAGCTCCACCAGCGGGGATACCGCACGATCGTGCCCGACCAGCGCGGCTACTCACCCCGCGCACGCCCGCGGGGCCGCTTCGCCTACCGATCCAGCCGTCTGGTGGCCGACACCGTCGCCCTCATCGACACCCTCGACACCGGGCCGGTCCATCTCGTCGGACACGACTGGGGTGCCGTCGCCGCCTGGTCGACCGCGGCCCGGCGACCAGACCTGGTCACATCTCTGACCACCGTGTCGGTCCCCCATCCCGGGGCGTTCCTCCGCGCGATGCTCTGCAGCGACCAGCTCGTCCGGTCGTACTACATGTTCCTCTTCCAGCTCCCCTGGCTGCCCGAACTCGCCATCCGGAGCCGGCCACGCGTACTGGAACGCACGCTGGCAGGCACCGGGATGACACCCGCCCAGATCGACCAGGTCCGCCAGGACATCGTCCGCGGCGGAGCCCTCACCGGCGGCTTGAACTGGTACCGCGCGATGGTCTTCAACCACCCGGCCGCCCTCCGCGCCCGGGTCACCGTGCCGACCACCCACGTCTGGAGCGACGGCGACACGGCCCTGTCCCGGCGAAGCGCCGAACTCGCCGGCCAGTATGTCGACGCCGCCTACCGGCTCGAAATCCTGACCGGCGTCAGCCACTGGATCCCCGAGGAGGCGGCCACGACGCTGGCCGCCATCATCGACCGCACCGCGACCGGCGCCACTAGTCGACCGGCGTGACCTCGGCCATCTCCGACCACGCGTCACCGTCGAGGTTCTGGTAGTTGATCCGCGGCTTCTCGGCGACGACGGTCGCCATGAACGGGAAGAACTCCTGGGCGTGCCGCGTGGCGACGTGGGCGTCACCCGCGGCGCTGTCGGCGAAGACCTCGACCAGGACGAACTCGTTCTCGTCACCGGCGTTCTGGTAGTAGTCGAACGAGACATTGCCGGGTTCGCCGCGCACCTGCTGCGTGTAGCGCTCGATACCCGCCAGCCATTCGGTTCGCTTCTCGGGGCGGATCTGTGCCTTGAGGACGATGAGGATCATGGCCCGAGTATCGCAAAGCGGGCCTTCACGCGCTCCGCTCCGAGGCCGCCGGCGACCGGATGAAAGACTGTCCGGGTGATCACCCGGCTCCGGTCCTGTTGGTCCGCGATCCGGTACCTGGCGGTCGGCGCGGCTTCCTCCATGTTCGCCTGGTTCGTCCTCGTCGGCATGCTGTTCGTGCTGATGATGTGCCCGTTCGGCGTCGGGATCCCGGCAGTGCCCGTCGCGCTCCGGCTGATCAGGCATCCGGTCAACTTCGAACGACGGCGGGCCGCCCGCCTGCTGGGCGAGCCGATCCCCGAGCCGTACCGGTCGGGGAACCCGGTGACCGACCCGGCGTCGCGGCGGGATCTGGGCTGGCTCGCCTTCCACGGCGCCACCGGTTTCGTCATCGGCATCTTCGCCGTCGCCCTGCCGCTCGGCGGGCTCCGCCAGCTCGTCACGGCGCTGGTGTGGCAAACGGTGCCCGGCGGGGTGGAAAGCTCCCTCGGTTTCGTCGTGACGTCCTGGCCACTGGCGATCCTCAGCGTCGTCACCGGCGTCGCGATGATCGCGCTCGTGTTCCTGACACCGGCGGTGGCCCGGTGGCAGGCCTCCGTCGCGCGCAGGCTGCTCGCGCCGGCGGCCGGGGTCGTGCTGACCGACCGCGTCGTCGAACTCGCCGCGTCGCGGGCCGCCGCGCTGGAGGCGCACGGCGCCGAGCTCCGTCGCCTCGAACGCGACCTGCACGACGGGACACAGGCGAGGATCGCCGCGGTGGTCCTGCAATTGGGGATCGCCGATTCGCTTTTCGACAAGGATCCGCAGCGGGCGAGGGAGTTACTGGGCAAGGCGCAGGACACCGCGACCGGCGCGCTCGCCGAACTCCGGACCGTCGTGCGCAGCATCCACCCGCCGCTGCTGACCGACCGCGGCCTCGACGGCGCCGTCACCGCGCTGGCCGACCGCTGCCCGGTTCCGTGCACTGTGGACGTTCGCAGCAGCAGCCGTCGTCCCGCCGCCGTCGAAGCGGCCGCCTACTTCGTCGTCGCCGAGATGCTGGCGAACATCACCAAACATTCCGGCGCCGAACACGCCTCGATCACCCTCGACGGCACCGCGGACACCCTGCTCATCGAAATCCGCGACGACGGCCACGGCGGCGCCGACGAATCAGGCGGCAGCGGCCTGTCCGGGATCCGCAAGCGGGCCGAGGCCTTCGACGGGACCTTGAAACTGTCGAGCCCCGCCGGTGGGCCGACCGTACTGAAAGTGGAGTTGCCATGCGGGTCGTGATCGTCGAGGACGACGCACTGCTGCGCGAAGGCCTGGTGATGCTGCTGAACACCTCGGGCATCGACGTCACCGCCGCGGTCGACGACGTGGACGAGTTCCTCGAACTGGTCACCAAGGACCGGCCCGACGCGGTGATCACCGACGTCCGGCTGCCACCGACCCACACCGACGAAGGCCTCCGCGCCGCCGTCAAGGCACGGAAGATGTACCCCGGGCTTCCCGTGCTCGTGCTGTCCGCGCACGTCGAAACCAGTTACGCGGCCGAACTCCTGGCCGACGGCAAGGGCGCTGTCGGGTATCTGCTCAAAGAGCGCGTCGGGAAGGTCGAAAAGTTCCTCGACGCGCTGGACCGGGTCGTCAAGGGCGGGACGGCCATGGACCCCGAGGTGATCACCCAGCTGATGGCGCACCGCCGCGCGACCGACCCGCTCGAAGTGCTGACCGCGCGCGAGCGCGAGGTGCTCGGGCTGATGGCGGAGGGCTACAACAACACGACGATCGCCGAACTGCTGGTGGTGAGCGACGGCGCGGTGCACAAGCACATCCGGAACATCTTCGCGAAGCTCGGGTTGCCGGAGGACAGCGGGCATCGGCGGGTCTTGGCCGTGCTGGCCTACCTGGGCGGGAAGAGCTGAGGCGGCACCCTCACCGCCGGCGCGGTCGGTCTCGGCCGAGTTCGGACAGCAGGAGGGCCTCCGCATGGCAGGCTCGTTCGAATTCCGCGAGGTGCACGCTCTCGTCGGGACCATGAGGATTGGAGTCGGTGTCCGCGCCCGCGCTGGTGATGAGGATCGCGGCGGCGGGGAAGGCGGCGGCGAATTCCGCCACGAACGGGATGCTGCCGCCGCTGCCGATGTGAATCACGTCCTTGCCGTAGGCCTCGCGGTAGGCCCGTCCGGCCGCCGCATAGGCCGGGTGGGCGGTGTCGACCTGGTGGGGTTGCGCGATGTCCGCGACGGAGACCGATACCCGGGCGCCCCAGGGCGTGTGCGCGGTCAGGTGCTCGGCCAGTGACGCGGCGGCGCGGACCGCGTCGTCGCCAGGGGCCACTCGCAGACCGACCTTGGCCCTGGCCACCGGGACGATCGTGTTCGACGCCGTCGTGACCGCGGGTGCGTCGATGGCGAGGACACTCACCGCCGGTTTGGCCCACAGCCGCTCGGCGACGTCGCCCGTGCCGAGCAGTTCGACACCGTCGAGCACACCTGCTTCGGCGCGATACCTCCGTACCGGGTAGCCGTACCCGGGAACCTGGCCGGTTTTGAGGCCGGACACGGCCACATCGCCGTGTTCGTCGTGCAAGGTGGCGAGCAGACCGCACAGCGCGCTGAGCGCGTCGGGTGCCGGGCCGCCGAAGCTGCCGGAGTGGACACCGCTCTCCAGCGTGCGCAGCTCGACGACGCACGCGGCGGTGCCGCGCAGTGAAGTGGTGAACGCCGGTGTGCCGCGCTCCAGGTTCTCGGAGTCCGCGAGCACGATCAGGTCGGCGGCGAGCCGGTCGCGGTGCCTGCTGAGCAGTTCGCCGAGAGTCGGTGATGAGATCTCCTCCTCCCCCTCGACGAGCACGGTGACGCCGACCGGAGGGGCGCCCTCGTACGCCAGCACCGCGGCGAGGTGTGCCGCGATACCGGCCTTGTCGTCGGCCGTGCCCCTGCCGGACAACCGGCCGTCGCGCACGACGGGCTCGAACGGCGGACTGGTCCAGTGCGCGAGGTCGCCGGCGGGCTGGACGTCGTAATGGGCGTACAGGAGCACGGTCGGTCTTCCGGGTGGCGCCGGATGTCTGGCCAGCACCGCGGGTCGACCGCCTGGCAGGTCGTCGAGGAGCTCGACTTCCGGCATCCCCGCGCCACGGAACAACGCCGCCGTCAGCTCGGCGCAGCGCCGCATGTCTCCGGTGGGCTCGGCGCTCACCGACGGGATCCGCACCAGTGCGTCGAGCGCCGCACGAGCCGCGGGCAGCACCTTGTCGATGTCGATCACGGCTTCGCGACCTTCCTGTCGAGGATCGCCGGGACGAGCGCGGTGAGGAGCACGACCGCGGTCAGCGCGAATCCGGTCCCGTAGCCGAACGGTCCGGTCAGCAGCCCGAAACCGACCGCGCCGAGACCGAATCCCGCGTCGTAGGCCAGGTTCCACAACGCACTCGTGTTGCCGTACTCGGCCACGTCGACCCGCTCGATCATCAGCGTCAACGTCACGTTCTGCGCCACGCCGAACCCGGCGCCGAACAACGCCATCCCGGCGACCATCAGCAGAGAGCTGTCCGTCCACGACAACAACGCCGCGCCGACGGCCGAGACGAGCACGGATGGGACGAGCAGCCGCCCGGAGCCGTGTCTGTCCCCGAACCGGCCCGCGGCGAAGCGGGCGGCCGACATGGCCAGAGACTGAACGAGGAGCGCGAGGGCCGCCGTCCCGCGCGCTTCGGCCGATACGGCCAGCGGCAGGAAAGTGGCGAACACACCGGCACCGATCGTTATCGCGGTGAAGACCACCGTCAGCCGGGCCAGTCCGCCCGCCCGGAGGGTCCTCAGCACCGAGCCCGACGCCGTCACATCGCCGGATTTCGACGGCAACGACGAGACCACGGCCAGCGGCGACAGCGAAACCACCGCGGCGACGGCGAACGTCGCCGCGAAACCGAACTGCTCGCTGAGCCAGATTCCGGCGGGCAGCCCCACGACCGCGGGCACACCCACCACGACGCCGTAGATCGCGAGTCCTTCGGCGCGGCGGCGGGCAGGGGCCAGTTCGGCGGCGAGCGCGCTCCCGACGACCACCACGATCCCGAGACCTGCCCCGCGCACCAGGCTGACCCCCAGCGTCAGCCCGGTGGCGGGCGAGATGATCAACGCGAGTGCCGGCACGCCGAGGAGCAGCTGCCCCAGAGCGAACACCGCCCGGTAGCCGAGCCGCGCCACCAACCTCGGCACGGCCAGTTCCGTCACCACCGTGGCCAGCATCATCGCGCCCGTGGCGAGCCCGGCGCCGAACCCGCCGCTTCCCGAATCGGCGATGTACAGCGGGACCACCGACACCAGGAGGTAGAACCCGCTGAGCGCGCCGAAAGCGGCCACCAGCAGCATCACCAGCTGTTTGCTCGCCTTCGGCGTCGTCCTGACCACCGGCTCGTCGATCATGTCGTCAGCATGCGGCCCGTGCGAGCGGGCCGGCATCGGGCAAGTGCCCTATTCGGGTCCTTAGAGTCGGCCTGTGGTGGGCTGAAGGCTCCCTTCGCCGCATCAGACGATGCTGTCGGCTTATTCGGGTGGGGTGGGTCTGGGCCGCCTGGCCGATTCGGGCGTTTCGCGAGGGGCCGTGAGCGTAAAGAACGTTCCGGTGGACCTCGTGAGTGTTTTGGGTCGCTGTAGCCAAGGGTGTCTTGGCTACCTACCTGCTTTCAGCTGCTGCCGGTCTCAGGCTCCGGTCCGGTTGTGGAGGTGTGTCGCGAAAGTGGCTTTCGCGACACCCTCGGCGACGACCCAAAACACTCACGAGACGGCACCCGAGGTACATGAAGGCCCCCTTCCTGTACCTAGGCGCAAGGATGGGGGCCTTCATGTACTTGGCAAGGTCGAGTTTCCTCGGCTGAGCCGAGGCAAGGGGGCCTTCACGGACTTGACCCGAAGCGTCACGTGTGACCGTATCCGACCAGGGGCGAAAGCTCCTTTCGTCACATCAGCCCCGGCGGCGGGGGGCGTGACCTACCCGGCCCGAATCCGCCAACAGGTCCTTAGACTCGGCCTGTGGCAGTCGTGGAACGAGATCGGGAGCTCGCCGAGCTGCGTGCGGCTTTCGACGAGGTCCGAGCCGGCGCTCCGGTCACCGTGCTCGTCACCGCCGACGCGGGCGTCGGGAAGTCGAGTCTGGTGCGGGAGTTCGCGGCGACCGTCGATGACGGGGCCCGGGTGGTGGCCGGCGATTGCCTCGACTTCGGTGGAAGCGGCCTTCCTTTCGCGCCGTTCACCTCGATGCTGCGTGACCTGGTCGGCGAACTGGGCGTCGCCGGAGTCCTCCGGCTGCTTCCCGGCGGAGCGGTGGGCGAACTCGGCCGGTTGCTGCCCGTGCTGGGGCCTCCGCCCGGCGGCGACCCGGAGGCTGCCAAGGCACGGCTGTTCGAACAGATGCTGTCCCTGTTGCAGGCCTTGGCCGAGCAGCGGCCCACCCTGCTGCTGATCGAGGACATCCACTGGGCGGACCAGGCGACCAGGGAACTTCTCTTGTTCCTCGTCGGGAACCAGCGGGCGGTGCCCGCCCTGCTCATCGTCCTCACGTTCCGGACCGACCTCGACCGGGCTCACGCGGCGCGGCTGTTGCCGTCGGAGCTGGCCAGGGTCGGCTGGGTCCGCGGGTTCGATCTCCGCCCGCTGTCGAGACGAGGAGTGACGGCTCAGCTGCGTGAGTTGCTCGGGCACGAGCCGGACGTCGACCTCAGCGACGACGTCTTCGCGCGCAGTGAGGGCAATCCGCTCTTCGTCGAGGCGCTGATGCGCTGTCCCGATCGGCGCGGTGCCGTGGTGCCACCGACGATTCGCGACCTGCTGATCGCCCCGCTGAGCAGGCTTCCCGCGCCGAGCCAAGAGGTCGTACGCGCGGCTTCGGTCTGCACTGTCCACATCGGACACGAGCTGCTCGCGACGGTCACCGGGCTCGACGAGCCGGAGCTGGCGGCCGCACTCCGTCCCGCTGTCGAGGCGAACCTGCTCGCCGCCGACAGCGAGGGCTACCGGTTTCGGCACGCGTTGACGCGCGAGGTCGTCCAGGACGATCTGCTGCCCGTGGAACGTGCCCGGCTGCACGTCGCCTACGCCGAAGCCCTCGAACGTGATCCGTCGCTCGCGTCGCCGGGAAAGGCGGGCGCGCAGCTGGCCGCTCACTGGAGCGCGGTCGCCGGCAAACATCCCGCTCGGGCGCTGATCGCGGCGTGGCACGCCGCCGAGGAGGCGGGCCGGTCACTGGCCTACGCCGAGCAACTGCACCTGCTTACTGACGTACTGCGGCTGTGGCGGCTGGTACCCACCGCGGAAGAACACCTCGGTGTCGGGCATGACGACGTGCTCGACAAAGCTGCGGAAGCCGCCTCCTCGGCAGGCGACGTGACCCGCGCACTGGCTCTCGTCGAGACTCTGCTGGCCGAGATCGACGCCGCGGCCGAGCCGAGCCGGGCCGGACGATCGCTGATGCGCCGGGGCGAACTCCGGCACTCCCTCGGGCAGCAGGGCGGACTCGATGACCTCCGCGCCGCGGCCGAACTGATCCCCGGAACGGATCCGGCGGCCGCGACGGCACTGGCGGCCCTCTCCTACCGGCTGCTGACGGTGCCGTACGAGGACGAGGGGCGTCTGGTCGCCGAGGCGGCGATCACCGCCGCCCGGCGCTTCGGCGATGTCCGTGCCGAGGTGATGGCCAGGGCCGACCTGGCCTACTCCCGTGCCAGGGCAGGCGATCTCGACGCCCAGTTGCCGGAGCTGGCGCAAGCCGGCGCGACGGCGCGGGACCTCGCCGACGACACCGCGCTTCTGCACGTGTTGCGCCGCGAAGCCGATCTGTTGCAAGGCGAAGGCAGGTACGCGGCGGCCGCATCGGCGTCCCGGACCGGCCTCGCCGTATGCGCGGCGGCCGGTCTGGCGCGAACGGCCGGCCCGGTCCACGCGGCGAACCTCGCCGAAGCGTTGATCGCCGTCGGCGACTGGGACGAGGCCACCGAAACCATCGAGCACGCGCTCGGCCATCCGCCGATACCCGGCCTGGACGCCTATTTGCTGGTGCTGCGCGGCACGATCCTGCTGGCCAGAGGGGATCTCACGGGAGCGGGAACGGCATCCACGTACGCACGCGAGGTGTTCGCCCACGGCTACCCCGACACGCAGGACCTGCTGCCCCTCGCCCGGCTGGAGATCGACCTGAAGCTGGCCCAGCGCCGGCAGACGGAGGCCGCCGATCTGGTCACGGAGGCTTTGAACCTACCGGGCGCCGAGGCGAGTCCGCGTTATCTGTGGCCGGTGCTGGTTTCGGGAGCCCACCTGCCCTGGCTTCGTCCCCGATTGCGGTCCTTGGCCGCCACGTTGCCGTCGATCGGCCCGGTACAAGAGGCGCACCGGCTCACCTTCGCCGCGACCATCGACCCCGAGCGGTCCGCATGGGACCGGGCCGCGACGGCGTGGGCAGAGCTGGGTGAGCCCTATCCACAGGCACGGACGTTGCTCGCGGCGGCATCGGCCGCCGGCGAGGACGGCGCCCACGACGACGCGGTCACCCGCCTCCGCGGCGCCGCCGCGCTCGCCGACCGGCTCGGCGTCGTTCCATTGGGAGCCGAAATCGAACGGCTGGCCAGAGCGCTTCGCGTCTCCTTGGCCGGCTCCGACGATCCCGCGCACGACCGGCACGGCCTGACCGGGCGGGAAATCGAGGTGCTCGGGCTGCTCGCCGAAGGGCGGACCAATCGTCAGATCGCCGCGGAGCTCTACATCTCCGCGAAGACCGTCAGCACCCACGTATCGAACATCCTGTCCAAACTGGGCGTTTCCGGCCGTGTCCAGGCCGCGACGGCCGCGCATCGGCTCGGTCTGCCGCCGGCCACGTCGACGCCGGGGTAGCGCCAGCACCACCCGAGCCCGGGGGTCACTCCCCTGGTCGCCGGTCCCGCCGTTCCATAACGTCTTTCCCATGAACGACACCAAAAACACCGGCGGCGTGCTCGTCACCGCCTCCCTCTGGCTCGTCCTCCTCGTCAGCGCGGCCACCAACTCGATCGGCCAGTTCGCGGGGCTGGATTGGACGATCCGCATGTTCGCGGGCGCCGTCTCGGTCGTGTGCATCGTGCTTCTGATCGTCCGTTACATCGCGCGGCGCAAGGCCTGAATGCACTCGGCCCGCCCAGAAGTCCGGGCGGGCCGGGTGCTTTCAGGACACCTTCGGCGTCGCGCGCACGCCGTAGTGCACGTACGGCTCCCCTGTCGGCAACGTGTAGAACGTGACCGGCGTCCAGGTCTGCGAGCCCGGCTCACGACAGACGTAGAGCGAGTCGGTCACCGGGACCAGGTCGAACTCCATCGTCTTCTCCGGCATCAGCTCGGCTAGCGGGCCCGTCGCGGTCAGCCGCAGCCGGAGTCCGTCCTTTTCGGACAGTACCTCCATCAGTGCGCCTGCCCGTTCGTAGACGCCGACGTGCCGCGAACCGTCGACGGTGACCGGGGGCGACGGCGGCGCCAGCGGCCGCGGCATCGCCACATCCGCCAGCTCCGCGAAGATCTCCCGGTACAGCTCCTCGAACAGGTCGCGGGTGTTGCCGCCGTTGGTAAGCAGTGTGACGGCGAGCCCCTGATCGGGCAGCAGCCGCAGGAACGCGGATTGCCCGATGGTGTTGCCGTCGTGGCCGATGATCCGCCGTCCGCTCCAGTCGTCGCGGATCCAGCCGAGGCCCCAGGAGTCACCGAGGGAGTGTTTGTCGGGGAGGTCGGCGTGCTTCTCGGCCATCTCGGTGGCGGACGCCGTGGTCAGGATCCGCTCGCCGGACGGGGTGAGCCCGCCGGTCAGGTGCAGCCGGGCGAAGCCGAGCACGTCCTTGGCGGTGGCGGTGATCAGGCCCGCGGGGCCCATGTTCCGCGGCAGTCCCCAGACCGGGGCGGGCTTCGGGTCCTCGTCCGCGCCACCGACGTGCCCGACGGCGGCGCGGAACAGCAGCGCTTCCTCGGGCAGCGTCACGGTGTGGGTGAGGCCGAGCGGGGTGAACAGTTTCTCCCGCATCGCGGCGTCCCAGGTCTGCCCGGTGAGCTTCTCGATCACCCGCCCCATGAGCACGAAACCCGAGTTGCAGTAGGAGAACGTCTCACCGAGAGGATGGTTCTGCGCCGCCTGGTCGAGGATTTCGACATAGCGTTCGAGACAGTCGTCGCCTCGGCCGGTGTCGGTGAAGACGTCGCCGTCGATCCCGCTGGTGTGCGTCAGCAGATGCCGCATGGTCACCTGCTTGGCGACGTCCGGATCGGCCAGCCGCAGCTCGGGGACGACGTCGGCGATCGGCGCGTCGAGGTCGAGAAGGCCGTCGTCGACCAGCTGCATGACCACGGTCGCGGTCCACACCTTGGAGACCGAACCGATCTGGAACACCGAATCGTCGGTGACCTCGACCCCGGTCTTCGTGTTCAGCACGCCGTAGGAGGCGAGAACCGTGGTGTCCTCCACGTCGCCGACCCGCGTGATACCCAGCGCCGCACCGGGAACGCGGTGCTTGCGCGCGAGCTCGGCCAGCCGTCGCCGCCAGTGCGCCGCTTCGATCGGCACTCGCGACACCCCGTCCGCGGGCGCGGCGTACTGCTCGACCCATTCGAGGACGCGCCGGTTGAAGTCGACGCGCTGCGAGGGCGGTCCGTCGAGGATGAACAGGTGCGAGGCGTCCGGGTACAGCACCAGCCGCGTCGGGACGCCCCGTGCGCGCAGGGCACCGAACCACTGCTCGGCCTGACCGACCGGGCACCGGTCGTCGTTCGAGCCTTGGAGCACGAGCGTCGGCGTCCGCACGTCGGCGACGCGGGCGAACGGTGAGAACCGCTCGTTCGCCTTGTCCCACGCCGGACCGCCGAGTTCACCGACGGCCAGGTAGTGCCCGGCGTCGGACGTGCCGCCCATACTGGTGAGGTCGCTGACCACACCGCCGGCGACGGCGGCGGCGAAGCGGTCGTCGCGGCTGGTCAGGTAGCAGGTCATGAACCCGCCGTAGCTGTAGCCCGCCACGGTGAGCCGGTCGGCGTCGGCGACCCCTTCCGCGACCAGCTGGTCAAGGGGTTCGAGGAAGTCGGCCGCGTCGGCCACCCCCCATGCGCCCACGGCGCCGGTGTAGAAGTCCTCGCCGTAGCCGTCGCTGCCACGCGGGTTGAGCAGCAGCACCGCCCAGCCTCGGGCGACGAGCTCCTGGTGATAGAGGTGGATCGAGTCGGCCGCGCCGTTCCAGGCGTTGTGCGGTCCGCCGTGGATGTCGAGCAGCAGCGGGGCGGCGCCGGATCGCGACGGGTCCCGCAGCAGCCAGCCGTGGACGACCGTGCCGTCGCCGATGGTGAATTCCCGCTCCTCGTGGCGGAAGAGCTCGACGTCGGAGTCGCCGTGCTTCGTCCGCACCTCGACGGCGCCGGTGGCCGGGTCGACGACGGCGACCTCGCCGAACGACGTGGCCGTGGCCAGGACGACCACGACCCGCCCGTCCGCGATGTCCATTCCGGACACGACGCGGTCCGCGCCCGCCAGCACCGCGCGCGGCGTCCCGCCCTCGGTGTCCACTTCGTACAGATGCGTGCAGCCGCGGTCGCGGACGCCGAACAGCACGGTGCCGTTCTTCGTCGTTTGCGGCAGAGCTCCCGGATAGCCGGAGCCGCCGGACATCACGTTGCGGTCCAATGCGGCGGACAGGTCGGCCGGCTCGCCACCGTCGAGCGGCACCCGCCACAGCCCCAGGTGCCCGACCTGGGTGTCGGGCCTGCCTACCACCAGCAGCGCGGTACCGTCGGCGGTCCAGCCGACCGTGCCCGCCATGCCTTCGCCCGAGCCGATCAGCCGCGGCTCGGAGGTCTTCGTGGTCACGTCGAGAACGTAAGCGCCGGAGCGGAACGTCAGATCCGCGTCACCGTCCCGCCCGGCGGAGAAGGCCAGCCGAGTGCCGTCGGGCGACCAGGCCGGTTCGCCGGCGTGCCAATCGCCGAAGGTCACCTGCCGGACCTCCCGGGTGGCGACGTCGAGGACGTGCAGATGCTTGCGAACGGTCTTGATCAGCCCGGCGCCGTCGGCCTTGAAGTCCAGTCGGTCGGCGACCACCGGGGCGGTCGGCCCCGCTTCCCCGCCCGCCAGATCGACCGCGGCCGAGAACGCGATCTTGCCGCCGTCCGGGCTCCAGACCGGGGCGCCCGCACCCAGCGGGAGTTCGGTGATCCGTTCGGCCTCTCCGCCCGACGACGACAGGAACCACACCTGCGGCGGTCCGTCCTGGGCACGGAGGAACGCGATCCGCGTGCCGTCCGGCGCCCACTTCGGTGCCATGTCGGCGGTTCCGCGCGTGAGTTGCCGCGCTTCGCCGCCGGTCGCGCCGACTTCCCAGAGCGTGTACACGTTCCGGTCCTCGTCGCGGTCGGCCGTACGCAGGACGTAGACGATCCGGTCGCCGTCCGGGGAGAACGAAGGCTGACTGGGGACGGCGATGTCGTACAGGTCGTCGAGACCGAGACGTCGGGTCATGATGCGCTTGCTCCTCTGGAGATCGTGAGCTGGTGGCTCTCGTTGTCGCTGAAGTGGCAGGCCGCCGAATGACGTCGGTGTGCCGAGTCTGCGGCGGGATCCGCCTGGAGACAGAGTTCGCGGCCGGTACGCACGAGCGGGCCGACCGGACAGCGGGTGTGGTAGCGGCACCCGGCCGGTGGATGGTGCGGGTCGGCGGGTTCGACGTCCGCGGTCTCGCTCGCTTCGCCGAGGTCGAGCAGTGAACCGGTCGCCGACGGCGCCGCCGCGAGCAGGTCACGGGTGTACGGATGCTGCGGGTCGGTGAGCACCTGTTCCGCCGGGCCGATCTCCACGATCCGGCCGAGGTACATCACGGCGACGATGTCGCTGAGATAGCGGATCACCGCGAGGTTGTGCGAGATGAACAGCATCGACAGGCCCAGCCGCCGTTGCACGGACCGGACGAGGTTGAGCACCGCGCCCTGCACCGACACGTCGAGCGCCGAGGTGATCTCGTCCGCGATCAGCACCTCGGGCCGGCCGGCCAGCGCGCGGGCGAGCGCCACCCGCTGCCGCTGGCCGCCGGAAAGCTGTCCCGGCAGATGGCCCGCCCGTTCGGGGTCGAGGTTGACCAGTTCCAGGAGCCGGGCGACCTCGTCCCGGCGCGCGGCACGACCGGGGAGCACACCGCGCGGGATCGCTTCGGTGATCGACTCCCCGATGCTCATCCTGGGGTCCAAAGAGGAATACGGATCCTGGAACACCATCTGCAACGGAGGGCGGCGGGGCAGCTTGCGCACGTCCACGCCGCCCAGCAGGACCCGTCCGGCGCTGATCGGCGACAGCCCGACGGCGGCCCGGGCCAGCGTCGATTTCCCGGAGCCCGATTCGCCGACGAGCCCGACGACCTGTCCGGAAGGGACGGTCAGACCGACCCGGTCGACAGCGGTGAGCCCGCGCCTGCCGCCGTACCGCACACTCACCGCGTCGAAGACGAGATCGCTCACTCCGCACCTCCTGCGGTCACGGTTTCCTTGACGGGCCGGGAAAGCGGCGCCGGATACCAGCACGCGACGCGATGCCCGGATTCCACGTGCTGCAGCACCGGATCTTCGAGGCGGCACCGGTCGGTCGCCGCCGGGCACCGGTCGGCGAAAGCACACCCGTTGGGCACGCGATCCGGTTCCGGTGGACGGCCGGGAATCACCGCGAGCGAAGCCTCACGATCGGTCTCGAGGTCGAGCGTCGCGGCGAGCAAGGCCCGCGTGTAGGGATGCCGCGGGGTCGCGGCGGACGGCAGATCCTCCACCACCCGGCCCGCGTACATGACCAGCATCCGCTCGCAGGTCTGCGAAACGACCGCGATGTCGTGGCTGATCAGGATGATCGCCGTATCCCGTTCGGTCCTGGTCCGCGCCAGCAGGCGCAGCAACTGGCGCTGGACGGTGACGTCGAGCGCCGTGGTCGGCTCGTCGGCGATGATGAGCTTCGGATCGCCCATCAGGCCCATGCCGATCATCGCGCGCTGCCGCATCCCACCGGAGAACTCGTGCGGGTATTGCCGTGCACGCCGTTCGGCGGCGGGGATCCGCACCGCGCGCAACCGGTCCACGGCCCGCTCGAAAGCCTTGGCACGCGGGAGTCCCTGGTGCTGCTCGGCGACTTCGGCCAGCTGACGGCCGATCCGCCTGGTCGGGTTGAACGAGGTCATCGGATCCTGGAACACCATCGCCAGCGAAGTGCCGAGCAAGGCGCGCAGGTCCCGTTCCGGAGTCGTCAGTACCGGTTTCCCGGCGAATTCGAGCTTGTCCGCGGTGACCACGGCCGGCGCTTCCACCAGCCGTGACACCGCCAGCCCGGTCAGGCTCTTCCCCGAGCCGGACTCGCCGACGACACCGATCGCCTCGCCCGCGTGGACGGTGAAGCTCACCCCGCGTACCGGAACGGTCCAGCCTGCCGGACGCGGGAACGCCACCTGGAGGTTCTCCACCACCAGCACCGTGTCGTCGCGGGCGTCGGCGACGTCCTCCCTGGCGGGAGTGACCGGCCGCGGGGCGAGCTTGCGCAGCCCGGTGCGGACGCCGATCACCCCGGCGACGGTCTCGCCGACCAGGTTGAAGGCGAGCCCGGCGAGTACCACCGCGACCCCCGGCGCGAGCGCGGCCGCCGGATTGACGTAGATCCCGTTGAGGCCTTCGCCGAGCAGCCGTCCCCAGTCGTAATCCGGTGCCTGGACACCGATGCCGAGGAACGACAGCCCGGAGAAGGCCAGCAGGCAGGCGCCCGCGCCGATGGTCGCGTTCACCACCAGCGGTTCGCCGATATTGGGGAGGATGTGCCGGATCAGCAACCGCATCCGGCCGACCCCGGAGATCCGCGCGGCCGACACGAAATCCTGCCCCGCGACGGACGCGGACAGCGTCTGCGCCAGCCGCGCGAACGCCGGGGCCAGCGCGAAACCGACCGCGAACACCGCGCCATGGGTTCCGACCCCGAAGATGACCGAGAAGAACAACACCAGCAACAGCCCGGGAAACGCGACCGCGATGTTCACCGCGGACGTCACCAGCCGGGCGGCGGGCCGCGGCAGCAGCGAGGGCAAGGTGCCGAGGATCAGACCGGTCACCACCCCGATCACCGTCGCGAGCACCGCGAGCAGGACCGAAAGCCGGGTCGCGACCAGGACCCGGAAAAGGATGTCACGGCCGAGGTCGTCGGTGCCCAGCCAATGCGCCGCCGACGGGCCCTGCGCGATCGCGTCCGTGTCGATCGCGAAAGCGTTGTCGTGCCACAGGATCGGGGCGAACACCGCGAGGGCGAGCACCAGCGCCAGCAGGGCCGCCGCGAACCCGCCCACCGGGGTGCGCAGGGCCGCGAACCATTTCGCCATCTCAGTTCTCCCGGATCGTCGAACGCGGATCGAGAACGGCCAGCAGCACGTCCACCGTCAGGTTCACCAGCAGGACCCCGATGCCGTAGACGAGCACGATCCCCTGCACCAGCGGATAGTCCTTCTGCAGGATCGATTGGGCGATGGTGGAACCGAGGCCCGGCCAGGCGAAGACGTTCTCCACCAGCACCGTCCCGGCGACCATCCCGGTCAGCATCAGCCCGCCCATGGTGAGCGTGGCGGTCAGCGCGTTCGGCAAGGCGTGTCGCAGGTAGACCAGCCGCGCGGGCAGCCGCTTCGCCCGCGCGGTGCGGATGAAGTCGTTGCCCAGCACGGAAAGCGTCTCCACCCGGACGATGCGGGCGAGCACCGACGCCGGACCGAGCGCCAGCGCGATCACCGGGAGCACGAACGAACTCGCGTCCGCGTTCCCCGCGACCGGGAACCAGCCCAGCTGGACCGAGAAGAACGCGACCAGCGCCACGGCGAGCAGGAACTCCGGGATGGCCGCGAGCAGCACGGTCGTCGAGGTGAACGCCAGCTCGCCACCCCGCCGTCGTCCGCCGCGGGTCAGCACGGCGAACGACAGGCCCAGCGGGATCGCGAGCGCGATGACCACCGCGAAGGCGGGCAACGCCAGCTGGAGGGTGGCGGGCAGCCGGTCGCCGATCACCTCGGAGACCGGCTGCCCGCTCGTCATCGACGTCCCGAAGTCACCGGTGACCAGGCCGCCGAGGTAGTGGACGTACTGCAGCCACAGTGGATCGTCGAGACCGAGCGCCGCCCGGCGCGCGTTCACCAGCTCGACCGGCGCGGTCAGCCCGAGCGCCGCGCGGACCGGATCGCCGGGGATCAGCTGGATCATCAGGAACGCCGTGGTGATCAGGACCCACAACGAGATCGCGAACCGGCCGAGGCGGCGCACGGCGAACGACAGCCACGGACTGCCGCGCAACCCGGCCGGGGCGACCGCGACGGCCATCAGCCGTACATCCGGATCGACGACGGCTCGACCGAACCGAAGTTGACCTTGAACCGCGCGTTGCTGCCGAAGGTCGGGATGACCGAGTTGACGTAGGGCACGACGTCCAGCCGCTCGATGAGCGCCTGTTCCGCCGCGAGCCAGGTCGCGCAGCCCGAGTCACCGGCCATCCGCGCCGCCTGCGCGGCCTGCGCCGTGTACTTCTCGTTCTCGATATGCGCGAAGTTGGTACCCGCCGGCGGTTTCGGCCCCGAGACGAACGGGACGGCCTGACTCGGCAGCAACAGGGTCACCGGCGCGAGCGAGATGTCCCACTCACCGGTGTTGAAGAGCACCTGGCTGGTCCCCGGGCTGTCGAGGCCTTTGAGCGTCACCTCGGCGCCGATGGCCTTCCACGACTGCTGCATCAGTTCGGCGGCGGGCGCCATCGTCGGCCCGACCTGCGTACCGTAGATGGCGGTCAGCGCGAGCCGTTTGCCGTCCTTGACCCGCACCCCGTCCGCTCCCGGCTGCCAGCCCGCCGCGTCGAGGGCCGACTTCGCGGCGGCGGCGTCGAACGCGGGCAGTTTGCCGGACACCGCGTCCCCGGCGCACACCCTCGGTTCGGTGGTGACCAGCCCCTGGCTGGGTGCACCGGAGCCGCTGGTGAGCACCTTCCCGATCTGGGCGAGGTCGAGCGCCTGCACCAGCGCGCGGCGCACGGCCTGGTCGCCGCCCGCGCGGCCGGGCGCCTGGTTGAAGAACATCTCGCCCAGCGGTACGACCTGCTCGCCGTGGAAGAGCTTCTGGGCCCGTAGACGCTGCTGGTCCTGACCGGTGATCCGGGCACCGTTGAGTTCACCGGACAGCAGCAGGTTCGCGGCGGTCGTCATGTTCTGGATGACCCGGAAGGTCACCTTCTCCGGCAGACCGGGCTGCTCACGCTGCCAGTCCCCCGGCCCCCACGCGTAGTCCTTGCGCCTGGTGAGGGTGTAGTGGTCGTTCGGCACGATCTCGGTCATGGTGAACATGCCGGTGCCGTACTTGCCCTTGGCGAGCCCCTGCCGGTCGGTCACCCCCTTGCCGCAGACGATCGGCAGGCCGCCGACGTTGCGCAGCAGGAAGGCGTCCGGCGCTCCGCTGGTGAGCGTGATAGTCCGTGCCGCGTCGTCGGCGGTGGCCTTCGTGCCCGGGGCGACGGTGAGCCCGGACATCGGCGACTTGTTGGCGGGATCGCCGACGAAGTTGACGTTCGCCGCCACGTCGCTCGCGGTCAGCGGGGTGCCGTCGTCACAGGTGATCCCGTTCCGCAGGGTGAAGGAGGCCGTGGTCGTGGACGCCTCCCACTTTTCGGCGAGCCCGGCGATCGGCTTGCCCGACTCGTCGAGATTGATCAGGCTGTCGTAGAGGTAGCGCCCGATGTCGAGCGCCACCGCGAGCACGGTCATCGCCGGGTCCAGTGCCCCCGGGTCGGTGCCGATGGCCATCGTGAAGGTCTTGCCCTCGGTCAATTTCTGGTTCGCGGTCCGGTCCTGCCCGGATTGCGACGTCCCCCCGCACGCGCTCACGGTCAAGGCCACCACGCTCGTGATCGCGGCGGTGAGCCGAGCTTTCTTCATGCGGTTTCTCCTACTGGGTCATGGTCTACGCGCGGAGGTGATCAACGGCGAGGCGGGCGGCCTCGCCGATGGCGGAGTCGACCGCGGGCAAGCGGTCGGCGAGGGATTCGGCGCGGGTGAACACCGCGACGGCGTACCGGCGACCGTCCACATGGGTCACCACCCCCGCTTCGTTGCGGACGGCGGGGAGCGTCCCGGTCTTGGCCGCGATCGCCACCCCGGCGGGGAAACCGGACGAGATCCGGTGCGGCCAGATCTGCTGCGCCATGATCGTCCGCACGCGTTCACAGGCGGCCGGGGCGCCCGCGCGGTCGGTCCAGATCGCGTCGAGCAACGCGGTGATCTCCCTCGGCGTCGACGACGTCGTGCGTTCCGGGTCGAGCACCGAGAGCTTCCACATCTGTTCTTCCGAAGCCGCGCTGAAGACGGCTTCCAGGTCTTCGTCCGGTTTCGCGCCGAGATCGGCGATCACCGAGGCGAAGAGGTCTTCGCAGCAGCCGACCAGCCGCGTCCTGGTGAGGCCGAGGTCGGCGAGCACCCGGTCGACGGCCTCCTGTCCGACCCGGTGGTAGACGACGTCGGTCGCGGCGTTGTCGCTCATCGTCAGCATGAAATGCGCCAGGTCGCGCCAGCTCATCTCGACGTCGTCCGCGCAGCCTGCCGTCCCGATCCCGCCGATCCGGTACCGCGCGGTGACCCGGGTCCGCTCGGCCTCGTCGATCCGCCCGGCGGCCACCTCACGGGCGAAGGCGACCGCCACCGGGATCTTGAACACCGACGCCAGCACGACCGGGTCGTCCGCGCCGACACCGACTTCGGGACCGTCGGGGACGCCGATCTCGCGCGCGTGCACGAATCCGCGCGCCCCCGCGTCCGCGAAGACGGCCTCGATCTCGCCGGCGATCGCCGTCACCGGGCCACCCGGCGGTCGGCGCGTCCGGTGTGGACGAACAACGCGCGGCCGGTGCCGTCGTCACCGACGAACGCGTGCGGCATGTGCAGGCCGAGGCCGTCGTGCTCGGCGACCAGGGTGTCGCCCTTGTAGCCCAGCAGCCTGGTCTTCTCCGGCGCCGTGCCGAGGTCGGCGAAAATCCCCTTCGCCGTGCGTTCCAGCCACAAACCGCCGTCCTCGTCCTGCGTGACGACGATGTCCGCCACCTGCGACGAGTACTCGCCCACGTACCGCGACGGGTCCGCCGGGGCCTCCGCGGCGTTCGGCTCCGGCAGCGACGGGACCTCGACACCGGCCAGCTCGCCCAGCACCTTCCGGAAGATGTCCAGGTAGAGGTGCATCGGTTTGCCGCCGTTGGTCAGCAAGGCCACCGCGACGTTGCTGCCCGGCACGACGCGCAGGAACGCGGACTGGCCGATGGTCCCGCCGTCGTGGCCGATCACCGGGCCGCCGTCCCAGTCGAAGATCATCCAGCCGAGGCCCCACGCCCCGCCCATCAGGCCGAGGTAGGGCAGCTCGACCTGGCGTTCCCACATGGCCCGCGCGGTTTCGGGCCGCAGGACCTGGGTGCCGTCGTCCGCGCGGCCTTCGTTGAGGTGCATGCGCACGAAGGTCAGCAGGTCGCGCGGGCGCATCGCCAGATGCGAACCCGCCGGCACGTTGGACCGCGTCAACGCCCAGACGGGCGCGGCCACCGGCTCGTCGTCCGGCTTCGCCTGGACGTGACCGATCGCCGCGCGGTACCGGATCGCGTCGTAGGGTCCGGCCGCGGCGTGGGTCAGGCCGAGCGGCGCGAAGAGGTGGTCGCGCAGGCAGTCGTCGTAGGACTTTCCGCGCAGGACCTCGACGATCCGCCCGAGCACGCAGTAGCCAGCGTTGTTGTAGGAGAACATTTCCCCCGGCGGGAACAGCTGGGGGACGTCGGAAAGCGTCGCCACGAGCTTCGCGACGCAGTCGTCGCCTTGCCCGGTGTCGGTGAAGATGTCGCCCTCGAATCCGGCGGTGTGACAGGTCAGCTGCCGCACCGTGATCCGCGAAGCCGCGTCGTCGTCCGAGAGGGTGAACTCGGGAAGGTAGTCGCGGACCGGCTTGTCGAGGTCGAGCCTGCCTTCGTCGACGAGCTGCATCGCCAGGGTGGTCGTCCACACCTTGGTGATCGAGCCGATCTGGAATACGGAGTCCACAGTGGACTCCACACCGGTGTTCTTGTTCAGCACACCGGCCGCGTGGTCGATCACCTCGCCGTTCGCGAAGACCGCGATGGCGGCGCCGGGCACCTGGTGCTTCTCCAGAAGAGCGGAAAAGTTCTCCGCGAGCCAGGTATCGATTTCGGAAAGTTTCGACATGCGTACCTCTTGTCCGTGGAAAGGGCAGGTCCGGCGGTTCCCGGAATGCTAGGCCGGTGACGGGCGTCACCGATTCGTGCGGAACGACGAGAGCGGCGGGAAAATTCATCCGCGCGGACGAATCATTCGCCGTCGGCCTCGGGAAGCCTCAGCCATTCGACGGCTTGTGCCGCGGCGAAACCGATGAACGCGTCACGCTCCGGCACCCGTGACCGCCCGTCGACCGCGTCGGTGAAAATCCCTACCGCGTAACGGCCGCCATCCGGGTACTCGACCACACCGACCTCGTTGCGCACCGACGGCAGTGTCCCGGTCTTGCCGCCGACGCGGATCCCGTCGTCCGGGAACCCGGACCGCAGCCGGTGCGGCCACACCTGGAGCTCCATCCAGCGCCGGACGTCCGCGCACGCCGTCGGCGCGGCCGCCTCGTCGCGCCAGATGAGCCCGAGCAGCCGGGTGATCTCCTCGGCGGTCGTGGCGCAACTGTGTTCCGGTCGCAGCGCGCGCAACGCCTTGATCCGCTCGATGGGAAGCTCCGTCAGCAGTCTTTCGTCGTCCTCGTAGGAGATCCCGAGGTCTTCCCCGATACTGCCGAGCACCTCTCCGCAGTCGTGCGTGACGGTGGTGTGCTCGAAACCGAGGTCGCGCAACGTCTTCTCCGTCGATTCCTTCCCGACGCGGTCGAGGATCAGGTCGGTGGCGACGTTGTCGCTGATGCCGATCATCAGGATCGCGAGGTCGTACCAGGACATCGTGATCTCGTGCCGGAAGGTGGCCAGGCCGTACGGGCTGGGCGTGGGATGCCCCGGCGGGACGGTGATCCGCTCGCCGAGGTCGAGCCCGCCCTCGGCACCCTGCTTCGCCAGTTCCAGCGCGATCGGGACCTTGAAGACCGACGCCGTGACGACCGGGGCGTGTTCGTCGACGCCGATCCGCCGGGTGCCGTCGATTTCGGCCGCGTGCAGCCGGACCCGGACGCCGACCTCCTTGGCGCGCTCGGTGATCGTTGCGATGACTTCGGACGCGGTGGACATGGAACTCCTGTCTACGTTGGACTCGTCGGGAGCCGGGGAGGGTGTCGAGCGAGCCGGGCCACTCACGAGGCCGAGCCGGCACTCGCCTTGGAAAAAGTGAACTGCGCCGGGTTCTGCGGTACCCAGAACGCCATCACGGCGGTGAGGAACGTCGTGCCGATGAGGAACCCGAACGCGGCGGTGTAGGAGAAGGTGTCGGCGAGCCAGCCCATCGCCACCGGCGCGACCGCGCCGGCCACCTGGCCGCCGAAGTTCATCACTCCCATGCCGATCCCGGTGACCGCCGTGGGGAGCACCCGCAGCGGCAGGCCGAAGACGGCCATCGTCGCCATGCCGAACACAGCGAGCGCGAGCGTCTCGTAGACGGTGAACTCCACCGTGCTGTCCGCGTTCACCATCAACGTCAGCAGCACCACGGTCACCAGCGCGATCGAACCGAGGTACCAGCGGCCGTGATCGTGGAAGTACCGGTCGAACAGCCAGCCGCCGAGGATGGTCGTCACGATGCTCACCAGCATCGGGATCGCGGCAAGAATCCCGGTCTGGCTCAACGACAGCCCCCGCGACTCCAGCAGGTAGCTGGGTACCCAGGTGATCATCCCGTAATTGAGCATGTTGGTGACGCAGAACAGCAGGGTGAACTTCCAGACCACAAAGGACTTCAGTACCTGTTTGCGGGAGACCTCGGTGGTTTTCACCTCGTCGCGCGGCAGGCTGCTCAGCCGTTCGGGCAGCGCCTTGGGCAACAGTGTCCAGACGACCACGCCGATGAGCGCGCCGATGCCCGCCATCCAGAAGAACGTATGCCGCCAGCCGATGGCCATCAGCAGGGGGCCGACGATCAACGGCGCCAGGCCGGCGCCGATCCCACCGGCGGACAGCATCACGCCGGTCACCGTCGCGCGGTTGCCGGGGGTGGTCCGTTCGGCGATCGCCTTGAACGAGGCCGCCGGGAAAAGTCCTTGGCACACACCGAAAAGGCCGCGGACGACGAGCAGCATCCCGAAGGTGCCCGCCATCCCGGTCATCGCGGTGAACGCCGACCAGAGCAGCAGCGTGACCAGCATCGGCCCCCGCGAGCCGTACCGGTCGGCGAGGAAGCCCGCCGGGATCTGGCAGACCATGTACACCAGCGCGAACACGGTGACGAGCCAGCCCTGCTGGGTCTTGCTGAGCTCGAACTCGGCGCCGATCATCGGCAGCGCCATCCCGATGGAGAACCGATCGATGTAGTCGACCGCCCAGGCGAACACCATCACCACCATGGTGATGAGCGCCGTCCGGTTGATCCGCCGTGCTGTCCAGGTGTCCTCATTGACCACTGCCGTCATGGCGCCTCCGCGGAAACTTTGGGAGAGAAGGAGAACGGCGCGAGAGTGGCGCCGATCACTCATTCTGAAACGCGGTCGGCGAGCGGAGTTCGTGCGATCCCACGAACATCCGCCGTCGTTTCGGGCCGGAAGACCAACGTCAGTCTTCGGCGCCCGGCGGCCCGGTCCGCGCGTCACGGGGCAGCAGCCGCAACTGCAGCATCGCGGCGAACCGCTCCCCCGCGTCGTCGAGGTCGATCCCGCCGACCTCCGCGAGACGCCGCAGCCGGTAGCGGAAGGTGTTCGGATGGACATACGCCGACGCGGACGCGGCTCCGATGTCACCGAAGGCGTCGAGCCAGCATCGGAGGGTGTGCACCAGTTGTGACTGATGCTGCGCGTCGTAGGCGAGCAACCGTGCGACAGGTCCTGTCGCGACGTCTCCCCTGGCCGCGGCGAGATCGGCCAGATCCAGCATCAGCGCGTCGACGTGGACGTCGTCCGCGGTCGCGACGCGTTTGGCGCCGCCGTTGGTGAGCAGCACACGCAACGCCCGGTCCGCGCCGTCCCGGGAGGTGTGGAGGCCGGACGCGTCGAGCGCGAGCGGACCGATGCCGATCGCGGCCGCCGCCCGGCGTCCCGTGCGCTCCAGGAAGGTCGACGCGACCCGCACCGAACGCTCCTGCCAGTCGGCGTGCCCGCCGGGCATCGGGAGGATCCCGTAGGCGACGTCGCCGACCAGCGCGACCGCCGAGCGAGGCTGGACGGCGCTCAGGTGCATGGCCAGCGCGTCGGCGACCCGCTGACGGTCCGCGACCAGCTTGAGATCGTCCTCGGGATCGGGTGCGCCGAGCAGGCCCATGGCGAGCACGATCGACGGCTGGCCGAGCAGCCCGAGCCGGGCGACCGCCTCCGGCGCGCCGGAGCCGCCTTCGAGCGCCGTGCTCACCAGGTCCGCGCGCAGCCGCCGTTCGACGTCGGCGCCCGCGCGCAACCGGAGCATGTGCAACGCGACGAGTTTGGCTGCGTCGATCAGTGCCTGCGTCCGCTCTTCGCTGAGCGGCTCCCGGACCGCGGCCCAGATCGAGCCGAGTATCTCGTCGCCGGCGCGGACGGCGAGCGCCACGCGCGGAATCGCGATCTCGTTGTCGTCGTAACGCTGCGGATCGACGTAGACGGGCGCGTGGTCGCGGTACAGCCGCTCGAAGACGCCGTCCCGTTCCAGGCCGCGGGCGAACCGCTCCGGTACCTGACGGCCGAGGATGGTCTCGACCCGGGAGGGGTCCGCTTCGTCCTGGCGCCCGGAGAACGCGAGGATCCGGTTGCTGCGGTCCTCGATGGTCACCGGCGCGTCCACGAGCGCGGCGATCGCGTTGGCCAGCGCGAAGAGATCACCCGACGGCATTCCGCCGAGCGTCTGGGGCGAAACCTCGCCGACGTCCTCTTCGGCGAGCAAGGTCCTGAGCATGGCGGCGAGCTGCGCCCACGACGCGCCGCGCGCGAGCCCGAGCAGCGCGACCCCGGACGAGTCCGCGGCACGCCGGAGTTCCGGCGCCGGGGTGACGGGAGACCGGACGACGAGCGCCGCCGCGCCTCGCGCACCCACGTCGTGCAAGAGGCGGACGACCTCGTCCTGATCCCGCACCCCGACGCCGAGCACGACGGCCCCGCCAGGGATTTCGGATTCGTCGTGCGGATCGTGGATGACCACCCCGCCGAGCTGCTTGCGGGTGGTCCGGCCGACGGCGACCGGCTCCAGGAGCACGTCCCCGAGGTTTTCGAGGACGCGTCCCAAGCTCGTATGCGGCTTGCTGGGCACCGGTGTCAGCACCCCCCGAAGTTAAACCCGGTCTCACCGAACCGACTGGTTCGATGCGACCAAATCTAACCCCGGATTTCGTAGGGCGCTACGAACCGATCCACGTTTTCTCCGTGGTCACCTCGTCCAGGAGGCCGGGAATCGGAGTCACGCCGAGCCCCGGCCCCGTCGGCACCGGCAGGTGCCCGGCGTCCAGCACGAACGGCTCGGTGATGTCCGTGCGGTAGAACCGGCCGGACGCCGAGGTGTCACCCGGCAGCGTGAAACCGGGCAGCGAGGCCAGCGCGACGTTGGCCGCCCGGCCGAGTCCGGTTTCGATCATCCCGCCGCACCACACCGCCACCCCGTGCGCCGCACAGACGTCGTGCACCCGGCGTGCTTCGAGATAACCGCCGACGCGGCCCGGTTTGATGTTGACGATCTGGCAGGCACCCAGCTTGATCGCGTCCGCGGCGGCCTTGGCGGAGACGATCGACTCGTCGAGGCAGATCGGCGTCCGGATCCGCTTGGCCAGTTCGGCGTGGCCGAGCACGTCCTCCTCTTCGAGCGGCTGCTCGATCAGCAGCAGGCCGAACGGGTCGAGCCGGGACAGCAGGGGCGCGTCGCCCAGGGTGTACGCAGTGTTCGCGTCGACCTGGAGCAGCACGTCGTCACCGAAGCGCTCACGCACCTGGCGGACCGGCTCGACGTCCCAGCCGGGCTCGATCTTCAGTTTGATCCGGACATAGCCTTCGTCGAGGTAGCCGCCGACGACATCGAGCAGTTGCGGGATCGAGTCCATGATCCCGACCGAGACCCCGCAGGCCACGGAGTCGCGTGTGGACCCGAGCTCGGCCGCGAAGGATCGTTCGTGCGCGCGGAGTTCGGCGTCGAGGACCGCCATCTCCAGCGCCCCCTTCGCCATCCTCTGCCCTTTGAACTTCGCCAGCAACGGCGTCACCTTGTACGCGGTGACGTCGTCCGCGGCCAGCAGGGCGGGGATCAGATGGTTGCGCAGCACGTGTTCGGCGGCGTCGTTGTACTCCGACGAGTAGAGCGGCGCCTCCATCGCGACACATTCGCCCCACCCCTCGCTCGCCGGGGTCACCGCGCGGACGAGCAGCAGTTCCCGTTCCGACTGCGTTCCGAACGAAGTCCGGAACGGGGCCACGAGCGGCATCCGGACCCGGCGCAGTTCCACACCGCTGAGTTTCACGACTGCTCCTTCGAGATCACGTACCAGCCGGCACGATCGAAACCGGTGACCTGGGCGTTGTCCGCCATCAGTCCACCGAGGACTTCACGCAGGGCGGCGCGCCACGCGTTGCCGCGACCGGGGTCGGTGCGGCGCAACCGTTCGATATCGGACGGGACGGCGACGAGCACGGTCGGCGCGTCGGCGGATCCGATACTCGGACCGCCGTCGGGGTCGACCGACAGCGCCTTCGCCGCGCCCAACGCCTCCGCGTCGATCAACACGGGTTCACCGAAGGAGGCGGCACGGACCTCCGGGCTCTGGAGGTCCCATCCGACCATCAACCGGTCGGTGTCACCCGACCCGTTGATGCTGTCCTCCATCGGACCGTAGAAGTCGGGCAGGTAGCCGATCGGGCGCGCGCCGAGTTTCCCCAGGTTGAAATAGGCGTTGCGCCGCACCAGCGGGTCGAAGGTCCAGGTGATCACCGAGACGTCCTGGAGCAGGGCCCACCCGCGCTGGTGCAGTTTGAGCGCCTGCCCGATCCCGCGCCCCGCCCCGGCTTTGGCGACTCCGGCGATGTGGCTGTGCAGGCTCGCCTTTCCGGGATTCCCGAAGAACCCGAAACAGGCCCCCAGCAGTTCACCGTTCTCGAAGGCGCCCGCGACGTAGTTCCCGGCACTGGACATCGCGCGGAGCAGTTCCGTGCTCACGGGCCGCGCGCCGGGTGCCGTTTGCCAGATCGACTCGAACAGGCCGACCACGGCGGCCAGATCGGCGATTTCGGTGAGTTCGCGGATTTCGACGCCCGAAGCCGCGGCCGCCGCCCGCGCGGCGGCGACGGCTTCGTCGCGCACCTCCGCCGACGCGAGGCTCTCCGCGTTCGTCGCAAGATTCGTCACGGGACAATCCTTTCCCCGCACGACGGCCGAGTCACCGTCGTGCCGTACCAGATTCGCCGGCGCGATTCGTCGCACCGGACGGATCCCGTTTCGCGAGCACGTTCTCCACGAGCGCGGCCAGCAAAGCGGTGCGGCGCGGCAATTCCGCGACGACGACGTGTTCGTGATCCGCGTGCGCCCCGCCCCCGACGGCGCCCAGGCCGTCCAGCGTGGGAACACCGATCCCCGCCGTGTAATTGCCGTCCGAGGCGCCGCCGACCGACGCGGAGGTCAGTTCCCCGAGGCCGAGGTCGTCCGCCAGGTCCTGGGCCAGCGCGAACAATCCGGCCGACGAGCCCGCTTCGAGCGGCGGCCGGTTGATCCCGCCGGTCACCCGGACCTCGGCTCCTTCCAGCACCGGCGGGAGTACCCGCATGGCCCTGTCGACACGGAGTTGTTCGGCCTCGTCCCACACGCGGACGTCGACGGCCACGCTCGCGGCGGCGGGAACCGTGTTGACCGTGGTTCCCGCCGAGACGACGGTGGGCGTCACGCTCGTCCCGGCCACCGGGTCGGCGAGCGCGGCCACGGCGAGGATCTGGTGGGAGATCTCGATTCCCGCGTTGACCCCCTTCTCCGGTTCCAGCCCGGCGTGCGCCGCCCGGCCGGTGACCTCGACCCGATAGTGGGAAACGCCTTTGCGGCGGCATTTCAGCGCACCGCCGTCGGCCGAAGCCTCCAGCACGAACGCCGCGTCGCAGCCCGCCGCAGTCTCCTCGATCAGCGCGCGGGACGAAGGCGAACCGAGCTCCTCGTCACCGGTGACCAGAATGGACAGTCCGTCGCGGTCGGGCACGGTCGCCGCGGCGTGCAGCGCCATCACGACACCCGCCTTCATGTCGAAGCAGCCGGGTCCGCGCAACACCCCGTCCCGCACCGAGAACGGATGTGTCTCCAGCGAACCGTGGGGCCACACCGTGTCGTGGTGACCGAGCAGCAGCACCCGGGGCGGCCCGTCACCGAATCGCCAGCGCAGGTGCGTGACCCCGTCGACGACGATCCTCTCCGGCTCCGCACCGAGCAGTCTCAGTCCCACTTCGGCCACCACTTCGGCGCTACGGGCCACCGCCTCGTGATCCGACGACGGCGACTCGCAGCGCACGAGCGTCTCGATGTCGGCGAGCAGGTCGCTCATCGCGGCTCACCCCGCAACGGCTTCCCGGGGAACGCGTCCGTGCGCAGATTCCCGTCGGTGACGACGGGGACCCCCGAAACGAACAGGTGCCGGACGCCGACGGAAGGCCTGGTCGAGTCGAAGTAGGTCGCCGCATCGGTGATGGCTTCCGGGTCGAGGACGACGATGTCGGCGTCGGCGCCGACGTTCAGCCGTCCCTTCGCCACCGCACCGGGGGCGACCTCGTCGAGCACGCGCGCCGGCAGGTAGGAGCAGCGCCGGAACGCCTCCAGCCACGTCCAGGCCTTGCTCTCTCGCACCATCAGGCGCAACGTCTTGGCGTAGGTCCCCGCCGTGCGCGGATGTGTCGCGCCACCGGGCGGCAGCGGCCATTCGGTGCTCTCGCTGGTGCCGTTCTTCCAGTACACGGGCAGCGCGTCGCTGGCGACGATGGCGTCCGGGAACGCGAGCGCCTGGTGCAGCAGGCCGAGATCGTGCGGGCTGCTTTCGTCGAGGAATTCCAGGATGCACGGCGCGCCGGGATCCTCGGCACGCACCTGGAGCAGGCGGCCTTCGTCGGCGATCCGCTCCCCCGACTCCAGCATGATCACGCTGGACGGGGACAGTCCCTTCATCTTCAGGCGTTCGGGCGAAAGGAACGCCGCGCCGATCCCCGTGCTGCCGGCCCCGTACGGATAGGCCTCGACCGTCACCCTCGACCCGGCCGCGCGGCCCGCTTCGAGTGCCGCGAGCACTCGCTCGATCTGGTGGCCGGAGGTGCTGTTCACGTGGCAGTGGTGCATCGCGGCGCCGGTCTCGGCCGCGACGATCGCGATCTCCGCCGAGCCGTCGATGGGCGTCCGCGGGTTCACCTCGACCAGTTCACGGACGTGGGTGTAGGTCGGTGCCCCGGCCTCCTTGGCCAGCCGGGCCAATGCGAGGAACTCTCCGGGGTCGGTGTCGGGCGCGTAGCCGAGGAGCACCCCGACGCCGAGCGCGCCCGCGGCCAGCTCACCGTCCACAAGGGACAGCCAGGCCGCCATCTCCTTCGGCGACGAAGTCCTTTGCCAGGCCGGGTTTCCGAGCACCGCCAGCCCGCTGTCGATATTCGCGTCCGGTTCGATCCCGGCGAGCACCTGCGCCCGCGCGGCACCCCAGGACGCGGAGAACCCGTAGTGCAGCGGCCGTCCCGCCGCGGCCGCCTCCGCGTAGGCCCGCTCGATCGGCATCAAGCCGGCTTCGAGGTCGAGCGCGGTCGTCACCCCGTCCATCGCCTGGAGCCGCTGGCCCGCGATGGTGTGCACGTGGCTGTGCAGGTCGATGAAGCCCGGTCCGACGACGAGCCCGCGGACGTCGATCTCCACGTCGCCGGGCTCCGCGGCCAAGCCCTCCCCGACGGCGGTGACCACGCCATCGGTCACCAGCACATCGGCCGTACCGTCGAAGCCCGTCGCCGGATCGATGACACGACCGCCGCGCAAGAGTGTCCGCATACTTCGCCTCCTAGGATCGCCTCGTTCATGGCGACCCTAGGAGGTTTCGGCGAGCGTCCGTTCGTACCGCGCGACGAATCCGGGCCCCTCGGTCCATCCGCCCGCACGAACCGGCTCAGGCTCCTCCGCCCGTGTCATGAAAGGGTCGTTCAGGACGAGACATGTCCTGAACGACCCTTTCATGACATACCGGGACCCTCAGCGCTTCCGATGTTCCGCGATGATCTCCGCGTACCGGTGCCCGCTCGCCTTGATCGTGCGGACCTGCGTGTCGTAGTCGACCCGCACGAGCCCGAACCGTTTGCTCAGCCCGCTGTCCCATTCGAAGTTGTCGAGCAGCGACCAGGCGAAGTAGCCCTTCACCGGCGCACCCGCTTCAGCGGCTCCGGCCACCGCACCCAGATGTTCCTCCAGGTAGGCGATGCGGTCGGCGTCGTGGATCGAGCCGTCCTCGGCGACCTTGTCGTCGAAGGCCGCCCCGCTCTCGGTGACGTAGATGGTGCGGGCGCCGTACTCGTTGGCGAGCCGGTGGATCAGGTCCGCGAGCCCCTGCCCGTGGATCTCCCAGCCCATCGCCGTGGTCGCCGCGCCCTCGACCGGTACCTGCCGGGCGCGGGGCACGGGACCGTGCGGGTCGTCCTCGACGATCTGCCGGAAGTAGTAGTTCAGCCCGTGGAAGCCGACCGGCGTCGAGATCACCTCGAGATCGTCTCCGACCACGGGCGGTTCGACGCCGTAGACCTCGATCATGTCCGCCGGGTAGCCGCGGCCGTTCGACGGGTCGAGCCACCAGCGGTTGACGTGCCCGTCCATCCGCGCCGCCGCCTCGACGTCCGCGGTGGAGTCCGACGCGGGCTCGATCCCGCTGAGGTTGACCACCAGGCCGACGTTGGCGGGCCGCGCGGCGTTGGCGGTGATCGCCTGAACGCCGAGACCGTGCGCGAGCAGGAGATGGTGCGACGCGTCGATGGCCTGCTTGAGGTCTTTGACACCAGGGGCGAACCGGCCTTCGAGATAGCCGAGCCAGGCCGAGCACAGCGGTTCGTTGACGGTGTTCCAGTCCGCGACCCGGTCACCGAGTTTGGCCGCGACGACGGCGGCGTAATCGGCGTAGGCAAAGGCCGTATCACGTTCCGGCCAGCCGCCCTTCAGCGCCGAAGGCAGGTCCCAGTGGAACAGCGTGGCGAACGGCCGGATCCCGGCTTCGAGCAACGCGTCGACCAGCCGGTCGTAGAAGTCGAGGCCGGCCGCGTTGACCGCGCCGCGGCCGGTCGGGATCACCCGTGGCCAAGCGACGGAGAAGCGGTAGGCGTCCAGGCCCAGCCGCTTCATGATGGCGAGATCCTCCGGCCAGCGCCGGTAGTGGTCGCACGCGACGTCGGCGGTGTCGCCGTTCAGGACGGCACCCGGGACCCGGACGAAGTCGTCCCAGATGGACGGGAGGCGGCCATCGGCGTCGACGGCGCCTTCCACCTGGTACGCGGCGGTGGCCGCACCCCACAGGAAATCGGCGGGCAGGTGCAGATTCAAGGCGGACCTCTCTGTACGGAGCGACGGGCTGGTCATTTCACGGCACCGGCGGTGAGCCCGGCGACGAGATAACGCTGGAGCAGCAGGAATCCGGCGACGACCGGGACGGAGACGATCAATGACGCGGCCATGACCTGGTTCCAGTACACCTGGACCTGGGTGGAGTACTCCTGGAGGCCGACGGCGAGGGTCCGCGTGCCCGAGTCGGTCATCACCGACGCGAACAGGACCTCGCCCCAGGCCGTCATGAACGAGTAGATCCCCACCGCGACGATGCCCGGCATGGCCGCCGGCACCACCACCCGGATCAGCGCGCCGAACGGCCCGGTGCCGTCGACCATCGCGGCCTCGTCGAGTTCCTTGGGGATCGAGTCGATGTAGCCGGCGAGCATCCAGATGGCGAACGGCAGCGAGAAGGTCAGGTACGTGATGATCAGCCCGAGCCGGGAGCCGTACAGCACGATTCCGGTGGTGTTGCCGATGTTGACGAAGATGAGGAACAGCGGCAGCAGGAACAGGATGCCGGGGAACATCTGCGTGGACAGCACGGTCATCTTGAAGAAGTTCTTGCCACGGAACCGGAACCTGCTCAGGGCGTACGCCGCGAAGATCGCGATCACCACCGAGAGGATCGCCGCCGAGCCGGAGATGATCAGGCTGTTCACGAAGTAGTCGGCGAGCGGGATGGTCTCCCAGATGTCGAAGAACGGCTGGATGGTCAGCGTCGTCGGGATCCATTCCCAGGTGCCCTGCACATCTCCGAGCGGCTTCAGCGACGAGGAAACCATCGCGTACAGCGGCACCAGGGTGAACAGGGCGAGGAAGCCGAGGACGAATCGGCGGGCCCACGGGACCCAGCGAGGCTCAGACAACGGCGTTCCTCCTGCGCGCGGTCAGTCCCAAGTAGACGGTGCTGACGATCAGGAGGAACAGCAGCAACAGCACCGACATCGCCGAGCCGAGGCCGAAGTTCCAGGTCACGAAGGAGCTCTGGTAAATGTGGATCGAAATCAGCGACGCCTCCTTGGGCGCGGACGCTCCGAAAAGGACATACGGCGTGTTGAAGTCGTTGAACGTCCACAAGAACAGCACCAGCAGCAGGACCTGGTTGACCGGGCGCAGCATCGGCTGGGTGATCGCCTGGAACTGGCGCCACCAGCCCGCGCCGTCGATGGCGGCCGCTTCGTACAGTTCGCCGGGGATGTTCTGCAGCCCGGCCATCACGATCAGGAACGCGAACGGCCAGTTGCGCCACACCGAGACGACCAGCAGCGACCAGAAACTGTTGTCCCCGATGAGCCAGAAGGAATCCGTGCCCAGCAGGTCGTTCACCAGGCCGGTGTCCTTTTGGAACATGAACGACCAGGTGATCACCGCGGCGTACATCGGCAGCGCGTAGGGCACCAGGAACAATGTCCGGAGCAGGCCGCGTCCCCGGAAGTTCTTCTGCATCAGCACGGCGGCCGACGTTCCGAAGAGCCAGCAGAACCCGACCGACGCGACGGTGTACAGGACGGTGATCCAGAACGAGCCGAGCAGCGACTTCCCCGCCGCGGCGTCGAAGTCCAGGACGAACTTGTAGTTGTCCAGCCCGGCCGCCGGGGCGGACGAGAAGTCCCGGATGTAGAACTGCGTGAGCTTGAAGAAGCTCATCACCAGCCCGGCGACCATCGGGATCAGGTGGACGAGCAGTTCCAGCAGGATCGCGGGCAGCAGGAGCAGATACGGCAGCGCGACCCGGCGCCGGTTACGCCGGGCACGCCGCGGCCTGGGCGCCCCGGCCGCCTTCACGGCCGGGGCGTCGTCGAGCGCGGTCGGCATCAACCACCGGCCGCGATCTGCTGGTCCGCCTGGTTCAGCTGGTCGCGGATCTTGGCCCCGTCGACCGGCTTGCCGGCCGCGACGTCGGCGAACATCCCCTTCATCGCGGTGCCGATCAGGGTCTCGAACTGCGATTCCTGCGGAACCTGCGGCATCGGCTCGGCCGAATTCGCGAGCACGTTCTGGAACACCTTGACGTCTTCGGTCTGGAAGGCCGCGTCGCTGTAGGCGTCCTGGACGGTCGGCAGCGAACCGTAGGTCTTGTTGAGCAGTGCCTGCTCCGGCGCCGAGACCATGAACTTCACGAAGTCCAGTGCGGCGTCGGGGTTCTTGGTGTTCTTGAAGACCGACATGTTGATACCCGCGACGAAGCTGGTCACCTTCCGGCCGTTCGGCGGCGCGGTGGCGGGCAACGGGATCGGCGCGACGCCGAGGTTCGCCATGTCCATCCCGATGTTCTTGAACGACCCCGCGGAAGCCTGGTTCATGAACATCGCGGCCTTGCCGTCGGACAGATCCTTGAGGGATTTGGCGGTGTCGGCGTACTCGGCGTTGGCCGGGTTGACGATCTTGTCCTTCTGCATCAGGTCGACGAACTGCTGCACGGCCGCGACCGACGGATCCGACGCGAGCTGCGGTTTGCCCTCGGAGGTGAAGAACTGCGCCCCGTGCTGAGCGCCGAGGATCGCGGCGTGGTGACTGTTCTCCGTGACCTGGCCCGCTTGGAGCGAGAGCCCCCACTGGCCCTTGTCGGGCTTGGTGAGCTTCTTGCCGTCCTCGACGAGCTCCTCCCAGGTGGCGGGCGGCTTGGTGATGCCGGCTTCGGTGAAGAGCTTCTTGTTGTAGTACAGGCCGTACGCCTGGCCGTAGAGCGGTACGCCGACCGGCGGCTGTCCGGTCGCCCCGGTGGCCGCCAGCGACGGGCCGAGGAACCGCGACTTCCCGCCGATCTTCTCCAGCGCGGCGTCGTCGAACGGCAGGAACGCTCCGGTCGCCTGCAACGAGGCCGACCAGGTGTTGCCGATATTGAGCACGTCCGGCCCCTTGCCGGAGGTGGTGGCCGCGAGGATCCGGTTGAGCAGATCCGTCCACGGGACGACCTCGAGCTTGACCTTGATCCCGGAGGCCTTCTCGAACTTGTCCAGTTCGGGCTGCAGGACGGCCTTGTCGTTGTCGAGACTGGTGCCCTGGTTGGACGCCCAGTACACGAGCTCCTTGGGAGCGCTGGACGACGTGTCGCCGCCGCCGCACGCCGTCGTGGCGGCGGCCGCCAGCGCCAGGACGAGCGCGGGAGCGATCTTTCCGATTCGCATCGATGGTCCTCGGGGTGAGTGGCCAAGCCGTGTCCGGACCTGTGACCCGGGACACGTCTTATTTCAGGGCTTGAGTTAAGCCGTGGCCCACCGTGCCGTCAAGACCTTGAACGCCATTTCGTCCGCCTCGGCACCGTATCGTTCACCAGGGGGTTCCACCCAGTGATCATCTTCTCCCCGTCAGCACAGCGAAGGCCTCGCCGCGATGGACGGCGAACAGTTCGAGCGCCTTCTCGGCGTCACGGGCGCGAAGCGCGGACGCCAGCCGACGATGCTCGGCCGGAATGCTCGCGAGGTAGCCGTCGGAGTTCACGCCGATCCGGGTCAGCAGGAACAGGTAGACCTGGGACCGGATCGCCTGCCATGCCTCGACGAGCCGCCGATGCCCGGACGCGGCATAGACCGCGTCGTGGAAGTCGATGTCGCAGCGGACCATCTCGTGCTCGTCGCGCGCCCGGTCCATCCGGTCGACGACCTCGTCGATCGCGGCCAGGTCCGCCTCCGGTGCGTTCGCGACCACGAGCCGGACGGCCAGCTGTTCCAGCGCCGAGCGCAGGCTGTCGAGTTCCGCGACGTCCACTTCGGACAGTGTCGTGACGATCGCGCCGCGATGCCATTCGCTGCGGACCAAGCCCTCGCGCTCCAGTTTAAGCAGTGCCTCGCGCACCGGACCGCGGCTGACGCCGAGCGCCGCCGAAAGCTCGACCTCGCGCAACTGCGCGCCGGGCGGATAGGCGCCGCCGAAGATGGCGTCCCTGACCCTGTCGGCGACCTCGTCCGCCAGTCCGCGACGACGCGCCGGCACCACCCTGCCGGGTTCGCTCATCCTCATCCTTCCGCCGGGACGCCCGATCGTAGCGACCACACACTTTGTCCTAATGTTAACATTGCGACAAGTGCTCGTCCCGCCGGAAAGGACCTCCTCGGTATGACCGTCCTCGACTCCCCCATCCCGCGCTTCCACCTCGCCATGCCCGTCGACGACCTCGCCGCCGCGCGCACTTTCTACGGCGAAGTCCTCGGCCTCGAACAGGGCCGCAGCTCCGACACCTGGATCGACTGGAACCTCCACGGCCACCAGTTCGTCACGCACCTCGCCCCGGAGCGGCCGCAGCGGATCCACAACCCCGTCGACGGTCACGACGTGCCCGTCCCCCACTTCGGCCTGATCCTCGCCGTTCCGGAATTCCAGAAGCTCGCGGACCGGCTGCGTGCCGCGGGCACCGCGTTCGTCATCGAGCCCTACGTCCGCTTCGAAGGCCAGACCGGTGAACAGTGGACGATGTTCCTGCTGGACCCGGCGGGCAACGCGCTGGAGTTCAAGGCCTTCGCCGACGACTCGCAGGTCTTCGCCGCCTGACCGATGGGCGCGCTAAGTACATGAAGGCCCCCTTCCTTGCGCCTAGCGCAGTGAAGGAGGCCTTCATGTACTTGGCGTCCGCCAAAAGCTCCGCATTGATAACCTCTACATTATCGATCGGTGCGGCGTTCCGCGTTGATCAACCTCTCGCCCCGGGAGAAGCTGGTCCTGTCAGCGAGCCTGCTGAACACGAAGAATCAAGGAGACGCCACCATGTTCGACCCCATCCTCCTCCGGGCCGCCGACGCCGAGATCGTCAGCGACGCGCCGGGCAGCGAGATCACGCTGCTGGCCGACTCGGACACCACCGACGGGGGCTTCACCGCGAACCGCGCGACACTGAAGGACGGCGTCTTCGGCACCCCGGCCCACTTCCACACCCGCGCGACCGAGTTCTTCTTCGTACTCGAAGGAAAGCTTCAGGTCCTCGTCGACGAAACGCTGCACACCCTGGAGAAGGGCGACTTCCTCGCCGTGCCGCCAAAGGTGCCGCACGCGTTCGGGCCCGCCGCCGGGTCGGACGCGGACGTCCTGGTCACCTTTACACCGGGCATGGCCCGCTTCGACTACTACCGGCTCCTCGACCGGGTCGCACGCGGCGAAGCGGACCCCTCGGAGATCGCCGCGTCCTCGAAGCAGTACGACAACCACTACGTCGACAGCCCGATCTGGCGCGCCGCGCGCGGCCAGTGAGCGTCAGTCGATGACGGCGGTCGCCTCGACCTCGACGAGATGTTCGGGCACATCGAGTGCCGCGACACCGATCAACGTTCCCGGCGGGACCGGGGCGCCGCCCAGCTTCGCGGCGGCCCGGTCCACGCCTTCAAGGAACAGTGTGAGCTTGTCCGGCGTCCAGTCGACGACGTAGACGGTCATCTTCGCGACGTCGTCGAAGGTGGCGCCGGCCGCGGCGAGCGCGGTGCCGATGTTCAGGTAGCACTGCTCGACCTGGGCGGCAAGATCACCTTCGCCGACAACAGCGCCGTCGGCGTCCCAGGAGACCTGCCCCGCGATGAAGACCAGCTTCGACCCGGTCGCGATCGACACCTGCCGGTAGGCGGGGATCTCCGGCAGTCCCGCGGGATTCACCAGGGTGATGCTCATCCGTACTCCTCGTCAGTGGTCACTTGTGGTTACCCAGGAACTGTAGGAGAGTGTGCGACGACCTGGAAGAACGCACTTTTTCGTGACTGGGGAACCTGATGGTGACCAAGCAGCTCAACGGTTCGGACGACGCCGATCTCCTGCGGGCGGACTCACTGGCGCGGGAGATCTTCTCCGATGTCGCCAACAAGTGGGCACTCCTGATCATCGAAACGGTCGGCGACCGCACGCGGCGGTTCACCGAGCTCCGCGACGACATCGAGGGCATCAGCCACAAGATGCTCACCCAGAACCTGCGCATGCTGGAGCGCAACGGCCTGATCGAGCGGACGGTGCATCCGACGGTGCCGCCGCGTGTCGACTACACCCTCACCGAGGCGGGCCACGGCCTGCGCGCGACGGTCGACGGGATGTGCGACTGGACCCACCGGTTCCTCGGCCACATCGAGAACTCACGCCGCCGGTTCGACGCGCCCGTCAACCGTTGACAGCCGCATCAGGGCAAACGCACGACGCGCAGAAAGCCGGGCAGCAGCCACGGTCGCGGGCCACTGACAACGATCTTGCCCGTCAGCGCGGAACGCACCTTGCCGACCCGGTGGAACAGCATCAGGTTCAGCGACGGCGGATCGAACGAGATCCGCGCGTCGACCCGGCCTCCGGGCTCCTCGACGGTCACTCGTCCCCGATGCAGCACCAGCACCACCGGGGACGTGTACGCCGACCGGAACGCCACCGCGATCCGTCGCTCTCGCGGCGGCTCGTCGGTGTCCAGGAGATGCCCGACGTCATGGCTCAGCACACCGACCAGGAAGAGATCGAAGAACAGCGCCGCGTCACCGGGCGGGATCGTCCACAGCAGTTTCAGTGCCCTGGCGATGTCCCAGCCGTGGATATGCAGTTCGTTGACCAGATGTGCGAGCACACCGGCGAGCGGCACTTTCGAGTCCCCGAGCCAGTCCAGCGGCATCGCCGGGTCGGCGTCCTCGGTCACGCGCAGTACTTCTTCGATGTCCGCGAGCAATCCCGCCACCAGCACGCCGAGGTCGCGTTCGGGGAAGTCCCGCAGCACCAAGCCGTTCAACACGGAAACCGTGTCCACAGTGGTCTTTTCGACCTGGCTCTGCCCGCGGGCGTCGAGCACCGGGGCGCTGTCCGGGCGCACCAGCGACGTGTACATCTTCGCGATCATCGCGACGTGGGCGACCGTTTCGGCCACCGTCCACTCCGCGGTGACCATCGCGGCTGGATCCGGGACGCGGCCCACCATTTCCGCGAATCGCGCGCCCGTCACCCGATAGGCTCGCCGCACCGAATGCCACCGATCCGCCGTGATAGCTCTGGTCACGAGCCGATTTTATCGTGCCACCGCGGGAAATCCGTTCCGCTCACGTGCGGTCCGAAGCCTCTCGAAAGGACAGTGACCGTACTCACTACGGAAATTCACGTGACAGGCACCGACCGGCACAGGCAGACTGAAGGACGAATTCACCCTCGCCTTCGCTGTCACCGTTGCCGTCGTCGAAGGCGGCCCACGCGGACCCGCGCCCTTCCAGGAGCCCTTCACTGATGACCGAGACCCTGCCCGAAACCACCCACGACCAGGAACGGGCACCGGCCAAAGCCGGGCTCCTGATCGGGGTCCTGGTCCTGTCCGCGTTCGTGATGATCCTCAACGAGACCATCCTGAGCGTCGCGCTGCGTGACCTGACCGTCGACCTGAAGGTCCCGACCACCACCGTCCAGTGGCTGACCAGCGGCTTCCTGCTGACCATGGCGGTCGTCATCCCGACCACCGGGTTCCTGCTCGAACGGTTCACCCCGCGCCAGGTCTTCCTCGCCTCGCTGACCCTGTTCAGCACCGGCACCCTGGTCAGCGCGCTCGCCCCGGGCTTCGCCCTCCTGCTGACCGGCCGGGTCATCCAGGCCTGCGGTACGGCGGTGATGCTGCCGCTGCTGATGACCACGGTGATGCGCCTGGTCCCGGTCGAGAAACGCGGCGCCACGATGGGCACGATCACCATCGTCATCGCGGTCGCCCCGGCGATCGGCCCGACCATCGGCGGTGCCGTGCTCTCCTCGCTCGGCTGGCGCTGGATGTTCTGGATCGTGCTGCCGCTCGCGGTCGCCGCCCTGGTGGTCGGCATGCTGCAGCTGAGGCTGGAGAGCGACACCCGCAAGGTTCCGCTGGACGTGCTGTCGGTGATCTTGTCCGCCGTCGGTTTCGGTGGCGTGCTGTACGGCCTGTCCGTGTCCGGCGAATCCGCGGGCGGGCATCAGCCGGTGCCGCCGTGGGTGCCGATCGTCGTCGGTGCCGTGGCACTCGCGGTGTTCACCTGGCGCCAGTTGCGCCTGCAGAAGGAAGATCGCGCGCTGCTGGACCTGCGCCCGTTCACCCATCGCAGTTTCATCGTCTCGCTGGTGCTGACCGCGCTGCTGTTCATGTGCCTGCTCGGCGCCGCGGCGATCCTGCTTCCGCTGTACCTGCAGACCGTCCTGCGCACCAGCACGTTCGTCAGCGGGCTCGCGGTGCTTCCCGGCGGCCTGGTCCTCGGGCTGCTCGGCCGTCCGGTCGGCGCGTTGTACGACCGCTTCGGTCCCCGGCCCCTGGTCATCCCCGGCGCGGCCGCGATGGCGGTCTCCCTGTGGCTGTTCGCGCTGCTCGGCCCGGAATCACCGCTGATCGCGGCCATCGCCATCCACGTCCTCCTGATGGGCGGGCTCGGCCTGATGATGACACCGTTGATGACCGAGTCGCTCGGGTCGCTGCCCGAGCACCTCTATTCACACGGCAGCGCGATCCTCGCCACGCTGCAGCAGCTCGCCGGCGCGCTCGGCACCGCCCTGTTCATCGCGGTGGCCACGGCGAGCACGACCACGGCCGGGGCGACCAGCCCCGACTCGGCGGGTATCCGCACCACGTTCATGGTCGCCGGTTGTATCGGGCTGGCCGCGTTCGTCGGTTCGCTGTTCGTCAAGAAGAGCGCCGGAGCCACCCCGGTGGCCGCTCACCACTGATCCACCGCTTCACCGCGCGCCCGCCGTGGCCTCCACCGGAGGTACGGCGGGCGCGCGTCGTCGGAGCACCTTCCGGCCGTAGACGATGGCAGGCTGTTCGACCCAGCGGCGCAGCGCACAGGCGAACACCAACGCGACACCCGTGGTCGCGGCGGCCTTGGCGAGTCCGC
This sequence comes from Amycolatopsis sp. NPDC049868, assembly GCF_044461365.1. Lineage (NCBI taxonomy): Bacteria > Bacillati > Actinomycetota > Actinomycetes > Pseudonocardiales > Pseudonocardiaceae > Amycolatopsis > Amycolatopsis sp. NPDC049868. The sequence continues at coordinate 199,133 of NZ_JBITKV010000006.1, read as the reverse complement.
TGGGCAGCAGCCAGCCCGTGACCCCGGCGGCGCCGGTCTGGGCGAGGTAGAGCGCGTACGAACGATCTCCGACGAAGGTCATCGGCCTGCTCGAGAGCAGTCTCCGCACCGGGCCCGGCGAGACGACGGCCACGAGCAGTAGCGCCGAGCCCGCCGCGTAGACCGGGACGACGAACTGCCAATGACCGCCGAGCGCCTTCGCCAGCGGTCCGACGGAGAACTGCAGCACGACGAAGCCGCAGCCGATCACCGTGGCGACGGCCGGGCTGGTCAGCAGCCGGAGCACGGCGAACCCGCGCGGATGGTGGAGCGTCATCGCCAGGAGACAACCGACGACCAGCGAGCAGTAGTGCACCGAAAGGCTCGCCCAGGTGTGCGACGGCGCCAGCGGCAGCGCGAACAGCACCACACCGAGAACGGCCGAGGCGCCCAGCAGCAGCCGCAACGCGGTCTTCCCGCTTCGCGCGAACGACGTCAGCACCAGCAACGCCGGCCACACCAGGTAGAACTTCTCCTCCACCCCCAGCGACCACGAGGTCGGATAAGGCGTGTTGAAGTCGACGAGTTCGTTGCCGAAGACGAGGTAGTACGGCATGGCGTCGGCGAGCCTGCTGCTCTGATACGTGCCGCCGAGTGTCACCGCGACCGTGGTCAGCGCCAGTAGCAGGAAGTACACCGGCATGATCCGGAAGACCCGGCGCAGGTAGAACCCGCGCAGCGAGATCCGGCCGTCACGGTCTTCCTCGCGCAGGGCCAGTGTCGTGATGAGGAATCCGGACAGCACGAAGAACAACTGCACGGCGATCCAGCCCTGGAGGCGGTCCACGACGGGACCTCCGTAGTGGAAGAACACGACGGCCACGGCGGCGAGCGCGCGTACGCCGGTGAGGCCGGGGAACCACGACGAGGCCAGGTAGTCGGCGTGGCCGAGAGGCCGCCACCACGAACGTAGCGAAGGAGCGAACATGGCCCGAAGGTTCGGGCTCGGACGCTGAACCGAAGCTTAAGGAAGCTGAAGACGCCTTCAGCTTCGCGCTTCCGCCAACGGCAGGCGGACGACGAGGCGGGCGCCGCCGTCGTGATCGGCGACCTCGACGGTGCCGCCGTGCGCCTGCGCGATCTCGGCCACGATCGCCAGCCCGAGGCCCGCGCCACCTTCGTCACGTGCACGTCCGTCGTCCAGGCGCACGAAGCGGTCGAACACCCGCTCGCGGTCCGCGGCGGGAATGCCGGGACCGTCGTCGGTCACCGTCACCACCGCGAATTCGTCCACAATGGACGTGCGCACCTCGACGCCGGTACGGGCATGGCGTTGCGCGTTGTCCACCAGGTTCCGCAGCAGCCGTTCCAGCCTGCCGCGGTCGCCGAGGACCGTCGGATCCTCCTCGATCTCGGCGCGGACGCCCTGCCGCCCGGACAGACAGGATTCGACCACTTCGGACAGCCGCACCGGGGTGGACCGTTCCGGCTCGGCGTTGTCCAGCTTGCCGAGCAGGACGAGGTCGCCGACGAGGTCCTGCAGCCGGGTGATGTCGAGGAGCGCGTTGCGGCAGGCGTCGCGCCAGTCCAGCCGGTCCGGATGCGCGAGCAACACCTCCAACTGAGTCCGCAGGGACGCCAGCGGAGTGCGCAGTTCGTGGGACGCGTCCGAGGTGAACCGGCTCTGCCGGGTGACCGCGGTGTCCAGGCGCGCGAGCATCGTGTTCATCGTTTCGGCGAGCTTCGCGATCTCGTCGGCGCTGTCCGGGGCCGGGACCCGGCGGGAGAGGTCGTGCGCGCCGATCTCCGCCACCTCGGAACGGATCGCCTCGACCGGGCGCAGTGACCGGCGGACCGCGAACCACGCGATCGCCCCGATCAGCAGCGCGATCACCGGGACACCCACCAGCAGCGTCACCCGCACCGAATCGAGCGCGGCCTGTCCGGACTCGTCGACGACGGCGGCGCCGTAGATCCGGTACTTGCTGTCCCCGCTCGTATCGGCCGCGACGTGCACCCGGGTTTCGGTGGTCTCGACATCCCGGCCGAGCACTCCCCGGCAGCCGACCGACCCCGCCATCGCCTCGTCGACGGCACCCGCCTCGAGCACCGACACGGAGTCCCCGCGCTGGTAGTCGTCCGCTTGGACGAGCAGACCGTGCCGCAGACCGGGGCAGCCGATGACGCGCTTGCCCGACTGGTCGACCACCTCGTAGGCCGAGTCCCGGACGAGCAGGAGCAGGTCGGCCGGTGCGGCACCGTTGTTCAGCAACTGCACGATCGCCGCCGCGCGTGCCCTCGCCACCTGCACCGCCCCCGCACCCAGCCGGTTCTGTGCGTCGATCACCAGCCAGGCCGACACGACGCCGAGCGCGACCAACGACGTCACGAACGACGTCAGCGCGACCCGGAAGCGGGTCGACCTCCACGCCTTAGGCACCGGAGCCCACGACGTGGTAGCCGGCGCCGCGCACCGTCCGGATCGTCTCCGCGCCGAACGGCAGGTCGATCTTCCGCCGCAACGCGCTCACGTGGACCTCCACCAGGTTCACGGTCGCCGACGCCGCGAAATCCCAGAGGTTCTCCAGCAGCTCCGCCTTGGTGACCACCTCGCCCTGCCGTTTCATCAGATACGCCAGCAGGGCGAACTCCTTGGTGGTCAACGGGATCTCGGCGGTGCCGCGACGGCAGGTGTGACTCGCCTGGTCCAGTTCGAGGTCGCCGAGCCGCAGCGTGCCCGGCCGGATCGCTCCCCCGCGCCGGATCAGCGCCCGCAGCCGGGAGAGCAGGACGCCGTAGGAGAACGGCTTCGGGAGGAAGTCGTCGGCGCCGGTGTCCAGTGCCTCGATCTCGTCGTCCTCGCCGTCCTTCGCGGTCAGCATGAGAATCGGGGTGGTGTCGCCTCGTTCGCGCAATCTCCGGCAGACGCGGTACCCGTTCAACCCCGGCAGCATGATGTCGAGGATCATCGCGGCGTACGGATGTTCAGCGGCGTACCAAAGCGCGTCGCGGCCGTTGTGCGCGACGTCCACGGCATAGCCCTCGGCGCTCAATCCCGCCCGGAGCGACTCGGCCAGGCGTCGCTCGTCCTCCACGAGCAAGATCCTCATCCGCTCACGATCCCATACTGCCCGGCCACACTGGGCATGCGTCGCGAAAGCCACTTTCGCGACGTGTGATGTCCCGAAAGTGGCTTTCGCGACACGATCGCGGGCGGCCCCTCGCGGGGCTCAAGCCTCCGTATGCCCCAGCAGCGGCCGGGGCACGAACCTCGCCTCGGGTTCGAGCATCGTGTCCAGCTCCAGCACGACGAGATCGTTGCGCCCGGCCCGGACCACCGGCCGCGGCACGTACAGCGTCCTTTGCGGACCACGCCGCCAGTAGCGGCCGAGCAGGAATCCGTTGATCCAGACCAATCCCTTGCCCCAGTGCCCGGTGTCCAGGAAGAGGTCGGCGGGCTCGTCGAGCTCGAATCCGCCCCGCACGGCCACCGGCCCGGACAACGGCCCCGCCGGGCGCTCACCCGCGGAGACCTCGGGCAGGAGATCCGGCAGCGCGGGCACGTCGATGGGGATGACCTCCCAGCCCGTCAGGGGTGCGCCGTGCAGGCACGCACCGCCGATGATCCCCTTGGCCTCGCCGATCCGCTGCCCGTAGTTCACCCTCCCCTGGTCTTCCACCAGGATCAGGAGCTCGCCTCGGGCCCGGGGCAACCGGATCGCGCGATCGTGGTGCTCGCGCAGGAGGGTGCCGAGACGGTCGCCGTCGAAGAACACCGTCGCCCGGTCCCGCACCTCGCCGATGGTGAGTACACCCGGCTCCCCGGCGTCGACGGTCGTCCGCAGGAACGCCAGGCGCGGGGCCGGGGTCAGTTCGTCGAAGGTGGGCGGGTTCTCGTGCTCCTGCGCGGTCCCCCAGCGGCGTGGCGAGTCGAGCAGCCACGTGGGGTCGCCCAGCGGTGCGACCGCCGCCGGGGCAGGCCGTGCCTCGGGCGGGACGCTGTCGGGAACCTTGTGATAGCGCGCGATCACCTCGCGGAAGGCGTGGTATTTCGGCGTCGGGTCGCCCGCTTCGTCGAGCGGGGCGTCGTAGTCGTAGGAGGTGACCAGTGGCTGGTAGACGCCCTTGTCGTTGGCCCCGTTGGTGAGCCCGAAGTTGGTGCCGCCATGGAACATGTACAGGTTGACCGAAGCACCGGCCGCGAGCAGCGCGTCGAGATCCGCGGCCGAGTCCGCGACCGACGTGGTGTGGTGGTGCGCGCCCCAATGGTCGAACCAGCCGTTCCAGAACTCACTGCACATCAAGGGCCCCGTCGGCTGATGCTCCCGCAGGGTCTTCAGCCGCGCCGTGCTCTGCGAGCCGAACGACGCCGTCCGGTGAAGCACCCCGTCGAGACCACCGTTCGCCAGCATCTCGCCGGTCGGCTGGTCCACCGTGGTCAGCGGGACGGTGATCCCGGCGGCGCGGGTGTGGTCGGTCAGCGCGGCCAGGTACCGCTTGTCGGAACCGAAGGCGCCGTATTCGTTCTCCACCTGCACGAGCAGCACCGGCCCGCCCCGGTCGATCTGGTGCGGCGCCACCACTCGGTACACGTCGTCCAAATAGCCCCGGACGGCGGCGAGGTAGCGCGGTTCGAACTCACGGACACGGAGTTCGGTGTCCCGCAGCAGCCAGGTCGGCAGGCCGCCGTTGTCCCACTCCGCGCAGATGTACGGCCCCGGCCGGACGATCGCGTACATCCCGGCCTCGGCGATCAGCCGGAGGAACCGGTCGAGGTCGAGACCGCCGGAGACATCGAACTCTCCCTGCTCCGGCGAGTGCGCGTTCCAGGCGACATAGGTCTCGATGGTGTTGAGACCCATCCGGCGGGCCTTGTCGATGCGATCGGCCCAGAGGTCGGGATGCACCCGGAAGTAGTGCAGCGCCCCGGAAATGATCTGGAACGGTTTCCCGTCGAGCAGGAAGTCGGTCTCCCCGATGGCGAACTCAGGCATCCCGGACCTCCTCCGCGGTCAGCCGGAGCGCGGTCCAGGAAAGGGGTGGGAGCGTGACGGTGATGGTGGTTCCTTCCGGATCGTGCCCGGCGGTCGCGCCGGGCAACGGGACTGGCCGGACCGGCTCCGCGCCGGCGGAATTCGTGAGATGGCGGTCGTGCCCGTCCGGGACCGCGACGGTCCAGGTCTCCGCGAGCGCCAGCCGCGCGCCGCGGATCCGCAACCGCACGCCGGTCGCGGACGCGACGGCACGATTGGTCAGGAACACGGCACAGCGGCCGTCTTCGTCGATGGTCGCCGCCGCGTCGACGACGTCCACGCGGCCGAGAAGCCCGGTATGGACGGTGTCACCCGTGACGGTGAGCCGGAGGCTGTTCCCCGCGGCGAGCGCGGAGGTGAGACTGAACGGGTGGAACGTCGACTGCCGCCACGCCCGGCCACCGGGTTCGGTCCGGATCGGCGCGATGACGTTCACCAGCTGCGCCTGGTTGGCCATCGTGACGCGGTCGACGTTGCGCAGCAGGGAGCCGAGCAGGGAGCCGACGACGACCGCGTCGGTGACGGTGTAGTCGTCCTCGATGATCCTGGGATGTTCACGCCAGCCAGCGTCGATCAGTTCGTGCTGCTCGATTTCGTTCCAGTGTCGCTGGTCCCAGACGTTCCACTCGTCGACGCTGATGCCGATCTTCTTGTCCGACCCGGCCGTCGCCAGGACGTCGTCGATGATCCCGCCGGCGGTCCGGATGTAGCCGTCCAGGGCGGCGGCGCTGGCGAGGTAACTCGCGACGTCGCCATCGTGTTCCTGGTAATAGGCGTGCAGTGAGAGGTGGTCGACGAGCCCGGCGGTGTGCTCCAGGACGGTGCGCTCCCATTCGCCGAACGTCGGCATCTCACTGTTCGAACTCCCCGCGACCACGAGTTCGACGCCGGGGTCGATCATCCGCATGAGACGCGCGGTCTCGGCGGCCAGGCGGCCGTATTCCTCCGCGGTCTTGTGGCCGACCTGCCACGGTCCGTCCATCTCGTTGCCGAGGCACCACAGGCGGAAGCCGAACGGGCGGTCGGCGCCGTTCGCGCGCCGCCGCTCGCTCAGTTCCGTTCCGCCGGGGTGGTTGCAGTATTCGAGGATGTCGGCGGCCTCCTGGACACCTCGGGTGCCGAGGTTGACCGCGTACATCACCTCGACTTCCGCGGCCTCCGCCCACGCCGCGAACTCGTGCAGCCCGAAGCGGTTCGACTCGATGCTGTGCCACGCGGGATCCAGCCGGACGGGGCGGCTTTCCACCGGCCCGACGCCGTCCTCCCAGCGGTACGCGGAAACGAAGTTCCCGCCGGGATAGCGGACGACGGACGGACCCAGCTCGCGGACCAGCCCGAGGACGTCGCCACGGAAGCCCTGACCGTCCGAAGTGGAGTGTCCCGGTTCGAAGATCCCGGTGTGGACGGACCGGCCCATATGCTCGACGAACGAGCCGAACAGCCGCCGCGGCACCGGTCCGATCACGTCGGAGACGTCGGTTTCGATCTCGATACCCACGCCTCACCCCGCGCTGACGGTGAAGCCCTGCTGGTTGCCGTAGTCCACGATCGCCTGTTGCCAGGCGTTCAGTCCGGCGTCGAGCGAGGTGCCGCCGAGGTAGGCCTTCCCGACGGTGTCGCTGAAGACGCTGTTGGCGTAGGTCTGATACGGCAGGTAGGTCCAGCCCTTCGCGACGTTCTTCGAGGCGTCGTTGAGCACCTGGTTGATCTTCTGGCCGCCGAAGTAGGGATCGGCCTGGTCGAGGAAGGCGGGCGAGTTCAGGTCGGCCGTCGTCGCCGGGAAACCACCGCTGGCGATGAACGGCTTGACCCCGTTGCCGTGGTTGAGCCAGCGGACGAACGCCGCCGCCAGCGCCGGGTTGCCGCTCTGCTTCAGCACCGACTGCGTACTGCCGCCGTTCTCCGCGGTGACCGGCTGCCCGTCGTAGGTCGGCATCGGCGCCACCGCCCATTTGCCCGCGCCCCCGGGGACCGAGGATTTGAAGTTGCCCGGCATCCAGGCACCGGTGACCAGCGAGGCGATGGTGCCGTCACCGAGCGCGCGGAACCACTCGTCGGACCACTCCTTGATCGGGGCGAGGAGCTTGCCTTCGACCAGCCGGTTCCAGGTGGCCGTCCACTTCTTGGTCCCCGCGTCGGCCAGGTCGACCTTGACGTTCCGCCCGTCGGAGGTGAACGGTTTCCCGCCCGCCTGCCAGATCATGCTGGTGGCGAAGCCGGGGTCACCGGTGTCGGAGGTGAGGAACTTGCCGGGGTCGGCCGCGTGCAGCTTCTTGGCCGCGGCGACGTATTCGTCCCAGGTCTTCGGCACGGCGATGCCGTAGGCGTCGAAGACTTCTTTGTTGTAGAACAGCGCCATCGGGCCGGAGTCCTGCGGGAGGCCGTATAGGCCGTTATTCACCCGGACACTGGACCAGGTCGAGGGCGCGTAGTCCTTTTCGAAGGCGCCGAAGCCGTACTGATCGAGATTGGCCAGCGACTCGGTCAGCGCGAACTGCGGCAGGGCGTAGTACTCGATCTGCGCGACGTCCGGCGCCCCGGAGCCTGCCTTGATGGCGTTCTGCAGCTTGGTGTACTGCTCCTTGTTGGTGCCGGCGTTGACGTAGTTGACCTTGACGTTCGGGAACTCCTTCTCGAACGCGGCGACCTGGTCCTTCGCGGACGGCGTCCAGCTCCAGTAGGTGATCGTGCCGCCCGCTTTGAGCGCGGCGTCGACCGAGTCCTGTGACCCGGCGGCCGGGCCGTCCGCGCCGGACGAACAGCCGACGGCCAGTGCCGCCGCCAGTGCGACGGCGACGGCGGCCTTGACGCGTCTGTGGATTCGCGACATCGAATGTCCTTTCGGGACGGTGTTCATTGCTTGACGCTGCCCGCGCTCAGGCCGGACTGCCAGTAGCGCTGCATGAGCAGGAAGGCGATGACGAGCGGGACGATGGTGAGCAGCGAGCCGGTCAGCACCAGGTGGTAGACCGGCTGGGCACCGGCCCCGGAGGCCTGCGCGCTCCACTGGTTGAGCCCGACGGTGAGCGGATACCACTTCGGCTCGCTGAGCATGATCAGCGGCAGGAAGTAGTTGTTCCAAGTGGACACCACGGTGAACAAGGCCACCGTGACGATCCCAGGCGCCAGCTGGCGCAGCGTCACGGTGAGGAAGATCCGGATCTCTCCCGCGCCGTCGATCCGTGCCGCCTCGAGCAGCTCGTCAGGGATCGCGTCGGAGGCGTACACCCAGATCAGGTACAGGCCGAACGGGCTGATGAGCGACGGGATGATGATCGCCAGCGGGGTGTTGGTGAGGCCGAGTTCGCTGAACATCAGGAAGGTCGGCACCGCGAGCGCCGTGCCGGGGACCGCGACCGCGCCGAGCACGACCGCGAACACCGCACGACGGCCGGGAAAGCGGTACTTCGCCAGGCCGTATCCCGCCGCGGTGGCGAGAACGGTCGCTCCCCCGGCGCCCGCCACGACGTAGAGCAGCGTGTTCCCCAGCCACCGCAGGAAGATCCCGTTGTCGTAGGTGAAGGTCTCGCCGATGTTGTCGAACAACGCGAACGGCCCGCCGAACGCCAGGCCCGACGTGGTGAACAGGGCGGGCTGCGTCTTGCTCGCGTTGATCACCAGCCATACCAGCGGCACGAGCGTGTAGATCAGGTACAGCGCCATGACGGCGGTGAGGACTCGCGACTTCCGTGGCCGCGTCACCGAGAACGTCGCCATCACATCCCCTTCCGGGAGCCGCGCAGCTGCACGGCGTAGGCGATGATCGCGGTGATGACGCCCATCACGATGGCCACGGTGGCGGAGTAGTTGTACTGCTGCGCGCCGAAGGAAAGGTTGTAGGCGTACATGTTCGGCGTGTAGAAGGTGCCGATCACGTTGGGCGCCAACGTGCGCATGATGTTCGGCTCGTTGAACAGCTGGAAGCTGCCGATGATCGAGAAGATCGTGGCGATGACGATCGCCCCGCGTAACGCGGGCAGCTTCACGTTCAGGATGGTGCGGACGGCCCCGGCGCCGTCGATCGCCGCGGCCTCGAGCTGCTCCTTGGGGATCACCTTCAGCGCGGAATAGAAGATGAGCATGTTGTACCCGGCGAACTCCCAGGTGACGACGTTGCCGATGGAAGCGAGCATCCAGTTGTCCGACAACGGTTTCACCACGTCGCGGCCGAGCAGGTGGTTCAGGTCGGCGGCCAGTCCGAAGTGGTCGCCGTAGAGGAATCCCCACATCAGCGCGGCGACCACGGCGGGAACGGCGTAGGGCAGGAAGATCACGATCCGGAAGAGACCGGCGGCGTGCAGCCGGGCGCTGTCGATCGCCAGCGCCGCGATCAGCGCGAGCACCAGCATGACCGGCACCTGCACGGCGAGGAACACCAGCACCCGCTGGAAGGAGTCCCAGAACTTCGGGTCGGCGAGCACCTGCGCGTAGTTGTCCACCCCGACGAACATGGTGCCCCCGAAGAAAGCCTGTTCACGGAACAGGCTCAGGACGAACGCGTAGCCGATCGGAGCCAGGAATGTCAGCGCGAACACCAGCATGAACGGGGCGACGAAAAGCCAGCCTCGCCAGTCGCGGCGGGCGCGGCGCGCGGTGGCCGCACGGCGGGGTGGCGCCGGCGTGGGCGCGACCGCTGTGGACGTCATCGTCCCTCCGGATTCTCCGAGCGAAGGCGCGGCTCGCGAGATGTTTACGTCAACATCAGACCGGCGGAGGCTATCGTGTTGACGTGAACATGTCCAGGAGCGGCCGCGGGCCGTCGATGGCCGACGTCGCCAGGGAAGCCGGCGTGTCCGGCCAGACCGTCTCGCGGGTCGCGAACGGCAGGTCGAACGTCGACGAGGCGACGCGCGAACGCGTGCTCGCCGCGATGCGCCGGGTGGGCTACCGGCCCAACAGCGCCGCCCGCGCGCTGCGCAACGGCCGCTTCCGCAGTATCGGCGTGATCATCTCCGCGCTCTCGACGTTCGGCAACAGCCGTACCCTCGACGCCGTCGCGTCCGCGGCCTCCCGCGAAGGGTTCTCGATCGTCCTCATGCCGGTGACCAGGCCGTCCCAAGGCGAGGTGTCGGGGGCCTTCAGCAGGCTGGACGAACAGGCCGTCGACGGCGTCATCATCCTGATCGAGCAACACGAACTGGACCAGAGCGAAATCGAACTACCCCACGGGCTCCCGGTCGTCGTCATCGACGCGGGCGGGCGACGCGACCATCCGGTGGTCGACTTCGACCAGGCCTCCGGCGCCACCGCCGCGACCAGGCATCTCCTCGACCTGGGCCACGAGACCGTCTGGCACGTGGCCGGACCGCCCGAGTCCTACGCGGCCGAACGCCGCCGGAGATCGTGGCAGGAGACGCTCGAAGACGCGGGACGGAAGGTACCGCCACCGCTCACCGGCGACTGGTCGTCGCGATCCGGGTACGAACACGGCGTCCGGCTGGCGGGCGATCCCGCGGTCACCGCCGTCTTCGCCGCCAACGACCAGATGGCGCTCGGACTGCTGCGAGCGCTCCACGAGAAGGGCCGGTCCGTTCCGGGCGATGTGAGCGTCGTCGGCTTCGACGACATGGACGAGGCCGCCCACTTCTGGCCGCCGCTCACCACGGTCCGGCAGTCGTTCGGCGAGGTCGGGAAGCGCGCCGTCGCGGCGCTTCTGGCCGGGATGTCCGAAGAGGTGGCGGCGGAGGCGATCAGCGTCCCGACCGAACTCGTCGTCCGCTCCAGCACCGCGCCACCGGCTCACGGACGGAGCTGAAGTCCCCGTCAGCTCCCGGATACACCGGCCGCTTTCTGCGCCGCACCGGTGATGTTGCGGACCATGCCGCCGAAGACCACACCGTGGAACGGCGCGATCCCCTTCCAGTACGCGTGCCCGGCGAGCCCGTGCGGCTCGAACACCGCGCGCTGCCGGTAGATCGTCCCACCGTCCTCATCGGACTCGACGCCGAGTTCGAGCCAGGCGCGTCCCGGCAGCTTCATCTCCGCCCGCAACCGCAGCAGCCTCGGCCGGTCGAGGTATTCGACGCGCCACCAGTCCAGCGCCTCGCCGAGATGCAGCCGTCGCGGATCCCGCCTGCCGCGCCGCAACCCGACACCGCCGACGAGCCGGTCGGCCCAGCCGCGGACCGACCAGGCCAGCGGGAACGAGTACCACCCGTGTTCCCCTCCGATGGACTCGATGACGTCCCACAGCGCCTCCGGCGAGGCGTCCGTCCGCTGCTCGCGTTCGTCCTCGTACACGGTCCCGCCTGCCCAGTCCGGATCGCTCGGCAGCGGATCCGAGGGCGCCGCGTCGCCCGACGCGTCCGACCAGCGGGTCGGCACGTCGGCGTTGCGGATCCGGGACAGCGCCAGTTCGACGGCGCGCTCATAGTGGGTCAGCCCCGCCTCCGGGTCGGGGATGTGCTCGGCGATCGCGTGGTCGTGACAGACGACTTCGTGCACCAGCGATTCGATCAGCGGCACCGCGATCGCTTTCGGTACGGGCGTGACCAGGTTGACCCACTGCGCGGACAGCCACGGAGTCAGCACCGGTACCGGTACGACGGCACGCCTCGGCAAGCCCGCCACGACGGCGTACCGGCGCATCATGTCCAAATACGTCAGTACGTCGGGCCCGCCGATGTCGAAGGCACCGTTCACTTCGGACGGCAGTTCCGCGGCGTGCACGAGGTAGTGCAGCACGTCCCGGATCGCGATCGGCTGGATGCGGTTGCGCACCCAGCGCGGCGTGACCATCGCCGGGAGCCGCTCCGTCAGGTAACGCAGCATCTCGAAACTCGCCGAGCCGGAGCCGATGATCACCGCGGCCTGCAGGACGATCGCGGGCACCCCGGACTCCAGCAGGACCCGGCCCACTTCGGCGCGCGAGGCCAGGTGCGGCGACAATTCCTCGTCGTCCGGCACGATGCCGCCCAGGTACACCAGCCGCCGCGCGCCCGCCGCCTTCGCCGCCTCGGCGACCGTCTTCGCCCCCTCCCGGTCGACGTCGACGAAGTCCCTGCGCGACAACGAATGCACGAGGTAGTAGACGATCTCGCAGCCGGTCAGCGCCGTCGCGATCGAGGACGGATCGGTGACGTCTCCACGTTCGACCTCGACACGGTCACGCCACGGCTCCTCGGCGACCTTCTCCGGAGAACGGGCCACCACGCGGACCTCATGACCCGCTTCGAGCAGTCGCGGCACCAGCCGCCCGCCGACGTAACCCGTCGCCCCGAGCACCACACATCGCATACTCCCGAGTGTTCACGGCGCCAGCCGGCCGCGCACTTCGACCGTCGCGGCGATGGTGCCCCGGAGGAACCGGGCGACCGTCCTCCGCTCGTCCTCCCCCATCTCCCGCCACGCTTCGGCGTAGCGCTTTCCGAGCGGAAGGAAGAACTCGGCGCCGATCTCCCGCGCCTTCTCGTGCATCCGCAACTCGACCTTGCGCCGGTCGGTCGCGCTCCGGTCCCGGTGGAGGTGCCCGGCCCGCTCAAGCCGATCCAGCACCGCCGTCGTCGCCGACGCGCTCAGGTGCAACGCGCTCGCGAGCGTGCTCGGACTCATCGGCGTCCCCATCCTGGCGGCGTCCATGATCACCGCGAGCGCGTTGAGGTCGGTCCGGTGCAGGCCGTGTTTCTCGCCGAACAACTCCGCGAACCGGTCGGATTCGACGGTCAACTGCCGCAGCAGGAGTACGAGCAGGTCGTCAGGGACCTGTTCGACGTCCTCAGCCATGTCGGGTAACTCCCCTCGCGTTGCCCCGTCCGGGTGACCACTCTACTATTTCGATGGTCAAACTATTCACTCGTCGAAGTAGCGCTGTCACGGGAGCCATCGGTCCATGATCTCGGAAGTCGAACGCCCCGCCCGCACGCGGTCACGTCTCCGGTGGCTGCTCTCGGCCCTGGTGGCGGTCGCCTGGCTGATCTTCGGCGGCTTCAGCGGCCCGTACGCGGGCAAGCTCAGCCAGGTCACGGAGAACGACAGCAGCAGTTTCCTGCCGGCGTCGGCCGAAGCGACCGAAGTGGGCGAACTCCAGAAGCGGTTCTCCAGCGCCTCCGTCATCCCGGCGATCGTCGTCGCCGAGCGGCCGTCGGGCCTGACCGAGACCGACAAGCGATTCCTCGCCGACCGGACGTCGAACGCACGGCTCGTGCCTGCCCCGCGGAGCAACGCGGGCGCGCAGGTGGTTGTGCTCCTGGACGCCACGACCGACCCCGGTGACGGCGTCGAGGCCCTGCGGGAGTCGCTCGCCCGTGACACCCCGGACGGGTTGAAAGTGCTCGTGACCGGCCCCGCCGCGCAGGTCGCCGACCTGAAGGAGGCGTTCGGCGGGATCGACGGACTGCTCCTCCTGGTCGCGGGTGCGGTGGTCGCGGTCATCCTGATCATCGTCTACCGGAGCCCGCTCCTTCCCCTGCTCGTCCTGCTGTCGGCGGTGTTCGCGCTGGGCACGGCGAGTCTCGCCGTGTACCTGCTCGCGGAGCATGACGTGCTGGCGCTGAACGGGCAGAGCCAGGGGATCCTGTTCATCCTCGTCTTCGGCGCCGCCACCGACTACGCGCTCCTGATGATCTCGCGCCACCGCGAAGAACTCCGGACGACCGACGACGCCCGCACCGCGCTCCGCACGGCCTGGCGCTCGACCATCGAGCCGATCGCGGCCTCCGCCGGGACCGTGATCCTCGGCGTGCTGTGCCTGCTGTTCAGCGATCTGAACTCCAACAAGGGCCTCGGCCCGGTCGCCGCCATCGGCATCGGCGCCGCCTTCATCACGACCATCACGTTCCTGCCCGCCGTCCTGGCCTTGTGCGGGCGCAACGCCTTCTGGCCCTTCCGCCCGGCGGTGGCGCCGCCTCGCGACGAGACCGGTGGGCTTTGGGCACGCGTGTCGGGCCTGGTCGCCCGCGCACCGCGGACGATCTGGATCGTCACGAGCGTCGTCCTGCTCGCGGGCGGCGCGTTCCTCCCCCAGCTCAAGGCCTCCGGCACCGCGCAGTCCGACGTCTTCCTCACGCCGGTCGATTCCGTCGCGGGACAGGAAGTCCTCTCGCGCTACTTCCCCGGCGGCTCCGGCTCGCCGACGGTGATCATCACTCCCGCCGGTCAGGCTCAGGCCGTCACCGCGCTGGCGCGTGTCCCGGGTGTCTCCGACGTCCGCCAAGGCCCCGAAGCGGGCGGGCTCGCGAAGATCGACGCCGTGCTCGCCGATCCCCCGGACTCCGACGCGGCCGTCGCGACGGTCCACCGGATCCGCGACGCCGTGCACACCGTCGACGGCACGAAGGTCGGCGGGCCGACGGCCACCCTGCTCGACACGAGGGAGACCTCAGAGCACGACCGGATGGTGATCATCCCGATCGTCCTGGTCGTGATCTTCCTCGTGCTCGCGCTGCTGCTGCGGTCACTGCTGGCGCCGTTGCTGCTGATCGGCACGGTGGTGCTGTCCTTCGCCGCGACGATGGGGGTGTCGGCACTGGTATTCAACCACGTCTTCGACTTTCCCGGTGCCGACCCCGTCGTCCCGCTGTTCGGCTTCGTCTTCCTTGTCGCGCTGGGGATCGACTACAACATCTTCCTGATGACCAGGGTCCGCGAAGAGGCGGGCAGGATCGGCACGCGGGACGGGACACTGCGCGGCCTGCGTGTCACCGGCGGCGTGATCACGTCCGCGGGCGTCGTGCTCGCCGCGACCTTCGCCGCCCTCGCCGTCCTTCCGATCCTCTTCCTGGCACAGCTCGCTTTCATCGTCGCGTTCGGCGTCCTGCTCGATACGCTCCTGGTGCGTTCGCTGCTGGTACCGGCTCTGGCGGTGGACGTCGGACGGAAGATCTGGTGGCCGTCGAAACTGGCGAAGACCGGCCGGGAATGAACGCGCTGCCCCTAACCTGGTGACCATGAGCGACGACCAGGACGCCATCGACGAACGGATCCAGGACGCCGGCGAGCGGGGCGATCTGGACGAACTCCGGCGGCTGGCCGACGGCGGCAGCAGCGACGCGGCGGACCAGCTGATCGAAACGGCCACCGAACTCGGCGCGCTGGACGAACTGCGCCGGCTGGCCGCACAGGGGAACCAGGACGCCGCGGATCAGCTGGCCGAACTCACCGAGGAGTAGCGTCTCGCATCGCCGGGATCAGCACCGGAAGCGCGGCCAGGAGCGCGAGGCCGCGCACGACGCCAGCGACGGGATAGGGAACGCGAAGCCCGAACCTGTGCGCGAGCAGCCCACCGGTCAGCGCGCCGAGCGGCATCAGCCCCCAGCCGAGCAGCCGGTAGACGCTGTTGACCCGGCCGAGCAGAGCCGACGGCACCTCTTGTTGCCGGACGCCGACGGTGACGACATTCCAGATGGTCGTCACGAAACTGCTCACCGCGAAGAGCCCGCCGAGTACGGCGACGTTCGGGCTGAACCCCATTCCGACGAAAACGGCGGCGTTCACGGCGAGCGAGACGAGGAGCGCGCGGAGGTCGCCGAGCCAGGCGACCAGCCGTGTGATCACCAGCCCGCCGACGACGCCCCCGATCGCCGCACCGGCGAGCAGCAGACCGAACACACCCGCGCCGAGATGCAGGACGTCGGTCACGAACAGGACGAGGGTCGCGTTCCCGAGCTGACCGCAGAAGGTGTTGATACCCAGCAGCAACGCAAGAGCACGGAGCAGGCGGTGCCTCATCAGCCACCGGACTCCATCGAGAACCTTCACGCTTTCCGTCCGGCCACCTCTCCTCGGCAGCTTTGCCAGGAGTACCGCGGCGAAGACGAACGACGCGGCGTCGACGGCGAACGGGAGTGCCACGGCGAGTGCGAAGAACAGGCTCCCGAGAGGCGGGCCCAGGAACTGCCTGCCCACGATCATCGCCACCTGCTGACCGCCGTTCGCCCGGTGCAGCGAGCCGTTCGGGACAAGATCCGGAACCGCGGTTTGCGCCGCGTTGTCGTAGAAGACGTCGCACGACCCCAGAGCGAACGCGAGCAGGACGAGCACCGGCACGGTGACGGCCCCCGCCGCGACGAGCGCGGTGAGCACGGCGACGATCAGGGCTTGGAGCGTCTGCGTTCGCCACATGAGGGTGGTCCGATCGACCCTGTCGACGACGGAGCCGGCGGTGAGGGAGAGCAGAAGCCACGGCAGGTACGTCGCGGCGGAGACCAGGGCGACGTCCCTGGCGTCATGGCTCACCGTCACCGCCAGCAGAGGCAGCGCCGCCGTGAAGACGCCGTTGCCAAGGCTGTCGATCCCGGTGGCCCACCACAGTCGTCGGAAGGCGCGGGGTAGGTCGGTCATGATCGGATCGTGGCGACGTCCGATGTTCCGGAGACACTATTTAGCCCTGGCCTACATACTCGGGCGATGTCGATGACCATCGAGCTGGGCGTCGCCGAGCTGGCCGCGACCCGGTTCGCGATCTCGCCGCTGTCCGAGACCGTGGCCTGCCTGCAGCAGCTCGCCGGGATCGACCGGAACGCGGTCAATCTGCCCTGGCTGAGGTGGGCGCGGGAGGAACTCGATCGCGCGCCGCTCGATCTTTCCCGGACCTGGCCGCTGGTCGTGACCGGCAGGCTCGGCTGGCCGGAGTTCCTGGTCCCGGCCCCGCAAGACTCGGGGGATTCCCTCGAAAACGACCTCGACGCGCTGCGGCGCACCCCTGAAGACCGGGTGAGGGCCAGCCTCGACCGGGTCTTCGGCGAAAAACGTCCTCCCGCCGTCACGGCCCTCGCCGATGATCCCACCTCCGGTCTGCGGGAGGTCGCCGAGGAACTGCGTAACGCCCACGACCGCCTTGTCGCACCGCATTGGCCGCGGATCCGGGCGGCGCTCGACGCCGATGTCGGGTACCACGCCCGGGCCCTGACCGCGGGAGGTGCCGAGCGGTTGTTCACGCACCTGCATCCGGATCTCCGCTGGCACAACGATCGGGTGATCCTGGCGGGCCGGCGGTGGCGCGATCAGCATCGTGTCATCCCGCGTGGGCCGGGCGGCCTGGTGCTGATGCCGGTCGTCCTCGGGTCACCGTATGTGCTGGTCAAGGAGAACACCTCGACCCAGACCACGATCCGCTATCCGGCACGGGGAACCGGCGCCCTGTGGGCCGCCGGAACCCGCTCGGCCGGGTCCAGCACGGTACGGCTGCTGGGGCGGACGCGGGCCACTCTCCTGACGGCGTTGTCCTCCCCCGCGACCACGACCGACCTGGCACGCGCCTTGGGCGTGACGCCGAGTGCCGTCTCCCAGCACCTCAAGGTCCTGCGGGACAGCGGGCTCGTCGCGCGTGAACGCTCCGGCCGCGGCGTCCTCTACCTGACGACGCCGCTCGGTGAACGCTTGCTCTGACGGTCAGAGGTCGATCAGCTCGACGGTCACCTTCGCGACATCACCCTCCTCGATCCCCTCGGCCTTGCGGACCGCTTTCTTGACCGGCAACACGTAGGCACCCCGTTTGGCGTCCGGGAAGATCGACGTCTTCCATTTGCTGCCGCCGATCCCGACCTGGACCCGGACCGCGCCGAACCCGCGGCGCGGTCCGTCGGTGATCTCGCGAATCTCTTCGGAGATGTCCTGGGGCAGGCTGACGAAGGTCCAGCTCTCCCCTCGGCGGGCGTCCCAGACCCAGAGTTCGGCATCGAACACGACGATCATTCCTGGAGCGTCGCATATGGGACCGACAGTTCCGCGCGACCCGAGGCCGCCTGCGTACATGATTGCGCGGTCGTGAGTGTCTTGGGCACCCTCTAGAGGTACATGAAGGCCCCCTTCCTGTACCTAGGCGCAAGGAAGGAGGCCTTCATGTACTGGGCAAGGTCGAGTTTCCTCGGCTGAGCCGAGGCAAGGGGGCCTTCACGGACCTGACCCGAAGCGTCACGTGCGACCGTATCCGACCGGGGTGAAGGGAGCCTTCAGCCCACACCAGCTGAGGTCCTTTGTGGACATCGCCCGGGCAAAGCATCCTGGCACCTGCCTCGTCTACACCTACGTAGAGGGTCTCCGCGACTACGTCATGAACACCGACGGCACGCGGCGCACCCACGCCCAGGACCTGATCGAGCGGCACGACCACGTGCGCATCGACAACACCCGCTTGAGCCCGGCGGAGACGGCGGCCCTAATCCTCCGAAGGATGCCGCAGTGAACGGGTCGTCGTCGCGCCGAGCACCCGCGAAGCCATCCATGCCAGCGCGTCGGCCGTGCGCGCCGGGGTGTCCGACGGCTGCATGACGTGGCTCAGCACGGTCCGGACCACGACGTCGATCGCCACATCCAGCTGTGCGGCGTCCAGCGGTGGACCGTAGGCGCGGACACGGCCGCGCAGCATCACGGTCGCTTCGCTCAGCAGGCTCCCGGCTCGCACCGTCAGCAGCGGCAGCAACTCGGTGTCGGCGCCGTGCGTGGCCGAGACGATGGCGCGCAGCAGAAGATTGTCGTCGGCGAGTTCGAGAACACCGCGGACAGCGTCGTGGATCGCCTCGACGAGGTCTTCGGGGTGCCGCTCGAAGGCATCCCGGACCACCGAAAGGAACCGGGCGAGTTCGTGCGAGATCATCGCTTCGGCGAGCTGGGTCTTCGAGCCGAGTTCGTTGTAGACGGTCTGGCGGCTGACGCCGACGATCTCCGCGAGTTTGCTCATCGTCACCGAGGACCAGCCGGAACGCA
The DNA here is from genome assembly GCF_044461365.1 of Amycolatopsis sp. NPDC049868. Taxonomy (NCBI): domain Bacteria; kingdom Bacillati; phylum Actinomycetota; class Actinomycetes; order Pseudonocardiales; family Pseudonocardiaceae; genus Amycolatopsis; species Amycolatopsis sp. NPDC049868. Next base: position 180,480 of record NZ_JBITKV010000006.1, on the reverse strand, counting down.
CGGTCAGCTCGATCGCCGACGCGACGATCGGTTGACGGTACGGACCCCCCGTAACCGGTACCTCACTCATGATCGTCATTCTAGGCTGTGCCTTTCCGGGCGCGCTTTCGGATTTCCGTAGCCGGGCCGCGGCATCCGCTGGTCACTCACGCCGCCACGTCAGCGGCCCGCCTCCGCGAATCCGAGGCCTCCGGCCGAAAAAAGACGCGCGCGTGCCCTCACCGTTGTGTTGACCTTCGTTCGGAAGACACCTTCTAAGCCGCCGTTCCCGCTGCGAACGCCAGCGCCTCCGGCCACGGCGCCCGCCCGGCGATATGGCGACGGTACTTCATGATCTCGCGCGGCCGGTCGACGGTCAGCGCCCCGACGATCCGGTCCCCGCGCCGGTACAACGCGGTGAAACCACCGGACTCCGGAACAGCGGTCACCACCTCATCCGCCCGTGGGGTACCGACGAACTGGATCCGATGGTCGTACCAGTCCGACCAGAAGTACGGCACCGGCGACAACGCCCGCGCCGCTTCCGGGGCGAGCGCGTGGCGAGCGGCCGCGGCACCCTGCTCCGCGGCGTTCGTCCAGTGCTCCAGCCGCATCAGCTCACCGTCGAACAACGGGTTCGCGGCGTGTGCGACATCCCCGGCGGCGTACACGCCGGGCACCCCGGTCGCGAGCGTGGCGTCGCACACCACGCCGCCGTCGCGCTCGTGCAGCGGCACCCCGCTTCCGGCCAGCCAGCCGGTGGCCGGGACGACGCCGATGCCGGCGACCACCAGGTCGGCGGGCAACACTTCGCCGGTCGAAAGCCGGACGCCCGTCACCACAGCGCCGTCGGACTCCAGGCCGGTGACCGTGGTGGACAGCCGCAGTTCCGTGCCCGCCTCCCGGTGCAGCGCGGCGCACACCGCACCGGCCTCGGCGCCGACGGACCGGATGAGCGGGACGTCGAGCGCCTCCACGATCGTCGACGGCAGCCCACGCTTCCGTGCCGCGGCGGCGACCTCCGATCCGATGAAACCCGCTCCGATCACGACCGTGCGCGCCCCGTCGTCGAGCGCGGCACGGACCGCCAGCGCGTCCTCGGCGGTCCTCAACGTGTGGACCCCGGCGATCCCCTCGCTTCCGGGCAGCCGCCGCGCGGTGGCGCCGGTCGCGATCACCAGTGCCTCGTAGGGAACCGTCATCTCCGCCACCGACACCTCGCGGGCGATGGTGTCGAGCCCGTCCGCGGGTGCGCCGAGCATCAGCTCGACGCCGAACTCGTCGCGCAACGCGTCCTCGCCGTGGAACGGCTCGACCTTGCCGGGTCCTTCCGCGTCGAGGAACGACTTCGACAGCGGGAGCCGGTCGTAGGGCGGGTGGTCCTCCGCGCCGATCAGCACGATCCGCCCTCGGTATCCGTCCCGGCGCGCCGCCTCCACCGCGCGCAACCCGGCCAGCGACGCTCCCACGACGACCAGTGCCATGCTCAGTCCCGCAGCTTCAGGGCGAGGACCGGGCAGGCGTCGACGGCGGCCGACAGGTCCTGACGGTGTTCCTCACCGGGTCGCTCGTCGAGCACCACGACCGTGCCGTCGTCGCCCACCTCGAAGAAGTCGGGCGCCATCGCCTCGCACATGCCCAGGCCGTCGCATTTCGCGCGGTCCGCCTCGATCTTCATCATGCTCCGACCCTTCCCGGTGCCACGAAATCGACCTTCTCCCGCACCCCGCAGTCGGGGCAGCACCACGAATCCGGGATCGCCGACCACGGGGTCCCGGCGGGGAAGCCCTCACGCGGGTCGCCGAGTTTCTCGTCGTACACGTAGCCGCAGCCGGGGCACATCCCGCCCTCGGTCGCGTCGCCGTGCGTGTCGGCGACGTGCCGCGACGGCGTGGTGACACGCGTTCCGTAGCGAGCCAGTACCTTGCCCCGCTTCGACGGCTGGATGTTGGCGCGGGAGATGTCGCCGTCGAAATGGGCGAGCACCCGCGGATCCATCACGCGCCGCCACACCGGCGGGACCAGCGCGAGCACGATCATCCCGGCGTAACCCGTCGGGAGCACCGGCGATTCCGCGAAATCACGCAGCGTCTGGTAGCGGCGAGTCGGGTTGGCGTGGTGATCACTGTGCCGCTGCAGGTGGTAGAGCAGCACGTTGGTGGCGATGTTGTTGGAGTTCCAGCTGTGGCTGGGGTCCACGCGTTCGTACCGGCGGCGGTTCGGCGGGCCGACCATCTGCCGCCGCATGCCGTAGTGCTCCATGTAGTTCACGACCTCCAGCAGCGAGAACCCGATCACCGCCTGGATCACCAGGTACGGCAGGATCCCCGGCCCCAGCCACACGGCCATCGCCGCCCACAGCACCGCCGACATCAGCCAGGCGTTGAGCACGTCGTTGCCGATCCGGAAGGGATGCCGGTCGCGCCGGGCGTAGCGCTTGCGCTCCAGCCCCCACGCGGATTTCAGCGAGCCGAACACGGTGCGCGGCCAGAACCGGTAGAAGCTCTCCCCCACCCGGCTGCTGGCCGGGTCCTCGGGAGTGGCCACCCGGACGTGGTGGCCGCGGTTGTGCTCGATGTAGAAGTGGCCGTAGAAGCTCTGCGCCAGCGCGATCTTCGACAGCCAACGCTCGTGGCTCTCCTTCTTGTGCCCGAGTTCGTGCGCGGTGTTGATACCGATCCCGCCGATACAGCCGATCGAGATCGCCAGGCCGACCTTGTCCACGACGGACAGGTCACCGCGGGCGATCAGCCAGAACGCGACCACGAAACCCGCGTACTGGATGGGCAGGAACGCGAAGGTGATCCACCGGTAGTAGCGATCCCGCTCCAGCCGTTCGATCACGTCGTCCGGCGGATTGCTGCGGTCCAGCCCGGCCACCAGGTCGATCAGCGGCACGATCATCAGGATCACGATCGGCCCGATCCAGAACCACACTCCCCAGCCGGTGGCCGCGTGCAGTCCGATGGCCAGGAACGCGAGCGAAGGCACCACCAGGCCGATCAGCCACAGATATCGCTTGCTGTCGGTCCAGCGTTCGGTCGAGCCCGCCGGGATCGTGCCCGTCATCTCGCTCATCGCACCCTCCTCCATTGGCTGGGTTTACAAAACCATAGGTGATGTACACCCGGTTTGACAAGAGGCCATCTTTTGTAAACCCAGCGTTGCTTGATTCGGTGAGAACTTGGCGAGATCTTGTGTTCGTAAGGAAACTTACTTAACTTGTGACGACACGCCGCGACCCACTTCGTCCGCCCGAAGGAGCGCGAATGCCTCGATCACCTCGCAGGATCCGGCCCGCCGCCATGGCCACCATCGCCACGGCCCTGCTGGTCCTGCCCGCCACCACCGCCACCGCGAGCACGACGGCGAACAGCCCGTGGCCGGGCGGTTCCGCCGTCACGAACGCCGACGGTTCGAACGTCCTCGGCGGCAACATGAGCGGCCTGTCGTTCGGCGGCCCGGACGTCCTCTGGGCGGTCAAGAACGGCCCCGGCACGCTGTACCGCCTCGTGCGCAACGGCGCGAAGTGGCAGCCGGACACCGCCAACGGCTGGTCGTCGGGCAAGCAGCTGCGCTACCGCGGCGGCAAGGGCGACCCCGACGCCGAAGCCGTCGTCGCCACCCCGGACGGCGTGGTCGCGGCTACCGAACGCGATGGCGACAACAGCAAGACGAGCGCGCTCAAGGTGCTCCGGTACGACGTCTCCGGCACGGCCAAGACCCTCACGGCGAAGGCCGAATGGGATCTGACGGCGGACCTGCCGAAGGTGTCGGCCAACGACGGTCTCGAAGCGGTCTCCTGGATCCCGGACAGCGCCCTCACCGCCAAGGGGTTCGTCGATCAGCGCACGAAGGCGCCGTACAACCCGGGCAGCTACCCAGGCCACGGGACCGGTCTCTATCTCGTCGGCCTCGAAAGCAACGGGATGATCTACGCCTACGCGCTCGACCAGGCGGGCGGGAAGTACACCCGGGTGGCAAGTTTCGCGAGCGGGCTCGGCTCGATCATGGAACTCGAGTACGAGGCTTCCACCGGCAAGCTGTGGGCGGTCTGCGACGACACCTGCGGCGGCGACTCGGCGACGCTCGCCGTCGACGCGCAGGGCAAGTTCGCCGTCACGGCCACCCACGACCGGCCGAGCGGAATGCCGGACTACAACAACGAAGGCTTCGCGATTTCGGCCACGTGCGCCTCCGGGACCAAGCAGGTCGTCTGGGCCGACGACGGGAACGACGGCGGTCACGCGCTCCGCGCCGGCACCCTTTCCTGCGGCTGAGGCGGCCCAGCATGAAATTCGCCTCCCTCGCGATTCTTCCGGCCCTGGCCCTTCCCATGCTCCTGCCGTCCGCCGCACTCGCCGGCGACGGCTGGGAATCCATCGGCACCGGCATGACCTCCGGCGCCAGCGGCATCGCCGTGCTCGACCGGGACGACGGCCGGATCGACGCGCTCGTCCTGCGGGACAACAAGAAGCCCGGCGAGAACCGGGCGGTGCGGGTCCGGCTCGAGCACGGCAAGGTGTCCAAGGTGGACACGATCGACTGGCCGGGAGAGCTCCCGGTCGATCTGGAAGCAGCCGAACCGGTGCCGGGAAAGACCGGCGAATTCATCGCACTGGCCAGCGACGGCAAGGGCTTTCACTTCGAGCTGAAGGACCGGAACCTGAACGTGCTCGGCACTTTCCGGGTGCCGAAAGGCGACCCGGAAGACAACTACGAGGGTTTCGCGCTGAAAAAGGTGAATGACCGATTGTTCGCGGTCTGGGCGGACCGCGGTCAGGACGCCCGGCCCGCCACGCTGTACTCCGCGGAGTTCTCGGTCTCGAAGCTGTCCTTCAAGAAGCCGAAGTCGATCCCGTTCCGGGTCCCGTATCCGGCCACGAATGTCCGGCACACCTCGGACGTCGAGATCACCGCGGACGACCGCGTCCTGGTCTCGGCCGCGTCGGACCCCGGCGACGAAGGCCCGTTCGACTCGGCTGTCTACGAGGCGGGCGTGCTCCGCTCCGACGGTTCGATCGCGCTCTCCCCCGTCCCGGTGCGGATCGGCGACTTCCCCGGCCACAAGATCGAGGCGCTGACCTGCCTTTCGCGCTCGTGCGGCAGCCTGCTCTACGGCACCGACGACGAGGCCGCGGGAGGTAGGCTCCGGGTCGCGACCAGGAATGCCCCGGAGGACCAGTGATCAGCGAAGACCTGCGCGACCGCCGCCACAAGATCATCGAAGAGCATATGGACACCGAGGTGGCCCACGAGTTCGACCGCACGCTGGGCACCTTCAACGGTCATCCGCACTACGAGATCATGGCGACCGGGCAGATCTTCGACGGCGACGAAGAGGTCATGGCGTACTACCGCATGACCCGCACGGCCTTCCCGGACCAGCGGCACGACAACGTCCGGTACCACTTCGCCGACGAGTCGGTCATCGTCGAGTTCGACCTGCTCGGCACCAACCTCGGCGAGTTCTACGGCCGTCCGCCGACCGGCAAGGCGTTCCGGGTGCCGATCATCGCGGTGTTCTTCTTCGACGAGGACAGGATCACCAACGAGCGCATCTACTTCGACGCCGCCAGCCTGATCACCCAGGCCGGGCACGCCGAACTGCTGACCCTGCTGGCGTCCGGCAACGTGTGAAAACGTCCGGGCCCGCCGCGGAAGCGACGGGCCCGGGTGGGTCTCGGTTGCCGGTCTGGCTGGTGCGTGCGGAGGGCCGATGGTGTTTCGCGTGACTGGATGGACGCCCCGTGTGATCAGACGGACGACACACGTGATCAGCCGGGTCCCCGCCCCGTGTCGTCCATCCAGTCACGTGTGTCGTCCATCCAGTCACGCGACACCGCCCGGCAACGGGTACCTGAGACACCGTGACCCTGAACCCCGGACCGCCACGCACGACCCCATATCCGACAGTGGACTGAAGGCTCACTTCGCTGAGTCTGATGCGACGAATGGGGCCTTCAGCCCCGGCGTCCGGGCCCGCCGCGGAAGCGACGGACCCGGACGTTCAGACCTGGCTCACGCCACGTCGTAGCGGTCGAGGTTCATGACCTTGTCCCACGCCGCCACGAAGTCGCGGACGAACTTCTCCTTGGCGTCGTCGCTGGCGTAGACCTCAGCCACCGCACGAAGCTCGGAGTTCGATCCGAACACGAGGTCGGCACGCGTACCGGTCCACTTCACCTCGCCGGTCGCGGAGTCGCGGCCTTCGAAGACCTCCGCGTCGGCGGACGTGGCGGTCCACTGCACGCCCATGTCGAGCAGGTTCGCGAAGAAGTCGTTGGTCAGCGACCCCGGCTTCTCGGTGAACACGCCGTGCTGGGACTGCTGGGCGTTGGCGCCGAGGACACGCAGGCCGCCGACGAGGACGGTCAGCTCGGGCGCGGTCAGGTTCAGCAGGTTCGCGCGGTCGATGAGCAGGTACTCCGTCGGAAGCCGGTGTCCCTTGCCGCGGTAGTTGCGGAACCCGTCCACGGTCGGCTCCAGCGGCGCGAACGACTCGACGTCGGTCTGCTCCGCGGTCGCGTCGGTGCGGCCCGGCGTGAACGGCACGGTGACCTCGTGGCCACCGTCCTTGGCGGCCTGCTCGACGGCGGCCACGCCACCGAGCACGATCAGGTCGGCGAGCGAGACCTTCTTGCCGCCGGTCTGGGCGCTGTTGAACGCCTCCTGGACACCTTCGAGGGTCCGCAGCACCTGAGACAGCGTCTGCGGGTCGTTGACCTCCCAGTCACGCTGCGGCTCGAGGCGGATGCGGGCACCGTTCGCGCCACCGCGCTTGTCGCTGCCGCGGAAGGTCGAGGCCGACGCCCACGCGGTGGAGACCAGCTGCGAGACCGACAGGCCCGAAGCGAGCAGCTTCTCCTTGAGGGAGGCGATGTCCGCGTCGTCGATCAGCTCGTGGTCGACGGCGGGCACCGGGTCCTGCCAGATCAGCGTCTCCTGCGGCACCAGCGGGCCGAGGTAGCGCTGGATGGGGCCCATGTCGCGGTGGGTCAGCTTGAACCAGGCGCGGGCGAAGGCGTCCTCGAACTGCTCCGGGTTCTCGTAGAACCGGCGCGAGATCTGCTCGTAGACCGGGTCGAAACGCAGCGCCAGGTCGGTGGTGAGCATGCCGGGCGCGCGGTTGAGCTTGCCGTCCTCGGGGTCCGGCACGGTGTTCTTCGCCTTGCCGTCCTTCGGCGTCCACTGGTGGGCGCCCGCCGGGCTCTTGGTCAGCTCCCACTCGTACTCGAAGAGGTTGTGGAAGAACCAGTTGCTCCACTGGGTTGGGGTCGGCGTCCAGGTGACCTCGAGGCCACTGGTGATCGCGTCGCGCCCCTTGCCGCTGCCGAAGCTGTTCTTCCAGCCAAGGCCCTGCTCCTCGATCGAAGCGCCCTCGGGCTCGGGGCCGACGTACTTGTCCGGGTCGGCCGCGCCGTGGGTCTTGCCGAAGCTGTGGCCGCCGGCGATCAGCGCGACGGTCTCCTCGTCGTTCATCGCCATCCGGCCGAAGGTCTCGCGGATGTCGCGGGCCGCGGCCAGCGGGTCCGGGTTGCCGTTCGGGCCTTCCGGGTTCACGTAGATGAGACCCATCTGCACGGCGGCCAGCGGGCCTTCGAGCTGGCGGTCACCGCTGTAGCGTTCGTCGCCGAGCCACGTGCGCTCGGGACCCCAGTACACGTCCTCGTCCGGCTCCCAGACGTCGGCGCGGCCACCGGCGAAGCCGAAGGTCTTGAAGCCCATGGTCTCCAGCGCGCGGTTGCCGGTGAAGATCATCAGGTCGGCCCACGAGATCTTGCGGCCGTACTTCTTCTTGACCGGCCAGAGCAGGCGGCGGGCCTTGTCGAGGTTGCCGTTGTCCGGCCAGCTGTTCAGCGGGGCGAAGCGCTGCATGCCCGCGCCCGCGCCACCGCGGCCGTCCTCGATCCGGTAGGTACCGGCGCTGTGCCACGCCATGCGGATCATGAAGCCGCCGTAGTGGCCGAAGTCCGCGGGCCACCAGTCCTGCGAAGTCGTGAGGACGGCGTCGACGTCCTTCGCGAGCTCGGTGAGGTCGAGGGTCTTGAACTCGGCGGCGTAATCGAACCCGGCGTCCATCGGATCGGAAGCGGCGGAGTGCTTCCGGAGGATCTTCAGGTTGAGCTGGTTCGGCCACCAGTCGCGGTTGCCCGCGCCTTCGGTGGGGTGGTTGCGGCGGCCCGACGAGACGGGGCAGCCGCCCGCGCTCTCTTCGTTCATTTCGCCGACGACGGCGTCCGGGCTGTCAGACACGGGAATCCTTCCGGGAATCAGAACTGCAGGGCTCAGGAACGGGGTTCGATCGAACAGTCGGGACACCGGCCCCAGTAGATGACCTCGGCCTCTTCGATCACGAAGCCTTGGTCGTTCGACGCGGTCAAACAGGGTGCGGGACCGACGGCGCAGTCGACGTCGGCGATGGCACCACAGGTTCGGCACACGACGTGGTGGTGGTTGTCCCCGACTCGGGACTCGTAGCGTGCCACGGACCCCGACGGCTGGATCCGCCGTACGAGACCCGCGGCGGTCAGTGCCCGCAACACGTCGTAAATGGCCTGGTGAGAGACCTCGCCGAGCTCTGAACGCACGGCACCGATGATCGAGTCGGTGTCGGCGTGCGGGTGGTCGCGTACGGCTGTCAGCACGGCCACCCTGGGACGCGTCACGCGCAGGGAGGCCCCGCGCAGCATCCGCTCGAACTCCTGGGTCGTGGGCACGGCCGCAGTCTGGCCCATTTTCTGGAATGAATCAAGTTCGCAGGATCCCGGGCGTGTCTCGCCCCCCGCGGAGCGACCAGACCCGGCGCGCTTGCGCACGCGAGCCCGGGAAGGGTGGTCACCCTTGCCGACGTCGCCTCCGTGGCCTTCGTTACAGATTCTCGTCAAGAATTTCACCCTTCGACGAACAACCGGCCGAAAACGCGATGCGAAGCGGTTCACGATAACCGCGAACTGGTCTGGACCGCACGCGCACCCGAAGGTGCGAAATTCGGATGAAACTTGCACGCACGAAAAGGAATCTCCACCGCCACACCAGGTTTTCCGCGTACTCCAAACACAAACCGGTGCACCTGCCATACCCTGGACGAGTGAGAGGCCGCGTCGGAGCGTGGCCGAATCGACCACGCTCACCCCCCTCCGAGGTCCGCAAACCATTGCCAGAACTGGATTCTGGCCATCTTCGCTGCTCCGAGGCCAATCGCACACGCACCCCACGACGCGCTTCCACCGTGGTAGCGTCTGCGCCCTGCTTCCCCACAGTCCGGCTTCACCCATCGTGCACCAGCAAGGAAAATCATGCCCGAACAAGGTCTCGGCACCGTCGTGGCGGTGGACGGCCCGGCGGCGGCGGGCAAGACCACCACCTGTCTGGCACTGTCGAAATCGTTCGACCTGCGCTATCTGGAAAGCGGCAGAACTTATCGCATCATCGCCTTCGAAGCACTTCAGCGTTGCATTCCGGTCGACAACGCCACGAAAGTCACCAGGCTCTGCGACGAATTGATCACGGCGAGCCGTTCCGCGAACCTGTTGACTTCCGAGCGCTACGCCCCGGACAACCTGCGCGCGACCCGGGTCAATGTCGCCGTTTCGGCCGTCGCCAAGATCGCGGAGGTGCGCCGGCGGGTCACCAGCCTCATCAGGCTTTGGGCCGGAGCACAGCCGCGGTGCGTCATCGAAGGCCGGGACATCGGCACCACCATTTTTCCCGCCGCGACCGTGAAGTTCTACTTGACCGCCAAGCCCGAAGTCCGCGCGATGCGGCGAGTACGGCAAGAGCGGGCGGCGTCCTACGAACACGTTCTCGACGACGTGATCCGCCGGGACGAGGCCGACATGTCCCGGACGACGTCGCCGTTGGTCCCCGCCGAGGACGCCATCAGAATCGACACCACCGAGCTCACCGTCGAGCAGGTACTGCGGCTGATGACCTCGGCGTGTCGCGACAGAGGTTTAGATATCAACCGTTAGTGCGAGTACGCTTCTGCTTTGTCTGCGACGAAGCTAAGTTGACCATGGGTATGACTTCAAGTGATCGATCAATGACGAGGAGTATCGGTTATGAAACCGGCGATGGCGAAGGAAAACGAAGCCGAACCGGTGACCGCCGATTGCCTCTTCTGTCATTTCGACGACGCTTCGGTGAATGACCTTCTGTTCAAGGGAAACGAGATCTATGTCCGGTGGGACAACTTCCCAGCCGCCAAGGGGCATGTCGAGGTCGTCCCGAAAAGACATGTGGAGTCCTACTTCTCGCTCACGGCGAGCGAGCACGCCGAAGTCTATGCGCTGATCAAGCGAGCATGGCGCCGGATCCAAGACCAGTTCCAGCCGGACGGCTACACCATCGGCGTGAACGAAGGGCAAGCGGCGGGCAGGACGATCGACCACCTGCATATCCACCTGATCCCCCGTTACGAAGGCGACGTGGCGGACCCGCGAGGCGGTATCCGGCATGTCCTGCCGGGGACCAATCCCGACGAATGGCTCGGCTAGGACACGGCCTGGCAACCCTTCCGCGCCTCCACCACGAACCAGCTGCCGCGCCCGCTCGGCGACACCTGGGCCGAGACGAAGCCTGCGGCGGCCAGTTCATCCACCACCGCTTCGGGCCTGCGCAACGAGAACCATCGCGGCGACGGCATTCGGTCGCTTCGCGCCCACCCCTCGCCATCCCCTTCCTTGAGGCTGATCGCCGTGACACCGCCGGGCGTGAGCACTCGATGGATCTCGGAGAAGACATGTGGATGCGTCTCGCTCGGCAAGTGCAGGACACTGGCACACGCCCAAACGCCATCGAACACCCCACCGGCCAGCGGTAAGGTCAAGAGATCGCAGAGCACCGCACCGGCCACCGCGCAACGACATCGTGTGTGCCGGAGCAACTCCTCACTGAGGTCTCCCGCCACCACGGTCGCGCCGCGTCCGATCAGATATTCGGCGTCCCGGCCCGAACCACAGCCGAGGTCCAGCACCGAACTTCCGGGCAAGGCATCGAAGAAACGGTCCAGCTCGTGGTCAAGACCGGGAAACAGGTCTAGCGTGCCGGTAGTCCGGACGTAGGCCCCGGCACTCTCGTCGTAGGCTCGACGAGTACTCGACACCAAGGCGCGCAACTCAGCGTCGTTCAGGTGCATTCGAAGTCCTCGCGACCGATGGCCATCCCCAGATTGGTCATCTCCTCCAGCAGTTCCCGACGGTCGAGCACCTCGTAGCCGCGGCCGGCATCGACGCTCACGCAGCCGACGAACTTGTTGCGCCCGCTTCTGATCGGTGTGACGAACAGCGCCGTCCGATGTTTGAGGGCCTGGAACTCCTCCCATTTCAGGTTCATCACCGATTCCCGACCGCACCGTGCCACGTGATCGTCGAATTTCGCCTCGTCGGTGAGGCGAGCAGCCAACGGCGCGACATCGAACGTCACTTCGCGATCGTGCAACCAGCACAGTCCCACCGCGCCGATACCCCGCACCGGGGCGAAACTCCGCGTCGCCGGAAAGGATGACATCCGATAGGAGGAGAGTCGCTTCAGCACACCATGGATCGGATGCCTCACCGTGCGCGTCTTCCGCCACACGTGGAGTGCCAGGTCGCCGGTGTTCAGCGGCGGATCGATCTTCGCGCTGATCTCGAGCAATCTGCCGAACGTGGACAGCACACGACGGCGCATCATCACGTTCCGGTCCACGAAGGCACGTCGTTGCCAGCTTTCGAACGGTGCGAAAGCGCCGAAAACCCCGGCCGTGACAAGAGCGACGAGCAGCAGGTACGAGCGGTCGTTCAGGAGGCCGTCCCAGAAGGCCTTCGCCGGTACGTTGTACGCCTTGCCCGCCAGGAAGAGTGTCGCCGAAAGCAGAATCGCCTTGTCCGCGATCTTGGCCGCTTTCCGGCTCATGCCTTTCCGGCACGCTGGTGCCGCCACGCCTCGCCTGGCAGGTCCGCCCGCTCGCCGTCTTTTCCGGTCAAGACCACCTCGCGCTTCTCGGTGACCACGCCGATCCGGTGGAAGCTCACCGCTTCGGCGAGTTCGTCCACCTGGGCGGATGGCACGGTGAAGACGAGTTCGAAGTCGACAGAGTCGCCCATGACCAGGCTCAACGGCTCCACATCCACATGTGCGGCCACGGCGGACACCGCCTTGGGGACGGGGATGGACCGCTCGTCGACGTCGATACCGACACCACTCGACTCGGCGATGCTCAGCAAAGCGGCCTTCAGCCCGTCCGAGGTGTCCTGACAGCTCGTGACCACCCCGCTGGCGCCGAGCGCGAGTCCCTCGTCCACCCTGGCCACCGGTCGTTTCCAGGCGGCGAGCAGTGATGGCAGCAGGCTGTCGATGACCAGGTCCGGGGCACCGGAACGCAGGTACGCCATCGCCGCTCCGGCGGGTCCGGTCGGCGCCGTGAGGCATACGACGTCGCCGGGTCGCGCGCCCGACCGCAGCAGCGCCCCGCCTGCCGGGCACACGCCCAGAGCCGACGCCGAGAGGATCAGGCGTTCCGCGCCGCCGATGTCACCGCCCACGTTGAGGCAGCCGAAGGCGGCGCACGCGTCCCGGATGCCGCGCATGACGAGACCGAACAGCGCGTCGTCCATTTCGGCCGGATATCGCACGACGGAAAGCAGCCCGATCGGCTTCGCGCCCATCGCCGCGATGTCGCTCAGATTCGCGGCGACCAGGTAGTACCCCAGGTCGTATTCGTCCAGATGTCCCATCTCGTAGAGCCTGAACTTGGGACCGCGGACGTAATCGGTGCCCACCACGAGGTCGTGCTCCCCGGCCAGCCGGAAGACCGCGCAGTCGTCTTGCGCGTCGGCTCCCGCGATCAATTCCACCCGGCCGCCGTCCGGCGACGAAACCGGGACGAACTCGCCCGCCTGCCGGGCGAACAACGGCACTATCGTCCTGGCCAGTCTCGTCGGTTCGTCCGAGAATTTCTCACTCACCACAGGACAGCTCCAGCTCGGCGGCCGTGACGTCGCCACTCAGTTTTGCCGGCCAGTAATCCACCATTCGCACGGTCTCGCGAAGATCCCTTTTCCGCATCACCACCGCGTAGTCCCATTCCGGGTCTTCGATCGCCAGCACGGTCCCGACGATCGAGCGAAGATACTGCCTTTTCTGCGCTCCGGTCGGCAGGTATACCCGGACTTTCTCCCGGTACACACGAAGGAAATAGGCCGACGACGACCAGGGCCCGAGCGCGAGTTCCCCGAGTGAATCCAGATCCCGATAGACCAGGCCGTCCGCGATCAGGAGATCGTCCACGGCGTCACCGTCGACGGGGAGAAAGTGCAGATGCGCGTGCGTGATGCACGCGTGGCTCTCCTGTCCGGCACTCGAACCGTGTTCGAGGATCAGCGGCTCGCCGAAGGTCTCCCGGTACAGCGGCGTGAAGTCGTCGACAAGGCCGCATACCTCCTCCTGATGGCGGGAAAGCACCTGGGCGAACGACAAGTGATGATTCGACGGCAGGAGCAGGAGATGTCCGAGCACGAGCGGCGACATGTCGGCCAGCAACGTCAAGTTTTCTGTTGAATGTATTAGCCGGGACGGTGGGCCACCTTCGTAGAAACGGGCGAAGGAAGTGTCACCTGAACCTGAAAGCTCTTCGCAGAAGTCCGCACCCGCGCACTGCATGGTTTCGATCATGTCTCCCCCTGCCGCCTCGCTTCGTCCTGGCCTTCGCCGAGCAGAGCACCTGGATTTTTGCGCACGGTCATGGCGGACTTGAACGGTCAATGCGGAGATTAACTCGAACGTCGTAACCCGCTCACGGATTCGTGATGACAAGAATTTGGACAAAAGCAGGACACATCATGGCCGATACATACTCGCCTGCCGCACGACGTGAAAAAACGTCCGTCACCCGATGGATGACGGACGCTTTCCGACTGTCGCTATCCGTTCGAATTCACGGTGATTTCGGCGAAATCCGCACTCACCGGCCTTCGCGCGACAAGAGTTCCCGGACTCGTTCCTGCAGCGCCTCCCTCGGATACGCGTTCACCTGAGCTCCCGCCATCCGCACCGGGTCGCCGAAGAAGAAGTACTCGTACAGCGACTCCCGTCCGGCGAAGCCCGAGACCGACGCGTCGAACGCCAGCTTGAACAGTCGCGCACGGTCTTTGGCCGGCAGGGTGGCCGACTGGAGGTAGGTGTCGATGTCGGGACGGCCCTCCGCGTCGAAATCCGCTTCGCCCGGCAAGGCCATGAGGCCGGAGGCGGAGAACTTGCGGATGATCTCGGTCAGCCGCGGCGAGACCTTCGTGGGATACCAGTTCCTGGCGGCGTTCAGGACTTCCCACTTGGGCAGGAAAACACCGTCCTCGCTGAGCTTGCCGTCGGCCTCCGCCGCGCGCAGCACGGCCTTCTCGATCTCGACGTAGGAGATCAGCTCGGACAGGTCCTGCTGGATGTGCTGGAAACCGCCGATCCCGATCGCGGCGGCGATCTCGCTCGCGAGCCCGAGGTAGAACTCGGTCTTGGCCAGTGTGCGGGTGACTACCTGGTGGGTCATCAGCGCGCCGGCGCCGGTCTCGGAGTACCAGGCGTTGCACAGTTCCGGATGCCCCAGCAGGAAGACCCGCTCGTTCGGGACGAAGACGTCGTCGAACACCACGACCGCGTCCATCTCCTCGAACCGGGAGGCGAGCGGTTCGTCGAAATGCGAACGGCCGTGGTCGAGCCCGGCGCGGCAGAAGTACTTCAGGCCGGGCGCGTCGTTCGGGACCGCGAAAGCGTAGGAATACGGGGCGTCCTCGGGGGTGCCGCGCAGGACGGTCGACGGGAAGACCAGGAGTTCGTCGGCGATCGGCGCGATCGTGGCGAGCATGCGGGCGCCGCGGATGACGATGCCGTCCTCCCGTTCCTCGACCACCTTCGCCGACAGGTTGCCACCGCCCTGCTGACTGCCGGACACCGAACGGTTGACCTGCGGCGGAATCAGGGTGTGCGTCGCGAGCAGATCGTTCTCGCGCGCCATCTCGTAGTACTTCTCGATGCGCTCGCCGTAGACGGGATCGGCCTGCGAGAAGAACTTCTTCGCGGTCGAGAGAGCGGTGAGCGACGAGTTCATGTAGTCGCCGGTGCGCCCCAGGAAACCGTTGGAGTATTCGGCCCATACGGAGAAGGCGGCGCGGCGGCGTTTGAGGTCCTCCTCGCTGCGCGGCACCAGGAACGACGTACCGACCCGCTCCCCCGTGGTCGGCGATTCGTAGGTCAGGACGTCACGGTGCGCCGGGTCGTGCTGGAGGTCGAACAGCTTCGCGTAGGTCAACGCGTTGTTGCGGAACGCCGGATGCTCGGCGACCTTCGAGGTCACCTTCTCGCCGTCGACGTACAGCTCCGGTGTCATCGCGTTGAGCTTGTCGAGGTACTGCTGTCCGGTACGGGCTCCCATGTCGTGCTCCTTCTCGGGTGGACGTCGTTGTCAGAACAGGGATTCGTGACCTTGCGCGGATTCGTGGATCGTCGAGAACCGTCCGTCGACGAAGCCGAGCGCGTCACCGGCGCGGTAGTCGAACTCCCGCACCTCACCGAGGAACAGGGTGTGGTCGCCGCCGTCGTAGGCGGCCCACGGCGTGCAATCGAACCAGCTCAGGACACCGCCGAGCCTTGGCGCATGCCCGCCCTCGACCCACGTCGGCGCGCCTTCCGGGGTCGGACGGCCGGCGAAGTTCATCGCGAGCGCCTCCTGTTCGGCGCCGAGGACGTTGACCGCGAACGGGCAGCCCGCCAGCAGATCGTGACTCTTGACCGTGCGCTGGATCGAGACGAGCACGAGCGGCGGATCCATCGAGACCGCGGTGAAGGAGTTCACCGTCAGGCCGTGCCGTTTCGTCGCGGCGTCGAAGGTCACCACCGCGACACCCGTCGCGAACCGGCCCAGGCAGCCTCGGAAGTACTGCGCGGGTGGCCGATAGAGGCTCGAACCCGGCGGAAAACTGGTTTCGCGTGACATCATCGTCGATTCCTGTTCTATAATCGAACAGCCAGTTCAACTATCGAAATGGATCGTATACGATGGTTTCGGACTCCCGCAAGACCGCGAGCACGTCCCAGACGCTCAGCCGCGGCATCCGTGTCCTCGAAGTCCTTGCCGACGCCCAAGAACCTCTCAGCGTCGACCGGATCGCCGAACGGCTCGGCGTGCACCGGTCGATCGCGTACCGGCTGATCCGCACCCTCGAAGAGCACGGGCTCCTCACGCGGGAACCCGCCGGGAAATACGAACTCGGCGCACGGTTGGCCGCACTGGCCGCGGGGATCAAACACGATCTGCAGGCCGCGGCACTGCCCGAACTGACCGCGGTCGCGAACGAACTCGGCATGACGTGTTTCGTGGCGGTGATGGACCGCGAGGAATGCGTGACCCTGGTCAGCGTGGAACCCCGGCACGCCGTCGCGTCCGTCGCGCAGCGCCCGGGGTCCAGGCATCCGTTCACCGCGGGCGCCCCCGGCCGCGCGATTCTTTCCCAGCTTCCGGAAGAGGACTGGCCGGAGGACGTCCGGGAAGTGGCCGAACGCGGCTACGCGGACAGCCACGGCGAGGTGATCGAGAACCTCAGCTCGGTGGCCGTGCCGCTCCCCGTGCGCGGGCAGGCACCGGCAGCTCTCGCGGTCGTCTATCTGTCCAGCACGCGAACCCCCGCCGAGCTCGCGGAGCGGCTCAAGGCGGCGGCGAAGGCCGTCCGTGACGCTCTCGGCGGGTGAGCGTCACGGACGGCGGGATCACTTCGAGAAGCGCAGCGGGCTCACCGCTTGCTCGGCTTCGTGGTCGGGCCCGAGCGGGATACCCGACCGGTCCCGCAACAGCAACGTGGCGATGAGGCCGATGACGGTCATCCCGCCCAGGTAGACGGCGACGGACACCGAAGTTCCGGTCGCGTCGACCAGCGCGGTGGCGATCGTCGGCGCGAACGCACCACCGAGGATCGCGCCCAGCGCGTACGAGATCGAAACGCCGGAGAACCGGATGGACGCGGGGAACAGCTCCGCGTAGAACGCCGCCTGCTGGCCGTAGGTGAATCCGAGCCCGACACTGAGAATGATCAGGCCCAGCGCCAGCAACACGATGTTCCCGGTGTCCACCAAGGGGAAGAGCACCGCGATGCCGGCGAGTTGCGCGATCCAGCCGACGACGTAGGTGCGCCGCCTGCCGATCCGGTCGGATACCGCGCCCGCCGCCCACGTCGAGATCAGCCAGGTCGCCGCGGACGCGGTCACCGCCCACAGCACCGGGCCGCGGTCGAGCCCGATCGGCCCCTTCGGGTTGGTCGCATAGTTCTGGATGTAGCCGCCGGTGGTCATGTAGCCGACGGCGTTGTTGCCCGCGAACACCAGCGCGGCCACCACGACGAGCACGGCGTGCTTGCGGAACAGCTGGATGATCGGGGTCCGGGTCTGCTCACGGCGTTCGGCGATCTCACGGAAGACCGGGCTCTCCTCGACCCGGCGCCGCACGTAGTGGCCGACCAGGATCAGCCCGACACTGAGCAGGAACGGGATCCGCCAGCCCCAGTCGAGGAACGCCTGTCCGGGGACGAGCAGGCTGGTCAGCGCCAGCACACCGGAAGCCAGCAGCAGGCCGAGCGGGACACCGATCTGCGGTGAGGCGCCGAAGAGTCCCCGCCGCTTGGACGGCGCGTGCTCGACGGCCATCAGGACGGCGCCGCCCCATTCCCCGCCCGCCGAAACCCCCTGCAGGATCCGCAGCAGGATCAGCAGTACCGGCGCGAGGACACCGATCTGGTCGAACGTCGGGAGCACGCCGATCAGCGTGGTCGCGGCGCCCATCAGGATCAGGGTGAGCACCAGGACCACGCGGCGGCCGTACTTGTCGCCGAAGTGCCCGGCGAGGAACGCGCCGAGCGGGCGGAACAGGAAGCTCACGCCCACCGTGGCGAAGGAAACGAGTGTGCTGTTCGCCCCGAGGCCGGAGAAGAACAGCTTGCCGAAGACGAGACCGGCCGCGGACGCGTAAACGAAGAAGTCGTACCACTCGACGGTGGTACCGACGACGGTCGCGAAGGCGACCCGGCGCCGGTCGGAGGACGGTGGGGCGGTCCGGCCGGGCGTGCGCTCATCCTGCGTTGGATTCGACACCTTGACTCCTTTGACATAGGCCTGACGCGAGTGGCGGCCCGCAGGGATCCCGGGCGAGGCGAAGGCCACTCGATGGCCGCCTTGCCACTGTGGCACGGAATCATATACGTTATTAGATACGAAGCAAGGGTCGAGAATTCAGGGGAACATGGGCACTTACGAGGCACCAGCGCCTTCCGGCCGCGCGTCCGGCCCGCTGGACATCCGGCCGGGCAAGATCATCGCCGTCCATCTCAGCTACGCGTCCCGCGCGGAGCAGCGCGGACGGCGTCCGGCGAACCCGTCGTACTTCTTCAAGCCGTCGAGTTCGATCGGCACGTCCGGCGGCACGGTCGAACGTCCGGCGGGGACCGAACTGCTGGCCTTCGAAGGCGAGATCGCGCTGGTCATCGGCACCGCGGCCCGATGGGTCAAGCCGGACCAGGCGTGGGACCACGTCGCCGCGATCACCGCCGCGAACGACTTCGGCCTCTACGACCTGCGCACCGCGGACAAGGGCTCCAACGTCCGGTCCAAGGGCGGCGACGGCTACACCCCGCTCGGCCCCGGCCTCATCGACGCGCGCGACGTCGACCCTTCGTCGCTGCGCGTCCGCACCTGGGTGAACGGCGACCTGGTGCAGGAGGACACCACGGCCGGGCTGCTGTTCCCCTTGCGGCAGTTCGTTTCCGATCTCTCCCAGCACTTCACGCTCGAACCGGGCGACGTCATCCTCACCGGGACCCCGGCCGGATCGACCGTGGTCTCCCCCGGCGACGTCGTCGTGGTCGAAGTGGACGTTCCCGGCACCTCCGCCAGCAGCGGACGGCTCCACACCACGGTTTCCCAGGGGATCCGGTCCTTTTCGGACATCGGCAGCCTGCCCGAGGTCGACGACAAGCAGCGCGCCGAAGCTTGGGGAACTCCCGCCGAAGCGGCCGAAGAGGACTCTCCCGCGCTCAGCGAGGAACTGCGTGCCAAGCTCCTTCGCGCGCCCGTCGCGGGTTTGTCCGCCCAGCTGCGCAAACGCGGGCTGAACAACGTCGCGATCGACGGCGTGCGCCCCAACCTGCCCGGCTCGAAGGTCGTCGGCACGGCACGGACGCTCCGTTTCGTCCCGAACCGCGAGGACCTCTTCAAATCCCACGGCGGCGGCTACAACGCACAGAAGCGCCTCTTCGACTCGGTCGGCGCCGGCGAGGTGATCGTGATCGAAGCACGTGGTGACAAGGGGTCCGGAACGCTCGGCGACATCCTGGCGTTGCGGGCGCGCTACCTCGGCGCCGCCGGGGTGATCACCGACGGCGGGGTCCGCGACTTCGACGCCGTCGCCGCGACCGGGCTCCCGGTGTTCTCGCAGGGCCCGCATCCGGCGGTCCTCGGCCGCAAGCACGTGCCGTGGGACACCGACGTCGCGGTCGCCTGCGGCGGGGCCACCGTGCTGCCCGGCGACATCATCGTCGGCGACGACGACGGCGTGGTCGTCATCCCGCCGTCACTGGCCGAAGAGATCGCCGACGCGGCGCTGGTCCAGGAGGACGAAGACTCCTGGATCGCCGAGCAGATCGGACAGGGCCGCCCGATCGAGGGGCTCTTCCCGCTGAACCCGTTGTGGCGGGAAAGGTATGAGGCATGGCAGAAGAAGCAGTGAAGACGACCAGCAAATCCGAACTCGCCTACGAGTGGCTGCGTGAGCGGATCGCCCGGCACGAGTACGGACCCGGCTACCGGCTGGTGCTCGCCGAGATCGCCGGCGCGCTCGACATGAGCGTCGTCCCGGTGCGCGAGGCGATCCGGCGACTGGAAGCCGAACGGCTGGTGACCTTCGAACGCAACGTCGGCGCGCGCGTGGCGATGGTGGACCAGAACGAGTACGTCCACGCGATGCAGACCCTCGGCGTCGTCGAAGGCGTCGCCACCGCACTGTCCGCGCCGCAGCTGTCCGAAGAGAACATCGCGCGGGCGCGGCGGGTGAACGAGCGCATGATCGCCCTGCTGGACCACTTCGACGCGCACGAGTTCACCGCGCTGAACCAGCAGTTCCACTCGCTGCTCTTCGAATGCTGCCCCAACCCGCAGATCCTCGACCTCGTGCACCAGGGCTGGACCCGGCTGTCCGGGCTGCGCGACTCCACGTTCGCGTTCGTCCCCGACCGCGCGCACCGGTCGGTCGAGGAACACGAAGAGATCCTCAGGCTTATCTCCGAGAAAGCCGACCCGCTCGACATCGAATTCGCCGCGCGCAATCACCGCTGGGCCACCATGCAGGCCTTTCTGGACGCTCGAGAGCGCGCCAAGCGCTGACTGAGGAGGAATCTTGACCAGCACGACTCCCCGGCCGATCCCGGACGGTGTCCCGGAGCGGATCCGGCACTACATCGGCGGCGAACTCGTCGATTCGGCCGACGGCGCCGTCTTCGACGTGCTCGACCCGGTGACCAACGACGTCTACGTCCAGGCCGCCGCGGGAAAGAAGGCCGATATCGACCGCGCCGTCGCCGCCGCGCGGAAGGCGTTCACCGAGGGGCCCTGGCCGAAGCTGCTGCCGCGCGAGCGCTCGCGTGTGCTGAACCGCATCGCCGATCTCGTCGAGTCGCGGGACAAGCGGCTGGCCGCGCTGGAGAGTTTCGACTCCGGCCTGCCGATTTCGCAGGCGCTGGGCCAGGCACGCCGGGCAGCGGAGAACTTCCGGTTCTTCGCCGACCTGATCGTCGCGCAGGCCGACGACACCTACAAGGTCCCCGGCCGCCAGGTGAACTACGTCAACCGCAAGCCGATCGGTGTCGCCGGGCTGATCACGCCGTGGAACACGCCGTTCATGCTGGAGTCGTGGAAACTCGCGCCCGCGCTGGCGACCGGCAACACCGTCGTGCTCAAGCCCGCGGAGTTCACCCCGCTTTCCGCGTCGCTGTGGGCGGAGATCTTCGAGGAGGCCGGGCTGCCGTCGGGCGTTTTCAACCTCGTCAACGGCTTCGGTGAGGACGCCGGCGACGCGCTCGTGAAGCACCCGGACGTCCCGCTGATCTCGTTCACCGGTGAGAGCGGCACCGGCAGCCTGATCTTCGGGAACGCGGCGCCGTTCCTCAAAGGACTGTCGATGGAACTGGGCGGCAAGTCGCCCGCCATCGTCTTCGCCGACGCCGATCTGGAGACCGCGATCGACGCGACGATCTTCGGCGTGTTCTCGCTCAACGGCGAGCGCTGCACCGCGGGCAGCCGGATCCTGGTCGAGCGCGCGATCTACGACGAGTTCGTCGAGCGCTACGCCGCGCAGGCCAAGCGGGTCAAGGTGGGCGACCCGAGCGACCCGGCGACCGAGGTCGGCGCGCTGGTGCACCCCGAGCACTACGACAAGGTCATGAAGTACATCGAGATCGGGAAGACCGAGGGCAGGCTGGTCGCCGGTGGCGGCCGCCCGGACGGCTTCCCGACCGGGAACTACGTGGCGCCGACGGTGTTCGCCGACGTCAAACCCGACGCCCGGATCTTCCAGGAGGAGATCTTCGGCCCGGTCGTCGCGATCACGCCGTTCGACGGTGAAGACGAAGCACTGGCGCTGGCGAACAACACGAAGTACGGGCTCGCGGCCTACGTCTGGACCAACGACCTCAAGCGGGCGCACAACTTCGCGCAGTCCGTCGAGGCGGGCATGGTGTGGCTCAACTCGAACAACGTCCGCGATCTGCGCACACCCTTCGGCGGGGTGAAGGCGTCCGGGCTGGGGCACGAGGGCGGCTACCGGTCGATCGACTTCTACACCGACCAGCAGGCGGTGCACATCAATCTCGGCGAGGTGCACAACCCCGCCTTCGGCAAGGGCTGACCCGGTCCCCCGTCCACAAAGGATGCTGTCATGAACCAGATCCCCACCCCGAAATCGCCGCCCCCGGACGTCCTGCGCTGCGCGTACATGGAACTCGTCGTCACCGATCTGGCGCGTTCGCGCGCGTTCTACGCCGACGTCCTCGGCCTGACGGTGACCGAAGAGGACGAGACGACGATCAGTCTCCGCACGATCGACGAGTTCATCCACCACAACCTCGTGCTGCGCCAGGGACCGGTCGCGGCGGTCGCCGCCTTCTCGTACCGGGTCCGGTCGCCGGAGGACCTGGACAAGGCCGTCGCGTTCTACACGGAGCTGGGCTGCCGGGTCGAGCGGAACGAGAACGGGTTCACCAAAGGCATCGGGGACTCGGTGCGGGTGCAGGACCCCCTCGGCTTCCCGCTCGAGTTCTTCCACGACGTCCAGCACGTCGACAGACTCAGCTGGCGCTACGACCTGCACGTTCCGGGCGCACTGGTGCGGCTCGACCATTTCAACCAGGTCACCCCGGATGTCCCGCTCGCGGTGAAGCACATGGAAGACCTCGACTTCCGCGTCACCGAAGACATCCAGGACGACCAGGGCACCACCTACGCGGCCTGGATGCGCCGCAAGCCCACCGTGCACGACACCGCGATGACCGGCGGCGACGGGCCTCGGATGCACCACGTCGCCTTCGCCACGCACGAGAAGCACAACATCCTGTCCATTTGCGACAAACTCGGTTCGCTGCGGATGTCGGACCACATCGAACGCGGCCCCGGCAGGCACGGCGTGTCGAACGCGTTCTACCTCTACCTGCGCGACCCCGACGGGCACCGTGTCGAGATCTACACGCAGGACTACTACACCGGCGACCCGGACAACCCGGTCGTCACCTGGGACGTGCACGACAACCAGCGCCGCGACTGGTGGGGCACGCCGGTGGTCCCGTCCTGGTACACCGACGCCTCGCTGGTGCTCGATCTCGACGGCAAACCGCAGCCGGTCGTCGCGCGGACCGACGACAGCGAGCTGGAGGTCACCATCGGCGCCGACGGCTTCTCCTACACCCGCAAGGGTGACGACGAAGGCGAACTGCCGGCCTGGAAACAGGGCGAGTACAAACTCGGCAACCAGCTATAAGGCGGGGAGATGCTCGAACAGGAAACGATCACCGCGATCGCCGACGAACTGGCGGCCGCGGAGGAGGCACGGGAGACGATCCCGCTGCTGACGGCGCGCTATCCGGGCATGACCGTCGAGGACTCGTACGCCGTGCAGAACGAATGGCGGCGGCGGGGAATCGCGGCCGGTCGCCGTCCGGTCGGCCGCAAGATCGGGCTCACCTCGAAGGTCATGCAGGCCGCGACCGGGATCACCGAACCCGACTACGGCGCCATCTTCGCGGACATGGTGTTCGAAAACGGTTCCGTGATCGAACACAGCCGGTTCTCGAACGTGCGCATCGAGGTCGAGCTGGCCTTCGTGCTCCGTGATTCCCTCGCCGGACCGGACACCACGGTGTTCGACGTGCTGCGGGCGACCGAGTACGTCGTGCCCGCGCTGGAGATCCTGTCGTCGCGCATCGAGATGGCGGGCCGGACCATCGTGGACACGATCAGCGACAACGCGGCCATGGGCGGGATGGTCTACGGCGGCAACCCGGTCGCCGTGGACGCCGTCGACCTGCGCTGGGTTTCGGCGCTGCTGTACCGCAACGAGACCATCGAGGAATCCGGTGTCGCCGCCGCGGTGCTGAACCATCCGGCGAACGGCGTCGCCTGGCTGGCGAACAAACTCGCTCAGCACGGTGACAAACTCGATCCGGGCGACATCGTGCTGGCCGGGTCCTTCACCCGGCCGATGTGGGTACACCCCGGTGACACCGTGACCGCCGACTACCGCGATCTGGGGGCGATCACATGTCGCTTCGTCTAGACCCGCCGTTCCGGGATCAGCTGGCCGAACAACCCCGGATCGGCATGTGGGTCACGTCGGGCAGCCCGGTGGTCGCCGAGATCTGCGCGGGTTCCGGGCTCGACTGGCTGCTCGTCGACACCGAGCACTCCCCCGCCGGTCTGGAAACCGTGCAGTCGTTGCTGCAGACGATCGCCGCCTATCCGATCACGCCGATGGTGCGCGCTCCGTCCGGCGACCCGGTCGCGCTGAAGCAGCTGCTCGACCTGGGCGCGCAGAACCTGTTGGTGCCCATGGTCGACAGCGCGCAGGAGGCGGAGGCCGTCGTGCGAGCCGTCCGCTATCCGCCGCGAGGCGTGCGCGGTGTCGGCAGCGCCCTCTCCCGGTCCGCGCGCTGGAACCGGGTCGAGGACTACCTCGCGAAGGCCGAGGAGTTCACGTCGCTGTTCGTCCAGATCGAGTCGACGGCGGGGGTCGCGGCCGCCGCCGAGATCGCCGCTGTCGACGGCGTCGACGGGGTGTTCGTCGGACCGTCCGATCTGGCCGCCTCGATGGGTCTGCTCGGAAAGCAGACACACCCCGATGTCACCGCGGCCGTCTTGCGCACCTTCGAGGCCGTCCTCGCTGTGGGAAAACCAGTGGGAGTCAACGCGTTCGACCCTGCGCAGGCGCAGCGCTACCTCGACGCCGGTGCCTCGTTCGTCCTGGTAGGCGCCGACGTCACGCTGCTCGCCCAAGGTTCGGAAGCGCTCGCGCGGCGGCATCAGGCCTGAGTTCTTGGGCATGATGCCGTGGCTGCTCGACGCTGAACTCGCTCAAGAGTGGATCTTCGGTCCTGCTCGGTCGGTGGACTGTGTGGATTTTGGGACATCTGACGTCCCAAAATCCACACGGTCCACCGCCGGGCATGACGAGAGGCCCGTCGCCGACGGGCTCCTCGATGTTCAGACGTGATGCAGGGTGTTACGCCGGGGTTGTCGGAGCGGGTCCCGGTATTGGGGTGGGATGAACTCGGGTAACCCATCGGCCGCCATCCGTACTTCCCAATCACCATGGTGAATCAGCCGGTGATGGAAGCTACAGAGCAACACCAGGTTCCGGAGATCCGTCGGACCCCCGTCCGCCCAATGCTCGATATGATGAGCGTGGCAGTTCTTCGGTTTCCGATGACACCCGGGGAAGGCACAACCCCCGTCGCGGACGTTCAACGCCCGGCGCTGGCCAGGGGTGACGAACCGTCGTAGCCGTCCCAGATCCAAGGGCTCACCCGCAGCGCTCATCACGACCGGCAACATCAGGCAGTCGCAGGCCGCGAGTCGGGCTTCCCGGGCAGTCATCGTCCCCACAAAATCCAGGCAGGCAGTGCCGAGACCGGACTTCAACTCCTCAAGTCCGATGGTCACATGCACCAAGGTCCGGTAGCCGCTGGTACCCGGCTGGTCCGGGCAGGCGATGGCCAAATCGAGGAGCTCGGCCCAGGCGTCGCCCATGCGCTCGCACTTCATCCGCAGGTCCGCTTGCCCGAATTCATCCACCGGCCGCGGCTTCGCATACGCTTCCAGCGCAGCGGCGGTGCGGGCCCCGGTTTCGTCATCGAGGAGGCCGGTCAGTTTCCAGAACCCGTCTTTCCGGCGCTCCAGCGTGATCTCGCGGCGCGGCTCCTTCGGCTCAGGATCCTTCGGTTCCTTGCCATCCGGATCCAGCAAGCCCAGTAGATTCGCCTCGGCCTCAGCGAGCTGCCGCGGACCGGCACTCGGGGCAAGGTTCGCGAGGATCTGCTCCGCACCTGCCCGCTCCTCGGCCGAAATCTCGGCCGGAAGGTTCTTCAAAATCTCCAGGATCTGATCGATCCGTTCGTCCCCGACCAACCCCTGCGCCGCGACCGCCGCGGTCGCGGGAGCAACAGGTGGAACCTCCGTGCCATCCAACGCACGTGTCGGGTTCAACGCGAGGGCCCGGTTCACCACCGCCCGCGCCTCACTCACCGATAATCCCGCCATATCGGCGAACCATTTATCCGTACGGCCATAGCCGTACAAGTCTTTGGCACCACGAGACTCGATCTCCGCCAGAAACCGCCCCAAACAAGCGGTCGCCACCCGAATCACCTGCAACGACTGCTCCACGCCATGCGCAAGCTCCAGCTTGCCGGCACGCCACAGCTCCTGCGGCAACTCGGGAAGGAAGGTCTCGGACACACCTCCATAATACCGCAATCCAGTCGAACACGTGTTCGTAATTTTAAGCAACAATCAAAACGCGCGAACAACACTGAAGAGTGATTTGAATCAGCCAACCTCAACCGACTCGCTTACCCGCACTTCCCCCGGAAGCCGAACCGCCGCCACAACCCCACCAACGGCAACGAGCCCCACAAACCCGAACACCACGCCGAATCCCAACCCCGGCCTGGATTCGAGACCGGCCAGAATCGCACCGGTCACCGCCACCCCGGCCACCGCACCCACTTGCCTGACCGTGTTGAACAGACCCGAGGCGCCACCCGCGGCATCCGGGTCGACGGACGCCATCGCGATGGCGGACAGCGGCGACCACGCCATCGCGTTGGCGGCACCGAGCAGCGCGGCGCCCACGGAGATCCACCAGGGATTCAGGCTCAGCACCACGACCAGCCCGATGAGCAGCAAGCTCGTCGCGAGCAGGCTCATGCCGAGGATCGCCGGCCGGCGCCCGCCCACCCGGTCGACCCAACGGCCGGCCGGTGGTGACAACAGGATCGCGACGACGGCGTCCGGCGCGAGGACCATCGCGGCTTCGATCGGCCCGAAGCCTCGCACTTCTTGGATGTAGAGCATGGCCGGAAGCGCCATCGCGAGGACTGTCGCACCGAGCGACGCCATCGCGAGGCTCGCGGACAGATACCCGGACGAGCGATAGAGGCGCAATGGCGCGAGCGCGTCCGCGCCCTGCCTGCGTTCTTGAAACCAAAAACCGACCAGGAGGACAACAGCGAGGACCGCGGCGGGCACCGAGAGCGGGCTCCAGGACAGCAGAGCCCAGACGAGAAGGCTCAGACCGGCCATGCTCAGCATTGCGCCGAGCAGGTCGAAACGAGTGATGCCTCCTCGGCTTCCCGGAATCAGGCGAACGCCCATGACGACGGCCGCGACACAGAGCGGCACGTTGACCCAGAAGATCCAGCGCCAATCCAGGCTCGCCGTGAGCAGCCCGCCCAGAACAGGACCGAGCAGGGTGGCGGCGGCCGCCACCGAGCCCCAGATACCGAAAGCGCGTCCTCTCTCGTCGTCCGCGAAGAGCCGACGGATCAGCGTGAGCGGTTGAGGCGACATCGCGGCCGCCGCCAGGCCTTGCAGGATCCGGAAGGCGATGAGCCACCCGATCGACGGCGCGATCCCGCACAACGCGGAGGCGACGGCGAAGCCTCCCATGCCGAAAAGGTAGACACGCTTCGGATCGAAGAGATCGCCGAGCCTGCCGGCGACCAGCAACGGGACCGAGAACGCGAGCAGGTAGCCCGCCGTCACCCAGAACAGCGCGGAGAGGTCGCCGCCGAGGTCGGCTTGGATGCTCGGGCTCGCCACGGCGACGATCGTCGTGTCGAGCAGGAGTACGAAGAACCCTGTCAGCAGAGCCGCCAGGCCACCCCATCGAGAAGACGCCATTCGCCCCCCAGCCGTGTAAGCCGATCACAATAGGGCCACGGATGGCCCCCGTCGTAACAAGGCCTCCCCGCCTCGCGAGTTTCAAGCCGACGGCTTCGGCAAAGGAGAAGATCTTGAACCGGGCGGGTTCGATATGGTTCTGGTCCTTGCTCGGCGCCTTCATCGCCGCCGCCCTCGGCACCGCGATCAATTTCGCGACCGACCTCAAGACCAACTTCCTGGCCTGGGGTCTGGTGGTCGCGTTCACCCTCGCGACCGGGCTGATCAGCGGTATCTCGCAGGTGCTCATCCGCGGCGGCGACGGCACGAAGACCACCGGCACGACGAACGTCTACAACGTGCGGCACTCACAGGTCAACGCCTGGCTGGTGTTCCTGATCCTCGGGGTCTCGGGTTCGGTGCTGGCGGCCATTTTCGTGGGCGTCCATTTCGCGAAGTCCTTCCAGACGGCCGGGACGCCGATTCCCGCCGTGGCCGAGCCGAGCCCGTCGACCAGCACGACGACGATCAGTACGACGACCAGCACGACGTCCACAGCGCCCCAGCCCGCCACGAACGAGGACATCGCCCAGTTCGTCACCGCCTACTACCGCCTGATGCCGGACACCCGGGCGGGCTGGCCACTGATCGGCCCGAACCTCCAACGCCGCGGCCAAAGCGATTACGAAGCCCATTGGGGCAGGATCAGCGCGGTGGACGTGCACAGCGCGTCGGCCACCTCCGCGACGACCGTCCGGGTCCGGATCACCTTGCACTACCGCGACGGCCGCCCCTCCCCCACGGAAACCCATGAGCTGACGGTCGTCCCCTACGACGGCCGTCTCCGCATCGACGCCGACACCCTGATCCGGGCGAAATAGAATCCTGTCCATGACCGCTCTTCCGCGCGGCGGGCGCCCCGCCGAGGCCTTGGCGGCCGTCGAAGCGAGCATCGAAGACCGCTGGCTGCTGTTCCTCGCGGAATACGGCGTCACCGCCGGGACGAAGGAGGAAACCGACCTCGCCGAATCGGTCGTCACCGACACTTCCGTGTTCGAGTGGCGGGTGGTCGACGCCGCCTACGACAGGTTGACCTGCGCCGACTGCGGTAGCCGGCTCGGTTCGGGTCCCGCCGGCTGCGAGAAATGCGGCCAGGCCGACGGATTCCGGTTCGCGGCCATCGAGATCGACAGGCCCGCGACGCCGCCGGGCACCGAGCACGGGCTCCGCGTCGCCACCGCGGTCGCCCGCGCCCGGCACCGCTACGGGGCACGGGCCCGCTGCGGTTTCGAACTGGGACTGCCACTCCTACTCGGCGGCGAGCTGCCCGGCACGGCTCAGGCGCAGGCGTACCGGGCAGCGATCGACAAGCTCACCGAAAAGGAATGCGAACGCGTGACCTCCTTCGAGGAGATCGCGGGGATCAGTAGTCGTCGCGTCCGGTGAATTGCTGTTCCAGCAGCTCCGCCGAACCCGCGACGAGTTCGAGCGGGTCGGTGAACTCGTTGATGTCGAGATTCACCAACGGCAGGGAATGGCGCAGCACCAGGTGTTCTCCCATGACCACCAGTCCCCCGACGACGATGGTGTTGCCGATCTCGGTCAGCACGCTCGCCAGGTCGACCTCGCTGACCCGCGCGAACGGCGTCGCGATCTGCACCCAGTCCTCGCGGCGGTCGAAGATCTCCCGCGCGATGACCACGGTCTGGGCCCGCTCTTCGTAGTCGTCGTCACCGTAGGACAACCGGATGCGAATTTCGTCCGGTTCGTCCTTCACCACCCGATATTCGTGCCGTACGAACGCGACCAGATCGGCCCATTCCGCCATGAATTCAGTCTCCCTCGCAGTCGAAATCCAAGACTAGCGAGGGCCGCAACTCGTGAGCGGTAAGGACGATGGGAACCGTCCTCACCGCTCACGAGGCCGGCGGGTCAGCCGCCGATCGGCAGCCCCGCCCGCGCTTCCTGTGCGGTCAACGGCCGCAGCGACAGCGTGTACTCGTACGTGCTGTCCGGCTGGACCTGGCTGCGTTCCCGCACCGGGTTGGGTGTGTCCCCGACCCCGGTCACCGCGTGGCTCGCGTGCAGCGTGAACCAGCCTTTGTTGCGCTGCAACTGGAACGGGTACGCCGCCCGGTCGAGATCGTCGAACGGGGTCACGCTGACGTCGCTCGCGCCCCCGACCAGCAGGCCACCGGTCCGGCTGTCGGTGAGCAGCGCCCACCGGCTGTCGGTGTGGTTGCCGTGATCCTGCGGCCGGTGATACTCGACGTACTGCTCGTCCACCGTGCTGGACTGCACGCCGATCGGCGTCCCGTCCTTGCGGTCGACGTAGCTCTCGGCTTTCCGTCCATACCAGGCGAACCGGTCATATCGGTCCGGCACCGCCAGCGAGACACCGATCCGCGGCAGATACGGGAGAGTGCGCACACTCCCCTGCGGAATCACCCGGTTGCCGAGACTCAGCGTCCCGGTCCGGTCGACGGCGTAGGTCATCGTCTGGTCGAACCACGCCCCGGCGACGTCCGATGCCGCGACCCGGCTGTCGACGATCACCCGAACGCCGCGCATGCCGTCCTTCTCGACCCGGACTCCCGTGACCGTGGTCTTCAGCCGGTCGAGCCCCGCCTTGCGCCAGTCCTCGCCTTCGGCCCTGCCCCAGGCGAAGGTCTCGTTGCTGATCGGTGCCCGCCACGCGTCGAGCTTCGGCCCGCCGCTCAGCAGTTCCTTGCCCTGGTGGCGGATGGACGTCAGCGTGCCACTGGTCTTGTCGACCCGGTACGTGACGCCTGCCGCCGTCGCGGTCACCGAAGCGGCATCCTCGACGACTCCGACGGACTTCCCGTCGAGCGGCGTCCGGTCGAGGCCCGGGACCCGCTTCCCGCCAAGGGAGAACTGGTCGTGCGCCAGGACATGTCCTCGAGCGAGCATCGGCTCGCCCTGGGTCGTCACCGCTTCGACGGTGAGGAACCGCTCGCGATCCGCGGGATTCGGCGGCACCGGCACCGCGATCCTTCCGGTCGACCCGGCACCGACTCGCAACGGCTGTTCCCCGTGCGTGACGACCCGTGAGCCTTCCTGGATCCGCCACCGCAGGTTCAGCTCGTCGGTGCCCTTGAACTGCCGCTCGTTGGTCACCGAAACCGTGCCGCCCGAGTAGGCGAACCGGAGTGGCTGATGCGCCCACGCCATCTGCGCGGTTTCCGGCTGCACCGTACGGTCCGAGCCGATCAGACCGTCCACACCGGACAGACTGGAGCCGTACGAGAGGTGACTCCCCCGGTCCGTGACGCTGTCGAAGTCCAGTGCCAGCACGGCTCCCTCCGCCGGAGCGGCGCCGGACAACTCCGTGGCGGACAACGGCTTGTCGTAGATGCGGACGTCGTCGACGGCTCCTCGGCCCATCCAGCCGATGGTCGACGGATCGTTCCACGACGTCTCGAAGTCGCGGCCGACGTTGACCTCCGCCGACGACGAGTCGATCGCACCCGTGAACGGTTTGCTCCCGATCTCCTTGCCGTCGAGGTAGAGCCGCAGGGCCGCGCCGTCGTAGGTACCGCTCACCCGGTGCCAGTTTCCGTAGAAGTCGGCGGGCACCTTCGCCTGGACCGCCTGCCACGTTCCACTGTGGATGAAGAACTCCAGCGTGTCCTGCGTCTTCATCTTGAGCGCGTACTGGTGGTCGCCCTTGCCGAGGATGCGGAAGTCACCGGTCCATTTTCCCGGTTTCACCCAGGCGTCCAAGGTGAGCGCCTTCCCGGTGATGTCGAGTTTCCGGTCGCGGTAGACCTCGACGAAATCGTCGAGACCGGACAGTCCCAGCGCCTTGCCGCGATGCCCTTCGACCAGATCCGGCTTTCCACTGATATGCGCCGAGATGTCGTTACCCGACGAATCGGGCGTGAGCCGGATCGGCTGCCGGATGTTCTGTTCCGCCCAGTCCCAGATGAATCCGCCCTGGGTCTGCGGATTCGCCCGGATCGTGTCCCAGAACTCCCGGAAGTTGCCGAGGCTGTTGCCCATGGCGTGCGCGTACTCACCGAAGATCAGCGGTTTCGTGGTGTTCTTTGCCTGCTCGGCGAACTTCTCCGGCGACGGATACCGCGGCCCCCAGACGTCGGCGAACGGCGCGTCACCGTCCGGGCTGTTCGACTGGTGGTAGATCGGACGGCTCGGCTCGTTCGCGTCCAGCCATTCCGCCAGCGCGAAGTGATGCGCGCCGAGGCCGGCCTCGTTACCGGTGTCCCACAGGAAGACGCTCGGATGGTTCTTGTCCCGTTCGACCATGCCGATCATGCGGTCGAAGAACGCGTCCCGCCAGGCCGGGTCGTTCGCCTGGCAATAGCGAGCACAGTTCTCGTGGTTGTGGGTCTCGATGTCGATCTCGTCGTCGATCCAGAGCCCGTGCCGGTCGGCCAGTTCGTAGAAATAGGGATCCGACGGGTAGTGCGAGGTGCGGACCGCGTTGACGTTGAGCTGTTTCATCAGCGCGACGTCGCGCTCCTGCGCGCGCCGGGGCACGTGCCTGCCGTGGTCGGGGTCGGTCTCGGCGCGATTGACGCCCTTGAACAGCACCCTCTTCCCGTTGACCAACAGCTGCTTGTCGCGGATCTCGATTTCGCGGAACCCGACCGTCTCACCGGTGATATGGGTGACGCGGCCATCGGGCGCGGTCAGCGTGAGGACGGTCGTGTACAGGTTCGGTGTCTCGTCGGTCCATTTCGCCGGGTTCCGGACGGGCAGGCTCAACGCGGTCTTGCCGCCCGCGTCGACCTCCCCGCTCGCGGTCCCGACCTCCTTGCCCGCCGCGTCACGCAGGCTGAGCCCGACGCGGTGCCTGCCCGCCGTTCCGCCGGGTTTGGTGGCGACCTCGACGGCGGCTTTGAGAGTGGCGTCGGTGTAGGTCGCGTCGAGGTCGGTCGTCAGCCCGACGTCCTGGATGAAGGTCCGCGGCGTCGAATGCAGGGTCACCGAGCGGAAGATGCCCGAATAGCGCCATTGGTCGACGTCTTCCAGGTAGGCGCCCGCGCTCCAACGGTGCACCTGCACGGCGATCCGGTTCGGCCCCGGCCGCAGCGCGGACGAGATGTCGAACTCCGCCGGTGTGTAACCGCCCTGGTCGTAGCCGATGTACTTCCCGTTCACCCAGACGAAGTACGCCGAGGTGACACCGTCGAAGCGCAGGAAGGTCTCGCGTTCCGACCATTGGGCGGGCAGGGTGAAGTCGCGGACGTAGGCGCCGGTCGGGTTGACGTCACGGGGGACGCGCGGCGGGTCGTCGGGCTGGATCTCGGTGGCGATGTTGCGGAAGATCGGGTGGTCCAGACCGTCCGTCTGCCAGGTGTGCGGCACCGACACCTCGCGCCATCGTGACGCGTCGTAGCCGTCCTCGTGGAACCCCGCCGGGACCTGGGACGGGTTGTCCGCCATGGCGATCCGCCATTTGCCGTCGAGCGACGTCGTGTACGGACCGCGTTCATCGCCGCGGGCCGCGGCGGAGACGTCCGCGTACGGACGAAGGTAAGCGTGCGGTGGCTCCTGTCCTTCGGCGACTTTTCGCGGATCATCGAGATAGGACTGGACGTCGGCGGCCGCCGGAGTGGCGGCCGCGACGAGGGTCCCGGCGAGCATCGCCAGGACCAGGACGATGGGGCGTGTTCGCAGCACTGCGTTCAACCTCCCAGAGAGTTCAGCTGAGCCGGAAGCTGACCCGTTGACGATCCCGCACCGCGCCACCGGGACGGAAGACCAAGATCCTTCCCTTGTCGTGGGCCAAATAGGTGGCAGGTTCACCCGGGAGGCGGAACGACACCGCCAGCTGGTCGGAAAGTCCCGGCACCTGGGTGAAACTCGCCGCCCGGCCGTAGGCGTCGCTTTCCTCGTACGGATCGATCCGCACGGTCGTCGCGTCCACGACCCGGACGTACCGGTCCGGGAAGTTCACCGACTGCAGTGCGACGGTGCCCGCCCCACGGAAACCGGCGACGACGCGGAACTGCGAATCGGCCGGCTCTCGGACATTCCCGTCGGCGGTCAGCCGGTACTCGTAGTGCCGCACGTACAACGCGGGATCGTCCAACGGGGACAGTCGCACGCAAGGTCCGCCTTTGCCCACCGGGACACCGAAACCCGGCGTCCCATCGTCGTTCCAGTACAGCCGCTGGACCCGGGTATGCCGGTTCGGGTCGTACAGCGGGTCGCCGGTGATGTCGCGGTAGTCGCGGGCGTGGTAGACGAGGACGTCGGAGCCGTCCTCGGCGACGGTGAACGAATTGTGCCCAGGACCGTACTGCCGAGTTGCCTCGTTCGTGGTGAACACCGGCTGTGGCGACTTCGTCCACGAGCGCGGGTCCAGCAGATCCGAACGCTCGTCGGCGGTGAGCAGCCCCATGCAGTAGCGGGCGTCGGTGGCACTCGCCGAGTAGGTCATGAACACCCGTCCGTTGCGGACGAGCACCGCCGGACCTTCGTTGACCTTGAACCCCTGGATCTCCCAGGGCAGCGTCGGCACCGCGAGCCGCACGGGATCGCCCTTGAGCGCCAGCGGGGACGCCATCTCGGCGAGGTACAGATTGCTGTTGGTCGCGATCCCGGGCTCGCTCTGCGCCCAGGCGAAGTACCGCTTGCCGCGATGCTCGAACGTCGTCGAGTCCAGGGTGAACGTGTCCCACTTCGTCACCATCTGCCCGCGCAGCACCCATGTGCCGGCCCGCGGATCATCCGAAGTGGACTCCAGGACGTAGGTCCGGATACGGAACACGTCGTCGGAGTCGCCCGCGGCGAAGTAGACGTACCAGCGCCCGTCGATCCGGTGCAGTTCCGGCGCCCAGATGTGGCCGCCCATCCTCCCGGACGGCGGACGTCGCCAGATCGTCGTCTCCCTGGCGGTGGCCAGGCCGTCGAGGGTGGCGGCGCCGCGGACGACGATGCGGTCGTACTCGGGTACCGAACCGGTCAGGTAGTACATCCCGTCGACCGGCCTGGTGATGAACGGATCGGCCCGCTGCTCGACCAACGGGTTCCGCGTGGTCAACGGCACGGGAGCGGCTTCGGCGGCCTGAGCCGTACCCGGCGCGAAGCTTCCGACGGCGGTGGCGGCCAGCAGTCCGCCTCCCGCTTTGAACAGGTCACGGCGGTCGATGGTCATGGTCATCCCCTCACTCGGGCCGGGAACCGCAGGAAGGTCACGGAGTTCGGCGGGAAGGTGTACGTGAAGGTGTTCGAGACACCGGAGAACCGCGATTCGCGCGGTGCGATCGGGGTGGCGAAGGCAGTGTTGACGTCGTCCGGCGAGCCTTGCAACGTCGTCACGCGGGCGGTCGCACCCGGCTGGACGCGGTTACCGAGATCGACGCGGGTCCGGGCCGCGGAGGCCTGCGCGTTGACCACCTTGACCACGAGTTCGCCGGTCTTGACGTCGCGGGTGACGACCTGACGGAACGGCTCGGCGACCTTGTCGTCGGTGAACGAGCCCCACTTCCGTCCGTCGAGGAACAGCGTCACCTGACGGCCCCGGACCTCGACCCGCAAGTCGTACTGCCTGCCGGTCTCGATCCTGGTGTCGTTCTGGAGCAGGGTCTGCTTGCCGCCGCCTTCGGTCTTCTCCACGGCCGAGACGGTGTTGTTCCAGCCGCCGAGGTTCCACCAGTAGTTGTTGCCGGTGTCCTTCACTCCGAACGCGACCAGGAAGCCTTCCTTGCCGCCCGTCTTGGTCGCCTTCACGGAGAAGTCGTAGTTGCTCCAAGCGGGATCGCCTGCCGTCACGAGGGTGTTCTCGGCCGCCTGGTCCGACTGGACGTAGGCCCCGTTCGACACCGCCCACGATCCCCGTCCGGCGGCCTTCGACCAGTGTGAATCGTCGCCGGAGAAGTCGTCCGAGAACAGCTGCGCACCGTCGGCCGAGGTGACCTTGACGTCGTCGTACGCCGCGCTCGTCGCCCAAGTGGACAGCCCGATCGCGCCCGAGATGGGCGCGACCGTGGCCGGTGTGGCCGACGCCTTGCTCGGGACCACGTGATCACCGACGTTCGTCATGAACAGCTTCTGCGTCTCGTAGCTGGCCGAAGCCCACGATCGCTGGTTGTCGAACCAGATCATGTCCGGCTTCCACTGCACGTAGTCGGTGTTCGCCAGCAACGGCGCGTACGACGCGAGCTTGACGACGTCGGCGTTCCGCTCCAGCCCGGTCATGTACGCGGCTTCTGCCAGCGCGTTGCCGAACTTGTTGTCCAGCGACGCGTACTCGCCAAGGAACACCTTCGGGCCGTTGCGGTCGTAGGTGTCGTAGCGCTGGTTGTTCTGGAGGAACCACTGTGGACTGTTGTAGTAATGCTCGTCGACCATCGAGACCTTCGCGTTCCGGTTCAGGTCCCACAGCCGGTCGAACGTCGTACCGGTGTCGTCCGGTCCGGAGTTGCCGATCACCGTGATCCCCGGGTATTTCGCCGCGATCGCCTTACGGAACTCGGTGAACCGGGCGAAGAACTCGTCGGGCAGGTTCTCCTCGTTGCCGACGCCGAGATGCGTCAGGTTGAACGGCGCCGGATGCCCCATCTCGGCCCGTTTCTTGCCCCAGGTCGAGGTGACCGGGCCGTTGGCGAACTCGATCAGGTCGAGGGTGTCCTGGATATGCCGCCGCAGCAGCGCCGGATCGTCGGTCGCCTTGTTCTGCCCGCAGCCGGTGACCAGCGCCGGCACCACCGGCAGCGGCATCGCGCCGATGTCCTCGGAGAACTGGAAGTATTCGTAGTAGCCGATGCCGTACGACTGGTTGTAGCCCCAGAAGTTCGCGTTCGTGGCCCGCTGCTCGACCGGGCCGATCGTGTCCTTCCACTGGTACGAACGCTTCCGCTCCCAATTCGGCGCCTCGTAGCCCTGGTGGCTGCCGGTGTTGACCAGGCAGCCACCGGGGAAGCGTACGAAGCCCGGCTTGAGCGCGGCGATCTTCTCCGCGAGATCGGTCCGCATGCCGTTGGGCCGGTTCTTGTAGGTGTCGCGCGGGAACAGCGACACCATGTCCAGCCGCAGCGTGCCACCGCCGGAAGCGGTCAGCGCGAGCCTGCCCAGCGCGCTCGACTCCCGCGCCCGGACGGTGCCGGTGTACTTCACCCAGCCGTCGCCGCGGACCTCGACCCGCAGCGGATCGGCGAGCGCCTTCCCCGCCGGATCGGTGACGGCCACCGTCAGCGGGGTACCCGCCGCGCGATCTGTCCGTGCGAACACCGAGAAGTCGTACTGCTTGCCCTTCTCGACCCGGATTCCCGAGTTGTAGCCGGAGTTCGCGACGCCGTACTCGCCACCCGTGAGGTCCAGCTTCAGATAGTGGCGGTTCCGTTCGTTGAGCCGCCGGTCGTCGTCGGCCACCGTCGCCGTGCCGGCGCCCCCGTCGATCGACGTGGGTGCCCACGACGTCAGCGGGGTGTACGACGCGTTGTCGGCCTGGTCGTACTCGAAGGACCGGTTCTGCACGAGTTCCGCGTACAGCCCGCCGTCCGCGGCGCGGTTGATGTCCTCGAAGAAGACGCCGTACATCGAACGGTCGATCGTGGCACCACGCCCCGCCGCGTCCACGGCGAGGCTGTAGTCGGTCGTCGGTGTCTGGCCAGAAGCGGTCTGAACGGGCACGAGAACGGCGGCGGCGATGGTCAGGGACAGCACACTGATCCGGGCTGATCTGCTGCGCACAGCACTTCCTTTCGCGACGTTGCGAGCGGGAGCTGGGGTGAGGAGTGGGCCGGGCGGGGCATCAGGCGGCGGTGCGGGCCCGCCGTTTGGTCCAGATGTCGTAGGCGACGGCGGCGAGCAGCACGAATCCCTTGACCAGGTTCACGCTCTCGGTCGGCGCGCCGATCAGGGACATGCCGTTGTTGATCACGCCCATGATGAGACCGCCGGTGATCGCGCCGACCACCTTGCCGACCCCGCCCTGCACCGCGGCGCCGCCGATGAACGCCGCGGCGATCGCGTCGAGTTCGAACATGTTGCCCGCGGTCGGCCCGGCCTGGTTGAGCCGTCCCGCCACGATGATCCCGGCGAGCGCGGAGAGCACGCCCATGTTGACGAAGATCCAGAACGTCACGGACTTGACCTTGACGCCGGACAGCGTCGCGGCCTGGAGGTTCCCGCCGATGGCGTAGATGTGGCGGCCGAACACCGCCCGCGTCGTCACCAGCGAGTAGCCGATCACCAGCACCGAAAGCAGGATCAGCACCCACGGCAGGTTCTTGTACCGCGCCAGCTGGACCACCACGAACAGCACGACGGCGGCCGCCGCGGCGATCTTCAGCAGGAACATCGGCAGCGGGTCGACCTCTTGCAGATAGTTCAGCCGGGCCGTCCGCTTGCGCCACCGCGAGACGATCGCGCCCGCGATGGCGAGGGCACCCACCAGCAGGCTGACCACGTCGGCGCCGCCGAGCGGGCCGAGCCCGATGTTGCCGAGGTAGCCGCCGGTGAACCCGTTCGCCAGCGTCCGCACCTCGTCCGGGAACGGGCCGATCCCCTGGTTCCCGAGCACGGTGAGCGTCAGCGCGCGGAAGATCAGCATCCCGGCGAGCGTCACGATGAACGCGGGAATGCCGAAGTAGGCGACCCAATACCCTTGCCACGCACCGATCACCGCGCCGACCGCCAGCGTGATGAGCAGCGCGAGCGGCCATGCCACGCCGAGGTTCACCATCAGCACGGCCGAGATCGCGCCGGTCAGCGCCACCACGGAGCCGACCGACAGGTCGATGTGCCCGGCGATGATGATCAGGATCATGCCGATCGCGAGGATCAGCACGTACGAGTTCTGCACGATCAGGTTCGAGATGTTCTGCGGTTCCAGCAGCGCGCCGCCGGTGAGGATCGAGAACAACACGACGATCAGCGCGAAGGCGACGTAGATGCCGCTCTCACGCGGGTTGAACGAGATCCGGCGCGGCGCCCTGGCCGGCGCGGCTCCCTGCTGTTCACCGACACCGGTGACGGTGTCGGCGGAGGCGGTGCTCATGTCTTACTCCTGTTCCCTGGTCATCGCCCGCATGAGGACCTCTTGAGTGGCCTCGGCCCGGCCGACCTCGCCGGTGATCCGGCCCGCCGACAACGTGTAGATCCGGTCGCACAGCCCGAGCAGTTCCGGCAGCTCGGACGAGATGACCAGCACGGCCTTCCCCTCCTCGGCGAGCCGGTTGACGATCGTGTAGATCTCGTACTTCGCCCCGACGTCGATGCCGCGGGTCGGCTCGTCGAGGATCAGCACGTCCGGATCGGTGAGGATCCATTTGGACAGCACGACCTTCTGCTGGTTGCCGCCGGAGAGCGTGCCGGTCACGCTGCGCACGTCCGGTGCCTTGATGTTCATGCTCTTGCGGAATTCTTCGGCGACACGGTGTTCTTCGTTCTCGTCCACCCAGCCGCGCCGGGCGAGTTTGCGCAACGCGGCACCGGAGACATTGCGCTGGATGTCCTCGATGAGGTTGAGCCCATAGCGTTTGCGGTCTTCGGTGGCGTAGGCGATCCCGTTCGCGACGGCGTCGCCGACCGTGCGCACCTCGATCTCCTTGCCGTCCTTGACCAGGCGGCCGGAGATGTCCTTGCCGTACGAGCGGCCGAACACGCTCATCGCGAGTTCGGTCCGCCCGGCGCCCATCAGCCCCGCGAGTCCGACGATCTCGCCGCGCCGCAGCGTCAGGCTCGCGCCGTCGACGACGACCCGGCCGTGTTGCGTCGGGCTGTGGACTGTCCAGTCCTCGATCCGGAGGACCTCTTCGCCGATCCGCGGTTCCCTCGGCGGGAACCGGTTCTCCAGCTTCCGTCCGACCATCCCGGCGATGATCCGGTCCTCGGTCACCGTGCTCGCGTCCAGCGTCTCGATCGTCCTGCCGTCGCGCAGGATGGTGATCGAGTCGGCGATCGCGGCGATCTCGTTGAGCTTGTGTGAGATCAGGACGCAGGTGACGCCGTCGTCACGGAGGCCGCGCAGCAGTTCGAGCAGATGCGCCGAATCGTCGTCGTTCAGCGCCGCCGTCGGCTCGTCGAGGATCAGCAGTTTGACCTCTTTGGACAGTGCCTTGGCGATCTCCACCAGCTGCTGCTTACCGACGCCGATGTCGAGCACCGGCGTCACCGGGTTCTCCCGCAGGCCGACGCGCCGCAGCAGCTCGCCCGCCTCGGAGTTGGTCCGGTTCCAGTCGATCAGCCCGCCGCGCGCCTTCTCGTTGCCGAGGAAGATGTTCTCCGCGATGGACAGTTGCTGGCACAGCGCCAGCTCCTGGTGGATGATCACGATGCCGCGGCGCTCGCTGTCGCGGATCGCGGAGAACGCGCACGGCTCGCCGTCGAAGACGATCTCGCCGTCGTACGAGCCGTGCGCGTAGACGCCCGAGAGCACCTTCATCAGCGTGGACTTGCCCGCGCCGTTCTCGCCGCAGATCGCGTGGATCTCTCCCCGGCGCACCGACAGGTTCACGTCCTGCAGCGCCTTGACGCCGGGGAAGGTCTTGGTGATCCCCCGCATCCGAAGGATTTCGTCGGTCACGTCGCTACCTCAGCTGTTCCGCTTTGTAGTAGCCCGAGTCGATGAGTTCCTTCTGGTAGTTCCCCTTGTTGAGGATCACCGACTGCAGCAGGAACGCCGGGACGACCTTCTGGCCGTTGTTGTAGTCCGTCGTGTTGTTCGTCTCGGCCTTGCCGCCCTTGAGCACCGCGTCGGCCATCTTGACCGTGGTCTCGGCGAGCTTGCGGGTGTCCTTGAAGATCGTCGAGTACTGCTCGCCGGCGATGATCGACTTCACCGACGCGACCTCGGCGTCCTGGCCGGTGACCACCGGGTACGGCTGGCCAGGGGTTCCGTAGCCGTTGCTCTTGAGCGCCGAGAGGATGCCGATGGAGAGCCCGTCGTACGGCGAGAGCACGCCCTGCACCTTGTCGCCGGAGCTGTAGGTCTTGGTCAGCAGGTCTTCCATCCGCCGCTGCGCCGTCGCCGCCTGCCAGCGCAGGATCGCCGCCACGTTGAACGCGGTCTGGCCGCTCTTGACGACCAGCGTCCCGTTGTCGAGATACGGCTTCAGCACGGACATGGCGCCGTTGAAGAAGAACGTCGCGTTGTTGTCGTCCGGGGAACCCGCGAAGAGTTCGATGTTGAACGGCCCCTTGCCCTCGCCGGGCGAGCCGTCCTCTTTGAGTACCTTGAGGCCGGTGAGCAGCGACGTCGCCTGCTGGACGCCGACCTTGAAGTTGTCGAACGTCGCGTAGTAGTCGACGTTCGGGGTGTTGCGGATCAGCCGGTCGTAGGCGATGACCGGGATCTTCTTGTCCGCGGCCTCCTGCAGCTGGGTGGTGATCGCGGTGCCGTCGATCGAGGCGATCACGAGCAGCTTCGCGCCCTTGGTGATCTGGTTCTCGATCTGGTTCACCTGGGTGGGGATGTCGTCCTCGGCGTACTGAAGGTCGACCTGGTAGCCCAGCTTCTCCAGCGCCGCCTTGATGTTGTCGCCGTCGTGGATCCAGCGCTCGGACGACTTGGTCGGCATGGTGACACCGACGAGGCCGCCCGCGGCACCTCCCGCGGCCGCCTGCTGATCGACGGTCTTCTCACTCGAACCGCAGGCCGTCAGCGCGGCACCGAGGCCGACCGCCACGGCCAGTGTGGCCAGTTTCGTGAACTTCATTGTTCCTTCTCTCCGGTGGGGACCGATCAGAATCCTTGTGCGAGCCGGTAGTAGGCCTGGTTCCAGCGCATCCGGTCGGCGATCGAGGCCGGCGTCGTGGCCTGGTCGATCACCAGCAGCTCGACGTCGAGCATGGTGGCGAAATCCCGGATCGTTTCGGCGCCGACGGCCTGGGTGAGCACCGTGTGGTGCGGGCCGCCCGCGGTGATCCACGCCTCGGCGGAGGTCGCCAGCGACGGCGCCGGCTTCCACACCGCGCGCGCCACCGGCAGGTTCGGCAGCGGTTCGTCGGGCGCGACGACCTCGACCTCGTTGGCCACCAGGCGGAACCGGTCGCCGAGGTCGGCGAGGCCGATCACGACCGCGTCTCCGGCGGCGGCGTCGAAGACCAGCCGGACGGGATCCTCACGGCCGCCGATACCGAGCGGGTGGATCTCGCACGAGGGCTTGGCGGCGGCGATGCTCGGGCAGACTTCGAGCATGTGCGCGCCGAGGATCTTCGGTTCGCCGGGGCCGAAGTGGTAGGTGTAGTCCTCCATGAAGGAGGTCCCGCGTGCGGAGTCGCGGCCCATCGCCTTCACCGCGGTCAACAACGCGGACGTCTTCCAGTCGCCCTCGCCGCCGAAGCCGTAGCCGTCGGCCATCAGCCGCTGCACCGCGAGACCGGGGAGCTGCCGCAGTCCGCCGAGATCCTCGAAGTTCGTGGTGAACGCGCCGAACCCACCGTCCGTCAGGAAGCTGCGGAGCCCCTGTTCGATCCTGGCCGCGTAGCGCAGCGATTCGTGCCGCTCCCCCGCCTTGGTCAGTTCCGGCGCGAGCGCGTACGTCTCGGCGTACTCGTCGACGAGAGTGTCGACCTCGGCGTCGGGCACCGCGTCCACCAGGGCGACGAGTTCGTTGACGCCGTAGGTGTTCACCGAGACGCCGAACTTCAGTTCCGCCTCGACCTTGTCCCCGTCGGTGACCGCGACGTCGCGCATGTTGTCACCGAACCGCGCGAGCTTGAGCGAACCGATCGTCTGGCGCCCGACAGCCGCGCGGACCCAGGCGTCGATCCGGTCGGCGACCGACGGATCCGCCGCGTGCCCGGCGATGGTCTTGCGCGGCACCCC
Source organism: Amycolatopsis sp. NPDC049868 (assembly GCF_044461365.1). Taxonomy (NCBI): domain Bacteria; kingdom Bacillati; phylum Actinomycetota; class Actinomycetes; order Pseudonocardiales; family Pseudonocardiaceae; genus Amycolatopsis; species Amycolatopsis sp. NPDC049868. The sequence goes on along the minus strand of NZ_JBITKV010000006.1, from coordinate 138,302 downwards.
GAGCCGGGTCTGGATGTAGCCGAACTCGCGGTCGCCGTGCGCGGCCTGGTTCAGGTTCATGAAGTCCATGTCGATGGACTGCCACGGCAGCGCCTCGTTGAGCTGCGTGTGCAGATGCAGCAAGGGTTTCCGCAGCGCGTCGAGTCCGGTGATCCACATCTTCGCCGGCGAGAACGTGTGCATCCAGGCGATCACCCCGACACACGCGTCGTCCGCGTTCGCCTCGAGCATCACGCGCCGGATCGCCGACGGCTCGGTCAGCACCGGCTTGGCGACGATCTCCGCCGAGATCCGGCCGGTGTCGGCCAGCATCCGCTGGATCTGCAACGACTGGCCCGCGACCTGTTCGAGGGTCTCCTCGCCGTACAGCGCCTGGCTCCCGGTGAGGAACCAGACCTCGGTCTTGCGTTGTGTGCTCACTTTTCTCCCTGCTGGCCGTAGACGTTCTGGTAGCGCGCGTAGAGCCGGTCCACGTCCTGTTCGGACAGTGGTTCCGGCCTGCCCAGCGCGGAAGCGATGTGGACGGTCTTGGCGACGTCCTCGACCATGACGGCGGCCTTGACCGCGTCGCGTGCGGTGCGGCCGACGGTGAACGGGCCGTGGTTGCGCATCAGCACCGCGGGCGACCGGCTGGACCGCAGCGTCTCGACGATGCCCCGGCCGATCGAGTCGTCGCCGATCAGCGCGAACGGGCCGACCGGGATCTCGCCGCCGAACTCGTCCGCGATCATGGTGAGCACGCACGGGATCGGTTCCCCGACCGCGGCCCACGCGGTCGCGTACGTCGAATGCGTGTGCACGACCCCGCCGACCTCCGGCATGTGCCGGTAGACGTAGGCGTGCGCGGCCGTGTCCGAGGACGGCGCGAGGTCGCCGTGGACGACCTCGCCGTACAGGTCGGTGACGACCATCGTGTCGGCACTCAGCTCGTCGTAGGACACCCCGGACGGTTTGATCACCATCAGGTCGTGCCCGGGGACGCGTGCCGACACGTTGCCCGCGGTCCAGATGACCAGTTCGTAGCGGGTCAGCTCGCTGTGCAACCGCGCGACGGTGTCGCGCAGCTCTTCGAAGGTGTCCGTGATCTCCACGGCGAGGCTCATCGGTGCAGTCCTTTCCGGACGGAACGGCGCCGGGCGGCGAGCCGGTGCATGACGTCGTTGGCCCCACGGCCGAAGTAGTCGTGCAACGCGGTGTACTCGGCGTAAAGGTCGTTGTAGGCCTTGACGTTCTCGGCGATCGGCCGGTGGACCGCCCGGCGGACCGAGCCCATCGCGAGCGCGGCGGCCGGGACGTCGGCATGTGCTCCGGCGGCGACGGCGGCGTGGATCGCCGAGCCCAGCGCGGGACTCTGCGCCGAACCGGCCACGGAAAGCGGCAGGTTCGTGACGTCGGCGTAGATCTGCATCAGGAGCGGGTTCTTGACCAGGCCACCGGCGACGATCAGTTCGGTGACCGGCACCCCGGCGCGTTCGAAGGTCTCGATGATCGTCCGGGTACCGAACGCGGTCGCTTCCAGGAGCGCGCGGTAGGTGTCCTCGGCGCGGGTCGCGAGGGTCTGCCCGACGACGACGCCGGACAGTTCGTGGTCGACCAGTACCGATCGGTTCCCGCTGTGCCAGTCGAGCGCGACCAGTCCGTGCTCGCCGATCTCCTGTACCGAGGCGAGCCGCGTGAGCAGTTCGTGGACGGAGATCCCCGCTTCCCTGGCATCATCCACATAGGACGCGGGAGCGCCGTGTTCGACGAACCACGCGAAGATGTCGCCGACCCCGCTCTGGCCGGCCTCGTAGCCCCACTTCCCGGACACGATCCCGCCGTCGACGACACCGCACATCCCCGGCACCTCCCGCAGTTCGGCGCCGTTCATCACGTGACAGGTGGAGGTACCCATGATCGCGACCATCTGGCCCGGTTCCACCGCCTGGACCGCGGGCGCGGTGACGTGCGCGTCGACGTTGCCGACGGCGACCGCGATCCCCTCGGGCAACCCGGTCCATTCCGCCGCCTGAGCGCTCAGGCTCCCCGCCTTGGCACCGAGTGCACCCAGCGGTTGCACGAGCTTCTCGTCCACAAAGGACCCGAAGCCGGGCGCCAGCTCCTCCAGGAACTCGGCGCTCGGATACCGGCCGTCCTGCAGGATGCCCTTGTACCCGGCGGTGCAGGCGTTGCGGACGTAGGTCCCCGTGAGCTGCCAGACGATCCAGTCGGCGAGTTCGACCCAGTGCCGCATCCGGGCATAGACCTCAGGTGCCTCTTCGTAGACCTCCAGCGCCTTGGCGAACTCCCACTCCGAGGAGATCAGCCCGCCGTAGCGCGGCAGCCACGACTCGCCACGCTTTCGCGCCAGCGCGTTGATCCGGTCCGCCTGCGGCTGGGCTGAGTGGTGACGCCACAGCTTCACGTACGCGTGCGGATCCCCGGCGAACTCGGGCAGTTCGCATAGCGGCGTGCCCTCGGCCGTGGTCGGCACCATGGTGCACGCGGTGAAGTCGGTGCCGATACCGATCACGTCGCCGGGGTCCGCCCCGGCGGCACGGACGGCCTCCGGTACGGCGGTGCGGAGGACGTCGATGTAGTCCGACGGCACCTGGAGCGCCCAATCCGGCGGCAGACCATGACCGGTCCGCGGCAGGATCCGGTCGATCACGCCGTGCCGGTACTCCGAAACCGCGCTGCCCAGTTCCGCGCCGTCGCGGACGCGGACCACGACGGCCCGGCCGGACAGCGTTCCGAAGTCGACGCCGACGACCAGCGGCTCCCTTGTACTCACTTCTTCTCCCGCACTGTTAGCGTTCACATTTCTGGTCGAAAACCACGATCATGCGTGCTTGGAGCCGGAACTCGCGTGTTTCTGGCCGGTCCGGCTCCAATCACGCGAGTTACGGCCCCAAGCACGCGTGTTCCGTCTTACGTCGCCCGCCTGCCGACGAGACGTTGCAGCACGATGAAGGCGAACAGCAGCGCACCGGTGATGATCGAGGTCCACCAGGAGTTCAGCGTGCCGTCGAAGGTGATCAGGGTCTGGATGATGCCCAGTACCATGATCCCGAGCACCGTCCCGAGGACGTAGCCGGAACCGCCGGTGAGCAGCGTGCCACCGATGACGACGGCCGCGATCGCCGTCAGTTCCAGCCCGACGCCGTTGAGCGGATCGCCGGAGGACTTGTACAGCACCAGCAGCAGCCCGCCGAGCGCCGAGCAGAACCCGCTGAGCGTGTAGACCGTGATTCGCGTGCGGCCGACGTTCAGCCCCATCAACAGCGCGGACTTCGGGTTCCCGCCGATCGCGTAGACCGTCCGGCCGAACCGGGTTCCGTACAGGACGTACGCCGCGACGGCGACCACCACGAGCGCGACGACCACGCCGATCGAGATGTGCAGCTCCCCGCCGAGCGGGATCTGCGTCTGCGCGAGGCTCGCGACCGTCGGGTCGTCGATCGAGTACGCCTGGGTGCTGATCGTGTAGCAGAGCCCCCTGGCGAAGAACATCCCGATCAGGGTGGCGATGAACGGCTGGATCTCGAATACCTGGACCAGCACGCCCATGCCGAAGCCGAGCGCCGCGCCGATCGCCAATACCGCGGGGATCACCGCGAGCACCGGCCAGCCCTGGTTCTGCAGCAGATCGGCCGAGACCACTGTGGACAGTGCCACCACCGAGCCCACCGAGAGGTCGATCCCGCCGGTGAGGATCACGAACGTCATCCCGACGGCGACGACCAGCAGGAAGGCGTTGTTGATGAACAGGTCGAGCACCACCTGTCCGGATCCGAACGCCGTATAGCTCGAAGCGCCGTAGACGTAAGCGCCGATGAGCATCGCCATCGTCGCCAGGATCGGAAGATGCCGCTGCCGGGGCCGATAGCCCTTGACGCGGTCGAGTGTCGTCATACCCCGGCCTCCACCTTCTCCGGCCGGACGGCGGGCGACGGCGGGGCCGTCTTCCGCCGCCGGGCGAGCTTCCTGCGGAACACCGGCGACTGCAGCAGGCAGACCGCCAGCACGACCACGGCCTTGAACAGCATGATCGCCTGCGGGGCGATGCCGAGCGCGTAGACGGTCGTCGTCAACGTCTGGATGAGCAGCGCGCCGATCACCGAGCCGGTGAGCGAGAAGCGGCCACCGGTCAGCTGCGTCCCGCCGATGACGACGGCGAGGATCGCGTCGAGTTCGATGAACTGCCCGGCGTTGTTGCCGTCGGCGCTGTGCACGTTCGCGCTGATCATCAGACCGGCGATGCCGGCGCAGAGCGCGCAGAAGACGTAGGTGAGCCAGATCAGCCGCGCCGACCGCAGCCCGGCGAGCCTGCCCGCCTCCGGGTTGCCGCCCACGGATTCGACCAGCAGGCCCAGCGCCGACCGGCGGACCAGCACCGCGGCGATCGCGAACACGGCCAGCGCGATGAGGATCGCGCTGGGCAGGCCGAAGGTGAACCCGCTGCCGATCCATTCGTACGGATGCGAGTTGACGGTGATGATCTGGCCGCCGGTGATCAGCTGGGCGATACCGCGGCCCGCGACCATCAGGATCAGCGTCGCGATGATCGGCTGGATCCCGAGCACCGCCACGAGCCAGCCGTTCCACACGCCCAGCGCGAGAGCCAGGCCCAACGCCATCCCGACCGCCGCGAGCGTCCCGCCGACACTGTTCTGATCGCCGAGTCCGCTGATGTGCAGGCACGCGAGCGCACCGCTGATCGCGACGACGGCGCCGACGGAGAGGTCGATCCCCCGCGTCGCCACCACCAGTGTCATGCCGATCGCGATGAGGATCAGCGGGGCGCCGTTCTTGAGGATGTCGATGAGGTTCCCGTAAAGATGCCCGTCGCGGAATTCGATCGCGAAGAACGCCGGATGGGCGATGAGGTCGCCGAGCAGCAGCGCCAGCAGCGCGACGACCGGCCAGAACAACCGATGTTTGGTCATCGTGCGACTCCTTCGGCCATCGTCGCCATCACCTGGTCCGCGGTCAGCGACTCGTTGTCGAGTACGGCGACCACCGCGCGGTCGCGCAGCACGACGACGCGATGGCTCAGCCGGAGCACCTCTTCGAGTTCGGCGGAGATGAACACCACGGCCATCCCCTCGCCCGAGAGCCGCGCGACCAGCCGCTGGATCTCCGTTTTGGCGCCGATGTCGATACCGCGCGTCGGCTCGTCGAGGATCAGCAGCCGCGGTTCGGTGATGAGCCACCGCGCGAGCAGCACCTTCTGCTGGTTGCCGCCGCTCAGGTCGCCGACCTTCGCCTCGGCGTTGGCAGGCCGGATGTCGAGCGCCTTGATGTAGCGCTCGGCGATCTCGTCCTGCCGCCGCCGCGGGATCGGCCGGGCCCAGCCGCGCGAGGCCTGCAGCGCGAGCACGATGTTCTCGCGCACGGTGAGTTCCTCGACGAGGCCTTCGGTCTTGCGGTTCTCCGAGCAGAACGCGATGCGGTGGTCGAGACCGGTCCGCGGTGTCTTCAGCGACACCGGCTCGCCGCCGATCCGCACCGAACCGCTGTCCGCGTGATCGGCGCCGAACAGCAGCCGCGCCAGTTCGGTACGACCCGAACCGAGCAGCCCGGCGAGACCGACGACCTCGCCTGCCCGGATGTCGAGCGAGAACGGCGCGACGCCGCCCTTGCGGCCGACGTCGCCCGCTTCGAGGAAGACGGGCGCCCCGGCGACGTCCGACCGGCTGTGCCCCGCGTCCTCGATGTCTTCGAGTGCCGCGAGTTCCTTGCCGATCATCCTGGTCACCAGGTCGACCGGGGTGATCTCCTCGGTGCGGTACTCCCCGATCAGCTTCCCGTTGCGCAGCACCGTCATCCGGTCCGCGACGGCGAAGACCTGCTCGATGAAATGCGAGACGAACAGGATCGCCATCCCCTGGTCCCGCAGCGAGCGCACCACGTTCAGCAGCTGCTCGACCTCGCCCGCGTCCAAACTGGACGTCGGTTCGTCGAGCACGAGCACCCGCGCCTCGACGTCGAGCGCCCTGGCGATCGCGACCAGTTGCTGCACCGCGATCGAGCAGCTGCTCAGCTCGGCCGAAACGTCCACTTCGACGTCCAGCCTGGCCAGCAGCGCGGCCGCCCGGCGACGCGTCTCGCGCCAGTCGATGCGGCCGCGCCGTCGCGGCTCCTTGCCCAGGCAGATGTTCTCCGCCACCGACAGGTTCGGGCAGAGGTTCACTTCCTGGTAGACGGTGCTCACGCCGGAGCGCTGCGCTTCCCCCGGGCCGCTGAACGCGACCCGGGAGCCGTCGAGCTCGATGGTGCCCGCGTCCACCCCGTACACGCCGGTGAGCACCTTGATCAGAGTGGACTTGCCGGCGCCGTTCTCGCCCATCAGGGCGTGCACTTCGCCGGGGAACATCCGGAAGGAGACGTCGTCGAGGGCGACCACGCCGGGGAATTCCTTCCGGATGTGGCTCATCCGCAGCATCGCAGGAGGTTCCGTCATCGGCTCAGTACTGGCGTTGCGGCAGCGCGGCCTTCGCGGCGGCCTGGTCGAATTCGGTCTCGGTGGTCTCGATACGCGGGGGCACCTGCTCCCCGGCGGCGACCTTCTTCACCAGATCCATCAGCTGCGGGCCGAGCAGCGGGTTGCATTCGACGACGTGGTTGATCTTGCCGTCGGCCAACGCCTGCAGGGCGTCGCGGACGCCGTCGACCGAGACGATCTTGATGTCCTTGCCGGGCACCTTGCCTGCCGCCTCGATCGCTTCGATGGCACCGAGGGCCATGTCGTCGTTGTGCGCGTACAGCACGTCGATCTTGGGCTGGGACTTCAGGAAGGCCTCCATGACCTCCTTGCCCTTGGCCCGGGTGAACTCACCGGTCTGCGACGCGACGACCTTGAACTTGGGGTTCGACGCGATGACGTCGGCGAAGCCCTTCTTGCGGTCGTTCGCCGGCGCGGAACCGGTGGTGCCCTGCAGTTCCACGATGCTGACGTCGCCGGCCGCCGAGCCGAACTCCTTGGCCAGCCACTCGCCCGCCTTCTTGCCCTCGGCGACGAAATCCGAGCCGAGGAAGGTCTTGTACAGCGACTTGTCCGGCGAGTCGACGGCCCGGTCGGTGAGGATCACCGGGATGTTCGCCGTCTTCGCCTCCTTGAGCACGGTGTCCCAGCCGGATTCCACGACCGGCGAGAAGGCGATCACCTTGACCTTCTGCTGGATGTAGGACCGGATCGCGGCGATCTGGTTCTCCTGCTTCTGCTGCGCGTCGGAGAACTTCAGCTCGATCCCGGCCGCTTTCGCCGACTCCTGGATCGACTTCGTGTTCGCCGTACGCCAGCCGCTTTCCGCGCCCACTTGGGCGAAGCCGAGGGTGAGGGCGCCGCCGCCACCCGTTCCGCCGCCACCGCCGCAAGCGGAGAGCAGGAGCAGCCCGGCCACTCCGGCCACGATCGCCGTCCACGGTTTTCTTGCCACATCGACTCCTAGATCCGCACTGATCATTTGAGTTAGCGTTAACATTCGCGCCTTGAGCCGCTGGGAACGGCTCTCGGTGCTACGAAAGACCGGTGCTCTCCCGGACGATCAGTTCGGGGACCACCAGGTCGCGGTCTCGGTCCTCACCGCCGTTCATGCGGCGGCGGAGCAGGTCGAACGTGCGCCTGCCGACTTCGACGAAGTCCTGGCGCACCGTCGTCAGCGGCGGCGTGTAGTACGCCGCTTCGGGAACGTCGTCGAAGCCGACGATCCGCATCTCCCCCGGCACGTTCACGCCGGCTTCGGTGCAGGCGCGAAGGAAGCCGAGGGCCATCTGGTCGTTGGCCACGAACACCGCGTCCAGGCCCTTTTCGCCGACGAGGGATCGCCCCGCCGCGTACCCGGAACGCGCACTCCAGTCGCCGCGGACGACGGGCGGGATCGGCGCGCCGTGCCGTTCCAGGGTTTCGCGCCAGCCGCGTTCGCGGTCGAGCGCCTCCAGCCAGTCTTCGGGTCCGGCCACATGCCAGACGGTCGAGTGCCCGAGGCCGAGAAGATGTTCGGTGGCACGGCGCGCGCCGTCGTACTGGTCGACCGAGATCACCGGGACCGGCGCCTTCTCGCCACCGCCGACCGCGACGAGCGGCACGTCGCTGGGCGCCGCCTCCAGCGCGCGGGCGGCGGTGACGTGCGGCGCGATCACGACGATGCCCTCGACGGCCTGGCGGCGCAGGCGCTCCACCGCGTCGGTGATGGACGACCGGCCCGGGCGGCTGATGCTGGTTATGGTCGTCGCGTAGCCGGCTTCGCGGGCGGCGTGCTCGATGCCGCTCAAGGTGCTGGCCGGACCGTAGAGGTTGGCCTCCAGCGCGACCACGCCGAGCGTGCCCGAGCGGCCGGTGACCAGCGCGCGGGCGACCGAGTTCGGCCGGTAGTCCAGCTGCTCGATCGCCGCGTTCACGCGGACCCTCGTCTCGGCGCGGACCGGCCCGGTGCCGTTGATGACCCGCGAGACCGTCATATGCGAAACACCCGCGAGCGCGGCCACGTCGGTGAGACTGGCCTGCTTGCTCTCGGTGGTTTCGCGTGCCATCGACTGTCTCCCACTTTCGGTACCGTGTGACGAGTGCCGCAAGTGTTAGCGATAACACGAGCCGGGTCAAGCGCTCGCCGAGTCACAGTCGGGTCACGGCACCGTTCGGTGAGTCAACCGTGTCGTCCAACCAGTCACGCGTGTCGTCCGTCGGGTCACGCGTGTCGTCCGTCCAGTCACGCGAAACGGCCAGCTCCGCACAAGCAGTCTCGGCGCGTCAACTGGAGGCGCGATGCGTGAGCGAGACCGGCAAGATCCGCTGGCGGGGCTTGAGATCCCGGTCGTCCATCACCGCGAGCAGGGTTTCGACCATCGCGTGGACCTGTTCCCGCGGGTCCTGATGGACCGACGTGAGCGGCGGGTCCATTTCCGGCGCGAGGGTCGCGTTGTCGTCGAAGCTGACGACGGCGACGTCGGCGGGGATCCGCCGTCCGGCGGAATGCAGCGTGCGGAGCGCGCCGAGGGCCATCATGTCGCTGGCCACGAAGACGGCGTCGAGATCGGGGCGCCGCGCGAGCAGGTTCGACATCGCCTTCGCTCCGCCGGTCAGGGTGAAGTCGCCTTCCTCCATCAGGTCCGCCGGGTCGAGCCCGGCGTCGAGGAGGGTCTTGCGCCAGCCGGAGAGCCGGTCGATCGCCGCGCTCTGGTCCTGCGGGCCCGCGATCGTGGCGATCCGGCGGTGGCCGGCCTCGACCAGATGCGCGACAGCCAGTTTCGCGCCGCCCTCGTTGTCGAAGTCGACGACGTGGACACCACGTTTGAGCCCGGCCGCCTGGCCGCCGTACACCACCGGGATCCTCAACTGCCGCAACGCCTTGGGCAGCGGGTCGGTGCGATGCGGCGCGAACACCAGCACACCGTCGACGTGCCCGCCGTCCAGGAACCGGACCGTGCGGTCGAGGTCTTCGCGGGTGTCGCTGAAGATCAAGACCATCTGACAGCCGATGTCGGCGAGCTCGCGATAGCCCGCGCGCATGACCGCGGTGCGGTACGGGTCGTCGAGCAACCGCGCCTCCGGCTCCGACAAGACGACCGCGACCGCGCCGGTCCGCTTGGTCACCAGGGATCTGGCCGCCTGGTTCGGGGAGTACCCGAGTTCACGGGCCGCGGCTTGGACCTTCTCGCGGGAACGCGCGCTGACGTAGCCGTCGTCGTTCAGCGCACGGGACGCCGTCGACCGGCTGACCCCGGCGGACGCGGCGACGTCTTCCAGCGTCGGCCTGCCGTCTTCCCCTGGTCGAGGCCCCACCAGCGCCACCTTCACTCTTCAGCTCCATCCGGACACCGACAGCTTAGTGTCCGGCGGGCCATCGCACTGAGAGCGCTCCCCTGCCGGAAACACTCTCATTACAAGCTATTGACACGGCCATACCTTGGCGACAGACTCTGCGCATCCTGGGAGCGCTCCCATTTTCTCCCCCACCCATCAGCAAGGGACAAAGACGTGAGAAGCATCCGGAACGGCCTGGTGCTGGCACTGGGTATCACGATGACGGCGTTCGGACTGGCGGCGTGCGGCGGTGACGACGGCGGGACACCCGCCGCGTCGGACCCGAACGCGAAGGTCGAACTGTCACTGGCGACGTTCACCGAGTTCGGCTACGAGGACCTGATCCCCGAGTACGAGCGGCTGCACCCGAACATCAAGATCACCCACCGCAAGACCGGACAGGGCGGGCCGTACCACCAGGACCTGATCACGAAACTGGCCGCCGGTTCCGGTCTCGCCGATGTCACCGCCGTCGAGGAGGGGCATCTGTCGAACGTCCTCGACAAGGGCTCGAAGTTCAACGACCTGACCAAGATCGGCCCGGCGGAGGTGTCCCCCGACCGCTGGCTCGGCTGGAAGTACGACGCGGCGAAGACCAAGGACGGCAAGCTCATCGGCTACGGGACGGATATCGGCCCGCTGGCCATGTGCTACCGCAAGGACATGCTCGAAGCGGCGGGGATGCCGTCCGACCCCGAAGCGGTCAAACCGCTGTTCGCGAGCTGGGACAGCTACTTCGCGGCGGGCGAGCAGTACGTCGCCAAGTCCGGCGGGAAGGCGTGGTTCGACTCGGCCGCGCAGAACTTCAACGCCATGGTCAACCAGCTCCCCAACGGCTACATCGGCAGCGACGACAAGCTCGCGGTGGAATCGAACCAGGGCATCAAGGACGCCTGGACCAAGGTCACCGGTGCCGTCGCGAAAGGACAGTCGGCGAAGCTGACCGCGTTCAGCAACGAGTGGAACTCCGGATTCAAGCAGGGCGCCTTCGCCACGAAGGTGTGCCCCGCGTGGATGCTCGGCGTGATCGAAGAACACTCCGGCCCGGAGAACGCCGGCAAGTGGGCGGTCACCGCGGCCTTCCCCGGTGGTGGCGGGAACTGGGGCGGTTCATACCTGACCGTGCCCACGCAGTCGAAGCACCCGAAGGAAGCGGCCGAACTCGCCGCCTGGCTGACCGCGCCCGAGCAGCAGATCAAGGCGTTCAAGGCGAAGGGCACCTTCCCCAGCCAGGTCAAGGCGCTGGAGGATCCGGCGCTGCTGAGCGAGACCGACGCCTACTTCGGTGGTGCCAAGATCGGGCAGCTGTTCGCCGAGCAGGCCAAGAAGGTCGCGAAGCCGCAGTACAAGGGCCCCGGTGACGGCCAGATCCAGGAGAACGCGTCGAGCCCGGCGCTGCAGGCCGTCGAACAGGGCAAGTCCGCGGCCGAGGGCTGGACACAGCTGCTCGAAGCCGCGAAGAAGATCACGCGCTGACCGATGACCGTCGTCGACAAGATCACGCCGGACGAGGAGAAGGCCGGGGTGCGCACATCGCCCCGGCCCACCCTCCGCCATCGGCTGAGCCGGTGGGACGTCAAGGTCTCGCCGTACCTCTACATCGCCCCGTTCTTCGTCGTGTTCGGGATCGTCGGGTTGTTCCCGCTGCTCTACACGGCGTACGTGTCCCTGTTCAGCTGGGAGGCGGGCGACGACGATCCGTCCTTCATCGGGCTGGACAACTTCAAGGAACTGTTCGCCGACACGCAGTTCTGGAACGCGCTCGAAAACACCGTCAGCATCTTCCTGCTCTCCAGCGTTCCGCAGCTGATCATCGCGGTGCTCCTGGCGGCGCTGCTCAGCGCCAGGATCCGCGGGGCGACCGGCTGGCGCGGCGGCGTCCTGCTCCCGTACGCCGCCAGCCTGGTGGCACTCGGCATCATCTTCGCGAACCTGTTCGGGCCGAAGTACGGGCTGGTCAACGGTCTGCTGCAGACGATCGGACTGAACCCGGTCGACTGGCAGGCCGACCGGTTCGGCAGCCATGTCGCGATCGCGATCATGGTGAACTGGCGCTGGACCGGGTACAACGCGCTGATCGTGCTGGCGGCGATGCAGGCCGTCCCGAAGGAACTGCACGAAGCCGCCCTCATCGACGGCGCGGGCACCGCACGCCGGTTCTTCAGCATCACGCTGCCCTTGCTGAAGCCGACACTGATCTTCGTCACGATCACCTCGACCATCGGCGGCCTGCAGATCTTCACCGAGCCCAAGCTGTTCGACGCCATGCCGGGCTCGAACAACGGCGGGTCGTCCAACCAGTTCCAGACCGTGACGTTGTACCTGTACCAAACGGCCTTCGAGAACTACGAACTCGGCTACGCCTCGGCGATCGCGTGGGTGCTGTTCGTGATCATCGTCCTGATCGCGTTGGTGAACTTCTTCCTCACCGGAAGGCTCGCGGCGGTGAAAAAGAAATGACCACGATCCACAATGGACTCAAGCGCGGCGTCTCGGCGCTGGGCAAACCGCGCCGGGCGACCTACGTCGTGCTCGCGATCTTCGTGCTGGGCTCGCTCTTCCCGTTCTATTGGTCGTTCCTGGTGGCCAGCCGGGACAGCGGGATGCTCACCGAGCGGGTGCCATCCTTCCTGCCGGGCGGGAACTTCTTCGCCAACGCGGCGAGGGTGTTCGACACGGTGCCCTTCTGGAAGGCGCTCGCGAACAGCCTGATCGTGTCCGGCACGGTCACCCTCACCACGGTGCTGTTCTCGGCGCTCGCCGGATTCGCGTTCGCCAAACTGCGGTTCCGCGGCCGGAACGGGTTGTTCGTGTTCATCGTCATCACCCTCGCCGTGCCGACCCAGCTCGGCATCATCCCGCTGTTCATGGCCATGTCGGAGTTCGGCTGGGCCGGCGGCTTGCAATCGGTGATCGTGCCGAACCTGGTGACCGCGTTCGGCGTCTTCTGGATGCGGCAATACACGCTGGACGCCGTTCCGTACGAACTGATCGAAGCGGCAAGGGTCGACGGCTGCAGCATGATCCGGATCTTCTGGAACGTCTGCCTGCCCGCGGTCCGCCCGGCGGCGGCGATCCTCGCCATGTTCACGTTCATGACGTCGTGGAACGACTTCCTCTGGCCGCTCGTGGTGCTGGACGCCGGCAACCCCACCGTCCAGCTGGCTCTGGAGAAGCTGCAGAGCGGCTACTACGTCGACTATTCGCTGGTGCTGGCCGGAACCACCCTGGCCACCATCCCGATCCTCATCGTCTTCCTCCTCCTCGGCCGCCAGATCGTGGCCGGGATCATGCAAGGTGCCGTGAAAGGGTGACCATGTCCGCTCATCCCGACAGTGTCCGGGCGAAGACCGCGCTGCTGTTCCCGCCCGGATTCGTGTGGGGCGCCGCCACGGCGGCCTTCCAGGTCGAAGGGGCGACGACCGCCGACGGCCGGACCGATTCGATCTGGGACGTCTTCGCCCGCCGTCCCGGCGCCGTCGCCGGCGGCGACACCGGGGAGCCGGGCGCCGATCATTACCGGCGCTACGCCGAGGACGTCGACCTCATGCGGCGGCTCGGACTCGGCGCGTACCGGTTCTCCCTGTCGTGGCCGCGGATCCGGCCCGGCGGCGGCGCCCCGAATCCCCAGGGGCTCGCGTTCTACGACCGGCTCGTGGACAAACTCCTCGAAGCCGGAGTGGAGCCATGGGCGACGCTGTATCACTGGGATCTGCCCCAGTCCCTGGAAGACCAGGGCGGCTGGGTGGCACGCGAGACCGCCTTCCGGTTCGCCGAGTACGCCGAAACGGTCGTCGCGCGCTTGGGCGACCGCGTGCCGCGCTGGTCTACCCTGAACGAGCCGTGGTGCGCCGCGATGCTGGGCTACGCGCGCGGGATCCACGCCCCCGGCAGGCAGGAGCCTCGCGCCGCTGTCGCGGCCGCGCACCATCTGCTGCTGGGGCACGGGCTCGCGATGGACGTCCTGCGGCGGCACGCGCCGGCCGCGTCGTCAGGGGTGACGCTGAACCTGTACCCGGTGTCGGCGGTCGACCCGTCGTCCACTGTGGACACGGAGGCCGCGCGCCGGATCGACGGCCTGCAGAACCGGCTGTTCCTGGACCCGGTGCTTCGCGGCTCCTACCCCGCGGATCTGCGGACCGATCTGGCGCCGCTCGGCATCGAAGAGCTCGTGCGGGACGGCGATCTCTCGACCATCGCCGCTCCGATCGATTGGCTGGGTATCAACTACTACCGCGGCTACCAGGTGGCGGGCACTCCCCTGCCCGGCAGTGAACCGGCGGGCGCCGACTGGCTCGGCTCGCCCGACGTCCATTTCGTCCCCGACGAGGCGGCACCGCGCACCGACTCCGGCTGGGAAGTCCAGCCATCGCGGCTCACCGAATGCCTGCTGCGCGTCCACCGCGACTATCGGCCGATCCCGTTGTACATCACCGAAAACGGCGCGTCGTATCCCGACGCGCTGATCGGCGGGGACATCGCGGACACCGATCGGATCGCCTTCCTCGACGCGCACCTGCGCGCCGCGTACGAGGCGATCGAGGCCGGCGTCGACCTGCGCGGCTACTTCTACTGGTCGCTGCTCGACAACTTCGAGTGGGCCGAGGGGTACGCCAAGCGGTTCGGCCTCGTGCACGTCGACTACGAGACCCAGCAGCGGACGCCGAAGCGGAGCGCGCTCTGGTACGCCCGGACGATCAGCCTGAACGGGCTGAGCTGACGGCAAGGGGCGTTCAGGACGTCTTCGTCCCGAACGCCCCTTGCCTGACGGCTACCCGCGGATGACCGCGGCCCGTTCGGCGACGGCCCGCTGGTCGGGGCCATGGGCCTCGGCGGTCCGGAAATCGTTGACGCAGCCGGGTACGTCCGCCGGGGAAACACAGTTGTCCGGCAGGTTGCCGCTCACCACGGCCCCGTTCACCAGCGTGACGTGTGCGTCGAGCGTGAGGATTCCGCCACCGGACGCCGGAAGCGGGTAGGAGCCCGCCCCAGGCTCGCCCGCGGCGTTGTCGCTGACCTTCACCTCGTCGAGCGTGAGATTGTCATCGAATACGCCGAGTCCGCCGCCTCGGCCTCCGTAGCCTGAGTACCCGGAGTACCCGCCCGGCCCCGCGACACCGGCGTCACCGCCTCGGCCCGCCTGGTTGCCCGAGACGGTGGCGCCGACGATGGCGGGATTCAGCAGCACTCCTCCGCTGGACGACACGAACACGCCGCCTGCGGCGCCTCCGCCGCCGCCGTCCCCCGCTCCGCCACCTTCGGCACCTCCCGTACCACCCTTGCCGCCACTCCCGGCGCTGTTACCGGTGATAGTGCCGCCGGTGATCCGCAAGACGGTCCCGCTGAGGGCGTCGACGCCCGCGCCGAAACCGGCGGTCCCGCCTCGTCCGCCCGGTTTGGCGGCCACACCGTTTCCGCCCGGGCCGCCGGAACCACTGGCGTTACCGGTGATCGTGGTACGAGTGATCGTCAGGGTGATCTGCGAGGAAGAGTACGAGGAGATGCCGCCGCCGAAACCTCCGCCGCCCCCGCGCCCCGCGTAGGTGGTGGCGGTCGCGTCGGTGCCAGGAGCACCCGCGCCCGCGGTGTTGCCGCTGATGACGCTGTCGGTGATGGTCAGCGGGCCCCAGTTCTCGATACCGCCGCCGGATCCACCCGGGTTCGCGTCGCCATAGGAGTTGGTCCCGGCTCCGTCGGAAGCGTGACCACCGGCGATCGTGATCTCGTTCAGCGTCAGGTCGCCCCAATTGGAGATGATCCGGAATCGGGGCGCGTCCTTGGCGCGTTCGATCGTGGCGTGGTTGCCGTGGACGGTGAGCTTTCCCCGAATCGAGGGCAGCCCGGCGTTCCAGGTGGCGTCGGCGACAGTCGTGAGCGTGTAGACGCAGTTCGCAGCCAGGGACAGCGTGTCCGGCTCGGGGGTGGCGTTGGCGTCGGTGATGGCCTGGACCAGCGCGGTGGGATCGCAGGGTACGGCGGTTTCGGCGGCTTGCGCCGGTGGAGCGACCAGGGCGAACGTCCCCAGCACGGTGGCCGTGGTCGCGATTCGTCTTCGGGATCCTGCACTCGGCATCATCAACGAACCTCTCAGGTCAAGGAATGGGATGACGACGTTTTCACGGAATTCCCCAGTCGTGAAAACATCACATCGAGAACATTAGAAGTGCCACCCTTCTCCCTCAATTGATATGATCCACATCACACGATTACCGGCTATCGGGAATCGTGGCGAAAAGCCGAATACAAAGCGGAAGTCGTATCGGAGCACCGTCACCCCGGCGGTATTGCGGTGGCCGTGTCCCGGCAGGTCTTGTTATCGTGGGGGCGGACCTGATCGACGAACAGGGAGACCAGACGTGGCAGGTGAAGACGACATCTCCGGGTGAGCCGGAGTTGGCAGGCCACCGGCGTTGACGCCGACGTGGCCACCTTGTCGTCCCCTCGAAGCCACGTCCACCGCGGTGCAGCCTTGTGGCGCCCGCTGTCTTTCACGAGGTCATTTCCATGTCAGACGCCTTCGTCGTCGTATCCGCCCTGTCGTTCGCCTGGCCGGACGACACCCCGGTCTTCGACGACCTGTCCTTCACCGTGCCCGGAGGCCGCACCGGCCTGGTCGCGCCGAACGGGGCCGGCAAGAGCACACTGCTCAAACTGATCGCCGGCGAGCTGCGGCCGGCGTCCGGGTCCGTCTCCACCCAAGGAGTCCTCGGCTATCTGCCGCAGTCGCTGCCGCTCACCGCCGACCTGAACGTGGCCGAGGTGCTGGGCATCGCACCGCAACTCTCGGCGCTGAGCGCCATCGAGTCGGGCGACGCGAGCGACGAGCACTTCACCACCATCGGGAACGACTGGGACATCGAGGAACGCACCCGCGCGCAGCTCGACCGGCTCGGCCTCGACGGCATCGCGCTGGACCGGAGCCTGCGGACATTGAGCGGCGGGCAGATCATCTCCCTCGGCCTGGCCGCCCAATTGCTGAAACGGCCCGACATCCTGCTGCTGGACGAACCCACCAACAACCTCGACCTCGACGCCCGCCGCAAGCTCTACGGCGTGCTCGAAGACTGGTCCGGCTGCCTGCTGCTGGTGAGTCACGATCGGGAACTACTCGACCGGATGGACCGGATCGCCGAGCTCGACCGCGGCGATCTTCGGTACCACGGCGGGAATTTCACCCAGTACGAAGCGGCCGTCAAGGCCGAACAGGAGGTCGCCGAACGCAACGTCCGCAGCGCCGAGCAAGAGGTCAAACGCGAGAAACGGGAGATGCAGCAGGCGCGCGAACGAGCGGCGCGGCGCGCGGGCAACGCGGCCCGCAACCTGGGCAACGCCGGTCTGCCGAAGCTCTTCGCCGGCACCATGAAACGCAACGCCCAGGAGTCCGCGGGCAAGGCGAACGAGACGCACGCGGCCCGCGTCAGCGACGCGAAGAACCGCCTCGACGAAGCCGAACGCTCCCTTCGTGACGATCACAAGATCGCGCTGATCCTGCCGGGCACCAACGTCCCCGCCGGGCGCACGATGTTCCACGGCGAGCACATCCAGGTCCGCTACGGCGACCGGAACGTCTTCGCGGGCGACGGCGTCGACCTGACGATCCGCGGCCCCGAACGGATCGCGCTGACCGGCGGGAACGGCACGGGGAAGTCGACGCTCCTGCGGGTGCTCAACGGCGACCTCACGCCGGACAGCGGCGTGCTGAAGCGGGCGGAAGGCCGGATCGCGTACCTGTCCCAACGACTCGACCTCCTGGACCTCGACCGAACCATCGCCGAGAACTTCGCGACATTCGCCCCGAGCCTCCCCGAGTCGCAGCGAATGACCCTCCTCGCCCGCTTCCTGTTCCGAGGCGCGCGAAGCCAGCTTCCCGTCCGCGTGCTCTCCGGCGGCGAGCGTCTGCGAGCCACGCTCGCCTGCGTCCTGTTCGCCGAACCCGCGCCACAACTGCTCCTGCTGGACGAGCCCACGAACAATCTGGACCTGGTCAGCGTCGGGCAGCTGGAGAGCGCGTTGGGGGCGTATCAGGGGGCTTTCGTGGTGGTGAGCCATGATGAGCGATTCCTGAAGGAGATCAAGGTGGATCGGCGGGTGCGGCTGACAGACGGGGCGCTCTTGGAGTCTTGATTCATTGCCGGGTCGGTCGTTTGGGGCGTGAGTGGCTCGGTCGGCGATGCCGCCGAGCCCTTCACGCTCGTCTTCTCGGTTCCCTTACCGCTTCGGTAATGACCACTTTCACCCTTCAGTGTTGTTCGCGCGTTTTGATTGTTGCTTAGAATTACGAACACGTGTTCGACGGAATTGCGGTATTATGGAGGGGTGTCCGAGACCTTCCTTCCCGAGTTGCCGCAGGAGCTGTGGCGCGCTGGCAAGCTGGAGCTTGCGCATGGCGTGGAGCAGTCGTTGCAGGTGATCCGGGTGGCGACCGCTTGTTTGGGGCGGTTTCTGGCGGAGATCGAGGATCGGGGCGTCAAAGACTTGTACGGGCATGGCAGTACGGCGAGCTGGCTCGCCGAGATCGCGGGACTATCACGCGGCGAGGCGGGCCCGATCGTCAAGCGGGCCATCGCCCTGAATCCGACGCGGGCTTTGGATGGCACGGAGGTTCCGCCTGTTGCTCCCGCGACCGCCGCTGTCGCCGCTCAGGGGTTGGTCGGGGATGAGCGGATCGATCAGATCCTGGAGATCTTGAAAAACCTCCCCGCCGACACCTCTGCTGAGGATCGGGAGAGCGCGGAGAAGATCCTCGCCGACCTTGCCCCGAACGCCGGACCCCGCCAACTCGCAGACGCCGAAGCGAAACTGCAGGGCTGGTTGAACCCCGACGGCAACGAACCCAAAGACCCCGAGCCGAAGGAACCGCGCCGCGAGATCACCCTGGAGCGGCGTAAGGACGGGTTCTGGAAGCTGACCGGCCTCCTGGACGATGAGACCGGGGCCCGGACGGCGGCCGCGTTGGAAGCGTATGCCCAGCCGCGGCCAGTCGACGAATTCGGCCAGGCGGACTTGCGGATGAAGTGTGAGCGCATGGGCGACGCCTGGGCCGACCTCCTCGATTTGGCGGTCGCGTGCCCGGACCAGCCGGGAACCAGCGGCTACCGCACGTTGGTGCACGTCACCATCGGGCTTGAGGAGTTGAAGTCCGGTCTCGGCACCGCCTGCCTGGACTTTGTGGGGACGATGACCGCCCGGGAAGCCCGACTGGCGGCCTGTGACTGTTTGATGTTGCCGGTCGTGATGAGCGCTGCGGGTGAACCGTTGGATTTGGGGCGGCTGAGACGGTTTGTCACGCCAGGCCAGCGCCGGGCGTTGAACATTCGCGACGGGGGTTGCGCGTTTCCCGGCTGCCATCGGAAACCCAAGAATTGCCACGCCCATCATATTGAGCATTGGGCGGACGGGGGTCCGACGGATCTCCGGAACCTGGTCCTGCTCTGTAGCTTCCATCACCGGCTGATTCACCACGGTGATTGGAAAGTACGGATGGCGGCCGATGGGTTACCGGAGTTCATCCCGCCCCAATACCGGGACCCGCTCCGACAACCCCGGCGTAACACCCTGCATCACGTCTGAACATCGAGGAGCCCGTCGGCGACGGGCTCCTCGTTATGCCCGGCGGTGGACCGTGTGGATTTTGGGACATCTGACGTCCCAAAATCCACACAGTCCACCGACCGACAGGGAAGTCCACACGGCCCGCCGAAGAAATGGTCCCGCTTCCGCTCAGCGAAGGCTGGGGGTTCCTGCGAGCAGGAAGCGGGAGTTTGTGGCCGGTACGGGGGCCGCCTCTCGGCGAGTGGCTCGACACGGCTCCGGCCGAACCGGTATTCCGTGAAGGCGAAGGGTGAGGCCCGGGGGCACCATCCGTACCGACACTCTCTACAACGCACCACCGGTCGAAATGTTCCCCGGCGACGGGCCCGAATCGATGTGACCCGCGTCTACACACAATCCGAAAAAGACCCGCTCCCGCTCAGCGAAGGCCTGGGGGTTACCTGCGAGCGGAAGCGGGAGCAAAGGCCGATACGGTGGGCCGCCTCTCGGCGAAAGGCACGACATGGCTCCGGCCGAACCGGTATTCCGTGAAGGCGAAGGGTGAGGCCCGGGGGCACCATCCGTACCGACACCTTCTACAACGCCACGACCCGGAAAACGTTCCCCACGAAAAGAGTGACGCGCGTCAACACACGAATGCGGTAACGCTCAGCAGGGCGGCGGAACCTGAGCGACGAGTTCCTCGGGAGCGGAAAGCCGCCACGCCTCGTAGACCAATTCGGTGAGCTCGTCGGATTCGATGCCGTCGAGGTAGACCACCACCCAGCCGAATCCCCCGGCCGTGAACTGCACCTCGAAGACGTCGGGCCGTTCGGCCACGAGGGCTTCCTGCTCCGAGAGGGTCTGCTTCAGTCCGACGGTCTGGGTCCGCGGCCAGTAGTAGCCGAACCGCTTCCCGCGCACGCTGAACGACTCCCACTCCTTCGCGTCGGAGCGCTCGACGTCGGCGAGCGTCTTCAGCATCCGGTGGAACTCGTCACTCGACACGCTCATCCGTACCCCAAACCCCAGGAACTCCGTCCGCCCCAGTCTAAACGGCCACATCCTTTGAGGACGCGGGACGCCGATCCGAGGGACCGGTAGATTCGCCCGAGGGAGATCCACTCGATCCGGGGAGCTGCGAAATGGACCGACCCGTCACCGCGGCGGAGTTGTTCGACGCCATCGGTTCCGACTACGAAGACGTCTTCGGGCGGGCTCCGGCGGTCGACAAGGCGGTGCGGCACCTGCTGGGCACCCTGCCGCCGTCGTCGAGGGTGCTCGACATCGGCAGCGGTACCGGCAAGCCGGTCGCCGAGGATCTGTCCGCCGCAGGCCATCGGGTGACCGGGCTCGACGTGTCGACGGTGATGATCGACATCGCCCGCGAGCAGGTTCCGGCCGCCACCTTCGTCCACGCCGACGTGCGCGGATGGGCCTCGCCGCCCGAGAGCTGGGAAGCCGTCTGCGCCTTCTTCCCGTTCCTCCAGATGCCGCGCAAGGACACCGAAGCCGTGCTCGCCGACATCGCGCGCTGGCTGGTCCCGGGTGGTCTTTTCGCGCTGGTCACCGTTCCGCGGGACGCCGAGGACGTGCCGGCGGAGTTCTTCGGCCGCACCTTTCTGGAGACCAGTTTCGCGCCGGACGACCTCGTCCGGCGGGTCGAGGCGGCCGGGCTGGAGGTCACCGGCACCCACTCGGAGATCTTCACCGCGGACGAACCGGGGACCCCGCCGGAGGAACACCTCCTGATCACCGCTCGACGCCCGGCCTGATCCATGCCGACCGTCAGCGTGATCACCCCGGTCCACCCGCCGAGCCTGCCGTACCTGACCGAGGCGTACGAATCCCTCGCCGCGCAGGAACTCCCTCCGGACTGGACCTGGGAATGGCTGGTGCAAGAGGACGGCGAGACCGGCCTGCTCGACGGAGTCCTCCCCGCGGACGAACGAGTGCGGCGAGGCTCGGGCCGCCGGGGCGGTCCCGGGGTCGCGCGGATGATGGCCCTGTCCCGCGCCTCCGGGGAGCTGATCAAAGCCCTCGACGCGGACGACCTCCTGGCGCCCGGCGCGCTCTCTCGGGACATCGCCGCGCTCGGGGATCCTGTGATCGGCTGGACCACTTGCCGCGTTCTCGACCTCCTCCCGGACGGGACCACGGCCGGCGTCGACAGCGATCCCGCGGAGGGACGGATCGAGCGCGGCGCGATCCTGCGGTACTGGCAGCGCAACGACTACGTGTCGTCGGTGGTGGCCGGGACCTTGTGCATCCGCCGCGACCTCCTGCTGGACCTGGGCGGTTGGATGGCGCTGCCCGCGTCGGAGGACACCGGGCTCATCCTCGCCGCCAACGCCTGCTCGGACGGCTACTTCATCGCCACGTGCGGCATGTTCTACCGGAAGTGGTCCGGCCAGGTCACCAGATCCGCGGCGCACAACGACGACGGCGAGCGGCTCGCGCGGATGCGGCTGATCGAGGAACGCGCCGAGGTCATGCTGGCAGGTCGACGAGGTCGAGCAACGCCTTCGCGCACAGATCCCGGATCTCGTCCCGGGTCAGCCTCCGGTACTTGAGCCAGTCGAGGCAGACCGCCACGACGAACGCCAGCCAACCGCGGACGAGCACCCGCAGGGCCTCCGGCGGCTCGCCGTCCGGGCACAGCACCTCAAGGATGCGACGCCCCTGTTCGGCGAAGTTGTTGTCCAGGACCTCACGGACGCCGTCGACGGCGATGGACGTGCCCGAATGCAGTGCCCGGTACCCGTCCTCGTTGGCTTCGACATAGCGGAGATACGCGTCGAGGCCGGCCGTCAGCTGCTCCTCGACCGGCAGCGTGGGATCGGATTTGGTCATCTCGAGCAGGCGTTCGCCCTGTGCCCTGATGACTTCGGTGACGAAGTCCCGTTTCGTCGGGAAGTAGTGGTAGAGCAGCCCCCGGGACACCTCGGCGATGTCCGCGACCTGCTCGATCCACACGTCGTCGTACGGCCGTTCCGCGAACAGGCGGGCGCCGATCCGCAGCAGCTGTTCCCGCCGCTCGGCGGTGGTCAGCCTGCTGCGGGACTTCCCGGAAGTACTCGACGCCATCTGGGCATCGTACTTACTTGACACGAGTTCAGTAGCAGGCCACGCTCGCTATTGGATGCCGGTTCAACAGCGCTCACCCTGGAGGGGCTCGATGTCCACCGCTCTCCCCCATCCCCCGCGACGGATCCCCCTGATCGGCGACGTGCTCGGCGTTTCGCCGAAGACGCCGGTCCAGGACTCGATGCGGCACGCGGCCGAGCTGGGTCCCGTCTTCGAGCGCAAGGTGTTCGGCCGGAGCATCGTGTTCGTCCACGGCGCCGGGATGGTCGCCGATCTCTCCGACGAGAAACGGTTCGCGAAGCACGTCACCCCCGCGATCTCGAACCTCCGCCCGCTCGGCGGTGACGGGCTGTTCACCGCGCACAACGAAGAGCCGAACTGGCGGCGCGCGCACGAGATCCTCGCGCCCGCGTTCAGCCGCAACGCCATGCAGCGCTACCACCCCACGATGCTGGCGATCACCCGCGAACTGCTGAACACATGGGACAGCGGCGGCGAGGTCGACGTCGCGGACGACATGACCAAGCTGACGCTGGAGACCATCGGCCGGACGGGCTTCGGCTACAGCTTCTCGTCGTTCGAACGTGCCGAACCGCATCCGTTCGTCGCCGCGATGGTCCGCACGCTGCGGCACGCGCAGCGGAAGGCGATCCAGCCGCCGGTCATCGGCCCGCTCCTCAGCCGCAAAGCCAACCAGCGCGACGAAGCCGACCTCGCGTTCCTCCACTCCGTCGTCGCCGACGTCATCGAGGCGCGCCGGAACGATCCGAGCACCGAAGACCTGCTCGGGCTCATGTTGAACACCACGCAGCCGAGCACGGGCGCCGCGCTGGACGAGGACAACATCCGGCACCAGATCATCACCTTCCTCGTGGCCGGCCACGAAACCACGTCGGGCGCGCTGTCGTTCGCCCTGTACTACCTCGCCCGCCACCCGGACGTCCTGGCCCGCGCACAGTCCGAAGTGGACAAGGTCTGGGGCGAGAACCCGGATCCGTCCTACGAGGAGGTCGCCAAGCTCCGCTACGTCCGGCGTGTGCTCGACGAAGCACTCAGGCTCTGGCCGACGGCGCCCGCGTTCGCACGTCAAGCACAGGTGGACACCGTCGTCGGCGGTGAGTACCCGATGCGGAAGGGACAGTGGGCGCTGGTCCTCATCCCGGCGCTGCACCGCGACCCCGTCTGGGGAGACGATCCCGAGTCGTTCGACCCGGACCGCTTCTCCCCGGAACGCAATCGCGCCCGGCCGGCGCATGTCTACAAGCCCTTCGGCACCGGCGAGCGTGCCTGCATCGGACGGCAGTTCGCCCTGCACGAGGCGACGCTGGTGCTCGGCATGCTGCTGAGCCGGTACGACCTGCGGAGCGACCCGTCCTATCGGCTGAAGGTGCAGGAGCTGCTGACGCTCAAGCCGGAGGGCTTCAAGCTGGAGGTCTCGCTCCGCGATCGGGCGTCGGTGCCCGCCTAAGCCTTGAGCAGGCGGTATGGCGAAACCGTGCCCTGGTAGGTCACATCTCCGCTCCGGGATCCGTCAGCACGGTATGGAAACCCGAATCCCGAACCCCGCCCTGTCGAACCCCGCCACGCTGAAGGCCCTGATCGCGTTGGCGGAATCGACCGGCGACACCGGTGTCCCGAAGACCACCCACTACCTCATGCACGTCCGCGCGAGCCAGATCAACGGATGCGGCGGCTGCCTTGAGATGCACACCAAGGAAATGCGCAAGGCCGGCGAATCCGACGAGCGGATCTTCACCGTGGCGGCGTGGCGTGACACGGCCTACTACACCGACGCGGAACGCGCGGCGCTCGCGCTGGCCGAGGCCATCACCCGGATAGCGGACCGGGCCGACCCGGTCGACGACGCGGTCTGGAACGAGGCCGCTCGTCACTACGACGAAAAGCAGCTGTCGAGCCTGGTCCTCTCCATCGCCGCCATCAACACCTGGAACCGGCTCAACGTCGCCACGCGGCAGATCGCCGGCGCCGCCTGATCGGCCTATTCGGCCTGCCGCAGCTCCACACAGCACTCGGCCGCGCCGGGAACGAGGGCCGCTTCCACGTTCCCGGCGCGTACGCCGTTCAGGAAACCGGCCAAGAAAGCCTGGTTGATCCCGCAGACCAGCTCCGGGGCCTGCGCGGCCAGCGGGTGGAACGGGCAGTTCCGCAGCCGGACGCAGGTCCTGCTGTCCCGGCTCGGTTCGAAGCCGTAGCGGCGAAGCATCCCCTCGGCCACGGTGAGCGCGCGTTCCGCGCCGAGCCTGCCGGGCCGCGTCCGCGCACGTTCTTCCTCGCCCGCCGCGAAGCCACGCTCCCCCGCGACCCGGCGCACGGCTTCCCGTGCCGTCTCACCGGACCCTTCGGCGAGCACGGCCTCGGTGAGGATGCCGGCCAGGACCTCGTGACGCCGGACGGGAAGCTGTACCTGGATGGACTGGTCGACGGGTTCGTAGACCTTCGGCCTGCGCCCCACCTTCACCACCGGGCCCGCCGCGAAACCGAATCTGAGCAGCCCGGCCGCCACGAGCTTGTCGAGATGGAAGGCGGCGAGCTTGCGGGAGATCCCGACCGCGGCCGCCGCCTCGTCCCGGGTGACGGGGCGCCGCGCGCGGCGGGCGTAGGCGTACATGCCGCGACGGAGGTCGTCATCGAGCGCCGCCACCGCGGCGATGGAGGGGGCGTCGAGGCCGTCCGGGTCGGGCACTGTCACGTACACCACGATATCGCCTATCTCAACCGGCGGAACACCCTGGATCACAGATCTACCATGTACGATGAGCCCGCGGGTGGAAAAACACCCAAAAGTCTTGGTTAAATAACCACTGGGGATCGCGTCCAGCCTAGGAGGCCCAATGTCCACTCCCGCCTTGCGCGTCGTGCACGAAACCGGGCCGGGACCGGATCTGGCGGCCGCCGAGGCCGCGGCCGCCGATCTCCTCACCGCGCTGGGCATCTCACTGGACTCCGAGAGTCTCCGCGGCACACCGGGCCGGATGGCGCGCGCGTACGCCGAGCTGTTCACCCCCAGGCCGTTCGACCTCACGACCTTCCCCAACGACGAGGGCTACGACGAACTCGTCCTCGCCAGGGGGATTCCGGTCCGATCCGTCTGCGAGCACCACCTGCTGCCGTTCGTCGGCGTCGCGCACGTGGGTTACCTGCCCGGCGAGCGGATCCTCGGCCTGTCCAAGCTGGCGAGGATCGTCGAGCACTTCGCCTGCCGTCCGCAGGTTCAGGAGCGGCTGACGAAGCAGGTCGCCGACTGGCTCCAGGAGCAGCTCGAACCCCGTGGCGTCGGCGTGGTGATCGAAGCGGAGCACTCGTGCATGACGTTGCGCGGCGTCCAAGCCGTCGGGTCGAGCACCGTCACCTCCACCCTGCTCGGCACGCTCCGCGAAGACGCCCGTTCGCGCAGTGAGTTCTTCGCCCTCACCGGTATCAACGGCTGACGGCGGGTTCTTCCGCGTAGGCCGCCGAGACCACCGCGCGGTCGAACACCCGCCAAGTGAGCGCGGAAACCATCACAGCCACCACGAAACCGGCCCAGTACGGCGTCGTCAGCCCGAACTTCGACGCCACCGCGCCACCGAGCAACGCGCCGACGCAGTTGCCGCCAGCGATGATGAACAGACTGGTGCTGCCGACCCGGCCGAGCATGTCCGGCGGGGTGAGCCGCTGACGCAGGGAGCTGGCGACGATGCCCCACAGCGCGCCGTGCACCCCGAACAGGAACAACGTCACCCCGACCACCGGCGCGCTCGTGCTCGTCGCCAGCACCAGATGGGTCCCGGCTTCGATCAGCAGCCCGATCCGCAGCGTCCAGGTCGGCGTGCACCACGCGATCAGCCGGTCGCCCATGACCGAGCCGAGCAGCCCGCCCACCGCCATGCAGGTGAAGAGCAGGCCGTATCCGACGGCACCCAGCTGGAGCCGCTCCTTCGCCAGCAACACCAGCACCGAGGTGGCCGCAACCAGCGTCAGATTCAGCATGCCGATCAGCCCGACCATGGTCCGCAGCAGGCGCTGACCGGCCAGCCACCGGAATCCCTCGGCCACCTCCGCCCGTATCGAGCGCCGCGCGGCGGGCTCGCCGGGATCGTCGCCGGGGCGCGACCGATAGGCGCCCGCGATGAGCCCGAGCAGCAGGGCGCTGACCGCGTACGTGCCGGCGTTGACGTAGAACGGGATACTCGCCGCGACGCCGAACAGGAATCCGCTCAGCGGACCGGAAAGCATGCCGTGGGCCAGCGTCGTCCCGGCGTACAGCCGCCCGTTCGCCCGCTCCAGCAACGACTTCGGGACGATCGCGGGCAACATCGCCCCGCCCGCCGTCCGGAACACGACTTCACACGCGTTGATCACGAAGAGGACGGCGTACAGCAGGGCGATGCCGACGTTCCCCGCCGTGATCGCGACGGCCAGCAGCGCGACGGCGGGTACGCGGATCCAGTCGAGGGTGATCATCAGCTTCCGCCGGTCCACCCTGTCGGCCAGCACCCCGCCCGGCAGCGCGAAGAGCAGCCAAGGCAACCACGCCACCGCGAAACCGCCGGAGACCACGAGCGGCTCGTCGGTGCGGGAAGCGATCAGCAACGGCGCCGCCACCGTCGCGAGACCACTGCCCAGCGCGGACGTCGTACTCGCCGCCCAGAGTTTCACGTATCTGCCGTCGAGCCGCTCCCCCGTCATACGACCAACGTACTGATCGGTGACCGAGCGGATGCGGAGTTTCACCCGCAGCTGAGTACCCGCCCCTCTAGACTGCCCCTCCGTTCGCCTTGGGAGGGAGCACGAGTGGTGCTGGTGCGCGACGTCGATCCGTCGATTCTGCTGATGAACAAGGCACCGGGCACGAAACCGGGCCCCTACTTGCCACGGGACATCGACCAGCAGCTCATCGAGGCGCTCTTGACCGCACCGTTCACTCTCGTCGTCTACGAGATCTACTCGGGCGCGCGGCGATCGGCCTTCGAAGCCTTGACCGCGACATACGCCGGAACAGAACTGCTCGTGGAGCCGGAGATCGACGAGCTCACCGCGGATTCACGCAACGGTCCGGCGGTGCTCTGGCTCGATCTGAAACTGCCCCAGACTCTTCTCAACGCCTCAGCCGCGATGGGCGCCTGGCTGAAGAAGAATCCCCAGCGGCGAGTTCTTGGCCTCGTCGGTGAAAGCAATTACGACCACCTCGGCCTACGCGCGGCCATCGATGCTCTTCAGCCCAAGGTCCTCCGGCTCCGAGGAGACCTCTCCGCCCAGGAACGAATGCGCGCCGAGCAGATGTTTCCCGGGGCAGGCCCCATCCGCACGGTCGACGACATCGCGGTGCGAAGCCCTGCCAGTTCCGTGGCGTCTGTCCCCGATCCGTTCGCCGCTCACGTCGCCGACTACCGGCCCGATACCGACGACGGCGTCGACCGCCTCGGCATCGGCACCGACGTGCGTATGCTCGCCGACCTGGTGGTCTCCCGGATGATCACCCCTCCCCTGTCGATCGGCCTGTTCGGCAGCTGGGGTTCCGGCAAGAGCTTCTTCATGCGCCAGATGCGGCTGCGCGTCCGTGAGCTCGCCGATTCCGCGCTGGCGGCCGAAACCGAGGCGGGCGCGCACGGGAAGTCCGTGTCCTCCTACTGTTCGAGTGTCCGTCAGATCAGCTTCAACGCCTGGCACTACAGCGAGGCCAACCTGCTCGCCAGCCTCGCCACGCATATCTTCGACAACCTCGCCGCGAGCGGCGCCGAGAACGACCTTCAGCGCCAGGCCGACCTGCTCGCCGAACGCCGCGAGACCGAGAAGACCCTGCTCGGCAGGCTCAGCGCGGTCCGGCTCGAACGCAGAACCCTGACGGCACAGCAGAAACAAGCGAAGCGCAGGCGACGGAAACCGCGCGAGTACGTCCGCGCGGTGTTCGACAGCCTCACCGACGCGGACAAGGCGTGGATCGCGTCCAGGATCGGTGCAGACCGGCCGACCGCCGAAGATCTCGAACGACTGGCGCAGGAAACCGGCGGACTGCGTTCGGACGTCGCCGAGTTCTGGCGTCGCCTGCGGCAGGATCCGGTTCCGTTGCTGGTCCTGATCGGCGGGCTGGTGACGGTCCTGGTGGTCACCTTGCTCGTCGGCCGGTCGCAGGTGTCCGGCGTGCTCGGCGGGCTCACGGTGGTGAGTTCCGCGCTGACCGTCGTCCTGCGGATGCGCGCCAGCGCGGACCGGATCCATCAGGCGCTCGGCAAACTCGGCGGTCCGTCCGAAGAGGACGAAGAGACCGAGCAGCGGCTGGCCGAACTGGACGCCGAGTCCGACCGGCTCGAAAAGGCCGTCGCCGAGCTCGCTCCCGGGCTGGACCTGGTGTCGTTCGCCGAGTCCCGGGTCTCGGACTACGTCGAACATCTGGGCGTGGTCTCCTTGCTGCGCAAGGATCTCGAGACGTTCGCGACCATGCTCGCCGAGGTACCCCACGGTGCGGGGAAGATCGAACGGACCGTGCTCTACATCGACGATCTCGACCGCTGTCCGCCCAAGGTCGTCGTCCAGGTCCTCGAAGCCATTCATCTCCTGCTGGCGTTGCCGGTGTTCGTCGTAGTGGTGGGTGTCGACTCCCGCTGGCTCAAGAAGGCCGTGGAGCAGCACTACGAGGAGATGCTCGGCGATGATCCGGAAGCCTTCGCCGAGAACTACCTCGAGAAGATCTTCCAAGTGCCGTTCACGTTGTCCCCCATGGACGATCCAGCGTTCGCGGGGCTCGTGCGCGGGCTCGCCGAAACCGAGATCCAGGATTCCACCCCGGCGCCCGCACCCGCCGGAACGGATCAGGCCACCGGCGACCGCTCTCCGGTGGCGGTCGTTTCCCGTCCTCGCGCGGAAGCACCGCGACCGTCGTCCGAACAGTCCACAATAGACGTCCGCCCTCCTCGATTGGTGATCTCTTCGACGGAACTGGACTTCCTGCCGACGCTGGCCCCGTTCATCCGGTCCCCACGGGCCGCGAAGAGGCTCCTGAACCTGTACCGCCTGCTACGAGCACGCTTCGCCGGAGAGGAATTGGCCGGATTCCTCTCCGACGGCGACCGCGAGGCGCCGTTCCGCGCGGTACTGGTGCTGCTCGCGGTCCATGTCGGGCATCCGGGCGCCGTCCGGTGGTTCGCCGACCTCGACGCGACGGACCCCGGCGAGAGCGCTCTCGAGATCGTGTCGTCGATGAACGACCACGAACTGCGGCCGAAGCTCGAACGCGGCCTGTCCGGCGAAGCGTGGCCGCTGCTGGCCGGGTCCTATCAGCGCTGGCTGCCGTTGGTGAACCGGTTTTCGTTCGCCCGCGACCGCTCGATGTCAGGCCCGCGGTAGAGCCGCTCCGGAATCTTCGCCAGCGTCGACGGATGGACCTGCGGGCCGAGGCCGTACAGCTTCTGGAAGCTCATGATCAGCGGCCGCCACCGGTCGGGGTCGATCCGGTCTTCGGTACCCGGCATCCGCACGTCGTCGTGGACGTGGACGCGCTGTACGCGCACCTCGAACACGAGCACCCCACCGCGTTGTTTCGGATCGTCCTCGGCGAGCGGGTGGACGGCCTCGACGACGGCCTCCATCGTCACCGGGCATTCCGCGACGCGGGGCGGCCGGACCGTCTCCGAGTCGACCGGAGTGAGCCCGGCACGGGCGAACTTGTCCGGTTCGTGCCGGTAGCCACGCTCGTACTTGCGGGACGGGACCGGATCCGACCCGGTGGTCAGCGCCAGCCTGTCGACGGCGGCCGCCAGCGCGTCGGAAGGGAGATTCAGAACACATTCACGGTTGCGCATGAGATTTTGCGCCGTCTTGGATTTCGCGCCCAGCCCGAGCATGCCCCGCCAGCCGAGCCAGAACGCCGACGACATCGGGGCCAGGTTCGGTGTACCCGCCTGGTCGACCGTCGAGAGGAGCACCACAGGGGTGCCGAAGTAGAGGATTCCGGGCTCGATACGGGTGTGCGCGGCCTCGGCCGCCGTCGTGGAAACTGTCACGTTCGTCAGCTTCGCCGCCTCGCGTGCCGGAGGCTGGCGTGAATCGGACGTCGCGATCAACACCGTCGGCGGACGGCGTCGCGCCGCCCGAACACTTACCCTTCTCCGAGATGGTTCCGTTGGGCGGACGCGAACCCGCGATCGTTCGGAGTATTGCGTTCGGCCGATTGCTGGTAGGTTCGCCGAACTTGATCGACGAAGGAGGCGCCGGCAGGGCCCGGTCAACACCCGAACGCGCGTGGTGAGGCGAATCGCATGCGAGACGATGTGGTCCAGGCGAGCTCGATTCTCGGGCATCCCCCCGGCCAGGTTTGGGAAGTCATCGGCGATCCCGAGTCCTACTCGAGGTTCGTCGCGGAGATCAGCTGGTGCGAGATCCAGCGCCCCGCCGAGCGCGGGCGCGGCCCGAAATGCCTTGCCCGGCTGGAACCGCGGCCGGGAACGCTCGTCGTCGGCGACATCGAGGCCCGGGTCTGGCGGCCGGGCGAACACGTCGTGTGGTGCGGCGTCGAGAACGACGGCATCTGGGTCTCGGTCGAACTGCGGCAGGCTCCCGGCGGCGGCACGGAACTCCTCGCGCAGCTGATGCTTCCGGCGCCGCACTCCCCTCTCGTATCCGCCGCGTCCTTCAAACGCACCGTCCGCGCGGCGGCCAGGCGGATCGATCTGCACCTTTCGGGCCGGGCGGCGTCGCCCCAGGACGAACCTGCGCACACCAAGGCCACCACACTGCACACGGCGAGCACGCTGCTCAAGGCCGGCGTGCTCGCCGCCGCGCGCCCGGACAAGATCGCGCGGCAGCTCACCTCGCTTTCGCAGTGGGGCGCCACCGTCGCGGGCGGCTACTCGGCCAACGCCGCCCGCGTACCCGAAGAAGTCGCGCTGCACGACGAACGCAACGTCCGGACGTTCAAGCAGACTGCCGACCGCAGCAATCAGCTCGCGAACGCGCTGGCTGCCCGCGGCGTGCGCGCCCGTGACCGGATCGCCTTGCTGTGCCGCAACCACGCCACGATGGTCGAGTCACTGATCGCGTGCAGCAAACTCGGCGTGGACGCGATCCTGCTCAACACCGGTCTGTCCGCCGGCGCGGTCGCGGACGTGATCGGGCTGCACAAACCGGTCGCGGTACTCGCCGACGACGAGTTCTCGCGGGTCATCGCCGACATCCCCGGCGATTTCCTGCGGCTGTCCACCTGGCCGGAGACCGAGAACGGCTACCCGACGATCGATCAGCTGATCGCCGGGGTGCCTGCCACCAAACTCAAACCGGTGGACCGGATCGGTAGGCTCGTCGTCCTCACCTCGGGCACCACGGGAACCCCGAAAGGCGCACGCCGTCCGACGCCGAAGGGACTGTCGACGTCGGCCGCCATGCTCGACCGCATTCCGCTCCATTCCGGAGACCGCTTCGTCGTGGCCGCGCCGCTGTTCCACAGCTGGGGACTCGCCGGGATGCAGATCGGCATGGCCGTGCGGGCTTCGCTGTCGCTGATCCGCCGGTTCGACGCCGAAGAGATCCTGCGGACCATCGCCGAACACCGGTGCGGCGTGCTGTTCGCCGTCCCCATCATGTTGCAGCGCATTCTCGACCTGCCCGAACGGATCCGTTCGCGCTACGACCTGTCCTCACTGCGGATCGTCGCCAGCAGCGGATCCGCGCTACCGGGCACGATCGTCACCGAGTTCATGGACACCTTCGGCGACGTGCTCTACAACTTCTACGGCTCCACAGAGGTTTCGTGGGCCAGCATCGCCACACCGGAAGACTTGCGCGCCGCGCCGACCACCGCCGGCCGCTGCCCGCCCGGCACCCGTGTCGCCATCCTCGACGACGACCACAACCGGGTCCCGCCGGGCTGGGAGGGACAGATCTTCGTCGGCAACGACATGCTGTTCGAGGGTTACACCGACGGCGCCAGCGTGCCCCGCGCGGAGAACCTGATGGCGACCGGCGACGTCGGCTATCAGGACGCCGCCGGTCGTCTCTTCGTCACCGGCCGGGCGGACGAGATGATCGTGTCCGGTGGGGAGAACGTGTCCCCCCGCCCGGTCGAGGAGGCCATCGTCGCCCTGCCCGGCGTCCACGAAGCCGCCGTGATCGGCGTGCCGGATCGCGAGTTCGGGCAACGGTTCGCGGCGTACATCGTCCCGAAACGCGGCGCCAGGATGAGCGCGGACGACGTCCGCGCCTACATCCACCACCGGCTGGCGCGCTTCGCGGTCCCGCGGGACGTGTACTTCGTCGAGGAGCTGCCCCGGAACGCGACCGGGAAGGTGCTCAAACGGTTGCTGAGGGACGAAACCTGGCCGATCGATCAGTAGCGTGCCGCTCCCGCAGGAGGAATCGCTGGATCTTCCCGCTGGGTGTCTTGGGCAGCTCCGGCACGAAAAGCACCTCACGCGGATAGGCGTGCGCGGCGAACCGGGTCTTCACGAGCTGCTGTAGTTCGGAAACCAGTGCGGCGTCGGCGGGGACGCCGTCTCGCGCCACCACGTACGCCACGACCACCTCGCCGCGCAGCTCGTCCGGCACACCGATGACGGCGCATTCGGCCACCGCCGAATGCCGCTGCAGAACGCTTTCCACGTCGAACGGGCCGATACGGTAGCCCGCCATCAGGATGACGTCGTCGTCCCGCGACGCGAAGGTCAGGTAACCGGCCTCGTCTTTGGCGGCCACGTCGCCGGTGTAGTACCAACGGCCGTCGGGACTGAACCGCGCGGCGGTGCGCTCGGGTGCGTCGCGGTAGCCCCGGAACCACACCAGCGGACTCGCCGAGAGATCCACGGCGACGCGTCCGCGTTCTCCCGGTTCGGCCACCACGTCGGCGTCTTCTCGGAGAACCTCGACGGCGAAGCCCGGCAGGACACGTCCCATCGAACCGGGTTTGACCTCCGAGCGGAGGTCCGGATGCCACGCGTTGCCGACCACCATGCCGAGTTCCGTCTGTCCATAGTGGTCGTAAACGCCGACGCCGAGCTTCGACGACGCCCACTCCAGGACGTCGGGGGTCAGCGGTTCGCCCGCCGACGAACAGTGCCGCAGCCGGAGGCCGTCCGGCACCGGAGCGGGCGAGTTCCGGAGCGCGCGGTACACCGTGGGCGCCGCGGCGAAGTTGGTGACGCCGAACCTCTCCAGCACCGCCCAGGTCAGTTCCGCCGAGAAACCCGCGTGCAGCAACAGGCTCCGCCTGCCGGTCGCCAGCGGCGTCATGATCGCGTAGTACAGACCATAGGCCCAGCCTGGGTCCGCGGCGTTCCAGAACACGTCGTCGGCCCGGACGTCGAGTGCGAAGTCTTGGTACGCCTGGAAACCCGCGAGCGCGCGGAGGGGAATCGGGACGGCTTTGGGCATCCCCGTGGTCCCGGAGGTGAACAGCTCGACCAGGACCCCGGACCCACCGGTCTCCGCGGCCCCCGGCAGCGGCGCGGCGCCGGCCAGCAGCTCGCGGAACGACAGGTCGCCGTCCTCGCCGTCACCGACCACCACGACCCGCCGCGACGGGTCGGCGGGCAGATCGGCGGACGGCGTCAGCTTCGAGCGCTGACCGGCGTCCGCGATGACGACCTTCGTGTCGTTGCCGGTGATGCGCAGCGCGATGGCCGGCGGCGCGAAGGCGGTGAACAGCGGGACATGCACCGCGCCCAGCCGCCAGATCCCGAGCAGCGCCACGACCAGCTCCGCCGACTTGCCCATCAGTGTCGCGACCCGGTCCCCTGGCCCGACCCCGAGGCCGAGCAGCGCCCCGGCGAAGCGTTCCGACCGTTCACGCAGCTCGCCGTAGGTGAGGTCCACGCTGGTCAGATCCGCCTCGACCACGGTGAACGCGACCGCCTCCGCCGGGTGCCGGTCGCACAACAGCTTCGCCGCACTGGCCCGCTCGTCGTCGTAGACCTCGAGCAACCGCCGGACGTGAGCTTCGGTCATCGTTTCTCCCGGGACCTTTCGAAGGCGTACAGTTCCGGAAATCGTGCGGGCGGGCCCGGCCCGCTCACCACCCCCGATCGAGGGGGATCACCAAGGAGGGTGAGCCGATGCCGGTCGACGACGCCCAGCTTCTCGGCGCGGTCTCGGATCTGCGCCGGGACACCGGCCTGCCGGTCGGTTTCGCCGGGATCGCCGGCACCTCACCGCGGATGCGGCTGACCGCGTTCCTCGGCAACCGGGGCACCGCGCTGAACGGCCTGTCCGTCCACGCGGGCTGCGGCCTCGGCGGCAAGGCCCTCGCGCTGACCCGGCCGGTGGTCGCCAACGACTACCACCGCGCCACCACGATCAGTCACGACTACGACGAGCCGGTCCGCGACGAGGGGATCCACTCGGTGGTCGCCATCCCGGTCGTCGTCCGCCGCCGCGTCCGCGCCGTGCTCTACGGCGGCTTGCGCGACGAGGCGGCCCTTTCCGACCGGACGATCACCGCCGCCCTGCACGCGGCACGCGATCTCGAACAGACGTTGGCCGTCGAGGACGAGATCGAGAAGCGGCTGGCCGAGGCGCGGCCGCTGGCCGCACACCACGAGGAGGCCGCGCCGCGCGAACGCCTTCGCGAGGTCTACGCAGAGCTACGGGCGCTCTCCGGCCAGATCGGCGACGGCGTTCTCCGTGACCGCCTCGACGAGGTGTGCGAGAACCTCACCGGCGTCGTTTCCCCGGCGCTGCGTCTCGCGCCGCGGGAACTGGACACTGTCTCGCTCGTCGCGCTCGGGCTGACGAACGCCGAGATCGCGCACCGGCTGGGCCTGACCGCGGAGACGGTCAAGAGCTACCTGCGGGACGCGATGCGCAAACTCGACGCGAGCTCGCGGCTGCAGGCCGTCACGCACGCGCGGCGCGCCGGCCTGCTCCCCTGACTCAACCCGCGGGAACGGGCGAGACCGAGGAGATGCAGTACTTGTCGCCCGCCTCTCGCCGGACCTCCATCGTCCCGTTGTGGGGCTCGGTCCGGTCCAGGGTGCCGGTCATCGTCACCACGATCAGGTCCGGGCTCACCGCACGAGGATCCTTCGCACTGAGCGACGCGTTGCGGTCACCGTACTCCTTCGCGGCCTGACGGACCTTGTCCTTGGCGTCCGCACAGGCCGACTCGGCGGCCTTGTCGGGCTCGTCACCGAACACCGCGAGGATGAACTTGCCTGCCAAAACCGGGCCCCAGTTGAGCTGAAGCGGGGTCTGCGTCGCGTCGGCCGAGCTCGAAGACTTGCTGTCGCTCAGCAGGAAACCCGGCGCCACGAACGCGAGGATCACGAAGACGACCACGACGAGCGCGCCACCGCCGGCGATCAAGCCGATCAGCAGGCTGTTGCCCTTCTTCGGCGGCGGGTATCCCTGCTGCGGGTACTGCTGTTGCGGATACTGCTGCTGGGGGTACTGCTGATGGGGGTGGCCCTGCTGCGGATGCCACTGCGGCCCTTGCGGTCCCTGTGGATACGACATCGACGCTTCCTTCCCCCCGACGGCTGGTGCGCGAGGAATCTACCGTCCCCTTCGGACAGTCGAAAACCGGCTCCACCACAGGTCGGGTCTCCCTAGAATCGACCCATGAGACGGCTGGCCGTGGTGGTCTTCAACGGGGCGTCGCTCGGCGCGATGTCCTTCGCGTTCGGTGTGTTCGAGATGGCTTCGGCCTTCGGGGAGCTGCCCGACCTCGAACTCAAGGTCGTCGGTGGTGAACCGGAAACCGCGTTACGGGGCGGCGGCCTGACCGTCCCGGTCCCCGAAGACCTCGACGCGGTCCGGGACGCGGACCTCGTGCTGGTCCCCAACTGGCGGTCGCCGATGGAGGATCCGCCGGAAGCGGCGCTGGCGGCTCTCCGCTCGGCACACGACCGCGGTGCCCGGGTGGCCGGACTGTGCAGCGGTGCCTTCGTGCTGGCCGCCGCCGGATTGCTCGACGGGCGCCCCGCGACCACGCACTGGGCGATGGCGCCGCTGCTCGCGGCCCGGTTCCCCGCCGTCCGCCTCGACGAGTCGGTGCTCTACATCGACGACGGCGACATCCTGACCGCGGGCGGCGGTGCGGCGGGCATGGACCTCGGCCTGCACTTGATCCGCTCCTGGTGCGGCGCGGAGGTGGCGAACCGGCTGGCGAAGGGCATGGTCGTCCCGCCGCACCGGCCAGGTGGGCAGGCGCAGTACATCGAATCGCCGATGCCGGAACTCGACGAGGGCGACCCGGTGTCGGAGACGATGGCCTGGGCGCTGACCAGGCTGGACACGGCCCTCCCGGTCGACGAACTCGCCAGGCGGGCGCATATGAGCAGGCGAAACTACGACCGCCGGTTCCGCGAGATCACCGGCGCCGCGCCCGGCACCTGGCTGACGCATCAGCGCGTCATCCGGGCGCAGCAGTTGCTCGAATCCACCGATCTCCCGGTCGACGAGATCGCCAGATACTGCGGGTTCTCCTCGTCGGCCGCGCTCCGGCCGCATTTCCGCCGCCAGGTCGGGGTCACGCCGGTGTCGTATCGGGAGACGTTCGGGACCAGGCTGGGCGTGCCCGAACCCATGCTGTCTTGACCGGGCTGTCTCAAAACTGATCCCGGTTGGCGAAAACACCACTCACGGTCGGCACCGCACTCCGGCCACGATCGGGACATGACCGAAAACAGCCGTTCCTTCCTCAACCGCCGGTCCATGCTCACCCTCGGCGCGGGGGCCGCGGCCGCGCTGGTGGCCTCGGGTGGCGTCGCCGAGGCGAGCCGGCCCGCCGCCCCCGACGCCGAACTCGCGCGGTCGCTGCCCGGCGGCTTCCGCAGCGAGTACGCCCAGGTCAACGGGGTCCGGCTGCACTACGTCGCCGGCGGCCGGGGTGAGCCGCTCATCCTGCTGCCGGGCTGGCCGGAGACCTGGTGGCAGTACCGCAAGGTCATGCCGGAGCTGGCGAAGCGGTATCGCGTGATCGCCGTCGACCTGCGGGGAATGGGCGGCTCGGACAAGCCCCAAGGCGGATACGACAAGAAGACGATGGCCCGCGACATCTTCGAACTCGTCCGCGCGCTGGGCCACCGGCAGGCACATATAGCCGGGCACGACATCGGTGCGATGGTCGCGTTCGCCTTTGCCGCCAACCACGCCGATGCCACGAAGACCGTTACGCTCATGGACGTCTCGCACCCCGACGAAAGCCTGTACCAGCTCCCGATGCTGGCCCCGCCCGGGCAGCCGGTGAACGTCTGGTGGTTCGCCTTCAACCAGGTCGCGACGCTGCCCGAGCAGCTGCTGACCGGCCGGTCGCGCTTCCTCGTCGACTGGATGTTCGACCACCTGGCGGCCGACCCGGCCTCGATCGGGAGCCGGGACCGGGCGATCTACGCCGCCGCGTACGACCGCCCGGACGCCATCCGCGCCGGGAACGGCTGGTACCAGGCGTTCGGCCAGGACATCGAGGATCAGAAGGCGTACGGGAAGATCACCGCGCCGATGCTGGGGCTGGGCTCGGAGTTCAACTACGACTACCTCGCCGCGGTCCTGCCGTCCAAGGCGGCCGACGTCCGGGTGCGGAAGGTCTCCGGTTCCGGCCACTTCGTCGCCGAGGAGCAGCCGCGGACGGTCATCGACGAATTGCGGACCTTCCTCGGATGAGGCTTATACCCCGACCGAGCCAACGCCGCGCGCCGAACGACCCGGTTCACTCGGTCAGGTGAAAGACGCGGCGAGGCGTCATTCTCGTGGCGAGGGTCCCTCTTCTCTGGTGTGTCGGTACCGGCCGGGCAGCCCCCCGAACGGCCGGTACCGACATGGAAGTTCAGCTCAACCGATCCACCAGCGGGCCTTGTAGATCCACGCGCCGTGCAGCGCCAGCTCGGCGCGTGGAAAGGCCAGCCGGACGGTGTCCGTGCACCAGGTGCACAGGTGACCTTCCTGTACCGAGGACGTCAGGATCTGGCCGGTCCGCGGGTTCGTCGACACGCTCTTCACATGCGGCCGGTCGATCTCGCGTGCGCCCGCGTAGCGCTGGGTGAACCCGCCAGTGGTCTTCGAGAACTGATACACCCCTGCCTCCGTGGTCACCCACAGCAGATCCGGCCGGTTCGGGACCGGCTGGAGGTCGTGCCCGCCCTTGGTCGGCACCGCGACGGACCGCTGCTCGGTGAGTACCGGAGCAGCGGGCGTCCCGCCGACGCTCAACGCGACGAGCGCGTCGGTGCCCAGGGCCCACAACACGTTCCGTCCGGCGTCCCAGACCACGCCGTGCGCCCCCACCAGGCGGTATTCGGCGTAGGTCGTCGAGCGTTGTCCCTGTGACGCGGTGTAGACCCGCACCCAGCCGCCGGTGCTGGCCGCCACCGCGACGTTGCCGTCCGGAAGCAGTTCGATGCTGTGCGGATTGGCAGGGCCGCCTACGTTCGCAGCCCAGTACGCCCGGTCGCCCGCCGGATACGGCACGACGGCCGCGAAGCCACCCGACGCCGACGTCAGCAGGTACTTCTCGCCGCCTCGTTCGGCCAGCTTCGCGTCGCTCGGGTTGCTCCACGAGCCCGCCAGATCCGCCAGCCCGTTGGCGGCGTTCGGCGCCCACGCCCAGCTCACCTTCCGCTCCCGCCAGGAGGCCCGGTCGGCGGGCAGGACCAGGATCCGCTTGGACGCCTGCTCGGTGATGACGATCGAGCCGCGATCGAGCCCGGCGGCGTCCGCGTCCGCCACCGCAGGCGCGGACGCGGCGACCGAAAGGCCCGCGATGGCCAGCGCCACCAAGGATTTCCGCATGATCTTCATACCCAGACCGAACCCGCCCAGGATGACGGCCGGGTGGCGGTGATCGGAAACGTGCGTGTCGACGAGGTGACCCGGGATCAGAGGCTCGCTTCGGACCCCCGGAACAGCACTTCGCCGACCGGACGGCGTGCCGTCATCGGAGCCGGGCGACCGTATCCGAAGCGCAGCACGGCGTGCGGGCGGCCGAGGTCGGCGAAGACCCGGTCCATCGCGGCGCGGGTCTCCGGGGTTTCGAACGGCCTGCCGACGAACGACGTCGCGAGACCGGCGGCCGTCGCGGTCAGCAGTACCCGCTGCAGCACCATTCCCGCCCGCAGGTCCGCGGACGGGCCGGTCCCGGCGGTGAGGACCGCGCCGAGCACCGGATCACCGCCTTCGGGTTCGGCGGCGAGGAACGACTCCTGCGCGGGAATGCCGTGGGGTGACGGCGGTCTGGTCGGCGCCTGCACCCCGTCCGGCGCGTGGGCCGTCCGCCTCGTCCACAGCGCGACCTCCGCCTGGAACGCGCCGTTGCGCGCCTGCGCGGCCTCGGCCCGGTGCAGCACACGCGCGACCGCGTTCGCCCGGTCACCGCGGCCGAACAGTTCCAGCAGCCCGCCTTCCACCAGCGCGGCCGCGCACAACGTCGTCCGCGCCCAGACGGGCACCGGCCGGTCCGAAAACGGACGGCGGTTCGTGTGACGGCGGAAGACGACTTCGGCCAGCTTCCGCTCCTCCGGAGAGGAGAACCGGTCACCACCGATCACGACCTCGGCGAGCAGATCCGGCTCCTCCGGATTCGGTACCACCCGAAGCGAGAGGGTCTTGCCGTTGGACCGCAACGAAACGATCAGGTTGAACAGCGCCGCGCCGCACGAAAGCCGCGCCTCGCGAGCCTCCGGGTCGGCGATCCGGAGCACCCTGGTGCGATCGAGCCGGACTTCGATCCGCTCACGGTCGACGACGAACCGCCACGGCTGGGTGTTGAGCGGGGACGGCGCGCGGACGGCGGCCGCCACCGCTTGGTCGACATGGGTCGGCAACGGGATCTTCATCGTGGGCTCCGGGGGAAGGGGTTGGTCCACCATCGACCGGGGTACCCGGCGACCGCAACGGCCGCCGGTCACGGATTCCGAGGACTTTCGCCCCCGATTCATCCGGGAGCGAGGACTTAGGACCCTGTGCCGCGGAGGGCCGCGATGAGAGTCTCGATGACCGGAACGGAGCCGAGATGACCGACAAATGGACGATCGAGGTATCCCTGCAGCACGAGCCGTACCGAGTGCGCGCGGAAGCGTTGCTCCGCCTTGAGGACGGCGGTGAGTTCGTCGGCGTCGGGCTCGCGGAGGCCGGGCTGAGATCCGGTTCGACGTCCCAGGTCGGCGCCTACCTCGCGGTGACGCGGGCGCTCACGGACCTCACCGCGGAACTGCTGGAGACCGTCGCGTCCGACGTCGCCTGCTCGATCGAAGTCGACGGGATCCTCGCCACACAGTCGACGAACTGAACACCGGTCAGCGCAAGGGGGCGGACCAGTCGATCCTGGTTCCGCCCTCTTCTCTCGTCTCCGCGCGGAACGTCCCGCCCGCTTGCTCCGCGCGATCACGCAGATTCCGCAGACCGCCGACACCGCCGGGCTCGCCGCCGATCCCGGTGCCGTCGTCGGTGACCACGATCCGCAGGACATCGTCCTTCACCGCGACACTCACCGAAACGCCGCTCGCCCTGGCGTGCCGGACCACGTTGCCGACCGTCTCCCGCACCACCGCCTCGGCGTGTTCGGCGAACGGGAACGGGATCGCGTCGAGCGGCCCGGACAAACTGACCGTCGGATGGATGGGGGTGTCGTCGGTGAGTTCGGTGATCGAGTCGTAGAGGCGATGCCGCAGCCGCACGCCCTGCTGGCCCGCCTCGCCACCGTGGAGATCGAAGATCGCCGTCCGGATCTCGTGCACGATCTCGTGCATCTGGTCGATGCTCTCGCCGATCCGCCGCCGCAGTTCCGGCGAGTCCGCGCGGCGGTGCGTGCTCTGCATGGCGAGGCCGACCGCGAACAGCCGCTGGATGACATGGTCGTGCAGATCCCTGGCGATCCGGTCCCGATCGGCGAGCACGTCGAGCTCCCTGGCGGTGCGCTGCCGCGCGGCAAGCTGGAGCGCGAGCGCGGCCTGGTCGGCGAACGAGGCCACCACCGGCAGCTCGCCGAGCTCGAACGGGACCGCACCCGGGTTCCGCACCGCCATCAGCACCCCGGACGTCCGTTCCCGGGCGCGGAGCGGCACGACGAGCGTCGGGCCGAGTCGGATCTCCCCGCCGGGACCGAGTACCAGTTCCGGCACGCTGCGCGGGGTCCGGTCGCGGTAGACCGCCCCCGGCAACGACGTGGCGACACTGATCCGCACCCCGGTCAGCTCCGCCGCCCGCGCGCCCGCGCATACGGCGATGGTGAGTTCGTCCGCCTCGTCCTCGCCGTCCGGGCTGACGTCGAGCCTGCCGGAACCGGGCAGTGCCAGCAAAGTGAGATCGGAACCGGTGAGTTCCAGTGCCCGGCCGGCGATCAGGTTGAGCGCGTCGACGGGGTCGGTACCGCCCAGCAGTTCCGTGGTCACCTCACTGGTGGCCGCCTGCCACCGCTGGCGGATCCGCGTCTGCTCGTACAGGTGGGCGTTCTCGATCGCTATCCCGGCCGCGGCGGCGAGCGCCTGTACGACCACCTCGTCGTCGTCGGTGAAACTTTCCCCGCGTTTCTCGGTGAGGTAGAGATTCCCGAACACCTCGTCGCGCACCCGGATCGGCACGCCGAGGAACGAGCGCATCGGCGGATGGCACGGCGGGAACCCGACCGACGCGGGATGCCGTGAGATATCGGCCAGCCGCACCGGTTTCGCCTCGTCGATGACGAAACCCAGCAGTCCGTGACCTTTCGGGAGATGTCCGATCTGTTCTTTCGTCTCGCCGTCGATGCCGTGATAGACGAATTCGGCGAGCGAACCGTCGTCCGCGATCACCCCGAGTGCGCCATAAGTGGCTTCGCCGAGATCGATCGCCGCCTGCACGATCCGGTGCAGCGTCGCGTCCAGCTCCAGCCCCGACGCGATCCCGAGCACCGCTTCGAGCAGGCCGTCCATCTTGTCGCGCGTGCCGATGAGCCGTTCGATGCGGTCCTGGAGATCCCGCAACACCTCACGAACCCTCAGCTGGGAGAGCGCGCCGGTGATCCGGTCGTCGCTTCCGCCCAGCCGGTCATGAGCCGACATCCTGCTCCGCCTCCGAAGATCGGGACGACTCCCGGCCGTGGTGACTTTCTCCTCTTTCGGCCCCGCACCGCGGGCGGGACCGTCTCATCAGACAACCGTATTGCCCGTGGCGCAGCGGCGGGGGAAACCATGACCATACAAGTCACCAAGGTCGGACGTTTGAACTCCGAACAGGTGAATTCCGTGCTCCGGTCGGCCATGCTGGCCCCGTCGACGCACAACACACAGCCATGGCTTTTCCGGTGCACCGGAACCGGAATCGAGCTGCACGCCGATCCACGCCGTATCCTACCGGTCACGGACCCGGACGGCCGCGAACTCGTCCTCTCGTGCGGTGCCGCCCTGTTCACGCTCCGGACGGCGATTCACGCACTGGGCTTCCACCCGGCGACGACCCTGATGCCCAGCCGCGCCGATCCCGACCTGCTGGCCGTCGTCCGACCGCTCGCCGAACGCATGCCCGATCAGAAGGTCGTGCGGCTCGCCCGCGCGATCCCCCGCCGACGGACCAACCGGCGGCCGTTCCTGTCCAGCGTCGTGCCGAAACCGACGCTCACCACGCTCCGCCACGCCGCGGAGCTCGAACACGCGTGGATGTCGAACCTCGACGCCGAGCAATGCCTGCTCCTGCACGACCTCACCGCCCGCGCTCGCCGGAAGCAGCTCGCCGACCCCGCCTTCCTCGCCGAACTCGGCCGCTGGACCGGACTGGGCGCGAGCGCCCGAGACGGTGTGCCGTCCTACGCGACCGAGGGCAGCCCGGCCGACGAAAGCTGGCTCCTCGACGAATTCGGCGAAACGGCAGGCGATCCCCGGCCGGTCCCGCTGGTGGTGGCGATCGGATCGCTGACCGACGACCGGCTCGACCGGCTGCAGGCCGGTCAGGCCATGCAACGGGTGCTGCTCACCGCGACCGCCTCGGGACTCGACGCGTCGTTCATCTCGCCGCCGATCATGGTCCGTGAGGCACGTGCCGAACTCCGCCGGCTTCTCGGCTGCGGCGTATGGCCACAGGTACTGCTGCGGGTCGGCTACGGCTCGCCGCTGCCGTGGACGCCGCGCCGGCCGCTGAACGACGTTCTGCTCGACACGCTCATTTCCGCTTGAGTGATCGTCCTGCCTTCCCGGAGTCATGGGCCCCAGGGCTTCGAGACAACGCAGAGCGCCGTTGATGAGCGATTTGGGACGTCCAGCGTCCCAAATCCCTCATCAACTTGGCTGTGGCTGATCGCGGGTCGGGTCCGTGAAGGCCTCCTTGCCTACCCTCAAGGTACTGAAGGAGGCCTTCACTACCTTCAGAGATCGCCACCAGCAGCCCACCTGCACCAGCAACCACAGCAACCACCACGGCTGCGCGTGAAGGCCCCCTTCCCTCGGCTCAGCCGAGGAAACTCGACCTTCCCGGAGTCTTCCCGAAGTACATGAAGGCCCCCTTCCTTGCGCCTGACGCAAGGAAGGGGGCCTTCATGTACTCACTGCCGCCGCAATTCCGTCGCCAGCACCGCGGCCTGAGTACGCCGCTGCATCCCGAGTTTCGTCAGCAACCGCGACACGTAGTTCTTCACGGTCTTCTCGGCGAGGAACATCCGCTCGGCGATCTGCCGGTTGGTCAGCCCCTCACCGATCAGTTCCAGCAGCGTGCGTTCCTGATCGGAAAGGCCTGCCAGCGGGCCCTTCTTGGCGGCGTCTTCG
Organism: Amycolatopsis sp. NPDC049868; assembly: GCF_044461365.1. Taxonomy (NCBI): domain Bacteria; kingdom Bacillati; phylum Actinomycetota; class Actinomycetes; order Pseudonocardiales; family Pseudonocardiaceae; genus Amycolatopsis; species Amycolatopsis sp. NPDC049868. Next base: position 94,253 of record NZ_JBITKV010000006.1, on the reverse strand, counting down.
CGGAATTTCGCCATCAGCGTCGCGGCGGCCCTGGCGTCCAGCAGCGACCGGCCGAGGCCGACCTCCTTGACCGCGGCCACCAGGTCCATGCCGCGGATGTCCTTGATGACGTAGCCGCTCGCGCCCGCCATGATCGCGTCCAGCATCGCCTGCTCGTCGGTGTAGGACGTGAGCATCAGGCATTTCAGTTCCGGCATCCTTGATCTCAGCTCCCGCGCGAGTTCGACGCCGTTGCCGTCCGGCAGCCGCACGTCGAGCACCGCGACGTCCGGCCGCAGCGCCGGGATCCTCGCCAGCGCTTGGGAAAACGTCGCGGCCTGTCCGACAACGCACAGGACGGCGTCCTCTTCGAGCATGTCCGCGACCCCTCGACGGACCACCTCGTGATCGTCGACCAGAAACACCCGGAGCATTCCGACCTCCACGGTTTCCCTCTCCTCGGATGAGCGTACGGTGCACGACCGGTCACTGCGACAGGCCAAAGGGCCCTGTTCGGCGCCCGTTCGAGTGGCTGCCGCCGACCGGACCAGGTTCATTTGCATCATTCGAGTCAGGACGTTCTGTTCTTCCCGGAGCAGTCCAGCCGCTGCGACGATCGCCTCATGTCCGAGACCACCCATTCGCCTGCCCCACCGTCAGGCTCTCCCGACCCGGCCGACGACCTCGTGGCCATGCGCAATCGAATCCGCTTCTACCGGACCCGTGCCGAACAACTCCAGTACGCGCTGGACCACCGGCTTCCCATCGAGCAGGCGAAGGGTATCCTCGCCGAGCGTTACCAGATCGACATCGATGCGGCGTTCGAACTGCTGCGCTCGTTCTGCCGCAACAACAACATGAAGATCCACGACGTCGCCAGGACGCTCATCGAGCAGCCGAGCGAAGGCGACCGCCGGATCTCTTGCTGAGTCACGCCATGTTCGGCGGGGGGCCCGCGACCACCACCGGCGCCGCAGACCGCGCGGGCACGGATTGGGTGATGAACCGAACGCCGCCCCCCAGACTTCGGGTGCTCGTCGCGGACGACAACCCGGTCATCGGCGATGCCCTGCGCGCCCTCCTGGACTCCGAGCCGGATATCGAAGTGGTCGCCGTCGCGCTGGACGCCGGCGAAGCGGTCGCACTCGCCGAGCTGCTGTCCCCCGAGGTCGCCGTGCTGGACGTCCGGATCCCCGGCGGTGGCGGCGCGTGGATGGCACGGGAGATCCGGCGGCGGGTGCCCCGTACGCGGTTGATGGCGTTCTCCGCGCACAGCGACACCCGATCCATCGCCCAGATGGCGTCCGCGGGCGTCACCGAGTACCTCGTGAAGGGCAGCCCCAACACCGAGATCGTCGCGGCCATCCGCCGCATCTGCGCGAACAGCGCGAACGGGACCGAGTAGCCGGGACGTCAGTCCGCGAGCCAGCGTTCCATACAAGCCAGGAGTTCCTCCGCGTTCACGGGTTTGGTCACGTAGTCGCTCGCCCCGGCGGCGAGGCTCTTTTCGCGGTCCCCTTCCATCGCCTTCGCGGTGACGGTGATGATCGGCAGGCCGGCGAACTTCGGCATCTCGCGGATCGCCGCCGTCGTCGCGTGGCCGTCCATCTCCGGCATCATCACGTCCATCAGGATCAGGTCGATGCCGTCGTCGGACAGCAGCTCCTCGATACCCTTGCGACCGTTGGGCGCGTGCACGACCGAAAGTCCGTGCAGTTCGAGCATCCCGGAGATCGCGAACACGTTGCGGGCGTCGTCGTCGACGAGCAGTACCTTGCGTCCCTGGAGCCTCGCCGGTCCGGCAGGCGGATCGGACGGCTGGTCCGAGGCGGGCACGGTCTCCGCCGGGGTCACCTCGGGCTGGCGCATCAGCGGCAGGATGCCTTCGAGTTCGCTGGCCGAGATGTGCAGCATGATCCGTTCCCGCAGCATGTCCAGCGACGGCAGCAGTTCGACGGGATGCACCCGCGCGTGCCCGTGCAGCAAGCGGTCCTGCGCGGCGCTGAGCTTGCGGGTCGCGTATGCCAGCACCGGGACCTCGACCCGGTCCGGCCCGTCGACGAGTCGTTTGAGGAACGTCAAGGCACTCGTCCCGGGGATGCTGGTGTCGAGCACGACGCAGCGGTAGCTGTCGCGTTTCAGTTCCTCGAACGCCTCCACCGGATCCGACACCGCCCGGACCTGGACCGAGCCGTGGCTGTCCGCGATGTCGGCCGCGACACCGCGGGCGAGCAGGGTCAGCAGACTGTTCTGCTCACTCTCCACCACGAGGACCCTTCGCTCCGCGGCGGCGTTGTCCACAGTGGACTCATCGAGGCTCGCGGGTGTGGTGAACCTGGCCACCGGCAGGTAGAGGGTGAACGTGCTGCCGGTCCCCAGGACGCTGTCCGCCCGGATCTCGCCGCCGAGCAGGTACGCGACTTCGCGGCTGATCGACAGCCCGAGCCCGGTGCCGCCGTACTTGCGGCTGGTGGTGCCGTCGGCCTGCTGGAAGGCACCGAAGATCGAATCGAGGTTCTCTTCGGCGATCCCGATCCCGGTGTCGGTGACGCTGAAGGCCACCAAGGATTCGTGCTGGAGCGTTCCTGACGGTGAAACGACGGTGTCGACCAGTTTGACCCGGAGCTCGACGCTGCCGTCTTCGGTGAACTTGACCGCGTTCGACAACAGGTTCCGCAGCACCTGCCGCAGTCGCTGCTCGTCGGTGAACAGCAGCTCCGGGACGTTGGGTTCGACGGTGACCTGGAAGTCGAGTCCCTTTTCCGCGGTCAGCGGACGGAAGGTCGTGCCCACGTAGTCGAGCAGCTGGCGCAGCGGGAACGGCTCGTGGTGGATGTCCATCTTGCCGGCCTCGACCTTCGACAGGTCGAGGATGTCGTTGATCAGCTGCAGCAGATCGGTGCCCGCGGACTGGATCACCTTGGCGAACTCGACCTGTTTGGGCGTCAGGTTCTGGGTCGAGTTCTGCGAAAGCACCCCGGCGAGGATCAGCAGGCTGGTCAACGGGGTCCGGAGTTCGTGCGACATGTTGGCCAGGAACTCCGACTTGTACTTCGACGCCAGCGCGAGCTGCTGCGCACGTTCCTCGATCTCCTGACGTGCCTGCTCGATTTCGAAGTTCTTCACCTCGATGTCGCGGTTCTGCCGCGCGAGCAGTTCGGCCTTCTCCTCCAGTTCCGCGTTGGACACCTGCAGTTTCGCCTGCTGCGCTTGAAGCTCCTCGGAACGGGCCTGCAGTTCCTCGGCGAGCCGCTGGGATTCTTCCAGCAGTGAGTCGGTCCGGGCGTTGGCGATGATCGTGTTGACGTTGACCCCGATGGTCTCCATCAGCTGTTCGAGGAAATCCTTGCGGACGGCGGTGAATTCGCCGAACGACGCCAGTTCGATGACGCCGAGCACCTGGTCCTCGAACACGATCGGCAGCACGATCAAGGCGACCGGTGGGGCGGAGCCGAGGCTCGACGAGATCTTCACGAAGCCCGGGGGCGTCCGGTCGACCACTATCGGCTTCTTCGTCTGCGCGGCCTGCCCGATCAGCGACTGCCCCATCGCGAACTCCGCGGGCGCGTCCGGATCCTCGCCGTGCCCGTAGCTGGTGATCAGCCGCAGCCGGACGCCGTCCTCCCCGGGCTCGGTGAGGAACAACGTGCCGTGCTGGGCGCCGACCAGCGGGGTCAGCTCGTTCATGATGAGCGTGGCGACCACCCGCAGGTCCCGATGGCCCTGCATCAGGCCCGAGATCCGGGCCAGGTTGGTGTTGAGCCAGTCCTGCTCCTCGTTCGCGCGCGTGGTCTCGCGCAGCGACTGGACCATCGCGTTGATGTTGTCCTTCAGTTCCGCGACCTCGCCCTGTGCCTCGACGGAGATCGACCGCGTGAGGTCGCCGGTGGCCACCGCGCTGGTCACCTCGGCGATCGCCCGGACCTGCCGGGTCAGGTTCCCGGCCAGCTCGTTGACGTTCTCCGTCAGCCGCTTCCAGGTGCCCGAAACGCCTTCGACCTCGGCCTGGCCGCCGAGCCGTCCTTCGCTGCCGACCTCACGGGCGACGCGCGTGACCTCCGCGGCGAACGCGGAAAGCTGGTCGACCATCGTGTTGATGGTGGTCTTGAGTTCCAGGATCTCGCCCCGCGCGTCGACGTCGATCTTGCGTGAGAGGTCGCCCTGCGCGACCGCGGTGGTCACCTGGGCGATGTTGCGGACCTGGCCGGTGAGGTTGTTCGCCATCGAGTTGACGTTGTCGGTGAGGTCCTTCCAGGTCCCGGCGACGTTCGGCACCCTGGCCTGCCCGCCGAGGATGCCCTCGGTGCCGACCTCGCGCGCCACGCGGGTGACCTCGTCCGCGAAAGCCGACAGCGTGTCGACCATCGTGTTGATCGTCTGCGCGAGCGCGGCGACCTCGCCCTTGGCCTCGACGGTGATCTTCTGGGACAGGTCACCCCTGGCGACCGCTGTCGCCACCTGGGCGATCGAGCGCACCTGGTCGGTCAGGTTGTCGGCCATGACGTTCACGGACTCGGTCAGGCCCTTCCACGTGCCCGACACACCCTTGACGTCCGCCTGACCACCCAGCCGCCCCTCCGTACCCACCTCACGGGCGACCCGCGTGACCTCGTCGGCGAACGACGACAACTGGCCGACCATCGTGTTGATGGTGTCCTTGAGCTCCAGGATCTCGCCGCGGGCGTCGACGCGGATCTTCTGCGACAGGTCGCCCTTCGCGACCGCGGTGGTGACCTCGGCGATGGACCGCACCTGATCCGTGAGGTTGTCGGCCATGACGTTCACGGACTCGGTCAGGCCCTTCCACGTGCCCGACACACCCTTGACGTCCGCCTGACCACCCAGCCGCCCCTCCGTACCCACCTCACGGGCCACGCGGGTGACCTCGTCGGCGAACGACGACAACTGATCCACCATCGTGTTGATCGTGTTCTTCAACTCCAGGATCTCGCCCCGCGCGTCCACCGTGATCTTCTGCGACAGGTCACCCTTCGCCACCGCCGTGGCCACCTGGGCGATGGAGCGCACCTGCGCGGTGAGGTTGCCCGCCATGAAGTTCACCGACGTCGTCAGATCCCGCCACGTCCCCGCCACGCCGGGCACCTGGGCCTGCCCACCGAGCGCTCCCTCGGTGCCGACCTCACGCGCCACCCGCGTCACCTCGTCGGCGAACGACGACAACTGATCCACCATCGTGTTGATCGTGTTCTTCAACTCCAGGATCTCGCCCCGCGCGTCCACCGTGATCTTCTGCGACAGGTCACCCTTCGCCACCGCCGTGGTGACCTCGGCGATCGAGCGCACCTGATCGGTCAGGTTGCCCGCCATGAAGTTCACCGACGTCGTCAGATCCCGCCACGTCCCCGCCACCCCGGGAACCTCCGCCTGGCCGCCCAGCCGTCCCTCGCTGCCGACCTCACGTGCGACCCGCGTCACCTCGTCGGCGAACGACGACAACTGATCCACCATCGTGTTGATCGTGTTCTTCAGCTCGAGCATCTCGCCCTTGACGTCGACGGTGATCTTCTGGGAGAGATCGCCCTTCGCCACCGCGGTCGCGACCTCGGCGATGTCACGCACCTGGCCCGTGAGGTTGCCCGCCATCGCGTTCACCGAATCGGTGAGGTCCTTCCAGGTCCCCGAAACCGAGGGCACCGCCGCCTGGCCGCCGAGCTTCCCCTCGGTCCCCACCTCGCGCGCGACCCGGGTGACCTCGGAGGTGAACAGTGCCAGCTGGTCGACCATCCCGTTGAAGACGACCGCCATCTCGTCCATCAGGACGTCGTCCACCTGAGGCAGGCGAGTGCTGAAATCGCCGTCGCGAACGGCTTTCAGCCCCTCCAGCAGCCGCTGCAGGCCCTGGTCGTCGATCGTCCCGCCCACCCGGACGGCTTCTCTCGATCCACGTTTGCTCGCCGGTTCCGGCATCGGGATGCCTCCTTCGTTCATTTCCGCGCGGCTCCGGGTGAGCCCAGCGGAATCCAGAAGGTCACCGACGTACCTTCGCCCGGTCTGCTGGAAACCCGGAACCAGCCTTGCGCCGCTTCCGCGCGTTCACGCATCGACGCCATTCCTATGTGCTCGCCCGACAAGGTTTCGTGCGCGTTCTCGCCGTCCGGTTTCAGCCCGTCGCCGTCGTCGACGACCGTCACCAGCAGACCGCCGTCCTGTCCCGTCAGCGAGACCACGACGGTGCGGGCGTTCGCGTGTTTACGCACGTTCACCAGCGCCTCCTGAAGAATCCGGAAGGCGGTGACGACGAGGTCGGGCGGCGGTTCGACGGCGAGATCGTGGCGCAGCGTGCAGTCGAGCCCCCAGCCGGCGACGACCTCGTCCAGGTAGTCGCGGACGGAGGCGAGCAGGTCCTCGTCGTTGAGCGCGGGCGGGCGCAATTGGGCGACGAGGATCCGCAATCGTCGGATCGCCCCTTGAATCGCTTCGTCGAGTTGCATCAAAGCCGGATCACGCCGTTGTGCGGCGAGCATCTGCAACCGCATGCTCACCGCTATCATCGACTGAATGGAATCGTCGTGAACATCCCACGCGATACGGCGACGTTCTGTTTCCTGTGCCCGGACCAAATGCGCGAAGGCCCGTCGCCGTTCTGTCCTTTCCTCCAGTGTTTCCCGGCGTTCGGTGAGATCGCGGGTGACTTTGCCGAAACCGACGAGGCCGCCCTGTTCGTCGCGCAACGCGGTGATCACGGTGTTGGCCCAGAACCGTTGCCCGCCGCGGCGGACACGCCAACCTTCTTCCTCGTGACTCCCTATCTCCGCGGCGACCAGCAGTTCCGCCGCGGGTTTGCCGTCGGCGACGTCCGAGTCGGTGTAGAAAACGGAGAAATGACGGCCGAGGATCTCCTCCTCCGTGTACCCCTTGATCCGTTGCGCTCCCGGGTTCCAGCTGATCACCCGTCCGTCGGCGTCCAGCAGGTAAATGGCGTAGTCGACGACGCTGTGCATGAACAACTCGAAGAGCACAGCGCTGCGGTGATCAGGCGTCTGTTCCGATGGCAGCATGGCCATAGTGCAGCTTGGCACTCGGATACGTCTCCCCGCTACGGCCGTTCGAGGAGGCCATTCTTGCGCGCGTGCACCACGGCTTCGAGTTTGGAATGGGTCCCGGTCTTCACCAGGATCCGTTGCACGTGATTCCGCACGGTATTCCGCGCCAGCCGCAGTTCTTCGGCGATCCGGTCGGTCCCGGCGCCTTCGGCGATCAACCCCAGCACCTGCCGCTCCCGCAGGGTCAGCACCGGGCCGAGCCTGCCCGAACCGCCGCCCAGCATGGCCAGCGCGCCGCTGAGCAACTCGGGGTCGATGACCATGTCGCCTGCCGCGATGGCCCTGATCGCGGTGATCAACTCGTCGAGGAGACCGGATTTCAGCAGCAACCCGGCCCCGCCGACCTCGAGGATCCTGGCGACGATGGCGCTGTTCGCGTCGCCGGTCAGCACCAGCACCCTGCTCGACGGCGACACCGCGCGGAACCCGGCGATCGCCTCGATCCCGTCGCCGTCCGGCAGCCGCCGATCGAGCAGCACGATGTCGGGCAGGTGTTCCTCCGCCGCGATCATCCCGTGCGCCAAGGACTCCACCGATGCCACCAGGTCGATCTCCGGGAACTCCTCGAAGGCCGCGCCGAGGGCTTCGGCGACCATCTTGTGGTCCTCGACGAGCAGCACCCGGATCGGGGCCGCCGCCGGGGGCATGGGCTGCGGAGAGCTCGGGTTCGGCATGCACCTTCTCCGTCGATCGTGGTCTCGCCGAATCATTGTCCGGCAGATTCACGGAAATCAATCCCGCCCACGGCCGTATTCACCCACGTGCGGATCGCGGGTCACCGTGCCGGATGAGCCGGCGCATTGTCCCACCGCCGCGGGTCCGGCCGTCGTTTCGACGCCGACCCGTGACCCGCCGTACCCGTCCTGCGACCGAGTGGGGTCTTTGTGCCCTTGATGCCACAACCTTCGGCGCTGACCGGAACGGCCATCGGTACCTCATCGTCGTAAGTGACGAATTCGCGGCCGTGACCGCGGGAAGAGGGTGACCGGGACGTGACCACGAGAATCTGCGAGACCCGCCGCCGTCCCGGCGCGCACGCTTCCGTCCACCGGGTGCCGCTCGCCGCCGAACTCGAGCGGCTGCCGAGGGTCGTGGCGAAACCGGAGACGCACACGTCCCTGCTCGACGACGTCCTGACCGCCATCCGGCATCTCGACGGCGCGGCCCTCGCCACGCGGTCGCGGCGCCGGTTCCCGCGGTGGAGCCCACAGGACCGGCGCGTCCAGCGACTGCGCGGCTGGCTCAGCGGCGCACCCGGCTGACCGGGCGGGACCGTCACACCGGGCGCCACCGGCCGATGTCGGACTCCATCGGCACGATCCGGGTCAGCGACGAGCGGACCTTCAGCTCCATCGCCCTGTCCCGGCCGCGAGTCCCGCGAGGCGCGTACGGGTAGAAAGTGCCGCGCTCCCGGCGGTAGACCATCGTCAGCCTCGGGTGGCGCATATCCCGCAACTCGGCGAAATCGACCGTCGTGTGCAGCAGCCACGACGCGAAACCGGCCTGAGCCAGCCTCTCGTTGACGTCGACGAGATCGTCGAGCAGCCAGCCGAGGTCCCCGTTCTCCCGCCAGCAGCGGACGATCGTCCTGCCGTGCGCGTCGTGGGTGACCACGTTGCGGCGAGCGGAATCCCCGGCGAGACCGGCGATGATCTCCGCCTCCGTCCCCGCACCGGGGCGTCCCTCCGCGACGAAGCAGACCGTCCCCGAACCGGTCGGCGCGAGCGCGTGACCGGATCGCAGTGCCAGCACCGCCGACCTCAGTTCCAGCAACGGAAGCAGGCTCGGCCGCACCGACCGGCTCTTCCCGAGTAGGCTTCCCAACAACGCCATGGCTCCACCGCACCTTTCTTCCGCGTGGAGCCTTTCCGATTACGTCCTCGCGTCCTAGGGCCGCACGGTCGCGTGTTACCGGCGACAAGTCACCGGTTCCGGTGACCAACGGCCCTACCAGGCGATTGCCCGTCGTTTTTCCGTCGGTGGTCAACGGTTCGCGGCCGAAGAAGGTTACGGCTGTCCACCGTGCCGTCGACGACGCCGCGCGCGACCTCCGACAGCTTCCTGTTCGAACTGCGGGCGAAGGAACGCATGCGCTGGAAAGCGGTGCCGACGTCGATGGCGGCGCGCTCGGCGAGCACTCCCTTGGCCTGCTCGATGACGACCCGGCTGTCGAGGGCCGTCTGCAACTGCTGTGAAAGCGTCCGATAGTGCCGCAATTCCCGCTGCTGCAGGAGACACAGGGTCGCGACGTCGGCGAGCGCACGGCCCAGCCGGCGGTCTTCGACGCTCAGGACGACGGTTTCGGCACTGAGGAAGGCGATCGAACCGACGGTTTCATCCATGGCTCGCAACGGAAACACGGAAACCGCGGCGTAGCCCTGCCCTGCCATCCTGGCCACGTAGCCAGGCCAGCGGGAGACCGCGGCGGAAAGGTCGTGCACGGCGACGTCGGTCCCGGTTTCGAACGATTCGAGCACCGGCCCTTCCTCCGCCACCGCTGGATGGCGTTGCAGTTTCAGACCTGGCAGGAAGACCTCGGTGGAGTCGATCGGCAACAGCCGCGCGCATTCATGGGACAAGGTGTCCACGACCTTGTCCGGCCCGGGGCCTTCCGTAACACTCGCGGTCAAACTCGCGAACGCCGCACAAACCGCGGGTTCCCTGCTCGCTCTCGCGGCGATTTCCGTGTCCCAGCTATCCACTAGAGCGATTCTGGCCCGCACCGCGACACCCGGCAACGACCAGATGGAGGATCCTGTGACCGAGCGCCACGCACAGCGACGACCGTTGATCTCGGCAGCGTAACGATCGCCGGATTCTCAGTGGCTCCGCAGGGAAAACGGCGGCACCGTGTTCGCCCTCAGCGCCTCTTCGTCCATAGTGGACTCACCGATCCCCGCCTTGCCGATCTTCTCCGCGACGACGGCGCCGGGATCGTCGAGCGTGTCGGCCCTGCCGCTCAGGAAGGCCCACTCGTGCTCGTCCGAACCGTAGTAGAGCACGGTCCCGAACGACTCGGTGAACCGGCGCCACGCCGTGATCAGTGTCTGGTTGCGCCACAGCGTCGGGCACCCGGCCTGGCAGCCGACCACTCCCCCGTCGGCGAGCAGCGCCGTGCACCGGGCCAGGAAGTCGGTTCCGTACAACCGGTTGTGCTGCGCCGCCGGATCGTCGTTCTCGTCCGGCAGGTCGATCACGACGACGTCGTAGGAGTCGCCGCGCTCCCGCGCTTCGGCGAGGAACTCCCAGCCGTCGCGGTAGTGCACACGGACCTTGCCCTCCCCGCGTTCGGCACGGGCCAGATCGTCGAGTGTGTAGCCGTACGGAAGGTACTCGGCGCAGGCACGCACCGCTTCGGCGTCGATGTCGACGTGGTCGACCACCTCAGCCCCCGCCGCGACGGCGAGCTCGGAGGCGACCCCCTCGCTGGACCCGATGATCAGCACCCGCTCGACGCGTTCGGCGAGCAGCAATGTCGGGACCATCAGCGCCTCGTGGTAGACGAGCTGGCTCAGCTCGGTGCTCTGCCGTTCGTCGTCACAGAAGAGCGAGATCCCCTGCGCGGTCCGTCCGATGAGGACGTTCTGGAACGCGGTGCGGCCCTCGAACAGCACCTCCTCGACGTCCCAGTTCCGGGTGAGCCCCGCGCCCATCGGCTCGACGATCACTCGCTGCGCCATCAGTTCTCTCCTCGTTCCACAGTGGACATCCGGACGGTGCCGGCGCCCAGCATCTTCGCCAACAGCGCGACCGCGCGCTCCGGATCCGCCCGATCCCCGCAGGTGAACACGTCCACGAACACCGAGCCGATCTCCGGATAGGTATGCACCGACGCGTGCGATTCGGCCAGCAGCGCGAGCACCGTGACCCCTTGCGGGGCAAAGGAATGCGACACGACTTCGCAGACCGTCGCCCCCGCCTCGGTCACAGCTTCGGCGAGGGTCTTCTTCAGGAGCGAGGCGTCGTCGAGCAGCGACGGCTCGATCCCCTCGAACTCCGCGAGTACGTGGCGGCCGGCGAACCGGCCGACAAGTGGTTCTTCAGCCGTCATCGGCGAACCTCCCCACACAATAGGTGCGCAACGGCTCGATTCCGTTGAATGCGACGGAAGAATAGCTGGCGGTGTACGCCCCGGTGCCCGGGATGTCCAGCCGGTCGCCCGCCTTCAACGACCTCGGCAGCGCGCACGGCGTCCGCTGGTACAACACGTCGTCACCATCGCAGGTCGGCCCCGCGAGGACCACCGGTCCTTCCGGTCCCTTAACGCCGACGGGCTCCAGCCGATACGCGACAGCTTCGTTCTCACACTCAGCCATTCCGTTGTACCTGCCGACATCGAGATAAACCCAGCGGCGTTCGTCGGCGGCGGCACGAGTGGTCACCAGTACGACTTCGGTCCTGATCAGCCCGGCGTCGGCGACGATCACCCGGCCGGGCTCGAGCAGCAGCTCCGGCTCCGGCAGATGCTCGCCGAGGGCGGCGTGGATCGCCGTCGCGTAGTCCGCCAGCGACGGCACGGGTTCCCGGTGCTCGGTGGCGAAGCCGCCACCGATGTTCAGCCGTTCCAGTACGACGCCCGCTTCGGCGGCGACCTTGGCCGCGGTCGCGATCCCGATCTCCCAGGCGGCCGGATCCGGCTGCTGCGAGCCGACGTGGAACGCGATTCCCGGGCGCAGCCCGGCTTCCACGGCCTGCCGGAGCAGGACCGCCGCCACCGCCGGTTCGCAGCCGAACTTGTGGCCGAACGGCGTCACCGAGTCCGGGCCACCGGTCAGCAAACGGACCGAAACGAGCGAACCGGGCGCGTGCTCGGCCAGGTTCGCCAGATCACCGGCGGAGTCCGTGGTGAATTCACGGACTCCGCGCGCGTAGGCGAACGCGATGTCCGCCGGTTTCTTGATCGTGTTGCCGTAGGCCAGTTCCGCCGCCCGCGCGCCCCTGGACAGGCAGAGCTCGATCTCCGCCGTCCCCGCCACGTCGAATCCCGCACCGGTCGACGCCACCGCGTCGAGTACCTCGGGAGCCGGATTCGCCTTGACCGCGTAACGGATCACCGCGCCGGGGAAGGCCGTCGAGACCGCGGCCGCACGCTCCGCGACCACGTCGGTATCGACGACCAGGCACGGTGTCGGCGGCTCGCGGTCCGCCAGGAAGGCGCGGATCCGGTTCAGGCTTTCGGTCACCCTGCCCAGGGTGTCAAATACCGATCACCGGGCCGGAACCCGGGTCACGCCCGGCTGTCTCCCGAGGCCTGCTCCGGCAGGTCGACCCCGTGTTCGGCGGCCAGTCGCTCCAGGTTGGCCAGATCGGCACCGACGGCCGAAGCCCTGTCCTCGTCAGAGGCCTGCTTGGCGATCTGAACGTCCTCCCTCGCCTGCCGTACCCGGTCCCGCAGATTCACCGCGAACTCGCTCATCGTGCACCCCCGATCTCCCGCACCTTGTCTGCTTTCACCCTAGGACCCTCCGAATCGGTCACCCACGTGATCTGTGTCATCACGGGTTCGTTCGCGTCGGAGTGAAGCAGTATGACGGCTGCGCCCGGGTTTCGCAGATTCAGCGTAGCCCGGCTTTTTCACCGGCCTCCCGCGCGACCGGCCGCCTGCCGAGCACCGCGAGCGGGGCCAGGGCGCACAGACCGCCCGCCACGGCGACCAGAACGTAGCCGCCCAGACCGAACAGCTGCCCGGCGAGCAGGCTCGCCGCGGCCGAAGTGCCCCAGACGAAGGCGTCGACCGTGCCCTGCGCCCTCGTCCGCTGAGCCGGCGGGAGATCGCGGCTGAGCATGCTGCTGCCGCCGACGAACACCAGGTTCCAGCCGTAGCCCAGCAGGAACAGCGCGACCGGGATTCCCACGTGATGCGAATCGGGGGCGCCGATCACGGTGACCGCCGCGACGGTGAGCGTCCCGATCCCGCCGAAGATGGTCGCGCGGCCGCCCCAGCGGTCGGCGATCCAGCCGGACAACGGCGCCAGCGCGAACATCCCGACCAGATGGGCGCTCAGCACCCAGCCGACGACGTCGAGCCCCTGACCGTGCTCGTGCAGCTGGACCGGGGTCATCGTCATCACCGCCACCATCGCCAGCTGCGCGCCGACCATCGCCACCAGCGGCCCGAGGACCACCGGGTTCCGCACGGACATCCGCTCCCGCTTCGGCACTCCCTCCTCCGGGGCGGCGAGACCCCGCGGCAGGGTGGCGACGGCGACCACGGCGATGGCCACGACCATCGCCCCCGCCGCGATCGGACCGGACAGGGCGGGGAGTTCGGCGGCTTCCGCCCTCGCCGCGGCCGGCGCGATCAGGGCGGGCCCCGCGACCGCGCCGACGGTCCCCGCCCAGACCATTGTGGATAGTGCGAAACCCTTGCGGTGCTCGGGCGACAGATCGGCCGCGGTGTACCGGGAGAGCTGCGCCCCGCTGTTGCCGAAGCCGATCAAGGGCATCCCCGCCACCAGCGCGAGCACGGATCCGCCGAGCACCCCGGCGAACGAGATCAGCGCGCCCGTCACCGCGGCTCCGTACAAGAGCACCAGGACGAACCGCCTGCCGAACCTCGCGGCCAGCGCACCCGACGACAACGACCCCACGGCGGAACCAAGGACCAGCACGGCGCTCGGCAACCCGCTCCACGCCGCGCCCGCGTGCTCGACCATGATCAACGCGGCCGTGGTGGACAGGCCGACGACCGCGGTGCTGAGACAGGCGACGCCCATGAAGAGCGCGAACATCGGTTTCATGATTCAAACCTAGGGATTCCGGACGCCGCGGCGAATAGGCTGTCGAAGGCCTCGCGGGGGTGCGGGGCGCATCATGGAAGGAATCCGGGCGCGATGACCTTACGATCGGAAAGGGCGCTGGACGACCTCGACTGGCGGCTCCTCGAAACGCTCCAGGCCGACGGGCGGCTCTCGTTCAAGGAGCTGGGCCGCCGCGTGAACCTCTCCGCGCCAGCCGTCGCCGAACGGGTCCGGCGGCTGGAGGAGGCGGGCGTCATCACCGGGTACCGCGCCCAGGTCGACGCGCACCGCGCCGGATACGGGCTGCAGGCGTTCGTCGAAATGCGCTGCTCGCTCGGCAGCTGCCTGCTGCGCACCAGCAAGTCGGAGGACTACCCCGAGGTGGTCGAACTGCACCGGCTCAGTGGCGACCGGTGCACCATGCTGAAGGTGCGGGCCGTATCGCTCGAACACCTCGAAGGCCTCTTCGAACGGCTGGGCAAGCACGGCGAGATCAGGTCGTCGGTGGTGCTGTCGACCCAGTACGAGGGCAGGCCGGTCGGCCCGCCGGTCGAGGACTACCTGAAGGCGACCAAGAGCGAGGGCTGGAGCGTCTGAAGACGGATCAGGAATCGAGAAGCGAAAGGCCCCCGAACTCACCTAGCGTGACCATCGTCGAGGACGAACGGCCCGAAGCTGGTTAGATCGGGCCTGGTGAGGCTGACGGAACGTACACGCGGCCCACATGAGGATGGAGAAACGATGCGCAAGACCTCCCGGCCGCAGGCGCCCGAGGAACACCCCGCCGACAGCCACGACCTGATCCGCGTCGTGGGGGCGAACGAGAACAACCTCAAGAACGTCGCCGTCGAGCTGCCGAAGCGACGGCTGACGGTGTTCACCGGCGTCTCCGGATCGGGCAAGAGCTCCCTGGTCTTCGACACGATCGCGGCCGAGTCGCAGCGGCTGATCAACGAGACGTACAGCACCTTCGTGCAGGGCTTCATGCCGACGCTGGCCCGGCCAGAGGTCGACGTGCTCGACGGCCTGACCACCGCGATCATCGTCGACCAGCAGCGGATGGGCTCCGACCCCCGCTCCACGGTCGGCACCGCCACCGACGCGTACGCGATGCTGCGCATCCTCTTCAGCCGGATCGGGAAGCCGCACATCGGTTCGCCGCAGGCGTTCTCGTTCAACGTCGCCTCGATCTCCGGCGCGGGCGCCGTGACCGTCGAGAAGAGCGGCCGGACCACCAAGGAACGCCGCGAGTTCAGCATCACCGGCGGGATGTGCGCCCGGTGCGAAGGCCGGGGCAAGGTCAACGACATCGACCTCACCGCGCTGTACGACGACACCAAATCCCTCAACGAGGGCGCGCTGACGATCCCCGGTTTCTCCATGGAGGGCTGGTACGGCCGCATCCTGCGCGGCTGCGGCTTCTTCGACCCCGACAAGCCGATCAAGAAGTACACCAAGCGGCAGCTGGACGATCTGCTCTACAAGGAGCCGGTCAAGCTCAAGATCGAGGGCATCAACCTGACCTATTCGGGACTGATCCCCACGATCCAGAAGTCGTTCCTGTCCAAGGACCGCGAGGCGATGCAGCCGCATATCCGCACGTTCGTGGACCGGGCGGTCACCTTCGCGGTCTGCCCGGAATGCGACGGGAGCAGGCTGAGCGAACTCGCGCGGTCGTCGAAGATCAAGCGGATCAACATCGCCGACGCCTGCCGGATGCAGATCAGCGACCTCGCCGACTGGGTCCGCGGGCTCAAGGAGCCGTCGGTGGCGCCGCTGCTGGAGAAGCTCCAGCACACGCTCGACTCCTTCGTCGACATCGGACTCGGCTACCTCTCCCTCGACCGGCCGTCCGGCACGCTTTCGGGTGGCGAGGCGCAGCGTACGAAGATGATCCGGCACCTCGGGTCTTCGCTCACCGACGTCACCTACGTGTTCGACGAGCCCACCATCGGGCTGCACCCGCACGACATCCAGCGGATGAACAACCTGCTCCAGCAATTGCGGGACAAGGGCAACACGGTGCTGGTCGTCGAGCACAAGCCGGAGACCATCGCCATCGCCGACCACGTCGTCGACCTCGGCCCCGGCGCGGGCACCGCGGGCGGGACGATCTGCTTCGAGGGCACCGTCGACGGCCTGCGCGCCAGCGACACCAGCACCGGCAGGCACCTCGACGACCGGGCGTCGCTCAAGGACAGCGTCCGCGAACCCACCGGCAAACTGGAGATCCGCGGCGCGGACCGGCACAACCTCCGGAACGTGGACGTCGACGTCCCGCTCGGCGTCCTGTGCGTCGTCACCGGTGTCGCGGGCTCCGGCAAGAGTTCCCTGCTCCACGGATCGATCCCGGCCGCCGAGGGTGTGGTCTCGGTCGACCAGACCCCCATCCGCGGCTCGCGGCGGAGCAACCCCGCCACCTACACCGGGCTGCTCGAACCGATCCGCAAGGCCTTCGCCAAGGCCAACGGCGTGAAACCGGCGCTGTTCAGCGCCAACTCCGAGGGCGCCTGCCCGACGTGCAACGGCGCGGGCGTCATCTACACCGACCTCGGCATCATGGCGGGCACCGCGACCACCTGCGAGGAATGCGAAGGCAAGCGGTTCCAGGCTTCGGTGCTGGAGTACACCTTCGGCGGCAAGAACATCAGCGAGGCACTGGAAATGCCGGTGTCCGAGGCCGTGAAGTTCTTCGGTGAGGGCGAAGGGCGCATTCCCGCCGCGCATGCGATCCTCAGCAGGCTCGACGACGTCGGGCTCGGCTACCTCAGCCTCGGCCAGCCGCTCACCACGCTTTCCGGCGGTGAACGGCAGCGGCTGAAGCTCGCGACGCATATGGGCGACAAGGGCGGCGTCTACATCCTCGACGAGCCGACCACCGGTCTGCATCTCGCCGACGTCGAGAACCTGCTCGGTCTGCTGGACCGGCTCGTCGATTCAGGCAAGTCGGTGATCGTGATCGAGCATCACCAGGCGGTCATGGCGCACGCCGACTGGATCATCGACCTCGGCCCGGGCGCCGGGCACGACGGCGGCAAGATCGTCTTCGAGGGCACGCCGTCCGAGCTCGTCGCGAGCGCTTCGACGCTCACCGGCGAACACCTGGCGGACTACGTCGGCAAGTGATCCCCCGCCCGCATTCAGTCCTCTGAATGCGGGCGGGGCGTCACTCGCCTTCGGCGACGAGGCCGTCGCGATCGGCCCATTCGAGCAGGGTGTCGAGTGAGTACGCCGTGTCGTCGATGCCCGCGTGCAGATCGCCGAGTTCGGCGAAGCGCGCGGGCACGGTGGCGATGGTGAAGTCGCGTGGTTCGACGTCGTCGACCTCGTCCCAGCGGATCGGGGTGGAGACGACGGCTTCGGGCACACCGCGGACCGAGTAGGCGCTCGCGATGGTGTGGTCGCGGGCGTTCTGGTTGTAGTCCACGAACAGTTTCGAGGGATCACGGTCCTTGCGCCACCAGGTCGTGGTGACCTCGTCGGGCATCCGGCGCTCGACCTCGTGCGCGAAGGCGAGCGCCGCCCGGCGCACCTCCTGGAAACCCCACCGCGGTTCGATCCGGACGTAGACGTGCATGCCGTGCCCGCCGGAGGTCTTCGGCCAGCCGGTGATGCCGAGTTCGTCCAGGATCTCGCGGACGGTGCCGGCGACCTTCCGCACGGTGGAGAACGGGCAGTCGGGCATCGGGTCGAGGTCGATCCGCCACTCGTCGGGGCGTTCGGTGTCGGCGCGGCGGGAGTTCCACGGATGGAACTCGACGGTCGACATCTGCACCGCCCAGATCACGTCGGCGGGATGGGTGACGCACAGTTCGTAGGCGTGCCTGCCGGAGGGGAAGTCGACGCGGACGGTCTGCAGCCAGTCGGGGGCACCGTTCGGGACCCGCTTCTGGTGGACCTTGTCCCCCGAGACCCCGGACGGGAACCGGTGCAGCATGCACGGCCGTTCCCGCAGCGCCCGCACGATCCCGTCGCCGACCGCGAGGTAGTACTCGACGAGATCGAGCTTCGTCTCACCCCGCGCCGGGAAATAGACACGATCCGGGTTCGAGACGCGCACCGTCCGGTCGCCGACCTCGATCTCCACCGCCGAGCTTTTCGCCATACAGGGAAACTAACCCGAAAGCGATCGATCCGCGCTCTGCCAGGATGAACGGCATGGCACCACGAACCCGCGCCGAGGCACTGTCCCGGGAGCGCATCGTCGAGGCCGCCGTCGAACTACTCGACGCGGACGGCGAACGCGGGCTCACCTTCCGGACGTTGACCGAACGCCTCGCCACCGGCCCCGGAGCGATCTATTGGCATGTGCCGAACAAGGGCGCCCTGCTCGATGCCGCGACCGCGTCCGTCGTCGCCACCGCTCTGACCGTCGAGGCGGCAGGCTCGCCCCAGGACGAGATCCGTGCCATCGCACTGGGATTGTTCGAGGCGATCGAGCGGCACCCGTGGCTTTCGCCGCAACTCGCCCTCCAGCTTTCCCGCAGTCCGTGGAGCTCGGTGACACCGCGGATCTTCGAAAGCGTCGGGCGACGGGTCAGCGCGCTGGGCGCCCCCGAAACCACCTGGTTCACCGCGACCTCGGCGCTGGTGCACTACATCTTCGGCGCCGCGGGCCAGAACGCGGCGAACTCCCGGGTGCTCGGGCTCGGGGTGGACCGCGCCGAATTCCTCGACGCCGCGGCGAACGCGTGGGAAGAACTCGATCCCGCCGAATTCCCCTTTCTCCGGTCCATCTCAGACGAGGTCCGCGAGCACGACGACCGGGAGCAGTTCCTCACCGGGATCGACCTCATCCTCGCCGGGATAGCCGTCGCCGGTGAATCGAAGCGACCATGATCGCGAACACCACACCGAGGAAGGTCAGGTCCACCGCCGGCACCCAGCGCACGTCACCGCCCTTGACCACGTAGGCCCCGACGGGTCGCGCGGCGAGGACGAACCCGCCACCCTCACCTTCCTTGTCCTGCTCGCTCCCGTGCCCACCGCCTCCGCCGCCGATGACGCTCGCGGCCGGGATGATCACGACACCGTCCTTCTCCACCGGTTCGCCGTAGACGCGCCGGACGGTGAGGTTGTCACGCATGACACCGACGATCTTCTCGAGCCCCATCAGGTCCCCGCCCTGTCCAGTTCCAGCACGATCGCGCCCTGCAGGAGCTCTCGCGCCCGGTCCAGGTCCATCGAACCAGAAAGCCACCGCTCGCTGAGCCCTTCGACCAGGCCGGTGAGCCGTTCCGCGGCGTCTTCGGCCTCGACCGCGGCGCCGTCGACGCGCCGGATCACCTCGGCGACCTCGTCCACCCAGATCCGGGTCGACTCGGCCAGCGGTTCGCGCAGTTCCGGGGTGAACACGGCACTGGCCCGCAGCTCGCCCCACGCGGTGCTGTTCTCCCGCACCGTCTGCGTGTCCTGAAGTTCCCCGAACAGCAGGAGTTCGAGCTCGGCGCGGGGATCCGCCGCCTCGGTCGCGGCCTCTTCGGTGTACGCCGCGGCGCGATCGCTGACGAATTCCAGTGTCTTCCGCAGCAGTCCGGCGCGGTTGGTGAAGTGGTAGTAGATCAGTGACGTCGAGATCCCGGCCTCGGCCGCGATCTTCTCGACCCGCAGGCCACGCACACCGCTGCGCGCGATCACTCGCACGGCCGCTTCCAAGATCTTCTGCTGACGTTCGAACACGAGTCGTCACCCTAGCGTTCTCGGCCTGACTGAATTTTCAGTCAGGATGCTATCGTGTCGCCACCGGTCCGACCGAGGAGTGCAGAGTGTTCGATTCACCCCTTCCCCGTCGCACGGTCCTGCGCGCGCTGACAGCGGTGGGCGCCGTCGCCGCCGGGAGCGCGGGATGCTCGGAGAACCAGGCCGCCCCGGCGCCCGTGGCTGGCTCACCCGAACCCGCCACCGCGACGGCTCGCAGACTGGGCGCCGAATGGGAAAGTCACGCGCGCACCTACTTGTCGTGGCCCGCGTCCAAGTCCATCTGGGCGGAGGACCTGCCCGCCGTCCGCGAGGAGATCGCCGGACTGGCCAAGGCGATCGCCGGCTACGAACCGGTGGTGCTCCTCGCCCGGCCCGAACACGCCGACGCCGCTCAGCAGGCGTGCGGGGACACCGTCGAGGTCGTCCCGATCCCGGTCGACGACCTGTGGGCACGCGACACCGTCCCGGTGTTCGTGGAGGAGGCGGGCAAGGTCGCGGGGGTCGACTTCAACTTCAACGGCTGGGGTGGAAAACAGAAGCCGCACGACAAGGACAACGCCGTCGCGAGGTCCGTGCTGGGCAAGTACGGCCTTGCCCGCACGGAAACCTGGATCACCGCCGAGGGCGGCTCGTTCGAGACCGACGGTGCGGGCACGGTGATGGTCACCGAAAGCTCACTCGTCAACGACAACCGCAACAAGGGCAGGACCCGCCAGGAGATCGAAGACGAACTGAAGAAGGTTCTCGGCGTCCGGAAGGTCATCTGGTTCGCCGGCGTACGCGGCGAGGACATCACCGACGCCCACGTCGACTGCCTGGCCCGGTTCACCGCACCCGGCGTCGTCCTCCTGGACAAAGCGGCACCCGGCACCCCGCCCGATTCCTGGTCACGAGCGGCCGATCAGGCGAGGTCGGTGCTCGCGGGCGCCACCGACGCCGACGGCAAACCCTTCAAGGTGATCGACCTGGTCCAGCCGGATCCGGACAAGGTCGAGGGCTACGGCGAGGACAGCGTGATCTCGTACGCCAACTTCTATGTCGCGAACAAGTCGGTCTTCGTGCCGGAATTCGGCGACACCGAGGCGGACGAGCGCGCACGGCAGATCTTGCGCGAACAGTTCCCCGGCCGCGAGATCGTGCCGGTGAAGATCTCGACCATCGCTTCGGGCGGCGGCGGGATCCACTGCTCGACGCACGACCAGCCGGGTCAGCCTTCCTGAGGCAGCACCGACATCACTTCGGACACCGGGCGCAGATGCTCCTCCAGCAACCGTGACGCCTCTTTCGCGTCGTGGCCGTTCAGGGCGGCGACCAGTGCCCGGTGTTCCTCGTTGATCACGGTCAGCCGTTCCGGCCGGGCCTCCAGCGCGCGGACCGTGACCCGCTGTTGCCGCGAACGAAGGGTGTCGTACAACTCGGTCAGGACGGTGTTGCCCGCGGCGTTCACGATGGCGCGGTGGAAGCGGCGGTCGAACCCCGAAACGGCGAACCAGTCGCGTTCGGCGCCCGCGCTCGCCATCGCCTCGATGAGTTCCGGCAGTTCGGCGGGCGCGCCCGCCCGGTTCGCGCAGAGCGTCGCGATGGCGTGTCCTTCGATCAGGCGCCTGCTCTGGTAGACCTCTTCCAGTTCCCTGGCGGTGACGGTGCGCACCTGGGCGCCCTTGCGCGGCAGCAGGCTGATGAACCGCTCCGCGGCCAGCCGGTGGAACGCCTCGCGCACCGGCGTCCTGGAGACGCCGACGACACCGGAAACCCACATCTCGTCGAGGAAACGGCCGCCTTCCAGCTCACCGGAGATGATTCCGTCGCGTAGCCACGTGTAGACCCGCTCGCGCGCCGGGCCGCCCCCTTCGGCGGTCACAGTCATCTCGTTCCCCCTCTATGCCGTCACTTTCCGCGACTGAGCCTACACCTGGACCAGTCAAGTATCCATCATGTATACAAGAGTTCCACTTATCGGAAGGGGTCCCATGGTGCACGTCGCGGTGGCGCAGTTCGCGCCCGGCAACGACAAAGAGGCCAACCTCGCCCGCGTCGCCGCCCTCGTCGGCGAAGCGGCCGACCGCGGTGCGCGGGTGGTCGTGCTGCCCGAGTACTCGTTGTTCACCGTACCGACGATGAGCCGGGAATTCGTGACCTCCGCCGAAGAACTCGACGGCCCGTTCGTCACCGAGCTGCGAGGACTGGCGAAGGACCGGCAGATCACCGTCGTCGCGGGCATCAACGAAGCCCTCCCCGGCGGCGAGCGGATCTCGAACACACTCGTCGCGGCCGGTCCCGACGGGGCCATCGCCGCGCTCTACCGCAAGCTGCACCTGTACGACGCCTTCGGCTTCCGCGAATCGGAGCTGGTCCGGCCCGGCGACATCGAAGCGCCGGAGACGTTCGAGGTCGACGGGATCACCTTCGGCCTCCAGACCTGTTACGACCTCAGGTTCCCGGAGGTCACCCGCCGCCTGGTCGACGCGGGCGCGGACGCGGTGCTGCTGCCCGCCGAGTGGATGCCCGGTCCGCTCAAGGAGGACCACTGGACCACCCTGGTCCGGGCCAGGGCGATCGAGAACACGATCTACCTCGTCGCGGCGGGACAGGCCGCGCCGGCGGGTTCGGGGCACAGCATGATCGTCGACCCGATGGGCGTCGTCGTCGCCTCCCTCGGCGAACGCACGGGGACGGCGACCGGCGAGGTCTCCGCCGAGCGGATCTCCGAGGTGCGCGCCAAGAACCCGGCACTGGAACTGCGCCGGTTCGCCGTCACCCCGAAGTCCTGAGTATCTTCTGATCCGGAGGTCCGTTCGTGAAGACACGCCCTCGGGCGTGGTGACGCGGCTTCCGTACGCCTGGGTGCCGGGTGGCCGCCCGGCACCCAGGCTCTGCCGAGCGAACGTGGCGGAGCTGAAGGACCCCTTTCCCTCCTGCGGCTGATTGCGGGCCAGGTCCGTGAAGGCCTCCTTGCCTACCCTGAAGGTAGTGAAGGAGCCCTTCACGGACTACGCGATCGCTACCCGCAGCCCCAGCAACAACACCAGCCCCAGCAGTCACAGCGGCTGCGCGTGAAGGACCCCTTCCCTCGGCTCAGCCGAGGAAACTCGACCTTCACACCTTCCTGAGTACATGAAGGCCCCCTTCCTTGCGCCTAAGTACAGGAAGGGGGCCTTCATGTACCTCAGCTTCACACACTTCAAGTGCCCAACACACCTCGTAAGTGGCGATTCGGGTTAGGGGCGCCGGCCTCGGAATTCGATGACACCGAAAACTCGCCGCGGCACGGTCGAGTGTGGAGGATTTGGGACACTCAGCGTCCTAAATCCTCCACACTCGGATCCCCTGACCAGCACGAGGTTGACTGCACGGCATGCCACGTGTCGACGATGCAGGAATCAGGACGTTGAGTGTCCCAATTCCTACATCGTCGAGGAGTAGCTCTAAAACCCCGGATTCTCTTAGCCGACAGCCGAGTAAGCAAATACAGGCGTTCGGCTCCCATCGGCCAGTCCGGCCCGCCGCCGCTCGAACACAACGTCCCGAACAGTCATGACGGCAAGGACCGTTCAGCCGTCCTGATCGGGTCTTTGGTCCCTTTCAAGATCGAGTGGCACACGATCGACTGTCCGCGTCGGAGAACGATGTGAGACAGGAGCGCGTCTGTGACGGCGACCACACCCAGGCCGATCCCTACCCGCCCCCATCCCGTGCGAGAACAGGTCAAGGGCTCGGTCTTGCTGCGGCTTCTCCGTACCACCGACCACAAAGTCATCGGCGTCATGTACCTGGTCACGACGTTCGCCTTCTTCATGATCGGCGGCGCGATGGCCATGCTGATCCGCACCGAGCTGGCACGCCCCGGCTTGCAGTTCCTGTCGCAAGAGCAGTACAACCAGATGTTCACCATGCACGGAACGGTGATGCTGCTGCTGTACGCGACGCCGAGCGTGTTCGGGTTCGCGAACTTCATCCTGCCGCTGCAGATCGGTTCACCGGATGTCGCGTTCCCGCGGCTGAACGCGTTCTCCTTCTGGCTGTTCCTCTTCGGCGGGCTGATCATGCTCAGCGGGTTCCTCACCCCTGGCGGCGCCGCGGACTTCGGCTGGTTCGCCTACACACCCCTGTCGGACGCCATCCATTCCCCCGGTGTCGGCGCGAACCTCTGGATCGTCGGTGTGGCCGTCGGCGGGTTGGGCACGATCCTCGGGGCGGTCAACATGATCACCACGGTGATCTGTCTACGCGCTCCGGGGATGACGATGTGGCGAATGCCGATCTTCACCTGGAACATCCTGGTCACCAGCATCCTCGTGCTGGTGGTGTTCCCGATCCTGACCGCCGCCGGGTTCGGGCTGCTCGCCGACCGGCTCCTCGGAGCGCACGTGTTCGACCCCGCGAACGGCGGCACGATCCTCTGGCAGCACCTGTTCTGGTTCTTCGGCCACCCCGAGGTCTACATCCTCGCGTTGCCGTTCTTCGGCGTGGTATCCGAGATCCTGCCCGTGTTCAGCCGAAAACCGATCTTCGGCTACCGATCCCTGGTGTGGGCGACCCTGTCCATCGCCGGACTGTCGGTGGCCGTGTGGGCGCATCACATGTACGCGACCGGCGCGGTGCTGCTGCCGTTCTTCTCCTTCATGACGTTCCTGGTCGCCGTGCCCACCGGGGTGAAGTTCTTCAACTGGATCGGCACGATGTGGAAAGGGCAGCTGACCTTCGAATCCCCCATGCTGTTCTCCATCGGGTTCCTGGTCACTTTCCTCTTCGGCGGACTCAGCGGAGTCCTGCTGGCCGCACCCGCCCTGGACTTCCATGTGTCCGACACGTATTTCGTGGTCGCGCACTTCCACTACGTGCTCTACGGCACGATCGTGTTCGCCACGTTCGCCGGGATCTACTTCTGGTTCCCGAAGATCACCGGCCGCATGATGGACGAGAAACTCGCACGCTGGCATTTCTGGACCACGTTCATCGGCTTCCACGCCACGTTCCTGGTGCAGCACTGGCTCGGCAACGAGGGCATGCCGCGCCGGTACGCGGACTACCTGCAGTCCGACGGGTTCACGACGCTGAACACGATCTCCACGATCGGCGCGTACATCCTCGGTGCCTCGACGCTGCCGTTCATCTGGAACGTCTTCAAGAGCTACCGGTACGGCGAGATCGTCACGGTGGACGACCCGTGGGGCTACGGCAACTCGCTCGAATGGGCGACCTCCTGCCCGCCGCCGCGGCACAACTTCACCGAGCTGCCGCGGATCCGGTCCGAGCGTCCGGCGTTCGAGCTGCACTACCCGCACATGATCGAACGCATCCGGACAGAAGGCGAAATCACCTTCACCGGTAAGCCGAAAGTACACCCTGGCCACCCGAAGAAGCCGGCCCAGATCAAGGAGGATCAAGCTTGAGCCGGAAGAACCCGTCCCCGGAGATCGTCGTGTTCACGGTCGGAGATGTCGCGCCGGGGGCACAGGACTATGTGCGGCGGCAGATCGAGATCTTCGTCCGGCGGCTGCCGGAACACTGGGAATCCGCGACCGTGAAGCTCACCGCGTACCGGAAACCCACGGTGGCGTGGCCCGCCCTCGTCCAAGCCAACCTCGTCGTCGACCGGACTCTCATCCGGGCGCAGCTCGCGGCCACGTTCTTCCAAGAGGCGGGCAAGCTGCTGCGCGCCCGCCTCACCGACCAGCTCACCCGGGTGACCCACCCGCAGGTGGCCAGGCCGTGGCCGCAACCGCAGCGCCGCCACGACCGGCCCGCCCTCCTGCCCCGGCCCGCCGGGAAACGTGAAATCGTGCGCCGCAAGCGGTATCCGCTGGCGACGTGCGCACCCGATCAGGCGGCGTTGCTCATGGATGTCCGGGACTACGACTTCCACCTGTTCATCGACGCCGACACCGGACAGGACAGCATCGTCTACCGCGCCGGGCCAACCGGTTACCGGCTGGCCCGGCTCGCGGGCATGGCACCGCCCTCAGGTGCCCCGGTCATGCCGTGGGCCATCAACGTGCACCCCGTCCCCCGGCTGGAAGCCAAGGAGGCCGTCGCGCGGTTGGACGCCACCGACCTGCCCTTCCTCTTCTTCCAGGACAAGGAAACCGGCCGCGGGACTGTGCTGTACCTGCGCTACGACGGGCACTACGGCATCGTGACCACCTCCTGAGTGGCAAGGACTTCACGGCACCAACAGTCCCCAGTGGACTGCCCACGGGACGAACAGCACGGCCCCGGCCAGCAGCAGGCCGACCCGGACTCCCCCGCGTTCCTTCCCCCGCCACCACGAAACCGCGGTCACCGCACCGGCGGCGACGACACCGACGGCGATCAGCTGCAACGCGAGCCAGGGCAACGTCCGTCCGAAAAGGACCGGCCCCGGCGCCATCGCCGCCCCCATCGACAGGGCGACGTAGTACGCGAGGAACCCCGCCGTGGCGACGAAACCGGTCGACGCCAGCCAGCGTGCGGGCCTGGCGAGAGGCACGGTCTCGCGACGGCGGAACAACGCCGTCACCGGATAGGCCGCGAACGCGAGCAACGCCAGCGCCCAGATCCCGATCTGCACCCACGGCGCCTCGTACCAGGCGAGCGGTGCGAGGGCGACGCTCTGACTCGCCTGGACCGGAGGCGGGTCGGCCGACGGCCCGTCCATCGTTCCGTTCACCCAGTTCGCCACCAGTTCGAGGTAGCCGGGAGCGAAGCCGTCGAGCTTGTCGAAACCGTCGGTGGTCGGCCGGAGTCCGTGCTGGGCCTGCGGGAACACCTTCAGCGTGTACTGCCGGTTCCCCGCTCGGTCCAGTGTTTCCCGGAAGATCCGCACGGCCTCACCGGGCGGGGTGAGGCGATCCAGTTCGCCCCACAGGCCGAGCACCGGCTGCCGCACCTTCTCCAGCACCGGCACCGGGTCGTACCCCGCCTCGGGGAACACGCCGGCGCCCGCGAGGATCCGCATGTTCGTCGACGCCACCATGTCCACCATCGAGCCGGTGACCCCGCCCCGTCGTAGATAGGTTTCGAGCGCCCACGCCTGCTGTCGATCGGGCGAGACCCCGTTGGCCCCGACGGTGACCGCGAAAGCGACGTCCTTCGACCTCGACGCCGCCAACGGCGCGACCCAGCCGCCTTCGCTCAAGCCCCACACCCCGACGCGGGCCGGGTCCACGCCAGGACGTGAGCGCAGCGCCTGCACGGCGGCGAGCGCGTCGTCGGCCAAGACCGAGTAATCCCGCTCGAACAGCGAATAGCCCTCGGTCCGCTTGTCGTAGATCAGGGTCGCGATTCCCGCCTTGGCGAAGGCTTCCGCCTCGGCACGGTAGTCGTCCCGGTCGTGTTCGCCGGACCCGTGCACCATGACGATGCCCGGCGCCGCGCCGCCGCCCTCCGGCGCGACCACCGTTCCCCGCAGGGTGACCCCGTGGCTGGTGAACGAGACCTCGCTGTCCGGAGCCGCGGCGGGCAGCGGCGACGAGACCGCCACGACGGCCGCGAGCATGGCGGCGATCATCGCCTGCTCACCCGGATCACCTTGAGCGACGGCGACGCGACGATGTCCTTCTCGCAGTACCGTTCGGCGACCCACTGCTTGCGCGAGTACAGCTCCGTCTGGTCGCTGTGGTGCGCCGACTCCGGGTTCGCGGACTGCGAGTAGGTCAGCAGCGTCGTCGTGTCCGGGCACCCGGTCCCGTTGAACGCCACGACATGCAGGTACGTCCCGCCGTGCGTGAACTCGGTGTACCCACGGGCCGGATCCCAAGGCCCGCCGAGAGAGTTGTAGACCCCGCGTCCGGCGGTTCCGCCGCCCAGCGGGATCTTCCTGCCGTCACGGACGACGTAGTGGTTGTCACCGTACGGCGCGTCGAGCGGGATCTTCGCCGCTCGCAGTTCCGTAACGGCGTCGGAGAGTGCCTTGCGGATGGCCGCGTTCCCCGTGTCGAGGGTGTTCGGCGTGTGGACCGGATCCTTGACGTCGAACGGGTTCTTCCAGATCTCCGGCCCCATCCGGTCCACCGCGGCCCAGAACCTGTCGAAGAGCAACGCGCCACGGCTGCCGGCGTCCGAACGACCGTCCCAGCCCGCGAGCGCCACGCAAGCGTCGTCCAGCCCCGGCATCGTGCGGCACATCCCGACGACGTCGGCCCGTACGAGTTCGGCGGCGTGGTCCCGGTTCGAGAACATCAGGTCCCGCATCGCCTGCCCCGTGAAGCCGCCCTTCTTCAGCTGGTCGGAGATCTCGACGAGCCCGGCGCGCGTCCGCATGTTCTGCTCGTAGCGGACCGGGCCCACGATCCTGGGGTAGCCGGTCTTCGGCTCGGCGGGATTGACCAGCCAGTAGCTGTCGTTCGAGTTCGCCACATAGTCCGACCGGCTCAGGCTCGGCAGGCTGGACGGGCCGAAGACACCCGGCCGCAGCGCGTCCCGGTCACGACCCCAAGCGCACGACGTCGTCGAGCCGTCGAGCACCGCGACCCCGTTGGCGTCGAACAATTCCTTGCCCAGTGGCGTGTTGCAGCGCGCGGCCTTCTCGTCGGTGACGTGCGGGACCCCGTGGATCTGGCTGAATTCCACCCGGCCCCGGTCGTCGGTGGCGAGGATGTTCATCCACGGCAGGCCTTGCGTCTCGCGGACCGCGCCGATCATGTCCGCCGCCGTGCGGCCGCGGGCGATCGCGAACATCGAATTCGTCATACCGATATTCGTGGCGTTGGCGTCCGCGATGGCGAACGCGCTCGACGCCGTCCACGGCAGTTCCCGCTGTCCGAGCCGAGTCGTCACCGGTCCGTATCTGGTCGTCCACTGTGGACGCACGACGCGCTCCAGGGTGCCGTCCGCCTTGCGCGACAGCACACTCACGTCGGCGCGCCTCATCCGCTCGGGCTTCCCGTCGACCAGGTAGCTCGTCGGGGAGCCGGGTACGAGCTTCAGTTCGAACAGCGTGTACGTGCGGGTGGTGTCGGTGGCGGTCCCGCTCCAGGCCGCGGTTTCGTTGTGTCCCAGCCACATCAGCGGAATGCCGGGGATGCCGGCACCGCTGACGTTCAGCTTGCCCGGCAAGGTCACCTGCGACTGCCAAAGCCTGGTCCCGCTCAGCTGCCACGGCAGATGCGGGTTGGCCAGCGAGACACCGCGCCCGTTCGCCGACGCGGCGGAGCCGATCGAGATCGCGTTGCTGCCGATCCCGGTCTCTCCGAGCATCTGTTCGGTACCGCCGCCCGCGGGCGGGGCCCCCGGCAGCGACGCGGTGATCGAGTCCGCGGCACCGCCCTGTCCGAAGATCATGCCGACCGCGTGACTGTGGCGGTAGACGTCGAGTTCGGTGATCGGCTTCAGCCAGCCCGCGCCCCGGCAGGCCGGGTCGGTGATCTCGCCGGTCCGCAGGTACTTGTTGACGCCCTCGACGTAACCGCGGACCAGCTCGCGGACCTCGCGATACGGCCCGCGCGGCGCGGGTGCCGACAGGAGCCGCTCGACGGCACCGCTTTCGTTGAGCCCTTGGAAGTACAGGTCGCTCGCGAGGTTCGTGCTCGCTTGGCTCACCCCGCTCGTCGGCGGCGCGTCCGGCCCGAGCCAGCGTGAGCGCTCGGCCCGCGTCGTGACCGCGACGTCCGCGATCGCGCAGATGTTGTCCTTGGCCGCGGCGAATCCCTGTCCGAAGCCCAGGTTCACCCAGTCGTTCGCGACGATATGCGGGATGCCGTACTCGGTGTAGCGGATGGTGGCGTCCGACCGGGATACCCCGTCCGGCGGTTGCGCGGCCGCCGCGGTCCCCGCCGCGAGCAGGCTCGCCGCGGCGCAGACGGCCGCGATTCTCTTCCAGAGCAGCATGCTGCTCCCCCTTCGCATGTGGAGTGGTTCGTGAAGACACGCCGTCCGGCGTGGTGACGCGATGCCGGTGGTCGAGTGGCCGCTCTCCCACCGGTTTTCAGTTCCCCTCCTTCACCTCCCCGTCCGCATCCGGGAACGCGGTCCAGCGCACCAGCACCTTCCGCGCGTCCGGACCGGGTTCCGGCCGCCAATAGCGGCGTAGCAGCTCCAGGTACTCGTCGAAGAACTCCTTGAGCTCTTCGAGGTTCAGGTAGACCGAGCCACGCGAGAACACCAGGGCGTCACCCCATTCGCCCAGCTCACCGCGACGTTCGAGGAAACTCGCCAGCTGTTCGAGGTCCTCGGTGAACGCGGCGCGCTGCGCCTCGTCGAACACTGCGCGCATCTCGTCGTTCTGCTCGCTGTGCCGGGGCCAGCGGATGTCGCGTGGCCGGGCACGCCACCAGCGCTCCTTGCCGTGCGCGAGTTCCGGCGCCTCGTCGACGAAGTCGTACTTCGCCAGTTCCCGCAGGTGATAGCTGGTCGCGCCCGAACTCTCCCCCAGCTCCTTGGCCAGCTTCGTCGCCGTCGCGGGGCCGCGGCCCAACGCCTCCATGATCCGGCGGCGCAACGGGTGCATCACCGCCTTCAGCACGGCGGCATCGGCGATCTCTTCGGGTGGCGGCGGGCCGGTCATGACACCAAGGTAGCCGTGCAAAGGAGATTGTGCAAAGGTCTCTTTGCACACGGTTCAGACCACTCCTCGATGCAGCCGGGGGATTCTGCTGACGATTCCGTGAACTCAGCGTGAAATTGACAACTTCAGTACGAAGGTCTTGTGCCGCCAGGACGAAAACTCGACAGGTTCGCGGGTTTTTCGTTGCGTCGTCCCCGAAATCCGGTTGTATCGGATAGTTTTGCCCGGAGTCGACCTTGCGGGAGAGAACATGCCGAAGCACCGCCCCCGACAGACGGACAAGTTGTCCGCCCGGCACCGGACGGCCTTCGCGCTCGCCGGCGGTGCGCTCGCCGTGCTGCCCGCGGTCACCGCGTCGGCAGGCCCCGACACCCCGGTCGCCGCGCCGAAGCCTGCCGCGCCGCAGAACCAGGCGGCGGCCTGGCAACCACCGGCGGGCACGGTCCCGGAGATCGCCGTCGACGGCAGCCTCCCCGAGCCGCCCACCCCGGACCCGCTGACCGTCCCCGGTCACAGCGGCAACGTCGGCGGCTCGTTCGCGCCGTCAGGCGCGCTCGGCATCCCCGCCAGCATGATGAAGGCGTACAAGAACGCCGCCGACATCCTCGCGAAGGAACTGCCCGGCTGCCACATCGACTGGGCGCTGATCGCCAGCATCGGCCGGATCGAATCGAACCACGCGCGTGGCGGTTACGTGGACGCCAAGGGCGACACGCTCGAACCGATCCTCGGCCCGCAGCTCAACGGCGCCGGGCCGTTCGCCGCCATCGCCGACACCGACGGCGGCAAGTACGACGGCGACACGGTGTGGGACCGCGCCGTCGGCCCGACGCAGTTCATCCCGTCCACCTGGAAGGGCTACGCCTCCGACGGCAACGGCGACGGCGAGTCGAACCCGAACAACATCTACGACGCGACGCTGGGCTCGGGCCGCTACCTCTGCTCCGGCGGGGTCGACCTGACCTCCGAGCAGACCCAGCGCGTGGCCGTGTACCGCTACAACCACTCGCTGTCCTATGTGGACACCGTGATCCGCTGGGCGGTCGCCTATCGCGGCGGTGTCGCGACGATGCCGGACAGCCAGGTCCCCGTCGGCGCGCCCGACTCCCAGGACGTCGCCGCCGGCACGCCCGGTGGCCAGGTGCCGGTGCCGACCCTGCCCGGTACTCCCCCACCCGGTACGACCACGCCGGGGCCGACGCCGTTGCCCGGCACGTCCCTCCCGCCGAGCAGCACCACACCGCCGAGCAGCACTTCGCCTTCGAAGCCGTCCAGCACACCGCCTTCGTCGTCGACTCCGCCTTCCTCCTCCACCCCGCCTTCGAGCACGCCTCCGTCCTCGACGACGCCTCCGCCGTCCAGCACGTCCTCCGCGGCGCCGTCCTCGACCCCGGCGGGGAACACCGGTGAGACGTCGCCGACCAGCACCGGCAGCACGTCGCCCACGCCGTAACGCGGGCGTGCCCGGAATGTCCTGAAGACGGGCCGCGTTGTCGCTACTCGTAGATCACCCACGAGAGAAGCGAGACACGGATGTCGTCTTTCGTCATGACCGCCGAGGAACGGGAAGCCTTCCTGAGCGAAGTCCACATCGGGGTCCTGGCCGTGGAGCGGGAAGGACGGGCCCCGCTGGCCGTACCGGTCTGGTACGACTACGAGCCCGGCGGCGAACTCCTGATCTGGATGGACGGCGGTTCGGTCAAGGACAAGGCGATCAAGAAGGCGGGCAGGCTCAGCCTGGTCGCGCAGTCGGAGACGCTGCCGTACAAGTACGTGACGGCCGAGGGGCCGGTCATCGCGAACGACACGCCGCCGACCAGGGAGCAGGCGCTGAAGATCGCGCACCGCTACCTGCCGGAGGACGAGGGCACGAAGTACGTCGACGGCGCGCTCAGCGACAACTCCGTGCTGGTCCGCGTCCGGCCGGAGAAGTGGCTGAGCAACGACCAGGGCAAGGCCTGACCGGACGACGGTGTCCCGGCGGGCGAGCCACCGGGACACCGTCCGTCGTTCAGCCCGCGATCGGCTCGAACTCGACGACGCTGTCGAGCGCCTTGCCCATCGCGGCGTTCCCTTCGCGTTCGATCATGATCTCCACGAGCACCGGCCGCGACGTCCGCTCGGCCTCCTTGCGTGCCCACTCCAGCGAAGCCCGGATCTCGCCCGGCTCGGTGACGCGCGTGCCGGAGCAGCCGTAGGCCTCCATGACCTTCACGTTGTCCGTGCCGATCTTGTCGTAGTGGATGTCGACCTCGAAGTTCATCTCGTAGCCGGTTTCGGCCTGCCGGATGAGCCCGAGGTACTCGTTGTTCAGCATGATCAGCACGAACCCGACGTCGTACTGCGCGGCCACCGCGAGCTCCTCGACCAGGAACTGGAACGAGTAGTCCCCGACGACGCCGACGACCTCGGCCTCCGGTTTCGCCTTCTTGACGCCGATCGCCGCCGGGATCTCCCAGCCGAGCGGACCCGCCTGGCCGCACACCTGGTAGTGCCGCGGCTTGTGCGCGCGCTGGAACTGCCCGGACCAGATCTGATAGAGCCCGATCGCGGTGACGAAGTAGGCGTCCTCGCCGTAGAACTCGTTGATCTCCTTGAACACCCGAGGCGCCTTGATCGGCGTGTCCTCGAAGTCCTCGCGCCGCGGAAGGCTCTCTTTGAGCTCGCCGATGCGCCGCGGCCACGCGCGGTCTCGCGCCGGGGAACGCTTCGACGCCGCCTCGATCAGCGCGTCCAGGAAGGCGCCCGTATCCGACACGATGCCGAGGTCGGGACCGAACACCTTGCCCAGCTGTGTCGGCTCGATGTCGACGTGGATGAACTTCCGGTTCCCCCGGTAGACGTCGAGGTCACCGGTGTGCCGGTCGCCGAACCGGGCGCCCAGCGCCAGCACCAGGTCCGCCTCGAGGAAGGCCGCGTTCGCCCAGCGCTGCGAGGTCTGAATGCCCGCCATGCCGGCGAACAGCTCGTGGTCCTCGGGGAAGCTTCCCTTGCCCATCAACGTCACGCCGACCGGGACGCCGAGCAGTTCGGCCGCGGTCCGCAACCGGTCGCTCGCGTCGCCGAGCACCACGCCGCCGCCCGCGAGGATCAGCGGCCGCTCGGCGGCCAGGAGCAGGTCGAGCGCTCGCTCGACCCTGGCCGGGGACGGCGTCGCCCTGGTGACCGGGAGCGGCGAGTCGATACTGGAGTCCCATTCGATCTCCTGCCGCTGGACGTCGATCGGCAGGTCGATCAGCACCGGCCCCGGGCGGCCGGACCGCGCGATCCGGAACGCCTCCCGGAACACCCACGGCAGTTGCGCCGCCTCCTTGACCTGCACCGCCCATTTGGTCACCGGCTTGGCGATCTCGACGATGTCGACGGCCTGGAACGCCTCGGTGTGCAGCTTCCGCGAGTCGGCCTGCCCGGTGATGCACAGGATCGGGATCGAGTCGGCCTGCGCGGTGTAGAGGCCGGTGATCATATTCGTCCCGGCGGGCCCGGAGGTGCCGATCGCGACGCCGACGTTGCCGGTGGTCCTCGCCCAGCCGTCGGCCATATGGGTCGCGCCCTCCTCGTGGCGCACGATCAGATGCTCGATGCCGCTGCCCTGCATCGCGTGGTACAGCGGGAGGATCGCGGCGCCCGGACAACCGAAAGCGGTGTCGACGCCCTCACTGACCAGGACGTCGACGACGGCCTGCATGGCGGGGATTCTGGGCATTCGTCACTCCTTGTTTTCCGCGCCGGACAGCGATTCGACGACCTTCAGCAGGGCGGAGTGATCGAGCGAGCCGTGGCCCATCGCCCGTCCGGCGGCGACGAGCTGGGCGACCAGCCCGGTGAGCGGCAGCGCGACGTCGGCCTGCCTGGCGGCGGCGAGCGCGATGCCCATGTCCTTGTGGTGCAGGTCGATCCGGAAGCCCGGCGCGAATTCCCTCGCCACCATGGACTTCCGCTTAAGCTCCAGGATCCGGCTGCCCGCCAGGCCGCCCGCGAGCACGTCCAGTCCGACACCTGCGTCCACACCTGAGGCTTCGAGCAGCACGATGGCTTCGGCGATCAGCCCGTACGTCCCGCCGACGACCAGCTGGTTCGCCGCCTTGACGACCTGGCCGGCGCCGTTCGGCCCGACGTGCACGATCGTCTTGCCGACCGCCTCCAGGATCGGGAGCCCGGCGGCGAAATCGTCGGCCTCACCACCGACCATAATGGACAGTGAGGCCTGCTCGGCCCCGGCCTGGCCACCGGAAACGGGTGCGTCGAGCACCCGGATCTCGCGTTCCCCGGCCCGTTCGGCCACCTCGATGGAGGTCTCCGGCCGGATGGTGCTCATGTCGATCAGCAGTGTGCCCGGCTTCGCCGATTCCAGCACTCCGCCCGCCGCCAGCACGACGGCCTCGACCTGCGGATGGTTCGGCAGCATGGTGATAACGACTTCCGCGTCCGCCACGGCGTCGGTCACCCCGTTCGCGGCCCGGCCGCCCGCGGCTTCCAGCCTCGCGAGGGCGTCCGCGTTCGTGTCGAATCCGCTCACCTCGTGGCCGGCGGCGACGAGATGTCCCGCCATCGGCCCGCCCATGATCCCCAGGCCGATGAATCCCAGCTTGGTCATGCCAGTCCCCTTCGTTCGAAAGGCAGCCACGACAGCGATTCCGCGCTCGGCCCGTCGGGTTTGTACTCCACGCCGACCTGCCCGCGATAGCCCGCCGCCTGCAGCTTTTCCAGGTATCCCTCGATGTCCAGCGTTCCGGTCCCCGGCTGGTGGCGCCCTGGGGCATCGGCGATCTGCACATGGCCGATCCGTCCGGTGTGGACGGTCGTGACCGTGTCGAGGTCGTCACCGTTGACCGCCAGGTGGTACAGGTCGGCCAGCAGCTTCACGTTGTCCCGCCCGAGTTCGTCGAGCACCTTCAGTACGTCGTCAGCCGTCTTGAGCGGGTACTTCTCCGCGCCCGACAACGGCTCCAGGACGATCTCCGCGCCGATCCGCGCGGCCGCGTCCGACGCGAGCGCCAGGTTCGACAAGCCGAGCTTGTCCTGCCCGGCCGGATCCGCGCCGTCGATCCGGTTGCCGTAGAGCGCGTTGAACCGCCGGCAGCCGAGCCGCTCGCCGAGGTCGATCGCGGAAGCGATGCCACGGGCGAACTCGTCCTCGCGACCGGGCCAGGTGACCAGGCCACGATCACCACCCGCCATGTCGCCGGGGAAGAAGTTCAGCCCGGTCACCGCGACACCCGCCCGCTCGACCGACGCCACGAACGCGTCGACATCGGCGGCATCCGGCACCGGCGTCTCGAACGGCCACCAGTACTCGACCGCGGTGAAGCCCGCCGCGCGCGCCGCCTCCGCACGGTCGAGCAGTGGCAACTCGGTGAAGACCAGCGACAGGTTCAGCACGTAGGGCAGTGCGTGACGCGAACCGGCAAGATCAGCCATCGAAACCTCTGCAATTTCGCTCTGCGGAAACTTTCTTTCGTATATCGAGAATAGCCCGCTGACCTGTCCAGGTCAACGGGCGGTATACCGGCAGAGGGCGGGTGGTCGTTCGGTACAGGTGGCCGTGAGGTTCAGTGGTTGCGCGTGTTCGAGTGGACGGCGCGTGTGATCAGACGGACGACACGCGTGACTGGACGGACGACACACCCGTAACGGGAGCCTGCCGCCGAGCCGTCCGCTTGGACACGCGTGTCGTCCGTCTGATCACGCGTGTCGGCCATCCAGTCACGTGAGGTTCAGCGGTTCTGGACGTGCTGCCAGCCGAAGCGACCCTTGATGCAGAGGTTCCCGTGGGTCACCGAACTCTCGTGGGGCGAGGTCACCTTGACGATCTCGTTGTCCTGGACGTGCAGCGTCAAGGAGCAGCCGACCCCGCAGAAGGTGCAGACGGTGGTCGTCGCGGTCTGCCGCGACTCGTCCCAGGTACCGTCCTCACGCTTGTCGTGCTCGCGTTTGAAACTCAGCGCACCGGTCGGGCAGACCTCGACGCAGTTTCCACAGTAGACACACGCGCTGTCCGGCAGCGGGTTCGCGAACTCCGTCGAGATCCGCGCGTCGAATCCGCGCCCAGCCATGGTGATGGCGAAGGTGTTCTGCCACTGCTCGCCGCACGCGTCGACGCATTTGTAGCACTGGATGCATTTGCCGTAGTCGCGGACATAGAGCTCGTTGTCCACTTTGACCGGCTGGCGCACGGTCGCCGCCGTCAGCCCGTCCGGGATCTCGTGCTCGCCGGGGCGGCGGTCGTCGCGGTCGTCCGAAGCGGGCGCGGGCGGGCCGAAACGCCCGGGTTCCGCACCGCATCCGGCCATCCAGTCCGCGACGTCGGGCGTCGTGGACAGATCCGTCGCCGATCCGAGGAGTTCGAGCACGACCTTGCGGCTGAGCCTCGTCCGGTCGGTCTCGGTCCGCACCACCATGCCCGGCTCGGCCTTGCGGGAGCAGGACGGCACGAGCGTGCGCGATCCCTCGACCTCCACCATGCAGACACGGCAAGCGTTCGCCGGTTCGAGGGTGTCTCCGTGACAGAGCGTCGGGATGTCCTTGCCCGCCGCGGCGCAGGCGTCGAGGATCGTGGATCCTTCGGGAACCCTGACCGCCTCACCGTCCACAGTGAACTCGACGAGCCGTCGCGGGAGTCCTAATCCGACAGTGGTCACGATCGCTCCTCCAGGGCGCCGAGCCGGTCGATCGCCGACTCGATGGCGTTCCAGGCGGTCTGGCCCAGCCCGCAGATGGACGAATCCCGCATCACCTGGCCGACTTCCCGCAGCAGCGCGAGATCGTCGCCGCCGGTCCCGAGCTTGCGGCCGCCGACGATCCGGTGCAGCGCCTCCTCCTGCCGTACGGTGCCGATCCGGCACGGTACGCATTGCCCGCACGACTCGTCCCGGAAGAACGCCGCGATCCGCAACAGGAACCCGCCGAGGTCGGCTTGGTCGTCGAGCGCGAGCACGACCCCCGAGCCGAGCGTGGTGCCCGCGGCGCGCGCGTCCTCCATGGTCAGCGGCAGGGTGGTTTCGTCCGGGCGCACGAAACCACCCGCCGCGCCGCCGAGCAGGACCGCCCGCAGTTCACGGCCTTCCGGCACTCCCCCGGCGAGTTCGAGCAGTTCCCCCAGCGTCGTCCCGAACGGCACTTCGTATACGCCTGGACGCCGGACATTGCCGGACAGGCAGAACAGCTTCGGCCCGGCGGAGCGTTCGGTCCCGATGCGACGGTAGGCCTCGCAGCCTTCGGTGAGGATCAGCGGGATGTTGACCAGGGTCTCGACGTTGTTCACCACCGTCGGCTTGCCGAACAACCCCTTCTCCACCGGGAACGGCGGCTTCGACCTCGGCTCGCCGCGATAGCCTTCGATCGAGTTGAAGATCGCCGTTTCCTCGCCGCAGATGTAGGCACCCGCGCCGCGCCTGATCTCGATGTCGAACGAGAACCCTTGCCGCCCCAGGATGTTCTCGCCCAGGAACCCTCGCTCGCGAGCCGTGTCGATGGCGTCGCGCAGCATCTTCAGCGCGCGCGGATACTCGCCGCGAAGGTAGACGTACCCCTTCTGCGCGCCGATGGCGAACGCGGCGATCGTCATCGCTTCGACGAGCGCGAACGGATCCCCCTCGATCAGCACGCGGTCCTTGAACGTGCCCGGTTCGCTCTCGTCGGCGTTGCACACCAGGTACCGGGTCCGTTCGGGCTGCCGGGCGGCGGCGTCCCACTTCCGGCCGGTCGGGAAGGCCGCCCCGCCCCGCCCCATCAGCCCCGAATCGGTCACCTCGCGGATGACCCCGGCCGGCCCGAGCAGCAAAGCGTTCCTCAACGCCGCGTAGCCACCCGCCGCACGATAGGCGTCCAGGCTCCCGGCCTCGACGACCCCGACCCGGCGCAGCAGGCGCAGCCCTGATTCCCCTTGCTGCGGAACGGAAACCGGGGCTTCCTCCCAAGCGGATGGTTCGCGGGCGATTTCGCCCGGTGTGGCTGGGGCGAGCAGCCGCTCCTCCGCGGGATCCCCCGCCTCGAAGGCCAGCGCCGCGGGGGCGCGTTCGCAGACACCCAGGCACGGACTGCGGTGCCAGGTGAACCCCGCTGCGCCGGCGGTCCCGGTCAGCGCGTCGCACAGTGCTTCCGCGCCGTTGACGCGGCATGCCAGGTCCGTGCAGACGTGGACCACGCGCGGTGGCCGTTCCTTGAACGAGAACAGCGCGTAGAAACTCGCCACGCCATAGGCTTCCGCCGGCGGGACGTTCAGCCGGCGGCAGATGTGGTT
Organism: Amycolatopsis sp. NPDC049868; assembly: GCF_044461365.1. Lineage (NCBI taxonomy): Bacteria > Bacillati > Actinomycetota > Actinomycetes > Pseudonocardiales > Pseudonocardiaceae > Amycolatopsis > Amycolatopsis sp. NPDC049868. The sequence goes on along the minus strand of NZ_JBITKV010000006.1, from coordinate 56,045 downwards.
CAACGCTCCCTGACTGATCCAACCGATCCGATCGTTCACGGCGTGCAACGCGGGAAGCAGCTGATCGCGGCTTCCGGCTCCGAGCGCGTCGACCGCGTGCCGTTCGGCGTCCGTCGGTTCGGCGTTCAGGAAACGCAGGTCCATTCCGGCTCCTCACACGGTGACGGGCAGCTTCTCGACCCGGATCGCGGCGGCCTTGTACTCGGCCGTGCCCGCGACCGGGCAGGTCGCCTCGATGGTGATGACGTTGACGTCGATCTCATCCGGGAAATGGAAGGTCATGAACGCCAGTCCGGGACGCAGCCCGTCGTCGATCCGGACCGGCGCCTCGATCTCGCCGCGGCGGGACGAGATCCGCACGACCTCGTCCTCGACGACCCCGAGCCGCACCGCGTCCGCCGCGCACAGGTCGAGGGTCTCCCCTCGGCGCAGCGGTGAGGGGAACCCGCCGGACTGGACGCCGGTGTTGTAGGAGTCCAGCCGCCGTCCGGTGGTCAGCCGGATCGGGAAGTCCTCGGTGAGCAGATCCACCGGCGGGCTGTGGGCGATCACGGTGAACGGCGCCGGTCGGCCACGCTTCACCGGATCCTCTTCCCAGAGCCGCCCATGGAGGAAGGTCGGTTCGAGCTCGTCCTCGCGATAGCAGGGCCACTGGATGCCGCCGAGTTCCTCCAGGCGTGCGTAGCTCATCCCGGCGTGCATCGGCGACAACGTCCGGAGTTCGTTCCAGACGTCCTCGCCGCCCTGGTAGTTCCAGTCGTGGCCGAGGCGCCGGGCGAGCTCGCACAGCAGCTGGATGTCGTCGCGCGCGCCCTCCGGCGGTTCGAGTGCCTTGCGGACCCGCTGGACCCGGCGTTCGCTGTTGGTGAAGGTGCCGTCGGACTCACACCAGGCCGCCGAAGCGGGAAGGACCACGTCGGCCAGCTGCGCGGTCTTGGTGAGGAAGATGTCCTGCACCACCAGATGCTCCACATTGGACAGACGTTTGATCGTGTGCTCGCAGTCCGCTTCGGACTGGACCGGGTTCTCCCCGATGATGTACACGCAGGTCAGGTCGCCGCGTTCCATCGCGTCGAGCATCTGCGTGAGATTGAGTCCCTTGTACGGCGGGATGTTCGAACCCCAAGCCGTGTCGAACTTCGCCCGGACGTCCGCGTCGAGGATGTTCTGGAATCCCGGCATCCGGTCCGGGATGGCGCCCATGTCCCCACCACCCTGGACGTTGTTCTGCCCGCGCAGGGGGTTGAGCCCGGCGCCGTACCGGCCCACATGTCCGGCCAGCAGCGCGAGATTGATCAGGGACAGCACGTTGTCGGTGCCGTTGTGATGCTCGGTGATCCCGAGCGTCCACGACAGCTGACCGCGGTCCGCGCGGGCATAGGTGTGCGCGAGTTCGCGGATCAGCTCGGCCGGGACGCCGGTCGTCTCCTCGGCGACTTCGAGCGTCCACGGCTCGACGGAGGCCGCGAACTCGGCGAAACCTTCGGTGGCCCGTTCGATGAAGGCCGTGTTGGCCAGTCCGGAGTGGATGATCTCGCGGGCGATCGCGTGCGCCAGCGGGATGTCCGTGCCGACGTGCAGCTGGAGCTGTCGGTGCGCCCAGCTCGCGGTGCTGGTCCGGCGCGGGTCGATCACGAAGAGCTTCGCACCACGGTGGACGGCCTTGAGCACGTGCTGGAAGAAGATCGGATGGGCTTCGCGTGGGTTGCCGCCCCAGACGACGATGACGTCGGCGTCCTCGATCTCCTGATACGAGGAGGTCCCGCCACCGCTGTCGAACACCCGTGCCAGCCCGGCGACGCTCGGCGCGTGACAGGTGCGGTTGCACGAGTCGACGTTGTTGGTGCCGATCACCGCACGCGTGAACTTCTGCGCGACGTAGTTCATCTCGTTGGTCGCCCTGGCACAGGAGAACATGCCGAAGGCTTCGGGCCCCTTGGTGTCGAGCGTGCGCCGGAACCCGGCGGCGGCGCGCTCCAACGCCTCTTCCCAGCTCGCCGGGCGCAGCACGCCCGAGTCGCGGACCAGTGGCTGGGTGAGCCGGACGTACGGCTCGCTGTTCTTGCGCTTCATCGGGTTCCTCCGATTCAGTGCGCTCCGACGGGAACGGCGTTCGCGGTCTGGCCGAGCAGGCCGATCGCGGCGTGGACGTGGCGCAGCGCGGGGGCGGGCACGCCGGTCAGCTCCGAAAGCTCGACGACGGCGCCGATGATCGCGTCGATCTCCAACGGCTTGCCAGCCTCTAGGTCCTGCAGCATCGACGTCTTGTGGTGGCCGACGCGCCAGGCGCCGTTGATGCGTTTCTCGACCGACACCTGCGGGTCGCTGCCCGCGGCACGGGCGATCGCGAGGGTCTCGTTCATCATCGCGGCGACGAGCTCGCGGGTGTCCGGATGCTCGCACATCTGGACCATGGTCGCCCTGGTGAGCGCGCTGAGCGGATTGAAGGCGACGTTGCCCATGAGCTTGACCCAGATCTCGTCGCGCAGATCGAGCTCGACCGGCGCCTTCAGCCCGCCCGCGATCATCGCGTCGGCGAGTGCCGCGCACCGGGACGTGACGCCGCCTTTCGGCTCTCCCAAAGCGAACCGGGTCCCTTCGAGATGCCGGATCACGCCCGGCTCCTCGATCACCGTGGAGCAGTAGACGACGCAGCCGATCGCGCGGCGCAGTTCGAGGACCTCGCTCACCGCGCCCCCTGGGTCGACCGTCTCGATGCGGCGGTTCTCCAGCGGATGTCCGGCCAGGCCGTGGAAGTACCACCACGGGATCCCGTTCTGCGCGGCCACGATCGCGGTGTCCTCACCCAGCAGCGGCGCGATCAATGGACCGCAGGAGGCGTACGAATTCGCCTTCAGGCCGAGGAAGACGAAGTCGACGGGGCCGACCTGCGCCGGATCGTCGGTGACATGGGGGTGGACGGTGAAGTTCCCCCGCGGGCTGAGCACCCGCACGCCGTGCGCGCGCATCGCTTCGCCATGCGCCCGTCTCGCGATGAGGTGGACTTCCGCCCCGCCTCGGTGGAGCGCGGCGCCGGCGTACGCGCCGATCGCCCCCGCGCCCAGAACAGCGACCTTCATGACATGCCTCCCGCTCAGCCGAAGACCAGATTGCATACAGTATCCTGTAGATGGTCGGCATGTCACGCCCCTCCCGCATTTCGTCCTCTAAATGCGGAACCTTCGCGTGCATCCGGCGCACTCAGAGGACGAAATGCGGAGGCAAGCGGAGATTGTCGGGATTTTGCATACCAAAACCTGTATCCTGAACCGGAGCGAGTCATCCGGAGGTCCTGTGAGCCAGCCCGTTTCACCCCTGCCCGACCGCGGCCCCACCGGTCGCCGCACCAAGGGCACGCTCAACCCGGCGACGGCCAAACGCGTCGAGCGGCCCGCCCCCCTGCGCCAGGTCGTCTACGACGCGCTCGCGGAGCTGATCATCAACCGGACCCTCGAACCCGGCCAGCACCTGGTCGAGGCGGACCTCGCCGAGTACCTAGGCGTCAGCAGGCAGCCGGTCCGCGAGGCGTTGCAGCGCCTGCAGACCGAGGGCTGGGTCGACCTCCGTCCCGCGCAGGGCGCCTTCGTGCACATGCCCACCGACGAGGAAGCCGATCAACTGCTCAGCGTGCGCACCGTCCTGGAGGCGCACTCCGCCCGTCTCGCCGCCGACAGAGCCGGCGGCGAAGACGTCGAACGCTTGTGGGAACTACAGAAGACCGGGCTGGAGGCGTTGGCCGCCGACGACACCGAAGGCCTCGTCGCGGCCAACGCCGCGCTCCACGCGTTCATCACCGATCTCTCCGGCAACGCCGTCCTCGCCGAGATGATCGGTATGGTCGATCGCCGCGTCCGCTGGTACTACACCCCGATCGCCCGTCCTCGCAGCCATGACGCCTGGCAGGAACACGAGGATCTGATCAACGCCATCGCCGCCGGTGACGCCGTCGCCGCCGAACGGATCATGAATCAGCACACCGAGCGCACCCGGAAGGCCTTCCACGAACGTCCGAAGGAGGGTTAGGCCAGGTTCAGCTCCTGCTCACGCCTCGGCGTCCGCGAACGCGAACGCCCTGGCTGCCGGAGCAGCAGACTGAGGCCGGCCGCGAACAGGCTCGTCCCGCCCGCGAGGAAGAACGCGCCGCCGTAGCCCCACGCCACCACGACCATCGCGCCGACACCGGAGCCGACCAGGCCCGAGATCAGCTTCGAACTGTAGACCAGGCCGTAATTGCTGGCGTTGTTGTTCTCGCCGTAGAAATCGGCCGTCATCGCCGCGAACAGCGGGAAGATCGCGCCGCCGCCGAAACCGGAGATCATCGACGCCAGCAGGAACAGCGGCATGCTGCCGATCGAACCGGACAGGTACACCGCGAACTGCGCGAGGCCGAGCACCACGCAGACCATGAACAGGGTCTGGCGCCGTCCGTAGCGGTCGGAGATCCAGCCGATCACCCCGCGGCCGGTGCCGTTGATGATCGCCTTCAGGCTCATCGCGAGCGCGACGATCCCGCCCGCGAAACCCATCTCGTTGCCGAACGGGACCTGCATCGCGATGCCGAAGATGTTCACCCCGGCCGTGCACAACAGGCAGAACCACATCAGCGGCAGCATGCCGGTCCGGAGCGCCTCCTTCGGCGTGTACTGCTTCACCGCCGGCGGATTCTTCTCCAGGGAACGGCGGACCCGGGGATCGTCGGACACCTTCAGCGGGTCGACGTGCGGGGGCCACCAGTTCTTCGGCGGGTCCTGGAAGTAGAAGCCGCTGACCGCGACCACCCCTGCCAGGAAGAGGCCGACCACGAGCAGGACGCCCGAGAAGTTGGAAAGGTCCATATAGGAGGTGAAGAGGAAGATGAAGGGCACCGAACCGTAGGCGAAGCCGCCGTTGACGAATCCGGTCTTGCCGCCCCTGCGCTCCGGGTACCACTTCCCCACCATGTTGACGCAGGTCGCGTACACCAGCCCGGCCCCGCCACCGCCGAAGAAGCCGAAGCCCAGGTACGCCCAGATCTCGCTGGGCGCGTAGGCGAGCGAAAGGTACGCGAGCAGGGTGCCCACCGCACCCAGCAGCATCGCCGCCTTGGCGGGCAATGTCCCGTTCTCCCGCATCTTCCCCGCCGGGAAGGCGACGATCGCCTGGAAGAACACCCAGACTCCGAGCAGCCAGAAGATGGTGGCGCCGTGCCAGCCGTGTGCGGCCGACAGCGTCTCCTCCGCCGACGTGAACGCGTATTCCGACGAACTGATGGCCATCATGGCGACCCATGGCAGGATCACCATCGTCCATCGTGGACGGCCCATGATGTCGCGATCGGTTTCGCCGACGCGATAGATCCGGCCGTTCGAATCGATTACTTCCTTGTACGCTCCGGGTGGTTGAGCCGCGGTCGATGACGTCACTGTCATTCTCCTTGGTCGGTTTGGTTCCGGAATCAGTCGAGCAGTCCCGCGGAACGTGCCCAGCGATACTTCGCACCGAGCACGGCCACCGGTTTCTCCGTCGTGTAGGGATAGGCGACGACACCGTGCTCGTACAGAAAACTGCTGGCCTGTTCGACCTCGACGTCGCCTGCCAGCGAGGCGACGACGGGCTTGTGGATCCCCTTCGCTCGATATTCGGAAACGACTTCCGAAACCAGTTCCGCGAAGATCATCGGCGGGGTGACGATAGTATGCCAATAGCCGAGGATCAAGGCATGGATTCGCTCGTCCTCCAAACCGAGCGCGATAGTGTTCCGGTAGGTGGTAGGTGGCTCGCCGCCGGTGATGTCGACGGGGTTGCCCGCGGCGCCGAACGGCGGGATGAATTTCCGGAACGACGTGTCGAGATCGGGCGGGATCTCCATGAGATTCAGCCCGTTGTCCACACAGGCGTCGGAAAGCAGGACACCCGAACCACCCGCGCCGGTGATGATCACGACGTTCTCACCTTTCGGCGTCGGCAGCAATGGGATGCCGCGCGCGTATTCGAGGAGATCGTTGAGACCGGGTGCCCGGATGACCCCGCTCTGCCGCAGGATGTCGTCGTAGACCTTGTCGTCGCCCGCCAGGGCGCCGGTGTGCGAACTCGCGGCTTTCGCGCCTTGGGAGGTGCGGCCCGCTTTGAGGACGACGACCGGTTTCCGCACCGAAACCCGTTTCGCCGTTTCCGCGAACGATCGCCCGTCTTTCAGGTCTTCGAGATGCATGGCGATCAGCTCGGTGTTTTCATCTTGTTCGAAGAAGGTGAGCAGATCGTCCTCGTCGATATCGGCCTTGTTACCGACTCCGATGATCGAGGAGACACCCATTTTCGCCGACCGGCTGAACCCGAGGATCGCCATCCCGATGCCGCCGCTCTGCGAGGAGAGCGCGACGCCGCCCTTGACGTCGTACGGGGTGCAGAACGTCGCCGAAAGGTTCTCGGGCGTGTAGTAGTAGCCGTAGATGTTGGGGCCGAGGATCCGGACGCCGTGCTCCCGCGCGATCGCCACGACCTGATCCTGGAGTTCGATGTTGCCGGTTTCGCCGAACCCGGACGGGATCAGGATCGCCCCGGCCACCCCTTTCCGGCCCGCCTCGGCCAGCGCGGCGGGGACGAATTTGGCGGGGATGGCGAACACCGCGACGTCGACATCGCCCGGAACGTCGGAAATGCTCGGATAGGCCTTGCGGTCGAGGATCTCCGCGGCCTTGGGGTTGATGGGATGGATCTCCCCCGCGAACCCGCCGTTGACGAGGTTCTTCATCACCGAGTTGCCGATCTTGCCCGCCTCGGCCGAAGCGCCGATGACGGCGATCGACGCCGGCTTCATGATCCGGGTCATCGATGCCAGGATCTCCTCCTGGCTGAACCGCACGGGCTCGCGCGCCGCTTCGGGATCCACCAGGATCCGGACGTCCACCGCGGTGGCGCCGCCGGGAGTGGCCAGCACCGGGTTGAGGTCGACCTCGGCCAGTTGCGGGAAGTCGGTGACCAAGGTGCCGACGCGCGTGAGCACGTCGGCCAGCGCGTCCCTGCTCACCGGCTCCGCGCCTCGGACGCCGCGCAGGATCTCCGCGGCCGCGATGCCGTCGATCATCGAGAACGCCTCGTCGCGGTCGAGCGGGGCGAGCCGGAAGGTGACGTCCTTGAGCACCTCGACCAGCACCCCGCCGAGGCCGAAGGCGACGATCTTGCCGAAGGTGGCGTCGGTGGTGGCGCCGATGATCACCTCCTGCCCGCTGGTGAGCATCTGCTGCACCTGCACGCCGGTGATCTCGGCGTCGGCGTCGTACGCCTCGGCGTTGGCGACGATGGACCGGAAACCGTCCGCCACGGCGTCCGCGGTCGCGAGGCCGACCAGCACTCCGCCGGCCTCCGTCTTGTGCAGGATGCCCGGTGAGACGATCTTCAGCACCACCGGGAAGCCGATCTCCTCCGCCTGCGCGACGGCCTCCTCCGCGGTGGTGGCCAGCCGTTCCGCCGGGGTCGGGATCCCGTATGCCTCGCACACCTCTCGGCCTTCCGGCGCGGTGAGCGACGTCCGCCCCTCGGCGGCGACCTTTTCGAGGATCTTCTCGACGATCTCTTTGTCTGCCATGAGTCCTCCTCAGATCACGCCGGCCGCGCGCAGCCGGTCCAGGTCGTCCACGCCGTAGCCGAGTTCGCCGAAGACCTCGGCGTTGTGCTCGCCGAGCAGCGGCGAGCGTTCGACCTCGACCGGCGAATCCGACAGCTTCAGCGGGCAGCCCACGGTCTTGAAGGCACCACGTTCGGGATGGTCGACCTCGACGACCGAGCCGAGTTCGGCCAACGTGGCGTCCTCGGCGAGTTCCCTGGTGGACAGGATCGGGCCGCAGGGGATGTCATGGGCGTTGAGCGCCTCCATCACCTCCCATTTGGTGTGCCGCTCGGTCCACTCTTCGATCATCCCGAAGGCCTTGTCCAATTTGGACAAACGCGCTTCCGGGGTGGCCCAGTCCGGGTCCTCGGCCAATTCGGGTTTGCCGATCAGCCGGGTGATCGGCTGCCAGCCGACCGGCTGGATGATCACGTAGATGTAGTCGTTCGGTCCGCCCGGCGCGCATTTCACCGCCCAGCCCGGCTGACCACCGCCGGACGCGTTGCCCGAACGCGGGACCTCGTCGCCGAAGACGTCGTTCGGGTACTCGTTGAGCGGGCCGTGCGCCAGCCGTTGCTGGTCGCGAAGCTTGACCCGGCAGAGGTTCAGCACGGCGTCCTGCATCGCGACCTGGACCCGCTGCCCGCGGCCGGTGTTCGTCCGCTGGTAGAGCGCGGCCAGGATCGCGGCGACGAGGTGGATGCCCGTCCCCGAGTCCCCGATCTGCGCGCCGGTCGCGGTCGGCGGGCCGTCCTCGAAGCCGGTGGTGCTCATCGCGCCGCCCATCGCCTGCGCGATGACCTCGTAGGCCTTGAAGTCAGCGTAGCGACCGGGGCCGAAGCCCTTGATCGAGGCGTAGATCAGCCGCGGGTTCAGCTCCGCGAGCCGCTCCCACGGGTAGCCGAACCGGTCGACCACGCCGGGCCCGAAGTTCTCCACCAGGACGTCCACACTGGACACGAGCTGGTCGAAGACCTGTTTCCCCTGCTCGCTCTTCATGTTCAGGGTGATGCTGCGTTTGTTGGCGTTGAGCATCGTGAAGTAGAGGCTGTCCACCCCCGGCAGGTCCCGGAGCTGGCCGCGGGTGATGTCGCCGCGGCCGGGGGTCTCCAGTTTGATCACGTCCGCGCCGAGCCAGGCCAGGATCTGCGTGGACGAAGGTCCTGATTGGACATGCGTCATGTCGAGGACGCGGACGCCTTCGAGTGCCTTTCCCATCGGTGATCCCTCCCGGCTACTTGTACATGGTCTGGTTCATGGTTCCGGGCGCGTACACGTCCGGGTCGATCCAAACGTTGATCAGCGAAGGCTTTCCGGACTCGCGGGCGCGCAGCAGCGCCGGGCCGATATCCGCGGGGTCGCGCACCGCCTCGCCGTGCCCGCCGAGCATGCGGGCGAACTCGTCGTAGGGCACGTCGCCGAGCGTGTTGCCGACGCGTTCCCGGCCGAGGCCGTACTTCGCCGCCTGGCCGTAACGGATCTGGTTCATCGAGGAGTTGTTGCCCACGATCCCGACGAACGGCAGGTTGAAGCGCACCAAGGTCTCGAAGTCCCAGCCGGTCAGGCTGAAGGCGCCATCGCCGAACAGGGCGACGACCTCCTTCTCCGGCCGCGCGTGTTTCGCGGCGAGGACGAACGGGATCCCGACGCCGAGCGTGCCGAGCGGACCGGGGTCCATCCAATGGCCAGGCGCCTTCGGCTGGACGACCTGTCCGGAGAACGTGACGATGTCGCCGCCGTCGCCGATGTAGAGCGAATCCTCGGTGAGGAATTCGTTGATCTCGTGCACCAGCCGGTACGGGTGGATCGGGCTCGCGTCGGAATGCTGGAGTGGCAGGCGCTTCTGTTTCGCCTTCGCCTCCACGTCCTGCAGTTCTTCCAGCCAGACCTTGCGCGCCACGGCACCGTTGTCGACCCGGCCGGTGGCCGCGTCCGCGACCGCGGCGAGCACCTGTCCCGCGTCGCCGACGATGCCGAGGTCGACGTCCCGGTTCTTCCCGACGGTGCGGTAGTCGAGGTCGATCTGCACGACGGTCGCGTCCGGCGAAAGCCGCTTGCCGTAGCCCATCCGGAAGTCGAACGGGGTGCCGACGATGACGATCACGTCGGCGTTGTCGAAGGCGTACCGGCGCGAGAGCTGGAAGTGGTGCGGATCGCCGGGCGGCAGCGTGCCGCGCCCGGCGCCGTTCATGTACGCCGGGATGTTCAGCCCGCGCACCAGCTCGGTCGCCGGTCCGGTGGCGCGGGTCGTCCACACCTGGCTGCCGAGCAGGATGGCCGGCTTCTTCGCGTGGACGAGCAGGTCCGCGAGTTTCTCGATGTCGGCCGGGTCGCCCGCGTTCCGGGTGGACGCCCGGTACCGGCCTTCGGTGGGGATCCGCGCCTTGTCCACCGGCACCTTGGCGTCGAGGACGTCCCTGGGAATCTCCAAAAAGGACGGTCCGGGCGCGCCGTGGTAGCACTCGCGGAAGGCCATCGAGACCAGGTCCGCGACCCGCGCGGTATGCGGGACGGTCGCGGAGAACTTGGTGATCGGCGCCATCATGTCGACGTGCGGGAGATCCTGCAGTGAACCCATCTTGTGCTGCGTCAACGCCCCCTGCCCGCCGATGAGCAGCATCGGGCTCTCCGCACGCAGCGCGTTCGCGACACCGGTGACCGCGTCCGTGGTCCCGGGGCCCGCGGTGACGACCGCGCAGCCGGGGCGGCCGGTGATCCGCGCGTAGCCGTCGGCCGCGTGCGCCGCGACCTGCTCGTGCCGGACGTCGATGACCTCGATGCCCTCGTCGACGCAGCCGTCGTAGATGTCGATGATATGCCCGCCGCACAACGTGAAGATCGTGTCGACGCCCTCCGCCTTGAGCGCCTTGGCCACCAGGTGGCCGCCGGAGATCAGGTCCGGGGCGGGTTCGGAACCGTTGGTGGTGGCCTTCGTCGCGGTGTCCCCCGCAGCGGTGCCGGTCGTTGGCGCCATCGTTCAACTCCTCCTTCTCGCACGCCGGACCTCTCTGATCCGTGCGCTCGTTTCCGGATCTGCTCCGTCCGCCCGCCCCTGTTCGAAGCCCCTGGTCGCGGCAGACTGTAGATTGCATACCGTATGAGGTAGGCATATAGTTACTCTTCGAACGCTCCGGTGTCCAGGGCCGCAAGCAGGTTTTCCCGGCCGCCCCCGGGGCTCGTCCTCTTCCGCGGAGAAAGGACTTCACGTGGACCTTTTCGAGCACGAGGCCCGGGATCTCTTCGAGCGGCACGGCGTCCCGGTCCCCCGGGGAAAGGTCGTCGCCACACCGGAATCCGCGAGGGCGGTCGCCGTCGAACTGGGCGGGTCCGTCGTGGTCAAGGCGCAGGTGAAGACCGGCGGCCGCGGTAAGGCCGGCGGGGTGAAGGTCGTCCACTCCCCCGACGACGCCGAACAAGCCGCCGAGGACATCCTCGGTATGGACATCAAAGGACACCGCGTCCACCAGGTGCTCGTCACCGAAGCCAGCGCGATCGCCGAGGAGTACTACCTCTCCTTTCTGCTCGACCGCGCCGCCCGGACCTTCCTCGCGATGGCGTCAGCCGAAGGCGGGATGGACATCGAGACGGTCGCGGCCACGAAACCCGATGCGCTGGCCCGGATCCCGGTCGATCCGCTGACCGGTGTGGACACCGCGATGGCGGAGCGGATCATCGAAGCGGCCCGGCTCCCCTCGGCGGCGGCCGACGCGATCGTCGCGCTGTGGACGGTCTTCACCGAGGAAGACGCCACGCTCGTGGAGGTCAATCCGCTCGTGCTGACCACGGACGGGACGGTCGCCGCGGTCGACGGGAAGGTCACCCTCGACGCCAACGCCGCGTTCCGGCACCCGTCCCACGCCGAGTTCGTCGATTCGCCGGACGAGAACCCGCTCGAACGCAGGGCCCGGGAGGCCGGGCTCAACTACGTCAAACTGGACGGCGACATCGGCGTGATCGGCAACGGCGCCGGACTGGTCATGTCCACTTTGGACGTCGTGGCCGCAGCCGCCGCGGAAGCGGGGGCCGACGGGCCCGCGAACTTCCTCGACATCGGCGGCGGCGCGTCGGCCGAGATCATGGCCGCCGGGCTCGGCGTCATCCTGGACGACGAACAGGTGCGCAGCGTCTTCGTCAACGTCTTCGGCGGGATCACCGCCTGCGACGCCGTCGCCGCCGGGATCATCCGTGCGCTCGCCCTGCTCGGCGACCGCGCGGTCAAACCGCTCGTGGTACGGCTCGACGGCAACAACGTCGCCGAAGGCAGGCGGATCCTCGCCGAGGCCGCGCATCCCTTGGTGACCCTGGTGGACACGATGGACGACGCCGCGGCGGCGGCGGCGAAACTGGCGGCCACGGAACCGGAGGCGTGAGATGGCGATCTTCCTCGACGAACACAGCAAGGTCGTCGTCGCGGGTATGACCGGCGCCGAGGGCCGCAAGCACACCGCACGCATGCTGGCCGCGGGAACGAACGTCGTCGGCGGGATCAACCCGCGCAAAGCCGGGCAGGAGATCCTTCTCTCCGGGCGCGCGCTGCCGGTGTTCGGCGGTACCGCCGAAGCCGTCGCGGCGACCGGCGCGGACGTCTCGGTGCTCTTCGTCCCACCGCCCGCGGTGAAGAACGCCGTCATCGAGGCCGTGGACGCCGAGGTCGGGATGGCGGTCGTCATCACCGAAGGGGTTCCGGTGCACGACGCGGCCGCTTTCTGGGCCCACGCGCAGGGAAGCCCGACCCGCGTGATCGGGCCGAACTGCCCGGGCGTGATCAGCCCCGGCCGGTCCAATGCCGGCATCATCCCGGACGGGATCACGAAACCCGGACGGATCGGGCTGGTCTCGAAATCCGGCACGCTGACCTATCAGCTGATGCACGAACTGCGCGAGCACGGCTTTTCGACGTGCGTCGGCATCGGCGGGGACCCGATCATCGGCACCACGCACATCGACGTCGTCGAGGCGTTCGAGAAGGACCCCGAGACCGACGTGATCGTGCTCATCGGGGAGATCGGCGGCGACGCCGAGGAGCGGGCCGCCGAGTACATCCGGGCGAGGGTGAGCAAACCCGTCATCGGTTACATCGCCGGGTTCACCGCGCCGGCGGGCAAGACGATGGGACACGCCGGCGCGATCGTGTCCGGGAGCGGCGGAACGGCCGAAGCGAAGAAGAAGGCTCTGGAGGCGGCCGGGATCCAGGTCGGCCGCACACCGAGCGAGACCGCGGCGATCGTCCGGGAAACCCTCGTCCGGTGAGCGATGCTGTTGGTCAGTTCACGGCCGCTGTCAGGACAGGCCGAGGCGGTCCGGGCGGCTGTAGACGTTCATCGACGTGCCCCGCAGGAACCCCACCAGCGTCAGGCCCATCTCCGCGGCGAGGTCCACCGCCAGCGACGACGGCGCGGAAACCGCCGCCAGCAGCGGAATCCCGGCCATGACCGCCTTCTGCACCAGCTCGAACGACGCCCGTCCGCTGACCATCAGCACCGTCCCGGACAGCGGCAGCCTCCCCTGGCGCGCCGCCCAGCCGACCACCTTGTCGACGGCGTTGTGCCTGCCGACGTCCTCCCGCAGGCACAGCAGATCCCCCGTCGCGCTGAACAGACCCGCGGCGTGGAGACCGCCGGTGCGGTCGAAGACCAGTTGCGCGTTCCGGAGCCGATCCGGCAGTTCGGCCACTGTGGACGGTGAGATCACCAGACCGTCGCCGTCCACCGGCCAGGTCGCGGTCGTCCGCACGGCGTCGAGGCTCGCCTTGCCGCAGAGCCCGCACGACGACGTGGTGTAGAAGTTGCGCTCCAGGGAGGCGTCGGGTGGAGCGACCCCGTCGGCGAGGACGACGTCCAGCACGTTGTAGGTGTTGGCACCGTCGGCCGTCGCGCCCGCGCAGTACCGGATCGACCGGATGTCGTCGCTCGACCGGGAAACCCCTTCGCCCACCAGGAATCCGGCCGCGAGATCGAAGTCGTGGCCAGGGGTGCGCATCGTGATCGTCAAGGGTTTGCCGCCGACGCGGATCTCCAGCGGCTCTTCGACGGTCAGCGTGTCCGGGCGGGTACCGGGCACCCCTTCCACCACCCGGACCACCCGCCGCCTGCTCGTCACCCGGCCCATCAGCGGATCGCCGGCAACAGCGACTTCGGCCGTCCCGGCTGGGAAAGCCGTCCGCCCAGGAGTGCCCCGAGCACGCTGAGCGCCCCCGCGACGGCGAACGCGCCGAGATAGCCGTGGCTGGACACGACGAACGCGGCAAGACCGACTCCGAGCAGCGCCCCGACGGCTTTGGCGGTGTACAGCACCCCGAAGTTCTGCAGCGCGGACTCCTCACCGAAGTAGTCACGGACCAGGGACACCAGCAGCGAGTAGCAGCTCCCGTTGCCGAGCCCCGCCAACGCGGCACCGGCCACGAGCCCCGCCGCGTTGTCGCCCGAGTAGAGCAGGACGAACTGGGCGATCCCGCCCGTGGCCAGTGCGAGGCGCAGGATCCGGCGACGGCCGAGCCGATCGGACAGCCCGCCGAGCAGGACCCGGCCGGCGCCGGTCACCCCGGCGAGCACCGCGAGCGCGACGGCGGCGAGCACCGGCCCGCCTCCTTGCGCGGCGACGAAGGTCGCGAGATAGGCGACGTCGAAGAGCAGGACCGCGGCGGCCAGCACGACGATGACGTACATCGCCACCGCGGTCGGGCACCGGAGCACCTCCGACGGCCGGTACTCGCGCAGGGCGGGCCGGTTGACCGCGACGCCGCGGTTGCGCACCTTGTCGGCCGCCCACACCCGCGGATCCGGGCGTTCCGGCCACCACCGGGGCGGCGGATCGCGCAGCAGCACCGCCGTGCTCGCGATCATCATGAGGATGGCCACCGCGACGACGTCCAGGAGCGGCCGCCGATTGCCCTCCGACAGCCAGAAACCCCCGGCCAGCACGAAAACCACGCTCCCGTAGGCGAAAGCGCCGCTGACGGCGCCGACCCGCGCCGGGACGCGGTCGGGGAACCAGTTCATCACCGTGCCGACACAGGTCGCGTAGACGACGCCCGTCCCGATCCCGCCGAGGACCGAGTAGCCGATGAACATCGTGAGGAGATCGCTGGCATGCCCCAAGGTGAACATCCCGGTGGAACAGAGCACCCCGCCGATGATCACCGCCACCGCTGGCGGGAACATCCCGCGCTCGCGTAACCTCGCGACCGGGTACACCACGCACGCCTGGCACACCGTCCAGAGCGCGAAGGAGACGACCACTTCGGGGAACGTCCATCCGTAGGTGGCCATCAAGACCGGTGCGACGACACCGAAGCCGTATTGCTGGATCCCGGCGGCGAACATCGCGGTCCAGCTCAGCCACGAGATCCATGACCGGGGCTTGCCGAGCAGGTCCACGTCGCTTTCGCCGACGCGATACCGGCGGCCGTAGTGGTCTCGCAGAATTCGAGGATCGGGCATGGGTCCCACCCCGCTCACGGCAGATTGTATACAGTATGTAGTCTGGTTATAGCACCCGGCCCGCCGGAAGTCCACGAATTGTCGTGCCCCCTCGTTAGCGTCGGCCGCCATGGACACCACGCCTTTCCGAGCCCGGATCCCGGAGGCCGATCTCGAAGACCTCCGCGACCGGCTCCGTCGCACCCGCTGGCCCGAGGACGAGACCGTCGACGACTGGTCGCAAGGCGTTCCCGCCGCCTACCTGCGCGAACTGTGCTCGTATTGGGCGGACACGTACGACTGGCGGGCCGCGGAGTCCCGGCTCAACGCGTTCCCCCAGTTCCGGACCGGGATCGACGGGCTCGGCATCCACTATCTGCACGTCCGCTCCCCGCACCCCGGCGCGCTACCGCTGATCCTCACCCATGGCTGGCCGGGTTCGGTCTTCGAGTTCCTCGACGTGCTCGGTCCGCTCACCGACCCGGTCGCCCACGGCGGGGACGCGGCGGATGCCTTCCACGTCGTCGTCCCATCCCTGCCCGGGTACGGTTTCAGCGACAAACCCGCCCGCGCCGGCTGGTCGATCCAGCGCATCGCCGACGCGTGGATCCACCTCATGGACGGCCTGGGCTACGAGCGCTACGGCGCCCAGGGCGGCGATTGGGGCACCAGCATCACCACGCTCATGGGGCGGACGGCGCCGGAGCGGCTGGCGGGGATCCACCTCAATCCGCCGCTGGCAGCGCCGGATCCGGCGACGTTCGACGATCTGACCGCGTCGGAACGGAAGTCGCTCGACGACCTCGAAAGCGCCAAGGCGG
Organism: Amycolatopsis sp. NPDC049868; assembly: GCF_044461365.1. NCBI lineage: Bacteria > Bacillati > Actinomycetota > Actinomycetes > Pseudonocardiales > Pseudonocardiaceae > Amycolatopsis > Amycolatopsis sp. NPDC049868. The sequence goes on along the minus strand of NZ_JBITKV010000006.1, from coordinate 40,221 downwards.
ACGGTTCGGGTTACGCGATCCAGCAGACGACGAGGCCACAGACGATCGGCTACGCCCTTGCCGACTCGCCGGTCGCGCTGTGCGCGTGGATCGTCGAGAAGTTCCAGGCGTGGACGGATTGCGACGGCCATCCGGAGAACGCGCTGAGCCGGGACGCGATGCTCGACGACATCACGCTCTACTGGCTGACCGGCACCGGAGCCTCGTCCGCCCGCCTGTACTGGGAGAGTTTCGCCGAGGTGTCGAGCTGGTTCTCCGAATCCACTGTGGACACGGTCGCCGTGCCGACGGGCTGTTCGCTCTTCCCGCGCGAAATCCCGCGCCCGTCCCGCCGGTGGGCCGAACGCCGGTTCACCGACATCCGGTACTGGAACGAACTGGACCGCGGCGGCCACTTCGGCGCCTTCGAGCAGCCGGGCGTCTTCACCGAGGAGGTGCGATCCTTCTTCCGGCTCGTGCGGTGACCGTTGACTGTGACACCGTGTCAGGCTGTCTGGTGGGAGGACCATGTTCAGTATCGGAGACTTCGCCAAGCACGGCCGGGTGTCGGTCCGCATGCTGCGTCACTACGACGCCATCGGGCTGCTGCGGCCCGCCCATGTCGATCCGTTCAGCGGCTACCGGTCCTACACCGGCGATCAGCTGGCCCGGCTCAACCGGGTGATCGCGCTCAAGGACCTCGGCTTCACGCTCACCCAGGTGCACGAGATCCTCGACGCGGAGATCGGCGTCGACGAGTTGCGCGGAATGCTGCGGCTGCGCCGCGCCGAACTCGAAGCGGCCATCGCGGCCGACGAGGCGCGGCTCAAGGCCGTCGAAGCGAGGCTCCGGTCGATCGAAAGCGAGGGAACCATGCCTTCCGAAGACGTCGTCGTCAAAACCCTCCCCGCGGTGCGCGTCGCCGAGCTGACCGGGACGGCGGGCGGATACGTGAACGAGGAGATCGGGCCCATCGTGCAAGGGCTCTACAAGGAACTGTTCGGTGCGCTCGGCCCGATCTCGCCGTCCGGGCCGCTCATCGCCTACTACGAGGACGACGCCGACGGCGAACGAGTGCTGATCCACGCCGCGGTCCCGATCTCGGCCGAAACCGACGGCACCGAAGGATTCTCGACCGTTCGCCTCGCCGAAGTCGAGACCGCGGCGACGATCCTGCACCGGGGCTCGATGGAGACCGTGCTTTCCAGCTACCAGGCGCTGGCGAAGTGGGTCGACGCGCACGGCTACCGCGCGAACGGCCCGGCGCGGGAGTTCTACCTCGAATGCCCGGCCGACGGGGACCAGTGGGTCACCGAGCTGCAGCAGCCGATCGCCAAAGCCTGACCGCTCGCGACCGTAGTCCGTGAAGGCCTCCTTCACTACCTTCAGGGTAAGGAAGGAGGCCTTCACGACGTCGGCTCCGCCGTGAATCAGGGCGGCGCTTACCACTCATGCCCCGGTGAGATAACGCTGCAGGGTAGGTCCCAGCCAGCCCGCCGCGGTCTCGCCGTCCATCTCCACGACCGGCGGAAGCTTCAGGACGTACCGGCACAGTGCGAACCCGAGCACCTGCGTCGCCACCAACCCGGCTCGCTCGGGAGCTTCCGCCGGATCCGGCGCCAGCGCCAGCGCCACCGGGCCCAGTTGCGCGGCGAAGATCGACCGCATCCGTTCCGCGGCCGCCTCGTTCGTCACCCCGGCCCGCAGAAGCGCCATCATCGTCTCGTCGCCCTCCCAGCGCGTGAGCACATGCCGCGCCAGCATCTCCCCCACCGCCTCGTGCGGGGTCCCGGCGATGTCCGGCAGCCGCAGGTCGAACTCGGCCGCGGTCGCGAAGAGCTTTTCCTTGTTGCCGTAGTAGCGCATCACCATCGACGGATCGATCCCGGCGTCGGCCGCGATGGCGCGGATCGTGGCGCGCTCGTAGCCGTCGGCCGCGAACCGCTCACGGGCGGCGGCAAGGATCGCGGCGCGGGTGGCGTCCGAGCGCCGAGGCTTCGATTCGGTCATGTCAACAACTGTAGGCCTACAACTGTTGACAAGTCGAATCAGCCGGCACTAACTTTGCCAACAAGCGTTGACCAACACTTGTTGACCTAGGAGTGAACATGCGAACGGATGTCCTCATCGTCGGTGCCGGACCCACCGGCCTGCTGCTGGCAGGCGACCTCGCCGAGGCCGGTATCGACGTCACCGTGCTTGAGAAGCGCACCCGGGAGTCGAACGTGACCAGGGCGTTCGGTGTGCACGCCCGCACGATGGAACTGCTCGCCATGCGTGGCATGGCCGACGAACTGGCGCCCACCGGCGCGGAGGTCCGCGAACTGCGGCTGTTCGACCGGGTACGGCTGGACCTCGGCATCCTGCCGACCGCGTACCCGCACCTGCTGATCACGCCGCAGTACCAGACCGAACGAGTGCTCGCGGCCCGCGCCGACCGCCTCGGCGTCCGGATCGTCCGCGGCAGCGATGTCCCCGGCCTGCGCCAAGACGCCGACGGCGTCGAGGTCACCGCCAGGGACGAGAAGGGCACGGTCACCGAACACCGCGCGAAGTACCTCGTCGGCACGGACGGGATGCGCAGCAAGGTGCGCGAATCGCTCGGCCTGCCCTTCCCGGGCAAGGCGGTACTGAGGTCGATCATGCTCGCGGACGTCCGGTTGACGGCACCGCCGAGGGACGTCCTCACGGTCAACGCCGTCGGAGATGCCTTCGCCTTCGTCGCGCCCTTCGGGGATGGCTGGTACCGGATCTTCGCGTGGGACCGCCGCAAGCAGGTCGCCGACGACGCGCCGCTCAGCCTCGACGAGATCCGCGAAGTCACCCAGCGTGCCCTGGGCACCGACCTCGGCATGCACGACGCGCGGTGGATGTCGCGGTTCCACAGCGATGAACGCCAGGTGCCGGAGTACCGCGTCGGCCGCGTCTTCCTGGCGGGCGACGCCGCCCATGTGCACTCCCCCGCAGGCGGACAGGGCATGAACACCGGTCTCCAAGACGCGGCGAACCTCAGCTGGAAACTCGCCGCGGTACTCAACGAGCTGCTCCCGGAAAGCCTGCTCGACGGCTACCAGGCCGAACGCCACCCGGTCGGGGCCACGGTCCTGCGGAGCAGTGGCATGCTGGTCCGGCTCGCGATGGTCAAGAGCGCGCCCGCGCGCTGGATCCGCAACGCCCTCGGCGGCGCGCTGCTGCGGATCCCGAAGATCGCCGCCAGGGCGACCGGCACTATCTCGGGCATCGGAATCCGTTACGCCGCGCCAAAAGGCGCCGACCCCCGGGTCGGCACTCGGATCGGTGACCTCGCGCTGACGGACGGCACGCTGTTCGGCGCGTTGTGCGGCGGCCATTTCGTGCTCGTCGCGAACGACCGTCCCGACGGCCTGCCCGAACACGTCCGGCACGCGAAGCCGGTCGACGCCGTCGACCGCCCGATCCTCGTCCGGCCCGACGGGTACATCGGCTGGATCGGCGACCCTCGCGGCTACTTCCGGCGCTAGCCCAGGAAATCGGTCACGGCGGCACGGAACTCGTCCGGCGCCTCCAGCCACGGCACATGGCCGACCCCCTCGAACCGCACCCGGGTCACCGAAGGCAAGGCCTGTTCCAGCGAGTCGACGGCCCACCTTGGCCGGTTGTCCGCCATCCCGTCCACGATCAGCGTCGGCACCCGCAGCGACCGGCACGCCGCGACGAGCTCGGGCTCCGGTACCGTCCGCATCTCCTCGCTCAGTGCCGCGTTCGCCTCGTAGTTGACCGGAAACCAAGGCGTCGCCATCGCTTCGGCGTGGCGCTCGCCGTCGGTCACGAAATCGGCGGCCCACTGCCGTACCGCACGTTCGCGGCCCTCCCCGCGAAGCTCCTCACCCAGCACCCTCTCGAAGTTCCGCTTGAACTCCGCGTGCCACTCGTGGCCGAGGCCGACGCCCGACACGTAAACGAGCGCGCTCACTCGTTCCGGGTGCGCGAGCGCGTACAGGAGAGCGAGGTGCGCACCCCACGAATGCCCGAGCACCGGGACACGGTCGAGGCCATGCCATTCCCGGACGGCGTCGACGTCGGCGACCATCCGTTCGAGCGTGTACGGTCCGCGCGCTTCCGAGCGCCCGGCGCCGCGCTGATCCCACCGGATCAACCGGAATCGCGGACCGAGGTCGAGGGTGCCGAACATGTCCCACAGACCAGGACCGCCATGGCAGCACAGGATGGGCTCACCCCGGCCGGTCGCCGAGGTCCACAGCTCACGTCCGTCGTCGGTGATCATCACAGGATTATCCGATAGGCGACGGCGCCTTCGTTGGCTATCTTCCGCGGCATGACGACCTACCTGCCGCCGCAGCGAGCGGCCACCCTCGCCGACGCACCCGCCATCGCGGCGCTGATGCGGGCCTCGGTGCTGGAGTTGTTCCCCCGGTTCTACGACGAGCGGCAGACCGAGAGCGCGGCGGAACATATCGCGAGCCTCGATCTGCGGTTGATCGAAGACGGCACCTACTTCGTACACGAGGCCGACGGCGAGATCGTCGCCTGCGGGGGCTGGAGCAGGCGCAACAGAACGCACGCGGGCGCGGGCGAGGCGTCGGGCGACGACCGCCCCCTCGATCCGGCCACCGAGCCGGCGCGGGTGCGGGCCATGTTCGTCCGCGGCGACTGGACCCGGCGCGGGCTCGGGCGCGCGATCCTCGAATCCTGCCGTCTCGCGGCGAAAGCCGAGGGCTTCAGCTCACTCACCCTGACGGCGACGCTGCCCGGTGTCCCGCTGTACCTCTCGTTCGGCTTCACCGAAGTCGAACGGGTGACGGTGACGACGCCCGACGGCGTGGACGTACCGGGCGCCGTGATGACCAGGGGCATCGACAAACCGGATAGCATCGGAAGATGATCTCCGGGGCCACCGCACTCTCGTTCGTCTTGATCTGCCTGCTCGGCGCCATGGCACCGGGCCCGGATTTCCTGGTCGTGACCCGCAGCGCGATCCTCGGCGGGCGCAAGGCCGGGATCTCCGCCGGACTCGGCATCGCGCTCGGCGTCTTCGTCTGGGTGATCGCGATCGCGCTCGGGGTCGCGGCGATCCTCACCGCGTCGGCGATCGCGTTCACCGTGGTGAAGCTGATCGGCGCCGCGTACCTGATCTTCCTCGGCGTCAAGGCCTGGCTGGCCGTACGCCGCGGCGACTACAGCGAACTCAAGGACAAGGTCGCACCGGTCGTCGCGCCCAAGGAGGCGTTCCGGCAGGGGCTGCTCACCAACCTGTTCAACCCCAAGGTCGCGATGTTCTTTCTCGCGCTCATCCCCCAGTTCCTCCCGCATTCGGCCTCGACCGGGCAGACCCTGCAGCTCGCCGTCCTGGCCACCACGGTGGCCGTCGTCTGGACGTTCGTCCTCGCGACGCTGGTCGGTTCACTGCGGCGGTTCTTCAGCTCCGGCCGGGTGCGGCGCATGATGGACGCGGTGATGGGCACCTTCCTGGTCGGACTCGGCATCCGGGTCGCGGTCCAGAACTGACGAAGGCGCCCATCGCGCGGCGTCAGAGTGCTTCGGCGGCGAGGCGCGTGCCTTCGACGCGGGCGGCGATCTTGGCGAACGCGATGTCCCGCGACGTCGAGGTGTCGTCGGCGAACGGGGAGAACCCGCAGTCGTCGCAGGTGCCCAGCCGGTCCGGCGGGAGGTACCGCGCCGCCTGGAGAACCCTGTCCCGGACCTCCTCGGCGGTTTCGACTCGCGGGTCGATCGGGTCGGTGACACCGATGAAGACCCGCTGTTCCGGCCGCGCGTAGTCCGCGATCACCCGCAGCGCCCGCTCGGGATCCGCCTCACTGGCGAGCTGGACGTAGACGTTGCCCACCTTCAGCTGGAACAGCGTCGGCAGCAACCCGGCGTAATCGACATCGAGGCTGTGCACGGAGTCCTGGTCTCCACCGGGACAGGTGTGCACACCGATCTTCTTCCGCTCCTCCTCGGAGAAGCGGGCCAGCACCGCGTTGTTCAGGTCCACAAAGGACCGAAGCAGGCCGCCGGACGGATCGAGCTTCAGCGACAACCTGCCCTCGGTGAAGTCGATCTGAACGCTGTCGGCGCCCGCGTCGAGACTCCGGCGGATATCGGCCTCGGCCTCGTTCACCAGGTCGGCGATGAACTGTTCTCTGTCATATCCGGCCAATTCTTCACCGGGATAGACGAGGCTGACCGCGGAAGCCGCGATCACCGCCTGCTTCACCGGTTTGGTCGCATACTTTTTCGCTTCACGCAGATAGGTGTCGGCGTAGGCCTGATAGCGGAACGGGCCGGCGGTGAGCCTCGGAAGCTGCCGGGTGTGCCCGTCGGCGAAGGGGATCACGACGCCGTCCGGAGCCAGCGAAGTGAGGCCTGCCAAGGGATACGTGGCGAAGCTCGGCTTACCCTGCTCCCCGTCGGTGATGACCGGGGAACCGGTCTCCTCCAGTCGTTTGATCGTGTCGACGAGAGCCTTTTCGCGCAACTCGCCGAGCCCGTCGGCGTCGAGCCGCCCGGCCGCGTGCTCGCCGAGCGCCTCGATGAGATAGCCGGGCCGGGGAATACTGCCGATCGGTTCGGTGGGCATGGTCATCGCTCGCGTCCTCCCAGATAGCGCAACCGCGGCCACCCTGGCCACAGCCGCAGAAGCTACCGAGATCTCTCCTCCTTGACGATCTCTTCACGTGCTGAAACCCCCAATGGCGCAACCGATCGATCGAAATCGGCCTTCTTCCGCCGAGACGTATAGGCCGTTATACGAAAGAGGGCGAAATTCGATGCTTATCCAGCCCTGCTCCTGGGTATTCCGTGGTTGTCGACGGCCGGGGCGCGCCGAAGGAGAAACCGATGCTGAGCCACCACGATCGGCAAGAGCTGGAGAAGATCGAGCGCTGGTTCGAGCTCACGGAACCGGCGCTGGCCGCCCGGCTCCGTGCCGGCAGGCCCGCCCGGCCCCCGCTGCTCCGGCTGGCCCTTCTCCTGAGCCTCGACATCACCTCGGCACTGTTGATGTTGCTGGGATTGATGCTGAACAGCCCGGCCCTGTTGCTGACCGGGATGATCACCGTGACCGCGGCGGTGATCGTGCACCTGTCCCGGTTCGGGCGCGACTGACCGTCTTCCCCGCCGCCGGTAGAGTCCGGGCGAAACGTCCGGTTCACTGGGAGGAAGACGTATGCGGTTCATGATCATCATCAAGGCGGACGAGGATTCCGAAGCCGGGAAGATGCCGCCGATGGAGGCTTTGACCGCCATGGCGAAGTTCAACCAGGACATGCTGGATGCCGGGGTGCTGGTGGGCGGCGAGGGTCTGCAGGAAAGCTCGAAGGGCGCGCGGGTCACGCTCAGCCCGGCCGGGGCGACCGTCACCGACGGCCCGTTCACCGAGGCCAAGGAACTCGTCGGCGGCTTCTGGATCGTCGATGTCCCGTCGCGCGCCGAGGCGATCGAGTGGGCGAAGCGCTGCCCCACTCCCCCGACCGGCGACACCGTGCTCGAGGTCCGCAAGATCCTCGAAGCCGAGGATTTCGGTGAGAACTTCACGCCCGAACTGCAGGAGAACGAGCAGCGGATGCGCGACGAGGTCGCGGAACGGTCCTAAGCTCGGCCTCATGGCCGTCCGGGAGTGGGTACTTCACGTCGACCTCGACCAGTTCATCGCCGCGGTCGAGGTCTCCCGGCGGCCTGAGCTGCGCGGCAAGCCCGTGGTCGTCGGCGGCACGGGCGATCCGGCCGAACGGGCCGTGGTGGCGACGGCGTCGTACGAGGCGCGGGAGTTCGGCATCCGCTCCGGGATGCCGTTGCGAACCGCCGCGAAACGCTGCCCCGACGCGATCTTCCTCGCGACGGACGCACCCGCGTACCAAGAAGTCTCCGATCGCGTGATGGCGACGTTGCGAGAATTCCCCGTGGTCGTCGAAGTGCTCGGCTGGGACGAAGCTTTCCTCGGTGTCACCACGGCCGATCCCGAAGCGCTCGCCGCCGACATCCGGCGGGAAGTGGCCGAAGAGACCGGGCTCTCCTGCTCCGTCGGCATCGGGGACAACAAGCTGCGCGCCAAACTCGCCACCGGGTTCGCCAAACCGGCGGGGATCTTCCGTCTCGTCCAGGACAACTGGTGGGAGGTCATGGCCGAAAAGCCGACGGACGCGCTCTGGGGCATCGGCACCAAGACCACGAAGAAGCTCGCCGAGGCCGGCTACCACACCGTGCTGGAATTGGCCGGTGCCGATCCGGCGGACCTCGCGGCCCGGTTCGGCCCGAAGCTCGGCCCGTGGTACCGGATCCTCGCCGGCGGACTCGGCGACGCCGAGGTCACCGCGACGCCCTACGTCGCGCGGTCCCGTAGCCGCGAGACGACTTTCCAGCAGAACCTCACCGATCCCGAGGTCATGGCCGCCGAGGTCGTCGCGCTCGCGAACCGGGTCTCACGGGACGTCGCCGAGGAAGGCAGGCCCGCCGCACGGGTCGCGGTCAAGGTCCGGTTCGCCCCGTTCCAGACCCATACGCACAGCGTGACCCTGCCCGCACCGACCTCCGACCCCGCCGAAATCGAGAAGGCGGCGCTGGCCGTGCTCGGCATGTTCGACCTCGGCCGACCGGTCCGGCTGCTGGGCGTCCGTGCCGAATTCGGCACACCCGCGTCGCCTTGACAGCGCTCGCGGCGCTTTGCCATTCTGGTTCCGGGTCGAGAGGCGCTGCGACGGAATTCTTCCGCCACGCTCGGCCCGCCGCGACAGACGTAAGGGCGCCTCCCACTGTGGAGGTGCCTTTCTTGCGTCAAAACCCTTTTCCGGCCTTCGTCGTCGAGGCCGCGCGCTGAACCCCCGCACTGACACCGTCCTTCCCGCCACCGGCGAGAAGGACCGCTCCACCCTGCCTTCCTTGATGAATGGAGAACCAGTGAGCCCCACCCTGTCCAAGGTCAACGGGATCGAATTCGCCGTCGCCGACCTTTCCCTCGCCGAGGCCGGCCGCAAGCAGCTGCGCCTCGCCGAGGTCGAGATGCCCGGTTTGATGGCGCTGCGCCGCGAATACGCCGACTCGCAGCCGCTGAAGGGCGCCCGGGTCGCGGGTTCGCTGCACATGACCGTCCAGACCGCCGTGCTGATCGAGACGCTCGTCGCGCTGGGCGCCGAGGTGCGGTGGGTGTCCTGCAACATCTTCTCCACGCAGGACGAGGCCGCCGCGGCCGTCGTCGTCGGCCCGGACGGAACCGTCGAGAACCCCTCGGGCTCCTCGGTGTTCGCGTGGAAGGGCGAGACGCTCGCCGAATACTGGTGGTGCACCGACCAGCTCTTCGACTTCGGTGACGGCCGCGTCCCGAACATGGTCCTGGACGACGGCGGCGACGCGACCCTGCTGATCCACAAGGGTGTCGAGTTCGAGGCGGCGGGCGCCGTCCCGCAGGCGACCGAGGAAGACGGCGAAGAGTACGGCCTCGTGCTGGAAACCCTGCGCGAAAGCCTCGGCCGCGACACCAGCCGGTTCACCCGCATCGCCAAGGAGGTCCGCGGCGTCACCGAGGAGACCACCAACGGCGTCAAGCGGCTCTACAAGCTCGCCAAGGAAGGCAAGCTGCTCTTCCCGGCGATGAACGTGAACGACTCGGTGACGAAGTCGAAGTTCGACAACAAGTACGGCATCCGCCACTCGCTCATCGACGGCCTCAACCGAGGCACCGACGTGATGATCGCGGGCAAGGTCGCGGTCGTCTGCGGCTACGGCGACGTCGGCAAGGGCGCGGTGGAATCGCTGCGCGGCCAGGGCGCCCGCGTGGTCGTCACCGAGATCGACCCGATCTGCGCGCTGCAGGCGGCGATGGAGGGCCTCGACGTCGTGGAGCTCGACGACGTCGTCGAGCGCGGCGACATCTTCATCACCACCACCGGCAACTTCGACATCATCATGGCCGATCAGATGGCCAAGATGAAGCACAACGCGATCGTCGCGAACGTCGGCCACTTCGACAACGAGATCGACATGGCGGGCCTCGCGAAGATCCCGGGCATCCAGAAGATCGAGGTCAAGCCGCAGGTGCACGAGTGGGTCTTCCCCGCGACGGCGGACCGCGAGGCGCACTCGATCATCGTGCTTTCCGAGGGCAGGCTGATGAACCTCGGGAACGCGACCGGCCACCCGAGCTTCGTGATGTCGAACTCCTTCACCAACCAGACGATCGCGCAGATCGAGCTGTTCACGAAGCCCGGCGAGTACGCCACCGACGTCCACGTGCTGCCGAAGCACCTCGACGAGAAGGTGGCCCGCCTGCACCTGGACGCGCTGGGTGTCCGGCTGACCAAGCTGACCAAGCGGCAGGCCGAGTACATCGGCGTGGACGTCGAGGGTCCGTACAAGCTGGACCACTACCGGTACTGAGGTCTTCACGGAACGGAGTCCGCGTAGCCGCTAGGCCGAATGCGTGAGAACTTCCGCCGGATGGACCTGTTTCTCACGAAATCGAGGCGGGAATCCCTTGTGTAGCCCCACCTCGGCAGCACTCGTGCCGGGCGACTACGAAGGAGAAGGTGTTCCCGTGATCATTCTCGGCGTCATCCTGATTGTCGTCGGTGTCATCGCCGGTATCCCGGTCCTGTACTCGATCGGGATCGCGCTGGCGGTCATCGGCATCATCCTGGCCGTTCTCGGGAACACCGGGAAGGCCGTCGGCGGTCGCGCTCACTGGTACTGAGCACCGGACCAAAACCGGTACCCGAGCCCCGGTACCGGCACCCAAACAGCCCGGGCACCCCGCGTTCCCCTCACGCCGGGTGCCCGGGCTGTTTCCGTCCTCCATCCGCCGGGTATCCACTCCGGACAAGGACGAAGGAGGGAGAGCCGATGGCAGGAACTGACCCTCGCCCGTACTTGACGGAGGCGAGGTATCCGTGCGGACGCCATGAACTCCTGCGGGCCGCCGCCGCGGCCGGAGCGGGCGACGAGGTCCTCGGCCCGCTGGGTGCCCTTCCCTCGCGTGAATACGAGGATGGAGACGGGGTCTGGGACGCGGTGTGCGCCTGCGACGGCGCGTCGATCCACGACACCGCGAAGGAAGCACCATGACATGAAGGGGTCCCCCGGCTCCGAGGGGGAGGGAGAGCCGGAGGACCCCGTCATAGTTAACACATTCCCGGCCGCGATGTACACGAACGCTTACACCTTCGAGTGGCAATCGGTCACGATCACCCGAATCGGGCCGGATTGGTGTATTGACCGCCGGTCAAGAAGCCCGCAGCAGCAGCTGGGCCGAAACCTCCGCGCACGAGCAGCCGCCGTCGACCTCGAAGCAGTCGATCGTCAGCGTGTGCCGGGCGAAGTCGAAATCGACGCAGCCGTCTTCACTGCATTCGGTGAAACCACCGTCGAGGTGGACCACCAGGGTGCCGTGGCAGTGGTCGAGTCCGACGGCGCAGAACGCGCACTCCATGCTCATACCGCCTCCCGCGATCAGGAAAGTTCTCCTCGATTGCCTTACTACCACCGAGGGGCGACAGATCCTGGCATACGCGCGGCGTGTCGCGACACCCGGAGGAGTGACGCCGGGCACAGCAGTCCACAAAGGAGGGTCAAGCGCTCTTCGGGGTTCGCTTGCCGGACGCGGGTTTCTTCGCCGCGGTGGCCTTCTTCGCCGCCGCGGGCTTCCGGCTCTTCTTCGCCTCGCTCACGCTGGCCTGCAAGGCCTCCATGAGGTCGACGACATCGGCCTTCGCGCCGACGGCCTTCGGTTTGGCCGTCTCGTTCCCCGCGGCCTTGGCCTCGATCATGGCCTCAAGCGCCTCACGGTACGAATCCGTGTACTTGTCCTGTTCGAACACCGGCTCCGACAGCGAATCGATCAGCGAGCCGGCCATCGTCAGTTCCTGCGGCCGCACCTGCGGTGGATCCTCGTGCAGGAAACCGAAATCCGGGACGCGGACCTCGTCGGGCCACAGCATCGTCGTCATCGTCAGGACGTCGCTGTGCACCCGCAGGATCGCGAGCGTCTCCCGCTGCCTGATGGCGACCTTCGCGACCGCCACGTGGCTCGCCTTCTGCAGCGCGTCACGCAGGACCACGTACGGTTTGACGGCGTTCTTCTGCGGTTCGAGGTAATAGGTCTTGTCGAACTGGATCGGGTCGATGGACTCCAGCGGCACGAATTCGAGCACGTCGATCGCCCGCGACGACGCCAGCGGCAGTTCGGACATGTCCTCGTCGGTGAGCACGACCATCTCGCCGTCGGGCAGTTCGTACCCCTTGGCGATCTCGGCGTAGGGCACTTCCTCGCCGTCGATCGTGCAGAACCGCTTGTACTGGATACGGCCGCCGTCGGCCTCGTGCACCTGGCGCAGCGAGACGTTCTTGTTCTCGGTGGCCGCGTAGAGCTGGATCGGGATGCTCACCAGCCCGAAGGACACCGAGCCCTTCCACATCGAACGCATCGAGCCGCACCTCCGCTGCCGTCACCGACCGTACTCACGCACGGTGACAACGGTAGCCCGAAACGGCGCACCGCGACAGTCCCGCGAACCCGGACGCGGGACTGTCGCGTTACCGGAATCAGGCCTCGGCCAGGTACTTCTCCGCCTTCGCGGGATCGAGGAACCAGTGCTGGAAATCGGTCGGATCGGAGAACCCGTTCGCGAATCGCTTCGCCACGGCGGGGTTCTCCCCCGCCGCGCCGATGATCTGGAGCACGTGCGGGGGCGGCGGCTGCAGCATGGCGTTGGTCCAGGTCGTCACGTGCTGGGCGTACTCCCAGTACTTCTCGAACGACGCGGTCATCCACGCCTCGTCGAACGGTTTGTCCCCGCGTTCGAGGATCGAGTCCAGATAGGACGCCGCACAGTGACTCGCGTTGTTGGAGCCCTGGCCGGTGATCGGGTCGTTGGCCACCACGACATCGGCCATGCCGAGCACCGCGGTCCCCGAGTCCAGCTTGCCGACCGCGTTCCGCACGACCGGGGTGTAGCCGCCCGCCAGCGTCGCCTTGTCGTCGGTCAGCACGGCGTTCCGCGAGCGCTCGTACTCCCACGGGAGGAACTGCTTCATCAGCGACAGGATCCGGTCGAGATGCTGCTGGGGCGACGGCCTGTCGTCCCAGCAGTCGAGCGGGCCGCCGGGGACCCCCTCGAAGAAGAGGATGTCGCAGTTCCCGCTCAGCGTGTACGCGGGGATCATGAACAGTTCACCCACGCCGGGGATGATGTTGAACCGCACCGCCGCCTTGTCCGGGTGCTCGGGCCGGGGCTCCAGCCCGTGCACGTACGCCAGCGAGAGCGCGCGCTGGGGCTCGGTGTACGGCGAGCGCTCCGGGATCCGGTCGAACAGCTGGACCAGTTCGCCCTTGCCCGCCGCGATGACGACCAGGTCGTACAGCTTCGCCAGCGGAGCCAGATCCGAGGTGGTGACGCCGTGGATGACCACCTTGCCGCCGCGGTCCTCCACCAGCTCCAGCCAGGCCGCCATCTTCACGCGCTGGTCCACAGACTGCGCGTAGTGCTCCAGCGGCCCGAACCAGTCCAGCACGCGGCTGGAGTCCGGGCCCGCGATGGAAACGCCGAGTCCCTCGACCCGGACGGTCTCGTCCTCCCACAGGTTCAGCTTGTGGTCCCGCTCGTGCTGCAGAGCGGAGTGGAACATGCACTGGGTCGACATCACCTTGCCGGACCGGATCTCGTCCGGCGTCCGCGCCGACATCACCGTGACGTCGTAGTCGTGCGCCAGCAGGCTCAAAGCCAGCTGCAACCCCGACTGCCCGGCACCGACGATCAGAACCTTGCGCATCCTCTGCGTTCCTCCCAGAACCGTTCAGCCGAGTGAAGCGAACTCGCGACCAGGCCCGGAGACCACGGCGAGGGACAGCGTGTGCGACACCAGTTCCCGCAGCGTCGCGACCGCCGACTTCGGGTCGCGGGCGTCGCACGTGACCAGCGGGATGTCCGGGGAGAGCGCCAGCGCGTCGCGGACCTCTTCGAGGTCGTGCACCGGCGTCCCCTCGAACTGGTTGACCGCGACGATGAACGGCAGCTCCGAATCGTTCTCGAAGTAGTTGATCGCGGCGAACGACTGGTCGATCCGGCTGGTGTCGACCAGCACGACGGCGCCGAGCGCGCCACGCGAGAGGTCGTCCCAGAGGAACCAGAACCGGGCCTGGCCGGGGGTGCCGAACAGGTACAGGAGCAGGTCTTCACGCAGGGTGATCCGGCCGAAGTCCATCGCGACCGTGGTGGTGGATTTGGTTCCGGGCGGCACCAGCTCGTCGACCCCGGCTCCGGCCTCGGTCATCCAGGCTTCGTTGCTCAGGGGCGGAACCTCGGAGACGGAGCCGACGAACGTCGTCTTGCCCACGCCGAATCCACCGGCGACCACGATCTTGGCGGAGATCGCCAAGAGATCTGTGTTCGATTCGGAACCCGCACTCGAATTACCATTCGAGTGGGTTCGAACTGGGTACTCATGCGGCCGAAGACCCGAAGGCTCCGCCGCGCCGCCTGAGTCAGACCGGGAGGCGCTTGAGTCCATCGAGGATCCTCTCGAGCACGTTCGTATCGTGGTTGTAGGCGTGGGCCGTCGGGTGCACGAACACGGCACCTTGGGTGGCGAGGTCGCCGATGAGCACCCGGACCACACCCAGTGGCAGATCCAGTCCCACCGAAAGCTCGGCGATCGACGAGCGTTCGCGGGCGCGCTCGTACAGCGAGCGCGACTCGGGCATCAGCGCCTCGGCCAGCGACGGGTCGTAACGCGGGACCGAGATCAGGGTCTCCACCAGCAGCAGCTGGCTGCTCTTGGTCCGGCCACCGGTCAACGCGTACGGCCGGATTCTGCGGCTGCGCATCTTGACGGGCCGGTCCGGAGATTGGTCGCTGGACACGCTCATCCTTTCCCTCTCCGGATTCTCAGGCCTGCGGCCGTCGGGCGGTCAGGACCTGCCGGAGCCCCGCTCGCACCTCGGGAGTGAGGGCGTGACCGGCGTTGGTGATGAACTGGGTCATCTCGTAGGCGACGACCTTCATGTCGCAGTCCGGTTCGGTGAGCACGGCGAGCCCCGCTTCGGCACCGATGCCCATGAACAGGAAGTACCCGCGGGTGAGCCGGATGATGATCTGCTCGCAGTTGCCCTTGCCGAAGAGCGCGGCGCTGTTGCCCGCGAGGCTGAGCAGGCCGCTCGCGATGGCGGCGAGCTGCTCGGCGTCGTCACTGGACACCGATTCCGAGGCGGTCAAAGGGAAACCGTCGACGGACATGATCAGCGCGTGGCTGGCGCCGTGCACCTTGCGCACGAAGTCGTCGAGCAGCCACGTGAAATCCGTGGTCGCGTCCTGGGCGGTCACTGGGTGTTTCCTCCGGTCTCACGCTCGTGCCGGTCGTCGAGAGCGGCACGCTCGCCGTCGGTGAAGGCATCGAGGTCGGCCAGCAGCGCCTCGTGCCCGTCCGCCGCGTCGGCGGGCGGGGTGGTCGGCGGGGCCGGTTCGTCGGGCAAAGTCCTGATACTGCGGGAAACCCGGCGCGGGAGGCCGCTGGCCGTGGTGCCGCCGTCGGCGGGCGGCTGGAAGGCCGTGCGCGGACGCGGACTGGGCTTCCGTGCGGGTTCCGGTTCCGCTGAAGGGGCCGGGCGTCGCCTCGGCAACCCGGACGGCGTCGCGACCGGGCTGCTCACGGGCGTGCCGTTGGTGATCCTGGTCTGCGGAAGCACGACCGTCTGCGAACCGGACCACTGCTTCTCGGCCAGTTCCGAGACCACCGGGACCGGCAGCAGCACGGTGGCGACCGTGCCGTGCGGGGTGCGGCGGTCGAGCTTGACGGTGATCTCGTGCCGGTCGGCGAGCCTGCCGACGACCGCGAGTCCCATATGTCGCACGGAATCGTCGTCGAGCACCGGACCGGCCGCCAGCCGCTCGTTCAGCGCCGCGAGGCGTTCGGGCGGCATACCGATGCCCTCGTCCTCGATCCGGATCAGCACGCTCCCCTGTTCCGTGAGGTGCGCGCTGACACTGACCGGAGAGCTCGGCGACGACTGGTTCGCCGCGTTGTCGAACAGTTCCGCGAGGATCCGGCTGACGTCCTCGGCGGCGAAGCCGACGACACCGAGCGAAACGACGCGGCCGATCGTGATCCGCGAGTAGTGGTCGATCGACGACATCGCCGCCCGCATCACGTCGAGCACGGAAGAGATCCCGGCGGTCGTGTCGTCGGCGTCCCGGCCGGCGAGCACACGCAGGTTCTCCGCGTTGCGCCGCAACCGGGTGGCCAGGTGGTCGAGCCGGTAGAGCTCGGCGAGGCGGTCGGAGTTCTCCTCCCCCGCCTCCATCGTCTCCAGTTGCGCGAGCAGCTGGTCGAGCAGATTGAGGTCGCGCAGCGCGACATTGGAGCAGACACCGGCCAGCGCGCCGGCGTCCGGCGCGTCCACGGCAGGCCGCTGCTCCACCTCCGGTTCGACCGGTGGAGCCGACGGAGCGTGCCGGGGCGGGGCGGCGAGGAACTGCGCCGCGGCGACCCTGGAACGGTCCAGAAGAACCCGTGAGCGGTCAAGCAAGCCTCGAGCCCGCGTCACCATGTGCTTCCACTTCTTTCTCTTCGCATACCCGGACCCGTGTCGCACTCCCCAGCACAACGACGGCCATGCAAGCAGAAGTCACTATCCGTGTCCACAGTCGGTTTACGTTCAACCGCTGGCAGTGACCTGGTCACGAACGCGTTACGGCTGGTGAGCGCGGCGCGCTAGGCCATTCGGCTGCATCTTGCGTGTTGCACGCCACTGGCGATGCCCGAAAAGTGCGGACTGCGCATTAATTTGCGTGCCACGCAACTTTTGCCTACGCTGACGGCATGACCCTCGACCCGACCGCGCCCTTGGGACTGCGCGAACGCAAGAAGCGCGCGGCCCGTCGCGCCATGAGCGAGGCAGCGCTCAGGCTCGCCATGGAGAAAGGCGTCGAACAAGTCCGCGTCGAGGACATCGCCACCGCCGTCGGGGTCTCGCCACGCACGTTCAACAACTACTTCTCCAGCAAGGAGGAGGCGATCTGCTCGTTCATCGTCGAACGGCAGGAACTCCTGCGCGAGGCGCTGCGCGAGAGGCCTTCGGAAGAGACGCTGTGGGAGGCCGTCGGCACCGCGACGCTTGAGACCTACAGCAGCTTGGGAGAGCCGAACCGCAGCTCGGTGGAGCTGGCGCGATCACTGCTCTTGCACCCGTCCATGCAGGGCGAGTTCCTCAAAGCGCACGCCAAGGTCGAGCAGGTGCTGGCGGACGCCATCCTGGAACGCGCGGGCGCGGGCGAGGAAAAGGCGTTGAACGCGCGGCTCATGGCGGCGATCGTGGAGTCCGCGGTGAAGACCGCGTTCTTCAGCTGGCTGGTCAACGAGGGGGCCCGGCCGTTCCTCGAGACGCTCGAAGTCCTCCTGCACGAGGCCGCCGCGGGCATCCCGTCCCTCACCGGACCCGAAGCGGTGAAGAAACCGAAGAAGCAGTAACACCCTACCGACCACTGGGGAGAAACCGTTGTGCTGACGAAGTTGTTGCGCATTCACCTGCGCCCCTACCGGCGAGACCTGTGGCTGATCGTGCTGCTGCAGTTCGTCCAGACCCTCGCCGGGCTCTACCTCCCCACGCTGAACGCCGACATCATCGACTCCGGCGTGGTCAAGGGCGACATCGACTACATCCTCGGTGTCGGCGGCGTCATGCTGCTGGTGTCGCTGGTGCAGATCGCGTGTTCGATCGGCGCCGTCTACTACGGCGCCCGCACCGCGATGGCGGTCGGCCGTGACGTCCGCGGCGCGGTCTTCCACCGGGTCCAGGACTTCTCCGCGCGCGAGGTCGGCCAGTTCGGGACGCCGTCCCTGATCACCCGCACGACCAACGACGTCCAGCAGGTGCAGATGCTGACGTTGATGGCGTTCACCCTGATGGTGTCCGCGCCCATCATGTGCTTCGGCGGCATCATCATGGCGCTGAACCAGGACGTCACCCTGTCGTGGCTGCTGGTGCTCGCGGTACCGATCCTCGGCGTCTCGGTCGGGGTCATCATCGCGAAGATGCGCCCGGCCTTCCGGCTGATGCAGGAGCGCATCGACAAGATCAACCAGATCCTGCGCGAGCAGATCATGGGCATCCGCGTGATCCGCGCGTTCGTCAAGGACACCCACGAGCGGCGGCGGTTCACGAAGGCCAACACCGAACTGCTGGACGTCTCGCTGGTCGTCGGCAGGCTGATGGCCCTGATGTTCCCCATCGTGATGCTCGTGATGAACGCCTCCAGCGTCGCCGTGCTGTGGTTCGGCGGGCTGCGCATCGACGACGGCAGCATGCAGATCGGGGCGCTCACCGCGTTCTTGTCGTACCTGATGCAGATCCTGATGGCGGTCATGATGGCCACCTTCATGTTCATGATGATTCCCCGTGCCGAGGTCAGCGCCGAGCGCATCACCGAGGTACTGGACACGCACACCAGCGTCGTCCTCCCGGCGAACCCGGTGAGCCCCGGCGAGGTGCACGGACGGCTCGAACTGTCCGATGTGGAATTCCGCTACCCCGGCGCGGAAAAGCCGGTGCTGCAGGAGATCTCGCTGCTGGCCCTGCCCGGTGAGACCACCGCGATCATCGGCAGCACGGGCAGCGGGAAGACCACGCTGCTCAACCTGATCCCCCGGCTGATGGACGCCACCGACGGCTCGGTGCGCGTCGACGGTGTCGACGTCCGTGAGCTGGACGCCACCGTGCTGTCCGACGCCGTCGGGCTGGTGCCGCAGAAGCCGTACCTGTTCGCCGGGACGGTCGCGAGCAACCTTCGCTACGGCAAGGCCGACGCCACCGACGAGGAACTCTGGCACGCGCTGGAGGTGGCGCAGGGCAAGGACTTCGTCGAACGGATGCCCGAGGGGCTCGACTCCCCCATCGCCCAGGGCGGGACCAACGTCTCGGGCGGACAGCGGCAGCGGCTCGCCATCGCGCGGATGCTGGTGCGGCGCCCCGAGATCTATCTCTTCGACGACTCCTTTTCCGCGCTCGACTACGCGACCGACGCGGCACTACGGCGCGCACTCGTGGCCGAGACCGCCGAAGCGACCGTGGTCATCGTCGCGCAGCGGGTCAGCACGATCCGCCACGCGGACCGCATCGTCGTACTCGACGAAGGCCGCGTCGTCGGCAGTGGCACGCATACCGAACTCATGGACGGCAACGAAACCTACCGGGAGATCGTGCTGTCCCAGCTGACCGAGCAGGAGGCCGCCTGATGAGCGCGCCCGAATCCACGACGAAGGCCAAACCTCTGGGCGAGCGCGCGAGCGCGGCACGGGGGCCCGGCCCCGGCGGAGGCGGTCTCGGCCGCGGCCCCGCCGGTTTCATGGGCGGTCAGTCCGCCGAGAAGGCCTTGGACTTCAAGGGATCCTTCAAACGGCTGCTGCGACTGCTCCAACCGCAGCGCGCCATGCTGTACGGCATCCTGCTGTTCGGCATCGCCAGCGTCGCGCTGAGCGTCATCGGGCCGAAGATCCTCGGCATGGCGACGGACCTCATCTTCGCCGGCGTCGTCGCGAAGGACATGCCCGCCGGCGTGTCCAAGGAGCAGGTCATCGCCGGCCTGCGGGCGAAAGGCGACAACACCCTCGCCGACCTCTTCTCTGGGATCGACTTCGTCCCGGGCCAGCGCATCGACCTCGACGCCGTCGGGCAGGTCCTGTTGTGGGTGCTGCTGCTCTACATCGTGGCGTCGTTCTTCTCGCTGCTGCAGGCGAGGCTGACCACGAACCTGGTCCAGCGGGCGGTGTTCGACCTGCGGGAACGGATCGAGGAGAAGTTCGCCAAGCTCCCGCTGAGCTACTTCGACCGCCAGCCGCGCGGCGAGGTGCTGAGCCGGGCGACCAACGACATCGACAATCTCGCGCTGTCGCTGCAACAGACCCTCGCGCAGATCGTGTCGTCCCTGCTGATGGTCGTCGGCGTGCTCGTGATGATGTTCGTCATCTCGCCGGTGCTGGCGCTGGTCGCGCTGCTTTCGGTGCCGGCGTCGGTGATCGTCGCGGCCAAGATCGGCAAGAAGGCGCAGCCGCAGTTCATCAAGCAGTGGTCCACCACCGGACGGCTCAACGCGCATATCGAGGAGATGTACACCGGGCACTCGCTGGTCAAGGTGTTCGGCCGTCGCGAGGAGGCCGAGGAGGTCTTCCGCGAGCACAACGACACGCTCTACGGCGCGAGCTTCAAGGCGCAGTTCATCTCGGGCACCATCCAGCCCGCGATGATGTTCATCGGCAACCTGAGCTACGTGCTGGTGGCGGTGATCGGCGCGCTGCGGGTGGCGTCCGGGACGCTGTCGCTCGGCGACGTCCAGGCGTTCATCCAGTATTCGCGGCAGTTCAGCCAGCCGGTCACCCAGATCGCCAGCATGGCGAACCTGCTGCAGTCCGGCATCGCGTCCGCGGAGCGGGTCTTCGCGCTGCTCGACGCGGACGAGCAGGAGCCCGAGCCCGCCGAACCCGCGCGGGTCGGGCAGGTGCGGGGTCAGGTCGAGTTCGAGCACGTGTCGTTCCGGTACACCGAGGACACGCCGCTCATCGAGGATCTGTCGCTCACCGTCGAACCGGGACACACCGTCGCCATCGTCGGGCCGACCGGAGCGGGGAAGACCACGCTGGTCAACCTCCTCATGCGGTTCTACGAACTCGACGGCGGCAGGATCACCCTCGACGGCGTCGACATCGCCGGGATGGATCGCGAAGACCTGCGCGCCAAGACCGGCATGGTGCTGCAGGACGCGTGGTTGTTCGGCGGCACGATCGCGGAGAACATCGCCTACGGTTCCGCGGGCGCCACGCACGACGAGATCGTGGCGGCGGCCAAGGCGACCCACGTCGACCGGTTCGTCCGTACGCTTCCGGACGGTTACGACACGGTGATCGACGACGAGGGCGGCACGGTCAGTGCCGGCGAGAAACAGCTGATCACCGTCGCACGCGCGTTCCTGGCGAAGCCCGCGATCCTCATCCTCGACGAGGCCACCAGCTCGGTCGACACCCGGACCGAGGTGCTGATCCAGCGGGCGATGAACTCGCTGCGCGAGGGGCGGACGAGTTTCGTCATCGCGCACCGGCTCTCCACCATCCGCGACGCGGACGTCATCCTGGTGATGGAGAACGGGTCGATCGTCGAACAGGGCGACCACGAAACGCTGCTGCTCACCGGTGGTGCGTACTCCCGGCTCTACGCCGCCCAGTTCGCGGAGGCGCTGGCCGAGACCGACTGAACCGGATCGGCACCGAAGGTCCCTTTTCCTCCTTTTACCGTGGGAAAAGGGACCTTCGGCGCACGGAAGGACGGTGAACGGCGCTAGGCTTGCGTGAGCCGATCCAGAGAGGGGTGCGCTGGCCGACCATGGCGGAGAAACTCGGCGAATACCGCCGTAAGCGCAGACCGGGGCGAACTCCCGAACCCCTTCCGGATCGCGACGGGAAGACCGGGGCCGACGATCTCTTCGTCATCCAGGAACATCACGCGAGCAGCCTGCACTGGGACATCCGCCTCGAACGGGACGGGGTCCTGGTCTCCTGGGCGGTGCCGAAGGGCCTGCCGATGTCGCCGGACCAAGAACGCCTGGCCGTGCACACCGAAGACCACCCGATGGAATACCTCACCTTCGAAGGCGAGATCCCCGCCGGCGAATACGGCGGCGGCACCATGACCATCTGGGACACCGGCCGGTACGAAACGCTGCACTTCAACGACCACAAGGTCGAAGTCGTCTTCCACGGGACTCGGGCACGCGGGAAATACCTGTTCCTCAATGTGAAGAAGGACGGGAACGAGCGCGGATGGCTGCTCAAACGACTCGACCCCGCCGACCCCGGCCGGGTGGCACTCCCCTCTTTCCTCGCCCCGATGCTGACCAAACCGGGCCGTCTCCCGCCGACCGGAGAAGACCCGGAATGGGCTTACGAATTCGACTGGTCCGGGCGCCGCACCCTGATCCGCGTGTCCGGGGGCCGGATCACCGCCTACGACGATTCGGGCGATGACGTCACCGGGCTGTATCCCGAATTCCGCGGCCTCGGCGAACAACTCGGTGCCACGGAGGTCTTTCTCGACGGGGAGATCGTCGTCTTCGACGGCGGGAAGCCGAGTCCGGAAGGGCTCGGGCACCGCGCGCGGGCGACGAAGAACTCCGCGAAACGGCTCACCTCACGATATCCGGCGTTCTACCTGGTGAACGATCTCCTGCATCTGGACGGCCGCTCCTGTGCCGGGTCGCCGTATGTCGAACGGCGGGAGCTCCTCGACGAACTCGGGCTCGCCGGTCCGCATTGGCAGGTCCCCCGGTACTACCTCGGGGACGGCGGCGCGGTCGCGAGGGCGGCCCGCGAACACGGGCTCGCCGGCGTCGTCGCCAAACGGGCCGACTCCGCGTACCACCCGGGAAAGCGCACCGGGGAATGGCTTTCCATCACCGGAACCCTGGTGCAGAAGGTGGTGCTGGGCGGCTGGCGGCCGGGCGGCGGGAGCCGGGCGGGCACGTTCAGCTCGCTGTTGCTCGGCGTCCCGTACAAGGACGGCTTGCGGTACATCGGAAACTGCGGTGTCGGCTTCGCCGGCGACGAACTGGAGAAGCTCTCCAAGCAGCTGTTCCGTTTGGAGCGCAAGACATCCCCGTTCCATTCCGTTCCGGACAAACAGGCGAGGGACGCGCGCTGGTCGCGACCGACCATCGTCGGGGAGGTCGTCTTCGGCGGCTGGACCGACGCGGGCTGCCTGCGCAATCCGCGCTGGCGTGGTCTGCTGCCGGACGTCGCCGCGGACGAGGTCGAGCTCGACGGCTAGTGTCGGGATTCGCGAGTACGGGGGATATTTTCCGTCCGCGATAGGCGCGTACTGGCCCTTGTGGCGGTACATCCCACCGGTCGGCGTTGGTAGACAGGAGCGGACGGTCGGCCCCGGCAGTATCGTCCAGGGCCACCGTGGCGACTAGGGGGCGGCGGAGATGCGTGCACAAGCGGGGGAATCCATCACGACTCTCAGCGATCGGGAAACCGAGGTACTGGTGCTGATCGCCGGTGACAAAACCGATCGGGCGATCGCGCGCGAGCTCGGCATCGGTGAGCGAACGGTCCGGGCGCACGTGAGCCGCATTCTCCTCAAACTGGGAGTCGCGTCGCGGGTCGGCGCGGCTGTCGCCGCGACCAGGATGGGACTCACCGCGCAGGACCACCACAACGGATGACGGCGGCCAGTGGCGTAATCGCCATGGCGGAGATGCCACTAGCTCGAATTTCCTTGTGTGAGAAGAATTCTCCTTCCACAGCCGGTAGCTCGCCGACTCGACTGGGAGGTTCACGCCATGACCGTTCGAAACGCTGTACGCAGTACCGTCATCGGTTCCACCGTGGCGGCGGCCGGCGCCGTACTCGTCGCGCTGGCGCCGGGAGCGGCGGCCGGCCCCGCGACCTCGGATGGCCCCATCACGACCATGGGCACCTGCGGCCAGACATTCTCCCCGAAGACCTCCGGGGCGAAGGCGTACTGGGAGGTGCAGTGCTCCGGTGGGCGGGTGCGGATCAGCGGCTGGGTGGAGGACACCGCGTCCGACGGGCAGTGCGCGAAGGTGAAGGCAATCTGGCCTGGCGGCAACACCTACTTCAGCCCGGCCGCCTGTCCGAAGGGCAACCGGAGGTCGTTCACGTCGCAGTACAACAGCGGCAACAGCGTGAACGCCTACCTCTACGAGTACGACGTGTAATCGCGGTACCCGGGATCGTTTCGCGAAAGCCACTTTCGGGACATCACACGTCGCGAAAGTGGCTTTCGCGACACCTTGCCTTACCCGCGGCTAGATCATCACGTCCTCGACGTCCCAGCGGACGTCGAGGTCGGCTCCGACCCCGCTGACATCCAGAATCCTTGACACCAAAGCGGTCTTCACGATCACCGAGAACCGAGGTGACGCCGCGTTCGCCTCTTCGAGTGCCTGCAACCCGGCGCAGCTGAGGAAACCGACGCCGGAGAGGTCGAGGATCACATGCTTTCCTTTGACGCAGGCGCCACTGAGCTCGGTGCGGAAGCGTCCGACGGTCGCCGCGTCGATCTCCCCCACCGCGGTGAGGATGAGGACGCCGTCCTTGCGGCGGCAGGTGGTCACGGCCAGGGCCGGCTGTTCGCCGGGTACACGCTGACCAGGCAACATTGGGGGCGCCTCTCTCCAGACCACCAAGTTGTCTCGACGTTACTCGGCGACGGCGACAGGTCAACCCGGACTACCTCATTTGAGCCATTTCGGACGAGAACCTTTACCCACCTTTTGCCATTCTCCGGCGAAGCGCCGGTGCGCGGCCTCGGCCTCGGCGACCGAACGACCGTGCAGGAGCCCATAGGTGAAAGCGTTTTCGTTCTCGGCGTAGGCACGGAGGCCGAGGAGTCGCAGGACCTCCCGGCTGACCACGATGTCGTGATGCTCGCCGAGCGTGCCTTGCACCGCCTTGACGTTCTTTCGCCATTTTCGAAGCTTCTTGCCGGTCACCGGCCGGACCGCGTCCGCCGCGTACCGGGCTCGCTTGGCCTTCTTACGCGCCTCGTGCAAGGCTGTGTCCTGCTCCGCACCGGGATTCAGCTCACTCGCCGCGGCCACGGCGGCGCGCAGTTTCCGGTCCGACCGCGCGACCGCCTTGCGCAGTTCCTTCTTGCCGTCCTTGATCTTCCGCGGTTCGCCGACGAGCTTTTCCAGTGCCCGCAACAGTTTCGTGTACCGCTTGCTGTCGAGCGCCCGGATGGCGCGCGCCTTGGCCTCTTCGGCCTCGCGCGCGAAGTGCCGCATCATCAGTTGCTCGACGTTACCCAGCACCAGTTCGGCCGGAAGCGCCTTGACCTCGTCGTGAAGGCGTGCTGCCATCACCTCGCTGTCCCTCGCCGGCCCGAGTTCGCCACCGAGCCAGCGGAGTTCCTCGGCGAGCCCGACCGCGACGTCGGCGTCGAGCGAGCGACGGAAGGTTCTCAAGCCGCTCCGCAGCCGCCTGCATGCGACGCGCATCTGATGTACCGCGTCCTCGACGTCCCGGCGGACCCCGATGTCGTTGCGTCGCAGAGCGTCCAGCTGCGCGGCGAGGTAGTCCGCCAGTACCGAGCCCGAAGCTCCACCGGCCGAGGGCACGAGCTCGTCGGTCAGCCGCCGGAGCTTCGACGGCCACCTCGACCGCTCGGCGCCTCCTTCCACGACCGCCCGATCCAGGGCTTGGAGCACTCCGGGATCGGCGCCCGGCGCGAGCTCGATCTCGATCTCCCGCCAGCGGTCGAGATGCGCCTTGTCCCCACCCGCCTCGCCGGTGACGACGTCGTCGGTCAGCGTCGCGAGCTCGCGCCCCTCGGCGTCGAGCAAGGCGTACGACGTGCGCTCGGTGCGCAGATGCGCTGCCTGGACGAGTTCGGCGCCGAGCGTGTGCGCCCGGACCAGCTTCGCGAGCGCGCCGGGCACCTTGTCCGGCTTCCCCGCCAGCGGGAGGCGGAGTTCCTCTCGCCTGTCCTCCCCGACCGGGAGTTTGAGGTGCCAGCCCTCGTCGCTTCCGCCGAGCCTCCGCCGCAGCGTGATACCCGCCTGCGCGAGCCGGAAGTCGGTGGTGTCGAAGTACGTGGCGTCGAGGACGTCGGCCCTCGGATCGGCCTGGTCCGTCACCGGGCCGGCCGGGACCAGCCGCGGGATGGGCCGGTCGGCCGCCAGGTCGTACTTCCGCTCGATCTCCGACTCGGCGACCGGGGCACCACCCTGCGTCTTCGTCACCACGAACTCCTTCTCCTCGGCTACCCGGAATGATTACCCCGCGCGGAGGCAGCGGGAAACCCTGAACGGATCATTCCTCCATCCGGTCGTACCGGTCTGCCCATTCGGCGAGCATTTGCCGTGATCTCTCCTCGGTCAGGGTATCGCTTTCCAACCTCGCGACGAGCGAATAATAGGCCTCGACCGCGACCCGGTCGTCGATGAACACCCCGGCCGCGTAGGAATCCGTGTACACCACAGCCGGATGTTCCGTGAATTCCATGATGGTGAACGAATTCTCGATCACCCTGCCCACTTCGTCGCTTTCGGGGACGATGCGAATGGAGCAATAGGGCAGGTTCGCCGACAGGACGAGGTGGAGCAGCTGCTCATGCATGATCCGGGGACCGCCGACGACCGACCGGAGCGCGCGCTCGTGCACGTAGAACCGGCAGCGCGGCGGGCGATCCCGCCGCAGCAGCCGCTGCCGTTCCAGCCGGGCGTTCACGATCTTGTCCAGCTGAGCCTGGTCGCGGTTGCCGATCAGTTCGAAGGCGGTGCGGGCGTACGGTTCGGTCTGCAGCAGCCCGGGGAGTGTCAACGACTCGTAGCGCACCAGCGTGTGCGCCAGATTTTCCTGGATCTCCAGGGATTTCATCGGGTCGACGAGTTCGTCGAAGTACGGCCGGACCCAGTACAGATCGCCGCCGGGCTGCGTCAGCTCCAGCAGCAGATCGCGTTCGGGCTCCGCCTCGCCGCAGGTCGCGAGATACAGCGCCGCGTCCACCACGGACAGCTCGCGCAGCCCTTGTTCCCACCTCGTGACCTTGCTCTGCAACCAGCCGTTACGGCGGCTGACGTCGGCTCCGCTGAAGTGCCTGCGCTGCCGGAACGCCTTCATGCGGTGGCCCAGTTCCCGGGTCCGCGCCGTCGAATCCTTCTCAACCATGCGGGACAAAGTAGGGCCGAACTCCGGCCGCGCGGCGATTGCCACGCGGTGATTCACCTCAACTGCTGATAACTTGCGCTCGCGCACCTATCCGAAACGCTACTTCGCAAGCGAAGCACCTTCGCGTGCGAAGGGTTCTTTAAAGCTTTATAGCGGAAGAACGAAATGGGATCCAGTTATTCGGAAGTGGATTTCTTGCGGCACCGCAGCCTCGGGCCCGGTCCGTGAAGGCCTCCTTGCCAAGTACGTGAAGGCCCCCTTCACTGCGTCTAGCGCAGTGAAGGGGGCCTTCACGTACTGCGCGCGGGGTGCAGGTGGCCGCCACCTGACGAACGGTTTGAGGCTTTGGGACCAACCACGCAGGCAAACGCTACCCAAGTTTCAACCGGAACATCAACGATATGCTTGAACCTCATGAGTCAAGACATCCGAGACTTCGTGACCCCCTCCTGCGACCTGCTGGCACTGGGTGAGCCGACGCACGCGACCCCGGTCTTCGCGGAGGTCCGCAATGAGCTGTTCGCCCAGCTGGTCGAACGCGGCTTCCGCTCGATCGCCCTCGAAACGGATCGCGTGGCCGCGCTCGTCGCGAACGACTTCGTCCAGGACGGCACCGGAACCCTCGACCTCGCGATGAGCGAAGGCTTCTCACACACCTTCGGTGGCGTCGAGGCGAACAGGCGACTGATCGCGTGGATGCGCGAGTACAACGAAACCCGGCCTCCCGCGGAGCGCCTTTCGTTCCATGGCTTCGACACCCAGACCGAGAACACGTCCGCGCCCAGCCCTCGGCGCTACCTTGAGTACGCGCGCGACTTCCTGGGGCTCGACGTGGACATCGCCGGCCCGGCAGGCGACGACGAACGCTGGAGCCGCACGGAAGCCGTCATGGACGCGGCTTCCTCGCCCGGTGCCACGGCCGATGCCTACCGCCTGCGCGCGATCGCGGCCGACCTGCTCACCGCGCTTCGCTCCCGGGAGCCCGACGCGGACGCGTGGTCGCGGGCGGAGATCCACCTCATGGCGGGGATCGATCTGCTCCGTTACCACCGGCAATGCGCCGAGCCTCTCGAGCCGCACGAGCGCTACGCGCCCCTCGTCGCGGCCCGGGACTCCTTCATGGCGCGGAACCTGCTGGACATCCGCGCCGCCGAAGCCCGTCGCGGCCGGACGCTGGTCTTCGCCCACAACCTCCATCTGCGGCGCCAGGCGAGCACCATGCGGGTCGCCGATACCGAGACCACCTGGTTCCCCGCCGGCGCGCTGGTGGCGCCGCTGCTCGGCGATCGCTACACCTTCGTCGCGACCAGCCTCGGCGGAAGCGAGGACATAGCGCTAGCGGAGCCGGAGCCCGATACCTACGAAGGGTTCCTGCAGAAGCACGTCACCACGGCTTGGGGCTTGCTCCCCGCCTCCGACGTCCCGCCCGCGACCGTCCGGACCGATCCCACCCCGCGACAGGGTTACTTCCCGCTCGACCAAGGGATGCTGAACGACGCGGACGCGATCCTGCACGTCCGCGGTTAGGCAGGGGCGCTCGGGTTCGCTGCCGACTGGGGAGGATTAGGGACACTGAACGTCCCAAATCCTCCCCACTCGCCGACATCGGCTCCACCAGAACCGTCGTCGCCACTCACGACCCGGCGCAGGACTTCAGCCCTCCGAACCGGGTGACGCCTCCTGCCCTCTGAAGGCGTCACCCGGCCACGAGCACGCGCCGCCACCCCCAGTACCGCGAATTCGGGGCGGCGCGAAGTCCGCTCACATGAGCAGAAGTCAACACACCGTCGCCATAACTTCGCCAAACGCCGTGGCCGCCGGTCCCCCGCCGGGCTATGCCGGAGTCACCCCGAAGCGGATCTTCGTCAAAGCTTCACGAGCCCGGTCCCGCTGACGTCCGCTCCCGTCGACGGTGGAAAGCCCCTGGAGCGCGCGCAGTTCCCACACCGGGAATCCCAGCTCCCGGAACAGCCCCGCCGCGGTCCGGAGCCCTTCGGCGGCCTCGGACACGATGCCTTCGTCCGCCCGTAGACGGCCGAAGCTGAGCAGGGCGTATCCGCCGCCTCGGCGGTCACCGAGTTCACGGAAGGTACTCATCGCCAGGCTCAGATGCTCGGCGGCACGGCCGTGCTCACCCGCCAGACGCAAGGATTCGCCGAAGCTTCGATGCGTGTAGGCGGCGGCGTGGCGGTGCCCGACGTCCTCGAACAGTTCGAGCGACCGCGAAAGGCATCGTTCGCTCTCCCCCGCGTCGCCGGTTTTCGCGTGGAGATCACCGAGGCTCCGGAGGACGTGCGCCTCCCAATGGCGTTCACGCGAGCTGCGCGTGCCGATCAGGGCACTCGTCAGCAGCGTGCCGGCCTCGTCCACGCGGCCGTTCCGTCGCAGGACGTCGGCGTACCGCTTGGCGGACCGGTCGTGCTGGTGCCCGTCTTCGCAATGAAGTGAAAGCAGCAGGCTCGCGTCGAAGCATTCCTTCGCCCGGCAGAAGTCGCCGAGGTCGTCCCACAGCGAGCCGAACTGGGCCGACGCCATCGCCTGCCCGGCGAGGTCACCACAGTCCCGCAACAGGTCCAGTGCTTCCCGCAGCGCGTGGACCGCCGCATCGGTCCGGCCGGAGTCCGCGTCGACGTCGGCGAGCGCGATGAGCGCGGCCCCGGTGCCCGGTTGATCGCCCACGGAACGGAACCTGGTCTCCGCCAACGAGAAACTGGTCCTCGCCCGGGCCAAGTCCCCCGCGTCGGCGTGGGCATGCCCGAGCTTCAGCAGTTTCTCCGCCTCCGCGGGGAGATCGAGGCGATCACGCACGATCCCGAACCCGAGCCAGGCGGGAAAACCGCCTTTCCTGGGGCCGACGAGATCGCTGTAGGCGTCGGCCAGCCGCATGGCCAACCCGGTCCAGCCGTGATTCTTCGCGGTTCGGACGGCAAGTGCGAGATTCGCGGTTTCCGCGGCCCGCCAGCCGACCGGGTCGGCCGCGACGCGGTCCGAAACGGCCGCCGGGACGTCCGCGCGCCGTGACGGCGGGTATCCGGCGCCGAGCGCGGCGGAAGCGTGTTCGGCCAACGCCGCCATCACCGTCAGCGCGCGTCTGAGGGCCGCGGGATCCGGCGGTTCCCGGAGCGTGAGCCGGATCAGCCCCGGCAGCCGGTACCGGAGGGACCCCGCCTGATCCGGTTCGGCACGAAGCAGGTGGTCGTCCACGAGTTCGTCGAGCAGTTCCGCCGCCTCGCGGGGCGGGCAGCCCAGCATGGCCGTCGCGAACCAGTCGGCGATCCCGGTGGCGCCGGGAAAACCGAGCAGCCGCAGGGAATTCCGTTGACGCGCCGACAGCTCGGCGAGGGATTCGGCGAGCACCGGCCGGACGGCCAGGTCACCGGAGGCGAGCTCGTCGAGGCGCAGCCGCTCGTTCTCCAGCCGGGTCGCGAACTCGGCGACGCTCAGCCGAGGCCGCTGCAGCAGCTTCATCCCCGCCGCCCGCACCGCCAGTGGAAGACCGTCGCAGCAGGCCAGCACCCGGCGGACGGCGTCGGGTTCGGCGGACAATCGGGCTTCTCCGGCGATCTCACCGAGCAGCATCCGCGCGTCCTCGTAGGACAGCGCCCCGACCTCCACCGGCCTGGCGCCGACGAGGCCGGCCAGCCGCCGCCGCGTCGTGACGATCGTCGCGCAGCCGGGACCACTCGGCAGCAACGGCCGCACCTCGGCTTCGGACCGGCCGTTCTCGAGGATCACCAGCAGCCGCCGGTCGGCGGAATGGCTCTGCCACAACGAGAGCAGCCCCGCCCGGTCCGCGGGGAGTTCCGCTTCCGCAAGCCCGAGCGCGCGAAGGAACCCGGCGAGGACGTCACCGGGTTCACGCAGGTCGGCGACAAGCTGGCCGTCCGGGAACCGCTTGCGCACACGCCACGCGGCCTGGACGGCCAGCGCGCTCTTCCCCGTTCCCGCCGCCCCGTGCAGCACGATCGGCGCGGAAGTCCGCAACGCGCGCCCCACTTCCGCCAGCTCTGCCGCCCTGCCGATGAAATCCGGCGTCGCGGCGGGCAGCCCGCACGGCGCGCCGCCCGCCGACCAGCCGGTTCCGGCGATCCGGCGGTGGACCGCGAGCAGGTCGTCCCCAGGCGAAACGCCAGCGTGTTCCCACAGCGCCCGGCGGCAGCGGTCGAGGACGGCCAGCGCCGCGTCCCGCCGACCGAGACCGTGCAACGCCTCGGCCAGCCATCCGGCGAGCCGTTCGTCGCCCGGCCGGGCGGCCAGCTCCGGTCCCAGCCGGTCCGCGACCGCCTTGTGGTCACCGGCGGCCAGTTCCAGCTCCACGAGCTTGCCAAGTACCGAACAACGCCGGTCCTCCAGCCACAGCCGATGGGCCTCCACCAGCGGACCGACCGGCACGTCGGCGAAGGCCCTGCCACGCCACAACCCCAGCGCCCGTTCGAGCAACGCCTTGCGTTCGTCACCGGTCGCCCTCGCGGCCGCGGCCGTCAGTTCCGAGAAACGGGTGACGTCCAGCTCCCCCTCCGCCACCGTCAGCCGGTAGCCGCTCCGGCCGGACCGCAGCCGCTGCCGCTCATCGTCCACCGGCACGCCGGGTGACAACGCCTTGCGCAGCTTGGAAACCGCCATCTGCACGACCGCCGCTGCACTCGACGGCGGTCCCTGCGGCCAGAGTTCGTCCACGAGGGTGTCCCGGTGGACGAACTCGTTCGGCCGGGTCAGGAGCACCGCGAGCACCCGACGGGGCTGAGCCGCCGACGGCAGCGGGACCGAGGCCGCGAGCGGGCCGAGCACCTTGAACTCCACGAACCACCTATCACCTGGACGGATGACCCGAATGTAACCCGGTGCTGTCCCCGAGTCGGCGATTTCTCACCCGGATGGCCGTCCCCCTTATTTCCCGGTGTGCGCGAGGAGCCGGTCCCGCAACTCGGGTTCGTCCGCGAGTGCCTCGTTCAGCGTGTGCTCCAGCAAGGGCTTGAGATCCCCGTACGGACGCTTCGACCAGTCCAGCGGCCCCTGCGGCGGCTCCGGGTCGTACTCGATGACGAACTGGATCGTCCGGGCGATCTCGGCGCCGGCGAGCCGTTCGACCAGGTGCAGCGCGAGGTCGATCCCCGCCGACACCCCGGCGGCGGTGATCACGTTCCCGTCCTCGACCCAGCGCTCGGCGACCGGTTCCGCGCCGAACGCGCCCAGCAGCTCACGGAACATCCAGTGCGTCGTGGCCTTCCGGCCCTTCAACAGCCCGGCTTGCCCCAGCAACAGCGATCCCGTGCACACCGAGGTCACGAGTTCCGCGTTCGCCGCGGCGCCGCGCAGGTATCCGACCAGTTTCTCGTCGGAGAGCGCCTTCAGCGTCGGCGCGGCGCCGCCGGGCACGAGCAGCGCGTACGGCGACGGGACCTCGTCATAGGTGTGGGTCGCCATGAGCTTCAAGGGGTTGTCCGTGGTGACCGGGTCCTTCGTCTCGCCGACCACGACCGTCCGGTACTCCTGCGTCGTGCTCGCCATCCCGTCCAGCACGGTCAGCGGCCCGACCATGTCGAGCGGGGTCATCCCCGGGTACACCACGAACGCGATCGTCTTCTTGTCGTCTGTCATGGGGACAACGGTGTCGCAGGGACGGGCCCGCGGTGGCCCCGATGTCCGGATTCCTGCGAACAACGTCCGACGGCCGGGCACTACTGGTAGCGTTCGATCATGCCGGGTTCACCCAGACGAGTGTTGATCGTCGGCTACAGCAACGCCGAGCTGCTCGACATCGCCGGTCCGTCGGACGTCCTGGACGCCGCGACCAAACTCGGCGGCAAGCCGGGGTACGAGATCATGCTCGCCAGCGTCGACGGACGCGGCATCCGCTGCGAGTCCGGGCTGACCCTGCAGGCACAGCACCGGCTCGACCAGATCACCGGCGAACTGGACACGCTGATCGTCGCGGGCGGCACCGGCCACGAGGCCGCCGCCGCGGACGCCAGGTTCGTCACCCACATCCGCAGGCTCGCGCAGCGGAGCCGTCGTGTCGCCTCCGTCTGCACCGGCGCCACCGTGCTCGCCGCGTGCGGGCTGCTCAACGGCCGCCGCGCCACCACCCACTGGCGGTTCGCGAACCGGCTCGCGACGAACTACCCCCAGGTGAACGTCGACCCGGTCCCGCTGTACGTGCGCGACGGCAACGTCTACACGGCGGCGGGGGTAACCAGCGGGATCGACCTCACCCTCGCGTTCGTCGAGGAGGACCACGGTCCAAGCCTCGCCAGGGAGGTCGCCCGGATGCTCGTGACCTACCTGCAGCGGCCGGGCAACCAGGCGCAGGTGAGCATGTTCCTGTCCGGTCCGCCGCCGGAGAACCGGCTGGTCCGCGACATCACCGCGTACGTCGCCGAGCACCTCGCCGGTGATCTCGGCACCACCGTCCTCGCCGAGCGGGCCGGGATCAGCACCCGGCAGCTGACCAGGTTGTTCGACGCGCACCTGAGCACCACACCCAGCAGGTACGTGCGGGCGGCGAGGACCGAGAACGCGGCGAAACTGTTGTGCGGCACCGAACTTCCACTGTCCTCGATCGCGAGGCGATGCGGTTTCGGCTCCACCGAGACACTTCGCCAAGCCTTCCTCGACCATTTCGACACCCCGCCTTCGGCCTATCGCCGTGTCCACCTTCGGCAGGCGTTCGGCTAGGAGGTGTCTCCCAAACTGAGGTTGACCGGGTGGGTGAGGACACGCGCGCGCGTTTCTTTTCGGCCGGAGGCCTCGGGATTGCGGAGGTGGGCCGCTGACACGGTTGAGTGAGTGGTCATGTCGATGCCACGGCCCGGCTACGGAAACCCGATAGCGCGCTTTTGAGAGAGATTGCCTAGGCCGTGTGCGGGACTCGGCATGCACTGTGGAGGATGTGCGGGTGAACCGCCGCGACATCTCCGACGACGACACCGGCCCGATTCGCCGGGTAACGGACGCCCCGTCCGATCGTTCGCCCGGAACGTCCCGTTCGCCGCGCCGGACGCCGCCGCCCGAAGGCACGCGGCGCCCCCGCCCACCGGCTCAGCGGCCGCGACCGGCCGAGCCGGGCAGACGTCGCGCCGCCGAACCGAAGCCCGAACCCGAGCCGGTCGGCCACGGGCACTCGCACGGTCACGGACCGGCGGCGCCCGCGTCGCGCCGGGTCCGGCTGCTGCTGATGTGGCTGCTGATCCCGCTCGCCGTCGCGACCGTCGCCGGAATGGTCTTCCTCTATCCGTGGGGCAAGGAACCGGCGAAAAGCGTCTTCCCCCAAGGGACCCCGGTGAGCGCGACGGTCACCGGGACGATCACCGGACCGTGCCTGGCCGAAGGACAGGTACAGGTCGGCGAGCCGCCGCCGGACGCGAAGCCGTGTCTCACCAGCGAGCTCACGATGACCGACGGACCCGCGTCCGGGAAGCCGTTGAAGCTGACGCTGCCCATCGAGCCGAGCACGCCGCGGTTCGCCGCGGGCGACGACGTGGTGCTGTCCTACAACGGCGGCGACGTCGCGAACCCCGCGTCGTTCCAGATCGTCGACTTCCAGCGGGGTACGCCGCTGTTGCTGCTCGCCGGGTTGTTCGCGCTCGCGGTGATCGTCCTCGGCCGTTGGCAGGGGCTCGCCGCGCTGATCGCGCTCGGGCTGAGTTTCCTGGTGCTGGCGCTCTTCGTGCTGCCTTCGATCCTGGCCGGCGAGAGTCCGTTGCTGGTGGCGATCGCGGGCGCGGGCGCGATCATGTTCGTCGCGCTGTACCTGACGCACGGGCTGTCCGCGAGAACCTCCGTGGCGGTGCTGGGCACCCTGGTGAGCCTGGTCCTGATCGGCGTCCTGTCGGCGATCTTCTCGGCCGCCGCGTCGCTGACGGGGCTCGACGACAGCACCTCCCAGCTGATCGGCTCGCTCGGGCACGGGATCGACGCCCGGGGACTGCTGCTGGCGGGTGTCGTGATCGGCGCGCTCGGTGTACTGGACGACGTCACGGTGACGCAGACGAGCGCGGTGTGGGAACTGCGGCGGGCGAACCCGGCACTCGGCTGGCGTGAGCTGTACGGCGCGGGCCTGCGGATCGGGCGCGATCACGTCGGCTCGGCGGTCAACACGCTCGTGATGGCGTACGCGGGCGCGGCGCTGCCGGTGCTGCTGTACACCTCGCTCTCGGGGGTGGGGCTCGGCTCGATCCTCGGCGCGGAGGAGATCGCCCAGGAGATCGTGCGGACGCTGGCCGGAAGCGTCGGCATCGTCGCGGCGGTCCCGGTCACCACCGTGCTGGCCGCGCTGATCGCCTCGCGAGAGCCCCAAGAGTCCCTGTAGCCACAAGCGCCCCAAAGCGCGAGCCCACCGCGCGATCACGGGCCGGAGTCGGGTACGAAGAGGCCGCACCCGAGGTTCGCCGCGTGATCGGAGGGGCCATGTTCGACGTTCTCGACGCCGCGTTCGCCGTCCCGAGACAGCTGACCGCCGTCGCGCGGCGCGTGCTCGTCTCGACACTCGAAGCCGTCGAGGCGGTTCCCAAGATCGCCGCCGCGCTCGACGACGTACGGGCGACGCTCAAGCACTCGGAGCGGCTGGCGACTTTCGCCGCGGGAGAGCTGCCGGAGATCGTCTACCAGCTGGAGGAGATCAAGACCCGGCTGGAAAAGCTGGAGACCGCGGGCGCCCGCCCGGGTCAAATGTCATGAAAGGGTCGTTCAGGACGGAAAATGTCCTGAACGACCCTTTCATGACACTCGGCGCGGTCTCGCCCCGCTCAGTCCAGGGTCGCCACGAACCGGCTGACCGCCTCCATCGTGAACCGCTGGATGTACTTCCCGGCGGGCGCCGCCGAGGCCAGCCGGTAGAGCGGCCGCTCCGCCGCCGCGTCACCGCGCGCCTCCGATTTCAGCTGCGCCACCAGCAGTTCCGAGAACACGAGACCGTTCGCGTCGGTGTTGTTCAGCAAAGCGTTCGCCAGCTTGCGCAGCTGCAGGATGCCCAGTTCCCGGCCGCCCGCGCCCGAGTACACGGCCAGGTCGACCTTCGCGACCTTGCGGCGCTTGCCCGCGTTGACCAGCAGGCTGACCGTCCGGGTACCGCGCACGTCGCTGATCACCAGGTCGATGCGCTCGGCCGCGGTCAGGTCGATCCGCCGCACACCCCAGGTCCGCACGATAAGCGTGTCGCCTTCGAGCCAAACCCGGCGGCGCAGGTTGTAGAACATGACGTACAGCAGCGGCAGCGCGATCACCCCGGCGACCACGAGCCCGGCGATCTCACCACCGATCAGGCCGGCGATCCCGCCGAACGCGGCCGCGAAGATCACGACGCCGGCGACGCTGGAGCAGCCGCGTTTGCGACGGAGCTTGGGGTCGTCGTGGAACAGCGGGAGACGTTCGGGGGTCTCCGGGGTCCCGGTGGGCTCGGTCATCACGCGCCCGTCCCGGCCAGGAACGGGTTCGCCGCCCGCTCTTGGCCGATCGTGGTGGCCGGACCGTGGCCCGGGAGGACGACGGTGTCATCGGGCAGCGTCATCACCCTGGCACCGAGGGACCGCACGAGCTCACCGCCGTCACCGGAAGACCGGCCGATCGAACCGGCGAACAGGCTGTCCCCGGTGAGCACGATCCGGCCGCCCTCGGCGGAGGTCAGCCCGAAGACCACCGAACCGGCGGTGTGACCCGGTGTGCCGGACACCGTGATCTCCAGCCCGGCCAGCCTCAGCGGGCCATCGACGAGTGACACGATCCCGTCCTTCCGTTGACCGGCGTCCTGGCCGAGGAGTGGCCGGTCCGCCTCGTGCAGATAGAGAGGTATTCCGTGGCGCGCACCGACCTCGCCGGCCGAAGCGACGTGATCGGGGTGGCCGTGGGTGGCGAGCATCGCGACCGGCGTCAGGCCGTGCGTGGCGAGCGCGGTCCCGAGCGGCTCGGCGGCCTCCTCTCCGGGATCGACGATCACGCACTCACCGCCGTCCTCGGACGCGAGCAGGTAGCAGTTGGCTTCGAGGGGGCCTGTCGGAAAACCGACAACCAGCACGAAACGCCTCCTCAGATCTTCCGCCGAACAGGTGACGGGATGGCCCTGATCACGATCAAGTAAGCCTAGCGGCCCCTGTACGGGGGCCTCACAGGCTGTGCCAATAGACTCCCGCTACCTCAGACGTGTGACATCGAGTGGAAACCGGGAGGGCGGGTGCCGACCAACCAGCAGCGCCGCGAAGCCGCGAAGCGCAAGCTCGAGCGACAGATCGTGCGACGGGCCGAACAGGCCAAGCGGCGCAGGATCGTCGGCTCGGTGGCGGTCGTCGGCGTCGTCGCCATCGTGGCGGGCGCGGTGTGGTGGATCGTCAGCAGTAGCAGTGGTGACGATGCCGCCTCCGACGCTTCCCCGAGCTCGGCTCCTCCGACCCCCGAGGTCACCATCCCCACGGAGCGCACTCCGATGCCGAAGCGGCCGACGCCGCTGGCGAACCCGGTGGCCTGCGACTACAAGGACGACACCGCCAAGCCGGCTTCGAAGAAGGTGAACAAGCCGGAAGGCAAGGACGTCTCTTCGAACGGCACGGTGAACGTCGTGCTGAAGAGCACCGCGGGCGACATCCCGCTGACGCTGGACCGGGCGCTCGCCCCGTGCGCGGTGCAGAGCTTCATCAGCCTTTCCCAGCAGGGCTACTTCAACGACACCAAGTGCCACCGGCTCGGCACCACCGGCCTGCAGATGCTGCAGTGCGGTGACCCCGAGGCCAGCGGTATGGGCGGCCCGGGCTACACGATGCCGGACGAGGCGTTCAAGGAGATCAAGTACGGCCGCGGCATCCTCGCGATGGCGAAGACGCAGCAGCCGAACTCCGGCGGAAGCCAGTTCTTCATGGTCTACGGCGAGGCCGAACTGCCCGCGGACTACTCGGTCTTCGGCAGCATCTCCGACGAGGGCCTGAAGGTGCTCGACAAGGTCGCCAAGGCCGGCGCGAACGCGCAGGCGGGCAACGGCGACGGCACCGGCCCGCCGAACACCGAGGTCAAGTTCACCGGCGTCACGGTCAACGCCTGACATGAAGCTGGAGCTCAACGGCGCGCCCGCCCGGTCGGAAGACCTGGCGGGCGCGTTCGGCTATGGCCACTTCACCGCGATGCAGGTCCGCGACGGCAAGGTCCGCGGCCTGGACGTCCATCTTCGCCGTCTCGTGGCGAGCACGCGGCGCATGTTCGGCAGCGACCTCGACACCGACGCGGTGCGCGCGTACGTGCGGCAGGCCGTCCGGGGTGAGGACGCGCTGTCGGTGCGGGTGCTGATCTTCTCCCGCGCGATGGACTGGTCCGATCCCGGCGCGCCCGCGGCGCCGGATGTCCTCGTCCGGACCGGGCCGCCCCGAGAGCACGAGATGACGCCGCTGCGCCTGCGGTCCGTGCGCTACGAACGGGTGCTTCCGGAGGTCAAGCACGTCGGCACGTTCGGGCTTCTCCACCACACGCGTGAGGCGAAGCTGGCCGGATACGACGACGCGTTGTTCGTCGACTACGACGGCAGGGTCAGCGAGGCGTCGATCTGGAACGTCGGGTTCCTCGACGGCGGCACGGTGGTCTGGCCGCAGGCCCCGGTGCTCGACGGCATCACCCAGCAGCTCGTGCGACGCGGCCTGGAACGGAACGGGATCCCGCAGGAGGTCCGCGACGTCCGCCCCGCCGACCTGCCGGGGTTCGATGCCATGTTCCTGACCAATTCGGAGTCGGTCGGCTGGCCGGTGGCGTCGGTCGACGACGTCGTGCTGTCGTACGCTCCGGAGACGAGCCGGATCCTCGCCGAAGCGTACGACAGCAATCCCTGGGACGAGATCTAGTTACCGCGGCTCCTGGAAGCCGCCGATCGTCTGCTCGAGCAGTTCGGCCAGCCGCAGCGGGGTGCGGTCCTCGAACGCCGGACCGATGAGCTGAACTCCCACCGGAAGGCCCTCGGCGGACCGGCCGGTCGGCACGGCGGTGGCGGGCAGACCGGGCATGGTGGCCACGCCCGCCCAGACGAGCTGGTCCAAGTAGGGATGACCGACGCCGTCGATGTCGATCCGGCGTCCCGGCAGATCGGGGTCGTGGTCGTGCGGGAACGCGGGGGTCGGCGTGATCGGGCACACCACCACGTCGAACTCGGCGAACAGCCGCCGCCAGTCGTGGCGGTGCCGCTCGCGATGGTTGTACACCTCCAGCCAGTCGCGGTGGGTGTACACCATGGCGCGTAGCCGCGCCGCGTCGAGGCTCCGATCGTCCGCGCTCAGCGCGGCGGCGGCGGCCTGCAGCTGCTCGTACGCCTCGACGGGAAAACGCGCGACAGTGCTGGAGAACAGCAGCTGCATGTAGAGCGTCGCGGACTCGGTCAGGTCGGGCAGCAACGGGCTGTACCGCTCGACACGGGCCCCACCCTCGACAAGGGCGTCTGCCACCCGGTTCACGCTTGCCCGCACGGCGGCCCCGGTCGGAATGAGCGGATGATCCTCGATCACCAGAACCCGGAAGTCGCCGAGCCGCTCATGCCGCGCGGGCGGCAGCTTCACGTCATACGCCATCCCGTGCGTCAGCGGGTCCGGCCCGGCCATGACGTCGAGCAGGAGCGTGAGGTCGCGGGCGGTACGCGCCATCGGACCGGCGACGGCCAAGTCGAGGTCCACCGGCAAGGCGGGCGCCGGAGGCGGGATCATGCCGCGGGTCGCCACGAGCCCGACCGTCGGTTTGTGCGCGTAGATACCGCAGAAATGCGCGGGGGTGCGCAACGAGCCCGCGAGGTCGGAGCCGATGGACAGCGCACCGAATCCGGACGCCAGGGCAGCCGCCGATCCGCCGGACGACCCACCCGAGGTGCGGTCGTGATCCCACGGGTTGTTCGTGGTGCCGTAGAACTCGTTGAAGGTCTGGATGTCCTGCAGCCCCAACGGCACGTTGGTCTTGCCGAGCACCACCGCCCCGGCGGCCTTGAGCCGCGACACCTGCACCGCGTCCTCGG
The DNA here is from genome assembly GCF_044461365.1 of Amycolatopsis sp. NPDC049868. NCBI lineage: Bacteria > Bacillati > Actinomycetota > Actinomycetes > Pseudonocardiales > Pseudonocardiaceae > Amycolatopsis > Amycolatopsis sp. NPDC049868. The sequence continues at coordinate 617 of NZ_JBITKV010000006.1, read as the reverse complement.
CGGGCACGAAGTCCTGATGCTGCGGCATGCCCCAGGTCGTGGGCAGCCCGGTCATGTTGAAGGACTCCTTGACCGTCACCGGGATACCGAGCAGCGGCCGGTCCTCGCCGCGGGCCCGCGCCTGGTCTGCATCGCGTGCGGCGGCCCGCGCCCGGTCGAAATCCGGCACACAGATCGCGTTGATCGCCTTGTCGTCCCGCTCGATCCGGGCGATCGCCTCGTCGGTCAGTTCCGCCGAGGTCACCTCACCGGCGCGCAAAGCGGTCGCGAGCTCTTCGGCCGTCTGAAATTTCCACTCCATGAATCGACCATAAACACCTCTGGTGCAGGCCATAAAATTCTTTCTCGCGCAACATCGCGACCGTCGGGAACCCGGCCTGACGAGGCACAGAAAGGGCTACGCCACAAGGGTTTTCGGGGAGATCATTGGGCACGAGTGGAACGCCATCTGGTGACTCGAAGCCCGTGAAGACATCGGTCGGCCGGAGTACATGAAGGCCCCCTTCCTTGCGTCTAGCACAAGGGGCGGATTTCAGGGGTCGTTGCAACACGGGTGATCAACTGGTTTGGGTGAGGAGTGTAGTGAGGCGCTCGGCTGGGGTGTCCCAGTCGAGCGT